>NZ_JBFBGM010000022.1:0-146374 GCF_040684695.1 Streptomyces erythrochromogenes
TTCACGTAGCCGTTGATCGACGGCGAGGGACCGATGAAACCGATGTCCAGCGAACCGCCGTTGAGCGCCTCGATCTCCGACGGACCGGCGTTGAACGTCTGCGGCTTGACCGCCGTGCCGCCGAGTTCCTTCTGGATCAGGCCCTCCTGGAGGCCGACCAGGGCGGTGGCGTGGGTCAGGTTCGGGAAGTACCCGATACGGACCTCCGACGCCGACAGCTTCTTGCCGTCCCCGCCGGCGGCGGCGTTCGCGGTCTTGTCGCCCTTGCCGTCTGCCTGGGAGCCGTAGCCGCAGGAGGCGAGGGCGCCGATCAGCAGCGGCAGGGCGGCGGCAGCGGCGAGGCCGCGGCGCAGGGCGGTACGGGTGGTGGCAGGCACGGGAGGACTTCCTCTCGGCGCGCCGTGTTCTACGGCGCGGGTCTTCGTCTGTGGGACGGGGGCAGGTACGGCTCGTCGGGGACGGGGGCGGTCATCGCACACATCGCGCCACCCCTCCCTGGCCGCTGCCGAGGGCGCCGCTGCCGACGCGGCCGCCCTCCTTCGCGAAGGTCGAGTAGAGATCGGTGAACACGGCCTAGAAGTCCCAGCCCTCGTCGTCCGGCAGGACGGTCGCCTGGGCCTTGGAGGCGAAGGACTCGCCCGCCATGCCCGCCGCCAGCGTGGTGCCGTCGGCCGGGTCGATGAGCAGGAACGATCCGGTACGGCGGGAGTCGGCGTACGCGTCGAGCGCGAGGGGCTCGGCGGTACGGACGACCACGAGGCCGATGTCGTTGGCCACGAGCTGCCCCGGCTCCGGGTGCTGCGACAGGTCGTCCAGGGTCAGCCGCGAGGGGATCTCCTTGACGATCGCCTTGACCGTGCGGGTCGTGTGCTTGATCAGCACCCGGGCGCCCACGGACAGCGGCTGGTCGGCCACGTGGCAGACGGTCGCGACGACGTCCTGCGTTGTGGCGGGCGCGTTCGCGGACGGCGCGATCAGGTCGCCGCGCGAGATGTCGATGTCGTCCTTCAGCCGCACCGTCACCGACTGCGGCGCCCAGGCGATGTCCACCGGCTCGCCCAGCGCGTCGATGCCCTCGATCACCGAGGTGCGACCCGACGGCAGGACCGTGACGGCCTCGCCGACGCGCAGCACGCCGGAGGCGATCTGGCCCGCGTAGCCCCGGTAGTCGGGGTGCTCCGCGGACTGCGGGCGGATCACGTACTGCACCGGGAAACGCGCCGGGCAGGCCGTGAGGTCGTGGCTGACCGGGACGGTCTCCAGGTGCTCCAGCACCGTCGGGCCGCCGTACCAGTCCATGTTCGCGGACGGCTCCACCACGTTGTCGCCGGCCAGGGCCGAGATCGGGATCGCAGTGATCTCCGGGACGCCCAGGTCCGAGGCGTAGGCGGTGAACTCCTCCGCGATCGCGGCGAAGACCGACTCCTGGTAGCCGACGAGGTCCATCTTGTTCACGGCGAGGACCACGTGCGGGACGCGCAGCAGGGCCGCGACGGCCGCGTGCCGGCGGGTCTGCTCGATCACGCCGTTGCGGGCGTCGACGAGGACCACGGCCAGGTCGGCGGTGGAGGCGCCGGTCACCATGTTCCGGGTGTACTGCACGTGCCCGGGGGTGTCCGCGAGGATGAACCGGCGGCGCGCGGTGGCGAAGTAGCGGTACGCGACGTCGATGGTGATGCCCTGCTCCCGCTCGGCCCGCAGGCCGTCGGTGAGCAGCGCCAGGTCGGGGGCCTCCTGGCCGCGCTGGGCGGAGACGGCCTCGACGGCCTCCATCTGGTCGGTCAGGACCGACTTGGAGTCGTGCAGCAGCCGGCCCACCAGGGTGGACTTGCCGTCGTCGACGGAGCCGGCGGTCGCGAAGCGCAGCAGGGTGGTCGCCGCGAGGTCGCCCCGCCCGGAGACCTGATCGGTGGTGCTGGTCATGTCTAGAAGTACCCTTCGCGCTTGCGGTCTTCCATCGCGGCCTCGGACATCTTGTCGTCGGCGCGGGTCGCGCCCCGCTCGGTGAGGCGGGAGACGGCGATCTCGGCGATCACCGCGTCGAGCGTGACGGCGTCGGAGTCGACGGCGCCGGTGCAGGACATGTCGCCGACGGTGCGGTAGCGGACGAGCCGCGTCTCGGGCGTCTCGTTCTCCTTCGGTCCGCCCCACTCGCCGGCCGTCAGCCACATGCCGTTGCGCTTGAAGACCTCCCGCTCGTGGGCGAAGTAGATCTCCGGCAGCTCGATGCCCTCGCGGGCGATGTACTGCCACACGTCCAGCTCGGTCCAGTTGGAGAGCGGGAAGACGCGCACGTGCTCGCCCGGGGCGTGGCGGCCGTTGTAGAGCTGCCACAGCTCGGGGCGCTGGCGGCGCGGGTCCCACTGGGAGAACTCGTCGCGCAGGGAGAACACCCGCTCCTTGGCGCGGGCCTTCTCCTCGTCACGGCGCCCGCCGCCGAACACGGCGTCGAACTTCAGCTCCTGGATCGCCTCCGTCAGCGGGACGGTCTGCAGCGGGTTGCGGGTGCCGTCGGGGCGCTCGCGCAGCTTGCCCGCGTCGATGTAGTCCTGGACGGACGCCACGTGCAGGCGCAGCCCGTGCTCGGCGACGGTGCGGTCGCGGTACTCCAGCACCTCGGGGAAGTTGTGGCCCGTGTCGACGTGCAGCAGCGCGAAGGGCACGGGCGCCGGCGCGAACGCCTTCAGCGCCAGGTGCAGCATGACGATGGAGTCCTTGCCGCCGGAGAAGAGGATCACCGGCTTCTCGAACTCGCCCGCCACCTCGCGGAAGATGTGCACGGCCTCGGACTCGAGGGCGTCGAGGTGCGACAGCGCGTAGGGCGCGTCCGTCTCGCCGTGGATGTGTGCGACGGTCGTCGTCATGCCAGACCCCTCTCGGTGAGCAGCGCGTGCAGGGCCGAGGCCGACTCCTGCACGGTCTGCGTGTGCGACTCGATACGGAGGTCCGGGGACTCCGGCGCCTCGTACGGGTCGTCGACCCCGGTCAGACCGGAGATCTCGCCCGCCGCCTGCTTGGCGTACAGACCCTTCACGTCACGCTCGGAGCACACCTCGACCGGGGTGGCCACGTGCACCTCCAGGTACGAGGTGCCCTCGGCGGCGTGCCGCTTGCGCACGGCCTCGCGGCTGTCCGCGAACGGCGCGATCACCGGCACCAGCGCCTTGACGCCGTTGCTCGCGAGGAGTTCGGCGACGAAGCCGATCCGCTGCACGTTGGTGTGCCGGTCCTCGCGGGTGAAGCCCAGGCCGGCGGAGAGGAACTCGCGGATCTCGTCGCCGTCGAGCACCTCCACGCGGTGGCCCTCGGCGCGCAGCCGCTCGGCCAGCGCGTAGGCGATGGTGGTCTTGCCCGCGCTCGGCAGCCCGGTCAGCCACACGGTGGCGCCCTGGTCGCTCACGCTCATCTGCTCTGTCTCCGTAAGGTCTTCGAACTCTTCGCCGGTCGTCATCAGCCGTGCAGTCCGCACTCGGTCTTGCCCCGCCCGGCCCAGCGGCCGGCCCGCGCGTCCTCGCCCTCCGCCACGCGGCGGGTGCAGGGGGCGCAGCCGACGGATGCGTAGCCGTCCATCAGCAGCGGGTTGGTGAGTACGCCGTGCTCGGCGACGTACGCGTCCACGTCGTCCTGCGTCCAGCGGGCGATCGGCGACACCTTGACCTTCTGCCGCTTCTCGTCCCAGCCGACCACCGGGGTGTTCGCCCGGGTCGGGGACTCGTCGCGGCGCAGGCCGGTCGCCCACGCGTCGTACGCCGTCAGGCCCTCTTCCAGCGGCTTGACCTTGCGCAGCGCGCAGCACAGGTCGGGGTCCCGGTCGTGCAGCCGCGGGCCGTACTCGGCGTCCTGCTCGGCCACGCTCTGACGCGGGGTCAGCGTGATGACGTTGACGTCCATCACCGCTTCGACCGCGTCCCGGGTGCCGATGGTCTCCTCGAAGTGGTAGCCCGTGTCGAGGAAGACCACGTCCACACCGGGGAAGACCCGCGAGGCCAGGTGGGCGACGACCGCGTCCTCCATGGAGGAGGTCACGGCGAACTTCCCGCCGAAGGTCTCGGCCGCCCAGCGCAGGATGTCCGGCGCGGAGGCGTCCTCCAGGTCGCGGCCCGCCTGCTCGGCCAGCTCCTTCAGGGTCGCGGCCTTCAGGCCCGCGTTCCTGAGACTGGCGTCTTGAGTGGTGGTCATATCTCGTCGCCTCCCCCTGATTCCGGAGATCCCGCCGCATCGGACCGGACGCCCCGGGCCAGCAGCCCGAGGTACTTCAGCTGGAAGGCCCGGTTGCAGGCCCTGCACTCCCACGCGCCGTGACCCGTCTCGTGGGGGAACAGGTCCTCGTCGCCGCAGTAGGGGCAGTAGAACGGTGCGGCTCGCTCGCTCACGAGAGGCTCTTCTCGTCCGCGCGGGCGACCCAGGCCGCGAAGCGCTCGCCGTCCTCGCGCTGCTCCTCGTAGCTCTTGACGACCCGCTCGACGTAGTCGGGCAGACCGGCCGAGGTGACCTTGAGGCCGCGGACCTTGCGGCCGAAGCCGGCCTCCAGGCCGAGGGCGCCGCCCAGGTGGACCTGGTAGCCCTCCACCTGGTTGCCGTCGTCGTCCAGGACCAGCTGGCCCTTGAGACCGATGTCCGCCACCTGGATACGGGCGCAGGCGTTCGGGCAGCCGTTGATGTTGATGGTCAGCGGCTCGGCGAAGTCCGGCAGGCGGCGCTCCAGTTCGTCGATCAGCGAGGCGCCGCGCGCCTTCGTCTCGACGATGGCCAGCTTGCAGAACTCGATGCCGGTGCAGGCCATCGTGCCGCGGCGGAACGGGGACGGCTTGACCCGCAGGTCCAGCGCCTCCAGCGCCTCGACGACCGAGTCGACCCGGTCGGACTCGATGTCGAGCACGATCATCTTCTGCTCGGCGGTGGTGCGCAGCCGGCCGGAGCCGTGCTGCTCCGCGATGTCCGCGATCTTGGTCAGGGTGGCGCCGTCCACGCGGCCCACGCGGGGCGCGAAGCCGACGTAGAACCTGCCGTCCTGCTGCTGGTGGACGCCGACGTGGTCGCGCCACTGGCCGGAGGGCTGCTCGGGGGCGGGGCCGTCGGTCAGCTTGCGCCCCAGGTACTCGTCCTCCAGGACCTGGCGGAACTTGGCCGCGCCCCAGTCGGCGACGAGGAACTTCAGGCGGGCGCGGGTGCGCAGCCGGCGGTAGCCGTAGTCACGGAAGATCGAGATGACGCCCTCGTACACGTCCGGGACCTCGGCGAGCGAGACCCAGGTGCCCAGGCGCACGCCGAGCTTGGGGTTGGTGGACAGGCCGCCGCCGACCCAGACGTCGAAGCCGGGACCGTGCTCGGGGTGGTTCACGCCCACGAACGCGATGTCGTTGATCTCGTGCGCCACGTCGAGGAGCGGCGAGCCGGAGATCGCGGACTTGAACTTGCGGGGCAGGTTGGAGAAGTCCTTGTTGCCCACGATGCGGCGGTAGATCTCGTCGATGGCGGGCGTGCCGTCGATGATCTCGTCCTGGGCGATGCCGGCGACGGGCGAGCCGAGGATGACGCGGGGCGTGTCACCGCAGGCCTCGGTGGTGGACAGGCCGACGGCCTCCAGGCGGCGCCAGATCTCCGGGACGTCCTCGATCCGGATCCAGTGGTACTGCACGTTCTGGCGGTCGGTGAGGTCGGCGGTGCCGCGCGCGAACTCCTCGGAGATCTCACCGATGACGCGCAGCTGCTCGGTGGTCAGCCGGCCGCCGTCGATGCGCACGCGCAGCATGAAGTACTTGTCGTCCAGCTCCTCGGGCTCCAGAATCGCGGTCTTGCCGCCGTCGATCCCGGGCTTGCGCTGGGTGTAGAGGCCCCACCAGCGCATACGGCCGCGAAGGTCGTTGGGGTCGATGGAGTCGAAGCCGCGGTGGGCGTAGATCGTCTCAATGCGTGTCCGCACATTGAGACCGTCGTCGTCCTTCTTGAACTGCTCGTTGCCGTTGAGGGGGGTGTGGTGTCCGACGGCCCACTGTCCCTCGCCGCGGTGACGGCCGGTCTTGCGGCGCGCGGCGGCTGCGGCGGCGGGCGCGGGCGTTTCGGGGGTGGCGGCCATGGCGGTACGTCCTTCTTGGGCGGCTCAGGGCAGGGGCGGGCGAAGCGGGCGGGGTGGCGTGACCCCTGGACGCTGAGCGGGTGCGGCTGATTGCCCGCGCCTTGCCGGGGGTGACCGGCGGACAGGGCGGAATTCGGCCTTCAGGGGACTGCGATGATCGACACTTCCACGGCTTCGATGCCGGGATTGCGGCGATGTGCGGCGGTTGCTGGTTCCGTCAGCACGCCGGACAGATGGCGCTGGACATGCGGCCGAGGTCGACGTGCCGCCGACTCACCAAGGCAATTCCAGCTCCATTCATGGCGGAAGCGTGTCATGGGCCGATTGGAGGAGTCCACTACTGTCCAGGATGCGGACGAACTGGTCCCGAATAATGGGATGGCGTGACAGGGGTCACGTGCGGACCCCGGCCGGGCGCGTGCGGTGCGGCGGTGCGGTTGTCTTCCGGGTGCGGCCCGGTGGCCGCGCCTCAAACTCCCCCGGCTACCGCTGGGAGGTGTCCCCCTGGCGGGGCTGGGTTGGTGTCCCCGGGCGGGGTCGGGATCGGGGGGTGGGGGTGCGGGGCCGCCGGGGGGTGTCTCCTCGGCTCGGCGCGTCCGGGGATGTCGCGGCCGTTCGGGGTGGTTGCGCGCTCGTCCTGCGGGGACACCCCCCACCGTCCCCACACCCCCACCCCGGGTGCCGTGGGGTGGGGGCACTGCGGGGGCTCCCCGCAGGACGAGCGCGCGACCCGGGCCGCCTGGCCGGGACACGGCCGCACGCGCCGAGCCGAGGAGAGCCCCCGGAGGGGCACCGCCCCACCCCGAAGCCAGCCCAGCCCCGCCGGGCCGCAGCCGGGGAACGGGGGCAGCGCCCCGGATCGGCGGGCCGCGCCGGAGGCGTTACGCGCCGGGCCAGGGGCCCGGGGTCGCGGTCTCTTCCTTCTCTTCCGTCTCCGTCTTGAAGACCTTGAAGCCGCGGCGCTGGTAGTTGCTCATCGCGGTGGGGCCGTCCTGGCTGCAGGTGTGGACCCACACCCGGCGGGTCGCCTCGCGCTGCGGCCAGCGCGACGCGAGGTCCCAGGCCCGTTCCACGCCGAGGGTCAGCAGGTGCCCGCCGATGCGGCGGCCGCGGAAGTCGGGGAGCAGGCCGAAGTACATGATCTCCACGACGCCGTCGTCCTGCGGGTCGAGCTCCACGTACCCCGCCGGCGTGCCGCGGTCGTACGCGACCCACGTCTCCACGCCCGGCCGGTCGAGCTGCTCCACCCACTGCGCACGGGTGAGGGACAGCCGGTCCGTCCAGTGGATGTCGCCGCCCACCGAGGCGTAGAGGAAGCGGCTGAACTCGGGGGAGGGGACCTCCGACCGCACGACGGATATCTCCGGGCCAGCCGGAGCCGCCGGGACGAGGTCCGCCGGAGAGGTCATCTCCAGCGACCAGGTGGTGAGGGTGATGGTGCTCATGCAGCTCAGGGAATCATGCCGGGTCCCGTCCGGCCCAGGCGGGCCCGCTGCACCGCCGGGGCCGTGGAGTGACGCAGCAGCGCGGCCGGGTCCTGCGGGCGGATCAGTTCCACCTCCACGTCCTCCGCGAAACGGTACGGCCGGTGGGTCAGGACGCCCGCGAGGTGCCGGCGTACGCGCGACAGCTCCGCCCGGACCGTCACCGTGCGGCTCGGATCCCCGAACAGCTCCGCGGACAGCTCCGCCGCCGAGCGCCCCCGCGGGCTCTCCGCCAGCAGGAACAGCAGCTCCGCGTGGCGCGGGCTCAGCTCCTGCGACCAGCTCCCCGACGACCCGTACACCGTCGCCGACCACGAACCCGTACGGCTGAGGTCCAGAACGACCCGGGTCGCCGCCGTGCCCGCGCGGTCCTGTGCGATCCGCAGCAGCCAGCCGCCGGGCAGCGGCTCCGCCACGCAGTCGCCGAGCTGCGGCACCCACACCCGGCCCGGCGCGAGGTCCTTCGGCAGCGGGATCCGGTCCGCGGGGGCCAGGCCCGTCACCGCGGCTGTCCAGCCGTGCGGATCCACGGCCAGCGCCCGCCCCGGCAGCCGGGCCATCAGCGGGGCCGCCACCGCCCGCAGCCGCTCCAGGGACTCCAGGTGCCGGATCCGCAGCTCCCGTTCCGCGAGCCGGGCCACCGAGCTCACCCAGGCCAGCGTCGCCGGGTGCATCGTGGCCAGCGGCCCGCTGACGTCGACCACGCCCAGCAGCCGCCCGTCCCGCGGATCCCGCACGGGCGCACCCGCGCAGGTCCAGTCGTGGTGGCTGGAGACGAAGTGCTCCGCCGAGAACACCTGCACCGGCCGCCGGGCCACCAGGGCGGTCCCCACGCCGTTCGTGCCGACCACGGCCTCGTCCCAGTCCGCGCCGACCGCGAAGCCGAGCCGGTCCGCCTTGCGCAGGATGGAGCTGTGGCCCTCCCGCCACAGCAGCCGCCCGTCCGCGTCCGCGACGACCATGATGTGGAGCGCCCCGTCGAGCGCGGGCAGCAGGCCCTCGCGCAGTACGGGCAGCACCTCCCGCAGCGGCGAGACCAGGCGCCGCTCCTCCGTCTCGGCGGCCGACAGCATCCGCGAGCGCGCGTCCCGGTCCGGGTGCACGCCGCCGGCCAGCATCCGGCGCCAGGACTCCGCGATCTCCGGCCGGGGCGCGGCCGGCGGGCGGTCGCCCGCCAGCGCGGCCGCCCGCACCCCCTTGAGCAGACGCGTGGCCTCCTGAGGGTGCATGGCCGAGATGCGTGCCACATCGACCGTCATGCCTGTGGTGTCGGCCACCGGAACCTCCCCGTGCGAACAGGACGTACGACGCCGGCCGCCCGGCGGTCCGCAGGTGCCTCGGGGCCGCTTCCCCCGGCGGCCCCGACGGGCGGCTGCCGACTCAAAGGTTGCAACGCTATGCAACTCTCGCCAAGTCCCGGTCGTCCGACCGAAAATGTCCGGACGTCGCCCGAGCGGCGTGACAGCTCCTCCTCGGGGCTTCGGTTCAGAGGTGGTGCCGAGTCGGCGCGGCGCCACCTCTGAGCCGGTCGACGGGCCCGGATCCCGGCTCGGAGCGGTTTGGGGACCGCAGGGGAGCCCGACGGGGGCTCCTCCCTAGCCCGTGATCCGCGCCCGTTCCACGACCGTGCGCAGGTCCAGGCTGTGCGGCAGCGTGCCGAAGGCCGTGCCCCAGTCGCCGCCCAGCCGCGAGGCGCAGAACGCGTCCGCGACCGCCGGCGGAGCCCACCGGACCAGCAGCGATCCCTGCAGCACCAGGGCCATGCGCTCCACGACCCGGCGGGCCCGCGCCTCGATGCCCTCCAGATCGGCGAGATCCGTCAGCAGGTCCTTGATGGCCGAATCCAGCCGGTGGTCGGCGCCGCGGGCCAGGCCCACCTCCTGGAGGAAGGCGTTCAGCGCCTGCGGCTCCCGCTGGAGGGCGCGCAGTACGTCCAGGGCCTGGACGTTGCCCGAGCCCTCCCAGATGGAGTTCAGCGGGGATTCGCGCAGCAGTCTCGGCAGCCCGGACTCCTCGACGTAGCCGTTGCCGCCCAGACACTCCAGGGCCTCGGCGACCATCGGCGTACAGCGCTTGGTCACCCAGTACTTGGCGGCGGGCACCGCGAGGCGCAGGAAGGCCTTCTCCTGCTCGGTCCCGGCGTCATAGGCGGAGGCCAGGCGCAGCGTCAGGGTGGTGGCGGCCTCCGACTCCAGGGCGAGGTCCGCGAGGACGTTGCGCATCAGCGGCTGGTCGATGAGCAGTGCTCCGAAAGCAGAGCGGTGCTCCGCATGGTGTACGGCCTGCGTCAGCGCCTGACGCATCAGCGCGGCCGAGCCGATGACGCAGTCCAGCCGGGTCGCCGCGACCATCTCGATGATGGTCCGCACCCCGCGGCCCTCCTCGCCGACCCGCCGCGCCCAGGTCCCGTCGAACTCGACCTCGCTCGACGCGTTCGACTTGTTGCCCAGCTTGTCCTTCAGCCGCTGGATGGCGAAGACGTTGCGCGTGCCGTCCTCCAGCACCCGCGGCACGAGGAAGCAGGTCAGCCCGCCCGGTGCCTGCGCCAGCACCAGGAAGCCGTCGCACATCGGCGCCGAGCAGAACCACTTGTGCCCGGTCAGCAGGTACTCGCCGGACGCGTCCAGCGGCACGGCGGTCGTCGTGTTCGCCCGTACGTCGCTGCCGCCCTGCTTCTCGGTCATGCCCATCCCGAAGAGCACACCGGCCTTCTGCGCGGCCGGCCGCAGCCCCTGCTCGTACACGTGCGAGGTCAGCCGAGGCTCCCATTCCGCCGCGATCGACGGATCGGCCCGCAGGGCCGGCACGGCCGCGTGCGTCATCGAGACCGGGCACCCGTGGCCCGCCTCGGCCTGCGACCACAGGAAGAATCCGGCCGCCCGGCGCAGGTGCCCGGCCGGGCGCCCCCAGGCGTCCGTCAGCCCGGAGCCCACGGCGTGCCCGAGCAGCCGGTGCCACGCAGGGTGGAACTCCACCTCGTCGACGCGGTTCCCGTACCGGTCGTGCGTGCGCAGTTTCGGAGGGTTCTCGTTCGCCTGCGCGCCCCATTCCTGGGCCTGCGCGGAACCGGCCGCGCGCCCGAGGTCCGTGAGCTCCTCCCGTACCTCGCCGAGGAGTTCGGGATCCGCGGACGCCAGGTGACGCTCGACGCCCTCGGTCAGGGCCCGATCGCCGCCGTAGACGTCGTGGCCGACCAGCGGCGGGGCCTGGTTGCTGACTGTGTGGGTGGTGGCTGCCATGCGGATACCGTAAGGACGTGCAGCCAGCAAAAGAAACACCCGAGCGGATCCCAGGACGGCTCCACCGGGCCCGCGCCCTCTACCGCAACGTATCGAAGCGGAAGATGGGCTGGCTGTTGTTGAAGGACACCGTCAACTCGTGCATCGAGTACCGGATCCTCGGACTCGCGGCCGAGGCGGCGTTCTTCACCCTGCTCTCCCTGCCCCCGCTGTTCCTGGGCCTGCTGGGCCTGCTCGGCTACGTCGACGGGTGGACGGACACCCGCACCGTGGAGAGCATCGAGGAGAACATCCTGCGCGCGGTCGGCACGGTCCTGTCCGACCGCGGCGTCAACGACATCGCCAGACCCCTGCTGGACGACGTCACCCGCAGCGGCCGGCCCGACCTGATCTCCCTCGGTTTCGCCTTCGCCCTGTGGTCCGGATCCCGGGCCGTCAACGTCTTCATCGACACCATCACCGTGATGTACGGGCTCGACGGGCAGCGCGGCATCGTCAAGACCCGGCTGCTGGCCTTCCTCCTCTACATCATCGCCCTGCTGATCGGCGCGATCGTGCTGCCGCTGATGGTGGTGGGGCCGGACGCCGTCGTCCGGCTGGTGCCGTGGGGCACCGAGGTGATCGCCGTCCTGTACTGGCCGACCGTCACCCTGCTGTCCATCGCCTTCCTGACCACGCTGTACCACGTGTCCGTGCCCGTGCGCTCACCGTGGATCGAGGACGTGCCGGGCGCGCTGGTCGCCCTGGCGATGTGGGTGCTGGGCTCGTTCCTGCTGCGGATCTACCTCACCAACACCGTGGAGGGGCCGACCATCTACGGCTCCCTGGCCGCGCCCGTCGCCGTCCTGCTCTGGATCGGCATCTCGGCCTTCGCGGTGCTCGTCGGCGCCGCCGTCAACGCCGCGATCGACCGCGTCTGGCCCTCGGTGGCCACGGCGGCGGCGCGCGAGGCGAACGAGCGGGCCCGCGAGGCGGAGGCGGCGCAGCTGATCGCGCGGGCCGCCGCCTGGCGGGCGATGGCGGAGGGCGAGTCGGAGGACGACGAGGACGAGGGCATGCCGTCGGAGTTCCCCGAACGCTGGTCGAAGTTCCTGCCGCCCGAGGACTACTCCTCGCGCCTGCGCAAGCACTGACGACCGCAGGGCCGGGCGTAGCCTGGTGCCGTGTACGAGGAGACGCCGTCGGCCGGGATGCCCGGCGCCGTGCTGTGGCGCACCTCGGGCGGCGGCGGGGTGGTACTGCCCGACGGGTGCATGGACCTGCTCTGGGCCGACGGGCGGCTCCTGGTGGCCGGACCCGACACAGGGCCGCACCCGGCCGGGGAGGTCCACGCCGGGGCCGTCGCCGGGATCCGGCTCGCGCCCGGCACCGCGCCCGGCCTGCTCGGCGTACCGGCGCACGCCCTGCGGGACCTGCGCGTCGGGCTCGCCGACCTGTGGCCCGCCCGCGAGGTGCGCCGCCTCACCGGACTGGTCGCCGGGTACGGAGATCCGCGCGCGGGGCTCGAAGCGCTGGCCCGGGCGCGCGCCGACGCGGCCGGGCCGCCCGATCCCCTCGCCGCCGAGGTCGTCGCCGGGCTCCGGGCCGGACGGGCGGTGACGGCGATCGCGGCAGCCGCCGGCATGGGGGAACGGCAGCTGCACCGGCGCTGCCTGGACGTCTTCGGGTACGGGCCGCGCACGCTCGGCCGGATCCTGCGGCTGCGGCGGGCGCTGGCCCTGGCGGACCGGGGCCTGCCCTACGCCGAGGTCGCGTACGCGGCGGGCTACGCCGACCAGGCGCACCTCGCCCGCGAGGTGCGCGCACTGGCCGGGACGACGCTGACCGCCTACTCGGGGGGCGGGTTCGGGGCGAAGAGGGAGACGCCGCAGCCGTCCGGGTCGAGGACCACGGCGTAGCGCTGGCCCCAGAAGGCGTCCCACGGCTTCAGGTGACCGCGGTGGCCGGCCCGGGTCAGGTCGTCGTACAGGGCGTCCACCTCGGCGGGGGAGTCGCACAGGAAGGCCAGGTCACGGCGGCCGTCGCCGGTGGGCGGGGCCCAGGAGGGGTCGAAGGAACGCACGGTCTCCTCGGTGTCCCAGCCGATCCGCAGCCCGCCCGGCAGCGTGGCCTCTACGTGGGGGAGGCGGTCGGCCTCGGCCGGGACGTCCAGGCCGAGGCGGCGGTAGAAGGCGAGCGAGGCGGCCATGTCGGAGACCACCATGCCGATCATGTCGAGTCGTGGAGTCATGCCGGCAGGCTAGGCACGGGTGGCCCCGCCGGTCTTGAACGAAACGGACACCGCCGGACGGGCTGACGACGCGCCAGATCCGGCCACGGCTTGTACCGGCTCCGGCTCCCGCCCTTCGGCTCCCGCCGGGGTTGCGGGGTTTCCGCGGGGCGGGGCCGGGGTGTTCCCGGGGCTCGGCCCCGGACCCCGCGCCTCAATCGCCGGCGAGGCTGAATGGGGCCGGGTTTCCGCGGGGCGGGATGCGAGGGGTGGGGCGGTGCCCCGCCGGAGTGTCTCCTCGGCTCGGCGCGTGCGGGCCTGTCGCGGCTGTCGGGCGGTGGTTGCGCGCTCGTCCTGCGGGGACACTCCGCCGTGTCCCCGCCCCACGCCCAGGCTTCGGTGTTTCCCGGAACCGGGCCCGCGCTGTCGGAGTGGGGACGGTGAGGGGTGTCCCCGCAGGACGAGGCGCGACCACCCTGCACAGCCGCGAAGTGCCCGCACGCGCCGAGCCGAGGAGATACCCCTCGGCGGCACCGCGACCCGCCCGCACGATGCTGAATCCCGCCCGGCCTCCCGAGAGGGAATCGGCACCGCGACCCGGCCGCCACCGGGCCCGGATCCCGCCCGGCCTCCCGCGAGGGAACCCGCACCGCGCCCGGACCCTGCCCCGCCCCGCGAGGCTCGGTTCCGCATAGGCTTTCGCCGTGAACGACACCGCACACGCGATACGGATCCGGCCCGGTGGCCCGGCGGACGCGCCGGCCCTGCTGGACATGCTCGACTCGGCCGTGGCCTGGATGAACGCCCGCGGCAACACCGAGCAGTGGGGCACGACACCGTACTCGCGGCGCCCCGGCGGGCCGGAGCGGGTCGAGCGGTACACGACCGAGAACACCCCGTACGTCGCGGAGCTGGACGGGGTGCCCGTCGGGGGCCTGGTGCTGGACCACGGGCCCAGCCCGCAACTGCCGATCGCGCCGGCCGGGGAGCCCGAACGGTACGTGCGGCTGCTGGTCTCCGACCGGCGGTACGCGGGCCGGGGCATCGGGGCGGCGCTGCTCGCGCACGCCGCCGAGGAGACCCGGCGGGCCGGCGTCGCCCTCCTGCGGGTCGACTGCTGGGCGGGCGGCGGTGGCGAACTGGTCGCGTTCTACGAGCGCAACGGCTTCGCCCCCACCGAGCGCTTCCTCGCCGGGGACTGGCCGGGACAGGTCCTGGCCCGGCGGGTCGCCCCGGCCCCCGCCTGACGGCCCGCGAAACCGGGACCGGAAACCCGCGCGGAAAAACAAGTGGCCCCCGCGGGAGCGGGCTTGTTAAAGTCGGTCCGTTCCCACCGAGTGGTGAGGGACCACGGCCACGTGCATGACCCGGAGGTGAGTTCATTGATGACTGTCGTTGCGCAGGGCGCTGCCCGCACTCAGAAGACCATCGATGTCACCCCCGTGGTCTCCGGCTGACCTCACCTTCCTCTCCACGCGCCGCCGCAGAGCGGGCGCGTGCGGCCGGGGCCACCCTGTGAAGGGTTCCCCTTGTCTTTCAACGCTTTCCCGCAGGCCTCCCTCGCGCACACCCTCACCCCCCTCGGCTGGGACGACGCGTGGGCTGCCGAATTCACCCCGTACGCCGAGCAGGGCCTCGTGCCCGGCCGGGTCGTACGCGTCGACCGCGGTCAGTGCGACGTCCTGACCGCCGACGGCATCGTCCGCGCCGACACCGCCTTCGTCACCCCCCACGACCCGCTGCGCGTCATCTGCACCGGTGACTGGGCCGCCGTCGAGACGGCGGGCAACCCGCGGTACGTCAAGGCGTACCTGCCGCGCCGGACCGCCTTCGTACGCTCCACCTCGTCGCAGCGGTCCGAGGGGCAGATCCTCGCCGCGAACGTCGACCACGCGATCATCGCCGTCTCCCTCGCCGTCGAACTCGACCTGGGGCGCATCGAGCGCTTCCTGGCCCTGGCCTGGGAGTCGGGGGCGCAGCCGCTGGTCGTCCTCACCAAGGCGGACCTGGTCCCGGACCCGGTCACCCTCGGGCACCTGGTCCAGGACGTGGAGACCACCGCCCCGGGCGTCCAGGTCCTCACGGTCTCCTCCCACACCGGGGAGGGCACCGACGTCCTCGGTGCGATCGTCGCCTCCGGCACGAGCGTCCTGCTGGGCGTCTCCGGCGCCGGCAAGTCCACCCTGGCGAACGCGCTGCTCGGCTCGGACGTCATGGAGGTCCAGGCCACCCGTGACATCGACGGCAAGGGCCGGCACACCACGACCACCCGCAACCTCCTCGTCCTGCCGGGCGGAGGGGTCCTCATCGACACCCCGGGCCTGCGCGGCGTCGGGCTGTTCGACGCGGAGGCGGGGGTCGGGCAGGTCTTCTCCGAGATCGAGGACTACGCCGCCGACTGCCGCTTCCACGACTGCGCCCACGAGGCGGAGCCGGGCTGCGCGGTGCTCGCCGCGCTGGAATCGGGGGCCCTGCCGGAGCGGCGCCTGGAGAGCTACCGCAAGCTCCTGCGCGAGAACCAGCGGATCGTGGCCAAGACCGACGCCCGGCTGCGGTCGGAGATCCGCCGCGACTGGCGGCTGAAGTCGGCCGAGGGCCGGGCCAACTACTCCGCCAAGCGCGGCGGCCGGGTCTGACCCGGTCCCCGTCCGCCCCCGGTCCCCGGTCCGGGGGCGGACGGACCCCGCCGCGGACCGGGCGGGCGCCTGCCGCGCGGGTCGTGGCGGCTGGGCCGATGCTGGATGCATGGACACCATCCAACGCCCGAGAGCGGTCCGTACGGGCAGGCGGCTGGCCGCGTGCTCGGTCATGGCGAGCGTGTTGACACTCGGGTTCGCCACGAACGCCGGGGCCGTCCAGCACGTGGCCGGCCCCTCGACCCTCACCTGGGGGGAGACCAGGACCTACGGCGACGGTCTGGCCGTCACGGTCGCCCGGCCCACCGCCTTCACCCCGAGCGCCACCTCCGCGGGCCACCGTCCGGGCAACCAGGCGGTGGCCTGGAAGGTCACGCTGAAGAACGCGACCACCGAGGCCTTCGCAACGGCGTTGGTCGCCGTGTACGCGAAGTACGGGAAGGCGGGCGAGCAGGCCGAGCGGGTCTTCGACACCGCGAAGGGCATCGGCGCCGGCTTCGAGGGCAGCATCAGCCCCGGCCGGTCCGCGACCGTGACGTACGTGTTCGACATCCCCAAGGCGGGCGTCGACCAGCTCGACCTGGAGGTCGTGCCCGACGTCATCACCCACGACGGCGCGCACTGGACCGGCCCCCTCGACCCGGGCACCGGACCGGTCCGGCAGACCTGAGACGTCCTTCAGGGCGTGTCCGGGAGCGGGGCGCCGCAGGCGGTGCAGGAGCGGGCGTCGCGGGAGCGGTCGGTGCCGAGGCGTCCGCAGGCGTCGCAGACCAGGTGGAGCAGGCAGGCGGGCTCACCGGCGTCCGACGGCTCGGCGGGCGGGCCGGGAACGTGCCGGTCCGGTGCGGGCGTGTCCACGGCGGCTCCCCGGACGGGCGGAGGCGGTGGCACCGCCTCGAACACCGAGAGGGTATCCGGCCGGGCCGCAGGGCGTTCACCGTCGAACCCCTCCGGCCCGGCGTACGGTGTCAGGCCTCGGCCGGGGTGCGCGGGGCCCGGCGCATCGCCCACAGGGCCGGGCCGCCTCCGGGCAGCCGCGCCTCCCCGAGCACGGTGAAGCCGAAGTGCTCGTAGAAGGGCAGGTTGTCGGGCTTGGAGGACTCCAGGTAGACCGGCAGGCCCGCCGCATCCGCCTGGGCCAGGCCCGAGCGCAGCAGGGCCGCCCCGTGCCCCCGGCCGCGGGCGGCGGGGTCGGCGCCGACCACCGCCAGGTACCAGTGCGGCTCCGTCGGGGAGTGCTTCGCGGCCTCCTCGACGGCCTCCCGGAACAGCGCGGCCCGGTCGCCGAGGATGTCCTGGAGCTCCCGGACGGTCTCCGCGTCGGGCACGGCCTTCGCCCGCCCCTCGGGCGCCACCCAGAAGGAGGCCGCGGCGTCGGTGCGCTCGCACACGCCGTGCCGGACGTACTGCCGGGTGAACAGCGTGGTGAAGTAGCGGTTCAGTCCCGCCCCGCGGGAGGCGTCGTCGGGGAAGAACCAGCGCATCATCGGGTCGTCGTCGAAGGCGGCGGCCAGGGTGCGGCCGACCATGCGCGCATCGTCGACCGTTGCCGTTTTCGGAGCGTTCGTTATGGGCATACGGGTCATTCTGCACCCTTGATGATCTTGCTCTGCGCGGGGGTCCGCTCGTCGGCGCCCGCCGCCGACGCCCCCCGTCGACGCACCCCCGCCGACCGCCTGAACAGGGCCCCGATCCGGCAGGGGCCTACTCGGCGGCCACCGCGCCCACCCACGCCCCCACCACCAGCAGGCACCCGAACAGCTCCACCAGCACGCTCGTGCCCACCGCCCGCATCACCGCCCGCGTCGACGCCCAGGCGTCGCCGTGCCCGCCCAGCCGCAGCCGCTCGCAGAGATAGACGCCGCCCACGAAACCCGGGACCGCCCCCACCACGGGGACCAGGACGAAGCCCAGCAGCGCGCCCGCGCCCGCGAAGGCCGCCGTCCGGGGGGTGGCCGGCAGCCCGCGCGGCCGTCGGGGCGGCAGCTGCCACTTCACCACCTGCACCACCAGCAGCAGGGCCGTCGCCGCGACCAGCAGGGACCACGACAGCGCCGACCGCTCGTGCAGCGCCCACCACAGCAGACCCGCCCACACCAGCAAGGTCCCCGGCACACCGGGAACCAGGACCCCGACCAGCCCGAACAGCAGCACCAGACCCACCAGGAGCAGCTGCGGCACGTCCACCCGCCCAGCGTGCCCGACGGTCGGCTAGCGGGCCACCCAGCCGCGTTCGTACGCGTGCCAGCCCAGCTGCAGCCGGGTCGTCACCCCGGCCGCCTCCATCAGCCCTTTGACCCGGCGCTGCACCGTCCGCAGGCCGAGCTCCAGGTGCTTGGCCACGCTCGCGTCCGTCATGCCCGCCAGCAGCAGCGAGAGGACCTCCAGGTCCGTGGCGTCGGGGATGCCCTCGGACTCCTCCGGCGAACCGGCCGCCCCCAGCCGCAACGGCAGCGACTCCCGCCACACCGCCTCGAACAGGCCCGTCAGGGACTCCAGCAGCCCCGACGCGTGCACCACCAGCGCCGCCGGCTCCGCACCGCGCGCCGTCAGCGGGACCATGGCGAGGGTCCGGTCCGCGATCACCAGCTTCGTCGGGACCTCCGCCGTCACCCGGACCTGCTCGCCCCGGGCCAGGGCCGTGGACGCCTCCCGGATCCCGCTCGGCAGGGTCAGCACCTCCCGCTCGATCACCACCCGGTAGTCGACCCCGCGCACCGAGGCCCGGTCCTCCGCCTCGTTGTCCGTTCCCGTCACCACCTGGGGGCGGCCGCTGACCAGCGCGCACACCTCCTTCTCCGCACCCAGCTGGAGCTGGTGGAAGCGGTGCGCCACCGCGCTCGCGCCCTGCACCACCTCCACGAGGTCGTGCACCGCCGGCTCGGACGCCTCCGCCCGGTACTCCTCCGCCAGCAGCGCCGCCGCCAGCTCCGCCTGTTCCAGCTCGTGCCGCTGCTGCGTCAGCAGGGCCCCGAGCGCGACCCCCGGCGGGGCGGCCACCCAGCGCCCCGGCCGGGCCGAGGACTGCGCCGCCAGCCCGTGCCGCTCCAGGTGGCGCAGGGCCCGTTCGGTCTGCGGCACCGGCAGGGTCAGCCGGTGCGCGAGGTCGGGGACCTCGGCCGCGCCCAGCGCCACCAGCGCGCGGTACGCGGACTCCTGGCCCTCGTCCAGGCCTATCGCACCCAGCAACCCGTCCACCACCTTTCGACACGGCTCCTGGCGGGAAGCGGCCACGGCGCAAACCCGCCGCCGACATCATCGCCGCACCCCCCGCCCCTCTGCCAAGGTTGCGCCACCGCAGCACCAACATCCGCCGGCCAGAAGCCATTTGCGCGGCATCTTTGGCGTGCAATGCAGCAGTTGGCCGGAATTCACCTGGGGAGAGCGATGCGCCCGATATCGCGCACGGTGATCGGGGCGGCCACAGCGGCCGTCCTCGCCGCCACCGCCGTCGGCCCGTCGACGGCGCAGCCGGCCGACGGAGCGCCCGGAGCGGGAAAGAGACCACTCGTCGGGAGCCAGGCGGCCGGAAAGCAGCCCACCGCACCCGTCACCGTGACCCTCGTCACCGGTGACCGGATCCTGGTGTCCACCGACCCGTCCGGCCGCACCGCCGCGACCGCGATGCCGCGCGGGGACGGCTCCCAGCCGCTCGTGCAGACCCGGCAGTCGGGCCAGGACCTGTACGTGTACCCGCAGGCGGCGGTCGCGGCCCTCGCCGCGGGCCGCGTCGACCACGAACTCTTCAACGTCACCGGTCTCGTCCGGCAGGGCTACGACGACGCCCACACCAAGAAGCTGCCGCTCATCGCGGTCTACGACGGATCCGTGAACGTGGCGCGCGCCGCGCCGCCCGCACCCCGCGGCGCCGACCGCTCCCGCGTCCTCGGCTCCATCGGCGCCGTCGCCCTCTCCGCGGACAAGGAGCAGGCGACGGCCTTCTGGGCCGACGCCATGGGTACGGGCTCCACCGCGCGTACGGCCGCGGGCGGTCTGGAGAAGCTGTGGCTGGACGGCAGGGTCCGGGCGAACCTGGAGCGTTCGACGCGCCAGGTCGCCGCGACCGCCGCCTGGGCCGCCGGATACGACGGCAAGGGCACCAAGGTCGCCGTCCTCGACACCGGCACCGACCTGGAACACCCCGACCTCAAGGGCCGGGTCTCCGCGTCGCTGAACTTCACCGACTCCGACACCGACACCGACCGGCAGGGCCACGGCACCCACACCCTCTCCACCGTCGGCGGCTCGGGAGCCGAGAGCGGCGGCGCCAAGAAGGGCGTCGCTCCCGGCGCGGAACTGCTCAGCGGCAAAGTACTCAACGACCAGGGCTACGGCCTCGACTCGTGGATCATCGCCGGCATGGAGTGGGCCGCCGCCGCCCAGGCCGACGTGGTCTCCATGAGCCTCGGCGACCCCTCGCGGACCGCCTGCGACGACCCCCTCGCCGCGGCCGCCGAACGGCTCTCCCGGCAGGGCCCGCTCTTCGTCGTCGCCGCCGGCAACTCCGGCCCCGGCAACAACACGGTCTCCTCGCCCGGTTGCTCCCCGAGCGTGCTCACCGTCGGCGCCGTCGACCGCGACGACACCACGGCCCCCTTCTCCAGCCGCGGACCCGCCGGTCCGCAGCACACCCTCAAGCCCGAGATCTCCGCACCCGGCGTCGGCATCTCCGCCGCCGCGGCCGGCGGCCGCGGGGTGTACGCCTACCAGGCCATGTCCGGGACCTCCATGGCCACCCCGCACGTCGCCGGCGCCGCCGCCATCGTCAAGCAGCGCCACCCCGACTGGACCGGACAGCAGATCAAGGCCGCCCTCGTCGGCTCCGCGAACACCAAGGTCCCCGGGGACGTACGGGAGACCGGCGCCGGCCGCCTCGACGTCAAGGCCGCCCTCGACACCACCGTCACCGGCGCGCCCGCCGTCCAGGGCGGCACGTACCACTGGCCGCAGGACCGCAGCGACCGCACCAGCGTCCAGGTCCCGTACACCAACCCCGGCAAGACCCCCGTCACCCTGCACCTCGCCGTCGAGAAGGTCACCGGCAACGACGGCTCCGCCGTCCGCAGCCAGGTCGCCCGGCTCGACCGGCGCACCGTGACCGTTCCGGCCGGCGCCACCGTCACGGTGCCCCTCGCCCTCGACCCGGCCGCCAAGCTGGAGCGCTCCCAGTACGGGGACGTCACCGGCCGCGTCGTCGCCACGGCCGACGGCGTACACCTCTCCACCCCCTTCTCCCTCTACGTCGAGCCCGAGACGGTGACCCTGCGGGTCAAGCTCCTCGACCGGGCCGGCCGGCCCGCCACCGGACCCTCCTCGCTGGACGTCATCGGCACCGACGACGCCTCCGGCGAGCGCCGGTTCAACGACGGGGCCGCCGACCAGGTCTACCGGGTCCGCCCCGGCGCCTACTTCCTGTCCGCCTTCGTCGCCACCCCCGACGCCGGCGAGGGCGCGGAACTGATCGACTCCCTCACCTACCTCGGCCGCCCCCAGACCGAGGTGAAGAAGGACACGACGATCGTGCTCGACGCCCGCAGGGCAGGGCGCCTGACCATCGAGGCCGACCGGCCCGTCGAGGCCCGCAACACCACCCTCGGCTTCGCCCGCAGCTGGGACGACACCTGGCTGCACGCCGGGACCGCCATGGGCGGCCGCACCATCCGCGGCTTCTACGCCTCCGTCGAAGGCCGCGCGAAGGACGGCGACTTCGAGTTCACCGGCTACTGGCGGGCGGCCGCCCCGCTGGTCTCCGAGCTGAAGGCCGCCGGCGGACCGGTCCTGCACCCGATCACCGCCTCCACCGGCAGCGACAACCTCGACGGCACCGGCGGCGCCCCGCTCGTCGACGCAGGCTCCGGCACGCCCGCGGAACTCGCCGCGGCCGGCGCCGAGGGCGCCGTCGTCCTGGTGAAGGCCGTGGACGGAGCCCTCCACGAGGTCGCGCAGAACGCGAAGGCCGCGGGCGCCAAGGCCGTCCTCGTCCACCGCGAGGCACCGGGCCGCTGGACCGCCTTCACCGGCTACGCGGGCGGCTCGCTGCCCACGATGACCATCGAGGCCGCCGAGGCCGAGGCGCTCCTGGCCAGGCTCGCCGCCGGCAAGGTCACCCTGTCCTGGAAGGCCACGGCGAAGAGCCCGTACGTCTACTCCCTCGCCTTCCCCGAGACGGGCGAGATCAAGGGCAGCCGTACCCACCGGGTCCGCGACCGCGACCTCGGCCAGGTCGAGTCCACCTACAACTCCATGGGCGTGGCCGCCGACTTCGTCGACATGGCGGGCGCCTACCGGCCCATCGGCAGCGCCGTGTACTTCGGCGGGATCGAGACCGTCGCGACGCCCGGCACACGGACCGAGTTCTACTCCGCGGGAGACACCGCCTGGGACCAGCTGCTCTCCAGCAGCTTCCCCTGGGGCGAGTTCATGACGGGCGAGCAGCGCACCTACGCCAAGGGCGCCCGGACCAGGGCCGCCTGGTACGACGGAGTGACCGGCCCGGTCGCCCCCCGCGACCTCGCCGGCAAGGAGGCCCTCGCCGCCGAACGCCAGGGCAACCTGATCGGCTTCGCGCCCGCCATGTGGGGCGACAGCGCGCACGCCGCGCAGCCCGGATCCTTCGGGGACATCGGCAACCTCCGGCTCCGGCGCGACGGAGAGGACGTGGGGGAGAGCTGGTACCCGTTCGGGGTGTTCGAGGTCCCGGCCGAGGAGGGCCGCTACGAACTGACCCAGTCCATCGAGAAGATCGGGCCGCCCGCGCGCACCTGGCAGCGGTCCACCTCGGTCACCACGACCTGGGGCTTCACCTCGAAGCTCGACGCGGCGGCGTACTCGCAGGGCCTGCCGGTCCTCTTCCCGCGGTACGCGGCCCCGATGGACGGCATGAAGACCGTCCCGGCGGCGAACGGCCTGACGATCGGGCTGGGCGTCACCGGCCACGCGGGCTACGCGCCCGGCGCGCTGAAGTCGGCCGCGCTGGCCTACTCCTACGACGGCGAGCACTGGACGCAGGCGAAGGTCACCGAGCGCGGCGGCATGTGGACGGCGGTCGTCGACCACGCCGGGGCCTCCGGCAAGCCGGTCTCGCTCAGGGTCGAACTCACCGACGCGAAGGGCGCGTCGGTCACCCAGACGGTCGCGCGGGCGTACGACGTCCGCTGATCCGTACGGGCAGGACGGAAGGGGTCCACCGGGCGGCGGCCCGGTGGACCCTTTTCGCGCATTCGGCGTTTTCGGCCCCCACCGGAGGCCGAGAATGAGGGCATGAGTCAGCAGGGCGCGGACGACTGGTGGCAGAAGCTCTACGAGGATCCCGAAGCGGGACCGGCACCCGACCCGGGGGACACCCTCGACAACCGGTTCCGGTCGGCGGCCGGCGTCACGGCCGACCCGGCCGGGGCACCGCCGGACCCGGTACCGGAGGCCGCCCCCGGGTCGGGACGCGGGCCGCTGCCGGCACCCCGCCCGGAGCCGGACACCAGCCTGCCCGCGCGGCCGCCGCGGGCGGACCCGGTTCGCCCGGAGCCCGCCCTGCCCCCGGTGGCGGGGCCCGTCCCCGCGCCGCGCCCGGCCCCCGACGCGCTGCCCGCGCCCCCCGGCGGGGCGTATGCCCCGCAGCCTGCTCCGCCCACGGCCGGTGACGCACCGCCCGCGCCGCCGGCCGTGCCACCCGCCGGGGAGTGGGCCCCGGCGGGCGACCGGAGCGTTCCGCCGCCGACGCCTGCCCCGACGACGGCTGGTGACGCATTGGCCGGGCCGCCCGCGCCGCCGGCCGGGCCGCCCGCGCCGCCGGCCGGGCCGCCCGCGCCGCCGGCCGGGCCGCCCGCGGCGCCGGAGGCTCCGCCCGGCGTTCCGCCGCAGCCGCCGGGGCTCGCGCTCGACCAGCCCGCGGTGCAGGTGCCGTTGCCCGGCGGGGCGTACGGCCCGCCGCCCGCACGGGCGCCCCTCCCGGGTGACACGGCCGGGCCACCGCCGGCGGCGCCGGCCGCGCAAGGGGCCACGACCGGACCGGGGTTCGGGCCGCTCTCACCGCCGCCCGCGCAGGGGACCGCTTCCGGCGCGCCCGCCGCGCCACCGCACGCGCCTGCGCCGACCGCCCCGCCCGGCGAGCGGTACGGGCCGCCGCCGCCCCCGGCTCCGCCCTGGCACGGCGCCCAGCCGCGCGACCCGCGGACCGGCGGCGCCACCGGCTACGCCCTCGGGGGCGTCGAGGTGCCGCCGGCGCCCGGCCGGGAACTGCCCGTCCGGCCGGCCCACGGGCCGCGTCCGCAGGACCGCACCGAGGAGGTGCCGCAGCCCGCGCCCTCGCCCCCGCCCGCACCGGAACACCCACCGGCCGGCCCGCCCGCCCCCGCGGACGCGGCGCCGCAGCAGCGGCCCGAGGTACGCCACCTCGGTGACCGCGCCCCCACCTACGCCGCCGAACCGGGCCCGCTCCCGCCCGCGGACCCGGCCGCCCTCGACGCCCTCGTCCCGGACACCGTCCTGGAGGGCGCCCGCTACGGAGCCCACACCCTCCGGGCCGCCTCCCTGCGCGGCGACTCGGCCCGCTACCGCGGCGAGAACCGCCGGGACTTCCTGCTCACCGCCCGCTTCGGCAGCGGCGACGACGCCCTGGTCCTGGTGGCCCTCGCCGGCGGGGACCGGGCCGCGCCCGGCGCCGCCGAGGCCGCCGCCGAACTGTGCCGCACGGTCGCCGCGGCCGTCGGCCGCAGCCAGGGCAGGCTCGCCGACGACATCCGGGCCGGGCGCCGCGACGCCCTGCGCTCCGGCCTCCAGCGGCTCACCGACCGCGGCTACGGACGGCTGCGGGCCCGCGCCGCCGAGCTGGGGCTCGCGGAGGAGGAGTACACGGCGGGACTGCGCGGACTGCTGCTCCCGGTGGACCCCGAATGCCGTACCCGGGTGTGCTTCGGATCCGGCGCGGGCGGGCTGTTCCGGCTCCGTTCGGGTCAATGGCAGGACCTGGAGCCCACCGGCCCCGCTGCACCCGGGCCGGCCCCCGCGGCCGACGCCGCCGAGCGGGCCGACGCCGTGGGCGAGCCCGGCAGCGTCTTCCGGTTCCGGGCCTCCGTGGGCAGACCGGGGGACACCCTGCTGCTGTGCACGGGCGGCCTGGCGGAGCCCGTGCGGGAGGAGGCCGCCCTCCGGGAGGAGCTCGCCGCCCGCTGGGCCGAGCCGGAGCCGCCCGGCCTCGCCGCGTTCCTCGCGGACATCCAGCTCCGCCTCAAGGGGTACGCCGACGACCGCACGGCCGCCGCCGTCTGGGAGGCGTAACCGGCGCGGGCATGGCTGGATGGGAGGCATGGCCAAGCAGAACGTGGCGGAGCAGTTCGTCGACATCCTCGTGCGCGCCGGCGTGCGGCGGATGTACGGAGTGGTCGGCGACAGCCTCAATCCGGTGGTGGACGCGATCCGCCGGACGGACGGCATCGAGTGGATCCAGGTCCGCCACGAGGAGACCGCGGCCTTCGCGGCGGGCGCCGAGGCCCAGATCACCGGCCGCCTCGCCGCCTGCGCGGGCTCCTGCGGCCCCGGGAACCTGCACCTGATCAACGGCCTGTACGACGCCCAGCGCTCGATGGCCCCGGTCCTCGCGCTGGCCTCGCACATCCCCTCCGGCGAGATCGGCCTGGGCTACTTCCAGGAGACCCACCCCGACCAGCTGTTCCGCGAGTGCAGCCACTACAGCGAGCTGATCTCCAACCCGCAGCAGATGCCCCGGCTGCTCCAGAGCGCCGTACAGCACGCCATCGGCCGCAGCGGCGTCAGCGTGGTCGCGCTGCCCGGGGACGTCGCCGCCCGGCCGGCACCCGAAAAGGCGGTGGAGCACGCCCTCGTCACCGCCCGGCCCACCGTGCGGCCCGGCGACGGCGAGATCGAGAAACTGGTCCGGCTGGTCGACGAGGCGGACCGGATCACGCTCTTCTGCGGCAGCGGCACCGCCGGGGCGCACGCGGAGGTGATGGAGTTCGCCGGCCGGGTGAAGGCACCCGTCGGGCACGCCCTGCGCGGCAAGGAGTGGATCCAGTACGACAATCCCTACGACGTCGGCATGAGCGGGCTGCTCGGCTACGGCGCGGCCTACGAGGCCACCCACGAGTGCGACCTGCTGATCCTGCTCGGCACGGACTTCCCGTACAACGCCTTCCTGCCCGACGACGTGAAGATCGTCCAGGTGGACATCCGCCCCGAACACCTCGGACGCCGCTCCCAGCTGGACCTCGCCGTGTGGGGAGACGTACGGGAGACCGTGCGCGCCCTGAACGCCCGGGTGAAGGCCAAGACGGACCGCCGCTTCCTGGACCGGATGCTGAAGAAGCACGCGGACGCCCTGGAGGGGGTGGTGAAGGCCTACACCCGCAAGGTCGAGAAGCACACCCCGATCCATCCCGAGTACGTGGCCTCGGTGCTCGACGAACTGGCCGACGAGGACGCGGTGTTCACCGTCGACACGGGCATGTGCAATGTGTGGGCGGCACGCTATCTTTCCCCGAACGGCAAGCGGCGCATCATCGGATCCTTCAGCCACGGCTCGATGGCCAACGCCCTCCCGCAGGCCATCGGCGCTCAGTTCACCGATCCCGGCCGTCAAGTGGTGTCGATGTCCGGTGACGGTGGTTTCTCCATGCTGATGGGAGATTTCCTCACCCTGGTGCAGTACGACCTCCCCGTCAAAGTGGTGCTCTTCAACAACTCATCCCTCGGAATGGTCGAGTTGGAGATGCTGGTTTCCGGCCTTCCCTCCTACGGGACCCGGAACACGAACCCGGACTTCGCCGCGATCGCCCGCGCGGCGGGCGCCTACGGGGTGCGCGTGGAGAAGCCCAAGCAGCTCACCGGCGCTTTGAAGGACGCCTTCCGGCACCGGGGACCCGCTCTGGTGGACGTGGTGACCGACCCCAACGCCCTGTCGATTCCTCCGAGGATCAGCGCCGAAATGGTGACCGGATTCGCACTGTCGGCCAGCAAGATCGTGCTCGACGGAGGGGTGGGGCGCATGATCCAGATGGCTCGATCCAACCTCCGCAACGTGCCCCGCCCGTAAGCCCGCAGGAGTGCGGATCCCCCCGGAGGGCATGCATCCCGTAGGCCTGTTCGAGAGCAACGGACACGGGAGGGACACCGCCGTGCGGGTGGGGGCGAAGACGGGGAAGCTGTGGAGAAGAGGGGCGCCGGTACCGCGCGAACCGTCCACTGCAGAGGACGGGGGAGCGGCCGACTCGCTGCGCATCACCCGGAGCGTGCGCCGCGCGGACCTGAAGGCGGTGGGGGAGGTCCGCCGGGCCCTCAGGGAGCTGATGCGCCACCGGTGCGCGACCGATGCCACGGACGTGGCCGAACTGCTGATCACGGAGCTCGTCACGAACGCCCTCGTCCACACCGACCGGGGCGCCGAGGTGTCCGCGAGCCTCACGGCCGCACGGTTACGGGTGGAGGTCCGCGACCACGCCGCACGCCGGCCCCGGCCGTACGTACCGACCGCCGACGACGGTACGCACGGCCGGGGACTGGTGCTGGTGGAGGCGCTGGCCGACGAGTGGGGCGTGGACGCGCTCGCCCTGGGCGGCGGCAAGGTGGTGTGGTTCGAGCTCGACGGGCGCCGCGAGGCCCCGTACGCCGCAGGGCCCGCCTGAACGGGCGGGCCCTGCGGGGTGTCCCCTGAGTCGAACCTGTCAGCCGAACTGCTGCTCCAGGTCCTTCAGTTTGCGCTCCAGCGAGTCCAGCCGGGGAATGGTCTGGGTGTCGTCCTCGGCGGTGAGGTCCACCGTTCGGGTGCCGGTCACGTCAGTGGATTCGATGGGGTTGACGGCCTGCAGGGAGGGCCGGAGGCGTAGCGGCAGCTGTCCCGTTTCCGGTATGGCCGGCTCCGCGCCGACCGGCGCGGAGCCCGCTCCCTGCGTCAGCTCCGGGAGCTCGACCTGGCGGCCGCGGGACCGCCCGAACGCCCGGTTCTGCCGGCCCAGCGCCTTGATGCGCGCCCGGTCGAGCCGGTTCTGGTCGCGCCTGCGGTGCCGGTCCGCCTCCCGCTCCTTCTTGTCCTCGCGCACCTCGTCCACGGCCTCGTCGAGGGTGCGCACCCCCTCCAGCAGCATGAGGGACCACGCGCCGAAGGTCTCCCGGGGGGCCCGCAGCCAGCGGACCATCCGGATCTGCGGCAACGGCCGCGGGATCAGGCCCTGTTCGCGCAGCGCCGCCCGGCGGGTCTGCTTGAGGGCGCGGTCGAAGAGGACGGCCGCCGAGAGCGACATCCCCGCGAAGAACTGCGGAGCGCCGTCGTGCCCCAGACCGCGCGGGGCGTGCACCCAGTTGAACCAGGCGGCCGCCCCCGCGAACAGCCACACCAGCATGCGCGAACCGAGGGCCGCGTCACCGTGGCTGGCCTCGCGGACGGCGAGCACCGAGCAGAACATGGCGGCGCCGTCGAGGCCGAAGGGGACCAGGTACTCCCAGCCTCCGGAGAGGTTGAGGTTCTGCCGGCCGAAGCCGACCAGCCCGTGGAAGGAGAGCGCGGCGGCCACCGCCGCGCAGCAGAAGAGCAGGACGTAGGAGGCCGTTCCGTAGACGGCCTCCTTGCGCCGCCGCCGCTCCTCGCTGCGCTCCCAGCTGTCCTCGGCCGCGGCCTTCTCGCTCTCGCGCCTGCCACGTGCCAGTACCGCAACCGCCGCAAGTACGCCCAGGATCAGCAGACTGCCGGGCAGCAGCCAGTCCAGCGATATGTCGGTCAGTCTCATGCGGATGTCCCTTGCCTCGCGTATGCGGCTGTGCGGTTTTCCGGGCGCCATAGTGACGCAGGTGGTGCACCGTGCACGCGGGTTTCGGGGCAAGTGGACGCCATCGGGGGGCGGGGCCCGCCGGATAGGGTGTTGTAACTCGAACTGACTCCCGTATCAGTGGAGTTGTGTTCGATTGAGGCCACCTCTACGGGTGGCTTGGCGGCCGTCCCCCGGATCGGGCGGCGGTCCGGGGCGGGGCCGAGGGGTCAGGCGGCCTCTGCCGTGAGGCGGGTGACGCGGTCCGCGTCGCAGGTGCGGGGGCAGGTGACGCAGGTGTCCTCGGGCCGGATCGTGTAGAAGAAGCAGCAGCTGGCCCGGTCCCGGGTGGGGAGTTCGCGGCCGTCGGGGCCGGAGAGCGTACGGAACCCGGCGCCCCCGGTGTACGGGGCCGTCGAGCCCGGCAGCAGCGCCTCCAGCTCGGCCATCGTCCGCTGCTCCTCGCCGAGCAGCTCGCCCACGTACCAGAGGCTCTCGACGACCTCGTCCGTCACCATGCCCCACAAGGCGCGGCGGCCGCGCCGCATGCGCGGGCCAAAACCTTTCAGCACGGGTTCGAGGTGCTGGGCCACCGCAGCCCGCACCTCCTCGCGCAGCGCCTCCTCGTCGGGCACGACCCGGGCCCCGGGGAGACCGGCCGCCGGGTCGTCCGGCAGGCACGCGAAGCTCTCGACGTGCACGGACATCCGGCCCTGGGTCCGGTGGTAGGCCACCTCGGAGACCGGGAGGCGGGGGACCCGCCGGTGGAGGAACCACGGGAGCGTGATGAGCAGGCAGGCGGGCCACGCGTACCGGTGCAGGCCGAAGCTCGCGATCACGTCGGGCCGCCCCTGGGTGCCGTAGTCCCTCAGGACCTGGGCGTTGTCCCAGGCGAGGAAGGCGTCCAGGGCGGCCCCGCCGGCCGCCAGCTCGTCCGCGCCGACCCACCCCACACCGCGAGGGGAGGGTTCGTGCGCGGCCCGCTCGACGACCCGCAGTCCGGCGTAGACGTCGGCCAGCCGGGCGTACGCTTCCGCCACCGCGGAGCCGGGCGGGGCGGGGGCGAGCGCCGGGAGGGTCGAGACGGGCATGGCGGACCACCGATCACACGATCGTTAACAGGTAAGCCTTACCTTACCTGATTCGGAACGATCCGCACCCACCCGTCACGCAGCGCGTCACCTATTCTCGGGACAGGTCGAGACCCGGAGGAGGAGGACCGAGTGCACGAAACGGCCCACGCCCGGGTACCGGAACAACAGCGGAAGGTCATGCGCCATTCGGTGCGCGGGCAGGTCCTCGACGCCCTGCGCGCGGCACTGGTCGACGGCGAACTCGTGCCCGGGGAGATCTACTCCGGCCCGGCACTGGGGGAGCGCTTCGGGGTCTCCGCGACCCCCGTGCGCGAGGCGATGCAGCAGCTGGCCGCGGAGGGAGCGGTGGAATGCCTCCCGAACCGGGGCTTCCGCGTCCTGACCCGCACCCCGCGCGAGCTCGCCGAGCTGGCCGAGGTCCGGGCGCTGCTCGAAGTCCCCGTCATGCTGCGACTGGCCCGCACGGTGCCGGAGACCACCTGGCAGACCCTGCGCCCGGCCGCCGCCGCCACGGCCGAGGCCGCCGCCGCCGGCGATCTGCCGGGCTACGCGGAGGCGGACCGGGCCTTCCACCGGGCGGTGCTCCGGCTGGCCGGCAACGAGCAGCTGGTCCAGGTGGCGGAGGAACTCCACCGCCGCTCCCAGTGGCCCCTGCCGGGCGCCCCGCGGGTGCGGCGGGCCGATCTCGTCGCCGACGCGGCCGAGCACTCGGCCCTGCTGGAGGCCCTGATCGCCCGCGACCTGTCCGTGGTCGAAGCCCTGGTCCGCGAGCACTTCGCCGGCGCCTGACCCCTGCGGGGAGCCCGGCGGCTCCAGGGCCCGGGCCCGCCCGGCCCCGGGCCCGCCCGAACCCGGGCGGGCCTCGGACGCCGGACGGGCGGCGCCGTACGGTCGGCCGGGCTACACCGCAGGTGCCGGGTGGAGCTGGTCCGCCAGCCAGGTGGGGATGCCGCCCAGGAGGTGGAAGAGCCGACGGGCCTCCGCACGCAGCCGGGTGGCCTCCGGTTCCGGCTCGGCCTCGGCCAGCGCCGCCAGCGCCGGGGCGGTGCCGATCAGGAAGCCCAGGTCCTCCCGGATCCGCAGCGACTCCGCGAACCCCTTGCGGGCCTCGGCCACCTCGCCGTCCCGCAGGGCCAGCGCGGCCAGGTGCCGGAACGTGAACGACAGCAGCAGGGTGTCCCCGTGCGCCTCCGCCCCGGCATGGGCGCGGCGGTAGGCGGGCCGGGCGGACTGCGGGGCGTCCGCGAGGTGCTCGGCGACCAGGCCGCGGCGGAAGTCCAGCAGCGGACGGGTCCGGGAGCCCGGTGACAGCAGGGCCGCGGCCCGGCCCAGCGCGGAGCGGGCCTCGTCGGCCCGGTCGCGCACGCCCAGCACGGTCGCGGCGTAGGCCAGCTGGCCCCGCTCGCAGGCGGCCGCGCCCCGGTCGTCGTCGTCCTGGGCGACCGCCTCGGCGACCCGCAGCGCGTCCTCGGCCTCGGACCAGCCCTGGCCCGTGAACAGGCACCGCTCGACCAGCAGCGCGGTGCGCTGCACGGCGGCGGCCGCCTGGCCGGCCTTGCCGACGTGAGGCGTCAGCAGGGCCGCCGCGTCGGTCCAACAGCCGCGCGAGCGCAGCCGCCATATCGCCCGCTGGAGGGGGTCGTCTCCCCCGGTGGATCCGGCACCCGACATGGCGGTATCCGCCACATTGCCCTCCCCGAAAGCAATCAAGCAGCACATGGTTGAGCCCTGGGGCGAAATGAGAGCACGGATCGCGGGCTCCGGCCAAGGGGTCGGGTGAACTCTTTCACAAAGTCCGGACGGATCATCAGCGCCGCCGGCCACCCCGTGGCCGCCGGCGGAGAGGATCTCCTCAGCTCATGCGCAGTGCCAGGAAGAAATCGAGCTTGTCCTCCAGCCGGGAGAGGTCCCGAGCCGTCAACTGCTCGATTCGCCCGACCCGGTAGCGCAGCGTGTTGACGTGCAGGTGCAACCGGGTCGCGCAGCGGGTCCAGGAGCCGTCGCAGTCCAGGAACGCCTCCAGGGTCGGGATGAGCTCCGCCCGGTGGCGCCGGTCGTAGTCCCGCAGCGGGTCCAGCAGCCGGGCGGTGAAGGCGCGGCGCACGTCGTCCGGGACGAACGGCAGCAGCAGCACGTGCGAGGCGAGCTCGTGGTGGCCCGCGGCGCAGACCCGGCCGGGCCGGGCGGCGGCGACCCGGCGGGCGTGCCGGGCCTCCTCCAGCGCCCCGCGCAGCCCTTCGGCGGAGTGGACGGCGGCGCTGACGCCCAGCGTGAGCCGGCCGTCGTCGGCCAGGCCGGCCGCCAGCGGTTCCCGTACGGTCGCCAGCAGCTCGTCGGCGTGCAGGGCCGAGTCCGGGCCCTTGTCCTCGCCGGCGTCGCCGGACAGCGAGGGCAGCGGCACCAGCGCGATGGCCTCGTCACCCGCGTGGGCCACCGCGATCCGGTCGGACGGCTCCGGGCCCGAGACGGACGGATCGACGAGGATCTCCTCCAGCAGCGACTGGGCGACCGGGCCGCCGGGGATGTCCCCGCTGTCCCAGTCCACCCGGGCCACGACGACCTGCCAGTGCGGGGCGGCGCCCAGCCCGGGCAGCAGCACCGGGGCCGCGACCCGCAGGCGGGCGGCGATCTCGGCGGGTGCGGCGCCCGTCTGGACCAGCTCCAGGACCTCCTGGGCGAGGCGGCGGCGCACGGTGCGGGCGGCGTCGCGCCGGTCGCGCTCCACGGCGATCAGCTGGGTGACGCCCTGGAGCAGGTCCAGGCGCTCGGCCGGCCAGTCGCCGGCGTCCGCCTCGACGGCCAGCAGCCAGTCGGACAGCACGGTCTCGCGCACGTCGCGCGCGGCCGGACCCGCCGCGCCGCGGCCGTGTCCCCTGATCGGGAAGAGCGAGTAGGTAATACCCTGGATGGAGATCCGGTGCGGCCCCCTGCGGCCCGTCCGGACCGCCGCGAGGTGCTCGCCCGCCAGCGCTGCGCAGATGCCCGGCGCCAGCGGCTCGCCCGCTCCGGCGATCTGCCGGCCGGTGGGGGACAGCACCCAGGCCCGGAGGTCGAGGTCGGTGGTGAGGAGATCCAGCACCACGTCGGGGCCGCCCCCCGCCGGACCCGAGGTCATCAGGCGGCGGTGCCGGTCCACGACGGCCGCCAGGTCCCCGGCGCGCTCGCCCGAGACCTGCCGTACGACGTACTCGGTGATCGTGGCGAATGCAACGTCCTCGTTCACGGCGAACAGCGGCAGGCGGTTGCGCACGCAGGCCGAGACGAGATCGTCGGGGATGTCGCCCAGCTCCGCCTCGCCCGCCGCGAGCCCCGCGACGCCGGCGCTCGCGAGGATTCGTACGAATGGCTCGGAGTCGGCTGAATTTCGTCTCCATGCCAGGCCAGTGAGGACGAGTTCGCCCCCGGACAGGTACCGGCTGGGATCGCGCAGGTCGGTCGTCATGACCCCGCGGACCGTACGGTCGAGTTCGTCCTCGCCGCCGAGCAGCCGCAGCCCCAGCGCCTCGGTCTCCAGCAGTGCGCGCAGCCGCATGATGTCGCCGCCGATCTGTCTCGAATGTTGCCGTTGGAAATCGGGCAGGTCGTCGCATCCTGCCTTTCATACGAATCTACAAGACGAGGGAGGCCGTCAGCCAACTCCTTCATGGTTTCGGTGACTGCACCCGGGGGACGCGCGGCTTGTGTACTGAGTCCACACCGCGTTAACAGCACGTGAACGACCAGTCGAGGGCCATTGGGCCTCCTGGCTTGAAGTGAACGACCCGATTAAGAAGAAGAGAGCCGACATGGACTTCCTTCGCCCCGCCAGCTGGGAGGAGGCGCTCGCCGCTAAGGCCGAGTACCCCACAGCTGTGCCGATTGCGGGTGGCACCGACATCATGGTCGAGATCAACTTCGACCACCGCCGTCCGGAGTACCTCCTCGACCTCAACCGCATCGAGCTGCTGCGGGAGTGGGAGGTAGGCGAGGAGGTCACCAAGCTCGGCGCCTCCGTCCCGTACACCCAGATCATGGAGAACCTGCGGACCACCCTGCCGGGTCTCGCGCTCGCCTCGCACACGGTCGCGTCCCCCCAGATCCGCAACCGCGGCGGTGTCGGCGGCAACCTCGGTTGCGCCTCGCCCGCCGGTGACTCCCACCCCGCCCTGCTGGCCGCGGGCTGCGAGGTCGAGGTCGAGTCCGTACGCGGCTCGCGCATGATCCCGATCGACGAGTTCTACACCGGTGTGAAGCGCAACGCGCTGGCCGCCGACGAGCTCATCAAGTCGGTCCACCTGAAGAACGCCACGGGCCCCCAGCAGTACTCCAAGGTCGGCACCCGCAACGCGATGGTCATCGCGGTGTGCGGCTTCGGCCTCGCCCTGCACCCCGACACCCGCACCGTGCGTACGGGCATCGCCTCCGCCGCCCCGACCCCGATCCGGGCCAAGGCCGCCGAGGAGTTCCTGAACGCCGCGCTCGAAGAGGGCGGCTTCTGGGACAACGGCAAGGTCATCACCCCGTCGATCGCCAAGCAGTTCGGTGAGCTCGCCTCCGGCGCGTGCAACCCGATCGACGACGTCCGTGGCACGGCGAAGTACCGCCGTCACGCGGTTGGCATCCTCGCTCGCCGCCAGCTCGTCTGGACCTGGGAGCAGTACCGCGGCACGAACGGCCGCTCGCTTGAAGGGGCTGCGTAATCATGCGCGTCAATTTCACCGTCAACGGTCGTCAGCAGGAAGCCGACGACGTCTGGGAGGGCGAGTCCCTCCTCTACGTGCTGCGTGAGCGCCTGGGCCTGCCCGGCTCCAAGAACGCCTGCGAGCAGGGCGAGTGCGGTTCCTGCACGGTCCGCCTCGACGGCGTGCCGGTCTGTTCCTGTCTGGTGGCCGCCGGCCAGGTCGAGGGCCGCGAGGTCGTGACCGTCGAGGGCCTGGCCGACTTCGCCAAGCAGCGCGAGCAGCACGGCCACGGCGGTGCCTGCGGCACCGGCGCCGGCGGCGGCTGCGGCAGCAAGGGCGTGTCCACCGACGAGGCGAAGAAGTGGGCCGCCAAGCCCGGCGACTCGCAGACCGGTGAGGGCATCGAGCTCTCCAACATCCAGCAGGCGTTCATCGACGCCGGCGCCGTCCAGTGCGGATTCTGCACCCCGGGTCTGCTGGTCCAGGCCGACGAGCTCCTGGAGCGCAACGCGGACCCGTCCGACCAGGACATCCGTGAGGCCCTCTCCGGCAACCTGTGCCGCTGCACGGGCTACGAGAAGATCCTCGACGCGGTCCGCCTCGCGGCCGCCCGTCAGGGAGAGGCGGTCTGACCATGGCCCAGAACACCCGCACCGTCGGCACGCCGACGAACGTCACCCAGAAGCACACCAAGGGTGGCATCGGCGAGTCCACGCTCCGCCCGGACGGCACCCTCAAGGTCACCGGCGAGTTCGCGTACTCCTCGGACATGTGGCACGAGGACATGCTGTGGGGCCAGACCCTGCGCAGCACCGTCGCCCACGCCGAGATCGCGTCCATCGACATCTCCGAGGCCCTGGCCATGCCGGGCGTCTACTCGGTCCTGACGTACGACGACCTGCCGGCCGAGATGAAGAACTACGGCCTGGAGATCCAGGACACCCCGGTCCTGGCCAACGGCCGGGTACGCCACCACGGCGAGCCGGTGGCCCTCGTGGCCGCCGACCACCCGGAGACCGCCCGCCGCGCGGCCGCCAAGATCAAGATCGACTACCGGGAGCTGCCGCTCGTCACGGACGAGGCCTCCGCCCTGGCCGCCGACGCGCCGCTGATCCACGAGGGCCGCGACGACCACCACTCCGGTCACGTCCCGCACCCGAACATCGTGCACCGCCAGCCGATCATCCGCGGCAACGTGGAGGAGGCCCGCAAGCGCGCCGACGTCATCGTCGAGGGCGAGTACACCTTCGGCATGCAGGACCAGGCCTTCCTCGGCCCGGAGTCCGGTCTGGCCGTGCCCTCCGAGGACGGCGGCGTCGACCTCTACGTCGCCACCCAGTGGCTGCACTCGGACCTCCAGCAGATCGCCCCGGTCCTGGGCCTGCCGCCGGAGAAGGTGCGCATGACGCTCTCCGGCGTCGGCGGTGCCTTCGGCGGCCGCGAGGACATCTCGATGCAGATCCACGCCTGCCTGCTGGCCCTCGCGACCAACAAGCCGGTCAAGATCGTCTACAACCGCTTCGAGTCCTTCTTCGGCCACGTGCACCGCCACCCGGCGAAGCTCTGGTACGAGCACGGCGCCACCAAGGACGGCAAGATCACGCACATGAAGTGCAAGATCGTGCTCGACGGCGGCGCCTACGCCTCGGCCTCCCCGGCCGTCGTCGGCAACGCCTCCTCCCTCTCCGTCGGCCCGTACGTCATCGACGACGTCGACATCGAGGCGATCGCGCTCTACACGAACAACCCGCCCTGCGGCGCCATGCGCGGCTTCGGCGCCGTCCAGGCCTGCTTCGCGTACGAGGCCCAGATGGACAAGCTCGCGGCGAAGCTGGGCATGGACCCGGTCGAGTTCCGCCAGCTGAACGCCATGGAGATGGGCACGATCATGCCCACCGGCCAGGTCGTGGACTCCCCGGCGCCGGTCGCCGAGCTGCTGCGCCGGGTCAAGGCCCGCCCGCTGCCGCCGGAGCGCCAGTGGGAGACGGCCGGCGAGGGCGCGGACGTCCGGGCGCTGCCGGGCGGTCTGTCGAACACCACCCACGGCGAGGGCGTCGTGCGCGGCGTCGGCTACGCGGTCGGCATCAAGAACGTCGGCTTCTCCGAGGGCTTCGACGACTACTCCACCGCCCGCGTGCGCCTGGAGGTCATCAACGGCGAGGCCGTCGCGATGGTCCACACGGCCATGGCGGAGGTCGGCCAGGGCGGTGTCACCGTCCACGCACAGATCGCCCGTACCGAGCTGGGCGTCACGCAGGTGACCATCCACCCGGCCGACACGCAGGTCGGCTCCGCCGGTTCCACGTCCGCCTCCCGGCAGACGTACATGACCGGTGGTGCGGTGAAGAACACCTGTGAGCACGTCCGCGAGGCGCTGCTGGAGATGGGCCGCCGCAAGAACGGCTCCTACCACCCGGCCTGGGCCCACGCCGAGCTCCTCCTGGAGGCCGGCAAGGTCGTCACCGACGGCGGCGAGGTCCTCGCGGACATCGCCGACATCCTCGAGAACGAGGCGATCGACCTGGAGCTGGAGTTCCGCCACCGTCCGACGGTCGCCTTCGACCTGAAGACCGGCCAGGGCGACGGCCACGTCCAGTACACCTTCGCCGCGCACCGCGCGGTCGTCGAGGTGGACACCGAGCTCGGCCTGGTCAAGGTCGTCGAGCTGGCGACCGCCCAGGACGTGGGCAAGGCCCTCAACATGCTCTCCGTGGTCGGCCAGATCCAGGGTGGTACCACCCAGGGCCTCGGCGTGGCGGTCATGGAGGAGATCATCGTGGACCCGAAGACCGCGAAGGTGCGCAACCCCTCCTTCACGGACTACCTGATCCCGACCATCCTCGACACCCCGACCATCCCGGTCGACGTCCTGGAGCTCGCCGACCCGAACGCGCCGTACGGCCTTCGCGGTCTGGGCGAGGCACCGACCCTGTCGTCCACCCCGGCCGTCCTCGCGGCGATCCGGCAGGCGACCGGGCTGGAGCTCAACAAGACCCCGATCCGTCCGGAAGCCCTCACCGGGACCCTCTAGGACGGACCCGGTCCGGGGGCCGCGAGGCCCCCGGACCCCTCGGACTCTCCGGGCGGTGTGACTCGGGAACGTCACACTTCACCGCCGCACCGCCCGGAGTACACACGAAGCACCGCACCGCTCGCGGTCCCCTTCAGCCGGCAGTACCCCTGCGAAAACCCCCATGTAGTACCAGCGGTCACCCCGCACTACCCGCAGTACACGCAGTGAACATTCGCGTCGCCTCGGGCCGTCACCCCGGGTCGTGCAGCCAAACGCACCATCCCAAATCCCGCAATCTCCAATCCCCAAGCGGGTGCCCCTTTGAACCTTGGGAGTTAGGCACCATGACCCAGTCGTCAGTGGAGTCCAAGACCACCGCAGAGGAAGCCGGAGACGGCTCCCCCACTCCGGCGGGCAGTTCTTGGCTCGACCGCTACTTTCACATAACCCATAGAGGATCCAACGTCGGCAACGAGGTCCGTGGCGGTATCACGACCTTCATGGCCATGGCGTACATCCTCCTGCTCAACCCGCTGCTGCTCTCGGGCAAGGACGTCGCCGGCACCTCGATGGAGGCCTCGGCCATCATCACCGCCACGGCGTTCGCGGCAGCCGTCACGACGCTCCTCATGGGCTTCGTCGGCAAGGTCCCGCTGGCCCTGGCCGCCGGACTCTCCGTTTCCGGTGTGCTCGCCTCGCAGGTGGCCCCGCAGATGACCTGGCCGCAGGCCATGGGCATGTGCGTGGTCTACGGTGTCGTGATCTGTCTCCTGGTCGTCACCGGCCTCCGAGAGATGATCATGAACGCGATCCCCCTCGCGCTCAAGCACGCGATCACCATGGGCATCGGCATGTTCGTCGCCCTGATCGGTCTCGTGAAGGCCGGCTTCGTCGGCCGCGGTCCCGAGCAGGGGCCCCCGCTCCAGCTCGGCTCCGTCGGTGAGCTCGCCGGCTGGCCGGTCCTGATCTTCTGCCTCACCCTGCTCTCGATCTTCATGCTGCAGGCCCGCAAGATCCGCGGCGCGATCCTGATCGGCATCGTCGGCGGCACCGTCGTCGCGGCCATCGTGAACGCCGTCGCGAACATCGACCCCAAGGCCTGGAACAGCGGCCCGCCGGAGCTCACCGGCTCCGCGGTCTCGATGCCCGACTTCTCGCTCTTCGGCGACGTCTCGTTCGGCGGCTGGGGCGACGTCGGCTACATGACGGTCGGCATGATCGTCTTCACCCTGGTGCTGGCCGGCTTCTTCGACGCGATGGCCACCATCATCGGTGTCGGCACCGAGGCCAAGCTGGCCGACGACAAGGGCCGCATGCCGGGCCTGTCGAAGGCGCTCTTCATCGACGGCGCCGGCGGTGCCATCGGCGGTGTCGCGGGCGGCTCCGGCCAGACCGTGTTCGTCGAGTCGGCGACCGGCGTCGGCGAGGGCGCCCGCACGGGTCTCGCCTCCGTCGTGACCGGCCTGTTCTTCGCGGCCTGCCTCTTCTTCACCCCGATCACGCAGATCGTCCCGGGTGAGGTCGCCTCCGCGGCCCTGGTGGTCATCGGCGCGATGATGATGCAGAACGCCCGCCACGTGGACTGGGCCGACAGCGCGACGGCGATCCCGGTCTTCCTGACCGTCGTGATCATGCCGTTCACGTACTCGATCACGGCCGGCGTCGCCGCCGGTGTGCTCTCCTACGTCGCCATCAAGATCGCTCAGGGCAAGGCCCGGGAGATCGGCGGCTTCATGTGGGCGCTGTCGGGGATCTTCGTGGTCTTCTTCGCCCTGCACCCGATCGAGGGCTGGCTCGGGGTCGGCTGACCCCGCGCACGGCCGGTCCGGGTCGCGAGGCCCGGACCGGCCGGTCCGCAGCGGAACCGCACCCCCCGTACCCGATACTGGAACCGAATCCTCCGAGGAGGCCGCACATGCTGGACATCGCCGAAGAGCTGAACCGGTGGGTACGGCAGGGACGTGACTTCGCCGTCGCCACGGTCGTGGCGGTGGGCGGCAGCGCACCCCGGCAGCCTGGTGCGGCCCTCGCCGTCGACAGCGAGGGCACGGCCATCGGCTCGGTCTCCGGCGGATGCGTGGAGGGCGCGGTCTACGAGCTGTGCCGGCAGGCGCTGGAGGACGGCGAGACCGTACAGGAGCGCTTCGGCTACAGCGACGACGACGCCTTCGCAGTAGGTCTGACCTGCGGCGGGATCATCGACATCCTCGTCACCCCGGTCCCCGTGGGCTCGCCCGCACGTGCGGTGTTCGAGGCCGCGCTGGCCGCCGCCTCGCGCGGTGAGGCCGCCGCGCTGGCCCGGATCGCCGAGGGACCGGCCGAGCTGATGGGCCGCGCCGTGCTCGTCCGTACGGAGGGGCCCTTCGAAGGCGGCCTGGGCGGACACCCCGAGCTGGACCGCACCGTCGCCGAGGAGGCCCGCGCCATGCTGGACGCCGGCCGTACCGGCGTGCTGGAGATCGGCGCCGACGGCAGGCTCTGCGGAGAGCCGCTGAAGGTGCTCGTCGAGTCCAGCGTCCCGCCGCCGCGGATGATCGTCTTCGGCGCCATCGACTTCGCCTCGGCGCTCGTGCGGATCGGCAAGTTCCTCGGCTACCGGGTGACCGTCTGCGACGCGCGGCCCGTCTTCGCGACGAAGAACCGTTTCCCCGAGGCCGACGAGATCGTCGTGGACTGGCCGCACCGCTACCTGGAGAGGACCGACGTGGACGGCCGGACCGTCCTGTGCGTCCTGACCCACGACGCCAAGTTCGACGTCCCGCTCCTGGAGCTGGCCCTCAGGCTGCCCGTCGCCTACGTCGGCGCCATGGGCTCCCGCCGCACCCACGAGGACCGCAACAAGCGGCTGCGCGACGTCGGCGTCACCGAGCTGGAGCTGGCCCGGCTGCGCTCCCCGATCGGCCTGGACCTCGGCGCCCGCTCCCCGGAGGAGACCGCGCTGTCCATCGCCGCCGAGATCGTCGCGAACCGCCGCGGCGGCAGCGGCGCGGCCCTGACCGGCGCGCACATCCCGATCCACCCGGACGTCACGCACACGGTGATCGACAGGATCGGCTCCGTCGCTTGAAGGAGTGACGGCGGAAGGTGAGAAAAGGGCGCACCCCCGCGGGGTCGCGCCCTTTCGGCGTTCCTCCGGTCCTGCCCGGTCCGGGTCTGTCCGGTCCGGGTTCGGTCCTGTGTACGGCCCTGTCCGGTCCGGTCCTGGCCTGCCCGAGCCGGTCGTCGCAGGCGCCCCCGGCCGGCGGACGAAGGGGCTGGAATCGGCCGAACCCGCAGATCAAGCGAATATGGGATGACTGGTCCTCGATGACCGATTAGTCTCGCGATCATGGTGGACATCCGTGAGGTACCCGAGGCCGACATCGACCGCGCCCTGGAGCTCGCCTACCTGGTCTTCCACGACCGGCCCGAGAAAGAGGTCCGCGAGCGGCACCACGCGCTGCTCGCGCGCTGCGACCGGATCGGCGCCTACGTCGGGGACGTCCTGGTCGGCTTCATGGCCGCGCACGACTTCCGGCTCTCGGTGCCCGGGGCGGACCTGCCCTGCCCGGGGCTCACCTTCGTCTGCGTCGCACCGACCCACCGGCGCCGCGGCGTGCTCACCGGGCTGATGACGCGGATGATGCGGCGCGCCGCCGACTCCGGCAGCCCGATCGCCGCCCTCTGGGCCTCCGAGGCCGCGATCTACGGGCGCTTCGGCTACGGCGGCGCCACCACTGGAGCCACCGTCGAGATCGACTCCACCCGGCCACTGGCCCTGCGCATCGACCCGGACCGGCGCCCGCTGCGGCTGGTCGATCCGGAGGACGCCGTCGACGTGATCGGCCCCTTCCACGAGGCCGCCCGCGCCGGCCGGGCCGGCCGCCCCGACCGCAGCCCCGAGCGCTGGCGCGACGAGTGGCTCACCGAACAGGACGAGGAGGACGAGGAGCTGAGCCCGCCCCGGATCATCGTCCTCGGCGACCCGGGCGAGCCCATCGCCGGGTACGTCATCTACCGCACCAAGCCGGAGGACGACGGCGGCGCCGCCCGCACCCCGGGCCTCGTCCGGGTCGACGAGCTGGAGGCGGACACCCCGGCGGCGGCCGCCGCCCTCTGGGAGTGCGTGGCCGCCCTCGACCTCACCGGCAAGGTCTCCGCGTGGGGCCGCCCCGCCGACGACCCGCTGCTGCACTTTGCCGCCGACCGGGACCAGGTACGGGTCACCGCCCAGTTCCCGGCGCTCTGGCTGCGCCTGCTCGACGTACGCGCGGCGCTGACCGCACGGTCCTGGGCCGCGCCCGTGGAACTGGTGCTGGAGGTGCACGACGCGCGGCTTCCCGACAACGCCGGGCGCTTCCGGCTCAAGGCCGGGCCGCACGGGGCGACGTACGGCCATGCGGACGGCCCCGCCGACCTGGCCCTCGACGTGCGCGAGCTCGCCGCCTGCTACCTGGGCGGGACCAGGGTCACCGAGCTGGTCGCGGCCGGGCTGGTCCAGGAACACACGCCCGGGGCCGCCGCGGCACTGGACGACGCCCTGCGCACCCCCGTGCTGCCGCACACGAGCGACGAGTTCTGAGGTGCCGGCGGCGGGGGAGGGCGCGGACCGCCCCCGCCGCCGGACCGGACTCACACGGGCAGGGAGAGCCGTGCCGCGGCCATGCCGAAGCCGGAACCGAGGACCGCGCCGGCCAGGCTGCCGCCGCCCGGCCGGCTCAGGTCCTCGGGGCGGTAACGGCGCACCGTCGCGTGCCAGTTGAGGACGCCGGCGTGCCAGTCCCGGAGCTCTTGCACGTACGCGTCCATGGCCGCCCGGGCCCCGGCGTCGAGCTTGAAGTCGTCGTAGAGCAAGGGCAATTGTGTCGCCACGATGTGCTCGAACTCCTCGGTGCGCTGCGTCATCAGGGCGTGGCAGATGTGCAGGGCCTCGGGGTAGCCGATGTCGAAGAAGTTCCGCGTCACCAGGATGTGGTTGTGGACCTCGCCCTCGAACTCCACCTCCTTCTGGTAGGAGTAGACGTCGTTGATCAGGCAGGCCGCGTCCGCGACGGCGTTCTCCAGTGAGCGGACGGTCCCCGAGGCGTAGATCTCCTCGGGAATGCCCCGGCCCTGGTGGCCGAGGCGGCACAGGTACATCGTGAGATTGCTGCCGAAGGTGCGCCGGCGCATCTCCGCGTAGTCGACCGGGTCCGGGATCCGGTTCTGGACGGTGTTGTCCACCTCCCACAGCCAGCTCTCCAGCATGTCCACCAGCGTCGCCCGGAACTCGGTGCGCTGCCGCACCGCCATGCCGGCGGTGGTGTGCGCCCAGAGGTCGGCGAGCCCGCGTTCCAGCGCGGTCGCGGGCTGCGGGCGATCGGCGTGCCGGGTGCCCTCGGCGGGGTCGACGGGTTCGCCGGCGTCGACGGGGAGCATGGCGATCAGCCGGGCCGTGGTCGCCTTGGCCGCCGCCAGATCCTTGGTCTGCCCGAACACCACCGGGTAGTAGTCGTCCGCGTACGTGCCCCAGGTCAGCCAGCAGGCGTTGAGCGCGAGTTCGTCGGGGGTGGCGTCCGGGTCGAGTCCGGCCGAGCAGACCGCGAAGTCGTAGCCGCGCAGCTTGTCCTCGGTCCAGATCGCCGAACCGGGATCGCCCGGCTGCGGATCCAGCAGGCCCGTCCGGCGGGCCCAGGCCACCGATTCCTCGCGCGCGTGTGCCAGATGGGGACTCAGGGAGAGCGCGTGGGGCATGTAGATCTCGGGGATCACGGACGGCCCGGTGCGTTCGAAGGGGGTGTGGGTGAAGGAGCGGCGGCGCAGCTCCATCGAGCGCCGGTTGAAGACGGACCTCAGGTCGAGGGCGCTGGTGCCGAGCCCGGACGGCATGAACGGCAGGGTGACCGGGGAGGTCGCCCGGGCCTCCTTGTTCATGTACCGGCTGGAGACCATGTGCCACTCGTGGCCCCCGGACTGCCAGTCCTGGAGGCCCTTGGTGTAGGCGAGGACGGCCGCGATCTCCGCCGGTTCGAGTGCGAGGTCGGCGCACAGCTGAGGGAGTTCGTGCAGGGCGGTCTGCTCGAACTGCTGCAGCCGGGAGGTGAGCAGGTCGTTGGAGACCTCGGCGGCCTCCTGGGTGGTGCAGCCGAGGAACGTCTCCAGGACCAGGACGGCGTTGGAGAGTTCGCCCTCGTCGGTGACCTCGCGCTCGTAGGAGAAGAGGTCGTTCCTGATGTGGACCGCGTCCGAGAAGGAGTCCCGCAGCACGCCGAGCGGGCGGGAGTGCGCGACGCGCGCCGGGACCTCGGCGGCGACGTACTCGACGAGGCCGGCCGACCAGGGGGCGCCGCCCACCTTGCGGCGCATCTCGATGTATTCGAGGGGATTGGCCACGCGGCCGATGTCGATGTTGGCGAGCTCCCACATCGACTCGTCGAGGAGGTTCTTCGTGGACAAGGAGAACCGTTCCCGCCAGTCCGCGGACATCGCGGGAACGGTTCGCCGCCACAGGTCGGCGAGGCCCGCCTCCACCGGGTTGGTCGGCTCGGGGAAGCCGTCGGCCAGGTCCATCGGCATGAAGGCGGCGAGCCGGTCGAGGTACGCCTTGGCGCCGGCGCGGTCCTGGGAGCGCTTGAAGGTCTCCAGGAAGTGGTCGTCGAAGAAGAAGACCCACACGTACCAGTCGGTGACCAGCGACAGCGCCTCGGCGTCGCAGTCGGGGTGGGTGTAGGAGCAGAGCAGGGCGTAGTCGTGCGAGTCGAGGTCGCTCTCCTCCCAGACGCCGGAACCCTCCAGCATCGCGAAGTCGCGCGCCCACTGCTTGGTGTGGACCCGCGCCTCCTCCAGGTGGGGGTTGAGTCGTGCCGGATACGGCACGTAGAAATCCGGCAGTCGGAACGGCTGCGTCACGGCGTGGTAGGCCCTTCGTCCAAAGGTGCGGGGGCCGGTGGACCGGCCCCCGCAAGAGATCAGCAGTGCCCTACCCGTGGTGTGCGCGCACCAAGGCGGAGTTCACCGCTTCAGGTGACGGAGGTGCCATTGGGCTCCGCCCCGGTCTGCCGGGGGATAGGGGAGGACGGGGCCGACGGCGACGGGGACGGTGACGGGGACGGTGACGGTGACGGGGGTGGGGACAGGGGCTGTTGGGCGAACTGCTCGGCCTGCATCCGGAACATCGACGCGTACCGGCCGCCGAGTGCCATCAGCTCCTCGTGTCCGCCCTGTTCGACGAGCCGCCCCTCGTGGAGCACGTGGATGACGTCGGCGTACCGCACGCCGGACATCCGGTGCGTGACGAGCACGACGGCGCGCTGCGGTCCGGTGAGCCCCCGGATGCTGTCGAAGGCGGCGATCTCCGCCTCCGGGTCCAGTGCCGAGGTGGGCTCGTCCACGACGATGACGCGGGCGTCCCGGAAGCGGGTGCGGGCCAGCCCGAACTTCTGCCACTGGCCCCCGGAGAGCTCCGACGCGCCCCTGAACACCCGCGCCAGCAGGGTCTCGTAGCCGTTCGGAAGCTTCTCGACGACACGGTCGGCCCCCGCGTACCGGGCCGCGGCGACCACCTCCGCCGCCCGCTCGACCGCCTCCTCGGACCCCTCCGCCCCGGGCCGGCCGATGGCGATGTTGGTCCGGGCGGTCACGGGCCACCGCTCGAAGTCCTGGGTGAGGAGCGCGACCCGGTCGAAGACCTGCTCCCGGTCGGCGTCCCGTACGTCGACCCCGTCCCAGGACAGCGATCCGGAATCGGGCAGGTGCAGGCCGGCGAGCAGCTTGACCAGCGTGCTCTTGCCGGACCCGTTCTCACCGACGAGCGCGACCACGGTGCCTGCCTCGATGGTGAGGGAGATCCCGTCGAGCGCGGGCTCCTCCCGGTCCGGATAGCGGAAGGAGACGTTCTCCAGCCGTACCTCGCCCAGCTGCTGAGGCAGCGGCCGCCCGCCGTCCGGGATGGCCCGCCGCCCGGCCTCGGCGACGAACCGTTCCAGGTCCCGTACGTAGAGGGACTCCTCGTGCAGGGTGTTGGTGGTGGCCACCAGCGCGCCGAGGCTCGCCGATCCGGTGCGCACCGCGATCACGGCGGTGCCGGCGACGGCGAGGTCCATCCGGCCGGTGACGATGAGCGCGACCATCGCCCCGTACGTGACCAGCGCCGCGGCGCCGGACAGCGCGGCGGCGAGCAGCTCGGTGGCGGCCTTGTCCTTGGCCAGGCGGGTGGCTTCGGTCTCGGCCACCTCGGCCATGTTGCGGTAGTGGCCCAGCAGATAGCGGCCGACGCCGTGCACCCGTACCTCGGGGGCCGAGGTACGGGAGATCAGCAGCTGGCCGATGAGCCGGGCGGCCCGTACGTGCTCGACCCAGGTGATGACGGACAGGTAGCGGCGCTGCGCCACGCGCATCGCGCCCCAGCCGCGCGGGGCGGCGATCAGCAGCAGCATGGGCAGGAGCAGCGGGTGCAGCACGGTCAGCACCCCGGCGGTGGCGACGAGGGAGATGATCCCGCCGAGGGTGGCCACGCAGGCGCCGACGGTACGGCGGGCCGAGGGCGGGCCCCACTGGGCGCTGTCCAGCAGCCGCCGGAACTCCCCGTCCTCGATGGCTTCGAGTTCCACCTCGACGGCGGCCTTCAAGTACTGCTCGTGCGCGGCCCGTTCGATCTTCGGCTCCAGCCGCCCGGCCGCCGCCGTGGACCGGGAGGCCAGTACGGCGCCCAGTACGGCGACCAGCGCGCCCGCGGCCAGGGCGGGCATGGCGGCGTGCAGCCGCTCGGCGGGCGTGCCCGCGCCGAGCAGCGTACGGAGCACCTCGCTGAGCACGAGCAGCCCGACGGCGGAGGTGACCCCCTGCCCGGCCTCGGCGGCGGCGACGGTGAGCAGCGCGGGCCGGTCGGTGTCCCAGGCCAGCCGGAGGGTCCCCGCGACCATGCGGGGCATCGAGCGCAGCGTGGACAGCAGCCGTCCCTCCAGGCGGGCGTAGTCGTGGTTGGACCAGCCGGCGTCGTAGCGCAGGGGCCCGCCGAAGAGCCGCCGCTCGCTCGCCGAGACGGCGGGCTGGAGGACCGTGGGCCGCTTGAGGAGCCTCATGCGCGGCCACCTCCCCCCGGTGCCTGGTCGAACACCACATGAACGTGCACGGATCGCAAGATTCCTCCCGAGGGGCTGCGGCTGCGAACTGACGCCGGAAGAACGTGGCTGTTCAGAGCGGCGTCACGGCCCGCGGGGAACGAACGCCCGCACACAGTTGCGACGCCCGCCCGAAGCCCAAGGGCGCGCCGGAAGCGGGGCGTTCGAATCACCCGGAGGTGTCGATGCCCCCCTTCGAGGGATTGCGCCCGGGCTCCGCGGACGGGCGCCGCGAAAGACGGCGGAGGCCGCCCGCCCAGGGCTCGGGCAGACGGCCTCCGTGTGGTGGTCCGGGTGTCCTACGGGACAGGAACGGGAGCGGGAACGGGCACGGGCAGCGGTGCCGTGCCGAGGATGGGAACGCTCCAGCGCTGTGCGGTGGAATCGTTGCAGTCCCAGAGCCAGAGCTGGCGGCCCGGTGTGGTGTCGGTGTTGCCGAGGTCGAGGCACCGGCCCGAGACAGGGTTGATGATGGTCCCGTCGGCGCGGGGCAGGAACTTCTGGCTCGGCGAGTTGCCGTCACAGGCGCGCAGCTCGATGGGCGTGGTGTTGGCGGTACCGGCGGCTGTCGCGTTCAGGCACGCGCCGCGGGTCCGGATGGTGCCGTCGTCGCGGATCTGGAACTTCTGGGCGTCGCTGCCGTTGCAGGCGTAGATCTGGATCCTGTTGCCGTCGTCGGTGCTGTTCCCGTCGTTGTCGACGCAGTTGCCGGCGGCCGCGGTCAGGTTGATGGGGCTGACGGCCTCGGTGGCGGTGACGGAGGCGGCGTAGGGATAGACCGCCGGGTTGCTGATGCCGCCGGTGAGGCCGGAGGTGGCTTCACCCTCCTGGAACCGGCCCAGGGTGAGCGGGCCGGCGGGGGCCTGACCGGCGGAGGCGCTGTGGTGGCCGGTTCCGGCGAGAGTGCCGTTGACGTACAGGCGCATCTGCCCGGTGGTGTGGTCGTAGACGGCGGTGAGCCGGGTCCAGGTGCCGAAGGCGATACGGGCTGCGCTGTTGGTCTGTGCGGTGGTGTCGTAGGGCCGACCGGCGGCGCTCGGATTGCCCAGGGAGAACTCCCAGGTGTTGGTGTGATGGTTGGGGAAGAGCAGCAGGGAGGCGTTCCCCTTCGGCCCCTGGCCGAGGACGACGCCTCCTGCCTTGGTGGCCATGACCGAGGCGCTGATGGTGAAGCTCTTGCGGGTGTCGATCACCGGGCTGGGGGTGCTGATGGCGGAGGAGGGGCCGTCGAAGGCGGCGTGGTTCGTGCTGCGGCCGTCGATGGTGGCGGTCGGCCAGGTGACCCCGGTCGCGGTGGCGGGAAAGTTCCCGACCGAGCTGGGGGTGGTGCCGGTGCCGTTGAAGGCGAGGAGCTGGCGATTGGCGTCGACGGCCCACAGGTCGGGAAGGCCGTCGCCGGTGAGGTCGCCGTCGGAGCCGATCCGGGTGGGCGATGGGATCGATCTTCCCGATGACCGGGCCCGCCGCGGGGTCGGTGAAGCCGCTGAGGTCGGGCGCCTGTGCGGTGCCCTTGACCGAGAAGGCGCGCACGCTTCCGTCGGTCTGACATGGATTTCGATGATTTCAACTCCTTCATCGATCACGACAAGACCGAATGGGTACCTTGAAAGAAGGGCGTCCACTTCTGAGGGAGGGTTTCATGGAAGATCGTGACGGGATGTGGCAGCTCAGTGGGCTCCGGCAGTTCCAAGTCGTGCGCTGTGTCGTCACGGGGCATCGAGGTCGTTTCGGCGTAGAGGTATCGCTCATTGATCCTGAATCAAGCGTTACGGCCTTCATTGATTTCGTCATGCTGACTGATGATGAGCGACATCCGACATCAGCTGAATTCCCTCCAGTGGGTGACGTCCTTGAAGCTGTGACGCTAGGTTTCATGCCGGGAGGTGAACTGCGTCTTTCGGCTCGCCCATCGTCGCTCGCGAGGCAACGGGGGGCGCAATGAGAGGACCTGAAAATCTGTTCGAAATGCCCGCTGGGACGGCATTTCGGCAGTGAATGCGCACGGATTTCCTGACGCTTAGCGCTAATAAATAGGGGAAACTGCCGGGGAGTGCGCGGACGCACTCCCCAGCAGTTTCCGTTCCATGGGTGTTGGGGCTTTGACGGCAAGGAAACGCTGATGACATGAGCGATCGAGTTCTTCGGTGAAGTACGGTATTCCCCTGATTCTTTGCGTTATCAGACGGCCAGGGAGGGGTGGCAATCCTGGGGACGCGGCGGCCGCCGCCTGAGTGGTGATTCGAGAAGTTTTTCTCTGGCCGCCGGGAGGTAGGCGGCATCGTACCCACGGAAGAACTCGGTCTGGTTGTGGACCCGCCCCGGTATTGCTGCTGAGGGTTTCGTGACCGCCGTAGCTCTCGTGGCGTGAGTCATGCAGTAGCAAACATGATGCCCCGTCAGGTGCGTCCTGACGCGACCATGCAGAGGAATGTGGGGGATCTGTCCGCCGGACGCTGAACCGGCTCAGTGCCGACTTCGGGGACAAGGATCCCTTGGTCACGTCCCAGGACATGATGATCGGCCGTGACTGGCCTTCGAGCTTGACCTCGCGCAGACGCGGTGTGCGACGGAGTGGGTCGGGACCGGTCTTGGCGGGCAGGTGTCCGGTGAGCAGCTCGACGAGGTGTTCGGGCCGCGGTTCGTCGTCCGGGCCGGGGACGTCGCGCTCACGTCCTCCGACGTGCAGCGGCAGGCGCGTCGGCAGCATCGAGCCAGGACGCTGAGCGACGGTGCTGACATGCGGCCGCCGTTCACGTTTCAGCGGGGCTTCTGTGTCTGGTCCCACGAGCATCAAGACCGGCGGCTGGTGCTGCGCAGTTGGGACGGCCTGCCGGGGTCGGCGCGCTGGACATCGAGTTCCGCGGTGTCCGGGAGATGACGTTGCCCCCGGTGTGGACGGGGGCGAGCTGTCCGTCACCGAGGAGTCGGAGGCCGGTTCGGATTCCGGCGTCGTGCCGAGCCGGAATGTTCGTTCTCTCGGACGGGAAGGGGCCGCGCAGCTCCGTGCGTTGTGCTTCCGTCGGCCTGTACCGCTCCGAGCCTGACGGGGGTCCGGGGCGGGAACGGACCCCCCGAGGCCTGGGCGCCGTGATGTCGGTGGCGTCTCGTAGGGTTCGGGGGTGAATCGAGACAACTCATCCGAATCCAGCGCCGGTCACGGCGGCGAGAGCGTCGAGGAGCTGCTGCGCGGGGTGCACGCGCGGCTGTTGCCCGTCGGGTTGGTCACGCCGGAGGTCGCCGGCGGCATGCGCTATGCCCGGATCGTGGCCGACGAGCTGGTCTTCGCGTACGCCTACGACGGGCCCACCAGCGTGCGCTCCCTCAGCGACCGCGACGTGGAGCGCGTCGGGATCGAGGAGTTGGGGCGGGCGGCGTACGCCAACCTGATGCGGGTGCCCGTCTCGCACGAGGAGATCTCCCTGGAGGGGCATGCCACGCTGCAGTCCGTCTACGGCGACTCGTACTTCGTGGCCTCCAAGGCGCTCTACCTCGGGGAGCTGGCGCGGCAGGTCACCGGTGAACCGCTGCCGCCCGCCGGCGCCCTCGTCGTCGTTCCCACCCGCCACCTGCTGGCCTTCCACCCGATAGTCGACGGCTCGGCGGTGGAAGCCCTCAACGACCTCGCGATGTATGCCCTGGGCGCCTACGAGGACGGGCCCGGGCCCCTGTCGCCGCGCGTGTACTGGTGGCACCAGGGCGGCCTGACCTCCCTCACGGTCGTCGACGAGGACGCGCGCACGCTGTCGCTCGCGCCGCCGCAGGAACTGCTCGCCCTCATGAAGGGCCTGGTCGGGCTGGATCGCGCCGGCCGGATCGCCACTTCTTCCGCGGAACGGCCCGCCCCCGATCCGGCCGAGCTGACCCGTACGACCGTCGAGTCCGTGGCCCGGCTCGCGGAGGATCCGTCGGGGCTCGGTGGCGCCTTCGGCTCGGCCCTGGCGCTCGCCCACGTGCGCTGCACCGCCGATCCGCGCGCGTCCGACGTCGTCACGTGGGACGCCTGGGAGACGGCCGTGCGGCTCGGCTCCGCGCTGTTCGCCGGATCCGAGGCGGAGCAGTGGTACCTGGGTGAGGAGAACCTCCTCCGGCTGCCCGCCGCGTCCGCGGTCCCGCCCGCCGATGCCCGGGCCTGGCTCGACGCCGTGTACCTCGCACTCGCCTGCCGTGCCCACGACCGGGTGGCCCGGCTGTGCCGGGTCCCGCTGGAGACGCTGCGGCAGGACGACACCGTCGACGCCTACGTCCTGCACTGGGTCGACACCCTGCGGACCTACCTCTCCGGCGGCACCGGCGACGCGGTCGTGGAGAAGCTGCTCGCCACCATGCAGGCATCCCTCCCCGAGACGCTGACGCACTCGCCGGCCGAGTTCGTCAACCGCGTCGACTACCAGCCCGTCGCGCTCTTCCACCGCCTCTTCACCCGCGACCACGACGCCTTCGCCGAGGCGCTCACCGAGGCCCTCGCGGAACACGGCGGCTACTGGGGGAAGTCCGGGGCGCCGCGCGCCCGGGTGGCGCTCGGTCCGCTCGCCATGGCCTGCCTCGCCCACGACCAGGGCTTCCCGCTCGACCCCGAACGGCTGCCGCACCTGCCCCGGTACCTCGTCGACGGCAAGAGGGTCGAGCACATCTCCTGACACACCGGCGGCGCGCCGCAACGCGAGGTGATTGTCCGATTGAGTTAGGTTTGCCCGCGTATGTGGTGCCGATGTTCCCGGAGGGACACTCATGGCGATCGATCTGGACAAGGTGCTCGACAAGGCCTGGGCCGACAAGCCGCTGGCCGACGTGCTCGCCGCCCCCGTGGCCGCGCTGAAGGGCGTCAGCGAGAAGGACGGCGAACTGCTGCACGAGGCGTTCGGTGTCAAGACCGTCGCCGACTTCGGGCAGCTGAAGTACGTACGGTGGGCGCAGGCGCTCGTCGCCCTGAACCAGACCGTCAAGGCGTAGCCGCCGGGCGGTGCGCGTACTCGGGGTACGCGGATCCGACCGGGAGAAGGCCGTCCTCCCCACCCGCTGAAGCGGTGGAGAGGACGGCCTTCGTCGTCGGACGGCTACAGCCGGAGGACTACTCCGCCTCACCCTCCAGGTTGCCCTCCGTGTCCAGGTACACCTGGCGCAGGGACTCCAGGATCTGCGGGTCCGGCTTCTCCCACATGCCGCGGGACTCGGCCTCCAGCAGGCGCTCCGCGATGCCGTGCAGGGCCCACGGGTTCGCCTCCTCCAGGAAGGCGCGGTTGACCGGGTCCAGGACGTACGTCTCGGTGAGCTTGTCGTACATCCAGTCCGCGACCACGCCCGTCGTGGCGTCGTAGCCGAAGAGGTAGTCCACCGTGGCCGCGAGCTCGAAGGCGCCCTTGTAGCCGTGGCGGCGCATCGCCTCGATCCACTTCGGGTTCACGACGCGGGCGCGGAAGACGCGGCTGGTCTCCTCCACCAGGGTGCGGGTCTTGACCGTCTCCGGGCGGGTCGAGTCGCCGATGTACGCCTCGGGGGCCGTACCGCGCAGCGCGCGGACCGTGGCCACCATGCCGCCGTGGTACTGGAAGTAGTCGTCCGAGTCCGCGATGTCGTGCTCGCGGGTGTCGGTGTTCTTCGCCGCGACCGTGATCCGCTTGTAGGCCGTCTCCATCTCGTCCCGGGCGGGGCGTCCTTCGAGGCCCCGGCCGTAGGCGTAGCCGCCCCACACCGTGTAGACCTCCGCCAGGTCGGCGTCCGTGCGCCAGTCGCGGGAGTCGATCAGCTGGAGGATGCCCGCCCCGTACGTGCCCGGGCGCGAGCCGAAGATACGGGTCGTCGCGCGGCGCTCGTCACCGTGCAGGGCCAGGTCCGCCTGGGCGTGCGCGCGGACGTAGTTCTCCGACTCCGGCTCCTCCAGCGAGGCGGCGAGCCGGACCGCGTCGTCCAGCAGCCCGATCACGTGCGGGAACGCGTCGCGGAAGAAGCCCGAGATGCGCAGCGTCACGTCGATGCGGGGCCGGCCCAGCTCCACCAGCGGGATCGCCTCCAGGCCGGTCACGCGGCGCGAGGCCTCGTCCCAGACCGGGCGGACGCCGAGCAGCGCGAGCACCTCGGCGACGTCGTCGCCCGCGGTGCGCATCGCGCTCGTGCCCCACAGGGACAGGCCGACCGAGGCGGGCCACTCGCCGTTGTCGGTGCGGTAGCGGGTGAGGAGGGAGTCCGCCAGGGCCTGGCCGGTCTCCCACGCGAGGCGGGACGGAACGGCCTTGGGGTCGACCGAGTAGAAGTTGCGGCCCGTCGGCAGGACGTTGACCAGGCCGCGCAGCGGCGAGCCCGACGGCCCGGCCGGGACGAAGCGGCCGTCCAGGGCCGCGACCACGTGGGCGATCTCGTCCGTCGTGCCGGCCAGGCGCGGGACCACCTCGCGGGCCGCGAAGGACAGGACCTCCGCGACGTCCGCCGGGTGCTCCGCCGCGACCCGGGCCACGGCGTCCGGGGACCAGCCGGCGTCCTCCATCGCCTGGACCAGGGCGCGGGCCTGCTCCTCGACGTCGTCCGCGGAGGTGCGGGTGGCCTTGGACTCGTCCAGGCCGAGCGCCTCGCGCAGACCCGGAAGGGCCGTGGTGCCGCCCCAGATCTGGCGGGCGCGCAGGATCGCGAGGACCAGGTTGACCCGGGCCTCACCGGTCGGCGCGCCGCCCAGCACGTGCAGGCCGTCGCGGATCTGGGCGTCCTTGACCTCGCACAGCCAGCCGTCGACGTGCAGCAGGAAGTCGTCGAAGCCGTCGTCGTCCGGACGCTCCTCCAGACCCAGGTCGTGGTCGAGCTTCGCCGCCTGGATCAGCGTCCAGATCTGCGCGCGGATGGCCGGCAGCTTCGCCGGGTCCATCGCGGAGATCTGGGCGTACTCGTCCAGGTGCTGCTCCAGGCGCGCGATGTCGCCGTACGACTCCGCGCGCGCCATCGGCGGCACCAGGTGGTCGACCAGGGTGGCGTGCACGCGGCGCTTGGCCTGGGTGCCCTCGCCCGGGTCGTTGACCAGGAACGGGTAGACGAGGGGGAGGTCGCCGAGCGCGGCGTCGGGCGCGCAGGCCGCGGACAGGCCCGCGTTCTTGCCCGGCAGCCACTCCAGGTTGCCGTGCTTGCCCAGGTGGATCATGGCGTCGGCGCCGAAGCCGCCGTCCTCCGCACGCGCCTGGATCCAGCGGTACGCGGCCAGGTAGTGGTGCGAGGGCGGCAGATCGGGGTCGTGGTAGATCGCGATCGGGTTCTCGCCGAAGCCGCGCGGCGGCTGGATGAGGATGAGGAGGTTCCCGCGGCGCAGGGCGGCCAGGACGATGTCGCCCTCGGGGTTCGCCGAGCGGTCCACGAACATGCTGCCCGGGGCCTCGCCCCAGTGCTCCTCGACGCTGCCGCGCAGCTCCGCGGGGAGCTCGGCGAACCAGCGCTTGTAGTCGGCCGCCGGGATGCGGACCGGATTGCGGGCCAACTGCTCCTCGGTGAGCCAGTCCTGGTCGTGGCCGCCGGCCTCGATCAGGGCGCGGATCAGCTCGTCGCCGTCGCCCGAGACCAGACCGGGGATCTCGGTGACCGGGCCGAAGTCGTAGCCCTCGGCGATGAGGGTGCGCAGCAGCTCCACCGCGCTGGCCGGGGTGTCCAGGCCGACCGCGTTGCCGATGCGGGAGTGCTTGGTCGGGTACGCGGAGAGGACGAGCGCGATCTTCTTGTCGCGGCGCTCGATGTGGCGCAGCCGGGCGTGGCGCACGGCGATGCCGGCGACCCGGGCGGCCCGCTCGGGGTCGGCCACGTAGGCGGGCAGACCGTCCTCGTCGAGCTCCTTGAAGGAGAACGGGACGGTGATCAGCCGGCCGTCGAACTCGGGCACGGCGACCTGGGTCGCGGCGTCCAGCGGGGAGAGGCCCTCGTCGTTCTCCTCCCACGCGGCGCGGGAGCCGGTCAGGCACAGGGCCTGCAGGATCGGCACGCCGAGGCCGGCGAGCGCGCCCGCGTCCCAGGACTCGTCGTCGCCGCCCGCCGAGGCGGTGGCCGGCTTGGTGCCGCCCGCCGCGAGGACGGTGGTGACGACCGCGTCCGCGGATCCCAGGGCCGCGACGAGCTCCGGCTCGGGGCTGCGCAGGGAGGAGACGTAGAGCGGGACCGGCCGGGCGCCGTGGGCCTCGATGGCCTCGCAGAGCGTGTGCACGAAACCGGTGTTGCCGCTCATCTGGTGGGCGCGGTAGTAGAGCACGGCGACCTCGGGGCCGTCCGTCCGCTGCGCGGTGCGCTCCAGGGGGCCCCAGGTGGGGGCGGCGGCGGGCGGCTCGAAGCCGTGGCCGGTGAGCAGGACGGTGTCGGAGAGGAACCGGGCCAGCTGCTCCAGGTTGGCGGGGCCGCCGTGCGCGAGGTAGGCGTGGGCCTCGGCCGCGATGCCGATCGGAACGGTGGAGGCCTCCATCAGCTGGGCGTCCGGGGCCTGTTCGCCGGTCAGGACCACGACCGGGCGGGTCTGGCCGGGGGCCAGCAGCAGGTCCAGGCCGTCCTGCCAGGCCCGCAGGCCGCCGAGGAGGCGTACGACGACCAGGTCGGCGCCGTCGAGGAGGCCGGGGAGGTCGTCGAGGGGGAGGCGGGAGGGGTTCGCGAACCGGTACGGGACGGGGGCGTCCGCCGTGTTCGCTGCGCGAGCGCTGAGCAGATCGGTGTCGGACGTCGACAGCAGCAGGATCATGCGGCGGCAGGCCTTCCTCGGGGTTTCCGCGCCCCGGGCAGTGAGGACAGCGGGAGTTCCTGACTCACCCGGCCGAGTGGCTCTGCCGGGTTCACAGTGGCGGGACCGCGCCGGATTCGCACCGGGCTTCCTCCCATGTCGCCGTCCTCGGCGACGGCGGACCGTGTGGGCCGCCGGAAGGTCATCTTAGGGGGCGGGTGCAACGGGTCGGCCGGGGGTGGGGTCGTGGCCCGGGGTGGGGCGGCGGCCGGCCGGGGCGGTGGTCGGGCGTGCGGGGCCCGGTCCGGACGCGGGCGGGTCCCCAGTGGCTCTGCCCCCGGACCCCCCGGCCCCAAACGCCGCCGGGACGGGAAGACCGGGGCCCGCGATCCACGGGCCCCGGGCCGGGGCCGGCGGTCCACGGGCCCCGGGCAGGGGTCGGGCTGCTTCCCGCCGGCCTTCGGGTGCTGCCGGCCCCTCGGACCCCGCCGGTCTTCGGGTGCTGCGCCGGCGCACGCGACGCGCCGCGCGGCGCGAAGGGCCGGGTGCCCCCGGCACGCCCCGCAGCCGGCCGGAAGCGGCCGGGCCTGCGCAGACGCGCGGGCCGGGGTGGCGCCGGACACAGTTCCGGGGAGGGGAATCGTGGGTATGCTCGCCGCCATGCCCCAGCCGCCCTCCGCCGTATCGCGGGACGAACCCGTCATACGGGACCGCGGTGACGCCTGCCCCGGCGCGCTCCGGCTCCACGCGGCGGACGACGGACACCTCGCGCGCGTCCGGATCCCCGGCGGGGCCCTGACCGCGCACCAGGCCGCCCTCCTGGCATCGGCCGCCGACCGCTTCGGCGACGGCCACCTGGAGCTCACCTCCCGCGGCAACGTGCAGCTGCGCGGACTCGCCGACGGCTGCGGCGCCGGCCTCGCCGCACTGCTGGACACGGCCGGGCTGCTGCCCGCGCCCGGCCACGAACGCGTACGCAACATCGTGGCCACCCCGACCTCGCAGGACGTCCTGCCCTGGGTCCGCGAACTGGACCGGCTGCTGTGCGCGAACACCCGCGTCACCGCCCTGTCCGGCCGCTTCCTGTTCGCCCTCGACGACGGGCGCGGGGACGTGGCCGCCCTGGAACCCGACGTCACCGTCCTGGCGCGGCCGGACCGGCAGCCCGGCGACCGGGCGCTGGTACGCCTCGGCGCGGCCGCCGGAGCCGTGGCCGTCGCCGCGCAGGACGCCCCGCGCGCCGCGCTGCTCGCCGCCGAGTACTTCCTCGACGCCGCGGACGCGGCCGGCACCCGCGCCTGGCGCGTCGCCGAACTGCCCGCCGGACACGCCCTGGACGACGCGGAGTTCGCCGCCCGCCTGACCGCCGCCGGCATCGACGCGGCCCGTGTACCCGAGGTGGACTGGCCGTACACCGCCCCGCCCCGGCCGTGGGGCCGCGGGCCCGGCTCGCGCGGCGACGTGTGCGTCCTGCCCCCGCTGGGCCGGATGACCACCGGCCAGTGGCGGGTCCTGGCCGAGGTCGCCGGGTACGGCGACGGGCTGCGGATCACCCCCTGGCGCACCGTCGTCCTCCCGGACGCCCCCCTGCGCGGCCCCGTCGACGGCCCCGCTCTGCTGGAGGAAGCCGGCCTGGTCGTGGCCGCCGACAGCCCCTGGCAGTCCGTCACCGCCTGTACCGGGCGCCCCGGTTGCGCGAAGTCCCTCGCGGACGTACGCGCCGACGCGCGCGCCCTCGTGGAACGGGCGCGGGGGCCGCTGCCCGTCCACTGGTCCGGCTGCGAGCGCCGGTGCGGCCACCCGCGGGGAACCCTGTGGGTGGACGCGCTCGCCACGCAGGACGGCTACCGGCTCACCGTCGACGGGCGCACCCTGCCGGGCCGGCCCGACCTGGCGGCCGCCCTCACGGCCGCACGCGAGACCTGCCGCACCACCCCAGAGTCCGAAGACGCAGTGAAGAAATGAGCGAGTACACCGTGTTTGAGTACGAGAAGGACGGCGCCGCGATCTACCGCCAGTCCTTTGCCACGATCCGCGCCGAGGCGGACCTCTCCGGGCTGCCCGCCTCGGTCGCCCAGGTCGCGGTGCGCATGATTCACGCCTGCGGCATGACCGACCTTCCGCAGGACCTGGGGTACACCCCCGAGGTGGTGCTGCGCGCCCGCGCCGCGCTGGAGGCGGGCGCGCCGATCCTGTGCGACGTCCAGATGGTCGCCAGCGGGGTCACCCGCAAGCGGCTGCCCGCGGACAACGAGGTGATCTGCACGCTCTCCGACCCGGCGGTGCCGGAACTCGCCGCGAAGATGGGCACCACGCGCAGCGCCGCCGCCCTCGAAGTGTGGCGCGACCGGGGTCTGTTGGAGGGCTCGGTGGTCGCCGTCGGCAACGCCCCCACCGCGCTGTTCCGGCTGCTGGAGATGATCGAGGAGGGCGCCCCGCGCCCGGCCGCCGTCATCGGCGTGCCCGTCGGCTTCATCGGCGCCGCCGAGTCCAAGGACGCCCTCGCCGCCCACCCGTCCGGCCTCGACCACCTCGTCGTGCGCGGCCGCCGGGGCGGCAGCGCCATCGCCGCGGCCGCCCTCAACGCCATCGCGAGCGTGGCCGAATGAGCGACGCGCAGCCCAAGGGCCGCCTCTACGGGGTCGGGCTCGGCCCGGGCGACCCGAACCTGATGACCCTGCGGGCCGTCGAGGTGATCGGCGAGGCGGACGTCGTCGCCTACCACAGCGCCCGCCACGGCCGGTCCATCGCCCGCTCGATCGCCGCGAAGCACCTGCGCGAGAGCCACATCGAGGAGCCGCTGGTCTACCCGGTCACCACCGAGACCACCGACCACCCCGGCGGCTACCAGGGCGCGATGGAGGAGTTCTACGAGGCCGCCGCCGCCCGGCTGGCCGCCCACCTGGACGCCGGCCGCAGCGTCGCCGTGCTCGCGGAGGGCGACCCGCTCTTCTACAGCTCGTACATGCACATGCACAAGCGGCTCGCCGACCGCTACGACACCGAGGTCGTCCCCGGGGTCACCTCCGTCAGCGCCGCCGCAGCCCGGCTCGGCACGCCGCTCGTGGAGGGCGAGGAGGTCCTGACCATCCTCCCCGGCACGCTGTCCGAGGAGGAACTCACCGCCCGCCTCGCCGCCACCGACTCGGCGGTCGTGATGAAGCTCGGCCGGACCTTCCCCGCCGTGCGCGGCGCGATGGAGAACAGCGGGCGGCTCGCCGAGGCCCGCTACGTCGAACGCGCCACCATGGAGGGCGAGCGCACCGGCCTCCTCGCCGACACCGACGCCGACAGCGTGCCGTACTTCGCCGTCGCCGTGGTGCCCAGCCGGATCGGCAACCCCGGCAGCGTGCCGTCCGGCCCCGGCGAGGTCGCCGTCGTCGGCACCGGACCGGCCGGCCCGCTGTGGCTCACCCCGCAGACCCGGCGCGCCCTCGCGGACGCCGAGGTACTGGTCGGGTACACGACGTACCTCGACCGGGTGCCCGTCCGGCCGGGCCAGGTCCGGCACGGCTCCGACAACAAGGTCGAGTCGGAGCGCGCCGAGTTCGCCCTGGACCTCGCCCGCCGCGGCAAGCGGGTGGCCGTGGTCTCCGGCGGCGACCCGGGCGTCTTCGCCATGGCAACGGCGGTCCTGGAGGTCGCCGGGCAGGCCGAGTACAAGGACGTGCCCGTACGGGTCCTGCCGGGCGTGACCGCGGCCAACGCGGCGGCCGCCGCGGCCGGCGCCCCGCTCGGCCACGACTACGCCACGATCTCGCTGTCCGACCGGCTCAAGCCCTGGGAGGTCATCGCGGAGCGGCTGCGCGCGGCCGCGGCGGCCGACCTCGTCCTCGCCCTGTACAACCCCGGCTCGCGCAGCCGGACCTGGCAGGTGGCCCAGGCCCGCGAGCTGCTGCTGGAACTGCGCTCGCCGCAGACCCCGGTGGTCGTCGCCCGCGACGTGGGCGGCCCCGAGCAGTCCGTGCGGATCGTCACGCTCGCCGAACTGGAGCCTTCCGAGGTCGACATGCGCACCATCCTGCTGATCGGCTCCTCGCAGACGCAGGTCACCGAGCGGCCGGACGGCTCGCGGATCACGTGGACGCCGCGCCGCTACCCGTGACGGGCCGCGGCCCGGCGGATCGGTACGAGGCGAAGGCCCGGTGCGAGGAGCGCACCGGGCCTTCGCCCGTCCGGTGCGACGGCACGTCCGGACACGGTGGGGGGAGGCGGGCCTAGGCCGTGCCCAGCCAGTCCAGGACGACCTCGACCGAGTCGGTCTCCGGTACGCCCTCCGGGACCGCCGGGCGGCGCACGACGAGGACCGGGATGCCCGCCTCGCGGGCGGCGGCCAGTTTGGGGGCGGTGGCCGAGCCGCCGCTGTCCTTCGTCACCAGCACGTCGATGCGGTGCCGGGCGATCAGCTCCCGCTCGTCGTCCAGCGTGAACGGGCCCCGGGCGAGGAGGACTTCCAGGTGGGGCGGCACCGGCGCCTGCGGAGGGTCCACCGAACGCACCAGGAACCAGGTGTCGTCGAGGTGCGCGAAGGCGTGCAGGCCCATCCGTCCGGTGGTCAGGAACGCACGGGCGCCGAGCCCGGGCAGCCGGTCGGCGGCCTCGTCGAGCGAGTCCACGAAGGTCCAGTCGTCGCCCGGCTCCGGTGTCCAGCCGGGGCGGCGCAGCGCCACCAGCGGGACCCCCGTCAGCGCCTGCGCCTCGGCGGCGTGGAAACTCATCCGCTCCGCGAACGGGTGGGTGGCGTCGACGACGCGGGTGACGTCGTGGGCGACGATCCAGGCCGCGAGGCCCGCGATGCCGCCGAAGCCGCCGATCCGGGTGTCGCCCGGCGGGAGCACGGGCGAGGCGACCCGGCCCGCGAGCGACGTGGTCACGTGGCAGGAGGGGTCCGGGGCCAGCGCCTCCGCGAGGCGGCGGGCCTCCGTGGTACCGCCCAGGATCAGGACGTGGTGGGCCGGGAGGGGCGCGGGTTCGGCCGGGAGGGGCGCCGCGTCAGCAGACATGCCGGTCGCGCTCGGGGGAGTACAGGTGGCTGTCGCGGAACTGCTCCGCGCCGAGCGTGCGGCCCACCACGATGACGGCGGTGCGGACCAGCCCCGCCTCCTTCACCTGCCCGGCGATGTCGGCCAGGGTGCCGCGCAGGATCAGTTCGTCGGGGCGGCTGGCCATCGCCACCACCGCGACGGGGCACGCGGCGCCGTAGTGCGGCAGCAGCTCCTCGACCACCCGGTCCACGTAGCGGGTGGCCAGGTGCAGCACGAGCAGCGCGCCGCTGCGGCCCAGGGTGGCCAGGTCCTCGCCGGGCGGCATGGGGGTCGCCTGCTGGGCGATCCGGGTGAGGATCACGGTCTGGCCGACCGTGGGCACGGTCAGCTCCCGCTTGAGGGCGGCGGCCGCGGCGGCGAAGGCCGGTACGCCCGGGACCACCTCGTAGGGGATGCCCACCGCGTCCAGCCGGCGCATCTGCTCGGCGACCGCGCTGAAGATCGACGGGTCGCCGGAGTGCAGCCGCGCCACGTCCTGGCCCGCCTCGTGGGCGCTCACGCACTCGGCGACGATCTCGTCCAGGTTCAGCTGCGAGGTGTCGACGAGGCGGGCATCCGCCGGGCACTCGGCGAGCAGCTCGCGCGGGACGAGGCTGCCCGCGTACAGGCAGACCGGGGCGGCGGCGAGGGTCCGGGCACCGCGCACCGTGATCAGGTCTGCGGCGCCGGGGCCCGCACCGATGAAGTACACGGTCATGTCTGATCCTTCTCCTTGGTGTCCGCGTCCGTCGGGGTTGCCGTCGCGGGCTTCGGCTCCGGCTCCGTCACCGGCTTCGTCACCGACCACTGGGTGACCGCCATGGCCTGCCGCCAGCCGGTGAAGCCGCCCACCGGCACGGCGTGCGCGACGGCCAGCTTGACCAGGTCGCCGCCGTGGCGCCGGTAGCGGTCGGCGAGGACCGCCTCCGACTCCAGCGTGACCGTGTTGACCACGAGCCGGCCGCCGGGGGCCAGCGCCGCCCACACCGCGTCGAGCAGGCCCGGGGCAGTCAGCCCGCCGCCGATGAACACCGCGTCGGGCGCCGGCAGCCCGGTGAGCGCCTGCGGCGCGGCCCCGACGACCACGCGCAGGCCGGGCACGCCCAGCGCCGCCGCGTTGCGGGTGATCCGGGCGGCCCGCTCCGGGACGCGCTCCACGGCCACCGCCCGGCACGAGGGGTGCGTACGCATCCACTCGATCCCGATGGAGCCGGAGCCGCCGCCGATGTCCCACAGCAGCTCGCCGGGGGCCGGGGCCAGCGCGCACAGGGTCGCGGCGCGCACGTGGCGCTTGGTGAGCTGGCCGTCGTGCTCGTAGGCGGCGTCCGGCAGGCCGGGGGTCGCGCCGAGGCGCGGCCCGCCGCGGGCCGGGTCCCGGCGGCAGTCGACGGCCACCACGTTCAGGGGGTCGCCGGGCGCGTGGTCCCAGCCGTCCGCGGTGCCCTCGTACGCGTCCTCGCGCTCGGAGCCGAGCTGTTCGAGCACCCGCATCCGGCTCGGGCCGAAGCCCCGCTCGCGCAGCAGTGCGGCGATCTCGCCCGGTGAGGCGGCTCCGGCGCTGAGCACCAGCACCCGGCGGCCGTCGTACAGGGCGGCCGCGAGCCGGTCCACCGGGCGGCCCACCACGGTGACCACCTCGGTGTCCTCCACCGGCCAGCCCAGCCGGGCGCAGGCGTAGGAGACGGACGAGGGGTGCGGGTGGACCAGCAGGGCGTCCGGCCCGAGCTCCTCGGCCAGGGCGCGGCCGATCCCGTAGAACATGGGATCGCCGCTGGCCAGCACCGCGATCCGGCGCCCGGCGTGCTCGGCCATGAGCTTGGGCACGGCCGGCCGCAGCGGGCTCGGCCACGCCACCCGCTGCCCGGGGCACTCGTCGGCGGGCAGCAGGTCCAGCTGGCGCGGCCCGCCGATCAGGACCTCGGCCGAGGACAGCGAGAACCGCGCGGCGGCGGTGAGCCCGGCCCACCCGTCGGCGCCGAGGCCGACGACCGTCACGGGTATGGGGGGCGGTGCGGAGCTCACTGCGCTGTACCTCGGGGCGGGAAGGGGAAAGAGTGCGGACCCGCAGCCTACTGGCCTGCGGGTCCGCCGCCCGCGCCCACCCTCGCGAGTCCCCGCGCACCCCCCGGGTCTACCCTCGGTGGCCCACCGCGATCGAGGGAGCCGCCATGCCCGGCTGGAACGCCAGGAACATCCCCGCCCAGAGCGGCCGGACCGCCGTCGTGACCGGGGCCAACAGCGGCATCGGCTACGTCACGGCCCGCGAGCTCGCACGCTCCGGCGCCTCGGTCGTCCTGGCCTGCCGCAGCGCGGCCCGCGGACGGGCCGCCGTGGTCCGGCTGCGGGCGGAGGTCCCCGGGGCCGAGGCGGAGTTCCTGCCGCTCGACCTGGCCGACCTGTCCTGCGTGCGGGAGTTCGCCACCGCGTTCGGGCGGCGGCACCCCTCGCTGGACCTGCTGGTGAACAACGCCGGCGTGATGGCGCTCCCGTTCGGGCGGACCGCCGACGGGTTCGAGACGCAGTTCGGTGTCAACCACCTCGGGCACTTCGCCCTCACCGGGCTGCTCCTGCCGAGGCTGCGGGCCGCCGCGGCCGGAGCGGCCGGGGCGCGGATCGTCAACGTCTCCAGCGGCTTCCACGTCCTGGGGAAGATCGGCTTCGGCGAGGACGGTCCCGAGGAGACGGGCGGCCTCGGCGGCCCGGGCAGCGAGCACGGCTACCGCCGCTGGGTCGCCTACGGCCGCTCCAAGACCGCCAACCTGCTCTTCACCCACGAGCTGGCCCGGCGCTTCGCCGCCGCCGGCTCCACGATCACCGCCGCCGCGGCCCACCCGGGCTACGCCTCCAGCAACCTGCACTCGGGGGCGTCGAAGCTGGAGGGCCCCACCCTGAACTCGCGCGTTGCGGCCCTCGGCAACGCCGTCCTCGCGCAGCCGACGGCCTCGGGCGCCCTGCCCACCCTCTACGCGGCCACCGCGCCCGGGGTCGCGCAGGACGCCTTCATCGGCCCGCGGTTCGGCTGGCGCGGGGCGCCGGCGCCGTCCTGGCGGGCCGGGTGGACCCTCGACGACACGGCCGGCGAACGGCTGTGGGCCGCCTCCGAGAAGCTGACGGGGGTCAGCTACGCGACCCTGCCGCGCTGATCCGGAGCCGGCCCGGCACCCACCGCGAGCCGCACCCGCCGTGAGCCGGCCCGGCACCCGCCGCGAGCCGCACCCGCCGTGAGCCGGGCCGGTACCCGCCGTGAGCCCGTCCGCCCCCGGGGCGCCCCCGGGCGCCCCGCCACGGGTCTGTCCCCGCACCCGCCCGCCGGTGCAGACTCGTCGCCATGGACGACGACGCTGCGGACAACCACCCACGACCCGACGCCGGCCGGCGCGCGGCGGCCCGCACCCGCGCGTTCCCGGCCGGGCGAGCGCACTGAGCTACTGGCGGACGCCGCCCGTGCCGGGCTGCCCGAGGGCGCCGGCGGCCGTCGTGCGGAACGCCTTCACGGCCTGGTAGAGGTCGTGCTCGCGCTCCGCGGCGAGAGCGGTGTCCGCCGCCCTGCCCGAGGTGTCCCCGGCGCGGGCCCGCTCCACCATGCGCCGTACGACCGCGGAGAGTTCCTCGGAGGCGCGGGCCACGTCGTCGGCCGCCGCCACCGCGGCCGCCGGCCCCTCCAGGTGGACGATCTCGGCGGCCCGGTGGACGCTGCGGGCCAGCGTCACGAAGCGCTCGACCTTCGCGTCCACCTCCGGCAGGTCCGGGTCCTGCGGGCGCAGGGCCTCCAGTACGGCGTCCCTCGCGAGGTCGCGGTCGTGCAGCGCGCCGAGGTATCCGGCGTAGGCGTCCCGGCGGTGCTGCCTGCGCCACTGGACGAACTGGGCGCGGGCCGTGTTGCGTCCGGTCAGCATCGCGGAGCCCAGGGTGGCGAGCGAGCCCACGGCTGCGCCGATCAGTGCGGTGAGTGCTGCGTCCATGGGGGAATTCTGCCGGGCCCGCCCGGAGCGGTCGGGAGCGGGTCAGGAGCGGGTCAGGACCGTGCGGGAACGGGTCAGGGCCGGATGGAGCGTTCGTGGAGGGCGCGTGCGGCGTCGCCGAACCGGACGCTGTACGAGGTCTCGTCGTCGCCGCCCCCGTCGCGTCCGCCGATCACCCCGATGAGGGTGTGCCCGTCCGTCAGCACCGGGCCGCCGCTGGTGCCGTTGGGCACGTCCGCGCAGTCCAGCCGCAGCTGCGTGGGACCGGCCGGGAGGGCGGTGGTCCGGCAGTCCAGGGGCTGCTCGGAGGAGTTCGGGTAGCCCACGAGCCGTGCGGGAGCGGGCAGTTCGGTCCCGAAGGCGATGGTCATGGCGCCGGTGACGTCCTCCAGGCGCTGGCCGGGGTAGCCGGGCCGGCGCAGCCGGAGGAACGCGATGTCGTGGTCGGGGTCCTGGTCCGCGGTCCAGCGCGGGTCCACGTCGATGCGGGTGGGCACCCAGACGCCGTACGGAGCGACCCCGTCCCGGTAGCCGGGCGCGAAGGCGAGGTTGGTGCGGAAGCCGCCGGCGTGGACGCAGTGGGCGGCGGTGGCGACGAGGTCGCCGCCGGGGGAGTGGACCACGACGCCCGAGCAGTGGTGGTCCGGGTCGCCGTCGCCGCCGGGGGAGAAGAGCGCGCCGATCGCGGGTTCGGCCGGGGCGGGCCGCGCCTCCAGCGGATCGGAGGGCTTCCAGCCGCCGGAGCGCCAGTCCACCGCACCGCTCCCGGCGAAGACCTTGCCGTCCGTGGGCGGTTCCGCCTCCTCGCGGACGATCCCGTCGAGCACGGCCGCCGCCGTCCGGTCGGCCCGCTCGGGATCCTGCTGGTAGACGCCCCGCGCCGGATCGCCGTCCGCGCGGGTGGCGACGATGCCGCGCAGCTCCCAGGCCACGTACCCGGCCCCCGCGAGGACCACGGTGCACACGAGGCCGACGGCCACGCCGCCCCGTGCCGCGGTCCGGTGCCGCTCCCGCCCCTCGGCCCTGCTGGACATGTGGCCCTCCCGCCCCGCGTACGCGTCCGCCTCCCGGTTCGATGGGGGGAGCGCGGCCCGGGTTCCGAGGCCGGTACGTGTCCGTTCTCACAACCGATCCTACCGGCGTGTGCATGCCATCCACCGACTCGGCCCGCCGTGCACCGCTCCGGGCCGGGCGACCGCCGTACCACCGGCCGGGCGACCGCCGTACCGCCGGCCCGGCCCGCTGCGAAACCGGATGCGGGACGCGCCCTCGGTTGACAGGGTGGCGGGATGGACGACCTGGCACAGCACACATCCCCCGACGGCGGACCCGGCCGGATCACCACCCCGGTCGGGCCGGAACTCCTGCGCGGCGCAATGGAGGTGGAACGCACCGAGCACGGCGTCCTGCCGTACCGGCTGCCCGCCTGGGCCCGCTGCCAGGCCCCCGCCGACCTCACCGACGTCGTGGCCCAGCCCGCCGGCGTCCGGCTGGCCTTCCGCACCAGGGCCACCTCCGTGGAACTGGACGTCCTCGCCACGACGACGGTCTACCGCGGCGCCCCGCAGCCCCCGGACGCCGTGTACGAGCTGCTGGTCGACGGCCGCCCGGCCGGCCGGGCCGTCGCCGACGGCGGCAACCTCCGTACGGTCGACGTCTCCAGCTGGACCGAGGTCCTCACCCCGGGGCCGCCCGGCACCGTCCGGTTCACCGGATTGGCCGACACGGCGAAGGACATCGAGATCTGGCTGCCGTACCGGGGGATCCACGAACTCATCGCCCTGCGCACCGACGCCCCCGTGGAGCCGGCGCAGGACCCGGGCCGGCGCGTCTGGCTGCACCACGGCAGCTCGATCAGCCACGGCTCGAACGCCGACGGCCCGACCGGCACCTGGCCCGCGCTGGCCGCCGCCCGGGCCGGCGTGGAACTGGTCAACCTCGGCTTCAGCGGCAACGCCCTGCTCGACCCGTTCACCGCGCGGACCATGCGGGACACCCCCGCCGACCTCATCAGCCTCAAGATCGGCATCAACCTCGTCAACCACGACGTGATGCGCCTGCGCGCCTTCACCGCGGCGGTCCACGGCTTCCTCGACACCCTTCGCGAAGGACACCCCACCACGCCGGTCCTGGTCGTCTCCCCGCTCCACTGCCCGATCCACGAGGACACCCCGGGCCCGGCCGCCGCCGAACTCGGCGACGGGACGCTGCGCTTCCGCGCCCTCGGCGACCCGGCGGAGGCCGCCCACGGGCGGCTCACCCTGCGCACCGTGCGCGACGAACTCGCCCGCATCACCGCGGCGCGCGCCGCCGACGACCCCCACCTGCACCACCTCGACGGGCGCGCCCTGTACGGGGAGGCCGACTTCGCCGAGTTCCCGCTGCCCGACGACCTCCACCCGGACGCCGCCGGCCACCGCCGTATCGCCGAGAACTTCGCCGCACACGCCTTCGGCTCCACCTGGGCCCGCTGAGTCGAACCCGGCGTTCCCACCCCCCTGCCGGGCGCCCGGCGCTATCGTGCCGGGGCGGAGGGGTGACTGCACGAGGGGGCGGGGCGGCGATGCGTTTTCTCTTTGTCCACGGCACGGGGGTACGGCGCGAGCGGCACGAGCGGCTCTTCGCCCTGGTCCACGAGCGGCTGACGGCCAGATTCCCCGGCGCCGCCGTCGACTCCTGCTACTGGGGCGACCGCTTCGGGGCGACCCTGGGAGCCGGCGGCCGGTCCGTGCCCGGACTGAAGCCCGCCGCAGGCGTCCCGGGCGAGCCCGACCAGGCCGACGCCGAGACGGCCGAGTGGGCCCTGCTGCTCGCCGACCCGCTGTGCGAACTCAGGGTCCTCGCCGAGGCCGGCTGGCCCGGCGGGTCCGTCGGGTCCGGGGCCGGGGACGCCGCCGCGGACGACGACCCCTTCGCGATGCCCGGCGTACGCGCCGCCGGTACCGGGGTGCTCGCGGCCCTGGCCGGCCTACCCCCGGCGCCGCCCCACCCCGGGGACGAGCTCGGCGCCCTGCTGCACGGCACCGGCCTCGCCGCGGACTTCCCCGCCGCCCTGGACTCCGCCGCCCGCTCCGCCGAGGCGGCCCGCGCCGCGGAACGCGCCACCGGCGACCCCCAGGCGCGCGAGCTGGCCACCGCCCTCGCCCGGGCCGTGGCCGCCGGCGCCCTCGCCGCGGCCGGAGCCGAGGCCGACTGCACCGGCGCCGAACGCGACCGCCTCGTCGAACTGCTCACCACCCGCCTCGGCGGCGACGCCCGGGTGCCCGGCGCCCGCGCCGCCGCCTTCCTCGGCCGGCTCGCCCTGCGGGTCACCACCCAGCCCCTGCTCAACGCCCGGCGCGGCTCCCTCACCGTCGGAGCCACCCCCGCGCTCGGCGACATCCTGCGCTACCAGGCCCGCGGCCACGAACTGCGGGAGTTCCTGCACGCCCGGATCACCGGGTCCCCGGAGCCGACCGTGCTGATCGGCCACAGCCTCGGCGGGATCGCCCTCGTGGACCTCCTCGCCCTCGCCGCCGCCCGCGGCGAAGCCGTCCCCGGCACGGAACTGCTCGTCACCGTCGGCTCCCAGGCCCCCCTCCTCCACGAGTTCGGCGCCCTGACCGCGCTCGAACCGGGCGCGAAACTCCCGTACGGCTTCCCGCGCTGGCTCAACGTCTACGACCGCCACGACGTGCTGTCCTACCTCGCCGCGCCCATCTTCCCCGGCGACCCCCGCATCACCGACCACGAGATCGGCAGCCGCCAGCCCTTCCCCGCCTGCCACAGCGCCTACTGGAAACAGGACGCCCTCTACGAACGGATCGAACAGGCGGTGGCCGAAGCGGAGATCGGGTGATCCCCGCCGACTTCCTGCCCCCGGCCCTCGGCCCGCAGCGCACCTTCGCGCTCGTCGCCGGCGTCGAGAGCTACGACATCAGCCACCGCTGGAACCTGCGCGGCCCGGCCCGCGACGCCCTGCGCTTCGCCCACTGGCTGACCGGCCCCGGCCAGGTGCCGCCCGGCAACCTCAGGCTGCTGCTCTCCCCGCTCGACGACCCCGGCGCCCTGGACTGGCCCGACTCCCCGGCCATGGCCGCCCTGCGGGCCGCGTACCGGCCGGCGACCGAGGAGAACGTCAAGGCGGCGCTGCTCGACGAACTCCCGCAGTGCGACGGCGACCTGCTGTGGATCTTCTGGGCCGGGCACGGCTACCTCGGGCCGCGCCAGGAGCTGATGCTGCCCTGCTCGGACGCCCGCCCCAGCCAGATCCGCCACCTCAACCTCGATTCCGCCCTGCGCTGGTGGCGCACCGACCTCGTCAAACACCGCAGCTTCCCGCTCCAGGCCGCCCTCGTCGACTCCTGCCGGGTCGACGCGCCCCGCGACGCCCGGTGGAACTTCGGCAGCACCGACTACGGCGGCGGGAACTCGGTGCCGGGCCGACGCCAGTTCCGGCTCTACGCCTCCCGCGAGGGCGAGGCCGCGCAGAACGACGCCGAGCGCGGCGCCGGCCGCTTCACCGAGGCCCTCCTCGCGGAACTCGGCACGCGCTCGGTACGGGAGAGCGTCAGCGGGCTGCCGGCCGCCGCCCGCAGCATCCACCGCACCTTCCAGGACCTGCGCGAACGCGGCGGGGGCTGGCAGCTCCCGCAGTTCCTCGTGGACCGGGACTGGGACGCCTGCTCCTTCCTCGACGACGACCCGACCGCGCCCGCGCCGCCCCGGGCGGCCCGGCTCGACCAGCAGGCCTGGGACGGACTCGGCGAGCTCTTCGAGGGCCGCGAACTGCCGCGCTGCGCCCACGAGGCCTACGCATGGGCCTTCAAGGCGGCCGGCTGCACCACCCCGGTCGGCGGCGGCCTGCCGGGCGACGGCCTCCTGGAGGTGGTCCAGGACCTGGACGAACGCCAGGGCGGGCGCGGCGGGATGCCGCTGGCGGTGCCCTTCGTACGGTTCCTCGCGGACCGGGTGGCCGCCGCGGGCGACACGGCGTGGGCGGACCGGCTGACGGACTGGGTCCACAGCGCCCGCGAGCGGCTCGCCCTGCCGGTGCTGCCCCCGCCCCCGCCCCCGGCGCGCACGACGGTCGTGCACGTCGCCCTGGAGCCGCCGCCCGACGGCGGTCCCGGTTTCCGGGCCCGCATGTGGCTGGGCGGCGAACGCACCGAGCAGATCTGGGAGTCGCAGGGCGCACCCGTGCGCCTGGACGCCGTACGGGAGGAACTCCTGCGGCAGCTCGTCCTCGTCGGCGCGGCGCCCGCCGACGGCGACCGGGCCGGACCGCGGCTGCGGGGCGGCGCCGACCGCATCGACCGCATCGAGTTCCACGTGCCCTACGAACTGCTCGACACCGACTTCGACCAGTGGCCGGTGCCCCGCGGCCCGGCCGGCCGGCCCCGCGCCCTCGGCCTGCTCCACCAGGTCGTGGTGCGGTGCCCGCAGGAACGCGCGGACACCCGGGCCGAGTGGCGGGCCAGCTGGCGCTGGCTGTGCACCCGGGGCGGCCGGCACCCCGAGGCCGTCCGGGTGGTCAAGGAGGCCGAGGTCACGGACGCGCTCGGGATGGAACTGGCCGAACGGCCGGCGCCCGCGTGCGTCCTGGCCCACACGGCCGCCGCCCCGCACGCCGGACTGCTGGAAGCCGTACTCGAAGGCGGTGTCCCGGTCGCGGTGTGGCGGCGCGGGGGCGGAGAACCGGCGCCCCCGCTCCTCGACCTGCTCGCACCGGCCGGGCCCGACGGGCGCCCGGACCCCGGCGCACTGGACGTACTGGCCCTGCCGGCGCGCGTGCGGGAAGTGCGCCGGGCGGCCGCCGGGGCCGCCGCGAGCGCCGAAAGCGCCGCACAACACCCCTCAGGGGAAGACCAGTTGGTGCTCCTGTGGGACGATCCCGACGACATACCGGGCTTCCGGTCCCTGGCCTGACCCCGACCACTGACAGACGGCGACACGACGATGGAGGCAGAGGCAGTGGTGAAGGACTGGTGGCTGTACCACGGGACCGGCGAGGGCGCGGACCGGCGCGCCCGCCTGGAATCCGGATCCCCGCCGCCCTGGCGGGACTTCACCGGCGTCCCCGACCCCGGGTACGCGCCCCCCGGGTGCGAGGGCCCGGCCTGGGAGCGCACCCGGCGGCGCGGCGAGGGCTACGTCCCCGACGAGCAGGAGAAGGACGTCGTCAACACGGCCCTGCACCTGCGCAGGCCGCTGCTGATCACCGGGAAGCCCGGCGTCGGGAAGTCCACCCTCGCCTACAGCATCGCCTCGGACCTGGACCTGGGGCCCGTCCTGCACTGGCCCATCACCAGCCGGACGGTCCTGCGCGACGGCCTCTACCTGTACGACGCCATCGGCCGCCTCCAGGAGGCCGGCCTGGAGCAACTGCGCAGGCCCGCGGGCCCGGTGGGACCGGCGGCCGCGCTCCCGGCCCACGGCGCGGCCACTGCGGCCCACGGCGCGGCCACCCCGGCGTCCGAAGCCGAGCCCGCCCCCGCGCCGTCGATCTCCCGCTACCTGCGCCTCGGGCCGCTCGGCACCGCCCTGCTGCCGCAGGACCGGCCCCGCGTCCTGCTCGTCGACGAGATCGACAAGAGCGACATCGACCTCCCCGGCGACCTCCTGACCGTCTTCGAGGACGGCGGCTTCGTCATCCCCGAGCTGGCCCGCCTCGCCCAGGAGGACCCCACCGTCGCCATCGGCACCGACGACGACCCGGACGCCGCCGTGCGCATCCCGCAGGGCCGCGTGCAGTGCCGGTACTTCCCCGTCGTCATCCTCACCAGCAACGGAGAACGCGACTTCCCGCCCGCCTTCCTGCGCCGCTGCGTCCGCCTGCACCTGGAGCCGCCCGGCGAGGAGAAGCTCGCCCTCATCGTGCGCCGCCGGCTCGGCATCGACGTCGAGGCCGGCGGGGAGTACCAGGAACTCGTCCGGGACTTCATCGACCGCGCCGGGGACGGGGACCTCGCCACCGACCAGCTCCTCAACGCCATCCAGCTGCGCCTCGCCGGAGCCTGGTCCGCCCCCGGCGACCGCGACCGCTTCCTCAAGACCGTCATGCAGCACCTGACCGGGCCCACGGCGTGATCGAGGAACTGCTCGCCGCCCTGGCCGACGGCGCCGAGGACGCGGGCCCGCGTCCCGGCGTCGGGGCGGAGGAGATCGCCGACATCCTGTGGCTGGCCGCCCGGGTGGATCCCGCCGGGCCCGGCGCGCCCGCGGTGACGCCCGGCGACTTCGCGGGCCTGCCCCCACCGGCCGCCGACCCGCCGGGCCCCGAGGCCCCGGCCGTTCCCGACGGCCCGGCCGACGGGCGGCCCGCCGTCCGGATCTTCCCCGCCTCCGTACCCGGCCCGGCCGGGAAACCGGCCGACGACGGCGCCGGCCGCCGGGGCTCGCCCCTGCGGCTGCCCCGCGCCGCCTCCCTCGACGACCCGCTCGCCCTGATGCGCGCCCTGCGCCCCGTCGGCCGGCGCTCCATCGGCGGCCCCGGGGAGGAACTGGACGAGCAGCTCACCGTCGAGCGCAGCATCGAGCGAATGGTGCCGACCCCCGTCCTGCGGCCGGCCGAGAGCCGCTGGCTGGACCTGGCCCTGGTCGTGGACACGCACCACTCGATGCTGCTCTGGGCGGACCTCGTGGACGAACTGCGCCGCGTGCTGACCCGCAGCGGGGTCTTCCGCGACGTACGCACCTGGCGGCTGACGGGCACCGGCCCGGGCGCCACCCCGATGCTCACCTGCGGCCGGTCCGGTGCCCCGCGCAACCCGCTGGAACTGGCCGACCCCGCCGGCCGCAGGCTGATCCTCGTCCTCTCCGACACCTTGGCCGGCGGCTGGCGCGAGGCCTCCGTGCAGGGCGTGCTGCGGCACTGGTGCGCGCACAACGCCGTCGCCGTGCTGAACGTCCTGCCCGAACGGCTCTGGACGCGCGGCGCCGTCCACCCCGTCCCCTTCGCCGTCCGCGCGGACCGGCCCGCGGCCGCCACCCGCTCCTGGCAGCGGGCGGCGACCGCCCGCCGCTCCCGCGCCGGCCGCCGGCGCGCCCCCGACGTCGTCCCCGTGGTCGGCGTCTCCCCGGGCAGCCTGGCCCGGCTGGTACGGGTGGTCTCCGGGGACGGCCGCTGGCGGCGCCTGGCCTGCCTGCGGCTGGACGCGGGCCCGGACCCGGACGCGGGACCGGACCCGGCGGCGGCGCGGGGGCGCGAGGCACCGCCGGCCGGGACGCTCAGCCCGCTGGAGGTGGTCGAACGCTTCCGCGCGAGCGCCTCCCCGACCGCCCAGCAGCTCGCGGCGCACCTGGCCGCCGTACCGCTGACCCTGCCGGTCATGAACCTCGTCCGGCGCTCCCTGCTGCGCGACTCCGAGCACGGCCACCTCGCGGAGGTCGCCCTCGGCGGGCTGTTCGCGCCCTGGGACCACGAACGGGACGCCGAGGACGTGGAGTTCGCGTTCCTGCCGGGCGTGCGCGAGGCCCTGCTCGGCTCGCAGCTGCGCGGGGACGTGGCCGCCGTACGGGAGCTGGTCCGCCGCCGCGTGTGGGAGTACATGTCCCGCAGCCGGGGTACCGGGCCGGACTTCTCCGCGACCCGCGTCACCGACGGGCGGGAGGGCCGCCGGGGCGTCGCCGAGGGCGCCCAGCCCTTCGCCGCCCGCCCACCGCAGGACCCCGGCCTCACGGACCGGGTCGTCCGGGTCCGCCACGAGCCCATGCCGGAGCCGCAGGAGGTCGGCGTCCTGCTCACACCGCGGCTGGTCCTCACGGTCGGGGACGCCCCGCCGGCCTGGAGCACCGTCGCCTGGGCACGGGCCGGCGACCGCGAGGTCCCGTGCCGGCCGGTGTGGTGGGACGACGCTCTGCCCAGGGTGTCGCTGCTGCTGGCCGATGAGGACCTGGCGGACCCGGCCGTGTGCGGGGAGCCGCTGCCCTGGCTGACCGCGGACCACCACTTCGCCCGTGTGCGGGTCGACGGCCGCACCGACCAGGGCGAACCCGTCGCCCTGACGGGCGAGGTGGTCCCGTACGAGGGAGCCCGCAACGGGGAGCTGGTGCTGCTCTCCGCGGAGCCGGAGGCCTGGACCCACTACCGCGGCGCCCCGGTGTCCCGGGACGGCGCGCTGATCGGCGTCGTCCACGGCGTCTGGCCGGACCGCATGGTGTTCCTGTCGGGCCGCGCCCTGCTGGAACAGCCCGGCTTCCGGGTGGTGATGGCCGAACACGGGTCGGCTGCCGTCCCGCCGCAGGACACCGTGGTGTGCCTCGCGGTGCGCCCCGGGGACGACGGGATCTACCCGGTCGGGAGTTCGGCGCACGATCAACTGAGGGACCTGATGGCGCAGCTCATGGGGGACGCGGACGTCACCGGGCGCCTGACCCATGGCGACTCGCTCGCCCCGGTGCTCCTTCAACTGGACGCTCCGGGGGCCCTCGGCAGCGTCGGCCGGCTGCTGGCCGCGTTGCCCAGGACCATGGCCCTGTTCGCGGCCCGGAGGATGGCCGGCGGCCATCCCTCCCTCGAAGTGGGCCTGGCCATGGGGCCTGCGGAGGCGGGCGTACCGGGCAGGGGCGGGCCGGTGATGTCCGAAGCCGTCCGGGTCGTCCGCCATCTCGGGGTCGTCGATCGGAACCGACGCCCCTCGGGCCCCCTCGTCCTGGGCGTTTCCCACACCGTGTACGAGGAGCTCCGTGAGCAGTTGGGGCCGACGGGGCTGTACTCCCTTGCACCCCTGGGCCTCCCGGGGGAGGGCTGGATGTGTGCGGGTGACCCCGACCAGCTGGGGAATGCGCTGGCGGAGGCTGGCGAGCTCCCGGGCCGCGAGATCGACTGGCCGACCTGCGGATTCCATACGCTGCAGGGCGATGAACGGTCGCAGTGCATCGGAATCCGGCTTCCCGGGTGCCGGCGGTGCTTGGCCCATGCGGCGAGCGAGGAACGGGTCGCCTACCTCGCGACGCTCCGCCCGGAGGCACCGGTGGACCTCCGGGGAACCACCTTCTCCGAGGGCCTGCTGCGGCAGGTCTTCGCCGCAGTGCGGGGCGGAGGAGAGGCCCGGATGGGCCCCGCCTCCTTCGACCGCGCTCGTTTCGTCGACTCCTGGAACGAGGAGACGTCGTTCACGGGAGGTGCTTCCTTCCGCCGCACCATGTTCTCCGGGCAGGCGCTGTTCAACAGAGCCGCCTTCTCGGGGCGGGCGGTCTTCGACAGCGCCGTGTTCGAGCGTTTCGCCGCCTTCGACCGCAGCGAGTTCCATGAAGAGGCCTCTTTCTGCCGGGCGGTCTTCCGTGACGCCGTGGGCTTCACGAACGCCACCTTCGGGCGCCGACTCGACTTCACCCGGACGGTGTTCGAGGACGTCGTGGATCTGAACGGGATCCGTGTCGAGGGGACGGCCGACTTCACGCGCGCGGCCTTCCGTGAGGTGCTCGGACTGAGCGAGGCCCAGTTCGCCGGGGCCGCGGTGTTCACCCGCACCAGGTGGGAGCGGGGGCTGCTGGCCACCGGTACGGTCTTCGGCGGCCCCGCCACCTTCGACGACGCGTCGTTCCAGGGCCAGGTCCGGTTCGAGGACGTCACCTTCCCCCCGGGCGGGGTGCCCTTCCGCGATGAGCCGGAGCGCTGGGACGTCCGCGGACACCCCGACGGCTCGTGGGAGATCAGCCTGCTCGCAGGGGACGGGGACTGAGCGGGTCCGGGCCCGGTCAGGAGCCGGTGTGGGAGGCCTCCAGGCGGCGTGGGGAGCGGCCGTCCTGGGCGGGCAGGCTCGCCTCGATCTCGTCCAGGGCGCGCCGGGCCGTCGCGATGCGGTCCCGGACGTCCGCGTCGGGGCCCGCGGCCGGCGGCGGGCCCGGCTGCTTGCGGTCCCGGTCGGCCGCGTCCTCGATCTCGCGCGCCTCGTCGAGGGAGTTGAGGACCACCCCGATGAGGACGTTGACCAGCACGAAGGAGGCGAGCAGCGCGTAGGAGGCGTAGTAGAGGATGCTGAGGCGGGAGATCTGCAGTCCCGCGCGGACGGCGTCGGTCAGGCCGTCCAGGGTGGTCAGCAGGAACAGCGTGAGCATCGCGCGGCCCACCGAGCCGTAGTGTCCGGGGTCCGACTCGGCGAAGCAGACCCAGCCGACCATGGCGTACACGTACAGGACCAGTCCGCCGACGAACAGGAAGTTGGCGGTGCCCGGCAGGCTGCGGCCGACCGCGATCAGCAGGATGCGCAGGTGCGGGAGGAAACGGGCCGTGCGCAGCACCCGGGCCAGCCGCAGCAGCCGCAGCAGGGTGGTGTTCTCGCGGACGAACGGGACGAAGGCGGAGGCGACGACCGCGAGGTCGAAGAGGTTCCACGGATCGCGGAAGAATGCTTTCGGCCGGTCCGCGAAGGCGCCGATGCGCAGCAGCATCTCCAGCGTGAACAGGGCCAGGCAGCACTGCTCGGCGGTCCGCAGGAGCCGCTGGTACTCGGCGGCCAGCCCGCTGTACGTCTCGACCCCCATCAGCGCGGCGTTGAGCAGGATCACGCAGAAGACGACCATGCCGAAGGCGGGGGCCTCGGTGGCCACCCGGCAGCGGGCCGCCAGTTTCATCCGGCCGCGTCCGGCGGGCCTGGGGACTGTCATCGTGCTCCTCGTACTCTCGCGTGCACCACGGGCGAACGGCGGCCCACCTTCCCTAACGCCCCAAAGCCGATCGGGTTTCACGCCCGCGTGCGCCGCAACGCGCCGAGGCGTGCGCCCCCACCGTCCGAACGGCGGTGGGGACGGACGGCCTCACGGCAGGTGCCGCCGGACCAGGTCGTTCACCTCGGCGGCGTGCGGGCCGAGGTAGAAGTGGCCGCCGGTGAAGCGGTGCAGCGCGAAGGGACCCTCGGTGTGGTCGGCCCAGCCCGCGGCCTCCTCGGCCGTCACCGCCGGGTCCGCGTCCCCGGTGAGGACCGTGATCGGGCAGGTCAGGGCGGGGCCCGGACGGTAGCGGTAGGTCTCGGCGGCCTTGTAGTCGCCGCGGATCGCCGGGAGCACCGACCGCAGCAGCTCGTCGTCGGCCAGGACCGCCGGGTCCGTTCCGCTCAGGGCCCGTATCTCGGCCAGCAGCCGCTCGTCGGGAGCGAGGTGGACCGTCTGGTTCTCGCGGTGGTGCGAGGGGGCCCGGCGGCCCGAGGCGAACAGGGCCACGGGATCCGGCTTCCCGGCCTCCCGCAGCCGCAGTGCCACCTCGAAGGCCAGGGACGCACCCAGGCTGTGCCCGAACAGCGCCACCGGCCGGTCGCACCAGGGCAGCAGCTCCCGGGTGACCAGGTCCGCCAGCTCCATCAGGTCCTCGACGCAGCGCTCGCCGCGGCGGTCCTGGCGGCCGGGGTACTGGACGGGCACCACGTCGGCGTCCGGGGACAGGGCCCGGGACATCGGGAAGTAGTAGCTCGCCGCGCCGCCCGCGTGCGGGAAGCAGAACAGCCGTACGGGGGCGTCGTCGGCGGGGTGGAAGCGCCGCAGCCAGGCACCGGTCGCCGGCAGGGCGGGGGCGGCCGTGGTCGTGGGGGTCATCGTCGGTCGGTTTCCTTTCGGTGGGGGCCCGCCCCGTTCAGGGGGCGGTCCAGGAGCCGGGCGGCCGCCAGCCGTGCGGCGGACGCCAAGGGGCCCGCGGCGGGGGAGCGGCGGCCCGGCCGGCGTCGTCGTCCGGCTGCCGGGCGAGGGCGAGCAGCGCGAGGAGGACGGCCGCCAGCTCCGTGCGGTCGGGGGCGCCGCGCACGATCCTCAACGGTGGTTCGGTCCGCGCGTCCATCAGAACGGCGGGTTGCCGTGCTTGCGTTCGGGCAGCGCCACGTGCTTGGCCCGCAGCACCTCCAGCGCGTCCACCAGCACCTGCCGGGTCCCGGCCGGGTCGATGACGTCGTCCACCAGGCCGCGTTCGGCGGCGTAGTAGGGGTGCATGAGTTCCTGGCGGTACTGCTTCACGCGCTGCGCCCGCGCCGCCTCCGGGTCGTCCGAGGCGGCGATCTCGCGGCGGAAGACCACGTTCGCCGCGCCCTCGGCGCCCATGACGGCGATCTCGTTGGTGGGCCACGCGAAGGACAGGTCCGCGCCGATCGAGCGGGAGTCCATCACGATGTAGGCGCCGCCGTACGCCTTGCGCAGGATCACCTGCACCCGGGGCACGGTGGCCGCGCAGTACGCGTACAGGAGCTTCGCGCCGTGCCGGATGACACCGCTGTGCTCCTGGCCGCTGCCCGGCAGGAAGCCCGGTACGTCCACCAGCGTCACCAGCGGGATGCTGAAGGCGTCGCAGGTCTGCACGAACCGGGCGGCCTTCTCCGAGGCGCTGATGTCCAGCACCCCGGCGAGCGAGGCGGGCTGGTTCGCGACGACGCCCACCACGTGGCCGTCGAGCCGGGCCAGCCCGCAGATGATGTTGGTCGCCCAGTGGGCGTGCACCTCGAACAGGTCGCCGTCGTCGACGATCTCCTCGATCACGGCGCGCATGTCGTACGAGCGGGCCGGGTCGGCCGGCACCAGCTCGGACAGCGCCGCCGTGCGCCGGTGGGCCGGATCGGAGGCGACCACCGAGGGGGGCAGCTCGCGGTTGTTGGCCGGCAGCAGCGACAGCAGGTGCCGCACCTCTTCGAGGCACTCCTCCTCGGTGTCGTACAGGAAGGCGCTCGCGCCGGACACCGAGGAGTGGACCTGCGCGCCGCCGAGGTCGTCGTGGCTGATCCGCTCGCCCGTCACCGCCTGCACCACGTCGGGGCCGGTGATGTACATCTGCGCGATGTCGCGCACCATGAACACGTAGTCCGTCAGGGCGGGGGAGTACGCCGCCCCGCCCGCGCACGGCCCGAGCATCACGCTGATCTGCGGGATCACCCCGGACGCCGCCACGTTGCGGCGGAAGATGCCGCCGTAGCCGGCGAGCGCGGTGACCCCCTCCTGGATCCGGGCGCCCGCGCCGTCGCTGAGCGACACCAGCGGGGCGCCCGCCGCCAGCGCGAGGTCCATCACCTTGTGGATCTTCTGCGCGTGCGCCTCGCCGAGCGAACCGCCGAAGATCCGGAAGTCGTGCGCGTACACGAACACGCGCCGGCCCCCGACCTTGCCCCAGCCCGTCACCACACCGTCCGTGTGCGGCCTGCGGTCCTCCAGGCCGAAGCCCGTCGCCCGGTGCCGCCGCAACTGCTCGATCTCGCGGAACGTACCCGGATCGAAGAGCAGGTCCAGCCGTTCGCGCACGGTCAGCTTGCCGCGGGCGTGCTGCGCCTCGGAGGCACCGGGCGCCGGTCCCAGCTCGACGGACTCCTTGATCGCTCCTAGTTCGGCCACTCGGACACCGACATCGCCAACTGTCATGCTCCACCCGTTTCCTCGGCCGTCGGGGCGCGCCCACGGCGGCCCTGGACAGTGCCTGCCATTGAAGGCACCGGCGGCGCACGCGGAGAACAGCGACCACCCCCCTGACCGGAATAGGGGTCGGGCGCCCCGCGCGCCCCGCCCGCCGCACCGCCGGGCGGGCGCAAGCGCCCCTTAAGGCGGCGCACGCATGATCCGGGGAATCGAGGTCCGCCACTCCACGGGCCCGCAGACCCGGGGGGACGCCGCGGATGTCAGAGCCACGCTTCGCCACCTTCACCGAACTCCTCCGGGCCAGGGCGGCCGAACTCGCCGACGAGGACGTCCACGTCCTCCTGCGCGAGACGGCCGGCGGGGTGGAGGCCGAGCACCTCACCTACGGGACGCTGGACCGCGAGGCGAGACGGATCGCCGCCGCCCTCCAGGAGTACGACGTCGCCGGCCGGCCCGTGCTGCTCGTCCACTCCTCCACCGTCGAGTTCCTCAAGGCCTTCGCCGGCTGCCTCTACGCCGGAGCCGTCGCCGTACCCGTACCGATGCCGGGCGAGGCCGGCCGGGACAAGCGCCTGGGCCGCACCACCGCCGTGCTGGCGGACACCGGCGCCACCCTCGTGCTGACCGAGACGGCCGCCGCGCCCGAGGTCGCCCTGTGGCTCGCCCGCAACTCCCGCCCCGACACGGCCTGCCTGGTCGCCGACGCGCCCGGGGTGGGCGACGCCGAGGCCTGGCAGCCCGTCCCCGCCCGCCCCGACGACCTGGTGTTCCTCCAGTACACCTCGGGCTCCGTCAGCGAACCGCGCGGCGTGACGGTCTCGCACCGCAACCTCCTCGCCAACCAGGCCGCCCTGCAGAAGGTGCTGCGCACCACCCGCGAGGACCGCTTCGGCAGCTGGCTGCCCCACTTCCACGACATGGGCCTGGTCGCCCACCTGCTGCACCCGGTCTGGCTCGGCACCCACTGCGTCCAGGTCAGCCCGCTGTCCTTCGTCAAGCACCCGCTGCGCTGGCTCCAGGCCGTCGACCGCCACGGCGTCACCGTGGGCGGCGGCCCCAACTTCAGCTACGACCTGTGCGCACGCCGGATCAAGGACGAGCAGATCGCCGCACTGGACCTCTCCCGCTGGCGCCTGGCCCTCAACGGCGCCGAACCCGTACGCCCCGAGAGCCTCGACGAGTTCGCCCGGCGCTTCGCCCCCGCCGGCTTCCGGCCCGAGGCCCTCTACCCCTGCTACGGGCTGGCCGAGGCCACCCTCGTCGTCTCCGGCGGCGTCCCCGGCTCCCCGCACGTCCGGAAGGACTTCGACCGGACCGCCCTGGAACGCGACCAGGTGCTCCGACCGGCGGCCGGCGGGCGCGTGCGGACCCTGATCGGCTGCGGCAGCCCCGTCGACGTGGAGGTCCGCGTCGTCGACCCGCTGACCCACCACGAACTCCCGGCCGGCGCCGTGGGCGAGATCTGGCTGCGCGGCGACGGCGTGGCCCGCGGCTACTGGCGCCGCCCCACCGAGACCGCCCACACCTTCCGCGCCGGCCTCGACGGCGAGGAGGGCGACTTCCTGCGCACGGGCGACCTGGGCATGCTGGAGGACGGCGAGCTGTTCGTCACCGGCCGGCTCAAGGAAGTCGTCATCGTCAACGGCCGCAACGTCTACCCCCAGGACGTCGAATGGGCCGCCCGCACGGTCAGCCCCGCGCTGACCTTCGGCGCCGGCGCCGCGTTCTCGGTCGACGCCGGGGGCGAACAGCTCGTCCTCGTCCAGGAGGTCCGCGGGGCGGGCGGCGACGGACTGCGGACCGTCGCCCAGCGGATCCAGGCCCTGATCGGCAAGGAGTTCGAGATCCCGGCCGGCAACGTGCTCCTCGTGGGCCCCGGCACCGTACGCCGCACCAGCAGCGGCAAGGTCCGGCGCACCCTCATGCGGGAGCTCTTCCTCGACGGCGGACTCCGCGGCGACTACGAGGTGCTGACCCCGGACGTACGGGCCCTGGCGCGCCCGGAGGACGTCCTGTTCGGCGAGGACCTGCTGCGTCCGGAAGGAGCCGACGGAGGAAGACGGTGGTGACGCGGCTCCTGGAGGACCCGGCGGCCGCACCGCCCCGCGAGGAGGCCGTCCGCGCCCGGGTGGCCGAACTGGAGGCCCGGTTCGGCGACCCCACCGACCCCGGCAACCCGGTCGGCTACACCGCCCTGCTGGAGGCCGACCGGGCCGCGGTGCCCTTCGCCGCCGGCGAGGCGCTGCTCGACGACTTCCGGATCGCCGAGGAGTACGTGCCGCGCGCCCTCGGCGGGCGGCTGGACGGGATGGACACCCTGGTCAGGATCATGCGCCCGGTCTTCCGCCGGGACGTGGGACTGGCCATGGGCCACGGCATGACCACCTTCATGGCGGCCTCCGACGTCTGGGCCGCGGGCAGTTCCCGGCAGCGCCACTGGCTCGCCGGGCTGCTGCGCGCCGGCGGCAAGGCCGCCATCGCCCAGCACGAGACCGCCCACAGCAACGACTTCGTGCGCAGCCAGGTCACCGCCCGCCGCACCGGCGGCGGCTACCTGATCAGCGGCGGCAAGCCGATGGTCAACAACCTGCAGCGGGCCGGGGCACTGGTGCTGTTCTGCCGCACCGACCCCGCCCCGGGCAGCGGCAGCCACTCGGTGCTCCTGCTGGAGCCCGGACAGCTCACCGGCGCACGGGCGGCGGTGACGCCCCGCCCGACCCCCGTCGGGCTGCGCGGCTGCCGGTTCGCCGGGGTGGAGTTCGACGACTGCCCGGTGCCCGGATCGGCCCTGCTGGGTCCCGAGGGCAGCGGCATCCGGACCGCCCTGCGCTCGTTCCAGATCAGCCGCACCGTGATCGCCGCGACGGCCGTCGCGGCCCTCGACACCAGCCTGCGCACCGCCGTCCGCTTCGACCGGGAGCGCTCCGGCGGCTGGCAGGCCGGCGGGGGCGGCCGCGACGGCGGCCGTACCGGGGCGGCGCTCACCAACGCCTTCGTCAACCTGCTGCTCTACGACGCCCTCGCCGTCGTCGCCACCCGCGCCCTGCACCTGCTGCCCGCCGAGACCAGCGTCTACTCGGCGGCGCTCAAGTACCTGCTGCCCCGCGTGCTGACCGAGACCATGTACGACCTGTCCATCGTGCTCGGCTCGGGCTTCTACACCCGTGAGGGCACCCTGGGCATCTTCCAGAAACACGTCAGGGACGTGCCGGTGCTCAGCCTCGGCCACGCCGGGACCGTCGCCTGCCAGGCCACGGTCATCCCGCAGATGCCGCGCCTGGCACGGTCCTCCTGGTTCGTCGAGGACGAGGCGCCCGCCGGCCTGTTCCGGCTCCACGGCGACCTGCCGCCGCTGCGGACCGAACGGCTCAGCCTCGCCTGCGGGCGGGACTCCCTCAGCGCGACCCTGCTCGCCGTCACCGCCGGCATCGACGGCCACGGCCCCGTCGAGCTGGCCCTGCGCACCCTCGCCCAGCAGCTCGTCGGGGAGTTCCGCGACGTACGCCGCCGTGTGCTGGCGCTGGAGGCGGCCCGCGCACAGGCCACCGCCAGGCCCGCGGAATTCGCCCTCATGGACCGGTACGCGCTGCTGCTCGCCGCCGCCGCCGTGCTCGGCCTGTGGGACCGGGCCCGGCACGGCCCCGACCCGTTCCTCGCCGACCCCTCCTGGGCGGCCGCCGCACTGCACCGCATCGCCCGCCGGCTGGGCACGCGCGTCGCCGACCTGCCGGCGGAGTGCGAGACACGGATCCGGCACGAGGTCCAGCTCCGTTTCAGCACCCAGATCAGCTACGACCTCTACTCCACTCCCATCCCCGGCTGACCGGCAGCCCCGGCCGGCCGGCGGATGCGCCGTACGCACCGAAGGAGCCCCACGATGACCGTTCACACCGGCCCGCCCGCCGCCGCCGGCGGCGTCCTGCCGCACGAGTGGCTGTACGCCCGGCTCTCGCTGTACCTGCGGCGCGCCCCCGAGACGATCGACCCCACCGTGCCCTTCGCCGAGTACGGCATGGACTCGGTGGCGGCGCTGAGCCTGTGCGGCGACCTCGAGGACGAGTTCGGCCTGGAGGTGGAACCGACGCTGCTCTGGGACCACCCCACCGTGGAGAGCCTCGTCGGCCACCTGACGGCGGTGCTCCCCACCGCCCCGGCCCACGCGCGGGACCGGCACTGATGGGGGACGTCGCCATCGTCGGGATCGACTGCACGTTCCCCGGGGCGGCGGGCGTGCGGGCGTACTGGGACCTCCTCATGCGCGGCGGGGACGGCATCGCCCCGGTCCCGGCGCAGCGCTGGGAGGCCCGGGACTTCCCCGCCGTCAGCGACAGCGGGGGTTTCATCGACGACGCCGATGTCTTCGACAGCGACTTCTTCTCGGTCACCCCCCGCGAGGCCGCCGCCATGGACCCGCACCACCGGCTGCTGCTGCCGTGCGCCTGGCGCGCCCTGGAGGACTCCGGCAGGGCCCCCGGCGACCTCGCCGGCACCGAGACCGGCGTGTTCGTCGGGCTGATGGGCGGCGAGTGGGGCCGCCTCACGATGAGCGACCTCGCCCGCGTCACGCCGCTGCTCGGCTCCGGCAGCAGCGCCGGCATGGCGGCCAACCGGATCTCCTACCACTTCAACTTCACCGGACCGAGCCTCGCCGTCGACACGGCCTGCTCGTCGTCCCTGGTCGCCGTCCACCTCGCGGCGGGCTCCCTGCTGACCGGGGAGTGCGACACCGCCCTGGCCGGCGGGGCCAACATCGTGCTCTCGCCGTCGCTGGGCATGGTCTACGGACAGCTCGGCCTGGCCGCCGCAGACGGACGCTGCAAGCCCTTCAGCGCGGACGCCGACGGGATCGGCCGCAGCGACGGAGTGGGCCTGGTCGTGCTGCGCCGGCTGGCGGACGCCCTCGCGGACGGCCAGCGGATCTACGCCGTGCTGCGCGGCAGCGCCGTCAACCAGGACGGCCGCAGCAACGGCGTGATCGCCCCCAACCGCTGGTCGCAGCAGCGGGTGCTGGACTCCGCGTACCGGCGCGCCGGGGTCACCCCGGACCGGGTCGCGTTCGTGGAGGCACACGGCACCGGGACCGTGCTGGGCGACGCCATCGAGTGCGCGGCGCTCGGCGCCGTGCACGGCGTCCCGCGCGAGACCCCGTGCGCGATCGGCTCCGTCAAGGGCAACCTCGGCCACACCGAGGGCGCGGCGGGCATCGCCGGGCTCATCAAGACCGCCCTCGCGCTGCACCACCGCATCGTCCCCGCCAGCCTCTTCGCCGACCGGGAGAACCCGCGGCTGCGGCTCGGCGAGCGCGGCCTGCGGCTGCTGAAGTCACCGATGCGGCTGCCGCGGGGCGAGAGCCTCGCCGGCGTCAGCAGCTTCGGCATGGGCGGCACGAACGCCCACGCGGTCCTCGGCTCCGCACCCCGCACCCCGCGCACCGCCGACGGGGCCCGTACGCGCGGAGCGCGCGACGCCGTCGGCGTCTTCACCCTCAGCGCCGACACCCCCGAGGCGCTGCGCCGCAACCTCGCCGCGCAGGCCGACGCGGTGGCCGGGCGGCCGCCCGGCGGTGCGGCCGCCCTGTGCTTCGGCAGCAACCGGGTCAAGACCGGCCTGCCCCACCGTTTCGCGGTCCCGGTCCGCGACACCGGCGCACTCGTCGACGCCCTGCGCCGGGCGGCGCTCCAGGACACCGCCGCAGGCGGCGGACGTCCGTGGGGCAGGCCCGTCACCGCCTTCCTCTTCACCGGCCAGGGCAGCGAGTTCCCCGGCATGACGGCCGGCCTGCACCACGACTCGCCGCTCTACCGCCGGCACCTCGCCGAGGCCGACGAGGCGCTCGCCCCGCACCTCGGGGAGTCGGTGCGCGACCTCCTCCTCGGCGGTGACGAGCGGGTGCACCGGGCCCGGTTCGCGCAGCCCGCCCTGTTCGCCGTCGGGTACGCCCTGGCCCGTACGCTCACCTCGCTGGGCGTCACCCCGGCCGCCGTCCTCGGCCACAGCCTCGGCGAGTACGCCGCCGCCGTCACCGCGGGCGCCCTCGGCCTGGAGGAGGCGGCCCGGCTCGTCGTCCGGCGCGGCGCCCTCACGGACGGACTCCCCGCCGGCGGCGGCATGATCGCCACCGGCGCGGGCCCGGACGAGCTCGCCGGCCTGCTGGCCGCCGAGCCGGGCACGGTGGCCGCGGCGCTCAACGGCCCCGCCGACACCGTGGTCTCCGGCCCCCTGGACGCACTGGAGCGGATCACGCGGCTGCTCACCCGGCGCGGCGTCGGGGTCAGGCCGCTGCCCGTCTCCCACGCCTTCCACTCGCCCCGGATGGCCCCGGCCGCCGCGGGACTGCGCACCGAGACGGTGCGGTGCGCGCCGCCCGTTGTGCCGCTGGCCTCGACCCGGTACGGGCGGGTGCTGCGCGACGAGCCCATGGACGCAGGCTACTGGGCCGCCCAGATCGAGGAGCCGGTCCTCATGGACGGCGCGCTGGGAGCGCTCGTCGCCGACGTCGCCCCCACCCATCTGATCGAGATCGGCCCGCGCGGGCTGCTCCTGCAGATCGCCGCCCGGGGCGGGCGCGCACCCGGCGTGGAGCACCTGCACCCGTCCCCGGGCCCCGGAGCCACCGGCCTGGAGCTCGCCGAGGTCCTCGCGGCCCTGTACCGCGGCGGGCTCGACCCGCTGTGGGAGGAGCTGTACGCCCCCGGGCACCGCGGCGCCGAGCCGCCGGCCCCGTACGTCTTCTCCCCGGCGCGGCGCTCCTGGGACCGGGAGTCCTTCGTGCAGACGGTCCGGCCGGCCGCCGCGCCCGTCACCGCCGTCACCGCCGAACGGCCGGAGCCGCCTCGCGGGGCCGCCGGGGCGGACGCCGCCGGCGGCGACCCCGTGCTGGACGCGGTCGTGCGCGCCGTCTGCGAGGTCGGCGGCCATCCGCCGGAGCGCGTGGTGCCCCAGGCCCGCTTCTACGAGGACCTCGGCTTCGACTCGGTGATGATCATGCAGCTCAAGAACCAGGTGGAGGCCCGGCTGCCCCGGGTCGGAGAGGTGTCCGTGCAGCAGATGCTGCCCGCCCTGCGGTCCGTCGGCGCGCTGGCCGAGTTCCTGGGGGACGTGGCCATGGCGAGGTCGGCGTGACACGGGGACCGGACGCGGGGGACCGCGGCACCGTCTACCTCGCCTCGACCGGTACGGCGCTGCCCGGCGACCCGGTGGACAACACCGCGCTCGGCAGGCTGCTCGGCGTCGGCGAGGAGTGGATCGACCTCTTCGTCGGCACGCGGACCCGGCACTTCGGATGGGACCCGGTCACCGGCGAGGTCCGCGGCTCGCTCGCCGACCTGTGCGCCGAGGCCGGCGCCCGGGCCATGGACGCCGCCGGACTCGGCCCCGCCGACATCGAGTTCGTGGTGCTGGCCACCGCGACCCCCGACACGCTCCTGCCGACCACCGCGAGCGAGGTGGCCGACCGGCTCGGCCTCGACCACCTGCCCGTCTACCAGATCCAGGCCGGCTGTTCCGGCGCCGTGCAGGCCCTCGACCTCGGCCGCACCCTGGTCCTCGGCGGCCGACGGGCCGGGCTGGTCCTCGGCGGCGACGTCACCCACCGCTTCCTGTCGCCCCGGCGGGACGCCGCCCGGATGCCCACCGAGGAACTGGTCAACCACGTCCTGTTCGGCGACGGGGCCGGAGCCGCCGTCCTGACGGACGAACCCGAGGGCGAGCGGATCGCCGTACGGTCCGTCCTCAACTCCTTCACCGGACGCGGCCGTCCGCCCGGCCAGCTCCTCGACTGGTACGGCACCACCGACCGGGACTCGCAGCGGCGGATGCTGGCCGAGGACTACAAGGCGATCGAGGAGCACGTGCCCGCCCTCTCCGTGGAGATCCTCTGGGAGCTGCTCGGCGGGCTCGGATGGGGCCTGGACGACCTCGCCTTCCTGCTGCCGCCGCAGCTGTCCGAGCGGATGACCGCCCGCGTCGTCGAACGACTGCCGGCCGGGCCCGCCCGGGAGGTCTCCTGCGTCTCCGAGACCGGCAACACCGGCAACGCCCTCCCCTTCCTGCAGGTCGACCGGCTGCTGCCGCAGTTCGCCACCGGGGACCGGGCGCTGGCCCTGTGCGTGGAGTCCAGCCGGTGGATCAGAGCCGGGTTCGCCCTGGAGAAGGTGTGAGGCCCCCCGTGACGAAGGAACCGGACCGGCTGCGCGAACTGCGCGCACTGCACGAGCGGGGACTGCTGGAGAAGTCCTACGACCGGGTGCCGGCGCTGCTCGCCGACGAGGACGGCGGGCCGGCCGACGCCGCCGCGGCGGGCCGGCTGCTCGCCGGCCTCGACCACGACGCCGTGCTCGGCCACCACCCGCACACCCCGGTGGTGACGGTGGTGGTCACCGGCCAGTCCACGGTGGGCCACGTCGTCGACCCGCTCAGGGGCGAACTGGCCCGCCACGGGATGCTGCTGCGCGCGGTGCTCGGCGAGCACGGCACCTACCTGCGCGACCTCACCGATCCGGCCGGCGAGCTGCGGGCGGCGGCGCCGGACCTCACCCTGTGCCTGCTGGACGCCGAGACGCTCTTCTCCCAGGTCCCCGCGGTGTGGGGACCCGAGGACGTCGAGCGGGCGGGGGAGGAGGCGCTGGGCCGGTGCGCCGCCCTCGCCGCCGGGGCCCCCGGGACCCTGGTGCTCAACACCGTCCCGCTGCCCCGCTCCCGCAGCCACCAGCTCGTCGACCACCGCTCCCGGGCCCGACTGGGAGCCGTGTGGCGGGAGTTCAACGCCCGCCTGCTGCGGCTGACCGAGTCCGCCGACCGGCTCGTGGTGATCGACCTGGACCCGCTGGTCGGCGAGGGCGGGCCGGTCACCGACCCGCGCCTGGCCCGGTACGCCGAGGTCCGGCTCGGCGCCGGACTCCTGGCGGCGTACGCCCGGGAGATCGGGCACCTGGCCCGCGCGGTCCGGGGCCGGGTCCGCAAGTGCCTCGTGCTCGACCTCGACGGCACGCTGTGGGACGGGGTGCTCGGCGAGGACGGCCCCGACGGCGTCGCGGCGGCCGGCACCCTGCGCGGGGAGGCGTTCGGCGCCTTCCAGCAATGCGTCAAGCAGCTCGCCTCCCAGGGCGTCCTGCTCGCCGTCAGCAGCAAGAACGACGACGACCTCGTACGGGAGACGCTCGCCGCGCATCCCGATCTCGTCCTGCGCGAGCCGGACTTCGCCGCGGTCAGGGCCGACTGGGAGCCCAAGGACGCCCACCTCGCCGGCATCGCCCGGACCCTGGACCTCGCCCCCGACGCCCTGGTCTTCGCCGACGACTCGCCGGCCGAACGCGCCCAGGTCCGGTTCGGCGCACCCGGGGTCGCCGTCGTCGCGCTCGACGAGGAGCCCGCGCTGCACGTGACCCGGCTGCTCTGCGACGGCTGGTTCGACACCCTGCGGCTGACCGAGGAGGACCGCGCCAGGACCGGCGAGTACCGCAGGAGGCGCGAGCGCGGGGCACTGCGGGCCGGTTCGGGCTCGTACGAGGAGTTCCTGCGGGCCCTGGAGGTGAGCGTCGGGCTCGGCCCGCCCCGCCGCCACGAATTCGCCCGCGTGTCCCAATTGACCCTGCGGACGAACCAGTTCAACCTGACCGGTGTGGGGTACACGGAAGCCGAGCTGGCCCGGCGGTCCGCCGGGCCCGGGCGGCTGCTCCTGGTGGCGCGCAGCGCCGACCGGTTCGGTGACAACGGCCTGGTGGGCGCGGTGCTCGGATCCGTCGCCGGTGACGTGCTCCGGTTGGACGGCATGTGGCTCAGCTGCCGGGTGCTCGGCCGCGGCGTGGAACAGGCCTGCCTCGCGCTGCTGCTGGCCCGCGCGCGGGAGCTCGGGCTGTCCGCGGTCGGAGCCCGGTACGTGCCCACGGCCCGCAACCACCGCGCGCGGGACTTCTACCCGTCCGCCGGCTTCACCCCGGCCCACCCCGGCCCGGGCGGCGGCTCCGCGGACGGTGCGGTGGACTTCCGCCACGACCTGGCGCGGCTGCCGCAGGTGCCCGCGCACGTGCGCGTCACCGAAACCCCGGGAGGAGGGGCGCCCGATGGGCCTCGATAGCCTCGACGTGTTCCTGCGGACGGTCCGCGACGACCTCGCCCTGGACATCGCCGTGCCCGGGGGCGCGGACACGGCCCTGGGCGATCTGCCGGGCTGGGACTCGCTGAACCTGCTCCGACTGGTGGCGCTCCTGGAGGAGTCCGGCCACCGGGTACCGGTCCACCGCCTGCTGGAGGCGCGCTGCCTCCGGGAGGTCCACACCCTCGTGAAGGAGTACGGATGACTGCCCCGGGCAGCCCCTCGCTCGGCCCGCCGCTCGGTGAGCCCGTCGCCGTGGTACCGGGCGGCGACTCGTGGGACCGGGTCCGGGAGGACCTGGCCACCCACGGGACCGCCCTGGTCTACGCGTGGCTGAGGGACCTGGAGCCCGTGGTGCCCTCCGGCGACGGGCTGCGCGAGCTGCTCGGCCGCGACTGGACCCGCTACCTGGACCTGACGCACGCCGACGTGCGCGGCCGCTACATCGCCTCCCGGATGCTCCTCAAGCACGCGGCGAGCGCGGTGCTCGACAGCGATCCCGCCGACCTGGAGCTGGCCTACGGGCCGACCGGGCGCCCGTACCTGCGCGGCTGCGACCAGATCGACATCAGTCTCAGCCACACCGACGACCTGCTGCTCGTCGGTCTGACGACCTGCGGGCTCATCGGGGTCGACGCGGAGCGCGCCGACCGCGAGATGCACGGCAGCGGTCTCGGCCGGCACATCTGCACCCCGTACGAGTCGGTGCTGCTGTCGGGGATGCCCGAACAGCAGCGCAACGACGCCCTCGTACGCCTGTGGACGCTCAAGGAGGCCTACAGCAAGGCGATCGGCCAGGGCATGCAGTTCCGTTTCACCGAGTTCGGCTTCGGCCCGGACGGCCGGGCCGTACGGGTCCAGCGGCCCGACGGCACCGCCGGGACCGGGGACGAGTGGATCTTCCGTACGTTCCCGGTCGCCGACGGCTACGTGGTCAGTGCCGCGGTGTACGACGCGGGCTTCGGCCGGCTCCAGGACGCCCACGTGACGACGATGCTCGACCAGGACTGCGTGGACGCCATCACGGAGGCGCTCGACGAGGCCCCGGACCCGGCCTAGGAGGGCACCGACCCCCCGGCGAGCATCTCCTGCCGGGCGGCGTTGTAGCCGGCCTGGAAGCGGCTGGTGGCCTCCAGCTCCTCGGTGATCTCGGCGATGTGGCGGCGGCAGGTGCGCACGGACATGCCGAGCCGCCGGGCGACCATCTCGTCCTTGTAGCCCTTGGTCATCAACCGGATGATCGACCACTTGAGCTCGTCGGAGGAGGCGGGGGAGCGTTGGGACTCCACCACGTAGGGGCTCGCGCCGTCCCACAGGTACTCGAAGACCGAGCACAGGAAGGCCACCAGGGTGGGCTCGCGCACGATCGCCGCACCGGGCGTGCGGTCGCCGGCGGACCGTTCCGGCAGGAAGGCCACCTCCCGGTCGTAGATGATCAGCCGGTCGATGACCTCGTCGGCGGTACGGATCTCCGCGCCCTGTTCGCTGACCTCGCGCACGTAGCTGCGGGTCGGCAGGTCGTTGCGGGCGGTGTGCTGGTAGATGGTGCGGATCGCGACCCCGCGCGAGAGGGTCGTCAGCGCGGACTCCCGGGCCTGCGCCAGGGCGTACGCGGGGCGGGCCCCGCCGGGCTGGACGGTGAGCATCTCGCTCTGGCAGCTCTGGGTCAGGTGGTTGAGCATGGACTGGATGCGGGAGACGTCGGTGATGACGTCGAAGGCCTCCAGCCGGTTGCGCACCCGGCGGCCCTCGAAGTACAGGGGCGTCAGGGACAGCAGCTTGGCCCGGACGTCCGTGACCGCCTGCTGGAGGTCGCGTATGTGCCGCTCGGCGGGCGCGACCAGGGACGCGGCCGCGACGTCGGGCGTGACGGGGGTCAGTTCGGCAGGGTTCCCCGGCATCGCCTGTAACAGGCGGACCCCGCTCAGTACCTGTTCCACCCGGGCGATCTCCTCGGGCGTCAGGGACAGCTGTTCGGCGATCCGTTCCCGCTCGAAGCGGCCGTACTCGACGGCCAGGCCGTATGCCGCGGCACTGACGTCGTCCAGCTCGGCGAACCCCGAATCCGAGCCCTCCCCTGCAAACATGTCAGCCCCCGCTGATTGATGTATTTGCTGCCACGTAACTTTACGCCAACGTACCGCCCTTGGCGGGATTGATCGAGAGCGAGCACTCTGTTCCCATCAACCGAGCCGCAGAGCCGGAAGTGGCGAGCGGTACGGATGAGCAGATCTCGATCTTCGACTGGGGGAAGTCGTGAGAACAATTTCCGTTAAGGTCTTCTCGATTAGCTTGACTGCGGTGGCGAGTGTGGTAATGGCAGTGGGGGTTCAGGTCATGACGGGACCGGTCGTGTCCGGAGCCTCCGCCGAGTCGGCCGTCACCGCCCCGCTGACCGACTCCGACACGGGCACCGACGTCGGGGCCAAGCCCGAGGACGACCAGTGGACGTGATCTGACACCACGTCCGGCGGTTCACGAAGCGCTCCCCGCACGGCAGATGCGGGGAGCGCTTCCGCGTACCGGAGCGCCCGCGGCGGCAAGCCGGGCGGCCGGCACCGCTATCGCGCTCAGCAGTACGCCCCGCTCCGCCGACCAGCGACCGTCGAAGGCGGTCGGTCCGGCCGGGGAGAGGGTCTCGGGATCCGGCAGCAGCCGGGCGTGGAAGGTCTCGCGCACCGGGTCCACGCTCACCAGTGCGTCGGTGAAGTCGAGTTCCTGGCCCGTCAGCGGGAACCAGGTCTTGTAGACGGCCTCCTTGATGCTGAAGAGCAGCCGGTCCCACGCCACACCGGGGGCCGTCCGCTCCAGTCCGGCGATCAGATCGAGCTCCCGGGGCAGCGCGATCGAGTCGAGGACGCCCTCCGGCATGGGGGCGTTGGGCTCCGCGTCCACCCCCACCGAGGCGAACTCGGCGGAGCGGGCGAGGGCCACCCCCCGGTAGCCGGCGCAGTGGGTCATGGACCCGACGACCGAGGGCGCCCACTGCGGGACACCGCGCCGGCCCGGCACCACGGGAGCCGGGGGCAGCCCCAGCTCTCCCATGGCGCGGCGGGCGCACCACCGGACGGTGCCGAACTCCAGACGCCGCTTGGGTACGGCGTTGCGGACGAGGTGCTCCTCCTCGGGGTAGAGGAAGACGTCGGCGGGGTCGGTGGTGGCTTCGGCGGTCGCGACGTTCGCGGGCAGGAGCTTTGTGAGCACGGCGTTCCCTCGGGTCGCTGTTCCGGTCGGACAGCTCCCACGTTCACGCCGCCGCGCCGGCCGGCCCAGGGCCGAAGGCGCAGGTCAACCGGATGACCCGGGGCGCGACCCGGTTCTGTGCCAGGCCGCTGCCATCCCACCGCCGCACCCGCCCGGCGCCTGCCCGTCCCCCGGCAGTCGGCCGCACCGGCATTGCCATCCCCCTGCCATGCACCCGAAGAGCGGACGCCCGGAGTCAATTGAGGGGCGGTTAAGGGGTGTTCAAACGATCACCGGCCGTGCACACTCACGGAATGCCGCACGGAAACCTCATGGGTATCAGCGACCTCCATGTCGGATTCCCGGAGAACCGCCGGATCGTCGAGGACCTCTATCCCGACAGTCCCGCCGACTGGCTCGTCGTGGCCGGCGACGTGAGCGAGTCGTTCGACGATCTCCGGTGGGTGCTCGACCTCCTCACCCGGCGCTACGCCACGGTGGTGTGGGCGCCCGGCAACCACGAACTGTGGACCGTCCGGGACGATCCCGAGCCCCTGCGCGGCGAGGCGCGCTACCGGCGGCTCGTCGAGATCTGCCGGTCCTTCGGCGTGCACACGCCGGAGGACCCCTACCCCGTCTGGTCCGGGCCCGGCGGCCCGCTCGTGGTGGCCCCGCTCTTCCTGCTGTACGACTACAGCTTCCGCACGCCCACCGCCGCCACCCGCGAACAGGCCCTGGAACAGGCCTACGAGGCCGGGGTGGTGTGCTCCGACGAGTTCATGCTGCACCCCGACCCCTACGCCTCCCGCGAGGCCTGGTGCCGGGCCCGGGTCGCCGCCACCGAAGCGCGGCTCGCCGCCTGCGGCCCCGACCTGCGCACGGTCCTCGTCAACCACTTCCCGCTGGTCCGCGCCCCCACGGAGGTGCTGCGCCACCCCGAGTTCGCCCAGTGGTGCGGCACCGAGCTCACCGCCGACTGGCACGTCCGCTTCCGGGCCGCCGCCGTCGTCTACGGCCACCTGCACATCCCGCGCACCACCTGGTACGACGGCGTCCGCTTCGAGGAGGTCTCCGTCGGCTATCCCCGCGAGTGGCAGCGCCCCGGCCACCCGCGGAATATCCCCCGCCGGATCTTCCCCGCCGCCGGCCGCGGGGATTGATGCCAGGCAACTTCCGGACACCACCGGGTGCGGATCCGGCCCCTAGACTGCTCGGGAATTCTCGCTCGCTCCATGCTCGAACATCCCCGTTCGGTATTCGAGTTCCTCTTTCGGATATTCGGGACGGGGTCCTGGGGGATTTACATGCTGCCGTTTCGCCGTGCCGAGGAACTGTCCTTATGGGAAGCGCTGCTCGACGGCTGCGCCGAAGGAAATGCCGGACTTCTTCTCGTGGAAGGGGCCGTCGGCTGCGGAAAGAGCGAATTCCTCGAAACGGTCGCCGCGCGCGCCGAGAACCGCGGCGCCCTCGTGCTGCGGGCCGCTGGCAGCCCCGCCGGACGCGGCCGCGCCCTGGACGTCCTGCGCCGGCTGGCCGCCGACGCCCCGCCCGGCGCGCTGCCCGTGCCGTCGTCGCCGGACGAGGGCGAGGACCCCCTGGCCCTGCGCGACCTGGCCGTCGCCGTCCGCGAACTGAGCGCCACCGCACCCGTGGTGATCTGCGTGGACGACCTGCACCACGTCGACGGGCCCTCCGGCCGCCTCCTGCTCCACCTGGCGCACGCGACCCGCCGCGCCCCCGTCCTGCTCGTCCTGGCGGCGTCCCCGCACGAACACCACGACCCGCTGCTGCGCACCGAACTGCTCCGACTGCCCCACTTCGTCCGCCTGCGCCTGGGGCCGCTCACCCCCGACGCCGTCCGGTCCCTGCTGCCCGACCGCACCGAGGCGGAGGCCGCCCGGCTCCACGAGGCCTGCGGAGGCAACCCGCTGCTGCTGCGCGCCCTGCTCCAGGACCCGCAGGGCCGGCCCGGCGACGCCTACGCCCAGGCCGTCCTCGCCTGCCTGCACCGCTGCGGCCCCGTCACCCCCGAACTGGCGGGCGCGATCGCCGTACTGGACGCACTGGCCGCCCCCGAGCACCTCGCCCGGCTGAGCGGCACCACCGAGCCCACCGCGGCCCGCGCCCTGACGGCCCTGGCGGACGCCGGACTGCTCGCCCCCGCAGGGCGTCACGGGCTGCGCCACCCCGCCGCCCGGGCCGCCGTGCTGGAAGCCATGGACCCCGCCGACCGGTCGGCCCTGCACGCGCGGGCCGCCCGGCTGGCGCGCACGGCGGACGCACCCGACACCGAGGTCGCCGCACAGCTCCTCGCCGCGCACGACACCCGGCCGGAGTGGTCCCTGCCCGTCCTGCGCTCCGCAGCGGACCTGCACGCGGCACAGGGGGACACCGACCGGGCCGCGGCACTCCTGCGGCTCGCCCACGAGGCCTGCCCGGACGCCACCACCCGCGCCGAGGTGGACATCCGGCTCGGTGTCGTCCTGGGCCGCACCGATCCGGCCGCCGCCGAACACCGCCTCGCGGCCCCCCTGGCGGACGCGGCCGCCGGCCGGCTCGGCCCGCGCGCCCTCGCCCCCCTGGCCCGGGCGCTGGCCGCGCAGGGCCGTGTCGAGGAGTCCGCCGACGTACTGGAACGCCTGGCGGCCGACGGCGCGCGGCGCGGCGCCGGCCCCGCGGGCGACCCGCTGGACGGCCTGTCGGCGTTCCCCCGGTGGGCCCCGGGCCGCCGGCGCACCCCCGCGGAGCCCGGCCCGCACCGGGCCGTCCGGTCCGCCGGGACCACCGTCCACCCGGCGGCCCTGTGGGCGCTGCCCGCAGAGGCGGAGGAGGGCGCGGCAGCCCGCTCGGCCGAGCTGTTCCTGCGCGGCGCCACCCTCGCCGAGGGCACCGTGGAACCGGTGGCCCAGGCCCTGCGCACCCTGCTCCACCTGGACGGCGCGGCCCGGGCCCTGCCCTGGTGCGAGGAGTTCGCCCGCCAAGCGGCCCGGCGCGGAGCCACCGGCTGGCTGGCCGTCTTCGCGGGACTCGCCGCCGAGGCCCGGCTGCGCCTGGGCGACCTGACCGGCGCGGCGGAAACCGCCGGGGGAGCCCTCCGGCAGGCGCCCGCGGGCGGCGCCGGCGGGCTCCTCGGCGCGGTGGCGGGCACCCTGGCCCGGGCGTACACCGCGATGGGCCGGCTGGAGGAAGCGGCGGCCGTCCTGGCCCGGCCCGCCCCCGCGGAGCACCCGGGAGGCGTGCACGCACTGGCGTACCTGCGCGCCAGGGGCCACCACGCCCTGGCGACGAGCCGCTTCCACGCCGCCCTGGGCGACTTCCTGGACATCGGCCGGTACACGAAGCTCTGGGGCCTGGACCGGCCCCGGGTCCTGCCCTGGCGCGCGGACGCGGCCGAGGCCCTGCTCCGGCTCGGCGAGGCGGACCGGGCCGAGCGCTTCCTCGCGGACCAGCTCACCACGCGGGACGCCGCCGACCCCTGGGTGCGCGGCACTTCCCTGCGGCTGCGGGCGTCGCTGCGCGGGCCCGGTGAACGCCAGGCGATGCTGGCCAGGGCCGTCGACGACCTGCGGCGTTCGGGGGACCGGTACGAACTGGCCCGCGCCATGGCGGACTTCGGGCAGGCGCTGCGCGAGGCCGGGGAACCGGCGCGGGCGGCCATGGTCCACCGCAAGGCCTGGCACCTCGCGAAGACCTGCGGGGCCGACGCCCTGCGCGAGCGGATCCTGCCCGGCCACACGGAGGAGGACGACGCCGGCCGGGCGGGCGGGACCGGGACCCCCGACGCCGGACTGGTGGCGAGCCTCAGCGAGTCGGAGCGGCGCGTGGCCCTGCTCGCGGTGCACGGCCACACCAACCGGGAGATCGCCAAGAAGCTCTACATCACCGTCAGCACGGTGGAACAGCACCTCACCCGGGTCTACCGCAAGCTGAACATCCCCGGCCGGCGGGCGCTGCCGGTCGACCTCGACCCCGCGGGTGTCGGAGGGCGCGCCTGAGGACGCGTCCGGGCCGGGCCGGCGGGTCTCGCCGTCCGGGCCGGAGCAGCGGCCCCCATGGCAAGGTCATGGCAAGCCCCGCCCGAACGGCCCGCCCGTGACAGACATCTGGCGCGGACGGACCCGACACACCGTCCGTTTCCGCCTCCGAACGCCGAACGGGTGGCTTCCGCGCGCCCCGTCCGGGAAAGTCGGTCATGAGCCGTAGCCCGCAGGGAGGGCACCATGACCACAACACACGACCAGCCGTGGCGCACCGCGTCGCCCGGCGAGGTCCGCGACGCCATGCTCGACCGGGTCGAGGAGGAGCTCGCGAAGCTCCTCGCGCAGGAGCACCGAGCCCGGCGCACCGCCGATCCGCGCAGCGCCGTCCTGGTGATGGGGGTGGCCGAGCTCATCCAGGCCGGCGGCGAACGGGCCCGCCCCGCCATCTGCCTCACCGGGTACCTCGCCGCCGGCGGCGACCCCGACGCCGGGGAAGCCCTCGCGGCGGCCGCCGCCCTCGAACTCCTCGACACGTGCTGGGTGATCCGCGCCGACGTGCGCGACAACGCCCCGATGCGCCGCGGCATCCCGACCCTGCACATCAGCCACGCCGCCGAACACGAGCGCAACGGCTGGCGCGGCGAGCCGCGCCGGTTCGGCGAGGGCACCGCCGTGCTCGCGGGGGACCTCACCCTCGCCTACGGGGACCGGCTCGCCGCCGGACTGCCGCCCGAGGCGCGCCTGTTGTGGGACGACCTGCGCGTCGAGCGGGCGATCGGCTCGCACATGGAGGCCGCCGCGGCCACCGAGTACCTCGACGACGCCTGGCCCGGCCAGTGCCTCGACGGCTGCGCGACCGGCTGCGGCGCGGGCTGGTACGGACTGCGCCACGCGCTGCTGATCGGCGCCGCGCTCGCGGGGCGCGAGGACCTCCACGAGGCCTACGAGGAGTACGCGCGGGCCCTGCACGCTGCCTGGCGGATCCGCGGCTTCCTCGGCGGGGGCCCGGGCTTCGACGGAGACGCGCAGTTCCTGCGCGACGTGTTCTTCGACGCCGGGGCACGGGACCGGGCCGAGGAGACGATAGCGGCGCTCGTGGTCCGGGCCGACCGGGCCGTGGCCGGCGCCCGGATCGCACCGCAGTGGCGCGACGAACTCGGCGCCCTCGCCCGCGAGATCGCCGGCTGACCCTGTCCCGTCGTCCGGGACGAATCCCGCCCGTCGTCCCTGCCCGCCCGCCTCCCGGCCCCTCGGCCGGTACCCGGTCCGGGCCGGGGCGGTCGGGGGCGTGGTCAGGACGGGGCCGGGCGGGGGGCGCCCGGGCGCAGGCGGGCCAGCCAGCTGCGCAGGGCCTCGCGGCGCAGCCGCCCGCGGTCGTCGCGCGGCAGCGCCCCGACGATCTCCAGCCGGGTGGGCAGGAAGGCCTCCGCGACGCCCAGCGAGACGAGGTGCTCGCGCAGCTCGGCCGGTCCCGGCGGCCCGTCCTCGGCGGCCGGGACCACGACGGCGCACGGCAGCTCACCGTGCTCGGGGTCGGTGTAGGCCACCACCGCCGCCTCCCGTACCCGGGGGTGGGCCAGCAGCCGCTCCTCCACCTCGGAGACCGGCACCATGAAGATGGCGCCGGTCCGCGTGCCCGACCGGGCCAGGACCCGGATCCCGCCGTCCCGGCCGGCCGCCGCCAGGTCGCCCGTGTCCAGCCAGCCGTCCCCGTGCTCCCAGGTCGCCACCGGCGCCGGGGCGCCGTGCCGCCAGGTGGCCAGGCAGACCGACGGCCCGCGCACCTCCAGCGCCGAGCCCTCGTGCGCGGCCGACACCTCCAGCCCGTCCAGCGGCCGTACCCCGTCACCGCCGCCGTTTCCGGAGAGCGCGCCCATGCCCAGCTCGGGCGCCCCCCACACGGAGAGCACCGGTACCCCGAAGACCTCCCGCAGCTCCTCGGCGAGCGGCGCCGGAGTACTGGTGCGGCCCCCCGACAGCACCAGCCGCAACCGCCGCGCCGCCCGCGGCCGGCGCCGCTGCGCGCCCACCAGCTCGGCGAGGTAGGCCGGTTCGGCGTACACCTGGTCCACCCCGGCCGCCGCCATGAGCTCCAGGCAGCGGCCCGGATCCCACACGTCCTGGAACACCCCGGTCCCGCCGACGGCCAGAGGCCAGCACACGGTGTAGATCAGCGAGGCCAGCGAGGTGAGCGGCAGCGTGCTGAGGAAGACCTCGCCCGGCCGCCGTCCGGGCCCGTCGGGCGCGCTCTGGGCCGAGACGTTCGCGTAGAGGGTGTTGGGGGAGTGCAGCACCGAGGTATGGGCGTCCCGCAGCCCCGTGACGCTGATCAGCAGGGCGGGCCGGTCGGCCCGTCCGGCGCGCGGACCGCCGCGCAGGCCCGCCGCGGTGCGCTCGTGCGCGGTCCGCCGGAAGTACGCGGTGAAGTCAACCGCCCCGGTCGCCGCCGCGTCCCCCAGCACGACCCGGTGGCGCAGCCACGGCAGCCGCCCGGCCAGGTCCGCCAGGGCCTCGGCGTGCGCGAAGCCCTCCCAGACGTCGGGCACCACGCAGATCCGCGCCCGGGTGCCGTCCAGGATCCGGTGCAGCCCGCGGGCCCGTACGGTCGGCAGGACCGGCACCGCGACCGCGCCGACCCGCAGGCAGGCCAGGGTGAGGGCGGTGGTCTCCCACCAGTTCGGCAACTGGTAGGCGACCGGGTCGCCCGCCACGACACCGAGGGACGACAGGGCGGCGGCGAACCGGTCCACGTACGCGGCGAGCTGGGCGTAGGTGACCGTGACCAGGCGCCCGCCGGCGGGCCGGTGGGCGCGCTCGGAGACGATCGCGGGGCGCTGCGGTGCCCGGGCGGCCGTACGGTACAGGTCGTCCAGGAAGGTCTCCCCGCGCCACCAGCCGGCGGCCCGGAACCGGTCCGCGACCCCGGCGGGCGGCGCCAGGTCCAGCGGCCGCGCGGGGGCCCGACCCGTACGGCCGGACGTACGGGCGGCCGTACGGGCGGTGGCCGCCGGGCCGGTCAGGTCCATCTGCCCACCGCCCCCGCCACCTGCACCCGCGAGGAGCAGCCCAGGCGGCGCATGACCTGCCGCACGTGGTTGACCACGGTCCACTCGGATATGTCCAGCCTGGCCGCTATCTGACGATTCGTCATGCCTTCGGAGACCAGGAGCGCCACCTGGACCTGCCGCGGGGTGAGCGACCGGTCCTCGGGGGCCGGCCCGGTCGTCGGGCGGCGTGCGGGCGGGGGCGCCGACAGCGCCTCCGCCACCGCCTGCGGCGCGGTCATCCGTACGCCCTCGGCCCAGGCCACCGCGAAGTCCGTCCAGTCCAGGCGGGCGCTCAGATCCGTACGGGCCCGCTCGGCCGCGGACCGCCACTCGTCCGCGACGGCGGCGCCCGTCCCGGCGCGCAGGGTGTCGGCCGCCGCCAGCAGCCGTACGGTGCGCGGCCGCTGGGCGGGCGCGGTGCGCATCAGCAGCAGGGAGAACTCCTCCAGCAGCCCCGGCAGTTCGGTGCGCTCGCCGATCTCCCCGTAGAGCCGCAGGCTCTCCCGCAGTGCCCGGTCCGCCCGGGCCGGCTCGTCGCCGTCGAGGGCGAGCGCGGCCTCCGTGCGCAGGGCGCCCGCGAGCCCCCGCCCGTCCCGGGTCCGCCGCAGCGCCTCCACCGCCCGGTCCAGCAGCTCCTGGGCCCGGCGCCGGTCGCCCTCGGCGCGCAGGACGCCGGCCAGCGAGACGGCCGCCCCGGCCGCGCCCCCGGTGACGCCCATCGACTCCAGCGCGCTGAGCGCGGTCACCAGCACGGCCCGCGCCCCCGGCGGATCGCCCGCCTCCAGCAGGGCCGCGCCGAGGTGCGCGGAGACGAGGGCGTTCAGCCGCCGGTCGCCCACGCCCTTGCCCAGGGCGAGGGCGCGGCGGTGGCGGCGGACCGCTTCCTGCGGATCACCCAGAGCCAGCGCGAAGACACCGGACATGTCGCAGAGACGGGCCCGCACGGCGTCCGGCAGCACCGCACCGCCCGCACCGCCCGCACCGCCCACTCCGCCCGCTCCGTCCGCCCCGCCCGGACCGTCACTCGCGTCGCACCACTCCAGGCCCTCCCGCAGCCGCCCCTGCGCCAGCCAGGGCAGGCGGCAGCCGAGGACCAGGGCGGCAGCGGCCTCGCCGTCGCCCCGCTCGCGCAGCCGGCGCAGGGCCGCGGTCACGTTGGCGCCCTCGGCCGCCAGCTCCCGCAGGAGGTGGTCCTGGCCGGTCCCGCCGAGCCCGGCCTGCGCGGAGCCCACCAGCGTCCGGTAGCGCTCCGCGTGCGCGTCCCGGACGGCGTCCTCACCGCCCGCCCGGGCCAGCGCCTCGCGGGCGTGGGAGCGTACGGGCTCGGAGACGGCCAGCCGCAGCTCCCCCTGCTCCTCGCCCACCACGACGAGCAGGCCGCGGTCCATCAGGGTGTCCACGGCCGGTTCGGCCGACAGCCCCGCCGCGGCCAGGCCGAAGCCCGGCTCGTACACCGCGAGCCGGCCCAGCAGGGCGCGGGCCGGGCCGTCCAGGCCGCGGCAGCTCCACTCGGCGAGCGCGGCGAGCGAGCGGTGCCGCTCGGGCGCGTTCGCCGGCCCGCCGGACAGGACGGTCGTACGCTCCCGCAGCCGTACCGGCAGCAGGTGCGGGGGCATCAGCCGCAGTCGGCGCGCGGCGAGTTCGACGGCCAGCGGCAGACCGTCCAGCAGCGTGCAGATCTCGGCGACGGCCGCCGCGTTCTCCAGGGTGAGGGCGAAGGCCGGGTCGACGGCCCGGGCCCGGCGGACGAACAGCGCCACCGAGGCCACGTCACGGAGCTCCTGCGGATCGGCCCCGGCCGCGCCGCCGGCCGCACCCGGCACGGTTCCCGGAACCGCCAGCGGGGCCAGCGGCAGCAGCAACTCCCCGTACACCCCCAGCGGTTCCACGGCCGTGGCCAGCACCACCGTCCGAGGGTCACCGGAGAGGGCCTCCAGGGCCGCGGCGGCGCCCGCGCGCGCCTCGTGGTCGCAGCCGTCGAGCAGGACCAGGAGCCGGGCGGCCTCCCCGCCCCGCGCGGACGCAGAACACGGTCCTTCCGGTCCGGCCAGCGTGGCCAGCGCGGAAGGCGTGTCCGGAGCCCCGGCGTCGAGGACCTCCACCCGGCCGAACTCCCCGCCGATCTCCCGTACGACCTCCAGCGCCAGCCGGCTCTTGCCCACCCCGGCCCGGCCGGTGACCGTGACCAGCCGTACCAGCGGGTCCCGCAGCCGCTCGCGCAGCATGGCCGCCTCGGACTCCCGGCCGACGAGCTCCGTCACCGGGCCGAGCGATGCCGGCAGGGTGCCCATCGCGCTCATGGTGCTCCTCTCACAGGGGTCGGGCGGGGACGGCGGCCGGGTCGATGCGCCAGAGGCCGGGGCGGATCTCCACGGCCCGCGACCCCGGGCCGGAGCCGCCCCGCGGCGGCAGGCTCAGTGCGCGCAGCGAGCGCAGCGCGTACACCTCCAGCCGCTGGTCGCGCAGCGCGCCCGCCAGCTCCAGGCACTCGCCGAACCAGGCCCGGGCGCTCTCCCGGCCCTCCAGCGCCAGCGCCAGCAGGGCCCGCGCGCGGCTCGCCTCGTACCGTCCCCGGGTGCGGCCCGGCGCCGACAGGGCGGCGAGCGCGGGCTCCAGCAGGGCCGCGGCCCGAGCCGAGTCCCCGGCGTCCAGCCGCAGTTCGGCCAGGCCCACCAGGGCGCGTGCGGCCTCCTCCTCGTCACCGGCCTCCCGGGCCAGTTCGAGGGCGCCCGAGAACAGCTCGTCCGCCCGCTCCACGCGCCGGTACTGCCAGGCGAGTTCACCGAGCGCGCGCAGCATCCGCGCCTGCGCCGAACGGTCCGCGCAGCGCCGAGCCGCGTCCAGGGCCAGGGCGTACACGGCCTCCGCGTCGTCCGGAACCCACCCGGCCAGGGCGTCCGTCAGCCGTACGGTCAGGGTCCACAGCCCCGCCCCGTACGCGGTCCGGGCCAGCCGTACGAGCCCGCGCGCGCCCGCGTCCGAGACGCGGCCCGGCTCCGCGGCTGCGTCCGCGTAGGACCGGCACACGCGCTCCGCCGCCGCCCGCACCACCTCGGGCGGTTCCTCCAGGGCCAGCCGTTCCACCGCCAGCAGCCGCAGCAGTTCCGGGAGGCGGCAGCCGTCGCGGTCCACGGCCACCAGCCGCTCGTCGGCCAGCGCCTCCAGGGCCGCGGCGGCCTGCGGCTCGGTCAGGTCGAGGGCGGCCGCGGCCTGCCGGGCACCGAACCGGCCGGGCGGCAGCAGGGACAGCAGCCGGAAGGCCCGCCGCTGCGGGTCGGAACACGCCTCGTAGGCATCGAGGAGGCGCGAGCGGACGTCCACGTCACCCGTGCGCAGCACGTCCAGGCGCCCGCCCTCGTCCCGCAGCCGGTCCGCCAGGACGGCGGCCGTCCAGTGCGGGCGGGCGGCGAGCTGGGCCGCGGCCGTCCGCACGGCGAGCGGGAGCCGCCCGCACAGCTCGACGATCTCGGCCACCGTGTCGGGACCGGGGCCCGGCCCGGCGTCCGGCGCCGCCGCGACGCCGAGCGCCCCCGCGCGGGTCCCCGCACGTCCGGTGAACAGCCCGGTGAGCCGCTGCGCCTCGTCGGGGCGCCAGGGACCGAGGAGCACCGACCGCAGCCCGGGGAGCCCGGCGGGCACCCGCCGGGCCACGAGCAGCACCACGGCGCCGCGCAGCGCGGGCAGCAGGGGCCGCACGTCGGTCTCCGAGCCGACCCCGTCCAGCACCAGCAGCAGCCGGGGGGCCGCCGCGGCGCCGTCCGAGGGGGCGGCGCCGGGTCCGCCGGACGCGCGCGCCAGCCGGTCCAGGACCGCTCCGGCGGAGGGTGGCGGGCCGGATCCGGCTCCGGCCCGCAGGTCCAGGAAGAGCCGCCCGTCGGGGAAGGCGTCCGCGACCCGGTGCGCGGTCTCGACGGCCAGCGCGGTCTTGCCCGCGCCCGGCATGCCCGTCACGGCGACGCAGCCGCCCGCCGGAGCGCTGCGCAACAGCCTCTCCAGCTCGGCCAGTTCCTCCGTGCGGCCGGTGAAGCAGGGGTCGGCGGCGGGCAGCGCGCCGAGCGCCGGGGACCAGCCGCCGGCTCCCGCGACCGGGCCGAAGCCGGTGTCCGCGGCGGCCGGGGGCCGCCCGTCGTGACCCGGGTCCCGGCCGGTCACGGCCGCCGGGTCCGCCGGGCCCGCCAGCACGGTGGACGGTCCGGCGGGCGGACCCGCGGCCCGGCCCCCGGCACGCGCCAGTGCCGGGTCGCCTTCCAGGATGCGCCGGTGGAGCCGGCTCGACGACGGCCCCGGCTCGATCCCGAGCTCCTCGACCAGGGTCTGCCGCAGCGTCGTGAACACCCGCAGGGCCTCGGCCTGCCGTCCGCACCGGTACAGGGCCACCATCAGGTGGGTGTGGAACTCCTCGTGCATCCGGTGCTCGGCGACCAGCTCCTGGAGCTCGGCGACCAGTTCGCGGTGCAGCCCGAGGTGCAGCTCGGCCCGGATCCGCTCGTCGAGCGCGCCGGTGCGCGCCTCGGCCAGCCGCACGGCCGCGCCCTCCAGCACCGGCCCGTGCGGGGTGTCCGACAGCACCGGCCCGCGCCACAGCGCCAGCGCCCGCCGGTGCAGTTCGGCCGCGGCGGCGAAGTCCGAGGTCTGCAGGGCCTGGTGGCCGCGCCGGTACAGGTCCTCGAAGTCGAGCGCGTCGAGGGCGTCCGCGCCGACCCGCAGCAGGTATCCCGGGCGGCGGGTGACCAGGGCCTCGCGGCCGCCCTCGGGATCGGCGCTCTGGAGGGTCTTGCGCAGGTGGGACACGTACACCTGGAGCGTGGTCGTCGCGGTGCGCGGCGGCGCGTCCGGCCAGAGCTCGTCGATGAGGCTCTCCACCGACACGACCTCGTTCGCACGGAGCAGCAGTGTGCCGAGGACGACCCGCAGCTTGGCGGCCTGCGGAGCGTACGAGGGCTCGCGGTGTCCGTCCGCGGGCGCCGCGGCGCCGGTGACCTCCAGCGGGCCCAGGATCCCGAAGCGCATGGTGCTCAGTGGTCCTGCACCACGGTCGTACGGGCCTCGGCCACCGCACGCCGCCGCTGGGTCAGGGTGAGCGTGACCGCGACGGTCGGCCGGCCCTCGTCGTCGCGCCCGAGAGGGCCGGCCACCGCGGCGCAGCGCAGCGGCAGTTCGCGCTCCGCGGGCCCGCGGAAGTGGATCCGGCAGGCCCCGAGCGTGCTGTGCGCGGAGCTCAGGCCGTGCGTGCGGCCCGCTGCGACCAGCGAGGTCTGGCGCAGCGCCTCCAGCAGGTGCAGGCCGGAGTACTGGCCGTCCTCGCCGGTGAACACCGGGCTGACTGGGGTGGGGAGCAGCCACGTGCTCAGCCGGCCGCGCGAGAAGTCGGTCGGCTCGCTGATCACGATGTTCTCGGGCGCGCAGCGGCCCGCCTCGGCGGAGCCGGCCGGGCGCAGCGGACCGTCCGGAGCGTCGTCGATCTCCGGCGCGGCCTGCAGGGCCCGCCGGGAGTGCTCCACGTGCTTGCGGTACAGCTTCGGCATGAGGAAGACGAGTCCGGCCGCGCCCGTCGCGCACGGGCGGCCGTCGATGGTCACCTGGAGGTGGAAGTCCAGCCCGCGCGGCACCTCGGCCACGACGTTGGCCGGACGGGCCCGGATGTGGGTGGCCAGCGGCACGGGACGGGGGACGCCCGCGTCCGTGCGCCAGGCGGAGAGGTCGGTGAAGTCGAGGGCGAAGCGGTAGAACAGGCCGGGCCGGTCGTCCGGGACGCCGAAGTAGCGGTGGCCGACGAACTCGCCGATCTCGCGGACCGTCTCGGTGGCGATCTGCAGGTCGTGGAAGCGGCCCGGACCGTCGTTGAAGAGCGGGTGAGTGACGGGGGTCGCGCCGACGAGGGTGAAGTTCTCCTCACCGAGGCTGGGTGCGTCGAGGGCGTAGTACGCCCGCGAGGGCGGACGGTGGATCAGGTGCTGGGTGCCCGCGGTCGCATGTCCATGGATGGTGGGGGCCGAGGTCGTGCCGTTGTCGACTGTCATGTCCCTCTCCTTCTCTGCAGCCATGGTGGGGCGGCCGCGGAGCGGGCGGCCAGCCGGAGCCGGTGTCAGCAAAGTGCATGGCAGGAACTCGTCCGGCCCGCCGGACCCGTCGACCGGGAGGGGGCTTTAGCGCGGTCCATGCCGTACGCCGGAGGGTGGGTGCCAGGGAGCTTCCGTGGGGTTCCCCGGAAACCGGCGGGACTTCACGGACACGGCCGGGGCCCCGCCCCTTCGGGGCAACCCCCACCCTTCGGGCGCGGGGCCCCGGCACCCGCCGCTTCCGCCGTACCCCCGTGCGTTCCCCGCTTTCCCCGATCCCGGAAGGGAGCCCCCGATGGCCACCCCAGCGACCGTGCGCACCGCAGGCACGGCACCGCCCGCACCGGGGCGGCCGGCCGGTCCGACGGCCCGGCTGCGGTTCGGCTACGCCTCGGGTTCCCTCGTCACCGCGACCTTCACCACCCTCCCCGGCCTGCTGCTGCTCCCGTACCTCACCGACACCCTCGGCGTGGGCGCCGCGCTCGCGGGCGCGGTCGTGTTCCTGCCCAAGGCCTGGGACGCCCTGCTCAACCCCCTGGTCGGCCGGGCCAGCGACCGTACGCGCACCCGGTGGGGCGCCCGCCGCCCGTACGTCCTGTTGGGCGGGCTCGCCATGGCCGCGGCCTTCGCGCTGACCTTCGCGGGTCCGCTGCCGGGCACCGCGGGCGCGTGGTTCACGGCGACCGGATACCTGCTCACCGCCACCGCGTTCGCCTTCTTCCAGGTGCCGTACGTGGCCATGCCCGCCGAACTCGCCGACCGCGACGAGGACCGCATGCGCCTGGTCGGCGGGCGGGTCGCGGTCATCGGGGTGGCCGCCCTCGTCACCGGAGCCGCCGCCCCCGCCCTGATCGACGCCGGAGGCGGCGGTCTCGCCGGCCACCGCTGGGCCGGGGCGTTCGGCGCCGTGGTCATCGCCCTCGGCGCGCTCTGGGTCTTCGCCGGCACGGCCGGTGCCGCCTCCGTCTCCGCCTCCGCCCCGTCCGGCCGCCCGCCGGGCGCCGGGAGCGCGCCGGGAGGAGCCCCGACCCCCGGAGGCCCGGGGGAGTCCCGGCGCCGCGGGGCACGGGTGCGGCCCGCGGGATCCGCTCCACACGCCCTGGGGCTGCGCGATCAGTTTGCCGCCGCCCGCGCCGACCCGTCCTTCCGGGCGCTGCTGTGGTGCGCCGTCGTCCAGTCGGCCGCCACCGGCGTCTTGCTCGCCGGCGCCCCGTACTTCGCCGACCACGTGCTGCGCGACTCCGCCGGGCTGGGCCCCCTCGTCGTCGCGTTCGTCGCCCCCAACCTGCTGACCGTCCCGCTCTGGTCACGGCTGCGCGGCCGCCGCGGCTACGGCTGGGCGTCCGCGCTGTTCGCCGCCGGCTGCCTGCTCCTCCTCGCCGCCCCCGGGCTGCCCCACGCCGCCGTCCTCGCCGTCATGGCCCTCGCCGGCACCGGCCACGCCGGCCAGCTGCTCTTCCTGTACGCCATGCTGCCGCAGTGCATCGCCCGCGACGGGATACGCGGCGGCGCCGGCCGGGACGGGAGCGGCCGGGCGGGCGTCCTGTCCGGCCTGTTCACCACCGGCGAGGGCCTCGGGATCGCCGCCGGCCCCTTCCTCTTCGGGCTCGTGCTCCAGCTCTCCGGCTACGCCTCCTCCGGCACCGGCCGCGCCGCGCAGCAGAGCGCGACCGCCGAACTGGGCGTGCTGGCCGGCTTCGCGGCCCTGCCGGCCCTCGCCACCGCGGCCGCCGTCCTCCTCCTGCGCGGCTACGACCGCCCGCCCGCCCCTACCGACCCCTGAACGGCCGCCGCGCGCGTGACACGGGTAGGCGCGGCCCCCCGGGCGCAGGATGATGGGGCGATCATGAACCGGCGGGCGCATCGGGGGGCGGCGTGACGTACGCACAGGGATGGGACGCGGCCCAGGTCGGTTTCGGCCCGGGCGTGCGCGCCCTGGTCGAGGAGGAACTCCTCCCGGACCGCGGCCTGGTCGTCCGCACCGGGACCTACGTCGTCGACCCGCCCTTCTTCGGCAACGGCGACATCGGCCGGGTGGCCGTCTGCGGAGCCGTCAACGAACTGGCCGCCACCGGCGCCGAGCCCCGGCACGTCGCCCTCGGCATCGTGCTGGAGGCCGGCCTCCCGCTGGAACTGGTGCACCGGCTGACCGCATCGGTGCGCACCGCGGCCGCCGAGGCCCGGGTCGCCGTCGCCGCGGTGGACACCCAGGTCGTCCGCGCGGGCGAGGCGGACCGGGTCTTCGTCACCACGACCGCGTTCGGGGTGCCGGGCGCCGGGCCCGCCCTGGAGCTCCACGCGGTCCGGCCGGGGGACCGCATCGTGGTGACCGGGCCGCTGGGCAGCCACGCCGCCCACCTGGTCTCGTTGCGCGACGGCCTCGGCTACGAGCACCACGTGCCCAGCGACTGCGCCCCCCTGGCCGACCTGATGCGCACCGTGCGCGCCGACGTCCGCCACGCCCGGACCGTGGTCGCGGGAGGCCTGGCGGAGGTGCTGCGCCAGACCGCGGCGGGCCGCGGCCTGACGCTGCGCGTCGAGGAGTCCGCCCTGCCCGTACGCCACGAGGCCCGCGTGGCCCTCGGCGCCCGGGGCCTCGCTCCCCTGGACGCGGCGTGCGCCGGGTGCCTGTGCCTGTTCGTCCCGCCCGCGCGTACCGCCCGGGTGCTGGCGGCCCTGCACGCCCACCCCCGCGGCCGGCTGGCCGCCGTCGTCGGCGAGGTCACGGCCGACCCCATGGGAGAGGTGGAGTTCCGCTCGTCCGGCGGGCGGCTGCGCGTGCACGCCGCCCCCGCGGTCCCGGTTCCCGAACGCCTCCTGTGACGACTCCCAAGTGCGTTGGATGAACAGTCGGTTGATCCACGGGTGGAGCGGCCCGCGGGCGCATATGCTCGGCGCGTACTTCCGTACGCCTGAGCACCGGAACGTCTGAACACCCGGACGTCCGTGCCTTCGCACGTCTGTGCGCCGTACGTCTCACGAACCGATAGGGGACCGTGCCGTGAGTGTCCGCATTCAGCCCACCTCGCAGGTCGACGAGAGCGCCGAGCTCGGCGAGGGGACCACGATCTGGGATCTGGCACAGATACGCGAGGAGGCCCGGCTCGGCCGCGGGTGCATCGTGGGGCGCGGCGCGTACGTGGGGCCGGGCGTACGGATCGGCGACCACGTCAAGCTCCAGAACTACGCGCTCGTGTACGAGCCGGCGGAGCTCGGCGACGGGGTGTTCATCGGCCCGGCGGCCGTCCTCACCAACGACTTCTACCCGCGCGCGGTCGACCCCGACGGCAGGATCAAACGCGACGGCGACTGGGAGGCCGCCGGGGTCGTGGTGGCCGAGGGTGCCTCGCTGGGGGCCCGTTCGGTGTGCGTGGCGGGGGTGCGCGTCGGGCGCTGGGCCCTCGTCGCGGCCGGGGCGGTGGTCTCCAAGGACGTGCCCGACTTCGCGCTCGTGGCCGGGGTGCCGGCCCGCCGGATCGGCTGGGTGGGCCGGGCCGGCGTCCGGCTGGTGGAGCGCGACGGCGAGCCGGGCACGTGGGAGTGTCCGCGCACGGGGGCGCTGCACGACGAGAAGGACGGCACGCTCGTCGAGCGCAACTGACGGAATGTCGGCAATTTAGGCCACAAGCATTTCCTCAAAACCACAATCAATGAACATCCGTGGGCATAACGTGTCCCTGCACACGGGATCTGAGCAGGCAACAGGCCTTGTTCAGTGGGGGGTTGTGTACGACGAGGGCACCGCGGGCAGCGCCCGGCGGAGCACGGTTCCACCGTGCCCGCCGACACTGCCGTGCGCGCGTGTCCCGGTCCGAGGCATCGCTGGGGGGATCCAGACGGCAGCCTGGGACGGCTCGTGCCCGCGGCGTCGCAACGCCGCGGGCACGGGCGCCGTCACGCGCAGTCCCCCTCCGCGGAATGACGACCGCCAGGTCCGTCCGAGGAGCGATCAGAGGGGGTAGGTGTGTTGGAGCCGAAGAGCTCGGACATGCGGGGTGCGAGCGGCACCCGGGGCGTCGGGGTGGGGACCCGATGACCATCACACGATTAGGAGCACTGGCCGAAGAGGACCCGACGCTGCACGCGCTGGCGCAGCGGCTGCTCGGGCTGGCCGAGGCGGGTCTGCCCGCCATGTATCTGCCCGAGGCCGAGACCTTCGTCTTCACCAGGGCCGGAGCGGTCTCGCCCGAGGGCACCCGCCGCCTGGAACTGCGGGGGACCAGCACCCGGTACGCGGCCATCACCGCACTGGGTGCCCGGTTCCTGCCCGAGGAACGGCAGCGCGCCCTGTTCGGCGGACGCAGCGCCGAGGAGTTCACCGGACTGCTCGTGGAGAGGCTGCCCGGGGTGGTGAACCTCGGCGACGCGGCGCTCATCGCCTGGGCCGCCGCGGAGACCGGCCACCCCAAACTGTCCGACGCCCTGGACCGGGTCGCCGCCCTGGACCTGCACGGACGGCCGCAGTACACGGTCGAGGCGGCCTGGGTGCTCTCCGCCCTCGCGGCCGCGCGCAGCGCCGTGGACATCGAGGAACGCCTCGCGGCCGCCCGCGACCGCCTGCTGGCGGCCCGGACCGGCAGCAGTCCGCTGTTCCCGCACGCCACCGGCCCGGGACTGGTGCCCGGCTACCGCGCGCACGTGGCCTGCTTCGCCGACCAGACCTACCCGTTGCAGGCCCTCGCCCGGCTGCACGCGAGCGGCGACGACCCGGAGGCCCTCGCGGCCGCCGACGCCTGCGCCGCCCGCATCGTCGACCTCCAGGGCGACGGCGGACAGTGGTGGTGGCACTACGACGCCCGCGAGGGCGGCGTGATCGAGGGCTACCCCGTCTACAGCGTGCACCAGCACGCGATGGCCCCGACCGCCCTGTTCGACCTCGCCGAGGCCGGCGGCACCGACTTCGGCGCGGCGATCCGCCGGGGACTGCGCTGGATGACGGAGGTCCCCGAACTCGCCGGACCCACCGGGACCCCGCGCGAGCCGATGATCCGGGAGGACCTCGGCCTCACCTGGCGCAAGGTCTACCGCGGCGACCCCAAGAAGGCCGTCCGGGCCGCCCGCGGGCTCACCACCAGGGTCGCCCCGCACGCCAGGCTCGCACCCCTGGACGTGCTCTTCCGCCCCCGCGCCGTGGACCGCGAGTGCCGTCCGTACGAGTTCGGCTGGATGCTGTTCGCCTGGCTCGGGGGGCCGCAGAGATGACCCGTCACACCCTCTTCGGGGTCGCACTCGACCCCCTGACCATGGACGAGACCGTCCAGCGCTGCCTGGACGCCGTCCGGCGCGGGGAGCAGATCGAGATCGGCATGGTCAACGCCGCCAAGCTCGTCAACATGCGGCGCGACCCGGCCCTCGCCGAAGCCGTCGCAGGCTGCGACCTCGTCCTCGCCGACGGCCAGGCCGTGGTCTGGGCCGGCCGTGTCCTGGGCGTCCGGCTGCCCGAACGGGTCGCAGGCATCGACCTGTTCATGCGTCTCCTCGCCGCCGCCGAGGTCGCGGACATCCCCGTCTACCTCCTCGGCGCCCAGCAGGAAGTGCTGGAGATGATGCTCGGGCAGATCTCCGAACGCTTCCCCGGACTGCGGGTCGCCGGCAGCCGCAACGGCTACTTCGGCGACGCCGACCAGGAGGAGATCGCCGACTGTGTCGCCGACAGCGGCGCCCGCCTGCTCTTCCTCGGCATGACCTCGCCCAAGAAGGAGATCTTCACCGCCGGCTACGGCAAGCGCACCGGCGCCCACGTCGTCCACGGCGTCGGAGGCTCCTTCGACATCCTCGCCGGCATCACCAAGCGGGCCCCGCTCGTCTGGCAGCGCATGGGCCTCGAATGGTTCTACCGGACCCTCCAGGAACCGCGCCGCCTCGGCAAGCGCTACCTCACCACCAATGCCGCCTTCCTCGCCATGACGGTCCGGGAGCTCATCCACCGCACACCGTCTGCCGGTTCCGCGAACAGGAGTCACTGCTGATGCGCGTCGTCGTCGTGGGACAGGGATACGTCGGACTTCCGCTGGCCATCAGGGCCGCCGAGGTCGGCCACCAGGTGATCGGTTACGACGTCGACGAGCGGCGGGTCAAGAGCCTCGCCGCCGGAGAGTCGTACGTGGAGGACGTCACCTCCGAACGCCTCGCCCGCGCCCTGGAGCGCGGCACCTACCGCCCGAGCGAACTCGCCCGGGACTGCGGCGGTTTCGACGTCGCCGTCGTCACCGTCCCCACCCCCTTACAGGACGGGGCTCCCGACCTGCGCTACATCGAGGAGTCCGCCCACACCCTGGCCCGCTTCCTGCGCCCGGGTGCGACCGTGATCCTGGAATCCACCACCTACCCGGGCACCACCGAGGAGCTGTTCGCCCCGATCCTGGAGGACGGCTCCGGACTCACCGCCGGCGCCGACTTCCACCTCGGATACAGCCCCGAGCGCATCGACCCGGGCAACACCGTCTGGGGCTTCCAGCAGACGCCCAAGGTCGTCTCCGGCGTCGACGCCGCCTCCCTGAAGGCCGTCGAGGCCTTCTACGGGCAGCTCGTCGACACCACCGTGCCGGTGCGCTCGCCCAAGGAGGCCGAGCTGGCGAAGCTGCTGGAGAACACCTTCCGGCACGTGAACATCGCCCTCGTCAACGAGATCGCCATGTTCGCCCGCCACCTCGACATCGACGTCTGGCAGTCCATCGAGGCCGCCTCCAGCAAGCCCTTCGGCTTCATGAAGTTCACCCCCGGCCCGGGCGTCGGCGGGCACTGCCTGCCCATCGACCCCTCGTACCTCAACTGGCGGGTCCAGCGCGAACTGGGCCAGAACTTCCGCTTCGTCGAACTCGCCAACGACATCAACAACCACATGCCCGAATACGTGACGCGCCGCGTGATGGACGCCCTCAACGCCAAGCGCCGCTCCGTCAACGGCTCACGGATCCTCCTGCTCGGCCTCGCGTACAAGAAGAACACCGGCGACGCCCGCGAATCGCCCGCCGTACGCATCGCTCAGCTGCTCCTCGACATGGGGGCCAAGGTCCGCGCCGTCGATCCGCACGTGGTCGAGAGCGTGAAGGTCGACGCCCGCCTCGCCCGGGTCGAGGCCACCCGCAAGGAGCTGGCCGCCGCCGACGTCGTCGTCCTGCTCACCGACCACGACTCCTTCGACTACCAGATGATCACCGAGCACGCCTCCTTCGTGCTCGACACCCGCAACCGCATGACCGGACCGAAGGTGGAGGTGCTCTGAACCCATGACCAGGATCGTCTGCGTCGCCGGGGCGCGCCCCAACTACATGAAGATCAAACCGGTGATGGACGCACTGGAGCGCCGCGGCGCCGAGGTGGTCCTCGTCCACACCGGACAGCACTACGACGAGTCCATGAACGACGTGTTCTTCCGCGACCTCGGCATCCGGCCGCCCGACCGGTACCTCGGCGCCGGATCGGGCAGCCACGCCCAGCAGACCGGACGGGTGATGGCCGCCTTCGAGCCGCTGCTCGACGAACTGGCCCCGGACGCCGTGGTGGTGGTCGGGGACATCAACTCCACCCTCGCCTGCGCCCTGGTGACCGCCAAGGCCGGCCCGCTGCTGGCCCACGTGGAAGCAGGGCTGCGCAGCCGCGACTGGAGCATGCCCGAGGAGGTCAACCGGGTCGCCACCGACCGCGTCAGCGACTACCTTCTGGCCCCCTCGCCCGACGCCGCCGTGAACCTGCGCGCGGAGGGCTACCGCGAGGACCAGATCCACGTCGTCGGCAACGTCATGATCGACACCCTCCTCGCCAACCTGGACCGGGCCCGGCAGTCCGACGTCCTGGACCGCTACGGCCTGACCCGCGGCGAGTACGGCCTGGTCACCCTGCACCGGCCCGCCAACGTGGACGACCCCGGCGCGCTGCGCGGCCTGCTCAAGGCCCTCGGCGAGATCGCCGGCCGCTGCCCGCTGCTGCTGCCCGTGCACCCGCGGGCCGCCGAGCGGCTGGCCGACCTGGGCGTCCCCGACGGCATCCGGCTCGTACCGGCCGCGGGGTACCTCGACTTCATCGCCCTGCAGGACTCCGCCCGCCTGGTCCTCACCGACTCCGGCGGCGTCCAGGAGGAGACCACCGCGCTGGGCGTGCCCTGCGTGACCCTCCGGGAGAACACCGAGCGCCCCGTCACCGTCGAAGAGGGCACCAACGTCCTCGCCGGCACCGACCCGGACCGGATCGTCGCCACCGTCGACCAGGTCCTCGACACCCCGCCCGCACCGCGCTGCCCCGCCCTGTGGGACGGCCGCGCCAGCGAGCGCATCGCCGCCGTCCTCCTCGACGGCGGCACGGCCCGCACCCGGCCCAGACCCACCGACCTCGTGCCGGCCGCCGGGCACGGACCGCAGTAACCGGAAACATCCGCAACAAGGGGGAAGACCATGGATCTCGCCGAGATATGGCGGGTCATGCGCAGGCGCTGGTACGTGCTGCTGCCCGGACTGCTGCTGACGGCGGCACTCACCACCGCCGTGCACCTGCTGATCCCGGTGGAGTACCAGTCGCAGAGCACCGTCACGCTGCTCAACTCGTCGAAGGCCACCGAGGCCTTCGACGGAAACCCCTTCCTCAGCACGCAGGCCTCGCTGACCGGCATGGCCGACGGCCTCGCCCGCAACCTCAACTCGGACGGGGCCAAGGCCGACCTGAAGGCCCTCGGCGTCACCGGCAAGCACGAAGTGAAGATCGCCGACAACGCCCAGGGCCCCTTCATGTGGCTGACCGTCACCGGCACCGACCCGGCGGCCGTCCTGAAGTCCGACGAACTCCTCGCCGGCTACGCCGACAAGCGGCTCAAGGAGTTCCAGACCCAGCAGTCCGTGGCCCCCGAGGCCATGATCCGGATGGCGACGATCGTGCCCCCGCAGAAGCCGGAGGCACAGACCAAGACCCGCATCCAGTACATCGTGATGGTGGGCGCGCTGGGCTTCGTCCTCAGCCTGGTCGCCGTCTTCTTCGTGGAGGCCCGCAGGCGCACCCCGCGCGGGAAGAACCGCCCGGCCCCCGCCGGGACGCCCACCGCCACGCAGGCTCCCGTACCCGTCGGCGCGGCAGCCGGCGCGACCGACGAGACCATGGCCCTGCGCACGGTCGGCCCGGGCGGGGCGGGGGCGACGTGACCGACACCGGCACGAGCACGCAGACCGCCCCCGCGGCGCCCTCCCTGGGGCGCAAGGTCGGCTCCGCCGCCAAGTGGAGCCTGATCAACACCGTCGTGATGCGCCTGGGCAACTTCGCGACCGGCATCGTCCTCGCCCGCTACTTCCTCGGGCCCGAGGCCTGGGGCGTGTACGGCATCGCCCAGACCGTCCTGCTCGTCCTGCTCTCCGCGAACGAACTCGGCGTCTCCCTCGCCATCGTCCGCTGGGAGGGCGACCCGCGCCGCTTCGCCCCCACCGTCCTGACCCTGAGCGCCGCCTCCAGCTGCCTGCTCTACGCCGTGCTCTTCCTGACCGCCCCGGCCGTCGCCGACGTGCTCGGCTCACCCGAAGCCTCCGGGGTCCTGCGGGTCATGTGCCTGTGCGTGGTCCTCGACGGACTCTCCCAGGTACCGGCCGGCTTCCTCACACGCGAGTTCGCCCAGGGCCGCAGGATGGCGGTCGACGGCCTCAACTTCGTCCTCAGCACCGCCGTGACCCTGCTGCTGGCCGTCCAGGGCTGGGGCGCGATGAGCTTCGCCTGGGGATCCGTCGTCGGCAACGTCGCCGCCCTCATCGGCTGCTGCCTCGCCGCTCCCGGCACCCTGAGGTTCGGCTGGGACCGGGAACAGGCCCGCGCCCTGCTGAAGTTCGGCCTGCCGCTCGCCGGGGCCAGCATGCTCGCCCTCGGCGTGGTCAACGTGGACACCATGGTCGTGGGCTCCACCCTGGACCCCCTCGCCCTCGGCTTCTACGTGCTCGCCTTCAACATCTCCGGCTGGCCCGTCCGCATCATCTCCGAAGCCGCCCGCCGCGTCTCCTTCGCCGGCTTCTCCCGGCTGGCCGACACACCACAGGCCCTGGCCGCCGGATTCGCCCGCGCCCTCGGCGTGGTGACCGCGGCCACCGTCCCCCTCTGCGTCCTGCTGGCCGCCCTCGCCGCACCCGTCATCGGGCTCGTCTACGGCGAACGCTGGCTGCCCGCGGCCGGCGCCCTGCCCTGGCTGATGGCCCTGGGCCTGGTCCGCATCGGCTGCGAACTCGCCTACGACTGCCTGGTGGCCATCGGCCGGCGCAGCTCGCTCATCGCCGTCCAGGGCCTGTGGCTCGTCCTGCTGATCCCGGCCCTGGTGATCGGCGCCCGCGGCGGCGGCATCGTCGGCGTGGCCCAGGGCCACGTCGTGGTCGCCGGGGCCGTGGTGGTCCCGGTGTTCCTCCTCGCCCTGCACCGCGGCGGCATCCCCCTGGGCACCCTCGTCCGGGCCTGCGTCTGGCCGCTGCTCGGCGGAGCCGTGATGGCCGCGGCGCTCCTCGTACTGGAGCGCTACCTCGGCGACTCCGTGCCCGCGCTCCTGGCCACCGCGGCCGCCGGCACCCTGGTGTACGCCGTGTGCCTCCTGCCCGCCCGAAAAACGCTCCGAGGATAGGCGACCGGCCATGTTACGGAACCGAAGGCGCCTCGTGGCGTGGCTGCTCGCCGGGGTGGTCCTGGCCGTCGTCCTCACCCTCTACGACGCCGACCGCACCGGCGTGAGCGACCCGAAGGCCGCGCCTTCCGCGGCGCCTTCGGGCGCCCTGCCCGATACGGCGACGCCCGCTCCCACCACCACACCGGGCCCGACGGCCACACCCTCCCCGACGGCCCCGCCGGGAACGGGCGAACCGTCGCCCGCCGCCTCCGCCACCGCCTGCACCTCACCCGGGGCCTGCGGATACCCCGACGCGAACAGCACCGGACCGCGGATCGCCCTCGAACGGCACGACACCGGCAACATGTCCATCAAGAAGGACGGCACGGTCATCAAGGGCTGGGACATCCGCGGCTCGCTCGACGTCTACGCCAACGACGTCACGATCATCGACAGCCGGATCACCTCCACCAACTGGTGGGGCGTCAACCTGCGCCCCGGCTTCAGCGGGCTCAAGGTCCTGCACACCACCATCACCGCCGTACCGGGCAAGGGCCCCGACAACGGAGGCGTCAACTACGCCGTCTCGAACATGGGCGGCAGCTCCATCGAGGTCGGCTGGTGCGACATCTCCGTGTTCGGCAACGCCCTGTCCATGGGCCAGGGCGACCTGCACGACAACTACGTCCACGACCTCGTCGCCTTCCGCAACCAGGGCGGCGAATGGCAGCACATCGACGCCGTCATCAGCGGCGGCGGCAACAAGGGCCGGCTCACGATCCGGCACAACACCCTGCTCAACTCCACCCCCGTCGACAAGGGCTCCACCGCCGCCGTCGGCCTCTTCGCCGACACCGGGGTCGTCTCCTCCGTCGTCGTCGAGGACAACTGGCTGGCCGGCGGAGCCTACGCACTCTACGGCGGCGGCCCGGGCGCCACCGGCATCCGGGTCACCGGCAACGTCTTTTCCACCCAGTACCACCCGGCCAGTGGCGCCTACGGACCGGTCACCGCCTGGAACGCGGGCGGCGCCGGGAACGTGTGGAAGGACAACCGCATGTCCGACGGCCGTCCCGTGGAACCCGCCTCCTGACCCCCGACCCCACACGGAGAGAGCGACATGCGCCGTATCGCCCGGGCCCCCTGGGAACTGCTCAAGCGGGCCTTCGGCTGGCTGGTGCTCTTCGAGGCCCGCAACAAACTCCTGCTCCTGCCCTCCGCCGTACGGCTCAGGCGCTTCGAGGACGCCGAGACCACGCGCCTCGCCGCCGTCCTGGGCCGGCCGCCGTACGCCCGGGTCGCCACCGTGATCGCCACCCACCGCCGCCCCGACGCGCTGCGCGCCGCAGTCCGCTCCGCCCTGGCGCAGACCGTCGCCGACCAGGTGGTCATCGTCGTCGACGACGGCGCCGGCCTGCCCGAACTGCCCTGCGACCCGCGCCTGTTCGCCGTCTCCCTGGCCCGCAACACCGCCACCGCCGGAGTCGTGCGCAACGTCGGCATCCGGCTCACCCGCTCCCGTTACGTGGCCTTCCTCGACGACGACAACCTGTGGGAGCCCGACCACCTGGAGCACGCCCTGGCCGCACTGGACGCGCCCGGCGGACCCGACGCCGTCTACACCGCACTGCGCAGGGTGCTGCCCGACGGCACCGAACGCGACGTCCTGTCGGTGCCCTTCGACCGCCGCCGCGCCGCCCACGAGGCCTTCCTCGACACCAACGCCTTCGTGGCCCGCCGCAGCCGGGCCCTGCACTTCAGCCGGCTGCGGCGCACCCCCGAGGTGCTGCCCCGCGAGGACTGGGAACTCATCCGCCGCTACGCCCGCCACCACGAGGTGCGCCACCTGCCCCGCCCCACCGTCCGCTACCTGGTCAACCCCGGCAGCTTCTACACCGCGTGGGACGGCGCCTGAGGAGGGGCGGGGACGGCCGGCCTCACCGCAGGGCCAGCGGGATCTCCGACGCGACACGGGCCAGCTTCTCCGGGTTGCGGACGTAGTAGAGGCCGGTGATACGGGAGTCCTCGACCCGGAAGGTCATGATCCCGTCGAACTCCCCGCCCAGGTGCACCGCCAGGGCCGGGTTGCCGTTGACCACCGTCGGCTCGAAGGACATCGCGACGTCCTTCCTGTTGTTCCTGCCGATCCCGCCCGCCATGAACCGGGCCACCTTCTCGGCACCGGTGATCGGCCGCAGCGCCGCCTGCTTGATGCCGCCGCCGTCGGCCACCAGGACCACGTCGGGAGCCAGGACGGCGAGGAGGTCCTGCGGATCGCCGGACTCCAGCGCACTGCGGAAGGACTCCAGCGCCGCCCGCGTCTGGGCGGCCGAGACCGCCTGCCGCGGCCGCCGCGCGTCGACGTGCCGCCGGGCGCGGTGGGCGATCTGGCGGACCGCCGCCGAGCTCTTGCCGACCGCGGCCGCGATCTCCTCGTAGCCCACGTCGAAGACCTCCCGCAGCACGAAGACGGCACGCTCCGTCGGCGACAGCGTCTCCAGGACGAGCATCAGCGCCGTCGACACGCTCTCCGCGAGCATCGCGTCCTCGGCCACGTCCGGCGCGGTGAGCAGCGGTTCGGGCAGCCAGGACCCGACGTACGCCTCCTTGCGGCGGCTCATCGCGCGCAGCCGGTTCAGCGCCTGCCGGGTCGTGATCCGCACCAGGTACGCGCGCCGGTCGCGCACCTGCTCCAGATCGACCTCCACCCAGCGCAGCCAGGTCTCCTGGAGGACGTCCTCCGCGTCGGCCGCCGAACCGAGCATCTCGTAGGCCACGGTGAACAGCAGATTGCGGTGCGCGACGAAGGTCTCGGTCGCCGCGCCGGCGCCGTCCTCGCTCATGGCGTCTCCTCCGGTTCCAGGGGTACGCCCACAGGACACCGGCCGACCCGCATCTGTGACACCACGCTACGGGGCACCGTGCGGCGCCGGGCGGCCGGCCAGGGCCCGGGCCGCCGCCAGGCTCGCCGGGCGGCCCAGCACGGCCCGCGAGGACTCGCGCAGCAGCACCGCCGCCCGGAACGCGGTGGTGGCCGCCAGACCGTGACGGCGCCGGAACAGACGCACCCGGTTGACCGTCAGCAGGCTCCACAGCCGCGGCGACACCCGGGAGTCCCCGCCGAGGTGGGTGGCCGAGGCCGAGGGCTCCAGCCGGGTCACGAAGCCCAGGTCCCGGGCCCGCAGGCAGTACTCGGTCTCCTCCGAGTACAGGAAGAACGACTCGTCCCACGGCCCGCACGCCGCCAGGCACTCCCCGGACAGCGCCATCAGCGCGCCGGTCGCCCAGTCCGCCACCGTCTCCCGCCCGTAGGCGGCCGGGTCCGTGACCAGCTCGCTCCAGTGCGGGAAGCGGCCCGCCCGGCGGTTGCCGATCACCGCCTCGCCCAGCGCCCGGGTCACGCTGGACTCGCGGCGCAGCGAGTGCAGCAGCGTCCGGCCGTCCTCCTCGTACAGCAGCGGGACGCTGATCCCGACCCGGGTGCCGCCGGGCCGCACCTCGCCCAGCGCGTCCACGAGCAGCCCGGCGCAGCCCTCCCGCATCCGGACGTCCGGATTGCACACCAGGGCCGCCCGGAAGCCGCCCTCCCACGCGGCCGCGGCCGCCAGAGCGGCGTTCACCCCGGCCGCGTACCCGGCGTTGCGTCCGGTCTGGACGACCGTCGCGTCCGGGGCCAGCGAGCGGACCACCTCCACCGTGCCGTCGGCGGAGTCGTTGTCGGCGACGACCAGACGCCAGTCGAGCCCGGCCATCCCCTTCGGCAGCGAGGCGAGGAACTCCGGCAGGACCTCCGCGCTGTTCCAGGTGACGACGAGGACCGCTACCGGGCCGGAGCCGGTGCCCGCGAGGGGGTCGGGGGATGCTGATCGGCGGGAAGACATGGGAACTCCACGGATCGGGGCTTCGGCGCCGCGCGCCGGATGAAGCCGAGGTAACTGCCTCCGGCGGCGATCGTCAGGAAGAACATCCCGGCGAACATCGGGAAGCTGAGTGCGTCGAAAGTGGCACTGACGACCAGGGCGACGAGGGCGGAGGCGAAGAACGCCTGCCCCAGCTCCCGGTCGGACTCGCCGACGGCCAGCCGGCGGATCGCCCCGCCCTGGTGGATGCCGGCCAGGAAGAGGAACAGGAGCGCCAGCAGCCCCAGGAACCCCATCTCGGCGAGGGTCAGCATGTACTGGTTGTCGGTGAAGAAGTAGAGCTCAGGAATGAACGTGCCCAGACCCCGCCCGAACAGGGGCCGCTCGTCCAGGTAGGGGACGATCGCGCTGTACTTGACCGTACGGGCCTGCGTGCTGCTGTCGGAGTTCGACAGGAAGGAAGCGAACAGGGCGGTGATGGTGCCGATCAGCCCGGGGATGATCACCTTGAAGCAGGCCACCGCGCCCACCAGCACACCGATCGCGGTCCACCGCCGCGCGGGCTTCCAGCGCGGCACCATCACCAGGATCACGATCAGCGCCCCGATGATCGAGGTGCGCGACACCGTCAGCGGCAGCGCCCCGCCCATCAGCGCCACCGGCCCCCAACGGCGCCAGGCCTTCAGATGGCGCCGCACCGGATCGAAGGCCTGCTGCACGGCGAAGGGCAGCAGCAGCGCCAGCATCCCGCCGAACTCCAGCGGCTGCGCCGTCGTGGACCGGGGCCGGGTGAACGCCCCGCGGTCCAGGGTCGTGATCTGGGGGACGCTCGACGACAGCCCCGGGATGCTGATGCTGTCGGCGATGTTCGTCGCGGTGAAGAAGTCGTAGAACCCTATGGCCGCCACGACCGTGCCCATCACCACGGCGCGGCGCAGCAGCACGTCCAGGCGCGCCCGGTCCTGGATGCCGGCGGAGACCAGCACCACCAGCGAGACCCACACCATCAGCGCGATCAGCCCGCGGTCGGCCCCGAGCAGCTCCTTGCGCACGCTCCCGCGCCCCGCGTTCGCGATGTAGGAGGCCAGCACCGAGACGGCCAGCAGCCACATCGCCACCCGCGGCAGCCGGGTTCCGGGAGCCGGCCGGATCCGTCCCGCGAGCCACGTCGCCAGATACCAGAACATGGCCAGCAGGGCGAACACGTTGGCCGGGGTCCCCACCCCGCCCAGGCCCGGCAGCGTCAGGTTCGACGGGATGAAGAACGCCAGCGCCAGATAGCCGGTGAGCAGCGCCGTGGCGTCCACATGGCGCCCCCGGGACCTGCGCCGGCCGGCCCGGCCCGGCCCGCCGGACTCCTCGGCGGAGCGCTCCCGCCGGCGGCGCCGGGCGGCCAGCAGCGCGTCCGCGACGAAGGAGAGGGTGAACCCGCTGCCGACGCCGACGATCAGGACCCCCAGCACCTGCTGGTAGCGGCTCTTGAGCTGCGGCACCGGGGTCTGCGGCAGCACCACCGGCGCGGTCTGCACCATGTAGGCGGGCTGCACCTTGGCCGCGGCCTGGAGCGCGTTGAGCTGCTCCCCGGCGAAGCCGGTCAGGATGTTGGTCTCCTCCAGCACCTTCTCCCGGTCGGTGCCCGTGACCGTCAGCGTCAGCAGCGGGCCGGAGGTGTTCGCGGCGAACCCGACGGTGTAGGGGTCGGTCACGCCCAGGCTGTGCAGCTCACGGGCGGAGTCCGCCCCCGACAGCGTCCTGATCAGCACGTCCGCGGTCACCACCAGGGCGCCGCCGGCGTTGGAGATGGGATTGCCGAAGGAGGGCGGCAGCTTGGAGGCCGCCGAGGAGTCCAGCAGCGCCACCGAACTCTGCGACTGGTACGCCACCGGCACCGACCGGTACAGGTGCAGCGCCGCCAGCAGGCTGAGCAGGATCGCCGGCACGATCACGTACCAGCGCCGGCGCAGCACAGCACCCAATTCACGAATGCTCACGAACACCCCTGCCGGGTAACGGATTTGATGGCGGACCTACCCGGGTCCTGCAAAGATCGGACATGAAGGAAAGGATCCCCGTGTCGCCTGGTGAGTTGGTCCGCGCGCTGCGTCGGCGCTGGTACGTCCTGGTCGTGGCCGCGCTGCTCGCGGCCGCCGGAGCGGCGGCCGTGCTGCGGCCCGAACCGGTCCACCTCAGCTCCGCGATCGTGGTGCTCAAGCCGCCGGTCACCAGCAGGCAGCCGAACCAGCTCGCGAACCTCCAGCCCCCGCTCGCCGCCGTCTCGTACGCCGTCGTGCAGCAGCTGGACTCGCCCGCGGGCGCGGCCGAGCTCAAGGCGGCGGGGGTCGGCGGCGCGTACCGCATGACACCGCGCAACAGCGGCACCAGCGTCACCCCGCGCCACCTGATCCCCTCGCTGCAGATCCAGGTGGAGCACTCCGACCCCGACGTGGCCGACGCCTCCGTACGGAAGATCATCGAGGTCTACACCCGGCACCTGAACGAACTCCAGACCCAGCAGGGCATCCCGGACGCGGCACGGATGAGCGTGGACCTGCTGGTCCAGCCGCACGCCGTCGCGCGGACCGGGGACCGGATGCGGTCCCTGGCCGGAGCCGCCCTGCTGGCGGTGGTCGCCGGTGTGGCCGCGACCCTGTGGACCGACCGGCTCCTGACACGCCGGAACCGGCGCCGGCGCGAGAGCGCCGACACCGGTCCCGAGGACCCGCCGGTGGAACCGGTGGAGACGGGGCATCAGATCCCTCGGCGCTTCCAGGACCGCCACCACAGCCACTCGCGCCCCCGGTCGGCGACCGCCGACAGCACGAGCGGCTGAAGGTAGGGCATCACGCCCGGACCGATCCGCCGGCGCAGCCGCAGCGCCCGGTACTCGCCCAGCGACGTGTAGCCGTCGGGCAGGCACTCGGCCGCGAACTCCACGAGCTCGTCGACCGGCACCACCGCGGTGCGGCCCCGGTCGTACGCCCGGTAGGCGCGCCGCAGCGCGTACCGGGCGAGCCGGGTGCGCGCCGCCAGTGCCAGCCGGTCGGCCCCCGGGAGCAGATCGCCGCACTTGACCAGCACCGAGTCGAAGGCGACGAGGCGCTGGCGCAGGTCGTCGAGCTGCCCGCCGAAGTCCGTCGTGGACATGTTGTTGCCGTGGACGCGGTAGAAGGCCTGGTCGGCCCCCTCGATGTAGCCCACGTCGGCGTGCGCCGCGAGCCGCATCCACATCTCGATGTCGCCGGCGTGCGGCAGCTCCGGATCGTAGCCGCCGACCTTGCGCTGGAGGCTGGTACGGACGACCACCTCGGGCGAGGTGATGCAGCCGGTGCCCTCCCGGAACCGCCGGTCCAGCCACCACCGCCCCGGATAGACCACCGAGCCGGTGGACCGGGTACGGGCCGCCGGCAGCGGGCCGCCGTGCAGGAAGCGCAGCGGCCTGCCGTAGGCGAAACCGGCCTCCGGATGGGCGTCGAGCAGGGCGGCGGCGCGCACCAGGGCCCCGGGGACCAGCCGGTCGTCGGCCGAGAGCAGGGCGACGTAGTCTCCGTCGGCCCACTCCAGCAGGCCCTCGTTGTAGGTCGCGATGTGCCCCTGGTTGCGCTCGTGGACCCGCACCTCGATCCGCGGGTCGGCCGCCGCCAGCGCGCGCGCCACGTCCGCGGAGTCGTCGGGCGAGGCGTCGTCGATGATCAGCACCCGGACGTCCACGCCCTCCTGCTCGTCCAGGGCGCTCTTGACGCAGTCGGCCAGGAAATGGCCGTACTTGTAGCAGGGGATCACCACGCTGACCGTGCTCACTGGCCGGACACCTCCGTGGAGCCGTCCGTCGACTGGAGGGTGTTCGGCAGGGTGGTGGTGAAGATCGGGCCGACCCAGTAGTTCACGGATCCGAACGTGTTCGACGGGAACGCCGTGGCGGAGCCGTACTTGTAGAGCCCGTTGCCGCTGCCCGGCGCGTCGGCCGGGGCCACCAGTGGGTAGGAGCGGTGGGCGCCGCTGAAGTAGCCGCCGTCCACGGAGTAGTTGCCGTTCGGTGCGTGGTAGGAGGCCACGTACGTGGTGCCCGCCGTGATGGGCACGGGGGTGGTGAACTGCAGCTGCTGCCAGCCGGTCAGTGTCTCGCTGCCGAAGGTCCCGGTGGCCAGCAGGGTGCCGGAGGCGGACCACAGGCTGCCCGTGTGGGTGCCGGTGTTGCCGGGGCCCTTGTAGAAGGTGACACCGGTGATGTAGCCGTTCACCGCCGACTGGAAGCGGGTCCCCAGCTCCACCGAGTTGATGTCGGAGCCCACGTTGGCGGTGCTCGGCGTGGCGGTGCCGCTCCACAGGGTGCAGGGGCAGTTCACGGTCGGCGGGCTCGCACTGGTCGTGAAGTTCCACGTGACCGGCGCGGTCATGGCGTTGCCCCACAGGTCGGACGCCTGCACGGAGGCCGTGTACGTGGTGTTCAGGGCCAGCTCGGAGGACGGGGTGAAGGTGGCGCTGTTGGAGGCGCCGAGGACCTTGGTGCCCGGGACGGCGGCGCCGCCGGAGTCCTTCACGGTGAAGGTGAGCGTCTCCGCGTCGACGGCCGTGCTGAAGGTGGCCGTCACCGCCGCCGTGATCTGGGTACCGGTAGCGGCGGACTGCGGCGAGGTCCCGGTGACGGTGGGCGGGGTCGTGCTGGCGCCCGAGGTGTCCAGGACCGCGTCCACCCAGTAGTTGCTGCCGGACGACGCCTTGTTCGGGAACCCTCCCGTGCCGCTGTAGCGGTAGACGCCGTTGCCGCCGTCGGTCCCGTTCTTCAGCGCGGTGAGCGGGGCCAGGCCCGCGTCCGCGGCGGCGAAGGTGTTGTCGAAGGAGTATCCGCCGTTCGGTGCGAAGTAGGAGGCGATGTAGGTGGTGTTGGGCTTGATCGGGATCGGGCTGGAGAAGTTCAGCTGCTGCCAGCCGGACGCGGTCTCGTTGGTGAAGGTGCCGGTGGCCAGGCGCTGGCCGGCGCTGTTCCACAGGCTGCCCGTGTGGGTCCCGGTGTTGGCGGGGGACTTGTAGAACCGGACGCCGGTGATGGAGCCGGCCACGGAGGAGCGGATCTTCACGCCGAGCTCGACGGCGCTGCCGTCACCGGCGTTGACGGTGCCCGGCACGGCCGCGGCGGGCCACACGGTGCAGGGGCACTGCTGGGGGCCGACGGTCAGCGGGACCGTCGTGGTCGCGCCGATGTTGACGCTGTCGTCGACCGCGCGCACCTTGATCTGCACGGGGCCCGGGGTGGTCGGGGTCCACGTGTAGCTCCAGGCGGCCAGGCCCGTGGTCGCCTTCCAGGTGGTCCCGCCGTCGGTGGACACCTCGACCCGGGCCACCACGCCGCCGCCGGTGTCGGTCGCCGTACCGGTGACGGTCACGGGCCGCAGGGCCGGAACGGTGGCGTTCGCCGCCGGGCTGGTCACGGTGATGCCGGGGCCCACGGTGTCCGTGGACGCGGTCGAGGCGACCAGGTCGCTCTGCAGGGACTTGGGCTGGACGCCCATGTCGGCGAAGACGTTCACGGTGGCCTGCTGCATCCGCTTGTCGGCGGTGACCACGGTGTCGTCGGGGTTGCTCGTGGGCATGTTGGTCAGGCCCCAGGACCACTGCACCGTGCCCGCGCCGAACACCAGCGCGTGCGAGGTCTGGTCGCGGAAGGCCACCAGGCTGTGCGTCGCGGTGCCGTTGCCGTAGGTGTTGCCGTAGTCCTTCAGGAGCTTGCCGTCCTCGATGTCGACCGTCGTGGACGACATCTGGATCTGTCCGGCCGGGCGGCTGGCGTTCTCCACGTCGCTGTCCCACTCGTAGCCGAGCGTCCCCTGCGGGAACGTGGCGGTCTGCGAGGGGGTGAGGTTCGCGACGGACGTGTTGCGCCACAGCCGCTGCTTGGCGAAGGTGCCCGGCACGGTGATCGCGTCGCTGCGGTAGCCGTTGACGCTGAACATCGAACCGGTCAGCTGGTTCTGCGGCTGGAAGGGGCGGCCGTTGGTGGAACTGGCCGGGTCCATGAAGGTGCCCGTCCAGATCCCGCTCGGGTCCGGGATGCCGTTCGGCTGCGGGAAGGAGAGCTTGGTCTCCTTGTACGAGACCAGCGTCCGGTTGGCGGTGTTGCTCCCGTCGATGCTCGGTGTGAGCCGGGTCTTCCAGAAGATCTCGTTGCCGGCGAAGTACGTCTGGTGCTGCCCGGCCCGGCGCGCGTTCAGGGCGTTGGTGAACTGGTCCTGGGTCCAGTACTCGTCGTGCCCGGAGGACATGAACACCTTGTGGTTCTGCAGCAGGGTCGCGCCGCGGACCGACATGTCGATCCCCGACATGTAGCTCACGTCGTAGCCGTTGCGCTCCAGCCACGCGACCATCTGGAACTCGGAGCCGTAGATGCCGTTGTCCCCGCCGATGTCCATCGGCCGGTTGTAGCTGACCTCGTAGGCCCGCCCGTCCGGCGCGGGACCGCCGCCGTCGTAGAGGTCCTGGCCGCCGTAGTTGTTGTACGCCTGCCAGGTCTGGTCGCTGGTCTGCACGACGATGTCGGAGTGGCTGGAGTCCTTGCGGACGACGAACGGGTACGGCATGACGCCGTTGCCGTCCGCCTGGTCGAAGTTGGCGATGTAGAGACCGGAGACGGCGTCGGCCGGCACGCTCCACGACACGGTGACCGGCCAGTTGCCGCAGTCCACCAGGCCGGTGGCGGCCTTGGTGGTGCAGGCGGCCGGGTTCCCGCCGGGAGCGAAGTTCGCCGGGTACGTCTGGGCGGCCTGGGCCGCGGTCGACATCAGCCGCGCCCCGTTACCCCCGTAGTGGCCGAGGCGGTAGACCGAGACCTTGTACGCCGTCGGCGACTGGACCTTGAACTGGACCGTTTCGCCGGGCTGGACGCTCGTCTGTGCGGGGAAGCCCTTGATGTCGCCGTACGCGCTCGGCGCGAACCACTCCTCCATCGGGGTGCCCGGCTTGGAGTTCTCGCAGACGATCGCGTTCGTGGTGGGACCGCAGGGATCGGCCGCCCCGGCCACGGCGGCCGGGGGCAGGACCGTGGCCATCAGGGCCGCCACCACGGTGAAGAGACCGTAACGGAGCAGTTTTGTCCGTCTGTTCATGTGGACCTCATTGATTTCGCGCCGGCACGTATCAGCGCAGGGCGTCGGAGAACGCTTCCACGACCCGCTGCTGCTGGGCAGCGGTGATCTGCGGGAAGAGGGGGAGGGAGAGCATGCTGTCCGCTGCCTGCTCCGCGTGCGGGAAGTCCCCGCGACCGTGACCGAGGTGGCCGAAGGCCCCCGTGAGGTGGACCGGCGCCGGGTAGTGCACGCCCGCGCCGATCCCCTCCGCGTTGAGCTTGCCGACGACCGTGTCGCGGTCCGCTCCGGAGATCCGCACGACGTACAGGTGCCAGACGTGGACGTTGCCCTGCGCCGTCACCGGCAGCGTGACGCGGCCCGCCGCGGCCAGCTCGCCGAGCAGCCCGTCGTAGCGGGCGGCGGCGGCCCGCCGGGCCGCGTTCCCCTCCGCCAGGCGGGCCAGCTTCGCCCGGAGCACCACGGCCTGCAGCCCGTCCAGCCGGCTGTTGAAGCCGGCCACGTCGTGGCGGTACTTGGCGACGCCCCCGTGGTTGGCGATGGCCCGCACGAGGTCGGCGCGCTCCTCGTCGTCGGTCACCACCGCGCCGGCGTCCCCGTAGGCCCCCAGGTTCTTGCCCGGGTAGAAGCTGGTGGCCGCGATGGTCCCGCTGCCGGGGGACCGGCCCTCACGGGTGGCGCCCTGGCTCTGCGCCGCGTCCTCGACGACCTTCACGTGCGACGGGAGCCGCTCCGCCAGCTCCGCCGCGGGCGCGCACTGCCCGTACAGGTGGACGGGCACCACCGCGCGGGTGGCGCTGCCGACCGCGTCCAGTGCGGCCTGCGGGTCCATCAGCAGGGTGTCGGGAAGGCAGTCCACCAGCACCGGCCGGGCACCGATCCGGGCGACGGCGCCCGCGGTGGCGATGAAGGTGTTGGCGGGCAGCACCACCTCGTCGCCGACGCCGACCCCGCTCGCGCGCAGGGCCAGTTCGAGGGCGTCCGTGCCGTTGGCGACCCCCACGCAGTGCCGGACCCCGGCGAACTCGGCGTACTCGCGCTCGAAGGCCTGGACCTCCGCGCCGCCGATGAAGGCCGTGCCGGCCAGCACACGGTCGAATCCGGCCTTTAACTCCTCGGCGACCTCGGCGTGCGCCGCCTTCAGGTCGACGAGCGGTATCTGGTTCATACGACGGGACTCTCCATCCGTGTCTCCGGCCGCCGGCCGTTCGGGCCGGTGCCTTCTTCCGTGCCGTGCGCCGGCGCCCCGGCGGGCACCGCCGCGTCCCCGGTGGGGCCGCACAGGGCCCCGCCGGATCCGCCCGCGTCGCGGGCCAGTTCGGCGAGGGCGGTGGCCCCCGCCGGCCGCAGGAGGCGGGCCGGGCTGCCGGCCCACACCTCCCCGGCCGGGACGTCCGCGAGGACGGTGCTGCCCATGCCGGTCAGCGACCAGGCGCCGATCGCGGCGTACTCCCGGACCAGCGCCCCCGCCCCCACGTACGCCCCGCGCCCCACCCGCACCCCGCCGCCCAGGCGGACGCCCGAGGCGAGCGTGGCGAAGTCGGAGACCTCGTCCTCGTGGGTGAGCACCACCTGCGGCATGACCGCCACGTGCGACCCGACCCGGACGCCGGCGGTCAGCACGCAGTGCGCGAGCAGCACCGAGCCCGGGCCCACCGCCGAGGAGCCCGACACCGCCGCCGTGGGGTGCACCACCGTGGCGTACCGGTCCAGCGGCAGCCCCAGGCGCCCCACCAGGCGCGCCCGCACCGCGTAGTCCCGCGGACTGCCCACGCAGACCACGACCCGGGCGGCCGGCAGCTCGTGGACCAGCTCGCAGCCGCCCGGCACCGGCACCCCGTCGACCTCCCGGCCGTGCAGGGCCGGATCGTCGTCGAGGTGCCCGGCGAGCCGCCACCGGGGCGCGCGGCCGCGCGCCACGTCGGCCGCGGCCACGTCCCGTACGGCCTGCGCGGTCTCCCGCGCGAAGCCGCCCGCCCCGACGATCAGCAGGTCCTCGGTCACCGGAGCGCTCATCCGCCGGCCTGCTCCCGGAGCACCGCCACCACCCGGTCCTGCTGGTCGGCGGTCATCGTGTGGAACAGCGGCAGGATCAGGGAGTCGCGGCTGATCCGCTCGGTCACCGGCAGCGCGGCCGCGCCGTGGCCCTCGTACGCCGGCTCCAGGTGCGAGGCCATGATCCCGCGCCGGGCCGAGACACCGGCCTCGGAGAGCACCCCGAGCAGCTCGTCCCGGCCGACGGGGAAGTCCTCGGCCAGCAGCACCCAGTACGACTGGAAGTTGCCCTGCCCGTGGGCGGGATCGCGGACCGGGCGCACGCCCGGGACCCCGCGCAGCAGCTCCGCGTACCGGGCCGCGAGAGAGCGCCGCCGGGCGACGATCTCGTCGAGCCTGCCGAGCTGCACCAGGCCCACCGCGGCCTGGATGTCGGTCATCCGGTAGTTGTAGCCGACCTCCAGGTAGCTCTCGACGATCGGCTTGCTGCTCGCGTGGCGCTGTGCGGCGGACACGTTCATGCCGTGCTCGCGCAGCCGGCGCAGGCGCTGCGCCCACTGCGCGTCGTCCGTGGTCACCATGCCGCCCTCACCGGTGGTGATCACCTTGCGGGGGTGGAAGGACCAGGCGGCGAGCAGCGCCCCGTGGCCGACGGACTTGCCCCCGACCGTCGCGCCGATGCCGCAGGCGGCGTCCTCCACGAGCGCGACGTCCCACTCGGCGCACGCCGCGCGCAGCGCGTGCACGTCGGCGGGCACCCCGCCCTGGTGGACGGCGAGCACCGCCTTCGTACGGGGGGTGCGGACCGCGTCCACGGTCGCCGGGGTCAGGTTCCCGGTGGCCTCCTCGACGTCGGCGAACACCGGCCGCGCGCCCACGTAGCGCACGGCGTTGGCGGTGGCGATGAACGACAGCGAGGGGACGACCACCTCGTCGCCCGGACCGAGGTCCAGCGCCACGAGGGCCAGGTGCAGGGCGGTGGTGCACGAGCTCACGGCGATGCCGTGCTCGGCGCCCACCCGCTCCGCGAAGGCCCGCTCGAACTCGGCGACCCGCGGTCCCTGGGCGACCCAGCCCGAGAGCACCGCGTCGGCGGCGGCCTTCGCCTCCTCCTCGCCCAGCCAGGGCACCATCACGGGGATCCGGGCGGCGCCCGCGCCCGGGGCGCTCATCGGCCCGCCTCCGCCGCCGCGTCGGCGGCGCGCTCGGCCCGCCACCACTCGACCAGGTCCCGCAGGCCGGTGCGCAGGTCGATCCCGGCCGTGAAGCCGAGGTGCTCGGAGGCCCGCGCGGTGTCCGCGAGGCGGCGGGTCACGCCGTTCACGGCGCGGGCCGGGCCGTGCTCCGGCACCAGCCCGTCCGCGCCCATGGCCTCCAGCAGCCCGTTCGCCAGCTCCAGCAGGCTGGTCTCGGTGCCGCTCGCGACGTTGAACACCTGGTCGGTCAGGTCCGATTCGGCGGCCAGCAGGTTGGCGCGCGCGATGTCGCGCACGTCCACGAAGTCCATCGTCTGCAGCCCGTCGCCGAGGATCAGCGGGGGCTCGCCGGAGGCGATGCGCTCCATCCAGCGGATGAGCACCTCGGTGTAGAGCCCGTGGATGTCCATCCGTGGCCCGTACACGTTGAAGTAGCGCAGCGCGACGTAGTCCAGCCCGTACATCGAGTGGAAGCTGCGCAGCATCCCCTCGTTGAAGGCCTTCGCCGCACCGTAGAAGGTGTCGTTGTTGTACGGGTGGTGGCGCTCGGTCGTCGGGAACCGTTCGGCCAGCCCGTAGACGGAGGCCGAGGACGAGGCGATCACCTTGCCCACCCCGGCGGCGGCCGCCGCCTCCAGCACGTTGAACGTGCCGTCCACCATCACCTCGTTCGCCAGCCGCGGCTCCTCCGCGCACTGGGTGATCCGGATGGCGGCCAGGTGGAAGACCAGGTCGGCGCCCTCCGTCACCTTGCGCACCGCCGCCACGTCGCGGATGTCGCCCTCGACGACCTCGACGACGCCGCTCGGCAGGGCGCGGGCCAGGTTGGCGGTCCGCCCCCGCACGAAGTTGTCGAGCACCACGATCTCGCGTGCCCCGTTGTCCACCAGCTGGTCCACCACGTGCGAGCCGATGGTGCCCGCTCCGCCGGTGACCAGAATCTTCTTGCCTCGTACGCTGCTGCTCAACGCCCTGCTCCCACTGGATCGGTCGTGGTCCTGCGTGTGACGGAATGCGAAAGGTCCTGCATGAGGACCGGGATCGGAACGCGAGCGGTCAGCGCCCGGTGCGCAGTCCGACGACCGCACCCCGGAACTCCAGGCTCCTGGAGGCCGCTTCGAGGATGTCCAGCACCTTCAGGCCCGCCCGGCCGTCGGTCAGCGGCGCCCGGCCGGTCCTGATGGCGTCGGCGAACTCCTCGACCATGCTGCGCAGCGCTTCCTTCTCGCCGATCGCGGGCGCCACCATGTCGCCCGACCGGTAGGAGACGAGCATGTCGCGGCGCTCGTCGGCGCCGATCTCCTGCGGGGTGCTCAGCTCCACGCCCCGGTCGAACACCGAGACCCGCTGGGTGGGGTTGAGGTCGTCCCAGACCAGGGTGCGCTTGGAGCCGCCGACCATGGTGGTGCGGACCTTCGTCGGGGAGAGCCAGTTGACGTGCACGTGCGCGATGGCGCCGGTGTTCAGCTGGAGGGTCAGGTAGGCCACGCAGGACTGGCCGGCCCCGATCGGGTCGGCGCCGGTCGCGGCGACGGCCACCGGCTGCACGTGGTCGGGGAGGATGAAGTCGAGGACCGAGAGGTCGTGGGGGGCCAGGTCCCACAGGACGTCGACGTCCTTCTGGACGAGCCCCAGGTTGATCCGTACCGAGTCCACGAAGTGGATCTCGCCCAGTTCGCCGGAGCGGACCATCTCGCGGATCCGGCGCACGGCCGGGGTGTAGCAGTAGGTGTGGTCGCACATCAGCGTGAGACCGCGCTTCTCGGCCTCCGCGACCAGCCGCATCCCGTCCTCGTACGTGGCGGCGAGCGGCTTCTCCACCAGGACGTGCTTGCCGGCGCGCAGGGCTGCCAGCGCCACGTCCAGGTGCGTCCCGGCCGGGGTGGCCACGGCGACCGCCTGGACGGACGGGTCGGCCAGGACCGCCGCGTAGTCCGAGGTCGGCTGCACCGTGGAGTACCGGCCCAGCACCTGCCGGGCCCGGTCGAGGTCCAGGTCGCAGAGGTACCGCAGCCGGTACTGCGGGCTGGACTGGAAGTTGCGGACGAGATTGGGGCCCCAGTAGCCCGCTCCGACGACCGCGATGCCTAACGGCGCCGCGGACCCCCGGCCGGAGATCGCGGCGCCCTGCCCGACGGTCCTGTCGGCGCTCTGCGCGCCGTCCTTGGAGGTGTCCTTCACTGCGTTCCCTTCCTTCCGCGCACGCCGACTGGCGTGTCGACAACCCATGGCCGGGACGCGTGGGGTGGAGGGGGAACGCCGTCGTCGAGGGCACGCCGGACGCCTGCGTGTCCTGTGCGTGACCTGCTCAACGGTGATGGCCCCCCACAACCGATGTTCTGCGTGCATCGCATATGCCGCCCCCCGGCCCGACCGCCTGTTCCCCACAAGCAGCCGAACCCGTACCACCCTTGCCGGTTCCGGATCGTTGCCGGCCGCGCCGAAGCGCGCCGAATCCGGTCGGCGCCGCTCAATCTAGTCCACCGGGCGTACCCCCGGGCAGAGTTGGCGGAATCGCCGGGAGCTGGTGTTCGAGCGTGCATACTGCCCGGGTGACCAGCATCGTGATACCGGCCCACAACGAGGGCCGGGTCATCGGCCGGCTCCTCGACGCGCTCCTGGCCGACTCCCCGTCGTCCGGGACCGACATCGTCGTGGTGTGCAACGGCTGTACGGACGACACCGCCCGGGTGGCGGCCTCGCGGGGCGACCGCGTACGCGTCGTGGAGATCCCGACCCCCTCCAAACACACGGCACTGCGGGTCGGCGACGAGCACGCGCGGGGCTTCCCCCGGCTGTACGTGGACGCCGACGTCGTCGTCGGGGCCGCCGACGTACGGGCCCTGACGGGCGCGCTCGCCGCCGACCCGGCCCTGCTCGCCGCCGCCCCCGGCCGGGACATCCCGCCGACCGGCTGCGCCTGGCCGGTCCGCGCCTACTACCGGGTGTGGCAGCGGCTGCCGGCCGTCCGCGAGGGCCTGTTCGGCCGGGGCGTCATCGCCGTGACCGAGGAGGGCCACAAGCGGATCGCGGCACTGCCCCCGCTGATGGCCGACGACCTGGCCGCGTCCCTCGCCTTCGGGCCCGGGGAGCGGCGCGTGGTGGAGGCGGCCCGGGTCGTCGTGCGCCCGCCGCGCACCTGGTCCGACCTGATCCGGCGCAAGGTCCGCGCCGCGACCTCCTCCGCCGAGTTCGAGCGCTTCCAGGCCGGGCGGGAGGACGGGCCCGGGGCGGCGCCCTCGGCGCGCACCGGAACGTCCGACCTGCGCGCCCTGCTGCGCGCCGATCCCGAACTCCTGCCCGCGGTGGTGGTGTTCGCGGCGGCCGCGGTCGCCGCCCGCCGGGGCGCCCGCTGGGCCATCCGCGACCAGGACTTCTCCACCTGGCTCCGGGACGAGAGCAGCCGGCAGTGACGCAGGGGCCGGTACGGCCGAATCCCGCCGTACGCACCACAGTTGTCCCGTACAAGCACTAGGGTTCGGGATCGACTCGCACGTTCGAACGACCCAGACCGTCTGCACGGGGGAGCTCCAGAGCATGTACCTCGCGGACCGCTCCGCGCCCTCGGGCGCGAAGACCGCGCCGCCGGACCGGGGACCCGGCAGGGCGCCGGCGGTCACCTCGACCGTCCTCGCGCTGGGCACGGTCAGCCTGATCACCGACGTCTCCTCCGAGATGGTCACCGCCGTCCTGCCCCTGTACCTGATCGCGGGTCTGGGCCTGAGCCCGCTCGGCTTCGGCGCCCTCGACGGGCTCTACAACGGCGTCAGCGCCCTGGTGCAGCTCACCGGCGGCCACCTCGCCGACCGGGTCCGCAACCACAAGCTGGTCGCCGGCATCGGCTACGGCCTCTCCGCCCTGTGCAAACCCCTGCTGCTGCTCGCCCACAGCCTGGGCCCGATCAGCGTGATCCTCGCGCTGGAACGCACCGGCAAGGGGCTGCGCACCGCACCGCGCGACGCGCTCATCTCCCTTTCCGCTCCGGACGAGTTACAGGGCCGGGCTTTCGGCGTCCACCGGGCCATGGACACCACGGGCGCGCTGCTCGGCCCCCTCGCCGCCTTCCTCATCCTCGGTATCGCCGCCGACGGCTACGACGCCGTCTTCGGCGTCAGCGCCTGCGTCGCCGTACTCGGCGTCGTGGTGCTCATGCTCTTCGTCCCCTCCGGCGCGGGCGACACCGGGCCCCGGCCGGCCGCCGCGGCCCCGCCCGCCGCCCGCCCGGCCCCCGCCCGCCCGAACCCCGTGCGCCTGCGCGACGCGGCGGCCCTGCTGCGCCTGCCGCGGCTGCGCGCCCTGGGGCTCTGCGCGGTCCTGCTCGGCCTCACCACCGTCAGCGACGCCTTCGTCTACCTGCTGCTCCAGCGCCGGACCGGCATCGACGACCAGTGGTTCCCGCTGCTGCCGCTCGGCACCGCCGCCGTGTTCCTGCTGCTGGCCGTCCCGGCCGGCGCCCTCGCCGACCGGATCGGTCGCCGCACCGTCTTCTTGACCGGGCACGCCCTCCTCCTCGCCGCCTACGGGCTGCTGCTGTGGGCCCCCGACTGGCCCGCCCTGCCCTACCTCGTGCTCGCCCTGCACGGCATGTTCTACGCCGCCACCGACGGCGTGCTGCCGGCCGCCGTCGGCGCCACCGTCCCCGAGTCCCTGCGCGCCACCGGCCTGGCCCTGGTGGGCACCGGCCAGGCGCTGGCCCGCTTCGCCTGCTCGCTCGCCTTCGGCGGGGCCTGGACCCTCTGGGGCACCGGCCCGGCACTCGCCGCCGCCGCGGCCGGACTGCTCTGCTGCGCGGCCGTCGCCGGCTACGTACTGCGACCGGTGCCGCCCGTGCCCGCGACGCCCGCCGCACCCACTGCGCCCGCTGCACCCACTGCGCCCGACCCGGCCCGACGCCCGTGAGGAACCCGATGACCCGCTCCCGCCGCCTGCTCGTCCTCGCGGTGGCGGTGCTGCTGCTCGGCGGCGTCGGCGCCACCCTGGTGCTGCGCGCCGCCGCACGCGCCGACCGGCCGCAGGCCGGCGGCCCGGAGGCCACCGCGGGCGCCGTCACGCTGACGGCCGGACGGGACACGCTGGCCTTCCTGGGCAGCGGGCAGGGCCCCCACCGCGGGGCCCTCGCCTCCGTCCCGGCCGATGCGCCCGAGGGCACCCGCACGGTGTCCGGCCTCACCTGCCAGCGCTTCCACGCCGCCGCGGGGACGGGCGTCTGCCTGCGCTCCAGCCCCGGCGCGCTCGCCCAGGACAACAAGGCGATCATCGTCGACGCCGAGCTGCGCGAAGTGCGCGCCTTCCCGCTCGCGGGCACGCCCAGCCGGGCCCGCGTCTCGCCCAGCGGCCGGTTCGCCGCCTGGACCGTCTTCGTCTCCGGCGAGTCCTACGGTGCGGCCTTCTTCTCCACGCGCACCGCCATCCTGGACACCAGGACCTGGAAACTCGACGCCAACCTGGAGGAGTTCGCCATCACCATGGACGGGCGGGACCACCGGGCCCAGGACGTGAACTTCTGGGGCGTCACCTTCGCCGGGGACGACGACACCTTCTACGCCACCCTCTCCACGGCCGGCGAGACGTACCTGGTCAAGGGCTCGATCTCCCGACGCTCCGTCACCACCCTGGCCAAGAACGTCGAATGCCCGTCGCTGTCCCCGGACGGGACGCGCATCGCCTACAAGAAGCGCGTCCGGGCCGGAGCCTCGCTGTGGCGCGAACACGTGATGGATCTGGCGACGTTGCGGGACCACCCGCTCGCCGAGAAGCGCAGCGTGGACGACCAGGCCGCCTGGCTCGACGACGGCACGCTCGCCTACGGCCTGCCCGGCGACGGCGCCGCCGACCGCACGGACCTGTGGACCGTGCCCGCCGACGGCTCCGGCAGCCCCCGGCTGCTGACCTCCGGGGCCTCCTCCCCGGCCCGTCTGGGCTGACCGGCCGGGGGAGGGCGTCAGGCCTGCTCCACGAAGCTCCGTACCCGCTCGACGAGCGCGGCGCTGTCCCGGATCCACGCGTAGTGCCGGCTGCCCTGGGCGCCCTGGCCGAGCGCGAGTTCCCAGTACGTCACGCGGGCGCTCGTGAGTTTGCCGGCGAGCCCGCGCACGCCGCCGGGCGGTGCCATGGCGTCGCCCTTGACGGTGACCGCCAGGACCGGCAGTTCCAGCTTCGCCAGCGCGGCCTCGAAGTCCACCCCGGAGGACGGCACCTGGTAGCGGCCCGTCCTGACCTGGGTGGCCATGTCCCGGAGCACCTGTGCGGAGTCGTTGCCCAGGACCCCGATGCGGCGGCCGGGGAAGTACCCGTACACCGCGGCGAACGCGGCCGCGAACTGGAAGGCGGCGAGCATCCCGAGGCTCTGCGGGAAGGGCCAGCCGCGGTAGTGGCAGGAGGGGGCGCCTACCAGGACCGCGCCCGAGGCCATGTGCGGCTCCTGGCTGAGGTAGAGGGCGCCGAGCTGCCCGCCGAGGCTGTGCCCCAGGAGGTGGCGCGGAGCCGCCGGGAAGGCCGCCTCCACCGCACGGAAGAGCGCCGGGTAGTCGTGGGCCACCATCTCGTGATAGCCGTAGCGCACCCCCCGCTCCACGCGCACCGAACTCGTGCCCTGCCCGCGCAGTTCGCCGACGGCCACCTGGAAGCCGGCCCCCGCGAGGGCGTCCGCGAGCGGGGCGTAGGCGGCGGCCCTGGTCCCCATGGCCGGCATGCACACCAGGACCGGAGCCGACGGATCGCCGGGCCTGCGGTACAGCCTGACCTCTGCCGTGGCGCCGTCCTCGGCGCGCACGGTCTCGGTGGTCACTTCGACGGACACCGTCACAGACCTCCCTCGCTCGCGGCCGTCCTGCGCATGTCGCGGAACACGTTCAACAGCTGGATCTCGCTCGAACCCTCGAAGATGGTCAGGGCGCGGGCGTCCCGCCAGCGCTTCTCGACGCCGTGGTCGGCGGCGATGCCGCGCCAGCCGTACAGCTGGAGGATCTCGTTCGAGGCGCGGACGGCGAGTTCGGTGGCGTAGTACTTCGCCATGGAGCTCTCCCTGCCGAAGGGCAGCCCCCGGTCGGCCAGGGCCGTCGCCCCGTCCAGCAGCCTGCGGGCGGCGGTGAGTTCGACGTACAGCCGGCCCAGTGCCAGCTGGACGTGGCTGAGGCTGTCCAGGCGGTCGTCGGGGTAGACGCGGCGTTCGCCGACCCAGGTGAGCGCGTCCTTCAGCAGGGCGGCGACGATGCCCGTGCCGCAGGCGGCGCCGCCGATGCGGATGGTCGCGAGCAGTTCGTTCAGCAGCATCTCCCCGTCACCGGGCCGCCCGATCAGGCTGATCGGTTCCAGGGCCACGTCCCGGAAGGTGACCGAGGGCGTGGGCAGGCAGCGGAAGGCCGCCTTCTCGATGTCCTCGCCGACCGTCACGCCCGGGGCGCCGCGCGGTACGGCGAAGAAGGACAGGCCGCGCCTGCGGTTGTCCACCACCGTGTTGGCCAGGACGACGAACACGTCGGCGACGGTCCCGTTCCCGGACATGCACTTGCCGCCGTTGAGCAGCCAGCCCGAATCCGTCCGCACGGCGCGGGTGGTGGCCGCCAGCAGGTTGGAGCCGTTCTCCGGCTCGGTCAGCCCGAGCGCCGCGTAGCCGTTGTCCTTCAGGAGCCGGGTGACGAACAGCTCCTTCTGCTCCTCGGTTCCGGCGGCGACCACGGGGTGCAGCGCACCCCGGTTGAACACCAGGGTCCACGTCATCCCCGGGCAGACCGCGGACAGTTCGCCGATGACCTGGCCGAACTCCGCGTAGGACAGCCCGGCGCCGCCCAGCTCCTCCGGGAAGGCCGCGTTGAGGATGCCCTCGGCGGCGGCCCGCTCGTGGACCTCGGCGGGGAAGGCCCGCTCCTCGTCGCAGCGCCGCACGTGCGGGGCCATCACCTCGTCGGCGAACGTGCCGAATTTCTGCTTCCACTCTGATCGACTGCGAGATTCTTCCACGACCGTCCTAAGGAACGCTGATGACGAACTTGCCGATGTTGGCCCGGTTGCGCAGCTGCGTGATCGCCTGCGGGGCGTCCTCCAGGGCGAAGACACCACCCACCGCGGGACGGAGCACGCCCGCGTCGACCAGCTCGACGAGGCGGTCCATCAGCGGCCGCAGCCGGGACGGATCACGGGCCAGCGCACCGACGTTGACGGTGCAGAAGGAGCGACTGCTCATGAACAGCTCGCGCCCGTCCACGGCCAGGTCGAGCACCCCCGCCGCCCCGATCTCGATGAAGCGGCCCCCGGCCCGCAGCAGCTCCAGGCCGCGGCCCACGGCGTCGCCGGACAGCGAGTCCACGACGAGGTCGAGCCCCTGGCCGGGGGAGAGCTCCCGTACGGCGTCGGCGAAGTCCGCCTCGGCGTAGTTGATCGGGTGCTGGACGCCCAGGGCCCGCAGGTGGTCCAGCTTGGCCTCCGTGCTCGCCGTACCGAACACCGTGGCGCCGTGGTGCAGGGCCAGCTGCACGCAGGCCGTGCCGGTCGCGCCGGCCGCGGCCTGGACGAGCACCCGGTCACCCGGGTGCACGCGCGCCTCCCGCTCCAGGCACGCGATGGCCGTGAGGCCGCTGATGAGCACGGAGACCGCGTCGACGGCGCTCACACCCCCGGGCAGCGGGGCCACCGTGTACGCGGCCGTCGTCACGCGGGCCGCGTAGCCGCCGTCCGGGGTCAGCGCGATGACCGCGTCACCGGGCCGTACGTGCTCCACCCCGTCGCCCACCGCGTGGACGACACCGGCCACCTCGTGCCCGGGGACGAACGGCGGCGCCGACAGGAAGGGGTGGAAGCCGGTGGTCGCCAGGACGTCGATGAAGTTGACGCCGACGGCCTGTACGTCGATGACCACCTCGCCCGGCCCGGCCTTGCGCACCGGCACGTCCCGCAGCCGCAGGTCGAGTCCGGACGGGCCCTGGACGACGGTGTAACCGGGGACCGTGCTGTGCAGCTCCGCCCCGTCCAGCGTGATCTCCTGCGCGCTCGGTGCGGTCTGTGCGATCTGCTCGGGCGGCCCGGGCGGAACGTCCACCCCCTCCGGCTCGGCAGGCCCCCGCAGCCCCTCCAGATGGAGTCCCACGGCGTCCACCGTCCGGTGCTGGAACAGCAACGTCGCCGGCAGCTCCAGCCCGAAGCGGGCGCCGATCCGGCGGGTGAGGGACACGGCCAGCAGCGAATCGACGCCCAGGCGGTCGAAGCGCGCCGAGGTGTCGATCTCCGCGGGGGACCGGCGCAGCGCACGGGCCAGCTCCGCCCGGACGAAGTCCGCCGCCGAGCCGTCCGCGCCCTCCGCGCCCTCCGCGCCCTGCGGACGTGCCGCGCGCGCCCCCGGGACCGGCGCCGCGGCCTGCCCGTGCCCGCGGTTGAACCGCGCCACCAGGCCGTCGGCGACCTCGTCGTCCACGTCTAGGACCGCCAGCTGCAGGTGCGAGCTGCCCAGCGTGCGCAGGAACGCCGCGGCGCCCGCCTCCGGCGGCATCGGGTGCAGCCCCGACTCCAGCAGCCGGTCCCGGTACCGGGGGTCGGCGACCATCCCCACCTCCGCCCAGGGACCCCAGTTGACCGTCCGCACCGGCGTGCGCCTGCTGCGCGCCGTACCGGTGAGCGCGTCGAGCGTGGCGTTGCCCGCCGCGTAGGCGCCCTGGCCGGGCGCCACGAACAGGCTGGCCATGGACGAGAACAGCACGATGAAGTCCAGGTCCTCCGACGCCACCGCGTCGATGAGGATCCCGGCACCCTGCTCCTTCGGTCCGATGATCGTGTTCATGCGCCCGGCCGACGTCGACCCGACCAGCGCGTCGTCGAGGATCCCCGCGGTGTGGATCACACCGTGCAGGGCCCCGAAGCGGCGCAGCGTCTCCTCCAGGGCGCGCCGCACCGCGGCCGCGTCGGTCACGTCCGCCCGGAGGTACAGCAACTGCCCGCCGGCCGCCTCGACCGCCTCCTCCAGCCGCGGGTCGACCTCGGCGCGGCGCCCGGTGAGCACCACCCGCGCGCCCGCCTCACGGGCCAGCGCGACCGCGAGCGTGGACCCGAGCCCGCCCTGCCCGCCCGTGATCCAGTAGACGCCGCCGGGCCGCAGGTCCGCCCCGCCGGAGGCCGGTTCGACCGGGGTCAGCGACGGGACGGTGCGCTCCCCGTGCCGGTAGCGGACGCAGAACGCGCCGGGCGCCGTCGCGAGCTCCGCGGCGAGGTCCCGGGCGAGTTCCCGTGTCGCCAGCTCCTCGGGCTCGACCCGGACGGCCCGCCCCGACCAGCTCACGCTCTCCTGTTCCAGGGCGCGCAGCAGCGGGGGAAGCGCGACGTCGCCGGTCACCAGCGCCAGCTCGCGGCGCACGGCGGACCCGGTGCCCGCGGCGGACCGCAGGAACGACAGGAACGCCTCGCGCTCCGGGTCCACGACGAGCAGGCGCGCCCGCTGCGGCAGCGACTCCAGGAATGCCGCCGCGTCCTCCTCCGCCGGCAGCGGGGCGACCGAGCACACGGCGCCGCCCCGGCCCAGCTCCTCCACCAGCGCCGCGCACCGGCCGGCGTCCGCGGTGAGGAGGACGACGGGGGTGTCGGCGCCGGTCGCGCCGGTCCCGGCGGGCCGCGGCTGCGGCCTGGTGTCCACGGCGAAGAAGCGCAGGGCGTGACCGGTGCGCATCCGCTTGAGCGATACGCCCGTGAACCGTACGAGGACCAGCCCGTCGGGATCGAGGACGTCCACGTCGCAGTCGAAGGTGTCGGCGTCCGCCCGGAGTTCCCCCCGCAGCCGCACGTGGGCGAAGGCCGGACCCGACCAGGGCGCGAAGACGTCGACCCGACCGTAGCCGAACCCCACGAACGTCCCGTCGGCGCCGCCGTCGAGGGACAGCCCGGCGATGGACTGCATGGCCCCGTCCGCGGCGTCCGCGGGAAGTGGCCGGCCCGCGGTCCGCGCGGACGGTGGCGCGAGCCGGGCCAGCAGCTCCTTCTCGCCCCGCACCATCCCGGTCACCATCCGCATGGTGTCCCCGTACGAGAGCCCCGACTCCGCCAGGTGCGCGTACAGGGCGTCGGGCTCGACGCGCCGCGGGCACCGCAGGCGGATCGCGTCGAGGTCGGCCGTCCCCGGAGCCGGCGGGGCCCCGGACCACGTCGCGGACAGGTGCTCCTCCCATGCGGAGTCCCGTGCGCCGGCCGCCCGGCTCTCCACGGACAGGTAGGGATCGCCGCCCGCGCGCACCCGCCGGGAGACCCGCACGTGCCGGGCCTCTCCCTCCGCGACCGCCAGGGGGTTCGTCACCAGGACCTCGCTCAGGCCGTACCCGCCGGACCCGCCGGACCCGCCGTACCCGTCCGGATCGAGTTCCTTCAACGCCGCGTCGAGCATCCACGCGGCGGGCGCGATCGCCCGTTCCCGCACCCGGTGGTCCCGGACGACCGGCAGCGCGCCGGTGACCAGCGTGCCCTCCGCGCGCGGGCCCTCGGGCTCGACCCAGTGCTCCTGACGCTGCCAGGGGTACGAGGGCAGCCGCGCGCCCGCCCGGGGCCGGCCGCCGAAGAAGGCGGACCAGTCGATCGCGCACCCCGCCTCGAACAGCGCGGCGACCGCCTCGTAGGGCGCCCGCACGTCCGCGCGCCGCATCGCCGGGACGGCGGCCACGCTCCGGTCGTCGTCCTCCGGTTCCAGGCACTCGGCCACCGACACCGACAGCAGCGGGTGCGGGCTCATCTCCAGGAACACCCGGTGACCGGCCTCCCCGGCGGTGCGGACGGCGTCGGCGAACAGCACCGGCTCGCGCAGGTTGCGCCACCAGTAGCCCGCGTCCAGGGCCTGCGTGTCGAGCGGTTCCCCCGTCAGGGAGGAGTAGAAGGCGGCGGTCGAGGCGCGCGGCGACAGCCCGGAGAGTTCGTCGGTGAGGTCCTCCCGCAGGTCCTCCAGCAGCGCGCAGTGCGAGGCCACGTCCACCTGCACCCGCCGGCAGAAGACGTCCTGCGCGGCCATGGCGCTCATGAACGCGTCGACGGCCCCGGTGTCTCCGGACACCACCGTCGTGCCCGGCGCGTTGTGCGCGGCGAGCGAGAGCCGCTCCCCGTAGGGCTCCAGGGCCTTGCGCACGTCCGTCACGGGGAGCGAGACCAGCGCCATGGCGCCCCGGCCCCGGTGGCGCATCATCAGGGCGCTGCGCCGGCAGACGATCCGCGCCGCGTCCTCCAGCCGCAGCGCGCCCGCGACGTGGGCCGCCGCCACCTCGCCCATGCTGTGCCCGACGACACCGGCGGGCCGGACGCCCCACGACCGGAAGAGCGCCGCCAGCGCGACCTGCACCGCGAAGAGCGCCGGCTGGACGACGTCGATGCGCTCCAGCAGCGGGGCGGCGGCCCCCTCGCCGGCCAGGACCTCGCGCAGCGACCAGTCGACGTAGGGGGCGAAGGCCTGCTCGCAGCGAGAGACGGCCAGGTCGAAGGCGGGCTCCGACTCCATCAGGGCCCGGCCCATCCCGAGCCACTGGGCGCCCTGCCCGGGGAACACGAAGACGGCTCCCGCCCCGTCCGCCCCGGCCCGCGCGGCCGTGAACGGCTCCCGCAGCCGGGTGCGGAGCTCCTCGGTGTCCGCGAAGGCGAAGGCGGCGCGGAACCCGCGCCCCCGGGGTCCGCCGCGTCCCCGCAGCAGCGTCGCCGCCGCCGTACCGCGCGCCAGTTCCCGCGCGTCCACCCCGGCGGCCCAGGCCGCGTGCCCCGCGGCCTGCGCGCGCAGGGCCGCCTCGGTGCCGGCCGACAGGGCCAGGACCCGTACGGGGTGCCCGTCGCCCGCCCGTTGCTCCGGCTCCGGCTCGGGCTCCGGCTCGGGCGAGGGGGCGGGGCCGAGCACCGCGTGGGCGTTCGTGCCGCCGAAGCCGAAGGAACTCACTCCGGCCAGACCGGGTTCCTCGGCGGGGGACTCCCAGCGGCGCAGCGACGTCTGCACGCGCAGCCCGAGTCCGGCGAAGTCGATGTCCGGGTTCGGCTCGGCGCAGTGCAGGGACGGCGGGAGGGCCCCGTGCTCGAAGGAGAGGGCCACCTTGATCAGGCCGGCGATGCCCGCGGCCGCCTCCAGGTGCCCGAGGTTCGACTTCACCGAGCCGATCGCGCACGGCCGGTCGGCGGCGCGGCCCTGGTTCAGTACGGTGCCCAGCGCCGCGGCCTCGATCTGGTCGCCGATCGCCGTGCCCGTGCCGTGGGCCTCGACGTAGCCGACCTCCGACGGCCGGGCGCCCGCGCCCGCCAGCGCCCGGCGCACCACGTCCTCCTGGGCCCGGCGGCCCGGTGCCAGCAGGCCGTTGGTGCGCCCGTCCGAGGTCACCGCCGACCCGCGGACGACCGCCGAGACACGGTCCCCGTCGCGCAGCGCCTCGCTCAGCGGCTTGAGGACGACGGCGCCGGCGCCCTCGCTGCGCACGTAGCCGTCGGCCCGCGCCGAGAAGGCCTTGCAGCGGCCGTCGGGTGCCATGACGCCCGAGTTGTCGAACGCCTCGGTGATCGCCGGGGTCAGGATCACGTTGACGCCGCCGACGACGGCCAGGCCGCACTCGCCGCGCCGGACGGCCTCGCACGCGAGGTGCACGGCGACCAGCGACGAGGAGCAGGCCGTGTCGACGGACAGGCTCGGGCCGCGCAGGTCCAGTACGTAGGAGAGCCGGCCCGCGGCGACGCCGGAGGCTCCGCCGAGCAGCGAGTAGGCGTCCGCGGAGGGCGAGTTCGCCAGGACCTCGCGGTAGTCCGAGCTGGAGATGCCGACGAACACACCGGTGTCCGAGCCGGCCAGGGAGTACGGGTCGATCCCCGCGTCCTCCACGGCCTCCCAGGCCACTTCCAGCAGGAGCCGCTGCTGCGGGTCCATCGTGGCGGCCTCGTGCTCGCCGATGCCGAAGAAGTCGAGGTCCAGGCCGCCCACGCCGTCGAGGAAGCCCCCGACGCCGGCGCGGTCGGTACCGCCGTCGCCGCGACCCCAGCGGGCGAACCTCCCGTCGGGCACCCGGCCGACGGCGTCCACGCCCCCTTCGAGCAGCTTCCAGAAGGCCTCGGGTCCGTCGGCCCCGGGGAACCTGCATCCGATGCCGATGATCGCGACCGGCTCGTCGGGGGCGGTGCGGGTGCCCGCCCGGCGCGGTGCGGCGAGGCCTCCGCCGGCGGGGCCCCTGCCCTGGAGGTGGTCCAGGATCTCCCTGAGCGTGGGAAATTCGTACGCGACCGTCGGTGAGACCTTCCGGCCCAGCAGCGCGCCGAGTTCACCGGCCAGTGCCACCGCGTCGATCGAGGACAGGCCGTGGGCGGCCAGCGGTTCGTCGGCCGGGATGTCGTCCGCCGAAGCCGTGCGGGCCAGCTCGGCGATGCGCCGGCGCAGCCAGGTCTCCAGCTCGGTGTCCTTCATGTGCTCCCCCTGTGTCGTGCTGTCGTGCGCGTCGGTCAGTGCTGCTGCTGCGCGTTCCACGGCGACCGGCCGGCCAGGTACTCCTTCCTGGCCTCGCGGCGCTGGAGCTTGCCGCTGGACGTCTTGGGAAGGGTTCCGGCGGGCAGGAGGACGACCTCGCGGACGGTCAGCCGGTGCTCCTGGGCCACAGCGCGCAGGACCGCGTTCACGACGTCCTGCCGGGCCCGCGGCTCCGTGCCGTCCCCGGCCCCGCGGCGCAGTTCGGCGGCGACGACCACCTGCTCCGCGCCGTCCGCGTCCACGCCGAAGGCGGCGACGCAGCCCGGGCGGATCGCGGGGTGCGCGCTCTCGGCGGTGCGCTCGATGTCGTGCGGGTAGTGGTTGCGCCCGCCCACGATGACGAGGTCCTTGATGCGGCCGCAGACGAAGAGGCCGTCCTCCGTGCGGAAACCGAGGTCGCCCGTGCGCAGGTACGGGCCCCGGTCCCCGCCGTCGGCCGGCGCCGCCTCGAAGGCCTCGCGGGTGAGGCCGGGACGCTGCCAGTAGCCGACCGCGACGCTTTCGCCCGCGACCCAGATCTCACCGACCTGCCCCGGGCGGCACCGCGTCCGCGTCCGCGGGTCGACCACGGCCACGTCCAGGGTCCGGCTGGTGCCGCAGCTGACGAGGACGCGCGCGGCCGGGCTGTCGTCGGGCACGCCCACCGCGGTGCCGCGTTCGAGCTCGTCGCCGTCGAAGGCCCGGGACACCCAGGGCCGCCCGAGCGGCGACCCGCTCACGAGCAGGGTGCTTTCGGCGAGCCCGTACACCGGAACGATGGTTTCCGGGCGGAATCCGGTGGCGGCGAATTTCTTTGAGAAGCGCTTCATGGAATCCGCGCGGACGGGCTCGGCACCATTCGTCGCGACGCGCCAGGACGAAAGATCCAAGGTCGCGCGTTCCTCGTCGGTCACTTTTCGACTGCACAGGTCGAACGCGAAATTGGGAGCCGCGGAAAGCGTTCCCCGGTACGTGGACAACGCGCGCAGCCAGCGTACCGGGCTCTGCAGGAACGCCACCGTCGGCATGGAAACGGAATGGATTCCCAGCATCGCCGGAACAATGATCATCGAGATCAGTCCCATGTCGTGATACGGGGGAAGCCAGCCCACGACGACCGTGGATCCGTCCATGCCGAGGGATGTGCGGATGAGGTCGGTGTTGTGGGTGAGGTTGCCGTGGGTGACCATCACACCCTTCGGCCGGCCGGTCGAACCGGAGGTGTACTGGAGGAAGGCGACCGACTTCGGCTCCGGTGGCGGCGCGGACCAGCCCGCTCCGGACCCGTCCGCGATCGTGTCGACCGCCAGCCAGGCCGTCTCCTGGACCTCCGGGATCGTGCGCGCCGCCGTCTCCACGGCCGCCCGGATCCCGGCCGTGGTCAGCACGGCCGAGGGCTGCGCGTCCTCGGCGATCCCGGCCAGCCGCAGCAGCCCGCGGGCGCGCTGCGCGGGGTGGGGCAGGTACGCGGGCACGGCGACGACGCCCGCGTAGAGGCAGCCGAAGAACGCGACGACGAAGTCCTGGCCGGGCTGGAACAGCAGCAGCGCGCGGGAGCCGGGCTCCACCTGCGCGGCGTGCAGGCGCGCGGCGACGGCCCGCGCCCTGTCGTCGAGCGCCGCGAAGGTGAGCGGCGGCTCGGCCTCCTCGCCGTCGGGGAGGAAGGTGAACAGCGGATGGTCCGGTATGCGCGCGGCGTGCGCGCGGACGGCATCGACCACCGTCTCGTGGCGGATCGGTTCGGCAAGCATTCTCAGCCTCATTCGGTGCCGATCGGCTGCGCGCGGCGCCGGTTTCTCCGGGGGCGGCTCCTGCAATGCGGTGGGCTTGGCGGAGCGCAGCATGGAAAAGGTCAAAGGTGAATGGGGAGTACGGGCGGCACTGGTCCAGACCCTAGGTTGAGCCTTGCTGCGCGGTCAACTCGCATTGAATGGCCGGAAATTCCGGATACCCCGAATACTTCTGGCCACCCCCGGAGGGCCGAGGGGGAGCGGCGGAGTACGTCCCCTACGGCGACGACAGGGCCGGACACCGGACGGCCGCGGTCGAAACCGGTTGGACGAAAATGAGCGTTTCGTGCGGGGCATCCTGCCAGTCCGACGCGCGTATGGGCCGTTCGGCCCGGTCGTGACACCTTCGGGCACAAGCGGCCGAACCGGGTGGTTCGCGGTGCCCCGAGCGGGCAGGCGTGGGGCATGACCTTTGAGCATCCCGCGAAGGAGGGCGAGGAGAACGAGCCCGGGCGATTCGCGAAACTCGCGGAACTGGCCTCCAACTTCACCAGCTCCGCGGGCTTCTCGGTGTTCTGCGTCCTGCTCGTGGCGGCCTTCGTCGTGGTCCACCTGCTCCATCTGGACACGAGCTGGCAGCACCTGGTCGGAGACGCCATGGGCGCGGTGGCCCTGCTCCTCCTGGCCCTGCTGAAGAACTCCGAACGCCGGGCGGAACACGCCATCCAGGTCAAACTCAACGCCATCGCGGCCGCCCTGCTGGAACAACAGGAGGGCAAAGGGGGCCAGGCCCACAGGGCCCTCCAGAGGGCCATCGGCCTGGAAAACCGTCAGTAGCCTCCCGCCGGGGTTGCGGGGTTTTCGCGGGGCGGGATGGCGCTGGTGGGGCGGTGCCCCGGCGGAGTGTCTCCTCGGCTCGGCGCCTGCGGGGTGTCGCGGCCAGGCGGCCGTGGTCGCGCGCTCGTCCTGCGGGGACACTCCGCCGTGTCCCCAC
>NZ_JBFBGM010000023.1:0-137195 GCF_040684695.1 Streptomyces erythrochromogenes
TGTCCCCGCAGGACGAGCGCGCAACCACCGGGTACAGCCGAGACATGCCCGCACGCGCCGAGCCGAGGAGACACCCCTCGGCGGCACCGCGACCCACCCGCACCGAGCCCGAATCCCGCCCGGCCTCCCGCGAGGGAACCCGCACCGAGGCCGGATTCCGTCCCGCCTCCCGCGAGGGGAGCGGCGTCTACTCCTGCGGGAGGGCCAGACGGGTCGGCTGGAGGCCCGTCAGGAGGAGGGTGAGGGCCTCGTCGACCGTGGAGCCGAGGTACCAGTCGCCGGTGTGGTCGATGCCGTAGACGCGGCCCTCCCGGTCGAGGGCGAGGTGGGACCCCCCGTCGGCCTCGACCCCGAGGGGGCAGAGCTGGGTGGACAGGGCCCGCCCCAGGTCGGCGAAGGTGCGGGCGAGGTGGAGCCCGGTGAGGGGGTCGATCCGTATCGGGGTCGGGGCGATCTGGCGGCCGGGTCCGGCGGCGGTGACCGTGAGGCCGCCGAACTCCGCCCAGGCCTCGACCGCGGCGGGGAAGACCGTGTGCCGGTGGCCGGCGGGGGTGGTGTGGTCCCGGAGGGCGTCGGCCCAGTACTCGGCCTGTTTGGCGTCCCAGCGGCCCGGTTCCCAGCCGGCGGTCCGCAGCGCGGAGTCCACCGCGACCGGGAAGCGGGTGGTCGAGGAGCGGTCGTAGGAGGCGGAGGTGGTCGTCATGGCTACTCGGCTGGGGTGAGGTCGACGGGGCGTACGCCGAAGTGGGCGAGGAGGGCGTCGCAGGAGCGGCAGGGGGGTGCGTAGCTGCCGTGGAGGGGGTCGCCGTCCTCGCGGATGCGCCGGGCGGTGATCTTCGCGTGCTTGAGGGAGCGGCGGGCCTCGCTGGGCGAGAGCGGCTTGCGGGAGGCGCGCCGGGAACGCGCGGCCTCGACGGAGGCCAGGTGGCGGGAGATCAGTATCGCTTCGGGACATCGCCCGGTGAACCGTTCGCGCTGGCCGCTGGTGAGGGTGTCCAGGAAGTCCTGGACGAGGGGGTGGAGCGCGGGCGGCTGGTCGGCCTTGCCGGCGGTGCCGGTGAGCGTCTCGCCGCGGACGGAGAGCGCGGCGGCGACGGTGGGCAGGATGCCGTCCCGGCGGAAGCGCAGGACGGGTGGGACGGGCCGGCCGTCGCTGCTGCTCCAGCGCAGGCGGGGGTCGCCGGTGGCGCTGCCCGCTTCGGCGGGTGTGCCTGTCGCGTCGGCGGTGCCGTCGCCCGGTTCCGTACGTGTTGCCGTGTTCTGCATGGTCGCGCTTTCCCTCCCGTGGCGGCGGTGGTGACCGCTGTCGCGCACGCCCCCGTGCCGCGGGGACAGCCTGCCAAATGTCATCTGTCATACGGAAGCGGGGTCGAATTTTCGTATCAATTCGGATGTTCCTGGCCGTCGAGCTGGTGTGCGGGTCGCGGGCGGGGGAGCCTCTTGCCCCAGCGCATAGGCTGTGGTGAACCAGCCAGATCCAGCAGGGGGCTACCGCCATGACGACAGGTCGGCTCGGGCAGCAGGCCGCGCCACCCAACGCCGCTTACTCGGGGCAGGTCGTGCATTTCCCGGACCCGGTCCGGGCCGCTCGGCATCCCCGCGGAGTGCGGATGGACGGCGACGGGTATCCGGACTTCTCCGCCTACGCGCGCGCGGCCGTGGAGATCGCCGAGCCGCCCGAGGGCTTCGGCGTGGACGAGTTGCGGCTGACGGACTGCGTGTCCGCGAACGCGGCGATGAAGGCCGCCGGGCACGAGCTGTGGGACACCGTCGGGCCGGTGGCAACCCCGCACGGCTGGACCTGGCACCACGTGGCGGGTTCGCGGCGCATGGAGCTGGTCCCGGTCGAGGTGAAGGCGCTGCTGCGGCATCACGCGGGTCTGGCGACGGCTCCGGTGGACCACGACAAGCGCGGGACGCGGCCGTTGCAGGAGGTGCGTCCGGTCCACATCGGACTGCCGAAGTCGGTGGTGTCGGTCACCGAGAGCCAGGTGCAGGGCGTCGAGGAGGACCTCGGCTACCGGCTGCCGGAGGCGTACCGCTCGTTCCTGAAGGCGGCGGGCGGTTGCGCGCCGGTGGGCGCCGGCCTGGACGTCGAGCTCGGCCTGCTGGTGGACCAGCCGTTCTTCACGGTGCGTGAGGAGGCGGCGGTCAACGACCTCGTCTACGTCAACAAGTGCCTGCGCGACCACCTGACCAAGGACTACCTGTGCGTGGCCTTCGCGCAGGGCGGGCTGCTCGCGCTGAAGGTGAAGGGCGAGGGCATCGGATCGGTGTGGTTCTCCCCCTACGACGACGCGCGCGACCAGGACGGATGGTCGGTGCAGGAGCGCGTGGAGCGGCTTTTGCTGCCGTGCGGCGGTGATTTCGACTCCTTCCTGGAGCGGTTGGCGGGTAATCCGCCGGAACTGGAGACGGTGGCCGGTCTGATGGTGGACGGCGGATTCGCGCGTTCGGTTCCGGTGGCGCGTGCCGGTTCGGATGAGGGGTGACGGCGCGATGGTGACGTTTGCGCAGGCGCAGGAGCGCGCCGAGGAATGGATCAACGGGGACGTGCCCGCGTACCAGCACCGGGAGGTGCGGGTACGGGAGTTCGGGCTCGGGTTCGTGGTGTGGGCGGAGGACCGCGCGGCGGGTCCGGTGTCGGGGGGCGGCCGGCAGCGGCTGGTCATCGCCCGGGACAGCGGCGAGGTGACGTTGTGGCCGGGGCTGCCGGTGGGTGAGGTGATCCGCCGGTACGAGGAGGAGTACGGGGCCGCGGCCGTGAACGCGGCTTCGGAGGCTTCGGTTCCGCCGCCTCGGATCGACTCGGAGCAGACCTCGTTCATGCTGAGTCCTCCGGAGTGGCTGCAGGAGGCGGCGGACCGGGCGGGGATCGCGCCGCGGCCGGCCGCGACTGCTGCTGCGGCTTCCGCCTCGGCGTCCGCGGAGCCTGCCGCTTCGGCGTCCGGTACGGGTTCCGGTTCCGGTTCGGTTGTGGCGGCCGATGCGGCTTCGGCTGAGTCGGGGCCGGTTGCGGTTCCGGGTGCCGCGGACGCGGTGCCGCTGCGGCGCGGGGGCGAGATCCCGTACGAGCCGACGGCCAACGACGGGGTTCCGATCGGGGCCACGCCGTGGGCGGGTACCGATGTGAACTCCGGCTCGGACGACGCGTCCGTGCCGCTGCCGGCGACCGTGTTCGCGCCGCCGCTGTCCGGGTCGGACCTGGAGGACGCACCGTCGTCCGGGGTGGCCCCCGAGGCGAAGACGACGCTGATGCCGGGCGGCAGCCAGCTCCCGAGGACCGCCGTGGTGCCCGCGCTGGGGTCCTCCCCGCAGGACATCGCGGACGCGCCGACGAGCAGGGCCCGGGTCTCCCGGCCCGGCGCCGACGAGGCCCCGGGTGCGGGGCAGCCGTCGACGCCTCCCGGTCCGCCCGGGGCTCCGGGGTCGCTGGGCGGCGGGCTGGACCATGCCGCGACGATGCTGGCCGGTCCCGCTGTGACCGGGCAGCCGCCGGCGCCTCCGGGTCCGCCCGGGGCTCCGGGGTCGCTGGGCGGCGGGCTGGACCATGCCGCGACGATGCTGGCCGGTCCCGCTGTGACCGGGCAGCCGCCCGCGCCTCCCGGTCCGCCCGGGGCTCCGGGTGCGGGTGCGCCCCAGCCTCCCGGCCCGCCCGGACCTCCCGGTGCGCCCGGTGCGCCCGGTGGTGGAGCCCATCACGCTGCGACGATGCTCGCGGGTCCCGGCGTACCCCAGCCTCCCGGTCCGCCGGGGGCTCCCGGTGCGCCGGGCGCCCCCGGTGGCGGGCTCGACCATGCCGCGACGATGCTCGCCGGTCCCGGTGTGCCGCAGCCTCCCGGTCCGCCCGGCCCGCCGCCGGGCGGCCCCGCGGCGCAGCCGCAGGCACCGACGGGTGCGCCCACGGTCGGCCCCGGCTACCAGGCCGTGCTGCGCTACCGCGCGCCCGACGGTTCCGAGCAGCAGCTCATCCGCCGCTCGGCACCCGGTACCCCGCACCCGGAGTGGCAGATCCTCTACGAATTGCGCGCGATGAACGTGCCGCCGCAGCAGGTGCTGGAGCTGCACACCGAGCTGGAGTCCTGCGAGCTGCCCGGCGGTTACTGCGCCCGGATGATCCGGGAGACGTGGCCGCAGGTGCGGATCACCAGCGTGGCCCCGTACGGGAAGGACCACGCGGGCCGGCAGCAGGGCATGCGGCACCTGCTCACCCACCAGGGCGAGCTGCACCAGGTCGCGGACGGTCCGGCGCGCCCGGCGCCGGTCCGCGCGCCGCTGCCGCAGGTTCCGCTGCAGCCGGCGATCCCGCTGGACGCGATCGGGCAGGAGCTGGCGGCGGCGTTCGGGCCGCAGGGCGTGTTCCGTTTCGACCAGCGGGCCGTGTCCCGTCAGGGTGTGCCGGACATCGTGGCGCAGACGCTGATGTGGGCGGGCCTGCCGGTCGATTTCGGGCCGTTCTTCTGGGCGCAGGCGGTGCCGGGGCAGCCGGTGCCGACGCTGGCCGAGCTGGCGGCGCAGCGGCAGGTGCAGCCGGCGTCGGACGCGGGCTCGTACCTCGTGATCGGCAGCGACTTCGGCAAGGCGCTGTGCGTGCAGTACGGGACCGCGCACATCGTGGCGGTGCCGGTGGAGGGCGGTCCGGGCGGCGCTCCGGTACCGCCGCAGTTCGTGAATTCGAGCCTGCCGCAGTTCGTGCGCTCGATGGCGATGCTGGGTCACATGTGGCGGCTGCGGCAGCATCTGACGCCGGAGCAGGCGGGCCGCTGGACCGTCGACTTCCAGGCGAACCTGGCGGGGCTCGACAGTGCGGCGCTGTCGTCGCCGGAGAGCTGGTGGTCGGTGCTGCTGGAGCAGATGTGGGACGGGCTGTTGTGACGTAGTCCGTCCGATCGCGGTATCGCGGTATCGAGGCATGGCGTGATCGGTCGAGTGGCCGGGTCGGGACCCTCGGAGGGGGTCTCGGCCCGGCCATTCGGGCTTCAGGGATCAAATGGCGCATCCTTGACGGGAATCCCCGCGAGAGAGGCGCATCCAGGATGAGTGCACCCATTGCGACCGTGCGCGGTCGCGGCTACCGCATGGAAGACGTCGACCGGTATCTCGCCCGGCTCTCCGGGAGCCGCGACGAGGCCTGGGAGCGGGTGGCGCGGCTGACGGTCCTGGCCAAGCAGATGGAGGCGGAGGCGGCGCGGCTGCGCGAGGTCGTGGCCGGGCTCGCCCCGCAGACGTACGACGAACTGGGCGAGCGTGCCCGGCGGATCCTGCTGCTGGCGCAGGAGGAGGCCGAGGCCGTACGGACGGAGGCGCGGGCGGACGCGTCCGCGACGCTGGACGCGGCCGGGGCGCGTGCCGAGCGGGCGGCGGAGCTGGCGCGCGGTGACGCGGAGGCGGTGCGCGAGCAGACCGAGGTCCGGGCGCGGCAAGGGCTGTTGCGGGCGGAGCGGGAGGCGGACGACCTGCGGTCGGGGGCGCGCCAGGACGCTGCCGCGTGGCGGGCGGACGCGGCGGCGGCGCTGGCGAAGGTGCGGCGGCGGGCGGAAGCGGAGCGCGCGGAGCGGGAGCGGGAGCAGGGGGAGCGCTGGGAGGCGGCGGGGCGGGAGCTGGCGGCGCGGGAGGCGGAGCTGGACGCGCGCCTCGCGGAGTCGGAGCGGTACGCGGAGTCCGGGCTGGCGGAGGCGCGGCGGGGGTTCGCGGAGGCGGAGGAGGCGGCGCGGCACGGCCAGGAGGACGCGGAGGCGCGGGCCGCGGAGCTGGTGGCGCAGGCGCGGGTGGCGCAGGAGCGGGTCTCGCGGGAGACGGAGCGGGTGCTGCGCGAGCATGCGGAGGCGCAGGAGGAGATGCGGGCTCACATGGCGCACGTCAGGGCCAGCCTGTCGGCGCTGACGGGGCGGGCCCCGGCGGAGGGCTGAGGCCGCTGCCGCTGCCGCTGCCGCTGCCCTGGCCGGGCGGGGGCGGCGCGGGTGTGGCCGCCCGGGCCGGGGTGGGCCGGTGCCCGGGTCGGGCGGGGCCTGCGTCATCGCCCCCGCCGGGCGCGGCGGGTGGGGCCGGGGTGAGTCGCGTCCTCGCTCCCTCGGCGGCTGTCACAGCTGCTGGAGGAAGTCCTCGATCAGTGGGGCGATCTGCGGGAGGTGGGTCTCCAGGGCGAAGTGACCCGCGTCCTCGAAGACGTGGACCGCGGCGTCCGGGGCGTCGCGCAGGTACGCCTTCGCGCCCGCCGGGGTGAAGAAGGGGTCGCCGGCTCCCCAGACGACCAGGACCGGGATGCGGGCGTCGCGGAGCCAGGCCTGCCAGGCGGGGTAGTGGGCGAAGTTGGACGCGTAGTCGAAGGCGAGGTCGGCCTGGGCGTCGGTGCGGCCGGGCCGACCGAGGTGGTGGACGTCGAGGGTCCAGCTGTCGGGGGAGATCAGGGTGGTGTCGGCGACGCCGGTCTCGTACTGGAAGCGGGTGCCCTCCGGGGTGAAGAGGCCGCGGACGCGGTCCTCGTCGGCGGGGCGGCGCAGCCCGGCGAACTCGCGGGCGGTGTCGGAAAGGCCTTCGTCGTAGGCGTTGCCGTTCTGGACGATGAGGCCGGTGATCCGGTCGGGGCGGCGGGTGGCGAGCCGCAGGCCGACGGGGGCTCCGAAGTCGAAGACGTAGAGGGAGTACCGGTTCAGGGCGAGGGCGTCGGTGAAGCCCTCGACGATGTCGGCGAGCCGGTCGAAGGTGTGGGTGAAGCCGGCGGGGGTCGTGGTGTGGCCGAAGCCGGGGAGGTCGGGGGCGACGAGGCGGTGGGGGGCGTCGGCGAGGGCGTCCATGAGGCGGGCGAACTGGTGCGAGGCCGTGGGGAAGCCGTGCAGGAGGAGCAGCACGGGGCCGTCCGCGGGGCCGCTCTCGCGGTAGGCGACCTGCACCCCGTCCACGTCGACGGTGCGGTGCCGGATGGTGGGGATGGTGCGGCGAGCGGTCATCACATGCCTCCTGTGTCCTTGGTCCCATTAGTTTGGGGCCGTGATTGCTAATGGGTCAAGTAGGTGCACTAGCATTAGTGGGGTGACCTTTCCTCTGATCGGTGAGCACCTCGCCCTGGACCTCCTCAACACCCGGACCGCGGAGGGGGACCTCGTCGCCCGCCCGGCGGACCTCGCCGCCTGGCTCGCGGAGCAGGCTGGGCGGCTGGGTCCCGTCGAACTCGTCGGCGAGGCCGAGGTGGCCGCCGTGCGGGAGGTACGGGAGGCCGCGCGCCCGGCGCTCGACGCCGTACGGCGCGGTGAGCGGCCCCCGGCGCAGGCGCTGCGCGTGCTCAACGGGGCCTTGGCCGCGGCGCCGTCCCACCGGGTGCTGGCCTGGAGCGAGGACGCCGGCCTGGGCGCGGCCGTGCGCAGGGCGGCGGACCCCGCCCGGCGGCTCGCGGCCGAACTGGCCGACGCGGTGGCGGAGCTGCTGACCGACCCGAGGGCCGGACAGGTGCGGGAGTGCGAGGCGCACGACTGCCTGCTGTTGTTCCTGCCCGCGCACCCGCGGCGCCGCTGGTGCGTGGCCGGCGTCTGCGGCAACCGGGCCCGGGTGGCCCGCTACTACGCCCGCCACAAGGACGCCTGAGGCCCGTGCCGACGGCGGCCTAGTCGCGCGCGGCGGGCTGGGCCGGGATGGCGGGGCCCTCGTAGCGGTACGGGTCGCTGCGCAGGCCGCGGGAGGTGACCACCACCGTCAGGGGCGGCTTGGACGTCGGCGGCAGGGTGGCGGTCAGTGCGCCGGTCAGGGGGTCGGGGTGCGCCTCCAGCGCGGTGTCGTCGACGGTGAGGCGGGCGTCGGTGAAGCCGCCGCCCTCGACCGTGAGGCGGTCGCCGGAGACCGAGGCCCCGGTGATCACCGGGTTGGGGCGGGTGGCCATCTTGTTGACGAGGTAGGCGCCGGCCGGGGCGCCCGTGAGGGCCCAGATCTCCTCGGGGAGGCGGGGGAGGCCCGCACCCACGTCGGCGAGGAAGAAGAGGACGACGTAGAGCATCGTGACCGCGCTGAGGGCGACGTACTGGAGGTCGACGAGGTCGGTGCGTCCGCTGTCGTTCGCGATGAGCTCCCGCAGCGGGCGCCGGCCCGACGCGGTGGGCGGGGCCGCCGGTTTGGCGAGGCTGCCGCGCTCCACCCGCAGGCCGACGACCGCCTTGGCCGCGATCAGCGCCACGTACGGGCCGCCGAGCAGCGGGAGGTACACCGTGGTCAGGGTGGACAGCGGGCCGTCGGGGCCGCTGAAGTACCGTACGCCGCCGCCCGCGGTGAGGCCGTGTCCCAGGATGGCGAGCAGGAGCCAGACCAGGATCACCGTCCAGGCCAGGGCGAGTGCGGTCGAGGTGGAGAGCCGGCCGTCGCGGCCGGTGACGAAGGCCGGGTGGCGGCGCAGCCGCAGGCAGATCGGGCCGGCCAGTGCGGCCAGTAAGAGCAGTGCGCACAGCGCTGATGCCATGGTGTCCCCCCGGGGTGTCGGTGCTGCGTACGAGGGTCGCCGACTGCCCTGGTCATGACAAGGCGACACGGCGCGCGGGCCTCAGTCGTCGCGCAGTTCGGGGAGGACCGGGAACCTGCGGGGTGCCACCAGGAGGAGGACGAGGAGCGCGGCCACGGCGGCTGCCGTCGCGCCGAGGAAGATGTGCTCGACGGCCGCGGCCACGGCTGCGCGCAGGTGGTCGGCGGCGGCCGGGGGGAGCAGGCCCGGGTGCTCCAGGGCCTCGGCCACGTCGTCGAGGTGGTGCGGGAGCCCCGGTACGGGGGCGTCGGCCAGGCGGGCGGCGATGGTGGCGTTGGCGACGGCGGCGAGGAGGGCGGCGCCCACGCTCTGGCCGACCTGGCGGCAGAAGAGCACCGAGGCGGTGGTGGTGCCGCGTTCGGCCCAGCCGACGGTGGACTGGACGCCGACGATCAGCGGGAGCTGGAAGAGCCCGAGGGTGGCGCCGAGCAGCAGCATGATCAGGGCGGGCTGCCACGGCCGGGCGGGGTACGGGAGCAGGGTGAAGGAGAAGAGGACGAGCGCGGCCAGGGCGATGCCGACGGCCGCGGTGTTGCGGAATCCGATGCGCCGGTAGACGTGCTGGCTGAGGGCCGCGGTGACGGGCCAGCTGAGGGTCATCACGGACATGACGAGTCCGGCGCCGACGGGCCCGAGGCCGAGTACGGACTGGGCGTACGTCGGCATGAACACCATCGGGGCGACCATCAGCAGGCCGAGGGCGCCCATGGCCAGGTTGACGGCGGCGATGGTGCGCCGGCGCCACACCCAGCCGGGCAGGATCGGTTCCTCCGCCCGCCGTTCCACCCGGACGACCACGGCCGCCAGTACGGCGCTCGCACCCAGCAGGCCCAGCGAGGGGGCGGACAGCCAGGGCCAGGCGACCCCGCCCTGGACGAGGGCGAAGAGGAGCAGCCCGCCGCAGCAGAAGACGCCGAGGGCGCCCGCCCAGTCGACGCGGCCGCGGCGGCCCGGCGAGCGGACGGGCTCGGTCAGGTGGCGGGCGACCATCCACAGGGCGAGGGCGGCCAGCGGCAGGTTGATCAGGAAGATCCACCGCCAGTGGGCGTAGGAGGCGAGCAGCCCGCCGAGGGCGGGGCCGGCCACGGCCGAGGCGGCCCAGACGCTGGACATGCGGGCCTGGATCCTCGGTCGTTCCCTGAGCGGGTACAGGTCGGCGGCCAGGGTCTGGACGGTGCCCTGGAGGGCGCCGCCGCCGAGGCCCTGGACGACGCGGAAGGCGATCAGGGCGGCCATGTTCCAGGCCGACGCGCACAGCAGCGAGCCGAGGAGGAAGAGGGCGATGCCGAAGAGCAGGACGGGCTTGCGGCCGAAGGTGTCGGACAGCTTGCCGTACACCGGCAGGGTGACGGTGACGGCGAGCAGGTAGCCGGAGAAGAGCCAGGAGAAGACGGAGAAGCCGCCGAGGTCCCCGACGATCTGGGGGACGGCGGTGGCCACGATGGTGCTGTCGAGGGCGACGAGGGCCATGCCGAGCATGAGCGAGACGACCACGGGGGTCGGGGGGCGCCCCTGGGGCGGGCCGGCCGCGGCGTCGCCCGTGCCCTTGGCCGAAACGGCCGCACCGGGGGAGGCGCCCGCGCGCCCGGCGGGTATGCCGTCCGGACCTCCGTCCGTGCTGTCCGCTGCGGGCACCGAGATTCCTTCCCCTTGCACGTAGTTGCGGGGGACACCATCTCACCGCCGCCCTGCGGGCGGTATCCCTCAGGCCGCGTAGTCCGAAGGGCGGACAACCCCTAGGGGTCCCTCCGCACTACGGGCCAGGGGTCTTTCCTCCCGGCGGAGGAGGTGGAGGCGTCGGGCGTCTCCTTAACTGGACCATACGAACCGGGGGCGCGGGTGGGGATAACCCCCGGGCGGATACGGCTACGGGCACCAGCGCGCCGTGGGCCGCGGCGCCACAGACTTCATCACGGCGACGCAACGACACAGACGCACGCATTCGAAGAAGGAGAAAGACCGTGACAACGGCAATGACCGAAACCAGGCACGGGGGTACTGGAGGGCATGCTGCCGTCGCGGCCCGAGCGCGGAAGGTCGTCAAGGCCTACGGCTCCGGGGAGACGCGTGTCGTCGCCCTCGACGAGGTGGACGTGGACATCATGCGCGGCCAGTTCACCGCGATCATGGGCCCGTCCGGTTCCGGCAAGTCCACGCTGATGCACTGCCTCGCCGGCCTCGACACGGTGACCAGCGGCCAGATCCACCTGGACGACACCGAGATCACCGGGCTGAAGGACAAGAAGCTCACGCGGCTGCGCCGCGACCGGATCGGCTTCATCTTCCAGGCCTTCAACCTGCTGCCCACGCTCAACGCCCTGGAGAACATCACCCTCCCCATGGACATCGCGGGCCGCAAGCCCGAGGCGGAGTGGCTGAACCGCGTGGTGGAGACCGTGGGCCTGGCCGGGCGGCTCAAGCACCGTCCGACCGAGCTCTCCGGCGGCCAGCAGCAGCGCGTGGCGGTGGCCCGCGCCCTCGCCGCCCGCCCCGAGATCATCTTCGGTGACGAGCCGACCGGAAACCTGGACTCCCGTGCCGGCGCCGAGGTCCTCGGCTTCCTGCGCCGTTCGGTGGACGAGCTCGGCCAGACCATCGTCATGGTCACCCACGACCCCGTGGCAGCCTCCTACGCCGACCGCGTCATCTTCCTGGCCGACGGCCGGATCGTCGACGAGATGCACGCGCCCACCGCCGACCAGGTCCTGGACCGGATGAAGGACTTCGACGCGCGCGGGCGGACCTCATGAGCAACACCGTCCTGAAGACCTCGCGGCGCAACTTCGTCGCGCACAAGGGGCGGATGGCACTCTCGGCCGTCGCGGTCCTGCTCTCCGTCGCCTTCGTCTGCGGCACGCTGGTGTTCACCGACACGATGAACACCACCTTCGACAAGCTGTTCGCCGTCACCAACTCCGACGTGACGGTCAGCCCCAAGGCCGCCGAGAGCGGCGAGGAGACCCCCGACCGGGGCAAGCCCGAGATGCTGGCGGGCTCGGTCGTCGAGCAGGTCAGGAAGGCCGAGGGGGTCAAGGCCGCCGAGGGCGGCGTCGTCTCGATGGCCGTCACGGTGGTCAACTCCAAGAACGAGAACATGGGCTCGACCACCGGCGCCCCGACCATCGCGGGCAACTGGAGCGACAACGAGCTCAAGTCCATGAAGATCACCTCGGGTCAGGCCCCGCGCGGCCCCACCGAGGTGATGGTCGACGCCGACACCGCGAAGAAGCACGGCCTGGCCCTCGGTGACGAACTGCGCACCATCGCCATCACCGGCGACATCCGCGCGAAGATCACCGGCATCGCCGCCTTCACCGTCACCAACCCGGGCGCGGCCGTCGTCTACTTCGACACCGCCACCGCGCAGCGGTCGCTGCTCGGCTCGCCCGACTCCTTCACGCACGTCAACGTCACCGCGAAGGACGGGGTGAGCGACGAGCAGCTCAAGGCGAACATCGGACGCGCCGTCGGCGCGGACGCCTACACGCTGCAGACCGCCAAGGAAGCCGCGGACGCCAACCGCAAGGACGTCGGAGCCTTCCTCGACGTCATGAAGTACGTGATGCTCGGCTTCGCCGGCATCGCCTTCCTCGTCGGCATCTTCCTGATCTTCAACACCTTCTCCATGCTGGTCGCCCAGCGCACCCGCGAGATCGGCCTGATGCGCGCCATCGGCGCCGACAGCGGGCAGGTCCTGAAGTCCGTGGTCGTCGAGGCCTTCCTGCTCGGCGTGGTCGGTTCGGTCCTCGGCGTGGCGGCGGGCGTGGGCCTGGCCGTCGGCCTCATGGCACTCATGGGCCAGATGGGCATGCACCTGTCCACCGACGACCTGACGGTCGCCTGGACCACCCCCGTCGTGGGCGTCGTCCTCGGCATCGTCGTGACCGTCGTCTCCGCCTTCGTCCCGGCCCGCCGGGCCGGCAAGGTCTCCCCGATGGCCGCACTGCGCGAGTCCGGCACCCCGGGCGACAAGAAGGCGGGCCGGATCCGGGCCGCCCTCGGCCTGGTCCTCACCGCCGTCGGCGGCGGCTCCCTCTACCTCGCGGCGGTCGCCGAGAAGGCCGCGGCCGGATCCCTCTGGCTGGGCCTGGGCGTCGTCCTCACCCTCGTCGGCTTCATCGTGATCGGCCCGCTGCTCGCCGCGGGCGTGGTGCGGGTGCTCTCCGGCGTGGTCCTGCGGCCCTTCGGGTCCGTGGGCCGGCTCGCCGAGCGCAACGCCCTGCGCAACCCGCGCCGTACCGGCGCCACCGCCGCCGCGCTGATGATCGGCCTCGCGCTGGTCGCCTGCCTGTCGGTGGTCGGCTCCTCGATGGTGGCCTCCGCGACCGACGAGCTCGACCGGTCGGTCGGCGCGGACTACATCGTCGCCTCCGAGTCCGGCCAGCCCGTCCTGCCGCAGGCCGAACAGGCCCTGCGCGCCACCGCCGGCCTCGACCACGTCACCGCCTACCGCCAGGTCGAGGCCAGGCTGACCGCGCCCGACGGCACCACCGAGACGACGGAGCTCGGCGCGACCGACCCGACGTACGCCAAGGACATCCGGCGCAAGATGACGGCCGGCGAGCACGCGGCGGCCTACGGCGCGGGCTCCATGTCGGTCGGCTCGCTGTACGCCACCGCGCACGGCATCAAGCTCGGCGACGAGATGACGGTGGCGTTCACCGGCGGCAGCACGGTCAAGCTGAAGGTCGCGGCGATCACCAGCGACGAGGGCAACCTCGACAAGGGCATGAAGTACATCAGCACCGAGACCGCCCGGGCGAACGTCCCCGCCGACCGGATGCCGCTGCCCTTCATGATGCTGGCCACCGCGAAGGACGGACAGTCCGACGCCGCCGCGTACACGGCGGTCAAGGCGGCCATGGGCGAGTACCCGCAGTACGCGGTGCGCAACCAGGCCGACTACAAGCAGGCCCTGAAGGACCAGGTCGGCCAGCTGCTGAACATGGTCTACGGGCTCCTCGGCCTCGCCATCATCGTCGCGGTCCTGGGCGTCGTGAACACCCTGGCCCTGTCGGTGGTCGAGCGGACCCGGGAGATCGGCCTGATGCGCGCCATCGGCCTCTCCCGCCGCCAGCTGCGCCGCATGATCCGCCTGGAGTCGGTGGTCATCGCCCTCTTCGGCGCCCTCCTCGGCCTCGGGCTGGGCATGGGCTGGGGGGCCACCGCGCAGCAGCTGCTGGCGCTGGAGGGCCTGAAGGTCCTTCAGATCCCGTGGCCGACGATCATCGGGGTGTTCGCGGCGTCGGCCTTCGTGGGCCTGTTCGCCGCGCTGGTCCCGGCCTTCCGGGCGGGACGGATGAACGTACTGAACGCGATCGCGAGCGAGTAGCCGGCGCCGTGTTCGTACGGGGGTAGGCACAGGCCCGGGACCGCATCGGTCCCGGGCCTGTGCCTTTTCCGCCTCCGGTACGGGCCCGGCCGGGCCGGTCGGCCGGTCGGCCGGTCGGCCGGTCGGCCCGGCGGGTGGCGGCGCGCGGTCAGCCGGTGGTGTCGCGCTGCATCAGGACGATCCCGCCGGCCTCGCCCACGAGGGTGTAGCGCTCGCCGGGGTGGAGCTGGGAGGCGTACTGCGTCGGGTCCTCACCGGCCCACTTGTTGCCGTTGTCGATGGTGATCCAGTCGGGGACGACGCCCTTGCTGCCGCCGATCCACAGGACGCGGCAGCGCGAGGTCAGCCGGGTCAGCGGGGTGGTGTCCGCCTCCACGGTGGCCCCGTCGGGGATCCGGTCGAGGAGCTTCTCGATCGCGACGACGCGATCGGGCTTCTCGTACGTGGACGCCTCCGTGAGCTTGGCGGTCGGCATGCTGGTCATGGCCAGCGCGAGGGAGGCGGCGAGCACGGCCGTGGGCAGCTGGAGGGCGTAGGAGCGCAGCCAGGGCCGCTCCCCGCGCCGGACGGTGTCGATGGCGTCGACCAGGGCGAGGGCGACGACGGGCATCAGCACGGCGCTGTAGTGCCAGTCGGTCGACCAGTAGTGGTCGTCCCCGGACAGGAACCGCCAGCCGAGGGTGGGGGCGGCGACCAGCAGCAGCGGCGAGCGCAGGGCGAGCAGCCCGGAGGTGGGGATCAGCACCCACCCCAGCGTGGCCAGCTTCGTACCGGTGCCGGCGAAGGGCCCGGCCCCGTCGATCTTGTGCCAGTAGCCGTAGCCGTCGGTCGCGAAGGCCGGTATGAACACGGTGAACACCAGTACGGCGAAGACACAGGCGGCCGCGGCGACGGCGAGCGCGGTCACCGCGGTGCGCCGGTCCGCGGTCCGGCTGCGCCAGGCCACCACGACGGCCAGGGCGGCCAGCGTGAAACCCAGGTCCTCCTTGACGAGGAGCAGCGGCAGCCCCCACAGCAGGGCGGCCCGCCAGCGCCGGGCCAGGACCGCCTCCAGGGCGAAGGCCAGCAGCGGCACGGCGAAGGCGATCTCGTGGAAGTCGAACTCCACCGCCCGCTGCACGCCCCAGGACAGGCCGTACGCGACACCGACGGCGATGCCGCGGGGCCGGCCGAGGAACCGCGCGGCCGCCCGCGTGACCGGGACGGCCGAGAGCGCGAACAGCGCGGCCTGTACGACCAGCAGCGTGACGGGCCCGGGGAAGACCCGGTAGACGGGGGCGACGAGCGCGATGACCGGGCTGAAGTGGTCCCCGAGGATGTTGGCCCCCGGCCCCTTCAGGTCGGCCACGGGCACCTGGAGGTGGGCGTACGCGCGGATGGCCTGCTCGAAGATCCCCAGGTCCCAGGAGGCCCAGTCCATGCGCCGGAACCGGCCGACCGACAGGACGAGGTAGACGAGGAACAGCCCGGAGGCCACCAGCCAGGGTCCGGCCCACCGGGGTGCGGCCGCCCTCACGGGGGCCTGTGCCGCCGGTGCCGGGCGGGCTATGGCATCGCTCGTCACGGACTCGTGCTCCTCGGCCGTTCGGCATGAACTCCTGCGGTCAAGGACGCGGCGAGCTCAGGCGGTGGTTACGTGAACATCGTAAAGCGGGAGCAACGCCTCCAGGATGACGAGGGACCCGCGCCCGCGCGCCGCCGCCCGCGCCCGCGCGCCGCCGCCCGCGCCCCTGCCCGTACCCCGCGTCCCGCGCCATGACCCGAATCCCTCGCGCGTCGCCGAGGGCGCCGTCGTAGGGTGGGAACCCCCGGCCCGTACGACGTGTCGGGTCCTTCGCGTTGCCCCTCCACCGGACGGAAAGCCTCCTCATGAGCCTGCACGGACTGCTCGACGCCGTCACCCGGGACGCCGCCCTCACCGAGGCGGTCACCGCGGCCGGTGACGGCAACCGCATGCACGTGGACCTCGTCGGACCCGCCGCCGCGCGCCCCTTCGCGATCGCCGCGCTGGCCCGGCAGACCGGGCGGACCGTCCTGGCGGTCACCGCCACCGGGCGCGAGGCCGAGGACCTGGCCGCCGCGCTGCGTTCCCTGCTGCCGCCCGACGAGGTGGCCGAGTACCCGTCCTGGGAGACGCTGCCGCACGAGCGGCTCAGCCCGCGCAGCGACACCATGGGCCGCCGGCTGGCCGTACTGCGCCGCCTGGTGCACCCCAGCAAGGACGACCCGGCCGCGGGGCCCGTGAGCGTGATCGTGGCGCCCATCCGGTCCGTGCTCCAGCCGCAGGTCAAGGGCCTGGGGGAGCTGGTCCCGGTGAGCCTGCGGCAAGGGGCGACCGCGGACCTGGGCGAGGTCACCGAGGCCCTGGCGGCGGCCGCGTACGCACGCGTCGAGCTCGTGGAGAAGCGCGGCGAGTTCGCCGTGCGCGGCGGCATCCTCGACGTCTTCCCGCCCACCGAGGAACACCCCCTGCGCGTGGAGTTCTGGGGCGACGAGGTCGAGGAGATCCGCTACTTCAAGGTCGCCGACCAGCGGTCCCTGGAGATCGCCGAGCACGGCCTGTGGGCGCCGCCCTGCCGAGAGCTGCTGCTGACGGACGCGGTACGGGAGCGGGCCCTGGCCCTCGCCGAGGCGCACCCGGAGCTCGGCGAACTGCTGGGCAAGATCGCCGAGGGGATCGCCGTGGAGGGCATGGAGTCCCTCGCCCCGGTCCTCGTCGACGACATGGAGCTGCTGATCGACGTCCTGCCCGCCGGGGCGATGGCCGTGGTCTGCGACCCGGAGCGGGTACGGACCCGGGCCGCCGACCTCGTCGCCACCAGCCAGGAGTTCCTCATGGCCTCCTGGGCGGCCACCGCGGGCGGCGGCGAAGCACCCATCGACGTCGGCGCGGCCTCGCTGCGCGGCATCGCGGACGTCCGCGACCGGGCCCGCGAGCTGGACATGATGTGGTGGTCGGTCTCCCCGTTCGCCGCCGACCAGGACGCGTCCGGCTCCGACACCCTCAAGCTCGGCATGCACGCCCCGGAGGCCTACCGCGGCGACACCGCCCGCGCGCTGGCCGACACCAAGGGCTGGATCGCCGACGGCTGGCACACCGTCTACCTCACCGAGGGCCACGGCCCGGCCTCCCGCACCGTGGAGGTGCTCGCCGGCGAGGGCATCGCCGCCCGGCTGGAGCCGGACCTGGGCACGCTGGAGCCGAGCCTGGTCCACGTCGCCTGCGGCTCGGTCGACAACGGCTTCGTCGACCCGGTCCTGCGCCTGGCCGTGCTCACCGAGACCGACCTGACCGGGCAGCGCACCGCCACCAAGGACCTCGGGCGGATGCCGACCCGCCGCCGCAAGACGATCGACCCGCTGACGCTGGAGGCCGGCGACTACATCGTCCACGAGCAGCACGGCGTGGGCCGCTACGTCGAGATGGTGCAGCGCACGGTGCAGGGCGCCACCCGCGAGTACCTGCTGGTGGAGTACGCGCCGGCCAAGCGCGGGCAGCCCGGCGACCGCCTCTACATCCCCACCGACCAGCTGGAGCAGGTCACCAAGTACGTCGGCGGCGAGGCCCCGACCCTGCACCGGCTCGGCGGCGCCGACTGGACCAAGACCAAGGCGCGCGCGAAGAAGGCCGTCAAGGAGATCGCCGGCGACCTCATCAAGCTCTACAGCGCCCGCATGGCGGCCCCCGGGCACACCTTCGGCCCCGACACCCCCTGGCAGCGCGAGCTGGAGGACGCCTTCCCGTACGCGGAGACGCCCGACCAGCTCACCACCATCGCCGAGGTCAAGGAGGACATGGAGAAGTCGGTCCCCATGGACCGGCTGATCTGCGGCGACGTCGGCTACGGCAAGACCGAGATCGCCGTCCGGGCGGCCTTCAAGGCCGTCCAGGACGGCAAGCAGGTCGCCGTCCTCGTCCCCACCACCCTCCTCGTGCAGCAGCACTTCGGGACCTTCTCCGAGCGCTACAGCCAGTTCCCGGTCAACGTGAAGGCGCTGTCGCGCTTCCAGAGCGAGACCGAGTCGAAGGCCACGCTGGAGGGTCTGAAGGAGGGCTCGGTGGACGTGGTCATCGGCACCCACCGGCTGTTCTCGCAGGAGACGCGCTTCAAGGACCTGGGCCTGGTCATCGTCGACGAGGAGCAGCGCTTCGGCGTCGAGCACAAGGAGCAGCTGAAGAAGCTCCGCGCCAACGTCGACGTGCTGACGATGTCCGCGACGCCGATCCCGCGCACCCTGGAGATGGCGGTGACCGGCATCCGCGAGATGTCGACGATCACCACCCCGCCGGAGGAGCGCCACCCGGTGCTCACCTTCGTCGGCCCGTACGAGGAGAAGCAGATCGGCGCGGCCATCCGCCGCGAACTCCTGCGCGAGGGCCAGTGCTTCTACATCCACAACCGGGTCGAGTCCATCGACCGGGCGGCGGCCAAGCTGCGCGAGATCGTGCCCGAGGCGCGGATCGCGACGGCCCACGGCCAGATGTCGGAGCAGGCGCTGGAGCAGGTCGTCGTCGACTTCTGGGAGAAGAAGTTCGACGTGCTCGTCTCGACGACCATCGTCGAGTCCGGCATCGACATCTCCAACGCCAACACCCTCATCGTGGAGCGCGGCGACAACTTCGGCCTCTCGCAGCTCCACCAGCTGCGCGGCCGCGTCGGCCGCGGCCGCGAGCGCGGTTACGCCTACTTCCTGTACCCGCCGGAGAAGCCGCTCACGGAGACCGCGCACGAGCGGCTCGCGACGATCGCCCAGCACACCGAGATGGGCGCCGGCATGTACGTGGCGATGAAGGACCTGGAGATCCGCGGCGCGGGCAACCTGCTCGGCGGCGAGCAGTCCGGTCACATCGCCGGCGTCGGCTTCGACCTCTACATCCGCATGGTCGGCGAAGCCGTCGCCGACTACCGGGCGGCCGTCGAGGGCGGGGTGGAGGAGGAGCCGCCGCTGGAGGTCAAGATCGAGCTGCCGGTCGACGCGCACGTCCCGCACGACTACGCGCCCGGCGAGCGGCTGCGCCTGCAGGCGTACCGGTCCATCGCCTCGGCCACCTCCGAGGCGGACATCAAGGCCGTGCGCGAGGAGCTCACCGACCGCTACGGCAAGCTCCCGGAGCCGGTGGAGAACCTCCTGCTGGTGGCCGGACTGCGGATGCTGGCGCGGGCCTGCGGGGTCGGCGACATCACCCTCCAGGGCAACAACATCCGCTTCGGCCCCGTCGAGTTGCGCGAGTCGCAGGAGCTGCGCCTGAGGCGCCTCTACCCGGGAACGGTGCTCAAGCCCGCCACCTCCCAGGTGCTGGTCCCCCGCCCCAAGGCGGGCAGGATCGGCGGCAAGCCGGTGGTCGGCCGGGAACTGCTCGCCTGGACCGGCGAGTTCCTCACCGCCATCCTCGGCTCCTAGACGCCGGCGGCCGCGGCGGGGGAGCGGGGGCTCCCCGGCCGCGGCCCCCACCACGGCCGTGCCGTGCTGCGACCCTGCAACGGTTGCGCGCATCCCCTCACTGATGGCCGGGAACGCTGTATACCCTCAGACCCGAAACCCCTTCCGCACGGCCCGTCAGGAGCAGCGATGCACGGCCCCGGCCTTCCGCCGCAGCACGCCCCCCAGTCCCCTTCGGGCGGTGTGGTGACACTGCGCGTGGTGTTCATGCTGCTGCCCATCCTGAGCTGCGGCTTCCTGGCGTGGGGTTCGATGCTGCGGCTCGCGCTGGTCACCCGGAAGTCCCGGGACTGGGCGCTGCTGGTGCTCAGCGGTGTGCTGGCCGTCGTCTGGATGACGTTCATCCAGATCGACCCGACCCCCGACGTCAACGGCTGGCAGGGCAACCTCGGCGCCGGCGGCTCGATCCTCACCGGCTTCGCGGTCTGCGTGTACTTCCTCGTCGCCGACATCAAGTACCACGAGGCCCTGCGGTCCGCCGCGCCCGCCCCCTGGTACCCGGGGCAGCCCGCGGCCTACAACCCGCAGCAGACCTCGCCCTCCTACGGCTACCCGCACTCCCAGGCCCCCACCGTGGTCTCGGGACAGACGCCGGCCGTCCCGCAGGTGCCGCCGCAGCCGACCCCGCCCCCGCGCATCGGGCAGGTCCGCGCCGAACTCGACGAGCTCAGCGAGCTGCTGCGCAAGCAGACCCCGCCGCCCGGCGGGCACCACCAGGACCCGAACCAGACGCCCTTCCGGGACCCCCAGCAGTGACCGACCGCCTCATCGGAGACCGCTACCAGCTGGCGAGCATCCTCGGACAGGGCGGCATGGGCCAGGTCTGGACGGCGTACGACCGCCGCCTGGACCGCCGGGTCGCCGTCAAGCTGCTGCGCCCCGACAAGGTCGCCGGTCCCGGCACGGTCGCCGAGGAACTGCGCCGCCGCTTCGTGCGCGAGTGCCGGGTGACGGCGCAGGTGGACCACCCGGGCCTGGTGACCGTCCATGACGCGGGCAGCGACGGCGACGAGCTGTTCCTCGTCATGGGCTACGTCGAGGGCTCCGACCTCGCCGACCACCTCGCCGCCCACGGCCCCTACCCGTGGCAGTGGGCGGTCGCGGTCGTCGCCCAGCTGTGCTCGGTCCTGTCGGCCGTGCACGCGGTGCCGATCGTCCACCGCGACCTCAAGCCCCGCAACGTGATGGTCCGCCCGGACGGCACCGTCCTGGTCCTCGACCTCGGCGTGGCCTCCGTGATGGACACCGACACCACCCGCCTCACCAGTACCGGCACGCCCATCGGCAGCCCCGCGTACATGGCGCCCGAGCAGGCGATGAGCGGTGCCGTGGGCCCGTACACCGACCTGTACGCGCTCGGTGTGCTCCTCTACGAACTCCTCAGCGGCAACGTCCCCTTCGCCGGGTCCACCGCCCTGGGCGTGCTCCACCGCCACCTGTACGAGGCCCCGGTCCCGGTCCGCCCGCAGCGCCCGGAGGTCCCGCAGGAGCTGGAGGCGCTGCTGATGCGCCTGCTCGCCAAGGACCCGCAGGACCGCCCGTCCTCGGCGCAGGAGGTCTACGAGGCGCTCGCCCCGCTGCTCCCGGCCCGCGACGGCCGCGGCGCGTCCGGGCCGCTCGACCCGACCCGGCCCTTCGTACGGCCCCAGGCGCCCTGGCCGGACCGGGCCGCGGTGATCCCGCCGCGTCCGACCACCCCGCCGACGGCCGTGCCGACCGGAACCCCGGCGCCGCCCACCTCCGCGCCCACGCCGGTGCGGACCCCCGCGCCGGTCCCGGTGCAGCAGAAGCCCGACATCCCGGGCGCGGTGGACCAGGCGCGCACGCTCCTGGACCAGGGGCTGCTCACGCAGGCCGTGGACATCCTCGGCGGCATCCTCCCCGCGGCGGCCGCCGAGCACGGCGAGCACTCACCGGTGGTCCGCTCCCTGCGCAAGCAGTACGCGGCCACGCTGATGGACGACGGGCAGTACCGGCGCGCCCTGCCCGAACTGCGGCGCCTCGCGGAGGAGTTCCCGGCGGGCGACCCGCAGTCGCTGCGGTTCCGCTACGACGCGGCGCAGTGCCTGGAGCAGCTGGGCGAACCGGCCGCCGCGCTGGCGGAGTACCGCTCGCTGCTGCCGTACTTCGAGAACCGCTACGCCAACCCGGACCAGGCCCTGCCGCTGGAGATCCGCCGCCGGATCGCGCACCTGCTGCTCTCCCTCGGCGACCGCCCGGCGGCCCACGAGACCCTGGCCCGGCTGCTGTTCGACGCGGAGCGCCTGCACGGCCCGGCCCACCCCTTCCCGTCGGAGATACGCCGCACCCTGCAGTGGCTCAGCCAGGTCCGCTGAACGCCCGGACCGCCGAAGGCCCCGTCACGCCGGCCGGCGGCCGCGGCGGGTCCCGAGGGCGGTGACCGCGAGGAGCGCCAGGGCCACCGCCGCCACCGACAGCCCGGGGAGCAGCCCGGGCGGGCGGAAGGAGCAGGCGACCCGCGTGGTGCCGGCGTCGAGGGGGACCGCGACCAGCCCCAGATGGGCCGATGCGGGGCGGCCGTTGCAGGTCCAGCCGGCGATCGCCGGGACGGAGAGGACCGCGGTGCCCGTGCTGCCCGCGGGCAGCACGGCCCGCACCCCGGAGGAGCCGACGTCCACCGAGGTCGCGGCCGTGGCGCGCAGGGCGGCCGCCGCCGCGTCGAGGCGGGGGCGGTCCAGGCAGGACAGGGTCCAGCGGGGCGGCGGGGCCGCCTCGAAGACCAGCGCCGAGGAGGCGCCGCGGGAGACGCCCATCGGCTGGAGGGCCGCCCGGTTGCGGGGTGCGTTGCCGTTCAGCCGGAAGGGCGGGCCGTCGGCGAGGCGGGCCGTGGCGTTGTACTCCGGCGCCCACAGGTAGGCCTCGGTGCCCGCGCGGCAGACCCCGGGCGCGAGCGGGTCCTCGTACACGCGGGCGCCCAGCAGCAGTTCCTGGTTGGCGAAGGGCGAGTCGCCGTAGGCGGGGGGAGTGCCGGGCGGGCGGGTCGTCACCAGCGGGGGCACCTCGGCGCGCAGCACCGAGCCGTCCGGCCGGAGGCGGGCGCCGACCGCGAAGACGGCATCGGTGACCGGGTTGTCGATGCTCTGGACATTGCGGCCGCGGGAGGTCCAGCCGGCGCCGAGCGCGACCATCGTCCGGGTGAGGACGTCGGGCGTGTGGCTGCTGTAGTAGGAGCCGCCCTCCCCGCCCAGCAGCAGCGGGTCGTTGCCCGACAGGGCGGGCCGGCTGGGGTCGGTGCGGTACGCCGGCCAGCCCTCGGCGGCGGCCAGGGCCCGGGCGCGCGCGGTGTGGCTCCGCCCCCAGGACGGGTAGTCGTCGAGGCCGCCCAGTTTGCCCCGGTGGCCGAAGGCGGTGGTCGCCGCGGCCTGCGCGAGCAGGACCAGGGCCAGCACGGCGGCCGCCGGGAGCGCCAGGCGGCGGTGGCGCAGCGCCCACCAGGCCGGGCCGGCCAGCGCCAGGCCGGCCGCGAACAGCGCGAACCCCCAGTTCGTGGCCAGGGTGCTGCCGTGCGCCCACAGGGCGGCGGCCGCCAGCAGGCCCGTGCCCGCGGCCAGTGCGGGCAGCCGCGGCGGGCCGCCCTCCAGCGCGGTCCAGGCGGCGATGACGGCGATCCCGGCCAGGACGAAGGTCTGCCGGTAGGGGCTGCCGTTCGGGGTGGCGAACAGGTGCCAGGCCAGGTGGGTCGGCGCCCATTGCAGGGAGAGCGCGACGGCCGCCGTCAGCCCCGTCCACCACAGCCGGTCGCGCAGCGGCAGCGACCGGTGGAAGGGCAGCGCGGCGACCAGCAGCAGGGTGGCGGTGGTGACGAAGACGGCGGGGGAGGAGAAGGAGTACGTCCCGGGCAGCAGCCGTGCGAAGAGGTCCGCCCAGGACACCGGCCGGAACTCCTTGACCCATCCCGGGTAGGCCTGCCCCGAGCTGAGGAACAGCGGCAGCAGGACCGGCGCCGCCAGCGCGATGCCCGCCACCGTGGTGCCGGCCGCCCGCGCGATCACCGCGAGCCGGGTCCGCACGCCCTCCCGGGTCAGCACCACCCGTACCAGCAGCACCAGCGCGGCCCCGAGCGTCGCCATGTAGGCGGTGTAGAAGTTCGCCGTCCAGCAGACGGCGACGACCGCCGGGGCGAGCAGTACCCGCCGCCCGCGCAGGGCCCATTCACCGGTCAGGCACAGCAGGGGGAAGGCGATCAGCCCGTCCAGCCACATCGGGTTGTAGGAGGCCTCGATCACCGACCAGCCGCACAGCGCGTAGGAGGCGCCGAGCAGGCCGGCCGCCCACCACGGCCCCCGGTGCAGGGTGCGCAGCAGCCAGGCCATGGCCGCCGCCGCGGCCGCCGTCTTCAGCACGGTGACGACGTACACGGCCAGGTCGATGTCGGCGCGCGGGAAGAGGGCGACGAGGACGGAGAACGGGCTGGTCAGGTAGGTGCCGAGGTCGGGCAGGAAGCTCGTGCCGTATCCGGACTGCCAGTTGAACAGCAGTCCGCCCCGCGCACGGCCGTGCAGCAGGTCCCACAGGTGCGCGTGGAAGGGTACGAACTGATTGCCGAGGTCGTTGATGCTGCGGTGGCGCGATCCGTACGGGAAGACACGGGCGGCGGCGTCCCCGGCGCACACGGCCACCGCCGTGAGCAGGGCGGCGAGCGCCGAACCGGACAGACTGCGGCGGCGCGGCGAGCGGTGCGGTGTCGACATGGTGGGCCGACCCTGGCAGCACGGGGGGAAGCGGGGATGGCCGCGGAGTGGCTGCCACACGAACAGACACGTACCCCGGACACCCCGTGAATCGTTGGTCGAACCGGTGGCCCGGGCCACCCTTACTGCATACCATCGATCACCGCACGGCCCTTGTGCATTGACGCACAATCTCCCGGCCCTGGAGGCTCCTTTGCACCGTCGCACTGCGCTCTCCGTCTCCGCCGCCCTGCTCGTGGCGGCGCCCCTGCTGTCCGCCTGCTCGGGCGAGACCCGGCCCGGCACCGCGGCCGTCGTCGGCGGTGAACGGATCACCACCTCCGCTCTCCAGGCCCAGGTCAGCGACGTCCGCGCCGCACAGAACCGGTCCGAGCAGGCCGCCACCCTCATCGCCAACACCCCGCAGCTGGAGCGGACCAAGCTCGGCAAGATGATCCAGCTGCGGGTGCTGGAGCGGGCGGCCGAGGACGCGGGCATCACGGTCACGACCAAGGAGATCGAGGACGCCCGCAAGGCGCAGGAGGGCGACAAGGGCGCGGCGGCGCTGGAGCAGCTGGCCCTCCAGGCCCGCGTCCCGCTGGCGCCCGGGCAGATCGACGAGGACCTGCGCTTCCGGCTGCTGCTCGACAAGCTGAGCGAGCGCTTCGGCGAGGAGAAGATCATCGAGCCGCTCACCAAGGCGGCGGAGGCCCTGCACATCGAGGTGAACCCGCGCTACGGGGCCTGGGACGCCAAGCAGGTCGGCCTCGGCCCGGCGGACACCGCGTGGATCACCCAGCGGACCCGGCCCGAGCAGGAACCCGCCGGAGCCTGACGTCCCGCGCCGGAGGTAGGTTCGGAGGGTGACCGACCACTCCCAGTCCACCGCCGCCGCCGAGCCCACCGGCCGCATCGTCCTGCTGACCACCAGCCACCGGGTCGCCCCCGGGGTGCTGTCCTGGCCGGCGTGGCAGACCCTGCACGCCGCGGACCGGGTGCTGTGCGCCGACCCCGGCCACCCGCAGCTGCCGTACCTGCGGGAGGCGGGCGTCGAGGTCGAGCAGACCGCTCCGGACGCGCAGGAGCTGGTGGCGGCCTGTGCGGGCGGCCGTACCGTCGTGGTGCTCCCGAGCGGCGAGGGCGACCAGCGGCTCACCGACGGGCTGGCCCGGCTGGCCGGCTCCGGCCGGGTCCCGATGCCCGACCTGGAGCTGCTCCCCGGCTCCTACGACCTGCCGGGCGCGCGCCTGCTGGACCTGGTCCAGGTGATGGACCGGGTCCGCCGCGAATGCCCGTGGACCTCCCGGCAGACCCACCGCGGCCTGGCCAAGTACGCGATCGAGGAGGCGTACGAGCTCGTCGAGGCGATCGAGGACGGGGACCGGGAGGAGCTGCGCGAGGAGCTCGGCGACGTACTGCTCCAGGTGGTCTTCCACGCCAGGATCGCCGAGGAGGGGATCCCGGCGGGCGCGGACGGCGGGGACGACGAGGACGCCGGGGACGACGAGGAGGCCCTGGGGGCCTTCTCCATCGACGACGTGGCCGGGGCGCTCGTGCAGAAGCTGATCCACCGGCACCCCCACGTCTTCGGCGACGCGCAGGCCGAGACCCCGGAGGACGTCCACGCGCACTGGCAGCGCACCAAGGCGGTCGAGAAGCGGCGGGAGTCGGTCACCGACGGGGTCCCGGTGGGCCAGCCGGGCCTCGCGCTCGCGGCCAAGCTCGCGGGCCGGGCCCGTGCGGGCGGCGTGGCCGTGGAACTGCCCCGCGGTGAGGGCATCGGGTACGAACTGCTGGAACTGGCGGCGCGCGCCGAGGCGGAGGGCGTCGACCCCGAGACAGCGCTGCGCGCGGCGGCCCGCGTCTACCGGGACGCGATCCGGGCGGCCGAGGGCGTCGCAACCCCCGCGCGGTAGTTCCTCCGGTCCGCTCCGTGCTCCCTACTCCCGGGGGGCGCGGGCCGAGGGGTCGTGCCAGTGCGGTTGCGGCCGGTTCAGGAACCACTCGCCGAAGCCCAGCGGGCGGCCCCCGGGCCCGTTGCCGGTGCCCCCGGCGGGCACGGAGTCGTGGAAGAGGCGGCCGGGGCGGGCGCCGAGGCCCTCCAGGAGCCGCGCGGTCTCCTCGATGAACTGCGCCGGCCCGCTGAGGTAGACGTCCTGGTCGGGCCAGAGCCCCCGGTTGCACAGCGCCGTCGCGAGCCGGTCGGTGGCCTCGTTGCGGTGCCGTCCGGGCGCGGGCGTGATGTAGGTGACGTCCAGCCAGCCGCACGAGGTGCCGTACGCGTCGATGAGCGGCCGGTCGTAGAGGTGCGCGCCGTCACGGGCCACCACGAAGAGCCGTACGTCCTGATCGGGCGGCCGGTCCGCGAGCTCCTCCAGCATGGCCCGGATCGGGGCCCAGCCGGTGCCGGCGGCGATCAGGCTGACCGGGCGGTCCGAGCGGCGGAAGGTCAGCTGGCCGCCCGCGGCGCCGAGTCTCAGGACGTCGCCGGGCCGCGTCTCGTGGACCAGGGCGGTGCTGAGCCGCCCGCCGTCGATTCGGCTGACGTGCAGGTCGACGGTGCCGTCCGGGCGCGGGGCGTTGCCGAGGGAGTAGGTGCGCCAGGTCCTGGGAACGCGCTCGCTGCACACGCTCGTGTACTGGCCGGGGAGATAGGGGAAGGGGGCGTGCGGACGCAGGGTCAGCACGCCGATGTCCCGCCCGTACTGGAGGTGGCGCACGACCTCCGCGTCCCACCACGGCGGGTCCTCGCTCGCGTCGGCCCCGGCGAGCATGGCGTCGGCGATCAGCTGGTAGGCCTCGGTCCAGGCCTTCTCCACCTGCGGGGTCCAGGCGGCCCCGGAGGTCTCGGCGAGCGCGGCGAGCAGGCTGGAGCCGACGACCGCGTAGTGCTCGGGCCGGACCAGGAACTTGCGGTGGTCGCGTCCCAGGTCGCGCAGGTAGGGGCCGAGGGTCTCGTCGTCGAGCCGGGAGACGACGTGGGTGAGTGCGGCGAAGAGCCGGTCCCGCTGGCGTTCCATGTCCTCGGAGGAGAGCGGGAAGAGGTCGCGGACTCCGGGGTTGTGCCAGAAGAGGTGCGAGTAGAAGAACTTGACGGCGTGCTCGGCCCGTCTCTCCACCACCGCGAAACTGCTTTTCAAGATCCTCACGTCCACCAACCGAAAGTAGGAGTGCCGGACGGGGCGAGGTCAAGTGTTGTCCGATCTGCGGACAGCCGCGACGAAGCAGTCATATGGGGTGGCGGCCCGGCGGGTCGCGGCCCGCGCCGGTGCGCCGGTGGGTGGCGGCTAGGGTCGGGGACATGCACGATCAGTCGTCCACTCCCCCCGTCGGCGCGGCGCCCGAACTCTTCACGTGGGAGTTCGCGACCGACCCGTACCCGGCCTACGCGTGGCTGCGCGAGCACGCGCCGGTGCACCGCACCAAGCTCCCCAGCGGGGTCGACGCCTGGCTGGTGACCCGGTACGCGGACGCCCGCCAGGCCCTCGCCGACCAGCGGCTCAGCAAGAATCCGGCGCACCACGCGGAGCCCGCGCACGCCAAGGGCAAGACCGGGATCCCGGGGGAGCGCAAGGCGGAGCTGATGACGCACCTGCTGAACATCGACCCGCCGGACCACACCCGGCTGCGGCGCCTGGTGTCGAAGGCGTTCACCCCGCGCAGGGTCGCCGAGTTCACCCCGCGGGTGCAGGCGCTCACCGATCACCTCATCGACGGGTTCGCGGGGAGGGGGGAGGCGGACCTCATCCACGAGTTCGCCTTCCCGCTCCCCATCTACGCCATCTGCGAGATGCTCGGCGTACCGCGCGAGGACCAGGACGACTTCCGGGACTGGGCCGGGATGATGATCCGCCACGGCGGCGGTCCGCGCGGCGGCGTTGCCCGGTCGGTGAAGCAGATGCGGACCTACCTCGGCGAACTCATCCACCGCAAAAGGGATGATCTGGGCGACGACCTGATCTCCGACCTGATCCGGGCGAGCGACCACGGCGACCACCTGACGGAGGGCGAGGCCACGGCGATGGCCTTCATCCTGCTCTTCGCCGGTTTCGAGACGACCGTGAACCTCATCGGCAACGGCGTCCACTCCCTCTTCATGAACCCCGTCCAGCGCGAGCGGCTGCAGAGCTCCCTGGCCGCCGGGGAGAGCGGACTGCTGGCCACCGGCGTCGAGGAACTCCTGCGCTACGACGGCCCCGTGGAGCTGGCGACGTGGCGGTTCGCGACGCAGCCGCTGACGCTCGGCGGCGAGCGGATCGAGACCGGTGATCCGGTCCTGGTCGTCCTCGCGGCCGCCGACCGGGACCCGGCGCGGTTCGCCGATCCGGACACCCTCGACCTCTCCAGGACCGACAACCAGCACCTCGGGTACGGGCACGGCATCCACTACTGCCTGGGTGCGCCGCTCGCCCGGCTCGAAGGACAGACCGCCCTCGCCACCCTGCTGACGCGCCTGCCCGATCTGGAACTGGCCGTTCCACCCCAAGACCTGCGCTGGCGTGGGGGGTTGATCATGCGTGGGCTGCGTACTCTTCCCGTTCGCTTCACGGCTCAAAACACTTGTGCGACTTCTGATTAAAAGTCAGATTCAGCTTGAACTTGTGACAATCGTTCGAAGGCCGCTAGGTTCTGCCGTTACCCCGCTGTTATGCGAAAGGTGATCCCTCATGCTCTCCGGGAACGGCCGTCACAGACGCCCCCGCCAGGTCCCCGCGCTGGTCGTCACAGCCGGTGTCACTGGCTCCGCGCTGGCCATGCCGCTGCTGGCCGCCACCAGCGCGACCGCTGCCGACACCGCCACCTGGGACAAGGTGGCCGAGTGCGAGAGCGGCGGCTCGTGGAGCGCCAACTTCGGCAGTGGCGCTTACGGCGGGCTCCAGTTCACCCAGGAGGAGTGGCAGAGCGCCGGCGGTCTGGACTTCGCCGAGCGCGCCGACCTGGCGAGCCGTTCGCAGCAGATAGCCGTGGCCGAGCGCGTACTGGCCTCCCAGGGCCCGCAGGCCTGGCCGCTGTGCGCGGCCTCCGCCGGACTGGACCAGCAGGGTCCGGCCGCCGTCGTCGATCCCGGCCTGCCCGGCAGCCCCGGTGCGGTCGGCCCCGCGCCGTCCCGCCCCGACGACACCGTGCCCTCCACCACGGGCGGCAAGCCGGCCACGGACTTCGGGCTCCCGACCGCGGAGACCCCCAGCCCCTCGGGCAGCCCCTTCCTGATTCCCGACGCGCCGTCCGTCGGACTGCCCGTCATGCCCGCGCCCGACGTCCCGACGACGCCTCCGGTCGACCCGGGCACCCCGGTCGTCCCGACCGACCCGACGACCCCGCCGGTGACCCCCACCGACCCGACGGTCCCGACCCTCCCGACGGACCCGACGGCGCCCACGACCCCGCCGGTCACCCCGAGTCCGTCCCCGACCGACCCGGCCGACCCGACGGCCCCCGTGGCCCCGACGGCCCCGGCGACCCCGGACGCCACTCCCGCCGAGGGCAACGGCAAGCACCGCGGCGCCCCCTCCCCGGAGGAGGGCACCCCGTCCGATGCCGCGACGGACCCCGTCTACACGGTGCAGGCGGGCGACAGCCTGGCGACCATCGCGGTTGCCAAGGGCGTGAAGGGCGGCTGGAGCGGCCTCTATGCGGCCAACGAGCAGGTCATCGGCGGCGACGCCAACCTGATCAAGCCCGGCCAGAACCTGGATCTAACCACCTAATAAGGACAGTTGGTTCGACCGGAAAGACCTGATTGTCTGTTTTCTGCAAGTGAGACATGTGTCTCTTCCGGTCAACTGGCGTGTCCCGCCCGGGGGCTTCCGCAAACCCCGTTCTCACCTGCGCAAACACCCCTGCGGGGAGCGCAAGTAGGGGCCGTTTCTCCCCGATGCTCCTGGTTGAGCATCGGGGAGGGACATGTCTACCTTCTGAGTCGCCCGCCACCGCGGGCTCCTTCGACCGCATCGCCGAATCCTGCCGGCGGACGGGGGGAACAGTCGTCGCGTCAAGCGCCGAAGGCAGGAGCGGGGGAACCAAGGTAGGTGCCGCGAGCGGCCGTTGAGAGACGGTCACGCAACCGGCTTGGGGTTAAGCGGGGCGCAAGGTCGCACCGCCGGGCACTCACAGGCCCGAACCCGACAGCTCACCTCGTAGGCGTCGGTGAGGAGAAACTCCATGCTGCTTTCCGGCAAGGGCAAGCATCGTCGCGGTTCCAAGGCCGTTCGCATCGTCACGCTCGCCGGTGTCGCCGGTGTGGCCGTCGCGGCCCCCCTGATGACCGCGGGCGCCGCCAGCGCCGCCACCGCGTCCGAGTGGGACAAGGTCGCGCAGTGCGAGTCCGGTGGCAACTGGTCCATCAACACCGGCAACGGCTACTACGGCGGACTGCAGTTCTCGTCCTCCACCTGGTCCTCCTTCGGCGGCAAGTCCTACGCCCCGCAGGCCAACCAGGCCTCGAAGGCGCAGCAGATAGCCGTGGCCGAGAAGGTCCTCAAGAAGCAGGGCAAGGGCGCCTGGCCGCACTGCGGCAAGGGTCTGTCGAACTCGTCCTACACCGGTGGCGGCTCCACCGAGACCCCGGCCTCCACCAAGCCGAAGGCCGAGACGAAGAAGACCGAGACCAAGGCCGCCCCGAAGAAGACCGAGACCAAGGCCGCGCCGAAGAAGGACACCAAGCGCACCGAGGTCCCGACCACCCGCTCCGAGCGCACCGAGGCTCCGGCCGCGCCGAAGACCGGCAACGGCTCGTACGAGGTCAAGGCGGGCGACACCCTGGGCACCATCGCCGAGGCCAACGGCGTCAAGGGCGGCTGGCAGCAGCTCTTCGAGCTCAACAAGGACATCGTCTCGGACGCCGACCTGATCTACCCCGGTCAGAAGCTGAAGCTCAGCTGAACACCGCGGCAATAGCCGCAAAAGCGTATGCAACGCGCAGAATTCCCACCGCCCGGCGCCCCTTCCCCCCACGCGCCGGGCGGCGGTGTGTGCGGGCCCGTGAGCCGATGATCAAGGGTCGTATGTCCCGGAAGAGGGGTATTCGGTCCCTTTTTCGTCCCAGGGGTCGGGCGGTCGGCCGGTCGAACCCCGGAAGCCGGTTAGGCTCTAGGCGGCAAGGCCATCCCACGGCCTGACGCCACCGCACACCCAGCGTCACATCCCAGAAGGAGATGCTCGTGCCGTCCATCGACGTCGTCGTAGCCCGGGAAATCCTGGACTCCCGAGGCAACCCCACGGTCGAGGTCGAGGTGGGCCTCGACGACGGCAGCACCGGCCGTGCTGCCGTTCCGTCCGGCGCCTCCACCGGTGCATTCGAGGCCATCGAGCTCCGTGACGGTGACCCCGACCGTTACTTCGGCAAGGGTGTCGAGAAGGCCGTCCTCGCCGTCATCGAGCAGATCGGCCCGGAGCTCGTCGGCTACGACGCCACCGAGCAGCGCCTGATCGACCAGGCCATGTTCGACCTGGACGCCACCGACAACAAGGGCTCGCTCGGCGCCAACGCCATCCTCGGCGTCTCGCTTGCCGTCGCCCACGCCGCGTCCGAGGCCTCGGACCTCCCGCTCTTCCGCTACCTCGGCGGTCCGAACGCGCACCTGCTGCCCGTTCCGATGATGAACATCCTCAACGGTGGGTCGCACGCCGACTCCAACGTCGACATCCAGGAGTTCATGATCGCCCCGATCGGCGCGGAGTCCTTCTCCGAGGCGCTGCGCTGGGGCGCCGAGGTCTACCACACCCTCAAGAAGGTCCTCCACACCAAGGGCCTCTCCACCGGCCTGGGTGACGAGGGCGGCTTCGCCCCGAACCTGGAGTCGAACCGCGCCGCGCTCGACCTCATCATCGAGGCCATCAAGCAGGCCGGCTACACCCCGGGCACGGACATCGCGCTCGCGCTCGACGTCGCCGCGTCCGAGTTCTACAAGGACGGCCAGTACGAGTTCGAGGGCAAGTCCCGCTCGGCCGCCGAGATGACCGACTACTACGCCGAGCTCGTCGAGGCGTACCCGCTCGTCTCCATCGAGGACCCGCTGTTCGAGGACGACTGGGACGGCTGGAAGACCATCACCGACCGCCTCGGCTCGAAGGTCCAGATCGTCGGTGACGACCTGTTCGTCACCAACCCGGAGCGCCTGGCCCGCGGTATCGAGGAGGGCTCCGCGAACGCCCTGCTCGTGAAGGTGAACCAGATCGGTTCGCTGACCGAGACCCTGGACGCCGTCGAGATGGCCCAGCGCAACGGCTTCAAGTGCATGATGTCGCACCGCTCCGGTGAGACCGAGGACGTCACCATCGCCGACCTCGCCGTCGCCGTGAACTGCGGTCAGATCAAGACCGGCGCCCCGGCCCGCTCGGACCGCGTCGCCAAGTACAACCAGCTGCTGCGCATCGAGGAGATCCTCGACGACGCCGCGGTCTACGCGGGCCGCAGCGCCTTCCCGCGCTTCAAGGGCTAATCACCCCCCTGAGGGGCTGGCCTCCGTACGTCCCCGCACTCGGTCCCGTACCGTGTGCGGGGACGTATTGCGTAGTGCGTACAAAGGGGAGGCGGACCAATGGCCGGGAACCGGGATCGGTTCTCCACCTTCTCCACCGCGACGCGGCTCAAGCAGCTCGGTGAGCGGACCGCGGCCCATGTCTACCGCTCGCAGTCGCGCCGCCAGGTGCGCCGCAGCCGCCTCACCGGCAGGGCCGCGCTCCTGGTGCTCGTGCTCTGTACGCTGGTCGTCGCCCTCGCGTATCCGATGCGCCAGTACGTCTCCCAGCGCTCGGAGATCGCGGAGCAGCAGCGGGCCGCCGCGGCGGCGCGGGACCGCCTGGAGCGGCTCCGCGACGAGAAGGCCCGCTGGCAGGACGACGCCTACGCGGAGCAGCAGGCGCGCAAGCACCTGCACTTCCTGCGTCCGGGGGAGGTCGGCTACATCATGAGCGACCCCGGATCACGGCCCCCGGAGCCGCACCGGACCGGCCAGGCCGGCTCCGACCGCCCCTGGTACTCCAACGTCTGGGACGGCGTCGACAAGGCCGACCGCCCGGGCGACTAGAACCGCATCACCCATCCACGAGAACGAAGAGACTTCCTCCAGGCATGCAGACGCCCCCGCCCCAGACCGACCGGACCGAGCCGACCGACGCGGACATCGAGGCGTTCGAGCAGCAGCTCGGCCGCCCGCCGCGCGGGCTGCGCGCCATCGCGCACCGCTGCCCCTGCGGGCAGCCCGACGTGGTGGAGACCGCGCCGCGGCTTCCCGACGGCACCCCCTTCCCGACGCTGTACTACCTGACGTGCCCGCGCGCGGCCTCCGCCATCGGGACGCTGGAGGCCAACGGCGTGATGAAGGAGATGCAGGCGCGGCTCGCCGAGGACGAGGAACTCGCCGCCGCCTACCAGGCCGCGCACGAGGACTACATCCGGCGCCGCGACGCCATCGAGGTGCTCCAGGGCTTCCCGAGCGCCGGCGGCATGCCGGACCGGGTCAAGTGCCTGCACGTGCTCGTCGGTCACTCCCTGGCCGCCGGCCCCGGCGTGAACCCCTTCGGCGACGAGGCCCTCGCGATGCTGCCCGAGTGGTGGGCCAAGGGCGCCTGCGTCACGCCGTGCGGCGAGAAGAAGGAAGAGGAGTCCCGGTGACCCGGGTCGCGGGCATCGACTGCGGCACCAACTCCATCCGGCTGCTCGTGGCGGACTGCGACCCGGCCACGGGCGAGCTGGTCGAGCTGGACCGGCGGATGACCATCGTCCGGCTCGGCCAGGGCGTGGACAGGACCGGGCGCCTGGCCCCGGAGGCGCTGGAGCGCACCTTCGCGGCCTGCCGCGAGTACGCGGCGGTCATCAAGGAGTTCGGCGCGGAGCGGGTGCGCTTCGTGGCGACCTCCGCCTCGCGCGACGCCGAGAACCGGGACGACTTCGTGCGCGGCGTCGTGGAGATCCTGGGCGTCGAGCCCGAGGTGATCTCCGGCGACCAGGAGGCGGAGTTCTCCTTCACCGGCGCCACCCGGGAGCTGACCGCGCACGAGCAGCTGGAGCGGCCGTTCCTGGTGGTCGACATCGGCGGCGGCTCGACCGAGTTCGTGGTCGGCGACGACCACGTGCGGGCCGCCCGCTCCGTGGACGTGGGCTGCGTCCGGATGACCGAACGCCACCTGGTGGTCGACGGCGTCGTCACCGACCCGCCGTCCGAACAGCAGGTCGCCGCGATCCGGGCCGATGTCGAGGCCGCGCTGGACCTGGCGTCCGAGACCGTCCCGCTGGCCGAGGCGCGCACCCTGGTGGGCCTGGCGGGCTCGGTGACCACCATCGCGGGCATCGCGCTGGGGCTGCCCGAGTACCGGTCGTCGGAGATCCACCACGCCAGGGTCTCCTACGAGCAGGTCCGGGAGATCACCGACCGGATGCTGACGGCCACGCACGACGAGCGTGCGGCGATCCCCGTGATGCACCCGGGCCGGGTCGACGTGATCGGCGCGGGCGCGCTGGTCCTGCTGGCCATCATGGAGCGCACCGGCGCCCAGGAGGTCGTGGTCTCCGAGCACGACATCCTCGACGGCATCGCCTGGAGCGTCGCGGGCACCGCGTAAGCCCCTGAGCCGCCCGAACCACGACGGCGCTCCGGTCCCCCGACCGGAGCGCCGTCGCCGTTCTCAGATGTCGCGGCAGCCGTCGCGAGCCATGGCCTCACCCGGAATGACCGGTGGAATCATCTGGTCCATCGGCCGAACGACCTTCGAACCAGGGTGTGGGGGGTCGTGGAGGCCATGATCCAGAAAAAGTTCGTGAAGTTCTTCACAAGGAAAAGGGGCCTGCTGGGTCCGAGGAAGGGCCCTTCGGGGCCTTCCGGAGGGTCCCTGGCCCCTTTTGTCTCGCGTTCGTGCGATCGACGGAGGCGACTGGTTTCGTGTCGGAGGTACGGACGAAACCCGGTGGTCTACTCCGGTCAGAGCCTTGGAGGCCAGTTCAGGGCGGGTGAACAACGACTCCGGATACCCCTTGGTTCCCGTTGCGCGTCATGACGTCCGTCACGTGGGCGGCGGAGTGTAGCAGAGGCCCTCCCGCTCCTTGTGAAGGGGCTCACGAGCAACACCCCAATGGGTGCTGGATACTCGTTCTCATGAGCACCACGGAGCGTCCCAGGATCCTCGTTGTAGGAGGTGGGTACGTAGGCCTGTACGCAGCCAAGCGCATCATGAAGAAGATGCGCTACGGCGAGGCGACCGTCACGGTCGTCGACCCGCGCTCGTACATGACCTACCAGCCCTTCCTCCCCGAAGTGGCCGCAGGCAGCATCTCGCCTCGGCACGTCGTCGTCCCGCTGCGACGCGTGCTGCCCAAGGCAGAGGTTCTCACCGGCCGGGTCACCAGCATCGACCAGGACCGCAAGGTCGCCGTCGTCACGCCGCTCGTCGGCGAGGCGTACGAGCTGCCCTTCGACTACCTGGTGATCGCGCTCGGCGCCGTCTCCCGCACCTTCCCGATCCCCGGTCTCGCAGAGCAGGGCATCGGCATGAAGGGTGTAGAGGAGGGCATCGGCCTGCGCAACCACGTACTCGAGCAGCTCGACAAGGCCGAGTCCACGACGGACGAGAACGTCCGCCGCAAGGCCCTCACCTTCGTCTTCGTCGGCGGCGGCTTCGCCGGTGCCGAGACGATCGGCGAGGTCGAGGACATGGCCCGCGACGCCGCGAAGTACTACTCCACGATCAAGCGCGAGGACATGCGCTTCATCCTGGTCGACGCGGCCGACAAGATCCTCCCCGAGGTCGGGCCCAAGCTCGGCACCTGGGGCAAGGAGCACCTCGAGTCCCGCGGCATCGAGATCTACCTCAACACCTCCATGGACTCCTGCGTGGACGGCCACGTGGTGCTGAAGAACGGCCTCGAGGTCGACTCCAACACCATCGTCTGGACCGCCGGCGTCAAGCCCAACCCGGTGCTGGCCCGCTACGGCCTGCCGCTGGGCCCCCGCGGCCACGTGGACGCCCAGCCGACCCTCCAGGTCACGGGCACGGACTACATCTGGACCGCCGGCGACAACGCCCAGGTTCCGGACGTGGCCTCCCGCAAGGCCGGCGTCGAGAACGCCTGGTGCCCGCCGAACGCCCAGCACGCGCTGCGCCAGGCCAAGGTCCTCGGCGACAACGTCATCTCGGGCATGCGGGGCTTCCCGCAGGCCGAGTACTCGCACTCCAACAAGGGTGCGGTGGCGGGCCTCGGCCTCCACAAGGGCGTCGCGATGATCGTCATGGGCAAGACGAAGATCAAGCTCAAGGGCCGGCTCGCCTGGTACATGCACCGTGGCTACCACGGCATGGCCATGCCGACCTGGAACCGCAAGATCCGCGTCTTCGCCGACTGGACCCTCGCGATGTTCCTCAAGCGCGAGGTCGTCTCCCTCGGCGCGCTGGAGACCCCGCGCGAGGAGTTCTACGAGGCCGCCAAGCCGGCGCCGGCCCCGGCCGCCGCCGCTGCCCCGGCCGAGAAGGCCAAGGCCTCCTGACCCTGCGTCGGGAGCCCGGCCGCTGAGCCGGCCGAATGTACGACCCCGAAGGGGCCGCCCGCCATCCGTGGTGCGGGCGGCCCCTTCGGCGTACCCGGGGCCGCGGATGGGTAGAGGGATGGGTCGGAACTTTGTGGAGGTGCGCCATGACCGACGCCGCTCCGCGGCTGGCCGCTCTTGCCGAGACCCTGCTGGGCGGCCCCCTGCCCGTGCGCATCCGCGCGTGGGACGGAACCGAGGCCGGGCCGCCCGACGGCCCCGTACTCGTCGTCCGGGGCCGCCGTGCCCTGCGCCGGATGCTGTGGAAGCCCGGAGAGCTGGGCCTGGCCCGGGCCTGGGTGGCCGGCGACCTGACCGTCGAGGGGGACCTGTTCGAGCTGCTGGACCGGGTGGCCGGCCTGCTCTGGCAGCGGGACCGCGAGCCCGCCCCGCCCCCGTCCCTCCTGGGCCCGCTGCGCCCGCGCCTGCCCCGCCGGGTCTCGGCCGCCGCGGACACCGCCGCGGCCGCCGCCGCGCTGCTGGGCGACGCGGACGCGCGGGGCGCCGTACGGGACCTCGTCGCCCTGGCCAGGCCGTGGCCGGCGCCCGCGCCGCCCGCGGAGGAGGCCGCCCGGCGCGGCGGACCCCGGCACACCAGGGGCCGCGACCGGCAGGCCATCAGCCACCACTACGACGTCGGCAACGACTTCTACGAACGGGTCCTCGGCCCCTCCATGGTGTACTCCTGCGCCTACTGGACCCCCGGCTCCACCCTGGAGGGGGCCCAGCACGACAAGCTCGACCTGGTCTGCCGCAAGCTCGGCCTGAAGCCCGGGGACCGGCTCCTCGACGTCGGCTGCGGCTGGGGCTCCATGGCCCTGCACGCGGCCCGCGAGTACGGCGCCCGCGTCACCGGGGTCACGCTCTCGCGCGAACAGGCCGTGTACGCCCGCAAGAGGGTCGCGGACGAGGGCCTGGCCGACCTGGTCGAGATCCGCATCCAGGACTACCGGGACGTCAAGGACGGCCCCTACGACGCCATTTCCTCCATCGGGATGGCCGAACACGTCGGGGCCGACCGCTACCGCGACTACGCGCGCACCCTGCACGCCCTGCTGCGCCCCGGCGGCCTGCTGCTCAACCACCAGATCGCCCGCCCGCCGGAGGCCGACGAAGCGGCCTACCGGGTGGACGAGTTCATCGACGCCTACGTCTTCCCCGACGGGGAGCTCTCCCCGGTCGGCACCACGGTCGGCGAGCTGGAACGGGCCGGCTTCGAGGTCCGCGACGTGGAAGCGCTGCGCGAGCACTACGCCCTGACCCTGCGGGCCTGGGTGGCCCGGCTGGAGGAGCACTGGGACGAGGCCGTGGCCCTCACCTCGGCCGGCCGGGCCCGGGTCTGGCAGCTCTACATGGCCGCCTCCGCCCTCGGATTCGAACGGGGGCGCCTGGGGGTCAACCAGGTGCTCGCCGTGCGCTCCGCGGCACGCGGGGACTCGGGGCTGCCGCTGCGGCTGCGGACCTGGGGCGCGCAGCCGGCGTAATCGTTCCTGCACCGCACCGCGCTGCTCAGGACGACGGGAAGGGCCCCGGGGCGTGTCCCCCCGGGGCCCTTCTCCGTGTCCTCGCTCCGCGCCGCGCCGCGCTACTCGGTCTTGATGGCGGTCAGCATGTTCAGGCGGGCGGCGCTGCGGGCCGGCCACATGGCGGCCAGGACGCCGACCACGGCGGCCAGCAGGAGGAAGATCCCGATGCGGTCCCACGGGAGGATCAGCTCGTAGCCGGGCATGGACTTGGCGAGCGTGGAGCCGACGGCCCAGGCGAGGAAGATGCCGATGACGACGCCGAGGGCCGCTCCGAAGAGCGAGATCACGACGGCTTCGAGGCGGATCATGTTCTTGACCCGGCTGCGGTCCAGGCCGATGGCGCGCAGCATGCCGATCTCCTGGGTCCGCTCGAAGACGGACATGGCCAGGGTGTTGACCACGCCGAGCACCGAGATGACCAGGGCCATGCCGAGCAGGCCGTACATGATGTTCAGCATCGTGTTGATCATGCCGCCCATCTCGTTGCGCATGTCCTGCTGGGTGGCGACGGTGATGGCCGGGTTCTTGCCGAGGGCGTCGACGACCTTCTGCTGGGCGGCCTTGGAGGCCCCGCCGTCGACGTTGACGTACACCTCGGGGATGTACATCTCCTCGCTGTGCTCGCTGAGGATCTTGTTGTCGATGACGTAGGGGGAGAGCAGGCCCTCCATGTCCTTGAAGATCGCGCCGACCTTGACGGAGGCCTCCCGGCCGTCGTCGTACTTCACCTTGATCGCGGAGCCGACGGTGAAGTTCTGCTTCTTGGCCGTCTTCTCGGCGACGGCGACGTCGCCCTTGCCGAGGCTGTCGAGCGAGCCGCTGAGGACCTCGACGTTGAGGAGCTGGCCGATGGTGGCCGGGTTGACGCCGGAGGCGGCCCGGAAGTCGCCGTCGACCAGGAAGTAGCCGGCCGTCTGCGGGGAGACCGCCTTGATGCCGGGGGCCTTGGCCAGGGTCTCGGCCACGGACTTGTCGAGGCTGCCGGCGTCGGAGGACATGGAGACCCGGTAGTCGGCCTTGAGCTTCTCGGTGCTCATGCGGTCGACGACCTTGCCGACGGTGATGCCGAGCACGGACAGCGTGGTGACCAGGGTCAGGCCGATCGCCAGGGAGGCGGCCGTGACGGCGGTGCGGCGCGGGTTGCGGACCGCGTTCTGGGCGGCCAGCTTGCCGGGGACGCCGAACACCTTCTGCAGCAGCGGGCGGACGGCGCCGATGACCGGCTTGGAGAGCAGCGGCAGCAGCACGATCATGCCGATCAGCATGAAGAAGGCGCCGGCGCCCATGGTCATGCGGCCCGAGTTGCCGCCGGTGGACACGCCCAGGAAGACCAGGCCGATGCCGCCGAGGCTGATGACCGAGCCGAGGATGTTGCGGACGAGCAGGGACTTCGAGGTGGCCGGCAGGTGGGCGCTGCCCATGGCGGCCACGGGGGCGATCCGGCCGGTGCGCCAGGCCGGCAGCACGGCGGCGACGGTGGTGACGACGACGCCGATGACGAGGGCGGCGGTGATGGTGCCCGGGGCGATCACGAGGGCGCCGCCCGGCAGCTTCGCGCCGAGGGAGCCGATGACGGAGCGGATGCCGATCGCCAGGCCGATGCCGCTGACCAGGCCGACGGCGGCCGACAGGACGCCGACGACGAGGGCCTCGGTGAGCACGGAGCGCATGACCTGACCGCGGTTGGCGCCGACGGCGCGCAGCAGGGCCAGCTCCTTGGTGCGCTGGGTGACCAGCATGGTGAAGGTGTTGTAGATCAGGAAGATGCCGACGAAGAGCGAGATGCCGGCGAAGACGAGCAGCATCGTGCTGAGGTTGCTGAGGCCCTTCTCGATCTGCTTGGCCTGGTCCGCGGCGAGCGCCGCGCCGGTCTGCGCCTTGGCGTTCTTGTCGAGCAGCGGCTTGATGTCGGCGAGCAGCTTGTCGGCGGAGGTGCCGTTCTTCGCGGCGACCGACACCTCCGTGAAGTAGCCGGGCTTGAGGTAGAGCTCCTGGGCGACCTTGGTCTCGAAGAGGACCAGGCTGCCGCCGGCCTGGACGGCGCCGTCCTCGGTGGTGAAGACGCCGGCGAGGGAGTACTCCTTGACCGGGCCGTTGGTGGCGACGCGGACCTTGTCGCCGACCTTGTAGTTGCCCTTGTCGGCGGTGGCCTTGTCGAGGGCGACCTCGTCGGCCTTGGCCGGGCCGGCGCCCTGGGTGAAGGCGTAGCGCGGGTCCTTGCCGTCCTTGACGGGCGTGTAGTTGGCGCCCTGGTTGGACCAGCCGGAGCCGATCAGCTTGCCGTTCTCGTCGCCGACGCCGGCGAAGCCCGAGACGCGGCCGGAGACGGTGTCGACGCCCGGGAGCGCCTTGATCTTGTCGAGGGTCTGCTGGCCGAGGCCGGGCTCCCCCTCCTTCTCGCCCTCCTCGTTGCGGCCCTGGCCGTACGAGGTGACCGAGACGGCGATGCCCTCGTAGCTCTTGGCGGACTGGCCGGAGAGGGACTTCTTGAGGGTGTCGGTGAAGACGAGGGTGCCGGATACGAAGGCGACGCCGAGGGTGACGGCGAGCACCGTCATCAGCAGCCGGGCCTTGTGCGCGAGGACGTTGCGCAGGGCGGTACGGAACATGGGAGATCTCAGTCCTGGGGCTGGAAGTCTTGGAGGAAGGGCCGGGGCGGGACCCGGGATCAGCTGGTGCGGCCCTTGGCGTCGAAGGCCTTCATGCGGTCCAGCACGCCGTCGGCGGTGGGGCTGAGCATCTCGTCGACGATCCGGCCGTCGGCGAGGAAGATGACGCGGTCCGCGTAGGAGGCGGCGACGGGGTCGTGGGTGACCATCACGACGGTCTGGCCGAGCTCGCGGACGGAGTTGCGCAGGAAGCCGAGCACCTCGGCGCCGGAGCGGGAGTCCAGGTTTCCGGTCGGCTCGTCACCGAAGATGATCTCGGGGCGGGAGGCCAGGGCGCGGGCCACGGCCACGCGCTGCTGCTGGCCGCCGGAGAGCTGGGTGGGGCGGTGGCCCAGGCGGCCGGAGAGGCCGACCATGTCCACGACCGTGTCCAGCCACTGCTTGTCGGGCTTGCGGCCGGCGATGTCCATGGGGAGCGTGATGTTCTCCAGGGCCGTCAGCGTCGGCAGCAGGTTGAACGCCTGGAAGATGAAGCCGATCTTGTCCCGGCGCAGCTGCGTGAGCTGCTTGTCCTTCAGGGAGCCCAGCTCGGTCTCGCCGATGCGGACGGAGCCGGCGGAGAAGGTGTCCAGGCCGGCGACGCAGTGCATCAGGGTGGACTTGCCGGAGCCCGAGGGGCCCATGATCGCGGTGAACTGTCCCTGGCCGAAGTCCACGGAGACGTTGTCCAGGGCGACCACCTGGGTCTCGCCCTGGCCGTACACCTTGGAGAGGCCGGTGGCGCGGGCGGCCACGGCCTGGGCGGTGTGCGGGGCGTAGTTCATGGTGGTCACAGGACGGCTCCTCGGTCTGTTGTGCGGGGACCCCTCCATCTTCACCGCGCCCTTACCTGCTGCGGATCAGCCGCCGTGCCTGTTCCCGGGCCCACTCCAGACTGACGGCGGGCGGGCGCGCCTCCTCCTCTGGTATGACAGGAGCCCTGATCGGCGGGCGGTGGCCCGGGGTGGCGCGGAGGGTGGCGCACGGGGTGGCGCGGGCCATCGAAATCCCGTCATTCCCGTACAGGTGGTGATCGACGTCCAGAACGGGCCGACCGTGCATTCTGGGGCCTGACGGACCCTCAAGCGCCAATAAAATCAGACAACATCGGATAGGCGGCCGGTCGGCGGCGAGTGTGTTCCGGATAGGCTCGGCACAGCGTTCAAGGCTTTTTCCACGGGGGCCGCCACGCCCTGCCCGGATGGTGGAATGCAGACACGGCGAGCTTAAACCTCGCTGGCCTTCGGGCCGTGCCGGTTCAAGTCCGGCTCCGGGCACAACCCCCATCACCCCTTCTGAGCAGGGCGTATGGCCACCCCATCGCATGATCTTTTGCGAGCGCGGGAACACATCGGGAACACCGGCGCTAGCATGCGCCCATGGCGAGCGTGCACCCGCGGAAGAACCGCGCAGGAGAGATCACCAGCTTCCAGGTCAAATGGCGCGACGGCGGCGGCCGCGACGGCGCCTGGCAATCCGAGACGTTCGAGGACCAGGACTCCGCCGGCGTCTTCAAGACGGCCGTCGACGAGGCCGGCCAGCACTGGCCCCCCGGATGGGTGAAAGGCCAGGGCTACATCGCGGCCCAGCCCGCCCAGCCCGAGGACCGGTACCGCTTCCGGCAGTACGCGACAACCATGATCGACAACCGGACCGGCATCGAGGAGCGGTACCGCAAGGACTGCCACCGCGACCTGAAGACCTACCTCTTCCCGACCTTCGGCGAGTGCGACGTCCGCAGCGTCGAGCACTTCAGCTCCGACACAATCGACGCCTGGATCCGCAAGCTCGAGCAGACGTGGATCTGGCGCGGCCCCGACAAGAAGCGCCTCAGCCCCAAGACGATCAGGAACCTGCACGGCCTGCTGTCCTCCATCCTCGAGCGCGCCGTTCTCGCCGAACCCCCGCTGCGCGACCGCAACCCCTGCAAGCTCAGCAACCTCCCCCGTGCCGACGACCAGATCGACGACGAGATGTGCTTCATGACGCCGCAGGAAGTCGACGGCCTCATGAGGTGCTTCAGCGTCCGCCAGGACCAGCTGCTCGTCACCGTCGCCTACGGCACCGGCCTGCGGTTCGGCGAGCTCACCGCCCTCATGCCCCAGGACATCACCGACCGGAACACCACCAAACCGAAGCTGCGCGTACAGCGCGCTTGGAAGCGGGACGAGGACGGCGGGTACTTCCTTGGCCCGCCCAAGACGAAGAGGGCCCGGCGTACCATCCGCATCTCCAGCTCGGTGCTCGAGGCCTTCGACGAGCTGGGGCTGTACGAGCTGCAGGACGAGCAGCTGCTCTTCACCGGGGCCGGCGGGACCCGCCTGCACTACAGCACGTTCGGTGATCGCTGGGCTCGTGCCGTGCGGCTTGCCCGAGAGGCGGGAGTCTTCACCGCCGGTAAGAAGCCGACCCCCCACGACCTGCGCCACTCCCACGTAGCCGCGCTCATCTCCGCCGGCCACGGTCTGCCCTACGTGCAGCGGCGTGTGGGGCACGAGTCGATCCAGACGACGAACGATGTGTACGGCCACCTCCTGCCGGAGGCTGACGACGACGCGATGGCGACCATCGAGGCGTCCCTGGCGGGCGGCCGGCCGTCCCTGCGGTCGGTCGGGTAGCTCAGCGCTGGCCGCGCGCCGGAGCGGGGACAGCGGGCTTCTCCCCGGCGCGCGGCTGCTTGCCCAGGACACCCTCAATGCGGGCACACGCGACCTCGGCGCGCAGCGCGTTCACCTGGCGGGTGACGGACCGCTTGTGTACGGCGCAGGCGGTGGTGCCGACGACTACCAGCACCAGGGTGATGATCTCGAAAACCGTGTCGTACATCGCCTCTCCCAGCTGTGCACTGCAGGGCTGCCGTGGGGGGTGTCCCGTGAGGGCGCGGCACCTACCTGATGTCTCTGTGGTGCGTAGGCTATACCGCCTATTTGTAGCTTCAACAGTACAAACTGTAATTACTTAGGCGGAGAGTGATTCCAGCCGGTTGGCCTGAAGTCACTTTAGGTCAGCCCCTTACCCGCTGGCACATGGCTCACACATTTACCTGGCCAGGTAAGGACTTCCACCCAAGATCACTTCACCGTGTATGGGTGCCACCACCCTCCGAGCCCGACAGGGTGCTCGCCCGTCGCCGCATCATCGGCGCCCGCATCCGGGCCGCCCGTACGGACGCTGGCCTTACTCAAGAGGCGCTCGCCGAGGCCGTCGGGATCGACAACAAGACCGTGCATCGCATCGAGTACGGCACCTCGGATCCGACCCTCAGCGTCCTGCTGGGACTGGCCGATGCCTTACGCGTCTCCCTCGCCGACCTCGTCCAGCCGTGAGGCTGTGACGGCCGGCCCAGCGCGGGGTCTGCTCGCTACCGCCCCTGGGTGTCTAGGCCTCGGCATCGCTGCTCTCCTCACGTACGGATCGAACCACTCGAACACCCATCCGTAAACAACCCCTAGCTGTAGGTTGCCAGCAGCACATGCCATGCGCCATGGGCCACACGCTCCTGTTTCTCAAAGTGCGGACAGCGAACAGGGAGATTGGCGGTCGAGCTGCGCGATTCCGCCAAGTCGGATACGCCAGGCTGCGCCTTGTATCAGCCGAACGCCGAGGGCCCGGCCGCTGGGGAGCGGCCGGGCTGGCTGTCGTCGAGTCACCTACACCGGAGGGCGGCCGGGGGTCGGGGTAGGCGCCGGCGACGGCAGGGGCGGGCCGGGGTCCGGCGGCATCTGAGGTCCTCCGGGGCTGCCGTGCTTACCCATCTTCAAGATCCTTCCGCTGAGCTTGTAGATACCGAACGGGGGGAACAGGTCCACGCGGGGCCGGTAGCCGGCCTCGGCGCAGGGGATGCACAGCAGGTCCCGGCCGTGCCGGTGCTCCGCCGTGCGGGCGGTCTCCACTGGTGCCACCCAGCAGGCCTCGCAGGCCGTGACGTCGGTGGGGGAGACGTCGAACTCGGTGGTGATCACCAGAGGTCCGGACAGACCTCGAACCCGGCCGCCTCGATGGCGGCCTGGGTGCGTTCGCGCCAGCCGGGGGCGGGTGCCTCGGTGCCGGTGACGGCAGGGCGGTGGTGCACGAAGGTGCCCAGCCGTGCGCAGAGCTCGGCGTAGAGCTCGGTGTTCGAGATGAGGGCGTGCCAGGCGGCGTCGACGGGGCCGGACGGTACGAGGTCCTCGGCCGAGCAGCCGGCGATCGTGGCCACGAACTTCAGGGCCTCGGTCACCCGCTGCTCCGCAGCGACCCATCCCAGGTCGGGGTGGGTGCGGGCCAGGGTGGCCGTGACGATCGTGAAGTCGTCCGCGGACAGGAGCTCCTGGACCGTGGGCCTGGACGGCGCGACGAGGGTGGCGCCGACGGCGGGCGTCGGTACTTCCCCTCGGCCGGCGCCGCAGGGTGGCGGTGGTGGGGTGGACATGGCTGCTCCTTCAGATTGGGGTGTGGGTCAGCAGGCGCCGATGACGATGGCGGCGAGGAGGCCGAGCAGGATGGTCACGTACAGGACCTGGCGGGCGAGCTCGGTCACTGCTCGCCCAGCACGCGGTGGAAGGTCCGGATGGCACGGGCCAGGGCGCGCGCGTGGTTCCAGTTCCCCAGCGGCATGTCCGTGGGCCCCTCGGCGGTGAGACGGTGCCAGTCGCCGAGCGCGGCCGCGGCCGCCTCGTACCCGGCGACGCGGGCGAGGAGCTCCTCGCCCTGGCGCAGCAGGTCGTCGACCATGCACGCGGTCTCGACGTCGTCGGGCTTCCGGTTGTACGGGCCGAGGGCCCTCGTCACGAGGGTGCTGTCCGTGTTCGGACCGGTCTGCATGCCAAGGCTCCCTGCCGTCGTCAACGGGTGGAAGCACCAGGGTGAGGGCAGGGCAAACGAAGAAGGGGCCCGGTTCGGGCCCCTTCGCTACGCGGCCAACAGGCCGATATCTACTGCCAGCTGACTGGCTCTCTGCCGTCGCTCCGGCACGCGGGACGTCGTCTCCTCGAGCACGATCGAGCGAGCGTAGCCGTTGTAGCGGATCGTCTCGGGAGCTGCCGCGTGCGCCTGCTCCAGTGTCGCCAGGGCGGTCTGCCGCTGGCCGTCGAGGTAGTAGGCGCGGGCCTGCTCGATGCGGTGCCGGGCCCGCCGCGGCCGCGACGGGATCGTGTCCGCCTCGGCACGGTTGGCCTGCCTCACCGACTCACCACCGGCGCGGAGCTCCACCGCGACGGTGACGCCGTGCGCGCCCATCACGGCCTTTCCGAAACTGGTCACCCGATGGAAGTAGCCGGCGGGAAGGCGCCGCGCGATGCCGTCGGCGCGGTCCCACCAGCCCCATGCGGTGCCGGTGTCGCGGCGCTTGGCTGCGGTCAGGCCAGCCTCGATGCGGAGCGCACCAGTGACGGCCTGGACGTCGGGCGTAGCACCCTCGAGGTGGGGCTCCAGGAGCTCGAGGGCCTGCATCACGACGTCGTCGGCCTCGTCGTAGTGGCCGGGGCCCGAGTCGCGGTGCGCCTGCGCGGACAGCCACGACGCGACGCCGATCGCGTGCAGGTCTTCGGACTCCTGCGCGGCCGCCATGCCGCGCTCGGCCACACGCCACAGCAGCGACGGGTCCGGCTGATAGGCAACGAAGAACTGCGTCAGGAAGAACGCTTCCGCCTGCAGAGCCAGCGCCGCCCGCCGGTCGGCCGCCGTCTCGGCTTCCCGCACGGCGAGCTGCACGTCCCGGATCAGGCCAGGCAACAGGCCGCCGATCACGTCCCGGTGGTTCGCTGCGCCGTGGCGGGCGGACCACGCGGAATCCAGGGCCGCGCGCAGGAACTCGCGGGACGGAGCGTGCCTCGTCCCCGGCGCGGGGTAGGCGGCGAGCGCGGCGCGAACGGCGGGGAGCCGGTCGTGACCGGGCCCCAGGAACAGGTCGGTGTGCGGCTCGGCGCCGACGTCGCCGACGAGGTCGTTCAGGCGGCGCACGCGGAGTACCTCCGCGATGCGGAGGATCTCGGGCAGGCGCGGCATGCGCATGGTTCCGGTCTCGACTTTCTTGACCCACGACGCGTGGTGGCCCAGCAGTCCGGCCAGTTGTTCGCGGGTCATCCCTCGGCGGTTGCGGTAGATCTGGACACGTTGCCCGAACGCGACGGGGTTGTCGTAGGGGTCCGGGGTAGCATCAGGAGACATAAGGCCTTGCCCTCCTACCTTGCAGCTCGACACTGACAGGGTATGGGGCAAGGCCGCTTCTGTGTGATCCAGAACGCACAAGAACGCCCCCTCCCGCCCGAAGGCGAGAGGGGGCGCTGCTGTTCAGGAGAGGCCGTACCACTGGGATGCCCAGCCGGTGTTGATGGTGCTCGTGGACTGGTTCGCCAGGTTGAGCGAGGCCGGTAGCGAGGACTGAGCGGTGAGGATGTTGCTGTAGCGGAGGTTCGGTGCGGTCAGGCCGGCGTTCACGGAGACGCCCGCGCCGGACGCCTTGAAGTGCAAACTGTTGGTCGCCCAGGTGCCGTTCAGCAGCATGGCGATGTAGTAGAAGCCGGGCGCGGCGACGAACGGTGTGACGAGCGCCAGGGGCTTGGCGACGGCGCCGGTCATCAGGGAGGCGGAGATGTCCGCGGTGGTGGCCTTGAGGTTGCCGGCGGCGTCATAGATGCCCAGGTAGCAGTTGGTCAGGCTGGCTCCGGCGTCGATGCCGGAGAGGCCGAGCCAGACGTTGGAGATGGTGACCTGTTCCCGGATCGGGATCTTCACCAGCGTGATCCGGCCTGCGACACCGCCGGCGGACTGGGCGGTGACGTGCCCGGCCATGTCGGGGTCGTAGGTCCAGGTGATGAGCCCTTGTTCGGACGGGCGGCCCGCCCAGGAGCCGGCCGCCGAGCCGCCCACCGGCCCGAAGTTCCATAGCCGCATGCCCCATGGGTAGACCGCGTTGGCGTACACGCGGCCGGGGCTGGTGCCGCTGTGGACCAGGGCGACGGTCACGTTGCCGGAGCCGTCGATGTGCCCGGCCTGCACGGTGAACATCTCGCTGACGACTTTGGAGAACGACGTCGACGGGTACAGCCACGGGGCGCCCTCGGTGAGCGGGCTGCTGCTGTTGGACGCCCCGTAGATCGAGATGGCGCCGGCGCTGGTGAGGAGGGCGACGTCGAGGTAGTGGCCGCCGTTGTACATCATGGCGAGGTCGACGTCGATGCGGTCGCCGACGGCGGCCGGGATGGTGCACTTCAGCGGGGTGCCGGCGCTGGTGGTGACGATGACCCACGGTGTGGACGAGGGCAGGTCGGAGACTGTGCCGTCGGTGATCTCGGCGCTGTTGGTGGTGATGACCGTGCCGGAGGCGCCCATCACGCCCTGTGCTCCGGTCGGTCCGGTGGCGCCGGTTGCGCCGGCGGATCCTGCCGGGCCGGTCGCTCCGGTCGCTCCGGTCGCTCCCGTTGGCCCGGTGGGGCCGGTTGCCCCGGTCGGGCCCGGGTCTCCGGTCGGTCCGGCGGGCCCCGTCGCCCCCGCCGGACCGGTCGGACCTGCAGGGCCTGCGGGACCCGTGGCACCGGTCGGTCCGGCCGGTCCGGGCGGTCCTTCTACGGGGGTGTAGCCGGCCTGTGCCGGGTTGGCGTCGATGATGGCCGCGACCTTGATCGGGCTACCGTCGCCGGTCGGGAGCTCGAACACGCGCCGCCGGTATGGCAGGTCGTCGAGGCGTTCCTCGTACACCCAGTACCGGCCCGTCGCGGGCTCGACTCCCGCCCCGTCGGTGACCACCAGCGGCTGCGAGAGCTGCCCGTTGGCGACCTCGAAGGTTCCGCCGCCGGCGAGGATCTCTCCGCCGTCCGCGTCCGTCCAGACCGCGGGCAGGGTGTACAGCACGATTCGGCCGGTGGCCGGCTGCTGGGTGGCCGGGTTGGTGTAGGTGCCGATGATGGTCCGGGTGGTCTGCGCCATGCTGGCCTCCTCTCAGCCCTTGATCAGTGGTGCGTCGTCCGGCGCAGGTTCGGGCACGGCTGCGCCGAGCTGGCGGAGCGCTTCCTCCAGCTGGGCGCAGCGGCGCCGGAGCGCACGGATGAGTCGGCCGTCTGTTGCGCGGCCGGTCTCCAGTTCGCCGATGCGCTGTTCTGCGGCGCCCAGCTTCTCTCCCTGCTGGGCGACGACCGCGGCGATTCCGGCGATGGTGGTCAGGTCGGGGCCGGCCGTGTCCTCGGTGGCGGGTGCCGCGCGGGGCCGGGAGATCCAGGCGACCGCGATGGACGCGAGACCACCGACCGTGATCGACATGGCGCCCATCCAGGCGTCACTGAACATCTGCCACCCCCCTCGTGGTGCAGGTCTGTGCGGTCCGCCGCAGCTTGGCCACCTCCCGGTGCAGCTGGACGAGCCGGCGGGTTGCGGCGGCCAGGACCGCGAGGAGGCCCGGGAACGCGGCCCAGGTGATCCCCGAGTACCAGCCCTGCGGGAACTCTCCTAGGAGCCGGGCGCCGGTGTACGCGACAGCCCAGATGGCAGGCATGGCCGCCGCGCACAGCCACCCCCACCAGTCCTGCCCGGAGCGTAGGACGGAGGCCGCGCACGAGGCGATGCCGGTGCACACCCATACCCACGCCCATACGGACAGCGGGGCGAGTGAGGTGAGCGCGGCCGCGCCACGGACGGTTCCGTACCGGGGGTCGGCCAGCAGGCCGGCCCCGAAGTTGATCCACGCCACCCCGGCGATCAGCAGCGCGGCGCCGCGGTAGCCGAGGCGGCGCCCGGCCTGCTGCCAGGCGCCTCGCATCAGACGCCCTTGGCCAGGGACGCGGAGTTCGCGACCGAGCGCCAGCGGGCGACGAGGCCCTTGCCGAGGGCGACAACCGCGGCGACGCCGCCAGCGCCCGCGGCGTACCACATCGATCCGTCGAGCGGCTGCGTGATCACGATGCCGCCGATGGTGCCCTGCAGGAACGTGGACAGCACCCGCTCGAGGAGGTCGCGGCCGTAGGTCTTGCCGGTCTTGATGACCGTCTCGGCGGAGGGCAGGGAGTATGCGGACATGGATGGGTCTCCTTGATCAGTCGATGACGGTGAAGCCGCGGGCGTTCCCGAGGCGGGTCAGGGAGGTCTTGCCGGGGATGCCGTCGGCGTCCGCGCCGCTGTAGCCGCAGCGCTTCTGCCACGCCCGGTAAGCGGTGATGGTCGACGTGCCGAAGTGGCCGTCGACGAGGGCGGGCGCCAGGAGTCCCTCGGCACGCAGGGCGGCCTCGACGGTCCGGACGCCCGCGTACGACACTGGGGTCCCGGACTTGGGCGGGTCGACGCTCGCGGCTGAGATGAGCCGGGAGAGGTCCACCACGGGCGTGGTCGGCGTCGGTGCGCCGCCGGGGCGGGGTGCGCCGCGCTTCACCCAGTCGTACAGCGGCGCCCCGGGGCAGGTGGTGGCGTAGCCGTCGCGGTGCCCGCCGATGTAGTCGCCGGCCTCGCCCTCGGCGCGGAGCCACTCGATCGCGTCCCGGATCCCGTGCAGCTGCGCGTCGGTCGGGGTGTCGAGGCCGCCGCCGGCCTTCGCGACGAGGGCGACCACCGCGTAGTGCTTGGAGTTCAGCGCGGCGGTGCCGTTGGCGCCGCAGCGCCGGTTGGCCCCGCGGCCCTCGTAGACGCTGCCGTGCTCGCACACGGCCGCGGTGTACGCGATGTCGACGTAGCCCTCGTCCTTGTTGGCGAGGTGGCTGGCGCGGATCGCCCTCACGTAGTCGTCGCACAGGTCGTGCCGGCGGCTCAGGTACTCGCTGCCGAGGTAGTGCACCTTCGTGCCCTCGGTACTGGCGATGAACGCGGCTTGGGAGGTGGCGGGCAGGCCGTACGCGGATCTGCGGATCAGGTCCATGGTGCCTCCAGGGCATGAGAAACGCCCCGGCCAGCGGCGCGGGGCGGCGGGGAAGGCAGGCGGATTACCAGCCGGGCGGAAGGCGGCGGGTGAGCTCGGCGGCCGGGTCCTCAAACGGGAACTCGACCTTGGACGGCGGCGGGCAGAGGCAGGTGCCGTTCTTGCCGGGGCCGGTGCATGCGGCCTGGTGTACGTAGCCGGCGAAGTCGGGGGCCAGTGCGTGGTCGAAGCATCCGCCGACGGGCTCGGTGTCGGTGCTGTCGGGGAGGAGGCGTTGCCACTGGACGACGGCGGAGGCGTCGCACGTGCTGCAGGTCATCATGCGTGGATCCATTCGACGTACATGTAGGACGCGGCCTCGTTCGCGTTGGCGGTGGAGAGGCTGCCGCCGCTGTTCTGGCCGCCGGCGATTTCCACGTAGTCGCCGGGCTGCAGGTAGAGGATGTGCTCGGTGTACGGGATGCCGGAGAGGTTTCCCGCCCCGCCCAGGGTCGCGGCGCCCCTGATGTAGTTCCCGTTGATGTGGACGCGGGAGCCCCGGGACCCGGTGGAGTTGGGGTCGAAAGCCGCGCGTCCGCCGACGCGGTACCACCCCGCGTACTGGCATGTGTAGCGGCTGGTGTTGCTGCTGGTGGAGTGCCCGCCGTAGGTGTCGACGATCTCAGCGTCGAACGTGATCACGCCCCAGGTCCCGTTGGGGACGGACTGCACCACGGTTTGGTAGAGGACGGCCAGGGGCGGCCGTTCCAGGAGGGTGAGGAAGTCAGCGTCGATGGTCTGACCGGCGTCCACTGGTCTCCCTCCTACAGGGCTGCGCGGGCGGGTTGGGCGAGGCGGATCCGTGCGCCGGCCGCGTGGGCCTTGACGACGTCGTTGACGGCGCGGGTGACGGTGATCCTCTGCGGGGACTCGACGAGGAAGTTGTCGAAGCGGTAGTCGACGCTGCCGTTGCTGTTGCCGGTGCCGCCGTGGGCGGACAGGCCGACCGCGCCGGCCGGGTTGGTGTTGGCGACGTCGGTGCGGTCGATGTGCCACAGGACCGGCTCGAGGGTGCCGGTGCGCCAGACTCGCATCAGGATCCGGTAGCCGATGATCCGCACGCGGACCTCGATCGTGTCGCCGGGCGCGTAGGTCACGCCGGTGACGACGCTGGTCCCGATGATCGTGGCGCCGTTGGTGACCGATACCGAGATGCCGCCGCCGGTGGTGAACTCGACGCGCGCCCGGTAGTGCGCGGTGGTGCTCGTCCAGCGGAGCAGCACGCAGGCGTTGAGGGTGCCGCCGGTGGCCGTGGCGGACACGGCCACCTGGCAGCGCACGTCGGCGTCCATGCACGTCTCGGAGACGGTCTGCTGCCGGTGCAGGGTCTGCGACCCGGTCACGGTGATGACGCCGCGGTTGGAGGACACGGACCGTTCGGAGCTCGAGACGCCGCCGGTGAGGGTCCAGGCGTGGCCGTCGGACGCGGTGCCCCAGCCGCCCGCGGCGACCGACCTCGTGAAGGTGTCCTCGGCGAGGGACGTCGCGGCGGTCGCGTCGACGTGCTCCCCTCCGACCTGCAGCCTCACCGGGTACTCGGCGGGGTCCTGGCTCCACCGCGACCGCGACCACGCGACCGCGGTCTGCTCGGTGTGCACGACGAGGGTGGTCGCCGAGCTGGTGGCAGCCGCGCCGAGCACGGACCGGGTGACGTCGGCCTTGCCGTAAAGGGGGTCGCCGACGATGGCGACGTTCCAGGGGCCGGCCGGGCTGCAGTTGAGGAGGACGTCCCAGCTGTTCGGGTGGCCGAAGGTCTCGGTGTAGCCCTCGACGAGGAGGTCGATCGGGCCGGGCGGCAGCCACTGCGGCGGGTTGATGATCTGGATCCGGTCGCCGATGTCGAGGGCGAGGACGGCCGGGATCAGCTCCGGGGCTGCGGCCAGGTTGATGTGGACGGTCGGGTAGCGGGGCTCGTTCCAGGTGCCCAGGTGCAGGTCCCATGCGGCGATCTGCTCGACCTGGCTGTCGGAGCGGAGGTTGAGGGTGCGGGAGGTGTCGTAGGGGCCGACGCCGAGTGGCGGCGGGAGCACCGACAGGGGGCTGGTTTCGTCGACCGCGCGGGCCGAGGAGCCTCCGGTGCGGGTGATCGTGCAGTCGTTGCGGGTCCGCTGGTCGTCGTCGATCGGCTCCAGCGGGGGCGACACGTGGCCCTTGGTGTTGTAGTCCAGGGTGAGTGCGACGGGCTGGGTGTAGAGGGACTCCCGGCCCCGGTAGACCAGGGCCACCCGTTCCCGGTCCTCGAACAGCACGCCGCCGTCCGCGGCCTCGCACTCGCCGAACAGCGAGAGCAGGGAGCCGGGGCGTTGGGCGCCGAGCGGGGTGGAGCCGCCGAGGGTCCTGATTTCGACGCCTTCCTCGGCGCCGAGGCGGGTCAGCCGGCCTTCGGCGGACTCGCCGCCGTAGCCGTTGTCACTGCCGCCCCACACGCCGAGGTTCGAGCTCGGGAACACCGTCAGGTGCCCGATCTTCATGCCGCTGAACGCCGCCCCGAACGCGGTCTCGAACCGCTTGACGGTGCCGACCGTGCCGGCCTCGGTCCAGTTCCATGCGCTGCCGACGCCGTCGACCTCGACCCACCCGGCGTGGTAGTCGACGTTCCCGCCGTTCTGCTGCGCGGAGAAGTCGAAGCGCCACCACCGGCCCGGGCCGTAGGTGTCGGAGTTCCCGAAGGACTCGTTCCAGGTGAGGGTGTTGCTGGCGTCGTAGCCGTCGATCTCGATGGTGCCCGAGGTGTAGCTCATGACGATGCCAGCCGCGGTGCCGGAGGTACGGAACGCCAGCCACGGCTGCTTCGATCCGCTGGGTGCGTCGAGCTGGAACACCAGGCTGATCAAATAGCCGTTGCTGGTGCTGGTGTACTCGGGCACCGCGCCGGCCATGATGGCGGCCGCACCGATCGACGGCAGGGCCGACGAGCCGGGACAGCTGTCGTCCTGGCCGAAGGAGAACCCGGGCGTGGTCAGCGGGGCGCAGCCGACGAGCGGCGAGTAGGCCTGTACGGCGTCGCGGCCTTCCTCCATCGGCCAGTAGGCGACCGGCCCTTGGGAGGGAAGCCGGCGGGCCAGCGTCGAGGCGAGGGCTTTCTGCCCCTGCCCGAGGCGCTGCAGGATCCCCGCGCCCGTGATGGGCACGTAGACGTCGCGGCCGGAGACGTCCCAGCGGGTGGGCCAGGACGACACCTCGGCGTGCAGCCGGTACCAGCGGTTGCGGATCGCGGCGACCCCGGCGACGGTCCACGTACGGCCCGCGCCGTCCGCGAACGAGGTGGTGCCGACGGCCTTCGCGCGGAAGTCCGGGCTGGCGACGACGCTCCCGGCGAGGCCGTTGCGGACCTCGGCCCGGTGTACGCGGCCGGCCATCGGCAGGACGGCTCCCGAGGTGGGCGCGATCTGCAGCGCGGACGTCCCCGAGTGGATGCTCGTCACCCCGACGCCGGACAGCTGGGTGCCCTCCAGGAGTTCCGTCCACGGGCCGTCCAGGGACCGCGCCCAGTACAGGTGCGCCGTCCACCCTCCGGCCCCGTTGTTGACGTCCAGGGCCCCGCGCACGGCCGCCCGGGCGGGGATGGTTGCGGGCAGCGGCGCCTGCGCGAACAGGATCGTCGTCCCGTCGGTAGTCCACACCAGCTGCAGGTAGTTGGAGATCACGGACAGCCGGTAGGAGCGCTGGCCGGCGGTCGCGGACCACTTGCCCATGAGGATCGTCGCGGTGTCGCTCTCCCAGTCGACGGTCGCCTCGATGCGCAGGTCGATGTCCCCGGTGATGTCGAGGCTCGCATGGTCCGGGGTGCTGATCAGGTCGGGGCTGAGCCCGGTCAGCTCGAGGTAGGACTCGCCCGGGACGGAGAACCTGATCGGGGTGTTGCGGCCGAACAGCCCGTGGTTCGCCGAGCGGGGGTTGCCCGGGCTGTAGTCGCCGTCCCGGTTGTTCAGCTGCAGCCGGGCCTTGCTGGGGCCGACGACGGAGTCCTCATCGCGGCGGCCCCGCTCGAGGACGACGGGCGAGCGCGCGTACACGTCGTTCTGGATGGGCGTCCACACGCCGCCGATCTGCAGCTCGGTCAGGAGGCCGTGGCCCATGGGTGCTCCCTGTCTATCGGCCGGTGCTGAAGTAGCCTCCGGCGTCGCCGCGGCCGTCGGTGCGGACGGACTTCTTGATGGCGGTGGCGAAGGCGGAGTCGACGTTGCTGTCGATGACGAGTCGGGCGACGACTTCCTGGCGGCCGCCGCCGGCCGCGCCGACGCCGACGTTGACGTTGTGCGGGATGTCGGAGGTGACGCCCTGGAAGAGGCGGCGTACGGCGGGCAGCCGGTCCTCGACGCCGTCCATGAGGCCGCTCATGAGGGCCTCGCCGGACGGGGTCAGCAGCCGCATGTCGAGGGACATGGGGCCCTTCCAGTCCGGGATCATGTTGGTGATCGTGGAGAACCGCCGCTGGAGGCTGCCGATCATGCCGGTGACGCCGTCGATCAGGCCCTGAATGATGGAGCGTCCGGCGCCGCGCAGCAGCCCGCCGAGGTCGCCCACGGCCCGCTCGACGCTGCCCGGGATGCCGCGCACCCAGGCGAGCATTGCCTCGCCCTTGGCCTTGGCCTCGGTGGCCATGCCGCTGAAGTAGGAGCCGACCCGGCCCGGCAGGGCCTGCAGGTAGTCGATCGTGGAGGTGATCTCCGCGACGGTTTCCTCGACGTTGCCGGTCACCCAGTCGGTGGCCGCCCCGACTCCGGCTTTGATCTTGTCCCAGTGGTCGATCACGAATTGCCAGCCGGTCCAGGTGAGCAAGAACTGGCCGATCTTCATGAACGCGGCGGTGATCTGTTCCCACAGCCACACTGCGGCGGCGACCACCGCGTCCATGGTGGCCTTCCACGCGGTCTGGAACCACGTGGTCTTGGTGGCGATCAGGACGATCACGGCGATCAGCGCGATCACGGCGATGATGATCCACGTGATCGGGTTGGCCAGCATCGCGATGTTCATCGCCCACTGCGCGGCGGCCGCGATGGCCATGGCGACGGCGAAAATGCCGAGGGCCACGGCGATGGCCTTGAACGCCTCGGGGTGGTCGTGCGCGAAGTCCGCGACCGTGGCGAGGGCGGGCGCGAGGAACTCCCCGAGGGCCGTCGACAGTGATCGGGTGATGGCCTCGTAGGAGTGCATGGGCGATGCGGCGAGCGCTTCCTGCGCGCGCTGGGCGGCGCCCTCGACGTTCTTCATGCCGCCCGAGGCGACGGCCGTGGCGGGGTCCATCGCCCACAGCGCGGAGGCCGATTCACCGGCCATGTCACCGAACAGGGCGACGGCGAGCTGTGCTTGCTTGGCCGGATCCTTGACCTTCTCGAGCGCGTCGAGGGAGGTCTGCAGCGCCTTCTGTGCGGCCGGGCCGCCCTTGCCGACGTCGTCCAGCATCTGCTTGGCGTTGAGGCCGAGCTCCTTGTAGGCCTCGGTGGCGCGGTCGGTCTCCTCGGAGGTGATGCGCGCGAACTCGTGCAGCACGTCGGCGGCTTGGTCCAGGTCGCGGCCGCCGGCCGCCACGTACTGGCCCATCATCGCGAACGCGGTCTTGGCGTCCAGGCCGATGCGTTTGAAGTGGGTGCCGTACTCGGTGACGATCGCCGGGATGTCGGCGACCATGCTCTTCGGCAGGGACTGCGCGGCCGCGGTGAGGACGTCGAAGGCCTCCTTGCCGTCCTTCACCAGGCCTTGCCGGATCAGCTGGCCGGCCGCTGTCGCGCCGTCGGCGACGTCGATTTCGAAGGTGTCGGCGAGGACCAGGGCGCTGGTGGTGAGGGACTGCAGCTCGGCGTCGCTCATCGCGCCGAGGCCGCCCATCGCGGAGGACACCCCGGCGATCGCGTCGTTGACGCCATCGATGGACTCCCCGAACCCGGCGGAGAAGACTTCCCCGGCGACGTGGCCGGCGCGCTCGGCCTCGGCCTCGGAGAGACCGAGCTGGGCGGACAGCTTCGCGTTGGCCGAGCTGGCGTCCATGGCGTTGGCCAGGCCGACGGCGAACATCGCGCCGACGGCGGCGCCGGCGGCCGCACCGCCGATCCCGGCGAGGGACTGGTCGACCTGATCGGCGGCGCCCTGCGCGCCCTGGGTCAGTTCATCGCTGTTGATCCCGAGCTCGACGAGGAGCTCGGCCAGTGTCTGCGCCATCGGGCTGGCCCTCCCTGGTGAGGTCGCGGCCGCCCATGCGGCGGTTCATGGTCTTGACGGCGGCGAGCATCTCGGTCCAGTCCATGCGCGGGCGCCCGCCGGCGCGGTCCCACTTGGGCAGGAAGTCGGTGATCTTCGCCTTGCGGCCCTTGCCGCGGTTGGCGTTGCTGACCGTGGCCGCGAGGATGGCCATGAGGAGGTCGTCCCGGGCCTGGCCGATCGTGCCGGTGATCTGCTCGTAGGCGATCCACTCGGTGAGCTCCGCCGAGGAGTGCGTGGCCAGGAGCTCGGCCACGGACATCCCCTTGGCGAGGGCTAGTCGGAAGTAGAACTGCCGCTCGGGGCGGCTTCGGAGTTTCCCGCCGCGTCCTCGGCGGCCTGCTTGCCCAGCCCCGACAGCTTCTGTGCCTGCCCGTAAAGGCGCTTGATGACCTTGCCGTTCCGGGCGCCGAGGGCCTGCACCTCCTTGTCGGTGTACAGCCGCTGGAAATCCTCGTCGACGATGCACTTGGCGAGGAGGCGGGCGGAGGCGTCCAGGAGGTTCACGCCGGCCACCTTGCCGGTCGTGCCGACGCGGACCATGGAGGCCTCGTAGGCGTCGCGTTCGGTGCCGGACAGGGCCAGGAGGCGGACGGTGCCCTTCCACTCGGGGACCTCGACGTCCTCGTAGATCCGGTCTTCGGCGGCGTCGATCTGTGCGCGGGTCAGCAGAGCCACGGTGTGAGCCCTTCTCTGGCGGGGTGGAGGTGTGGGGGGTCAGGAGATGGTGGGCTTGCCGCTGACCTTGAAGCTGATCGTCGCGGCCAGCTTGTCGTCGTACGGGGCCTCCGGCTCGAAGCCGGTCATCACGGCCTTGAACGCCCAGGTCGTGGTGTCCGGGTCGGGGAAGACGATCCGGTAGTTGCGGGGCGCGTCGTCGTCGAAGTCGTCGATCAGCGCGTCGTGGTTGCCCGGGTCATAGTTGACGTCGAGGCTCACCTCACCGCCGTCCTTGAGGGCGCCGATGAACTCCATCCACGCGTCCGGGGACCCGTGGCTGGTGACGTCGATCGTTTCCCGGGAGAGGCCCGGACCGGAGACGTTGGTGACGTCGGCCAGGGCGGTGAAAACTTCCGGGCCGGCGCCGTCACCGCGCTGGAACTGGGTGCCGAATCCGTCAAGTCCTGCCATGGGTCTACTCCTGTTCGGTCTCGATGCGGAACCGCATCGGGGTGTGCCGGATGTCCCCGGGCGGTTCCGGGTCGGTGAGGGTCTGCGCGAACTCGAACCGTGTGCTGACGTGGTGCAGGCCGGCGATCGTCAGCGGCTGGTGGTCGAGGAGCTCGACGATGCGGGCCGTAATGCGGTGGCCGCGCGAGTGCCCGCGGTACCGGGTCCACACGTGCAGGGTGATGGTGGTCTGCCGGCCGAATCCGCCGTGGCGGTTGTCGGGGATCTCGGTGGCCTCGCCGATCGTCACGTAGTCGAATACGACGTCCTCGGGGACGTAGTCGTAGACCCCGGTGATCAGCGCCTTGAGCTCGGCGTCGCCCGTGAGGCGGGCGTACACGGCCTGCTGGACGGGGCCGAGGGCGGTGGGCGCGGTCACCGCCCGCCGCCCCCGGTTGCGCGCCGGACCTCGTCGGTGATCCGGGTCACGATGCGGGTCCGCTCGATCTCCAGCGACGGGCCGAGCGCCGGCTGGGCGGTGATCTTGCGGGTGCCGTGCTCGTGCAGGGCGGCGTAGGCGGCGGTGTCCGGGTCGGTCCATCCGACCTGGGCAGTGAGCCCGGACTCGGAGTAGGTGATGTCCACCTTCTCCCGGAGGTTGCCGGTGTCGACGCGGACGGCCTGCTGCGTGTCCTTCTTCACCGCCTCCGCCGAGTCCTTCACCGCGCGCCGCAGCGCCTCCTTGATCTCCTCCGGGAGTTCGTCCAGCCGCCGGGCGAGCTCCTCGATGCCGGTCACCCTCACGGTCACGGCCACGGCTACCTCCTCTTGCGCAGGTCGCGCCGGATCGAGGCCAGTTCCCGAGCCACCGCAATCAACGCCCAGGCCGCGGCCGCCGCACTGTCGCCGGCGTGAATCTGGTATTCGGCGCGGGCGAGGCAGACCTGGGCGTCATCGGCCGGCTTCTCCGGCGGGGCGCTCATCAGGTGCCCAGCTCGAACGCGCCGACCTTGACGGAGGTGACGCCGTCATAGGTGATCGCGGCGCGGCCGGTGGCGCCCCGGAACATGTTCGACAGGGGGATGGCCGCGGTCTTGCCCGCGGCGACGGTCACGGTGACGTCCGCGATCGCGACGCCGTTGACGGTGCCCGGGGTGGCGATGGTGACGGTGTGCGGGGAGGCGTCGCCGTTGAAGACGTACAGGAACCGTCCCGGGCCGCAGGGGGCGCTGTCGCCGCCTCCGGCCGCGGCGACGGCGCTGGTGTCCAGGGTGGCGCCTCCGGCCACGGGGATGGTGGTGAGGCCGAGTGCGGCCACGTCAGGCTCCTTCCCGCTGGACCAGCTCGCAGGCTGCCCGGCGGTAGACGGGGGTGGAGGGGGCGACCACGGACAGCACCCGCAGCCGCTGGTCCTGGCCGAGCTGGTCGGTTCCGCGCAGCTCGTCGCCGCGGCGCACGTCGGCGCCGGGCATGAGGAACACGGTGTGGTCGTGGCGGCTGCCCGCCTGCGCGGCGAGCATCCGGTCGGCGTTGGAGGGCTGGTCGACCTTGGCGCGGACGGTGCCCTGCAGGGCGAGGCTGGTGTCCTGGCCGCCGGCACCGTCGTCGGCGGTGACCGGCCGCCACACCTGCAGGCGCCGGTTGAGGTGCCGGCCGGGGCTGATCACCGGGACCGGGCCAGGGAGATCCCGCCGCCGAACCGGGCGGCGAGCCGCTCGGTCCAGGCCGGGGAGAGTTCCATCTCGGTCAGCCGGCCGTCGGCGGCGTAGGTGACGGCCCAGTCGCCGAGCCGCTCGGAGGTGATGATCTTCCCGGCGGCCAGGCCGCTGCCGTCCTCCTGCGCCCGGTAGGAGACCAGGGCGGCGGCCGCCATCCTGCAGACGAGGTCGATGATGTCGGCGGGGACGACGGCCAGGCCGTGGCTGTAGGTCACCTCCACCTCGGCCGGGCCGTCGCTCCCGGTCCAGCCCACGGCCCGCCACAGCATCCCCGACCGCAGGCGCCAGTCCGTCACCGCGGTGCCGTCGACCTTGACCGTGGCGACGGAGGCGACGGGCAGGCCCGGCAGCCGCAGCCACGGGCCCGCCTCCCCCTCGACGGTGATCGTCGAGGTGGCCGCGCTGATCGGCGTCCCGGCCGCCTCCCGTACGGCCGTGGACGCGACGTCGAGGTAGACCTCGACGATGGCGGTCTCTTCCGGCTCGATGGCCAGGCCCCGCTTGGACAGATCCTCGATACCGGCGAGAAGGGTCAGTGCCATGGGGGCCTCCCGGCTTTCAGCTGACCATGTCGATCAGGTCGGCCTTGGTGTAGTTCGCCGCGTCCTCGGCGGAGTGCAGCCCGGACGCGACGACGTACGCGATCCACTCCGCCTTGGGCGCGTTGACGGCCGGGCGGTCCGCACCCCGCGGTGCAGCCGGCGGTGCAGTCGGCGGCGCCGCAGGCTCCGTGCCCGTGCCCGGGTCCGGGTCCGGCGGTCCGTCACCGCCCGGGCCGGGCGCCTGCGGGGTGGGCGCGGGCGCGCGCGGTGCCGGGGGCGTGTACGGGGATCCGTCGGAGTGGACGCGGGGCAGCTGCCCGCGCTCGTAGCGTTCGGCGATGCCCTCGGGAAGGGGGAGGTCCATCGCGATGATGGCCCCGCCCTCCCCGCGGACGTAGATGGTCTCGGCCATGTCAGGTGTTCCTCGGGACCTTGAGGGCGGTGATCGTGCCCGTGGTCGTCGAGGACTCGATCATCATCGAGCCGTCCGACTGGACGAACCGGCCGGACTCGAACGGGCCGATCAGCTGCACGGTGCCGAACGCGACCGTGACGGCGAGGTCGCCCTGCCCGGCGGCGAGCGCGGGCGGGTTGTCGCCGGCCTTCACCGTCAGCGTCAGGTTGGTGTCGTCGTCGGTGTTGGACACGCGCAGCACGGTCAGCTCGGGGAACGCGTTCGCCAGCTGCATGTTGTTCGTCGGCGCCGCCACCAGCGCCGTCCCCGCGGGCTGCGCGAGGCTGCTGTTGGGGGCGAGGTTGGAGTAGCTGAGCTGTGTTGTCGCCATGACTCATGTCTCCGATCAGGCGGCGGGGTTGATGAACGCGGCGGCCAGGTGGTCGGGCCGGATGACCTTCGCGCCGTACAGGGCCAGGCCCTTGACCGCGTCCGAGAACGAGGACTCGGGCCGGTAGGCCTCGGTCTTGTTCAGCTGCTCGGCGAAGGTGATGGCCTCCTTCACGCCAGCCATGACGACGGTGGTGTCCCCGGTCGGCACGGGGCAGTTGTTCGACTCGTAGATGTCGAACCCGGCGGCCCGCCCGACGAGGCCGTTGCGCAGGCCCGCGTCGGTGCCGGCGTTGTCGGCCTTGATGAACCGCTCGTCGAGGAGCAGCGAGGCGTAGCCCTCGGGCGGGACGATGACGTACCGGCCGGCCTTGGGCACGTCGGCCTTGGTCAGCTTGGTCCGCAGCGGCACCAGGATCTTGTCGTAGAAGTGCGTCGGGTTGGTGTACGTGTCGATCGGGGAGCCGACCACGTTGAGGAAGTTCGATGCCTGGATCTGCGTGTACAGGCCGGCGACGTACTGGTCCATCACGTCGGACAGCCCGTAGGCGGCCTCGCTCATGGCCTGCGGGACCAGGGCGCCCTTCATCTGCCGCTTGTCGACGTCGTCGACGGAGAACGCCCAGTACTTGGCCTGGTCGACGACGAGGGTGCGCTGCCCGGTGGTCAGCTTCTCCGGCGTGATCACGGTGGACCCGGGCACGTAGTTGCCGATAGCCGGACGCGACACGGAGGTGATGCGGACGGTGTCGCCCGCGTCGCCGATCTCGCCCTCCCAGTCGCGGTTGACGACGTTCGGCGCCGCGTAGACGAGGGCCTTGCGGGTGGCGACGAGGAGCTTGCTGCTCCAGATTTCGGGAACGAAGTTCCGTGTGCTCATGGTGGCCTCCTGGCCTACTTGCCGTCCATGAGGTCGTCGAGCCGGCCCTCTTCGCGGGCACGGTCGATGGCCTCGGGGGACATGGATTTGAGGTCTGCTCGGGTGAGCTGCTTCGGCCGGGACGCCTTGCGCGCCGCTCCGCCGTCGCCAGTGCCCTGGAACCTCTTGGCCGGTGCGGCTGCCAGGTAGGGCTTGGTCTTGATGAGGTCCTGGATCGCTTCGGCGACCTCGTCCTCGTCGAGGTTGCCGTCCTCGTCGACCTCGAACTGCTCGAGGTCGAGGAACTTGAAGGCGTCGGCCGGGTCGGCCAGTACGCCCTTGGCCGCGGCCTTCACCTCGGACCGGATGATCCGCGTGTTGGCCTTGGCGACGGCGTCCTGCTCGGCCTGCCGGCGCACGGCCGCGGCCTCGTCGGCGCCGTCCTTCTCCGCCAGGCGCTGCTCCAGCTCCCGGGCCCGGTCCCGCTCGGCGCGCCACTTCCCCTTCATGGAGGCCAGCGCGCGCTTGCCCTTGTCGCCGAGCGCGTCGGCGCCGGCCGGGTCCGCGTCATCGGCGTCCTGCCCGCCATCGTCGCCGTCCTGGCCGCCGTCGCCGTCGTCGGTCTCCTCGCCGTCCTGGCCGCCGCCCTCCTGACCGTCGCCGTCCTCGTCGCCGTCGGCGTAGAACACGGGGGAGAACAGGCCGGGCGCGTAGGGGTGGGCCCAGCCGGGCGCGTGCGCGCGGGCGTGGCGGGGCAGGGTGGATCGCTGCATGGGAGCTCCCGTTGCGGGGGTTTGCGCGTGCGCGTTGCGCGCGGGCGCGGGTCAGGTGAGGTAGCCGTTGCGCCGCAGCAGCCGAATCGCGTGCTCGCGATCGCCACGGGCCTGGCGGTAGATCTCCTCGGGCATGAGCCGAGGCGTCCTGGCGGTGCGGTACCGGTTGCCGGGCAGCTTCTCGAAGTTCTTCCGACGCTGGCCGGCCAGGCCGCGGCGGGTGGTGCCCTCGGTGGTGGCCTGCACGGTGCGCCCGTACACGGTCGCGGAGGTCATGCCGCGGCGGGCGTTGACGACCTGGGCGATGTCGGCGCCGGCGGCGATGGCCTTCACCGCGGCCTCGCCGAACGTCTTGCGGCGCTGGGCGTCGGTCATCTTGGCGTAGACGTCGGCGGGGCTGGTCGGTGTCGGCCGGTGCTCGCGCGTGACCGGCTCCATGCTGCAGTGACAGCGCGGGTGGCGGGCGAACGCGGAGGAGACGCCGTACTCGCGGCCGGCGAGGATCACACACCGGTTGCAGGCGCCGGCCTCGACGACCCGCACGTAGGAGGTGACAGCCGGGCGGGAGATCATGCCGACCGAGTCGGCGGCCCGCCCGGTGTCCGCGATCGTCGTCCGGACGATCAGGTCGAGGAGGGCCTGCCCGCGGGCCAGCGCGTGGACGACGGGAACGCCGGCGGTGACCAGCCGCAGCGCCGACCACATCGGGGACATCAGGACGTCGGCCAGCGGCAGCCCGTTGCCGGTGACGCCGACGAGGGAGGACGGCACCAGCCGGTCGGAGCTCGCGCGGTCCGGGTCGTCGCCGAGGAGGGACTGCAGCCACGGCTCGGTCGTCGAGGCCGCGGCCAGCTGCCCGCCCGAGACGACCGACACCACATTCAGGAGCAGCTCCAGCCAGGAGGCGTGAATGTTGTCGCGGTCCACCCGGCCCCACAGCGCGCGCACGCCCCGCGACGTCGCGGCGGCCAGCCTCGCCCGGGCCTCCATGTGCGCGGCGGACTCAGCCGACGGGGGCACGGTCGTCCTCCTCGTCCTGCTCCTGCTCCTCCTCGTCGGCCGGCTCGGCGGCCGCGGCCGGGCCGGGCTGCCCGGTCATCATGCGGGTGATCTCCGCGACCGGGTCCGCCTCCAGCTCCTGCGCCTTCATGCCGATCACGGCCGCGACCTCGGTCGGCGTGAGGCCGTAGCGCAGGGCCAGCCACTCGAAGGGGAACCCCAGCTGCTTCAACTTCAGCAGCGCGTCCGCGAGCTGCGCGTGACTGCGGGACTCGGTCTCCGCCCACAGCACCCGGCCCGAGCGCATCGCTTCGGCCTTGGCGTCCTCGCCCTTGGCCAGGGCGATCAGCCGGGCCATCTCCCGCAGGCCCTGCCCGAACCACAGCGTCTTCTCGTCGCACCGCTTGACCAGACCGGTCTCGGCGGCGAGGAGCGTCCCCTCCCCGATGTTCGCCATCTTCCCGATCAGGTAGTGCTGCGGGGTCCGGGACTGGGCGGCGACGTGGCCGACGGCGACCTCGATGATCCCGGTGTACATCGCCAGGTTCGCGGCCTGCCACTCGGCGATCCGGGCGTCCTTGCCGGTGATCCACGCGACGCGGTCGATCTGGAACTTCTCCAGGTCGACGGGCTGCTTGCCCACGATCTCCCCGGCCGCGTTCAGCTTGGGAATGGTCGGCCGCTCGGCGCCCATGATGACGCGCTGCGGCCAGGACGCCGCGTCGGAGGCGGTGAACAGCTGCGCCCACACCAGGTTGATGGCGTCCTGCATGGCGATCACGCCGGCGACGTCGGAGATCGGGTCTTCCACCAGCATCGGCTTGTTGGGGAGCTCCACCATCGGTACCACGCCCATGGGGTTCGGCTGCGGGTTCGGCTCGTCCCTCATCTCCCGCGGCTGCCACCGCTTGAGCTCCTCGTCGACGTCGGCCATCTGCGGCGACTTGTCCTGCCGCTGCAGGGGCCGGCGGAACTTCCACACCTGGTCCGGCAGGTACAGCGTCGCGAAGTCGTCGCCGCCGTCCTGCCAGCGCTTGAGCGCGGCCCGCCGGTTGCGGCGCGACCCGGCCTCGTAGGCGATGACGCACTGTGAGGCGTCCTCGAAGGTGACCACCGGCATGTCGGGGTTGTCCGGGTCGCCCCAGACCAGGACGAACGTGCGGGCGCCGGTGATCGCGCCGAGGAACCCCAGCTGCGAGTCGGCGTCCAACCCGTTGACCTGCCACACCTTCCACAGGTCCTTGTCCGCCGACAGCTCCCCGTCGGCGACGAACCCGGTGACGACCAGCCGCTCCACCGGGGCGTCGGCGACGACCTGCACCCAGTTGTCGGAGAAGTCCTTGTAGCGCTCGCCGTGGAACTTGGCGAACTCCTTCGAGGCGAACTTCAGCCGGCCGTCCCCGCGGTAGTAGCCGTTGTGCATGTCGATCGCGCCGCGCCGCCGGATGAGCTCGCTCTCCAGCAGCGCGACCAGCCGGAGGGCTTCCTGTTCTGTGGCCACCTGGCCCTCCTCAGCTGCCGTAGTAGTAGGACTCTTCGCGCTCGGCCAGGCCCGCCGCGATCACGTCGCCGAGGGCCTCGTGCGCCAGGACGGACGGGATCACCGCGTCGATCTTCTGGGGCGGTGACGCCTTGCGAAGCACGTACCGGTCCATCGGGCGGGCGGCCGCGCGCGCGTTCGCCAGGTGCCCGGCGGTGATCTCGCACCCGTCATGCGTGAACGAGGCCCCGGCGCTGTTGCGTTTGATCACGTCGGTCTTGAGCCGCTCGCAGGCGGAGTGCATCTGCACGATGCGGCGGGTGTGCCAGCGGATGACGCGCTCCTCCCCGTACAGGTCGACCCACTCGTCGATCTCGGTGTCCCAGTACGGCGGATCCGCGTACAGGCGGACCACGTCGTAGCGGTTCATCAGCTGGTCCATCGCGGCGCGGACCTCGGCGCGCGGGACCTGGCCGCCGTAGTCAGCCGGGTTCCAGATGGTCGGCTCGTCCTCCGGCCCGTACAGCGGGGTGAACTGATAGCCGTCCATCGTCTCGGCCCGGATCGCCGTCCAGTCGTCCGAGTCCGAGCCGTCGAAACCGAGCACGATGCGGGTCGTCGGCCGGACCCGCCGGCGCTTCTCCTTCGCCGCCCACTTCGCGACGTCCAGCCACGACGCCGACCCGGCCACGCACCGGTTGCCGAAGAACCGCTCGGCCTGCGCCTCGTCCTTCTCCATGATCTCGGCGGCCTCGGCCTCGATCGCGTCGAGGTCGACGTGCGTGGACCCGGCGTAGACGATGCTGTGGATCTTCCGACGCTGCCGCTTGTCCCTGTACGACAGGGACTTGGGGGCCTGCGGGTGATACCGGAAGATGTCCCGGGCCTTCGCCTCCGACGTCGTCTGGGCGACGGAGTTCTCCGACGGGTCCCAGCCGTTCGTCGTCTCCATGGACCGGCCGCCCATGCCGGCGCAGCCGCGGCGCTGAGTCTCGGCGACGCGGCGCAGCTTGTTCGCCGTGTTGTACAGGCCGGTCTCGTCCTGCAGGGCGAAGATGATCGGGTTGCCGAGCCGGGACAGCGCCGAGGACGTCACGACGTCGATGCGGCCCTCGTCGCCGACGCGGGTGAACTCCTCGCCCACCCGCATCCGCCCCGCCAGCGCGCCGAGCTTCACCATCGACTGCAGCGGCCGGTAGACGTTCGCGACCTGGTCCTCGGAGGTAGCCGTCAGCTGGATCAGCGGCGTCGGCCACGGCGTACCCATCGGCTCGCCCGCGCCGTACACGTACCACCAGCCGCAGTCACAGCCGTGATCCGCGCACTCGTACCGCTCCCCGCCCTTGGCCCACCCGGCGAACACCACCGGGCCCGCAGCCTCGGCCAGGACCAGGGCCGCCGACCACGGACCCTTGCCCGTCTTCTGCGGCGCGACGACCTGCGAGCGGCGGTAGTGGAACGCCGGCGCCAGCTGACCCACACGGGCCCGCGGCTTGACCCGGTAGTGATTGACGGTGCACCACAGCTGCCACGGGTACATCTCCATGCGCTCGCCGCGGCGGAACCCGTCCGGGACGGGGCAGTGCTCCTCGATCCAGTCCGCAACGACCCACAGGGTGGGGAAGTCGACGACGAACTCGGCGGCCGCGTCAGCCGCCCGGGCCACTGGGCACGACCTTGAGGCGGTCGCGGGCCGACGGCCGCCGTACGGCGGGAGCGTCGCTGCTCTCGACGGGCACCGGGACGGCCGGGGCGATCTTCCACCGGTTGCGGAGCATGCCCTGCACGCTCAGCCCGAGGCTGTCGAGGTAGCCGCGCACCATCTTCTTGACGTCGACCCGCGCGTCCGGCTGCTCGGCCTCCGCCAGGGTCCGGACGAACAGCGCCACCTCGAGGGCCTGGCCGAGCTCCTCCCACATCAGGGCCTGCGGCTTCTCCCACAGGTCCAGCCACACCTCGTGTTCCCGGTCGGTGGCCTCGGTCAGGGGCCAGTCCGGCACCTCGGCCACCCGGCCGTCGGCGGGCAGGGTCCGCCAGCCGGCGGCGTCGGTCTTCCGGTCGCGCCGCAGCGCGTTCGGGTCGGGTGCCGGGCCGGACACGGCGCGAGCTCCACCACGGGGCATGTTGATCACTCCTCGGCCGCGTTGCACGGCACCGATCGACGTCACATTGCGTGACGGCTGGGGACCCTTTGAACCTGACGGACCACCCGGCGCCCTCCCCCGCGTCTGGGCCCCCCGGGGCCGGCCGGAGTCACCCCCCTGGGTCGGTCACAAATTGTGATCAGAATCCCCAAGTTTCATAAGCGGTCTTCCTGCTGTGATGGCTCTTGCTCATGGCCTGCCAGTTCTCGGGGTCGAAGCCACGCGGACCGAGCGGACCGAGTCCGTCGATGTGATCCACCTCGGTCGCGATGTCGCGCTGCAAGGGAGGGAGTAGAGAGCAGGCCGGGCACTCGCAGTACGGATGGTCGACGAGGTACAGCGCGCTGGCGTTGCGCCACCGCGTGTTACGTCCTGCATCCTTGTGCGCTGGCCTGGCTGCCTCGGCCTTGGCTCGGCATGAGGGGCAACGACCCTGGGGGGTGAGGGTGGGACAGCCAGGCGTTGGGCATACCTGCATGGCCTTCCTCATACGCGGTAGGTATGGGGAACGCCGTGGCCCTCATAGGCCATGCGGATCCTGCCGGCCATCTGCTCGACAGCTCCCTGTAGGCGCTTGACGGCCGCAAAGCAGGTGTTGTCGTGGTCGTTGCCCAGCGTCAGGAAGCCGCGATCGCAGCACGGCATGCCGAGGATGTGCCGCTGAGGGAAGCGCGCGTACAGGTATGTGGCGCGCGTGCGGTGAACGTGTCGCAGTGCGCGGTCACGATCCGGGTAGCCAGCGTGCATCCCAGCCTCCTAGGGCATGGCAAAGGCCCCGACCGCATTGCGTGGTCGAGGCCTCGTGTGTGTCCTGGTCAGCCTGCATCTGGGCATGGCTGTACGCGCAAATCGTGGCGCGCCAATGTTCGAGTGTCAAGCGACATGATCAACGGCCCGCTGTCCGGGCCTGCTGGGCTTGGGCGCGGCATGGGCGGCGAGGACGTCGGCCAGGCGGTAGATGGGGCGCTTGGGCGTGCCGCCGACCCGGGTGAGGAGGCCGCGGCGCACCCAGTCGCGGATGGTGGCTGGCCGCACCCCGCAGGCGAGGGCGGCAGTCGTCGTGGTGACCAGTCCGGGCGGAAGGGCTAGGTACTCCATGCGGACCAGTCTCGCCGAGCGGCCGGCGGACGTGGCCAAGGTGCAGCAGGAAGCCCCGCCCGATGGTGGTCGGGCGGGGCCTCGGTCCCGAGTAGCGCCAGCAGCCACGCACGCGCGTATGGGATGCCTCGACGGTACGGGCGGGGTCTGACATGCCCGGGTACCGCGGTCAGGTGCTGGGCCGCCAGTCGTCGCGGTAGTCCGGATGGTCGGCGTATACGGCAGCCAGTGCGGCCAGGATGGGTGACTCGCCAGGGTAGGAATCCCAACCGCCCATGGCGCGGCGGCGCTCGGCAACGTAGCGCTCGTAGTCGGCGATGATGCGCCGCTTGGCTTCGACCTCGGCGAGAGCGCGCGCCGGATCATGGCGGGCGATGTGGGTTGCGTCCAGCTCAGCTGGAACGAACGCCACGGTTCCCCTGTTCACGGAGTCACGGATCTCGCCTGCCGTGTCGTCGAAGTACCAGTCCGGGGACCACTGGCGGTGGGACAGCGCGATCTGCTCGTCCTCGTCGAGGCGTGCGCGGAGGAACTGCACGAGAGCCATGTCGTCATCCTGTCGTCTGGCTGCTGGGTGGTGTCGCGGTCGGGTCGGTCAGGTAGGGGTAATAGTCGCGGAAGCTGTCCGCGACAGCGGCGAGTGTCGCAACGTCCTCGCGGAGCTGGGCGATCCAGTGCGCGGCGGTCTCGTCGTCGACGAGGATCTGGTAGGCCGGCCGGGCGGCTGCTGTCGCGGTCACTGCCGCGCGCAGCGCCGCCATGGCGTCGGCGGCCTGACCTGCCTTGTCGCGGTAGAGGGCGCGCCGTGTCGCGGTGCTGGCGGGGGTGTCGCGGTCAGGGGTGGTGGCTGTCGCGGCCGCTGTCGCGGCGTTGACGAGCCTGTCGCGGTAGACGACGTCCTTGTGGACACCGAGCTCGGCGGCGATGTCGCGGATGGTGCGGCTGTTGTCGCGGGTCAGCTCCGCGACACGTGCGCGACGCTGCGCGACAGCTGCGGCGGTGGGGCGGGTCATGGGTGTTCCTGTCGCGGTCGGGGCCGGGCCTGTCGCGGTCGCGGAAGGCCCGGCCGGGGTGGGGCGCGGGCTATCCGGCGAGCAGCTCCTGGTCCTCCTGCTCGCGGTCTTCGCGGTCGTGGTCGATCCAGGCCTTGAGGCGGGCCCAGGAGTGCGTGGGGTACACCGAGCTGCACCACGGGCAGGTGACCCGGCTCATGCTGCTGCGGTAGTGCCGCAGGGTGGCCCCGCACACGGTGCCGTCGGCCTGCTCGGCCGGGCACGGGCCGAGCAGGGTGCCGCGCTCGAGGGTGTCGTGCGGGCAGACGATGTCCATGGCCGTCTCGTCGAGTGAGCGGATCTCCTTGGCGAACTGGGTGCCCTGGTCCCAGTCGTTGGCCAGGTAGTCGAGGTGGAAGGTCAGCTGCTTGGCGGCCCGGATGGCGCGCTCGTCGTACGTGCCGGTGATGACGGGCGCCGAGCCGCTGCGTGAGGCCTGCATCGCGCTCCACCAGTCCTCGAGGACGCTGACGATGCCGCCCGGGCCACGCAGGCTCAGGACGAGGCCCATGGCGGGCATCGGGGCTTCGACGAGGCGGACCCTGCCGTACGAGGGAGCTCCGGCCGCGGGCTGCAGCTCGGGCTGCAGGAGCCGGTAGAGGACGGGCAGCCGGCGCAGGCGGCCCGCGGTGGCACTGCGGCAGCGCGCGCACAGGAAGCCGTCTCGCAGCTCGGTACGGCACAGGCAGGTGGTCATCGGTTGTTCCCGTTCGGCTGGGTGCTGCGGATGGCGTCCTCGGCGGCGGCTTCCTTCTCGAAGCAGTCGGCGACGTGGCGCAGGACGTAGGCGGCCGCGGCCTTGCCCATGCCCTTGGCGGCGGCCTCGATGGACACCCCGCCCTCGGTGGAGCCGGGCCGGATGATGACGAAGGCAAGGGCGTCGGTGCCGTCGACGGCGACCATCGACGTGGCGGGCTGGGTCATGAGGGATCTCCGTTCAGCTGGGCAGGGAGGGGACGTCAGAGCCCCTGGGGGCGGTCGGTGATCGGGGTGTGGTACTCGCCGCAGTTGCGGCAGCCGGGCGGGCCGTCGAGGCGACAGATGTCCGGGCAGGGCCAGGGAACGAGGCAGTCGCCGCACCGGCCGTCAGCGGTCTCCGGATGCGCGGCGCGGACGCGGGCGACGGCGGCCCGAATCCGGCGGACTTCCTCAACGGTCGCCCTGTGGTTCATGAGGACGCACTCCTGGGCCGTCGCACCGTTGGCCGCGAACCGGGCAGCGACGTCGAGGCGCTGCTCCAGCGTGGCTCGGTTCCAAAGCCAGATCCACTGCGCCGGCGTGGACGTGGCGCGCCAGTCAGGCTGCGGCTCCTCGCCCTCGTGGAACGCGGCGAGCTCGGCCCCGGCCTGCTCGGCGCGCTCGCGCTGCTCGGCGGCGTAGGTCTCCAGGGCGGCTGTGGACCCGGCGAGGTAGTCGATGCGGTCGTACAGGGCGTCGAGGGCGTCGTCGGTGATGGTGCTGGCGGTGTGGCGTCCGCCCCTATCGGGGGCCGTGGCAGCGTCCTTGTGGCGGTTGGCGCGGTAGCCGAGGCAGCCGAGGACGAGGCCGGCGAGGGCGCTGATGGCGCACCAGACGATGAAGGGGGCGAGGAGGTCGGTCACAGCGTCATCCCTGCTTCGCCGGGCCCGCGCCGGGCGATGTTGCGGATCGTGTCGGCGAGCGGGGCGGTGTCGAAGTGGAGCGTGTAGGCGGCGGGCTTGGAGGCCTGCGCCCCGTCGAGCCACACGATTTCGGTGGCGCCGCCGTGCCCGTGGACGTGGTCGACGCTGACCTGGCCGCGGTCCCAGAAGACGACGCTGGGGTGGTCGCCGCGCCAGCGGACCGAGGCGGTCCCGTCGGGCCACAGCACGCCGTCGGCGACCACGCCCGTCCCGGAGACGCCGGAGACGTCGGTGTGGCGGTACATGTGGAAGCGGCGGGGCGAGGGCCCGAAGTCGGGTTCCTGCGCGGCGGCCTGCTCTTCCGAGGCGCGGGGCCCGGTCTGGCGGGCCGCGTCGCGCTGCCCGGCGATGGCCTCCTCAATGTGGTCGACGTTGATGTCCACGCTGGCGGCGCAGCACTCGGTGATGGTGAGGCGGACGTATCGGTCGCTGTCGGAGGAGACGATCGGGCTGGCGGTGAGCCGGGTGCCGTTCTCGTCGCGGTACTCGTACACGGTGGGTGCTCCTTCGGTGCGGATGGGGCCAGCCGTCCCGGGTTGCGGGACGACCGGCGGCGAGGTCAGGCGGGCCGGGCGATGCCGACGGGCTGGTACAGGGCGAAGGCGCGGCGGGGGATCGACACAGCGGCCGTTCCGCCCCGCGGCACGCTCACGCGGACGTCACCGGCGGGCTGCGCCGGCCGCCTGCGGAGGGCGTTGAGCGGCGTCGTGACGGGCACGGCCGTGATGTGGGTGAGCGTGGTCCCGGCGACGAGGACGGTGTCGCCGAACGGGGCGAGGTAGACGGTGCCGGGCGTGGGCTCGGTGGCCATGGGGTCTCCTGGGTGGTGTCAGATGCCCGCGCGGTTGCGGGCCTGCTGGTAGGCGGTGTGGGCGGTCAGAACGCGGCGTCGGCCGTGGCCCGTTCGGCGAGGAGCCGGATGGCCGCCTCGGCCTGCTGGGGTACGACGCCGTTGCCGAGGGCGTGGAGCTGCTGGGTGCGGGTGAGGCCGGGGACAGCGGTGACGTGGCCGGCGGGGAGCCCCATGAGCCATTCGACGAACGCGGGGCTCAGCCGATTCCGATCGTCAGTTGCCCAGGGGGCACGTCGTCCGGTGACGGACTCCCAACGCTGCACGGCGGGGGTGTAGCGGCCCCATCCAGCTGTCCCGAGTGGGTCACGTCCGTGAGGGTCCAGCCCAGGTGCACGTTCGGGTTGTGCGTCCTCCGGCCGGCAGTCGCGTTCCGGGTGCCCCGCGAGTCGGCCACGGTCGGTGTCGGAAGGAGCCGCACCACTGCCGCCGACAGCGCCAAGTCCCCCTTCGAACCGCGCTGGTTCGGGCCGCCCTTCGCGCCGTCCGATGCCCTCGGCGTCGGCAGCAGGGTGGGGGCCAGCGAGTTCAGTGACGGCCGTACCGCCGCCCCTGGGCTGTCGGACTGGTTGTTCCCGTAGGGCGTGGCGGTGGGCGTCGGCAGCAGGGTCACCGTGGTCCGCAGGTCCAGCCCCCCGGTCCCGTGCGCGCCCGCGCCCTTCATGTCCGAGGTGCGGGGTGTCGGTAGCAGCGCCACGACGTTCGGCAGGGCGTCCTCGAAGCCCTTGCCCCGGGCGTCCCGAGCCCGGGGCGTCGGGATTGACGGCGAGGACGAAGAGGCGGTTCCGCTGGTGGGGAGCGCCGACCTCCGACGCGCGTACACACGCCCACTCGACATCGAACCCGAGGCCGGCAAGGTCGGCAAGGACGTCGGCAAATCCAAGTCGAAGGTGCCCTGCGACGTTCTCAAAGATCGCGATTCGGGGTCGTAGTACGCGAAGGGCGCTCGCGATGTGGGGCCAGATGTGGCGCTCATCCGCAGTTCCTTTCCGTTTGCCGGCGGTGGAGAAGGGCTGGCAGGGGTAGCCGCCGCAGACGATGTCGACGGGTTCGACGGCGGCCCAGTCGGTGGTGGTGAGGTCGCCGTGGTTGGGGACGGTCGGGTGGTGGTGGGCGAGGATCTTGGAGGCGCCGGGGTCGATGTCGGAGACCCAGGCGAGTTCGCCGCCGTATACGGCCTGGACGGCCATGTCGAGGCCTTCGTAGCCGGTGCACCAGGAGCCAATGCGGGGCGTTCCCGCGCTCACGGCCGCGCCCCGGCGGGGACAGCGTGGGCGCCGCTGCGGGCGGCCAGGGCGTCACGCATGGGCCGGTCGGCGAGGTGCTGCCAGGCCACGCACAGTTCGGTGCCGCAAAGCCGCTTCACGGCCCCCACGGCGGGCCGGCCGTGGCCCACCTCGAAGGCGAGGCGGATGCCCCGGATCTTGTGCCCGGCGATGTGGGTGTGTTCGCTGCCGTGCCACAGCTGGTGGCCATCCGGGCCGGGGCGGGTGCGCTCGGCGAGCCGCTCCGCCGGGGTGGCGCCCCGGTGGTCGACGATGGGGGGCACGCCCAGCTTGTTGCGCAGCTTGCTGACGGAGCGGCGGCCCACGCCGGTGGCATCGGAGACTTCTCGGTCGCTGCGGCCTGCGCGCAGCAACTGCTCGGCCTTGTCCATGTCGCCGGCGATCCGTCCGGAGGGGGCGGCCGCGGGCCTCACGTACCCGGCGAGGACGGCGCGCTCCAGGGGGGTGCGGCCGCCCCGGATCTCCGAGCGGTACCCCGGGGCGGACGTGCCTTCCTCCTGCAGGGCCTCGTCCAGGCACTGGATCTTGACGGGGCAGGCCGCGCACATGGCCCGGGCACGGACCTCGCTCGCCTCGAAGTCAGCGCGCCGGTTGAGGCACCGGGCGAGCTCCGCCCAGTGGGCGGCGGGCTCCGTGTCGGCGTGGGGGCGGCTGCGGGGGTTGCTGACGAGTGTGGACATCGGGACCTCCTCAAGCGCCGGCGTCGGCGGGGTCGGGGTGGATGGTGAGGCTGGAGCCGATCAGGTACTCGGCGACGAAGGCGGCCGCCGCCGAGGGCGTCTGGCGGCCGGGCGGGACCAGGACCCGGAAGTCCTCCAGCGAGGCGGCGATCAGGCGGGTGTGGTCGCCGGGCGGGTGGATGGCCAGACGCTGGTCGGCGAGGTAGTCGACGATGACGTCGGCCGCCGCGGCGGGAGTCTGCCGGTCCGGTGGGACCAGGACCCGGTATTCCTCCAGCGCGGAGGCGAGTACGTCGACGTGGTCGTGGCTGATGCTGCTCACGGTCAGCAGGGGCTGCCGAGGAAGCGGTGGCCGACGGCCGCGCCGGTGGCGTCGTGCACCTCGTCGAGGGGGATGAGGAGGTCGGCCCGCCCGTGGCTGACGACCCCGACGATCGGCTCGACGATCAGGTGGGTGTTCGGGCGGCGGGGCGGCAGGCCGGCGACGTTGTGACGGACCAGGTAGAGCGGCACGGTGCGGATCCCGTGCAGGGCCTCCTGTCCGGCGTCGAGGACCTCGATGGCCATACGGGCCGGCGGGACCTCGGCGGGGAACACCGTGCATCCGTCCAGCTGGTCGTCGGCGATGACGTCGGGGGCGTCCGGCCCGTACACGCGGACGGGCTTGCCGGTCAGGTTGATGATCACTTCGGGCTCCTGGTCGTGGTGGAGTCGAGCGGGGCGGGGGAGATGTGCCAGCCGTCCTCGCGGACGGCGGCGGTGGCGTTCCGGGCGAGGAGCGCGGCGACCGAGTCGGGGACCGGGTGGCCGAGGTGGTCGAGGTCCTGCTGCAGCTGCGCGGCGATGACCGCGGCGACCGCCTCGGCGACCACGCCCATCCGCCGGCGCCTCACCGCGTCCACCCCTGCCAGCGCACCGGCCGGACACCGGACCGCTCCCGGGGCGCACCGCGGCCGCTGCGCCCGGGCCGGGGCGGCGCGCTGCAGGTGGCGGCGTGCGGCATGTAGCGGCGCTCGTACGACTCGACATCGGGCCGGTCGGTGGTCAGGGTGCGGGCGCGCAGGGTGCCGACGCCGTCGCGGTAGGCGGCCACGTTGCCGAGCGGGTTCGGCTCGGCGTTCACGGCCTGGCGGCGGCCGGCAACGGTGATGGCCCACCGGATCGCCTGCAGGCAGCTGGTGCAGGCGACGACACCGTGGTCACTGGGCATCGGGATGCCTCCTCAGATGCCCGGGAGCGGGACGCAGTTGCGGTGGTTGAGGCACTCCACCTGGTGGTTGGAGACGAGGTGGACGTGCTTGCCCTCGGCGGCCAGGGCGTCGGCGGCCCTGCGGGCGGCCGGGACCGGGTCGGGGGCCGCGTAGGGCACCGGGTGGGCGTCGTCGGCCCACTCCGGGCCGAGCTCCAGGGCGTTGAGGGCGGTCAGCATGGCGGGTGGCCTCTCAGGCGGTGTCGGTGTCGGGGTTGTCGTTGCGGAGGTGCGGGGAGACCAGGCGCCAGCCGTAGACCTTGATGGCCTCGGTCCGGCCGAGCGTGCGGATCGCCCGCCGTACGGCCTCGGGGTCGGTCTCGGCGGCCGCGCGTACGTCGGCGACCGTGGCCACGTGCTCGGGTTCGCGTACCGACAGCAGGAGCGGCATCTGGCCTCTGCTGGCGGCGCTTTTCGTCTTGACCTCAGCGGCTCGCGCGTCGCGTCGCTGCTGGGTCGTGAGGGTCAACTGCGGTGGTGCGGGCGCCGGCGGGTCGACGTCGAAGGGATCGGCCTCGGCCGGCGGGGGGTCGGGGTCGTCGTACTCGGGCGGTTCGCCGAGCTCGTCGGGAGCGCCCCCCAGGGTCAGGTGGTCACCAACAGCGGCCGATTCCTGGGGTAGTACCTGGCTAACCCTGGGGTGTTCGGGTGTCGGGCACCCGAACCGTTCGGGTGTCGGGGGCCCGAACTCGGTCGGGTGTCGGTCACCCGAACTTTCGCCAGCCGAGTTCGGGTGTCGGTCACCCGAACTTGCGGCCTCAGGTTCGGGTGTCGGGGACCCGTTCTCCTGGTCCTGCCAGGGCGCTGGCTTGCGGGGCGTCTTGCGGGGCTTGGGCTGCGACTCGGCGAGGGATGCCACGGCTGCGGACCAGTCGGGGTTCGGATGGATGAAGATCCGGTAGAGGGCCTGCCGGCCGTGGCCGCGCTCGCCCTCCACCACCACCACACCGGCCGCGATCGCAGCGTTCAGGTACCGGCGGCAGTCCTTCTCGTTCGAGCCCACGCCAGCGGCGATGTCCTGGATACGGATCCTCTTGCCGTCACGGAAGCGCATGTAGCCATCGGTGCTCGCGGCCGCCCCCAACGCGTAGAGCAGGGTGAGGAACGGGCCCTTCAGCGTGCGAGGCATCGAGCGCGTCCACCGCCAGAAGATGGCGTTCCGGTACGCATGCGGAACGCCTCCGCTCTTGTGGTCGGGCTGCTCGTCGTCGGACACGGGAGCCTCTCGGGGTTGGGGTGGTGCTGCAGTACGGGCGGGCGCGGGGTCACTGGCGGCTACGGATCCGGGCCATTGCGACGGCCGGGATCGACAGGCGCAGCGGCTCCGTCTCGTACCGGCCGCCGGGGATGCGCTGGAGCCACTGGCGCTGCTCCAGCAGGCCCAGCTGCAGGACGACCAGACCCGGCGTGAGGCCGGTGGCCGTAACGAGGCCGGCGACCCCGGGCTGGCGGCCGGGCGGGATCAGCCCGTCGGGGCTCGCGTACGCCCCGAGGACCAGGCCGACGAGCTTGGTGTGAGGGATGAGTCGGGCGTCGCGGATGGCCTGCAGGTAGTGGCCGCGGAACCGCCTGTGGCTCCCGGCGAGGACAGGGGGGCGGACGATCCAGGCGGCGAGGTCGGCCGGGGTGGGCGCGGGCATGGTCAGTCCTCCGGAGGGGCAGGCGGGTGCGGGTCGGGAGCGGGGGTCTGGAGGTTGAGGTAGGAGCCGGCGGGCCAGCCCGGGCCGGGCGGCGTCTCGGGCCGCCCGGCCAGGGCGTTGGGGGTGTGCCGGGCGCAGCGCCACCCGCACGGGTACAGGCGGGCGGGCTGCAGGCTGTGAGGCAGAAGCGCTGCCTCACAGGCCGGGGGCCGCCGGGTCACAGGCGGCGGGCCGCCAGGGCCACGGCCGCCCGCCACCCGGCCACCACGGCGCGGGCCGTGACCACCAGGAGCAGCAGGAGGCCGACGGCCCAGGCCAGGACGCCCGTGAACAGCAGGACCAGGAGGACCAGAGCGGGCAGGTAGCCGCTCATCCCAGCCCGGGCTCTCTCTGGGCCGGCAACGGCGCCACGGGCGCCCGCGCGGCGGCGAGCTCCCGCGTCAGCGACTCGTTGGCGGCCTGCGCCGCGAGGAGCAGAGCGTCCAGCCTGCCCGCCCGCTCCCGCCACGTCCGCAGCTCGACGGCCAGCTCCGTGGCCCCGGGGACCGTGGTCATCTGCCGCAGGATGCGGATCTGCCGGCGCAGCAGGGTCTCCATGGCGTCCGGGGTCGTGGTCTCGACGGGCACCGGGGGCGGCCCGGGCCGGACGGTGAGCCGCGGCTTGGCCCTCTCCTCCTCCAACTGCGCACGGAGGTAGGCAACTTCGGTCTGCAGGCGTCGTCGCGACGCGAACCACCCGTTCACAGGTCCGACTCCTCTCGCTCCTTGCGCTCGACGCAGTCCTCACACCCGCAGTACGTCCACGACCCGTCGATGAACTCGGCGCCGCACTCCTCCGCGTTGATACGAGCGATCTCGGCCTCCTTCTCCTCGGCCGCCCAGCGCTCCTCGTCGGCGACGTCCAACGCGATCTCGGCCGCCTTCTCCTCCTCGCGGGTGGGGTAGTCCACCCCGTCGGCGTACTCGGTGTAGTCGTCGTCCATGGGCCCTCCGGTGTTGGTGGTGCCGCACTCGTCGCAGACGAGGCCGGCCGGGGTGTGGGTGTGGCGGGTGGTGAGGTGGGCGCAGCGGAGGGTGTGGCAGGCGACCCAGGCGTCCGGGCCGTTGCGGCGGTGTCGTCCGCTGCCGGGGTTGGACCAGTCGGTGGCCGGCAGGGGCACCGGCGGGAACCGCCCGGGCTCCTGCCGCTCCAGCCGCCGGGTCGCGCGGTACACCTGGCGCAGCACGGCGAGGCAGATCAGGGCGAACAGCAGTAAGGGCAGCTCACGAGGCACGGCGCACCGTCCCGTCCCAGGCGGCGACGGCGTCACCGATGATCACCAGGTGGACCGTTACGTCTTCGTGGTGACCACGCACGGCGTACACGTTGCCGCCCTGGTCGGTCCCGGTCTCGGGGTCCGCCTTGAAGCGCCCGAGCCACCAGAGCAGGCAGTCCCCCGACTGCGGGCGGACGGTGACCTGCACGTCCGACGCGGTCAGCACGTTGGTGCCGATGACGTCCGGCTGCGACTCGCGCAGCCGCCGCGCCAGGGCGGCGGCCGGCGAGTCCCCGCCGACGCCCGAGGCGACGATGTGGCGCTCCACGAGGGTCGCGGGCCGCACCACACGGGCCCCGACGCGCACGGTCTCCGGGGACTGCAGCAGCCCGCAGTCCTCCAGCGCCTGGGCCAAGTCCTCGGGAGTGATGAGTCCCTGCTCCATCGCGGCGCGCAGCCTGCCGGCCGCGTGCCGGACCCGCAGCACGCCGCTCACTGGGATGCCGCCGGGCCTGCGGCGGCGGCCGCCTCCAGCTCGGCGATGCGCGCCCGCAGCTGCTGCTCGACGGACTCGACGTGCACCGCCGCGCGGAGCTTGACCAGCTGCCCGCCGTACGTGAACTCCAGCTGGTGCCATGCGTACTTGTCGTCGTACCGCTCGCTCTCCTCCGCGGCGGTCCCGCCGAAGAGCCCGGCGGCCAGGTCCAGGAGGCGCCGGCCGTGGTCCTCGCTCGGGGTCGGCGAGTACGGGTACAGGGTGCCGCTCAGGGCCCACGGGCCCACCGGCGAGATGGTCCAGTACAGAGCGGTGAAGAGGACGGCCAGGTCGCGGTCGCGCTCGGCGCGCAGGACCAGCCTGTTCAGCAGGACCGCGGACTGCGCCGTACGGGGCGGGCCGGCGGTGGTGGGGAGGGTACTGTCGTTGCTCATGGTGTTCCTCGGTTCGATGGGTTGAGGAATGCCGGGGGGTCGCTCGGGCCGGGAAGTCGGAGCGGCCCCTTTGCATGGGGTAGGTGCTGAGAGGCGGGGCGGTCAGCTCACGCGGCGTCGGCCCTTGGGCCGGATCTGCGCGAGGGACCCGGCGGTGGGCGCGGGCGCACCCGCGACGAGGGCCGGCTGAACGCGGTGCATCGCCTTGATCTCGAGGATGTCCTCGGCCGCGAACACCGGCTTCGCGGCGCCGATCTTCTGGTGCGGGAGGCGCTTGAGGTTGTCCTCGAGGAAGCGCGGCAGGCACCCGAGGATCTCGGCCGTCTGCTCCAGCGAGTAGTTCTGCAGGTGCTCGATGCTGTACGGCCGAAGGCTCATCCCGTGGTCCCTTCCGGGGTGTCGGAGTCGGCTTCGAAGTGGTCCTCGTCCAGGGCCAGGAGCCGGATGAGGACGGACCGCAGGCGCGGCCGGGGCGCGTACATACCGCGCTCGAGCTTGCTGAGGTGGGAGTGGGAAACCGGCGCTTCGGCCTGGGCGCACTGGTCGGCGAGCTCCACCAGGGTCAGGCCGAGCTTGAGGCGCCGGCGCCGAAGCGTCGGCCCCGGGCCGAGACGTCGGAGGGCGGTTGCCCCTGCGGCTTTCTGTGGCATGCGACGCAGATTAACGCAGATTCCAGAGGGGTGGCAACAGATCTGCGCAGATCTGTGCAGGTGCATCTGTGGAGATTCAGCGGGAGCCCTTACGGGTACTGATACGGGCCGCAGGCGCCTGCGCTAATCTGCGTTGAATCTGTCGGGTGGAAGGGTGTAGGGATGCCGGAGCTGTCGGGGCTCGATGGCGCGATGAACAGGCGGAGGCAAGCCCGCGGGCTTACCTGGCGTGAGCTCGCAGAGCAGGCGGGCATCTCGTACGAGACCCTCCGAGCGATCCGCAAGGGCGAGCAGGCCGGAAGTGATCTCACTCGCCGCGGCCTCGAGCGCGCGTTGCAGTGGGAGACCGGGGCGTTCGAGGTGGCCGAGGCCGGCGGAGAGCCTGCAGTCGTGGCCGAGGCGCCCATCCCTGCGGCGCCCGAGCCGGCGCTCGCCCCGTCCTCGGATCCTCAGGTCGAGGCGATCCTCACCATCCTCGACGGCCTGCCCGCTCGCGTTCGTGAAGAAGTGCTGCGGCGCCTCGGCGAGCAGCTGCCGCCCGGCGTGCAGCACGGGCGCAAGGCCAGCTGACCGGGTGTCACGGCGTGTTCCCGCCGGTGTTCCCGCGGGAACACAGAGGCGGGTGCAGGCGGGGCAGGGCGGGACGGGGCGGGCTGAGACGGGCCGAGACGTGCAGGTCATCGCATACGCCCAGGTCAGAGGCCCTAACGGGTCGGGTTCAAGTCCGGCTCCGGGCACTCCGCAGCTCTGGCGAGGTCCTCCTCGCGGTTGCGGCAGGGCTTCGCCGTTTATCCCCTGCGCTTCGCCATGCCTTCTCCTAAGATCCTCCTCCAGCAGTAGGGTGCTTTCTTTGCGAGCGCATTACTCTTGTTGCAAGGCCGCGCTCGGTGGCCACGGAGGAGTGAGATGAGGAGCAGTAACCCGGTCTTCTCGCGACGGGGGTTCAGCCGCGACAACGGTGGCTACGCGGGCTTTGACGCGCAGCAGCACCAGCAGGCCGGGACCAACCCGTACGCGACGAACCCCTACGCGACCGACCCGGCCACGGGTATGCCGCAGGCGCCGGCGCGCACCAACGCGATGACCATGGACGACGTCGTGAGCCGTACGGCCATGACGCTCGGCACGCTCATCGTGACGGCGACGCTCTCCTGGGTACTGCTGCCGGTCGACCCGGAGAACCTCGGCACGTCGTACGCCATCGGCATCGGCGCCGCCCTGGTCGCGTTCGTCTTCGCGATGATCCAGTCCTTCAAGAGCAAGCCCGTCCCGGGCCTGATCCTGGCCTACTCGGCGTTCGAGGGCGTGTTCCTCGGCGTCATCAGCGCGGCGGTCAGCACCTACCTCGGCCCCGGCGTGGTCATGCAGGCCGTGATGGGCACGATGTGCGTCTTCGCCGCCGTGCTCTTCGCGTACAAGATGCGCTGGATCCGCGTCACCCGCCGCTTCTACGGCTTCGTGATGGCGGCGACGCTGGGCTTCATCCTGCTGATGCTCGTGAACACGCTGTTCGCGGTCTTCGGCGGCGGTGACGGCCTCGGCTTCCGCAGCGGCGGCCTCGGCCTCCTGTTCGGCGCCATCGGTGTCATCCTCGGCGCCTGCTTCCTCGCCCTGGACTTCAAGCAGGTCGAGGACGGCATCACCTACGGTGCCCCCCGCGAGGAGTCCTGGCTGGCGGCCTTCGCCCTCACCATGACCCTGGTGTGGATCTACGTCGAGATGCTGCGCATCTTCTCGATCCTCTCGGGCGACGACTAGCAGCACCCGCGGGCCGTCCGGCCCGCAGGGCGCGCACCACAGCACGGGGAAGGCCCCGCGAGCGACAGCTCGCGGGGCCTTCCCGCATGTGGAGGGAGATGCGGGGTCGGGGGAGGGGTCAGCCGAACCGGCGGGCGGCTCTGCGCAGGTCGTACTCGTGGATGATCGCCTTGGCCTGGCCGTACGACAGCTCGTGCGCGCCGCGCAGCCAGCTGACCTTCTCCTCGAACCGGACGAGGGAGGGGCCTTCGTCGACGGTGCGGAGCCAGTCGGAAACCTCACGACCGGTGGTCAGGGGGATTCTGTCGATCATGTTGCGGTGGGTCTGCTCGGAGAACTCTACGGACATGGGCGCCTCCGGAGGTTTTGCCGTGCTGTTCTCTTCACGCCACCGTGCCGGAGAGTTCGCCCGTTGGCAATGGTGCCCGGGCGGCGCGTAGGGTCGGCCGGGTGCTTGACACTTCGCCTCTGAGCGCCGCCGTGGAACGTTTCGCCGACCGGCTGCGGGCCGCCCCGCAGAGCCGCCTCCAACAGGGGGCGGCCGCCGTGGCGCTGGAGCTGGCCCGCGAGCTGTCCGTACGGGCGCAGGGGCTGGAGGCGCCCGGCACGGCGCCGCGGGAGATGCCGGACGCGGGCATCTTCGTCGTCGGGGACCAAGTGGCGGTGGCCGGGCGGGACCTGGCCGAGGCCCTGCGCGAGCGGCCGGGCGCCCGGGAAAGCGCGAAGGCCCCGTCCGAGATCCTGGACGAGGCCGTGGCGCTGGTGGAGCAGGCGGAGGTCAGAGCGACGCGATGACGCGGTCCGCGAGGATGTAGACGTTGCTGTCGGGATCCTCGGAGTCGCCGCAGGAGAAGGTCAGCGCGTAGGCGCCGGAGATCCCCGAGCCGCCCAGCAGGACCGGGGCGGTGCCCGAGCGCAGGGCCTCGGCGAGGCGCTCCGCGGTCTCCCGGTGCCCCGGGGTCATGCACAGCGTCGTGCCGTCGGTGAAGACGTACACGTCGAGCGTGCCCAGCGGGCCGGGACGGACGTCCGCGAGGGCCGTACGGGCCTCGGCGAGCTCCTCCAGGCGGTTCACGGTGCGCTCGTGGTCGGCGCCGGGGTGCGCGGCCTGGACCGGTACGAAGTCGGGGTGCGAGGGGTGGCGCCGGCGGGCGGCGGCCAGCTCGGGCGAGTCCTCCGGGTACCCGGGGAGCTCGTCCAGAGCCTCCTCGCCCATGACCGGCTCCAGGCCCACCAGGTCGGCCTGCCGGGGCAGGAAGACCGGGCTGTCCTCGCCGAGCCCGGGCAGACCGCCCAGCAGCGACGGGGCGTCGGCGGCGTCGCGGGCCTCCTGCGCGGCCCAGAAGGCGCGCGCCTCGGCCAGCTCCCGCTCGCGCTCCTCGGCCAGGGCCTCGGCGACGGCGGCTCGTATCTCCGCCGCGGGGGACTCGGCGGCGTTGCGGGCGTGCGGGACGGTCGTGCCGCGGGCGTGGACCGGCACCGCCAGCTCACTGCGGAGGGCGGCGACCTGCTTGCGCAGACCGTGGACGGCGTGCAGAGCAGCAGCGCCCACGGCCGTGGCAGCGGCCGTGGTCAGCAGCAGGGCAAGAGACATGGCGCTCACTGACTAACTCCTGAGGTGATTCGATCCCCCGACTTCCTACATCAGAGTGTCCCGGCCTGGGAATGGCGTGCAGTGCATTACGTCACGAAATGGACAGGGCTTTCGTCACACCCTGCACCCCTGTGCAGGTTCTGACCTGCGTAAACACCGATCCCCCAGGACATAGGTCACATCCTGGGGGAGATTCGGTCACAGGTCGGCCGCGACGGGGTTAGAACCGGCGTCAGTACGGGCCAAGGGATCCGGCGGGATCCATGGGGCGCCTGGCCCCGCCCATGATCCAGTAACCGGAACCCTACTTTCGGCTACGTGCGGGCGGGGTTTCGAGGGCTGCGAACCGTCTCGGCTCAAGAGCCCTTACTTCTTAGCTCAGCCGCTCGATGACCATCGCCATGCCCTGGCCGCCGCCCACGCACATCGTCTCCAGGCCGAACTGCTTGTCGTGGAACTGCAGGCTGTTGATCAGGGTGCCGGTCAGGCGGGCGCCGGTCATCCCGAAGGGGTGACCCACGGCGATGGCCCCGCCGTTGACGTTCAGCTTCTCCAGGGGGATCTCCAGGTCCCGGTACGACGGGATGACCTGGGCCGCGAAGGCCTCGTTGATCTCGAACAGGTCGATGTCGCCGACCGTCAGGCCGGCCCGCTTCAGGGCCTGCTTCGACGCCTCGACCGGGCCCAGGCCCATGATCTCGGGGGAGAGGCCGGTGACGCCGGTGGAGACGATCCGGGCCAGCGGGGTCAGGCCCAGCTCGCGGGCCTTGGTGTCGCTCATGATGACCAGCGCGGCGGCGCCGTCGTTCAGCGGACAGCAGTTGCCGGCCGTCACCAGGCCGTCGGGGCGGAAGACGGGCTTGAGGCCCTGCACGCCCTCCAGGGTCACGCCGGCGCGCGGGCCGTCGTCGGTGGAGACGACCGTGCCGTCCGGGGTGGTGATCGGGGTGATCTCGCGGGCCCAGAAGCCGTTCTTGATGGCTTCCTCGGCCAGGTTCTGGGAGCGGACGCCGAACTCGTCCATGTCCTGGCGGGTCACGCCCTTGAGGCGGGCCAGGTTCTCCGCGGTCTGGCCCATCGAGATGTACGCGTCGGGGACGAGGCCGTCCTCGCGCGGGTCGTGCCAGGACGAACCCTCGCTCTCGGCGACGGCGGCCGTACGGGCCTCCGCGTCGCCGAACAGCGGGTTGTGGGTGTCGGGCCAGGAGTCCGAGTTGCCCCGCGCGAAGCGCGACACCGTCTCCACGCCCGCGGAGATGAACACGTCGCCCTCGCCCGCCTTGATGGCGTGCAGGGCCATGCGGGAGGTCTGCAGCGAGGAGGAGCAGTACCGGGTGATGGTCGTGCCCGGCAGGAAGTCCATGCCCATCTGCACGGCCACGATGCGGGCCAGGTTGTTGCCCTGCTCGCCGCCCGGCAGGCCGCAGCCCAGCATCAGGTCGTCGATCTCGCGCGGGTCCAGCTCGGGGACCTTGGCGAGGGCGGTCTGGATGATCGTCGCGGTCAGGTCGTCCGGGCGGACGTCCTTGAGGGATCCCTTGAAGGCGCGCCCGATGGGAGAGCGGGCGGTGGAAACGATGACGGCTTCGGGCATCGGGACTCCAAGGGGTGCGTCGTTGCGGGACCGGATGCGAAGTTACCGCCCCGTACGGTCGAGGTCACCGGCCCGGGGGTGTGATGCCGGTCGCTCCCACCGGCCCGGCCGGCCGGGGCCGCACCCCCAAGGGTGCTCCTCCCCGGCCGCGAACCGCGGGAACCGCGGGAACAGCGCGACCCGGGCGGCTACGGAGCGAGCCCCGCGGCGTCCGGGGCCGCGGGGGCCGGGTCCTCGCCCGGCACCCGCCGCCGCCGGCGGTGCTTGAGCAGGACCCAGGGGCCGCGGGCCGCCGTGACCTCCGTACCGGCCTGGCCCGCCGCGGCGGACGCCGCCTTGGCCACCGGCATCATGTCCTCGTCCCGCGACACGTCCAGCCGGTCCGACTCCGGCCACAGGCCGAGCGCGGCGCACAGCGTCGGCAGCACGGCCATCGCCGCCGTCGCGTACCCCTCCGCCGACGGGTGGTAGGAGTCGGGGCCGAACATCTCGCGCGGGTTCGCGGCGAACTCGGGGCCCAGCAGGTCGCCCATCGAGACCGTACGGGCGCCCAGCGCGACCACCCCTATGGTCTGCGCGGCGGCCAGCTGCCGGGACACGCGGCGCGCGAGCCAGCGCAGCGGCTGGTACACCGGCTCGATCGTGCCCAGGTCCGGGCAGGTGCCCACGACGACCTCGGCGCCCGCCAGGCGCAGCCGGCGCACGGCCGACGTCAGCAGCCGCACCGACTGGGTCGGCGGCATCCGGCGCGTCACGTCGTTCGCGCCGATCATGATCACGCAGACGTCGGGCGGGGGCCCGTCCCGGTCCAGGAGCAGCCCCACCTGGCGGTCCAGGTCGTCCGACATGGCACCCGACAGGGCCACGTTGCGCAGCTCCACCGGCCGCTCCGCGACCGCCGCGAGCCCCGAGGCCATCAGCGCCGCGGGGGTCTGCCGGGCCCGCCGCACGCCGAGCCCCGCGGCCGTGGAGTCGCCCAGCATGCCCAGCCGCAGCGGGCCCGGGCTCTGCTCCGGGCCGCCGAACTCGCTCCCGTACAGCCCGTCCGCGCGCGGCGGCTCGCCCAGCCCGGTGCCCACCGTGCGCTTGGCGAACTGCACCTCCGCCAGTACCAGCCCGACCGCGGCGGCCCCGACGAGTCCGAGGCCGCCTCCGCCGTACGCTGCCCCCGCCGCGATCCGGCGGGCTGTTCTCGCCCTGGACATCCTTCAGGCCACCTCCTCGCGTCTCGTTGACCCCTACCTGCCCCGTACGAGCGGTCGGTCAATCCCTTTCCGCATACCCTGGCCGGACCTCCCGGAGAACCCGTGGAGTCCACTCCTTGGAGAACATGGTGCAATTCCACGACTCGATGATCAGCCTCGTCGGCAACACCCCGCTGGTGAAGCTCAACCGTGTGACCGAAGGCCTGCAGGCCACCGTCCTTGCGAAGGTCGAGTACTTCAATCCCGGCGGATCCGTGAAGGACCGGATCGCCGTACGGATGATCGAGGCCGCCGAGCAGAGCGGAGCCCTCAAGCCCGGTGGCACCATCGTGGAGCCGACCAGCGGCAACACGGGTGTAGGACTCGCCATCGTGGCCCAGCAGAAGGGCTACAAGTGCATCTTCGTCTGCCCTGACAAGGTGTCCATGGACAAGATCAACGTCATGCGCGCGTACGGCGCGGAGGTCGTGGTCTGCCCGACCGCCGTCGACCCCGAGCACCCGGACTCGTACTACAACGTGTCCGACCGCCTCGCGCGCGAGCCCGGCGCCTGGAAGCCCGACCAGTACAGCAACCCGAACAACCCCCGTTCGCACTACGAGACCACCGGTCCCGAGCTGTGGGAGCAGACGGAGGGGAAGATCACCCACTTCGTCGCCGGCGTCGGCACGGGCGGCACGATCTCCGGTACCGGCAACTACCTCAAGGAGGTCAGCGGCGGGAAAGTCAAGGTCATCGGCGCCGACCCCGAGGGCTCGGTCTACTCCGGCGGCTCCGGCCGCCCCTACCTCGTCGAGGGTGTCGGCGAGGACTTCTGGCCGACCGCCTACGACCCGAACGTCACCGACGAGATCATCGCGGTGTCCGACAAGGACTCCTTCCAGATGACGCGCCGGCTGGCGAAGGAGGAGGGCCTCCTCGTCGGCGGTTCCTGCGGCATGGCCGTCGTGGCCGCGCTCAAGGCCGCCGAGGGCCTCGGCCCGGACGACGTGGTCGTCGTCCTGCTGCCGGACAGCGGCCGCGGCTACCTGAGCAAGATCTTCAGCGACGAGTGGATGGCCGGGCACGGCTTCCTGGAGGAGGCGGGCCCCGCCGCCCGCATCGGCGACGTGCTGAACGACAAGGAGGGCGGCATCCCCTCCCTCGTCCACATGCACCCCGAGGAGACCGTCGGCGAGGCCATCGAGGTCCTGCGCGAGTACGGCGTCTCCCAGATGCCGATCGTCAAGCCGGGCGCCGGCCACCCCGACGTGATGGCCGCCGAGGTCATCGGCTCCGTCGTCGAGAAGGAGCTGCTCGCGGCACTGTTCGCGCAGCGCGCCTCCCTGACCGACCCGCTGGAGAAGCACATGAGCTCCCCGCTGCCGCAGGTCGGCTCCGGCGAGCCGGTCTCCGAGCTGATGTCGGTGCTCGGCGAGGCCGACGCGGCGATCGTGCTGGTCGAGGGCAAGCCCACCGGTGTGGTGAGCCGCCAGGACCTCCTCGCCTTCCTGGCGAAGTCCGCGAAGTAGCCCGCTGCCCGCCCGGGGACGGGGCGCGCGGGCCCCTGGCCCGACGCCCGCCCGGGGCACCGGCGTTTTCCGGCCGTCGCGCAAACGGTACGGGCCGGACACGTGACAGCAGCACGGCCTTAACACGGCTCCGGCACAGTGGTGGTTGTCGGCAGGGAGCCCGGGAAACCGGACCAGGCCGGCACCACCGACGGTGTTCGCACACCTCCGGAGCGGCTCCCGGACACGCGGACACCATGGACGCGGACGGCCCTGACCCGGCCGTGTCCACCGCGGGGACCGCCGTCGTCCCGCCCCTCGCCCGCGAGGGTGCGGCGGTCCCCGCGCAAACAGTCCCTATTTGGGGCTCGGTTCACAGATCAGGCGCGGCACGGGCGCGGATTCCCGAGCGGGGGCGGTCAGCCCATGTCGTCCGGCCGGGCGCGCCGCAGGCGGGTGGCGTGGATGAAGTTCACCCCCACGATGCCCACCCAGGTGACCACCAGTCCCTTGAAGCCCGTCTGCACGGCGGCGATGGCCGACAGCGGGACCGCCAGGACCAGGGTGATGATCGCGAAGCCGAAGCGTTCGCCGAAGTTCCCGTCCGCCGGGCCGGCGCACGGGCCCTCGCCGCGGGCCGCGGCCAGGCGTTCCTCGGCGAGTCGGCGCCGGACCTGGGTGTCGACCTTCTCGACGAACGAGTCCACCAGCGCGGCCTCGTACTCCGGGCCCAGGTCCCGCCGGGCCTTCAGCGTCGCGTCGAGTTCCTTCTTCAGCTCTTGGGCGTGGGCGTCCATGCCCTCACCGTAGGAAGCGCCGCAGGCCCCGGCACTGGGGCTAGCCCCCGTATCCGCATCGCGGGCACCGGCTTGCCCCGCTGCATAACCGCATGCAGAGTGCTCCGTGACTGAATAAACCACCGGGACGGAGGGGGACGGCATGAGCGACAGCCCGGCGGCGCGGCTCCAGGCGCTGTTCGAGGGACACCGGCTGACGCCGACCCAGCGGCGGATCGCGCACTGCATGGTGCGCGGGGCGGCGGAGGTGCCGTTCCTGTCGAGCGTCGAACTCGCCGAGCTGGCCGGGGTGAGCCAGCCGTCGGTGACCCGGTTCGCCGTGGCGCTCGGCTTCGACGGCTATCCCGCCCTGCGCAAGCACCTGCGCGAGGTGGCTCCGGCCGAGCGGGCCGCCGCACCGGGGCAGGACTCGTCCAACGAGTACCAGCAGGCCGTCCTGGGCGAGATCGAGAACCTGCGCCGGCTCGCGGAGATGCTCGCCGACCCCGCGCCGGTCGAGGAGGCGGGGCGGATCCTCGCCGCCTCGACCCCGCTGCCCGTGCTCGGCCTTCGGGCGGCGTCCTCGCAGGCCCGCGGCTTCGCGTACTTCGCCGCCAAGGTGCATCCGGACGTACGGCTCCTCGACGAGGGCGGCTCGATGATGGAGGACCGCATCGACGCGGCCCTCTACGAAGGGGCCACGGCGCTGCTGTGCTTCGCGCTGCCCCGGCACCCGCGGGAGGTCGTGGACACGCTGGAACGCGCGCGGAAGGCCGGCCTGACCGTGGTGACGGTCGCCGACTCGGCCTTCGCGCCGGTGGCCCGCCACTCGGACCTGCTGATCCCCGCCCCGGTCGGCACCGGCCTGGCCTTCGACACGGCGTGCGCGCCGATGCTGCTCGGCCGGGTGCTGCTGGAGGCGATGGCGGACGCCCTGCCGGACGCACAGGCCCGCCTGGAGGCCTTCGACACCCGTGCGGCCGCCCGCGGGCTGTTCGTGGAGTGAGCCTCAGCGGTACCTGAGCTCCGCCGGCCCGGTGGCCAGGCGCGTGCGCAGCGCCGGGATGCGCGCGAGGACGGGCAGCAGGGCGTTGCGCACGGCGCGCAGGGCCCGGCTGCGGGTGGTCGCGACCGGGGTCATCCGCCGCCGGGCGGCGCGGTAGGGGTCGGCGACGCGGTGGTGGATCCGGAGCCCCGGGCCGTCACAGCAGGGCGTCCCGCAGGTCGCCGCCCGCCTCCGTCACGATGTCCGCCGCGGACTGCGCGGGCCTGGCCAGGCGGAAGCGGACGCGGCCCTGCGGGGTCACCGTGAAGCCGTGGACCGCCGGGCGCGGCAGGCTGTTGTAGCCGTAGTGGGCGGTGAAGAAGTACGCGCCGGTGTCCGGCACCCCGATCAGGTCGCCGGGAGCGAGCAGCGGCAGCTCCCGGGCCGTCGCCAGCAGGTCCCCCGCGAAGCAGGCCGGCCCCGCGACGTCCTGGGCCGCCGGGTCGCCGGTCTTCGGGGCGCCCTTCGCGTCGTACGGCAGGATCCGCACCGGCCAGGCCGCCGGCGCGTAGGCGGTGCGGGTCGCCAGCTGGACGCCCGCGTGGGTGAGCGCGATCGGCCGGGAGCCGCTGGACTTGGTGTACTCGACCCGGGCCAGCACCAGGCCGTGCTTGGCCAGCAGGGACCGGCCGAACTCGGTGACCAGCCCGTACGAGCCGTCGAAGAGTGCCGGGACCGCCTCGCGCAGGGCGGACACGTACTGGGCGTACGTCGGGGCCGCCACGTCGGAGGTGAAGTCGACCGGCAGCCCGCCGCCGATGTCGAGGGTGTCGACGCGGCGCCGCCCGGCCGCGGTGTTGATCTCCTCGGCCAGCGCGTGCAGCTCCCGCACACCCTGCGCGATCAGCTCCAGGGGGACGCCCTGCGAGCCCGAGTGGATGTGCAGCCGGGTCAGCCACGGCCGGTCCAGGAAGGCCCGTACGAGCCACTCGCGCGCCCCGGGATCGCGCAGGGCGACGCCGAACTTCGAGGTGGACGTCGCCGTGGACAGCGCGTCGATGGCGCCCGCGCCGGTCTGCGGGTTGATCCGCATCCCGATCGGGGAGGTGGTGGGCGCCGCGGCGACGAGGGCGTCGAGGCGCTCCAGCTCCTGGCGGTTGTCGGCGTTGACGGCGATGCCCAGCGCCAGCGCCCCGCGCAGTTCGGCGGTCGTCTTGGCGGGGGAGTCCAGGACGGTCCGGGCCGCGGGCACCCCGGCGGCGCGGGCCAGCGCCAGCTCGCCGGGGCTCGCGACCTCGCAGCCCAGCCCGGCGTCCGCGAGCAGCCGCAGCACCGGCACGAGCGGGGCGGCCTTCACGGCGAAGGCGTGCAGGACGGGCGTGCCGGGCGCCAGGGCGCCGGCGAAGGCGGCGGTCAGGGCCGCGGCGGAGGCCCGGATCCCGTCGGTGTCCAGCAGGCAGACCAGGGGCTGCGAGGGGTCCGTCCCGCCCACCAGCCCCTGCTCGACGGCGGCCCGTACGACCCGGTCCCGGCGCTCGGCGGCGCCCTCGCCCTGCGTGGTTGCGGCCATGTCCGCCATCCCATCATCCGACGGGGCCGCCCGCAGCTGTTGACTGAATCTATTCAGCGGGCGAGTATGTGAATGGAATTAACAACATCGGAGGAGGCACCCGCCATGTCAGGACCCCGCCCCGTACGCGCCGCGCGCGGCACCGAGCTCAGCACCCTGGGATGGCAGCAGGAGGCCGCTCTGCGGATGCTCCAGAACAACCTCGACCCCGAGGTCGCCGAGCACCCCGACAAGCTCGTCGTCTACGGCGGCACCGGCAAGGCCGCCCGCGACTGGCGTTCGTACGACGCGATGGTCCGCACCCTGCAGACCCTCAAGCAGGACGAGACGATGCTCGTCCAGTCCGGCCGCCCCGTCGGCGTGATGCAGACCCACGAGTGGGCGCCGCGCGTCCTGCTCGCCAACTCCAACCTCGTCGGCGACTGGGCCAACTGGGAGGAGTTCCGCCGCCTGGAGCACCTCGGCCTGACCATGTACGGCCAGATGACCGCCGGCTCGTGGATCTACATCGGCACGCAGGGCATCCTCCAGGGCACCTACGAGACCTTCGCCGCCGTCGCCGCGAAGAAGTTCGGCGGCACCCTCGCGGGCACCATCACCCTCACCGCCGGCCTCGGCGGCATGGGCGGCGCCCAGCCGCTGGCCGTCACGATGAACGACGGCGTCGCGATCTGCATCGACGTCGACCCGCGCGCCATCGACCGCCGCATCGAGCACCGCTACCTGGACGTCAAGGCCGACAACCTGCGCCACGCCCTCCAGCTGGCCACCGAGGCCCGCGACGCCCGCAAGCCGCTCTCCATCGGCCTGCTCGGCAACGCCGCCGAGCTGCTCCCGCAGATGCTCGCCGAGGGTGCCCCGATCGACATCGTGACGGACCAGACCTCCGCCCACGACCCGCTGTCGTACCTGCCCGTCGGCGTCGACTTCGACGACATGGCCTCCTACGCGGCCAAGGACCCGGCCGGCTTCACCACCCGGGCCCGCGAGTCCATGGCCAAGCACGTCGAGGCCATGGTCGGCTTCATGGACGCCGGCGCCGAGGTCTTCGACTACGGCAACTCCATCCGCGGCGAGGCCCAGCTGGCCGGCTACGACCGCGCCTTCGCCTTCCCCGGCTTCGTCCCGGCCTACATCCGCCCGCTGTTCTGCGAGGGCAAGGGCCCCTTCCGCTGGGCCGCCCTGTCCGGCCAGGCCTCCGACATCCACAAGACCGACAAGGCGATGCTGGAGCTCTTCCCGGAGAACGAGTCCCTGCACCGCTGGATCAAGATGGCCGGCGAGCGCGTCCACTTCCAGGGCCTGCCCGCGCGCATCTGCTGGCTCGGCTACGGCGAGCGCGACAAGGCCGGCGAGCGCTTCAACGAGATGGTCGCCGACGGCACCCTCGCCGCGCCGCTCGCGATCGGCCGCGACCACCTCGACTGCGGCTCGGTGGCCTCCCCGTACCGCGAGACCGAGGCCATGCTCGACGGCTCCGACGCCATCGCCGACTGGCCGCTGCTCAACGCCATGGTCAACGTCGCCTCCGGCGCCTCCTGGGTCTCCATCCACCACGGCGGCGGCGTCGGCATGGGCCGCTCCATCCACGCGGGCCAGGTCACCGTCGCCGACGGCACCGCGCTGGCCGGCGAGAAGATCCGCCGCGTCCTCACCAACGACCCGGGCATGGGCGTCATCCGCCACGTCGACGCCGGCTACGACATCGCCGAGACGGTCGCCGACGAGCGCGGCGTCCGCGTCCCCATGCGTGAGGGCGACGACGCGTGACCTTCCACCGGATGTGGGCCGAGCTCGCGCCCATCGGCCGCAACGCCGACACCGGCGGCTACCGCCGCTACGCCTGGAGCGGGGCCGACGCCGACTGCCGGACCTGGTTCCAGGAGCAGGCCGAGGCGCGCGGGCTCACGTACGAGACCGACCGCAACGGCAACCAGTGGGCCTGGCTCGGCGACCCCCTCGCCGGGGACGCCGTGGTCACCGGCTCGCACCTGGACTCCGTCCCCGACGGCGGGGCCTTCGACGGCCCCCTCGGCGTGGTGTCCTCCTTCGCGGCCCTGGACGAACTCCGCAGCAGGGGCGCGGAGTTCTCCAGGCCGCTGGCCATCACCAACTTCGGTGACGAGGAGGGCGCCCGCTTCGGGCTCGCCTGCGTCGGCTCCCGGCTCGCGGCCGGGCAGCTGACCAAGGAGAAGGCCTACGAGCTGCGCGACGCCGAGGGCATCTCCCTGCCCCAGGCCATGGAGGCCGCCGGATACGACCCCGAGGCCATCGGGGCCGACCCCGAACGCCTCGGACGGATCGGCGCCTTCGTCGAGCTGCACGTCGAACAGGGCCGCGCCCTGGACCTGTCCGGCGACCGCGTCGGCATCGCCTCCGCGATCTGGCCGCACGGCCGCTGGCGGTTCGACTTCCGCGGCGAGGCCAACCACGCCGGCACCACCCGCCTCGTGGACCGGCGCGACCCGATGCTGACGTACGCGGCGACCGTGCTGGCCGCCCGCAGCGAGGCGGCCCTCGCCGGGGCCGTCGCCACCTTCGGGAAGATCTCCGTCGAGCCCAACGGCGTCAACGCCATCCCGTCGCTGGTGCGCGGCTGGCTCGACTCCCGCGCCGCCGACCAGGCCACCCTCGACACCGTCGTCACGGCCATCGAGAAGGCCGCCCGCGAGCGCGCCGAGCAGGACGGCATCGACCTCGACATCGTCCGGGAGTCCTTCACCCCGGTCGTCGAGTTCGAGCACGCCCTGCGCGACGAGATGAACCGGATCCTGGGCGGGTCCGTCCCCGTCCTGGGCACCGGGGCGGGACACGACGCCGGGATCCTCTCCGCGGCCGTGCCGACCGCCATGCTGTTCGTGCGGAACCCCACCGGCGTCTCCCACTCGCCGCGGGAGTTCGCCGCCGAGGACGACTGCGTGGCCGGCGTCCTCGCCCTCGCCGACGTACTGGAAGGCCTGGCATGTCGCTGACGACGTACTGGCTGGAGCACGCCTGGCTCGGCACCCACGTCGAGCCGGGCGTGGCCCTCCCGGTCACCGAGGACGGGCGGATCGGCGCCCTGCGCACCGGGGTGGAGACCCCGCCGCCGGGCGCCGAGGTGCTGCGCGGCCTGACCCTGCCCGGTCTGGCCAACGCCCACAGCCACGCCTTCCACCGGGCCCTGCGCGGGGCCGTCCAGGTCGGCTCGGGCACCTTCTGGACCTGGCGCGAGCTGATGTACCGGGCCTCGCAGAACCTCACCCCGGACACCTACTTCGCGCTCGCCCGCGCCGTGTACGCCGAGATGGCCCTGGCCGGCATCACCAACGTCGGCGAGTTCCACTACGTCCACCACGCGCCCGGCGGCACCCCGTACGCCGACCCCAACGCCATGGGCGAGGCCCTGATCGAGGCCGCCGCCGCGGCCGGCATCCGGATCACGCTGCTGGACACCGCCTACCTCTCGTCCGGGTTCGGGGAAGCCCCCAACGCCCACCAGCAGCGCTTCTCGGACGGCACCGCCGAGGCCTGGGCCGAACGCGTAAGCGCCCTCAAGCCCCGCCCGCACGCCCTGATCGGCGCGGCGGTCCACTCGGTCCGCGCGGTGCCCGCCGACCAGCTCGCCACCGTGGCCCGCTGGGCCGAGGAGCGCCGGGCGCCCCTGCACGTCCACCTCTCGGAGCAGACCGCCGAGAACGACGCCTGCCAGGCCGCCCACGGCCGCACCCCCACGCAGCTCCTCGCCGACCACGGGGTGCTCGGCCCGCGCACCACCGGCGTCCACAACACGCACCTCACGGACGCGGACATCGCGCTGCTCGGCGGCACCGGCACCGGCACCTGCATGTGCCCCACCACCGAACGCGACCTCGCCGACGGCATCGGCCCGGCCACCCGCCTGCAGCGGGCGGGCAGCCCGCTCTCCCTCGGCAGCGACAGCCACGCGGTGATCGACCTGCTCGAAGAGGCGCGCGCGATGGAGCTGAACGAGCGCCTGCGCAGCCGCACCCGGGGCCACTGGACGGCGAACGCCCTGCTGACCGCCGCCACCGGCGACGGCCACGCCGCCCTCGGACTGCCGGACGCGGGCCGCCTGGAAGCGGGTGCGCTCGCGGACTTCACCACGGTCGCCCTGGACTCCGTCCGCACGGCCGGCCCGCTGCCGCGGCTCGGCGCCGAGACGGCCGTCTTCGCCGCCACCGCCTCCGACGTCCGCCACACGGTGGTCGCCGGCCGCCACGTCGTCCGCGACGGCCACCACACCCTGGTCGGGGACGTCCCGTCCGCCTTGGCCGATTCGATCGCCGCCCTCCGCTCCTGACCGTGCCGCCTGCGGCGGGCCTTTCCCCCACCCCGCCCTTTCTCCGTTTCCCGGGGCTCCGCCCCGGACCCCGCGCCTCAATCGCCGGCGGGGCTGGATTTACCAGCCCGTCCGGCGCTTGAGGACCGGGTCCGGGCGGAGCCCGGTTTCGGGAAGGGGCGGGGTGGGGGACGAGCAAGCCCTGAGAGGACCCCATGACCACCACCGCCATCACAAACATCGGCAGCCTCGTCACCAACGACCCCGCCGTCGGCGACGGCAGCCCCCTCGGCCTCATCGAGAACGCCGCCGTCGTCATCGACGGCGACCGCATCGCCTGGGTCGGCCCGACGGCACAGGCCCCGGCCGCGGACGAGGTCTTCGACGCGCAGGGCCGGGCCGTCATCCCCGGCTTCGTCGACTCGCACTCCCACCTCGTCTTCGCCGGCGACCGCACCCAGGAGTTCAACGCCCGCATGTCGGGCCGCGCCTACTCCGCCGGCGGCATCCGCACCACCGTCGCCGCCACCCGCGCCGCCTCCGACGCCGAGCTGGAGGCGAACCTCGTCCGCCACCTCGACGAGGCCCGCCGCCAGGGCACCACCACCTTCGAGACGAAGTCCGGCTACGGCCTCACCGTCGCCGACGAGGCCCGCGCCCTGCGCATCGCCGCCGCCCACACCGACGAGGTCACCTACCTCGGCGCGCACATCGTCTCCCCGGACTACGCCGAGGACCCGGCCGGCTACGTCGACCTCGTCACCGGCGAGATGCTGGCGGCCTGCGCCCCGTACGCCCGCTGGGTCGACGTCTTCTGCGAGAAGGGCGCCTTCGACGGCGACCAGGCCCGCGCGATCCTCACCGCCGGCGCCGCCGCAGGCCTGATCCCGCGCGTCCACGCCAACCAGCTCTCGTACGGCCCCGGCGTGCAGCTCGCCGTCGAACTGGAGGCCGCCTCCGCCGACCACTGCACCCACCTCACCGACGCCGACGTCGACGCCCTCGCCCAGGCGGCGGACACCACGGTCGCCACCCTGCTGCCCGGCGCCGAGTTCTCCACCCGCGCCCAGTGGCCCGACGCCCGACGCCTGATCGACGCGGGCGCGACCGTCGCACTGTCCACGGACTGCAACCCCGGCTCCTCCTACACCAGTTCCATGCCGTTCTGCATCGCGCTCGCCGTCCGCGACATGCGGATGACCCCCGACGAGGCCCTGTGGTCGGCCACCGCAGGCGGCGCCCGCGCCCTGCGCCGCCGCGACATCGGCGTCCTGGCCCCGGGAGCCCGCGCCGACCTGGCCCTGCTGGACGCCCCCAGCCACGTCCACCTGGCCTACCGGCCGGGTGTACCGCTCGTTTCCGCGGTGTGGCAGAAGGGCGTCCGCGCCTACTGACGAACGGTCAATTCGGGCCTGTCCTTTGTCTTCCCTCCGTAAGGCCCCGGGCGTACCTTGAGCCACCGATCTGATGTTCCGTCAGGTATTTGTGGCCCGAGGGGAAGACGAAGGTGTCCGACCGCAAACGCTCCACCGCGCTCGCGCTGGCCTCCGCGCTGGCCGGATCGGCGGTGCTGCTCACCGCCCCCACCGCCCACGCCGCGGTCGTCGACGTGGCCTACGACTGCAAGACCCCGATCGGGGACAAGTCGGCGGTGTCGCCCATCGACATCAAGGCCGTCAAGGAGGGCGACGGCTACAAGCTGACGATGTCCTTCCAGAAGGGCGTCTCGTCCAGCCCCATCGAGCTCGGCAAGGGCGCCATGAGCCCCAGCGCCGTCATCGTCGTCGGCGGGGCCGAGAAGGCGTCCGTACCGGTCTCCGGCCCGTCCAACCCCGAGGCCGTGCCCCCGGACACCCCCATCAAGATCACCGACCTCTCGGGCACCTACACCCCGAAGAAGAGCGGCAAGGTCACCTTCACCGCGGGCGTGCTCACCATCAAGGCGATGGGCACCACGACCACCTGCACCCCCGGCAACGGCCCCGGCCCCTCCCTGGAACTGGACGTCACCGCCGCGGGCGGCGGCGGGAGCGGCACGCCCTCCGGCGGCGACTCCCCTCCCGACACCCTCCCGCAGACCGGACCCACCGACTCCGCCCTCGCCCTCGGCACCCTCGGCGGCACCGTGATGCTCGCGGGCGCGGCCGGCGTGCTCTGGCTGACCCGGCGCGGCCGGCAGGCCGGGTCCTGAACGGAGCGCCCCCGGCCATGCCCCTGCTCCACACCACCGGGCGGGACGCCCGCCTCCTCCTGGTCCTGCTCGCGACGGCCGCGCTGCACACGGTGCCCGCCGCCCCCGCAGCCGCCGACGAACCGGGCTGGACCGCCGAGCCCGCCGCCGGAACGGCCGCGGCCCGACCCGGCGGCGCCCGACCGTACTTCTACCTGGAGGGCGCCCCCGCCGCCGTGCTGGAGGACCGCCTCGCCCTGACCAACACCACCGATCGGGAACGCACCGTCACCCTGCGCGGGGCCGCCGCGGGCAACACCGCCGACGGGGCCGTCGCGGTGCGCCCGGCCGCTCCCGGCCCCGGCGCGGGCGACGCCGGTTCCTGGTTCAGCTTCGGCGCCGCAGCCACCGTGACGATCCCGCCGCGCACCCGCGCGGTGGTCCCCTTCACCGTCACCGTGCCGCCCGCGGCACCGCCCGGCGACCATCCCGCCGCCGTGATCGCCACCGAAGCGGGCCGGGAGGCCGGCGTACGGGTCCACCTGCGGGTCAGCGGCCCCACCCTGACCGCCCTCACCGTCGAGGACGTCGCCGTACGGGGCCGGGGCGCGTCCGCGGTCGTCGCGTACACCCTGGTCAACCGCGGCAACGTCGCCCTCGCCCCCCGGCCGGCCCTGCGCGCCGAGGGCGCCTTCGGCGAGGTCCCGGTCGGCGGCCGGCGGGCCGAGCCGGTCGAACTGCTCCCCGGCGGGCGGGTCGAGCTGACCGAACCCTGGCCCGGAGCGCCGGTCCTCGACCGGGTCCGCGTCACCGTCACCGTGGCCGTTCCCGACGGCGCCGAGGCCGCGGCCTCGGCCACCGCCTGGTTCGTGCCGTGGCGGGCCGCCGGCTGGACGGGCGCCGGCCTGCTCGGCCTCGGCGGGACGGCGCTCGCCGCGCTGTTCCTCGTACGCGGCCGGCGGCGCCCGCGACGGGAACCGGCGGACGGCGCGACCGGCGGGACCGACCGGACCGGCGGGGCCGACGGCGGACCGTCCGGGAAGCCCGCGGAGACGAACCCCGCACCGGAACACGAACTGACGGGAGCCTCCAGGTGAGAGCCAAGGTCGGCGGCAAGGCCGGCGGTAGCGCCCGGTCCCTCCTGGTGGGGCTGGCGGCGTGCGCCCTCGCACTCCTGCCCGCGGCCCCGTCCGGTGCGGCCCAGGCCGAACCCACCGCGGCCCTCTCCCTCCAGGAGGCCGCCAAGGGAACCGAGATCACCGTCACGGGCACCGGCTGGGGGCCCAAGACCCTGGTGATGCTGCTCGTCTGCGGGCAGAACATGATCGGCGGCACCAACAGCTGCGCCAACGCCGACGGGGCGGCCGTCTCCGTCGGCGAGGACGGGCGCTTCACGGCCCGGCTGCCGGTGGCGGCGCCGCCGAAGCCCTGCCCCTGCGTCGTCAACGTCACCTCCGTCAACGGGGACCGGTCCACCGTCGCCGCGCCCCTGAAGATCACCGACCATCCGGTGGCCGAGCTGCCCGCCGAATCCGGCACCGGCCGCCTCGCCATGCTCACCGGGGTCCGACTGGAGGGCGAGGACGGGGTCCTGACCTGGTTCGGCGCCCCGGCCGCCCGGAAGTTCAAGGTCACCGTCGGCAACCTCGGCACGGCCCCGGTCAAGGACCCCGTCTTCCAGCTCGGCACCGCCCACGGCGTGTTCGCGCCGGTGTGGGAGGAGGCCCGCTGGAAGGGGACCGTCCCGCCCGGCGGCAAGGCGGAGGTCACCCTCGACGTCACCCTCCCCGCGGGCGCCCACGGCGACTACACGATCTCCCTGAAGTACGGCGAGACGGTCGTGGCCACCCAGCCCTGGGGCGTGGCCCGCCCGTACGGGGTCCTGCTCTTCTGGGGCCTGCTCCTCGTGGTGATCCCCGCCGCGGTCTTCCGCGTCGGCATGGCCGTCGTCGACAGGATCCGGCCGCGCACCGGGGGCGGCGCCGGACGCCACCGTGGGGTACGGCCCGCCGAGGCCGCGACGGCCGTCACCGCCCGGCTGCCCCGGCTGCCCGGACTCCCGGCCCGCCCGGTCCCGCGTACGGCCGCGCGTACGGAGCGGCCCGCGGAGCCCCCTGCGACCACCACGGCGGTCCTGCCGTGGTTCACCCCGGACAGCGCGCCGGAGACAGCACCACAGACGTCCGCACCGTCTGAGAACCGTTCGACGACGAAGGGACCATCGTGAAGAACCGACGGAGGGTGAGCGCGGCCCTGGTCGCGCTGCTGCTCGGCGGCGCGGGCCTCGCCATCACGGCTCCTACCGCCCAGGCCGCCGAGGCCACGTTCAAGGTCAAGTGCGTACCGCCGGCCGGCGGCGGCTCCCCGGTGGAGGGCGAGACCACGGCCAAGGTCACCGCGCCGGCCACGGCCAAGGTCGGCGACGAGGTCGACGTGTCCTGGGAGACGGTCAAGCCGGCCTCGAACAACACGGACCTGATGGACATCCCGCAGGACTCCGTCCAGCCCACGGGCTGGATCACCGTGGGCGGCGGTGGCGGGGAGCTGAAGGTCGTCGGGGAGAAGAAGAACCCGCCGATCCCCAAGAAGGCCCCCATGCAGATGTCCACGATGAAGGGCAAGCTGAAGCTCACCAAGGCCGGCAAGATCACCCTGACCCCGGGCAAGTACGACGTGGCCGTCAGCTTCTCCTTCGGCACCTTCGTCACCAAGTGCGCGCCGGTCGGCGAGGTCAAGGGCGGGGCCACCATCGACGTCTCGGGCGGCTCCAGCGGCGGTACGACCACGGGCGGTACGACGACCGGCGGCACGACCACGGGCGGCACCACCACGGGTGGCACGACGACCGGCGGCACCACCACCGGCGGCACCACCGCCTCGGGCGGCAGCGGCGGCGGGGGCGGCCAGACCGACTTCCCGGGCAAGGCGGTCGAGGTGGCCTTCGACTGCGGAGCGGTCGTCCCGGGCGGCATCAAGACACCGGTCACGATCAACGCCAAGAAGAACGGCGGCAGCTACGACCTCACCGTCAAGACCGCCAAGGGCGCGATGGCGGCGCCCATGGCCCTGCCCGCCGGCGCCCTCAAGCCCTCCATGGACGTCAAGCTCGGCGGGGCGGACAGCGGCACGGTCAAGGTCTCCGGCCCGGCCAACGCCGAACCGATCCCGGACAAGGCACCGGTCAGCCTCAGCGACATGACCGGTACCTACAAGCCCGGCAAGTCCGGCAAGGTGACGCTCAGCCCGGACCGGCTGACGATCGACGTCACGATGGCCCCCGGCTCCACGCCGATCAACGTGCCCTGCAAGGCGACGAGCAGCGGCGTCTCGCTGGAGCTGGACACCACCGCCCAGCCGGGCGGCTCCGGCTCCTCGACCAGCACCGGCGGCGCCGCCGCCGCGGGCGGCGGCCTCGCCGAGACCGGCGCGGAGGACGAGGGCGGCATCAAGGCCCTCGCCCTCGTCGCCGGCACGGTGATCCTGCTCGGCGGCGCGGTGTTCACCTTCACCCCGTGGCGCCGCCTGCGCGGCACCCGCTGACACGGGAACGGCCCGGCACACCTCGCGGTGTGCCGGGCCGTTGCTCCGCCGGAGCGGAACGGGTCAGTTCATGCCGCCCATCAGCGCGTTGACCTTCTTGCGGTACATGAAGATCGCGACACCGGCGAGCACTGCGGCGAACGCCTGGAAGAGGATCACGCCGACACCGTTCATCTGGACCTCGGCCAGGCCGAGCAGACCGGTGATGCAGTCACCGGCGGTGACGGCCAGGAACCAGACGCCCATCATCTGGGAGGCGTACTTCTGCGGCGCCATCTTCGTGGTGACCGACAGGCCGACCGGGGAGAGGCACAGCTCGGCGAGCGTGTGCATCAGGAAGATGAGCACCAGCCACCACATGGTGACCTTGGTGTCGTTGCCCGCGGTCTGGCTCAGCGGGATGGCGAAGACGAAGAACGAGGCACCGACGATGACCAGGGCCACCGAGAACTTCACGATGGTGCTGGGCTCGCGGTTGCGGCGGGCCAGGGCCACCCACGCGGCGGCGAAGACCGGGGCCAGGGCCACCACGAAGAGCGGGTTCAGCGACTGGAAGATGGTGGTCGGGACTTCCCAGCCGAACAGCGCGCGCTCGGAGTTCTTGTCACCGAACAGCGAGAGGGTCGAACCGCCCTGGTCGTAGATCATCCAGAAGACGGCGGCGGCCACGAAGAACCAGATGTAGGCGCTCATCCGGGTCTGCTCGCCGGCGGTGAGGTCCTTGTCCCGCTTGATGCGGGTGAGGACGGCGACCGGGATGATCAGACCGGCGATGGTGATCGGGTACAGCGCCCACTTGATGGTGAACATGTCGGCCGCGACCACGGCGCCGTAGAAGACGGCGACGACGGCGAGGACGGCGAGGGCCTTGGTGATCACGGCCTTGCGCTCGGCCGGGCTCAGCGGGTTCGGGACGATGCTGCTCTTCGGGCTCAGCGTGCGGCCGGCCAGCAGGAAGATGACCAGGCCGATGCCCATGCCGACGGCGGCGAGGAAGAAGCCCAGGTGCCAGTTGATCGTCTCGCCGATGGTGCCGATGGCGATCGGCGCCGCGAAGGCACCCACGTTGATGCCGATGTAGAAGATCGTGAAGCCACTGTCACGGCGCGGGTCGTCCGCGTCCTTGTACAGGTGGCCGACCATCGTGGAGATGTTGGCCTTCAGCAGACCGGAGCCCACCGCGACCAGCAGCAGACCGACGAAGAACGCGAGCTGGCCGGGGACGGCGAGCGCGACGTGGCCCGCCATGATGACGAAGCTGGCGATGGCGACCGTCTTGCGGGCGCCCCAGACACGGTCACCGAACCAGCCGCCGGGCATGGCCATCAGGTAGACCATGGCCACGTACACGGAGTAGATCGCCGTGGCCGTCGCCGCGGTGAAGCCGAGGCCACCGCCCTGGCTGCCGGTCGCGGCGTCGACGCCGCCGGAGACCAAGTACAGAACGAGAAGCGCACGCATGCCGTAGTAGGAGAAGCGCTCCCACATCTCGGTCATGAACAGCGTGGCCAGGCCGATCGGGTGGCCGAGGACGGTCTTCTCGTGAGCGGGGCTCGGTGAAGCCGTCGTCAGGCTGGAAGCCATGGTCGATCCTTGCTTGCTCGGGACGCTTCGGCTTCGTGAGCTCATCCGCGCCCGGTGGGGGGTGGCCGGCACCGGCGAACGGAGTCCCGCCCCACGCCTCGGGGTCTCGCCCCGTCGAAGAGGGGGTGAAGGGAATCCGCAACCGGGATCCACGCCCGCCCGCGCACCATCACGCGAGGGGCCCGGCCAACAGGTCATTCACTGTCGTCATGGCCGGCCGGGTCGGTCCTCGATAAGACCGCCCATCCGGTTCAGGACAGAAAGAGAGACCTATGTGCTGTTTTTCGGCACAAAGGTCCCTGAGGTATTGCATCAGGCGTCTCGCCACCATACGACACGACACTGCGGCATATGAAAGGACTTGAGAGATGGATCACAAGGCGAGTCGGGAACCGTTCGACCATATTCGAAGGCGCTTAGTAGTCGATAAACCCAGATCGGAAGGGGTCTGCGGGCAGGCCTCTCGATTCAGTCGCCGCGGACTACCATCACCCACATGACGCGTGTACTGCTCGCCGAGGACGACGCATCCATCTCGGAACCCCTGGCCCGCGCCCTGCGCCGGGAGGGGTACGAGGTCGAGGTCCGGGAGGACGGCCCCACCGCCCTGGACGCGGGACTCCAGGGGGGCGTCGACCTCGTCGTCCTCGACCTGGGACTGCCGGGCATGGACGGCCTGGAGGTGGCCCGCCGGCTGCGCGCCGAGGGCCACGGCTTCCCGATCCTCGTCCTCACCGCCCGTGCGGACGAGGTCGACACGGTCGTCGGCCTGGACGCGGGCGCCGACGACTACGTGACCAAGCCCTTCCGCCTGGCCGAACTCCTGGCCCGGGTCCGGGCCCTGCTCCGGCGCGGCGCCACCGAGACCGCCCAGCCCCCCGCCACCCACGGCGTGCGGATCGACGTCGAGTCGCACCGCGCCTGGATGGGCGAGGAGGAGCTCCAGCTCACCGCCAAGGAGTTCGACCTGCTGCGCGTCCTGGTGCGCGACGCCGGCCGGGTCGTCACCCGCGACCAGCTCATGCGCGAGGTCTGGGACACCACCTGGTGGTCCTCCACCAAGACCCTCGACATGCACATCTCCTGGCTGCGCAAGAAGCTGGGCGACGACGCCGCCAACCCCCGCTACATCGCCACCGTCCGCGGCGTCGGCTTCCGCTTCGAGAAGAGCTGACCCCCAGGGCAAGAAAGGCCGGCCCCAGCCCATGCGCCGCCGCCTCATCCAGTCCACGCTCGCCGTGGTGCTCGTGGTGATCGCCGTCTTCGGGGTCTCCCTCGTCATCGTGGAGACCCGCACCATCACCAGCAGCGCCCAGGACCGGGTCGAGTCCGAGGCGCTGCGGCTGGTGAGCGTCGTCGAGGCGAACGTCCTGGAGAAGAAGCCGACCGACCCCTCCGACCTCGCCGAACTGCTCGACGCCGGGCACTACGCGCGGATCACCGTCCCCGGGCAGGCGGCCGTGGAGGTGGGCGCGTCGATCCCTGACAGCGTCGTACGCGGCACCGCCCGCGGCGAGCAGGGCGAGATCGTCGTCGTGGAGGAGGCCCGCTCCACCGTGACCAGGGAGGTCGTACGGACCCTGGCCGTGGTCGGCGCGGTCGCCCTGCTGGCCGTCGTCGCGGCCGTCCTGCTCGCCGTACGGCAGGCCAACCGGCTGGCCTCCCCGCTCACCGACCTCGCCGAGACCGCCGAGCGGCTCGGCTCGGGCGACCCGCGGCCCCGGCACAAGCGGTACGGGGTTCCCGAGCTGGACCGGGTCGCGGACGTGCTGGACTCCAGCGCCGAACGGATCGGCCGGATGCTCACCGCCGAGCGGCGCCTCGCCGCCGACGCCTCCCACCAGCTGCGCACCCCGCTCACGGCGCTGTCGATGCGGCTGGAGGAGATCACGGTCACCGACGACCTGGAGACCGTGCGGGAAGAAGCGACGATCGCCCTGACCCAGGTGGAGCGGCTCACGGACGTCGTACAGCGGCTGCTCACGAACTCGCGCGACCCGCGCACGGGCTCCGCGGTCCCCTTCGACCTCGACGAGGTCGTCAAACAGCAGGTGGAGGAGTGGCGGCCGGCCTACCGCAGCGCGGGCCGGGCCATCGTGCGCTCCGGGAAGCAGGGCGTACGGGCCGTCGGCACCCCCGGCGCGGTCTCCCAGGTCCTGGCCACCCTCGTGGAGAACGCCCTGATGCACGGCGGCGGCACCGTCGCCCTGCGCACCAGGGTGATCGGCAACCAGGCGGTGCTGGAGGTCACGGACGAGGGACCGGGCGTCCCGCCCGACCTCGGCAACCGGATCTTCGAGCGGGCCATCAGCGGCCGCAACTCCACCGGGATCGGCCTCGCGGTCGCCCGCGACCTCGCCGAGGCGGACGGCGGCCGTCTGGAGCTGCTCCAGACGCAGCCCCCGGTGTTCGCGCTGTTCCTCAGCCGTACGGCCCCCGAGCCGGCCGAGCGGGAGAAGACCGTCCGCTAGGCCGTCCGGGCCGCGTCCGCGCTAGTTGTTCGCGGGCTCAGGCTCCGGCAGCGGCTCGGTCCTGCGCTCCGGCCGGGGCACCGGCGCCGGCTGCTCCGCCGCCGGTTCGGCGGCCGCGGGCGCGGTCACCGGCGGCAGGGCCTTGAAGACCCAGGTCCGGTAGGACCAGAAGCGGAAGACGGTGGCCGTGCCGATGCCGATGAACTTGAAGACGTTGCTCGCGAGCGGGCCGTCCCAGCCGAAGCCGTAGGTGGCGGTGTAGAGCACGCCGTTCTCGATGACCAGCCCGATCGCGCTGAAGCCGGCGAAGAGGGCCATCTCGCGGGTGCGGCCGCTCTGGGCGCGGTCCCGGTAGGCGAAGTAGCGGAAGCCCAGGTAGTTCGTGGCGATCGCCACGACGGTGGCTATCACGCTCGCCCGGACCACCTGGAGATCGGTGGTGTGCCGGATCAGGTTGAAGACACCCAGGTTGACCAGGACCCCCAGTCCGCCGACCGCCCCGAACTTGGCCACCTCGCGCACGAGGCCGCGTACGCGTTCGAGGACCGATCCGCGCTGCGTGGTCATCAGTAGGCCAGTCCCGTCGGTCACCGCCCCCGCACGGGGCGTCCGGTGTTCTCCGTCAACCCACCCATGCTAAGTCTCCCCCCTGTGCTCCGTCTGTGCCTTCCGGCACCCTGCGACACACGGCACACCGCGGGATCGCGCCACGCGCCTCCCAGGGTCACGTCCGGATGGCGGAATACCGGCGGATACCCTGGAGAGGTGACGTTCCCGGTAGTCGGCATGGTCGGCGGCGGTCAGCTCGCCCGCATGACCCACGAGGCGGGTATCCCCCTCGGCATCAGATTCAAGCTCCTCAGTGACACACCACAGGACTCGGCGGCCCAGGTCGTGAGCGACGTCGTCATCGGCGACTATCGCGACCTGGAGACGTTGCGCGCCTTCGCGCGCGGCTGTGACGTGATCACCTTCGACCACGAGCATGTACCCACGGAGCACCTGCGGGCCCTGGAAGCGGACGGCATCCCCGTCCGCCCGGGGCCCGACGCTTTGGTACACGCCCAGGACAAGGGGGTGATGCGCGCCAAGCTCGACGAGATCGGCGCACCCAGCCCCCGCCACCGGATCGTGAGCGATCCGGACGACGTGAGCGCCTTCGCGGACGAGGTGGGCGGGTTCCCCGTCATCCTCAAGACCGTGCGCGGCGGCTACGACGGCAAGGGGGTGTGGTTCGTCCGCACCCCGCAGGACGCCGGGGCCCCCTTCAAGGCGGGCGTCCCGGTCCTCGCCGAGGAGAAGGTGGACTTCGTCCGCGAACTCGCGGCGAACATCGTCCGCTCCCCGCACGGGCAGGCGGTCGCCTACCCCGTCGTGGAGTCCCGCCAGGTGGACGGGGTCTGCGACACGGTGATCGCACCCGCCCCGGACCTCTCCGAGGAGCTGGCGGGCGAGGCCCAGGCCCTCGCCCTGCGCATCGCGCAGGAACTCGGCGTGACCGGCCACCTGGCCGTGGAGCTGTTCGAGACCACCGACGGCCGGATCCTCGTCAACGAACTGGCGATGCGTCCGCACAACAGCGGTCACTGGACCCAGGACGGGGCCGTGACCTCCCAGTTCGCCAACCACGTGCGCGCGGTCCTGGACCTTCCGCTGGGCGACCCGCGCCCCCGCGCCAAGTGGACCGTCATGGCGAACGTGCTGGGCGGGGACTTCCCCGACATGTACGCGGCCTACCTGCACTGCATGGCCCACGACCCCCAGCTCAAGATCCACATGTACGGCAAGGACGTGAAACACGGTCGCAAGGTCGGCCACGTCAACACCTACGGCGACGACCTGGACGATGTGCTGGAGCGCGCACGCCACGCCGCCGACTACCTCAGAGGAACGGTCACGGAATGAGCACCACCGCCGCAGGACCTGTCATCGGCATCGTCATGGGGTCCGACTCGGACTGGCCCGTGATGGAGGCCGCCGCCCAGGCCCTCGACGAGTTCGAGATCCCCTACGAGGTCGACGTCGTCTCCGCCCACCGGATGCCGCGCGAGATGATCGAGTACGGGGAGCAGGCCGCCGGGCGCGGCCTGAAGGCGATCATCGCGGGCGCGGGCGGAGCCGCCCACCTGCCCGGCATGCTCGCCTCGGTCACCCCGCTGCCGGTCATCGGCGTGCCGGTGCCGCTGAAGTACCTCGACGGCATGGACTCCCTGCTGTCGATCGTCCAGATGCCCGCCGGGGTTCCCGTCGCCACCGTCTCGGTCGCCGGGGCGCGCAACGCCGGCCTGCTGGCCGTACGGATGCTGGCCGCCCACGACACGGAGCTGCTGGCCCGGATGCGCGACTTCCAGCAGGAGCTCAACGACCAGGCCACCGAGAAGGGCAAGCGGCTGCGCACGAAGGTCGCGAACGCGGAGTCCTTCGGGTTCGGCAAGTGAGCGCGGCGCAGCGTCTGGCGGAGGCGCGCGAGCTGCTGGCCGAGCACCCCGTCGTGGACGGTCACAACGACCTGCCCTGGGCGCTGCGCCAGCAGGTGCGCTACGACCTGGCGCAGCGGGACATCGCGGGCGACCAGTCCGCGCACCTGCACACCGACATCCCCCGGCTGCGCGCCGGGGGTGTCGGGGCCCAGTTCTGGTCCGTGTACGTGCGCTCCGACTTCGCGGGCGACGAGGCGGTCAGCGCCACCCTGGAGCAGATCGACGCCGTCGCCCAGCTCATCGACCGCTACCCCGGCGACCTCGTGCGGGCGCTCACGGCGGACGACATGGAGCAGGCCCGCGCCACCGGCCGGATCGCCTCGCTGATGGGCGCCGAGGGCGGCCACTCCATCAACAACTCGCTCGCCACGCTGCGCGCCCTGCACCTGCTGGGCGTGCGGTACATGACGCTCACGCACAACGACAACATCGACTGGGCGGACTCGGCGACCGACGAGCCCCGGCACGGCGGTCTGACCGACTTCGGCCGCGAGGTCGTCCGCGAGATGAACCGCGTCGGCATGCTGGTGGACCTCAGCCACGTCGCCGCGACGACGATGCGGGACGCCATCGACGCCTCGGTCGCGCCGGTGGTCTTCTCGCACTCCTCGGCGCGGGCGGTCTGCGACCATCCGCGCAACGTCCCCGACGACGTGCTGGCGCTGCTGCCGGCCAACGGCGGGGTGGCGATGGCCACCTTCGTGCCGAAGTTCATCCTGCCGGCGGCGGTGGAGTGGACCCTGGCCGCCGACGAGAACCTGCGGGCGCACGGCTTCCACCACCTCGACACCACCCCCGAGGCGATGGCCCTGCACCGCGCGTTCGAGGCGGACCGCCCGCGGCCGGTGGCCACGGCCGCCACGGTGGCCGACCACCTGGACCACATGCGCGAGGTGGCCGGGGTCGACCACATCGGCATCGGCGGGGACTACGACGGCACGGCCTTCACCCCGTCCGGCCTGGACGACGTGGCGGGCTACCCGAACCTGGTCGCGGAGCTGCTGGCGCGCGGCTGGTCCAAGGCGGACCTGGCCAAGCTGACCTGGTCCAACGCGGTCCGGGTGCTGCGCGACGCGGAAGCGGTGGCACGCGACCTGTCGGCGACCCGGGGCCCGTCGAACGCGGTGATCTAGGCAGGACGGCACGGCGCGGGCGCCGGTCCGGCGGGTGCGGTGACGCGGTGTGACCACGGTTCACTCGAACGCCGCACCTGCCGGGCGGCCGCGCCGCGGCACGTGTCACGGTGACAGCAGCTCTCCCTGCTGCCGCCGAGACCGGAGCGAACGCCATGGCCGACCTGCAGGACGAACCCCACTCCGTGGGCGTCGGGGCCCAGGACCTCCAGGCCCCCGCCGGACCCGAGACGAAGGCGAGCGCCCTCGACCGGGCCGCCGCGCTGCTGTCCGTCCACCCCGTCGCCGACGGGTGCAACACCCTGGTCTGGACCCTGCGCCAGAGCCCGTACCACGACATCGAAACCCCCGAGGCGGGCGTCGACACCGACATCCCGCGCCTGCGCGCCGGGGGAGTGGGGGCCCAGTTCTGGTCCCTGCTCGTGCCGCCGGGGGTCCGGTCCCACGAGGAAGCGGCGGGCGACCGGGTGGTCTCGGACACCCTGGACCAGATCGACGCGGCCCTGACCCTGGTGCGCCGCTACCCCGACAGCCTCCGCCTCGCGCTCAGCGCCGACGACATGGCGGACGCCCGCAACCGCGGCCGGATCGCCTCGTTCCTCGGCCCCGTGCCGGGCCGGACGCTGACCGATTCGCTGGGCGCGCTGCGCGCCTTCCACGCGCTGGGCGTACGGGTCCTCGCGCCCGCGGGAGCGCCCTGGGTGCAGGGGACGCTGACGGCCTTCGGCCACGAGGTGGTGCAGGAGGCGAACCGGCTGGGGATCCTGCTGGACCTCGCGGGCTGCGAGCCGGAGGTCGCCCGCCGGCTCGCGGGCGCGTCGAAGGCTCCGGTGATCCTCTCGAACACGGCGGCCGCCGCGCTGAACCCGCATCCGGGGAACGTGACCGACGAGGTCCTGGTCGCGCTGCGCGAGGCGAACGGCCTGGCGATGGTCACCTTCGACACCGCGCGCACCGGGGACTCCCTGCACGCGGTGGCCGACCACCTGGACCACGTACGGGCGGTCGCGGGCCCGCAGGGCGTCGGACTCGGCGCGGCCTTCGGCACCGAGCCGCCCGGCCCCCGCCCGACCGGCCTGACCGACCCCTCGGGCTACCCGCGACTGATCGCGGAACTCCTGGACCGCGGCTGGCCGGAGTCCGACCTCGCCCTGCTCACCTGGGGCAACGCCCTCCGCGTCGTCCGCGACACCGAATTCACGTCCCGCCGCAAATCCAGCCCCGCCGGCGCTTGAGGCGCGGGGGCTCGGGGGCAGCGCCCCCGCCACGGCGCCGCACCCGGCATGCGACCCCCGCCGGGCAGAGAACGCCGAGCAACCCCGCAGGGGTCAGGCTCGGGGCCGCCCCATCGCCCGGTACGTCCACCCGGCGGCACGCCACCGCACCGGGTCCAGCGCGTTGCGCCCGTCCAGCACCAGCCGGTCGGTCACGACGGAGGCGAGCTCCGCCGGGTCGAGGTCGCGGAACTCGCGCCACTCGGTGAGGTGGAGGACCACCTCCGCGCCGCGGGCCGCCTCCAGCGCGGAGTCCGCGTACCCGAGGGTCGGGAAGACCTGCCGGGCGTTGTCCATGCCCTTGGGGTCGTAGACGGTGACCTGGCCGCCCTGCAGGTGGATCTGGCCCGCCACGTTCAGGGCGGGCGAGTCCCGTACGTCGTCCGAGTCCGGCTTGAAGGTGGCGCCGAGCACGGCGACCCGCTTGCCGAGGAAGGAGCCGCCGACGGCCTCGCGGGCGAGCTCGACCATGTGGCCGCGGCGGCGCATGTTGATGGAGTCGACCTCGCGCAGGAAGGTCAGGGCCTGGTCCGCGCCGAGTTCGCCCGCGCGCGCCATGAAGGCCCGGATGTCCTTGGGCAGGCAGCCGCCGCCGAAGCCGATCCCGGCCCGCAGGAACTTCGCGCCGATCCGCTCGTCGTAGCCGATGGCCTCGGCCAGCTTGACCACGTCGCCGCCGGCGGCCTCGCAGACCTCCGCCATGGCGTTGATGAAGGAGATCTTGGTGGCGAGGAAGGAGTTGGCGGCGGTCTTGACGAGCTCGGAGGTCGGGAAGTCGGTGACGACCAGCGGCGACCCCTCGGACATGGGGGTCTCGTACACCTCGCGCAGCAGCTTCTCGCCGCGCTCCCCCTGGACGCCGATCACGATCCGGTCCGGGTGCAGGGTGTCCTGCACGGCGAAGCCCTCGCGCAGGAACTCCGGGTTCCAGGCCAGCTCCACGCCGTCGCCCGCCGGGGACAGCTCGACCAGCTTCTGCGCCAGCCGCTGCGCGGAGCCCACCGGCACGGTGGACTTGCCGACGACCAGCACCGGCCGGGTCAGGTGCGGGGCCAGCGAGGCCATCGCGGAGTCGACGTAGGACATGTCGCACGCGTACTCGCCGTGCTTCTGCGGGGTGTTCACGCAGACGAAGTGGACGTCGCCGAAGGCGCCGACCTCCTCGTAGGAGGTCGTGAACCGCAGCCGCCCGGTCGAGCCCGGCAGTCCGGCCACGTGCTTGGCCAGCAGTTCCTCCAGCCCGGGCTCGTACATCGGCACCCGGCCCGCGGCCAGCATCTCGATCTTCTCCGGCACCACGTCCAGCCCGAGCACCTCGAAGCCCAGCTCCGCCATCGCCGCGGCGTGGGTCGCGCCGAGGTAGCCGGTGCCGATCACAGTGATCCTGAGGGGGGCCATGGGTGCTCCAGAGGTGCGGGGCCGTTTGCGGCCACTGAGCATAGTCGGGCCGGTCAGGGGGGACGGTCCCCAGGAGTACCCCTTCTGTCACGCAACTCACGTGGGGCGCCCATATCGCCATCCGTGAGCGGGCCACTAAACTTGGGTTACTTAACGGTAGTTAGCATCACGTTTTTCGCGTGTCACCCTGGGGAGTGAGAGATCTTGGCGGGTTCTGCCGACTTCGACCTGTACCGCCCGGCCGAGGAGCACGACATGCTCCGCGAGTCGGTCCGCTCGCTCGCCGAGGCGAAGATCCTGCCGTTCGCAGCCGCCGTCGACGAGGAGTCCCGCTTCCCGCAGGAGGCCCTCGACGCGCTGGTCGCCAGCGACCTGCACGCCGTCCACGTCCCGGAGACCTACGGCGGCGCGGGCGCCGACGCCCTCGCCACCGTGATCGTGATCGAGGAAGTGGCCCGCGTCTGCGCCTCCTCCTCCCTCATCCCGGCCGTCAACAAGCTCGGCTCGCTCCCGGTGATCCTCTCCGGTTCCGAGGAGCTCAAGGCCAAGTACCTCGGCCCGCTCGCCAAGGGCGACGCGATGTTCTCCTACGCCCTCTCCGAGCCGGACGCGGGCTCCGACGCCGCCGGCATGAAGACCCGCGCCGTGCGCGACGGGGATTTCTGGGTGCTCAACGGCGTCAAGCGCTGGATCACCAACGCGGGCGTCTCCGAGTACTACACGGTCATGGCCGTCACCGACCCGGAGAAGCGCTCCAAGGGCATCAGCGCCTTCGTCGTCGAGAAGTCCGACGAGGGAGTCTCCTTCGGCGCCCCGGAGAAGAAGCTCGGCATCAAGGGCTCCCCGACCCGCGAGGTCTACCTCGACAACGTCCGGATCCCCGCCGACCGCATGATCGGCGCCGAGGGCACCGGCTTCGCCACCGCGATGAAGACCCTCGACCACACCCGCATCACGATCGCCGCCCAGGCGCTCGGCATCGCGCAGGGCGCCCTGGACTACGCCAAGGGCTACGTCCAGGAGCGCAAGCAGTTCGGCAAGCCGATCGGCGACTTCCAGGGCGTGCAGTTCATGCTCGCGGATATGGCCATGAAGATCGAGGCCGCCCGCCAGCTCACGTACTCGGCCGCCGCCAAGTCCGAGCGCGTCGACGGCGACCTGACCTTCTTCGGTGCCGCGGCCAAGTGCTTCGCCTCCGACGTGGCCATGGAGGTCACCACGGACGCCGTCCAGCTCCTCGGCGGCTACGGCTACACCCGTGACTACCCGGTCGAGCGCATGATGCGCGACGCCAAGATCACCCAGATCTACGAGGGCACGAACCAGGTCCAGCGGATCGTCATGGCCCGCAACCTGCCGTAGCCGCGGGGCTCCGGCCCGCGCGCACCCAGGCGACCCCCGGCCCCGGCCGGGGGTCGTCCTGTACGGGATCCGCCGCCGGCGGACCACCGGCCCGGCCCGCCGGCGCCTGGTTCGTCCCGGTACGGGGCGGCCGCGGCGGACAGGGCCCGCGGAGTCCCGGGCGGCAACTGCCCGGCCCCGCCGATCCGTTCGCCCCCTGCCCGTGCGAACACCTGGGCATTTCATGACATACCGAGCGCGGCGCCCGTACGGAGCGCGCGCCGGCCGACCCATCCGGCACCGGCTTCCGGGCGTCCCCGGATGGGCTAAATTTGGACCTTCGTACGCCGGAATCGGTTGGGGAGAACGCAATGACGGAAGCGATCCTGCTGGTCGGCGGACAGGGCACACGGCTGCGTCCCGTGACGGTCAACACGCCCAAGCCGATGGTCCCCACGGCAGGCGTCCCGTTCCTCGCCCACCAGATAGCCAGGGCCGCGGCCGCCGGTGTCACGCACATCGTCATGGCCACCTGCTACCTCGCCGAGGTCTTCGAGCCCTACTTCGGGGACGGTTCCGACTTCGGCCTCAGCCTGGAGTACGTGGTCGAGGACGAGCCCCTCGGGACCGGCGGCGCCATCCGCAACGCCGGGCAGCGCCTGACCGGCGGCCCCGACTCCTCCGTCCTCGTCTTCAACGGCGACATCCTCACCGGCCTGGACATCCGCGGGCTCGTCGACGCCCACGAGGCGGCCGACGCCGACGTCTCCCTGCACCTGGTGCGGGTCGAGGACCCGCGCGCCTTCGGCCTGGTCCCCACCGACCCCGACGGGCGGGTGCTGGCCTTCACCGAGAAGCCGCAGACGCCCGAAGAGATCATCACCGACCAGATCAACGCCGGCTGCTACGTCTTCCGCCGCAGCGTCATCGACTCCATCCCGGCCGGCCGCCCGGTCTCCGTCGAGCGCGAGACCTTCCCGGGCCTGCTCGCCTCCGGGGCCACGCTGCACGGAGTCACCGAGAACACCTACTGGATGGACCTCGGCCGGCCCGAGTCCATCATCCAGGCCTCCGCCGACCTCGTCCGCGGCGTCGTCCCCTCCCCGGCCGTACCCGGCCGCCGGGGCGAGTCCCTGGTGCTGCCCGGCGCGCAGGTCGCCGCCGGGGCCAAGCTGTCGGGCGGCACCGTCGTCGGCGCCGGAGCCCGGATCGAGGCCGGCGCGGTCGTCCAGGGCACCATCGTCCTCGACGACGCGGTCATCGGCCCCGACGCGCAGGTCAACGCCAGCCTGATCGGCGCCCGGGCCCACGTGGGCGCCCGGACCGTGCTGGACGGCACCGTCGTCGGCGACGGCGCCTCGGTGGGCGCCGACAACGAACTGCGGGCCGGCGCCCGGGTGTGGTGCGAGGCGGAACTGCCCGCCGCCGCCATCCGCTTCTCCCCGGACGCCTGAATCCCGGTCCGGGGAGGCGGCGGGGCCGCGAGCGGCGGGAAGGCCGCCGCCGCGGTCAGTTGCCGCGGACGGTGACCTTCTCGTCGTTCTGGATCTGCTTCACCAGCTGCTGCACCTTCGCCTTGTCCCAGACGAGGTTGCCGCCGCGCTGCCCGGAGATCGGCATGTTCATCGACACGCCGTCACCGCCGTTGACGCCCTTCATCGCGAAGAACATCTGGCCCATGTCGTACAGGCCCATCTCCTTGTCGACGATGAGGGTGTCCAGGCCGGCTCCGAGCATCGGGTAGAGCGCGAACGGGTTCAGGATCGTCGAGGGGGTCGCCGCCTGGTTGGCGAGCGCCGCCAGGAACTTCTGCTGGTTCTTCGTCCGCTGGAGGTCCGACTCGGCGAAGGCGTACCGGGTCCGCACGAAGGCCAGCGACTGCTCGCCGTTCAGCGTCTGCTTGCCGGCCTTGAAGTCGGCGCCCGACTTCTCGTCCTTGAAGCCCTCCTCGATGTCGAGCTCCACGCCGCCCAGCGCGTCCACGATGTTCGCGAAGCCGGCGAAGCCGATCTCCGCGTAGTGGTCGATGCGCAGGCCGGTGTTGTGCTCGACCGTGCGCACCAGCAGCTCGGGGCCGTCCTCCGCGTACGCGGCGTTCAGCTTGACCCGACGCCCCTGCGCCGGGAACTTCTTGCCGGACTGGGAGCCGACGAAGGAGGGGATCTCCACGTCCGAGTCGCGCGGCAGCGAGATCATGGTGTTCCCGCTGGAGCACTTCGCCAGGATCATCATCGAGTCGGTCCGCTTGCCCTCGGCCGAGCCCGTGTGGAGCTTCTTCTTCTCCTCGTCGGACATGCCCTCACGGCTGTCCGAACCCACGATCAGGTACGTCGTGCAGTCGCCCTCCTTGGGCCGCTCGATGACCTTGGAGAGGTCCACCTCGCGGCGCACCTTGGAGTCGGCCCAGAAGTAGGTGGAGACGGACGTCACAAGGAGCGCGGAGACCAGGACGATCGAGCCGACCTTGATGCGCTTGCGCCAGTCCGGGGCCGGGCCGGGCGGCCGCCCGGGGCCGCCGGGGCCCTGCGGCCCGCCGGGACCCTGCGGCCGGCCCGGGGCACCGCCCGAGGGCGAGCCGTAGACCTGGCCGGTGTTGTAGCCGCTGTCGTAACCGCCGTACGTGTCGTGGCCGCCCGCCTGCTGCGGGGGGACGCCGGGCACGGGCGCCGGCCCGGCCGGGCGCTGCGGCCGCGGCGGGTGGCCGGGCTGCGGGGGCCGCGGCGGCTGCTGGGGCTGCCGCTGGACGTGCCGCATCCGCTGCACACCCTCGGGCTGCGGACGCGCGCTGCCGCGTCCGTAGGCGTCGTCACGACCTTCTGGCCAGTCATTCATGCGCCCAAGGATGCCTTCCCGGGCGGCGCCTCCGACAGCCCGGGGGAGGTTCCGTACCGGTGCTGTTGCAGAGCTGATGCCTCCCGGACCCAACTAAGGTGTCCGTATGACACAGATACCGGGCGAGCTGCCCGGGAAGCCGACCGCCGCCTCCCGGACGACCCTCAGCCACATCATGACGGCCAACGACACCAACCTCCTGGGGACGGTGCACGGCGGCGTCATCATGAAGCTGGTCGACGACGCCGCCGGCGCCGTGGCGGGCCGTCACTCCGGCGGCGCGGCCGTCACCGCCTCCATGGACGAGATGGCCTTCCTCGCACCCGTGCGGGTGGGCGACCTCGTGCACGTGAAGGCACAGTGCAACTGGACCGGCCGCTCCTCCATGGAGATCGGCGTGCGCGTCCTCGCCGAGCGGTGGAACGAGTCCACCCCCGCCACCCAGGTCGGCAGCGCCTACCTCGTCTTCACCGCGGTGGACTCCGACGGCAAGCCCCGCCGGGTCCCGCCGGTGCTCCCGGAGACGGAGCGGGACGAGCGCCGCTACCAGGAGGCCCAGATCCGCCGCACCCACCGGCTCGCCCGCCGCCAGGCCATCATGGCCCTGCGCGAGGAGCGCGCCGCCCAGGGCTTCGACGACTGAGCCCCGACGACCGGGCCGGCCCGCCCGCACCAGGGCCCCCGCGGCACGTTCGGGCCCTCAGTCGCCGCAGACCACCTGGTCGCCGCTGACGACCCCGAAGGCGCCCTGGTAGGGGTCCTCCGCGCGCACCGGCACCACCTTGCGGTAGTCGGCGCCCGCGATCACCGTGACCGTCCGGCCCTGCCCCGCGACCGCCCGCAACTCGCTGCCCGGCAGCGCGGTCGCCACCGAGCGCGCGGAGCGGTCCCAGCGGGGGTCGTACGTGATCACCGTGCGCCGGACGTCGCGGCTTGCGCCGTTGCCGGGGGCCCGTGTGGTGTCGAAGCCGGTGGCGCGCAGCGCGGCGTCGACGCGCCCGCCCAGCCCGTCGATCCGGGTCCCGTTCTCCACCTGGACGCGGACCTGCGCGGGCGGCACGTCCACCGGCACCGCCACGGGCCGGCCGGCGGCCGCCTTCCCGGGCCGGGCCGGGGCCAGCGGGCGGTCCTGGCGCAGCGCCTCGAAGAGCTTGGCCGCCTTCGGCTCGTCCCACTTCACGGTGGACCCGATGCCCTTGACGCGGAACGAGGGGCTGCCGATGGGCACCGAGGCGAACTCGGAGGAGGAGGGCGTGAAGTCCCGCATCGCCTGCCCGAGCGCGAGCATCTGCTCCGACCCGAAGCCCTTGTCGGCGCGGACGGAGCCGAGCAGGGTGGAACTGAGCTCCTTGAACTTCACCGGGTTCAGCAGCACCCCGCCGCCGGTCGCCTGCTTGATCAGAGCGGCGATGAACCGCTGCTGGCGCTGCATCCGGCCGAGGTCGGAGGCGCCGTCGACGTGCCGCGAGCGCACGTACTGCAGGGCCTGTCCGCCGGTCAGCCGGTGGGTTCCGGGGAGCAGGTCGAGGCCGGTGTTCGGGTCGCGCATCGTCTTGGCGGTGCAGATCTCCACCCCGCCCATCGCGTCGACCGTCTTCATGAAGCTGGTGAAGTCGACCTCCAGATAGTGGTCGATCTTCACCCGGGTCATGTTCTCGACCGTCCGCACGGTGAGGTTGGGCCCGCCCTCCGCGTAGGCCGCGTTCAGCCTCACGGGGTGCGCCTTGTGCGCCTTTCCGGTGACGAGGTCGCGGTGCGCGGGCACCTCGGCGTAGCTGTCGCGGGGCAGGCTGACGACGCTCGCCCGCTCCTTGTCCGCCGACAGGTGCACCAGCATGATCGTGTCCGTGCAGTGGCAGGGCGCCCCGCCCAGGCGGTACTCGCGCTTCTCCTCGGGGCTGATCTTCTCCCGGCCGTCGGTGCCCACCAGCAGGAAGTTGATGCCGTGTCCGGCCTGCGGGCGGTTCTTCATGTCCTTGAACGGGTCCACCCGCTCGATCCCGGTGTCCAGACCGGTCATCACGGCGTGCCCGACGGCACCGGAGCCCAGCACCGCCAGCGACAGCCCGGCCGCGATCCGCACCCCCCAGCGCGGCCGCCCCTCCCGGTGCCGGGCCGGTCCGCCGCCGCTGCCGCGCGGCACGCGCTGCGGCCGGGGCGGCCCGGTCGGACGGATGGGACGGTGCGGCTGGGGCACGGGGGACACCTCCGCGGGAGCACAGGGATACCGGTCGAAGGACGGGCCGGCCCTCGGGTACCTCGGCCGGCTGATTCGACAGAACAGTAGGCCCATACGATCAGCCGCTGTCCTTACCGATCACTCGGCGCGCACCCGGTTCCCCCGTACGCGGTAACGTGACACCGATACCCGACCTTGAAGGACCACATGCCCGCCCAGCAGCCCGCAGTCTCGGTGATCATGCCGGTGCTCGATGAGGAGCACTACCTCCGTGAGTCCGTCCGCCACATCCTGGAACAGGAGTATGCGGGCGAGATGGAGGTGGTGATCGCACTCGGGCCGTCCAAGGACCGCACCGACGAGATCGCCGCGGAACTCGTCGCCGAGGATCCCCGCGTCCACACCGTCCCGAACCCCACCGGCCGGACCCCGGCGGCGCTCAACGCCGCCATCAAGGCCTCGCGTCACCCGATCGTGGTACGCGTGGACGGTCACGGCATGCTCTCGCCGAACTACATCGCCACCGCCGTCCGCCTCCTGGAGGAGACCGGTGCGCAGAACGTCGGCGGGATCATGCACGCCGAAGGCGAGAACGCCTGGGAGGAGGCCGTCGCCGCCGCGATGACCTCCCGGATCGGCGTCGGCAACGCCCCCTTCCACACCGGCGGCCAGGCCGGCCCGGCCGAGACCGTCTACCTCGGCGTCTTCCGCCGCGAGGCGCTGGAGCAGCAGGGCGGCTACAACGAGGAGTTCATCCGCGCCCAGGACTGGGAGCTGAACTTCCGCATCCGCGAAGCCGGCGGGCTGATCTGGTTCTCGCCCGAGCTGAAGGTCCAGTACCGCCCGCGGCGCTCCGTCAAGGCGCTGGCCAAGCAGTACAAGGACTACGGCCGGTGGCGGCACGTGGTGGCCCGCTACCACTCGGGCTCCATCAACATGCGCTACCTGGCCCCGCCGACCCTCGTCTGCGCGATCGCCGCGGGCGTGGTCGTGGGCGTGGCCGTCACCCCGCTGGGCTTCGCCGTCCCGGCCGGCTACCTCGCGGCCATCGCCGCGGGTTCCGTCCCGGCGGGCAAGGGGCTGTCGCCGAAGGCCCGGGTGCAGATCCCGCTCGCCCTGGCGACCATGCACCTGTCCTGGGGCTTCGGCTTCCTGACCAGCCCGCGTGCCCTCGCGAACAAGCTGATCGCGAGCCGCCGCCCGGCCGTGGTGCCCGGGGTCCCGCAGGTCTGAGACGTACGAAGGGGCCCGGCGGGGGAGCTGCGATCATCCGCAGCTTCCGCGCCGGGCCCCTTCCGTGCGCCCGCTACCAGGTGAAGCCGGGCTGGATCGCCATGCAGGCCTGGTCGTTGTCGCCGTTGAGCGCGTGGGCGGAGTCCGGCGCCTTGGTCGGGGCGGGCGGCGGCGGAGTCGGCGTGCCGCCGGTCCGCCAGTCCTTGCCGACGAACACGACGATCCCGGCGACCTGGTCGGACTTCTGCACCGAGGCGGCGGGCAGGCCGAGGGCGGTGGCCACGGCGGCCGCGTCGGCCGCCTGGGCGTCGGTGGCGTAGCGGATCACCGAGGTGTCCTCGGCGCCCGTCTGGGTGTCGGCGACGACCTTGGTGAAGCCCTTGCCGGTCAGCAGGGCGGCGACCTCGCTCGCGCGGCCCTTCACCTTGGCCGCGCTGCCGTCCTTGCCCCCGGTCGAGTTGCGGACGGTGACCGCGATCTTCGCGGGCGGCGCGGCGGTGGCGGCCGTCGGGGCCGTCGTCGGCTGCTGCGGGCCCGGGGCGGACGGCGAGGCCGGCGCGCCCGGGGTGGCGGAGGCCGCCGGAGTGCCCGAGCCCTGGCCGTCGAGGGCGATGTCCTCGCGGACCATACGGAACAGGTCCTCGGCCTCGCCCGGCTTGGGCTCGACACGGCCGTCCAGGCCCGGCTTGGTGCTGTAGATCCACGGCATGGTGGTCATGGTGATCCGGCCCGGCGGGACCTTCTTCAGCTCCATGCTGAGGTCGAACAATTTGTCGATCTTGTTCAGGCCGGTGTCCACGACCATGGCCTCGATCGCCGCCTGGGCCAGGCTGTTGAGCTTGACCGGGTTGCTGAGCTTGGCGTTCTTGCGGAACTCACGGGCCATCGAGTTCATGTACTGGTGCTGGGCGTGGGTGCGGCCGATGTCGGTGCCGTCCTCGAAGCCGTAGCGGGTGCGCAGCCACTGCAGGGCCGTCTCGCCCTGGATGACGCTCGTGCCCTTGGGCAGCTTCAGGCCGGAGCCCTTGCCGTCCCGGGTGCGGGAGTGCACGTTCTGCTCGACGCAGACCGGGACGCCGCCGATGGCGTCGGCCATCCGGACCACGCCCTTGAAGTCGATCATCATGAAGTGATCGATGGGGATCTTGGTCAGCTCGGTCCAGGCGGCGACCGTGCAGCCGGGTCCGCCGCGCTGGATCGACTCGTTCGTCTGGACGAGGCCCTTGCTGGCCGGGTGCACGGTGCCGCCCGGCTCGGTGCACTTGGGCATCATCAGCATCGTGTCGCGCGGCATCGAGACCACGGACATGTTGCTGCGGTCCGCCGACAGGTGCAGCAGCATCTGGACGTCCGCGAGCGGCGGGCCGTCGAAGGTCTCCGTGGCCCCGCCGAGGGCCTGGTTCTCCGCGTCGTTGCGCGCGTCGGAACCGATGAGCAGGATGTTCAGCGGGGTCTGCCCGAAGGCGTTGGGCTTGGAGCCGCCCAGCTTGTTCTCACCGAGGTTCAGCGCGTCCGTCTGGATGCTGCCGTTGAGGTGCCGGTAGTAGAGGTAGCCGGCCGCCGCCGTCCCGAGTATGAGCAGGGACAGGACGGAGGCGACCCAGCGCAGTACGCGCCTGCGGCCCCGCCCGGGGGGACGGGCGTCGCCGCTCCTGCGGGCCGGCCCGGAGCCGCCCCTCTGGCGGGGCACCGTGCCGGGCGCGCCCGCCCCGCCGCCGGGTATGTCCCCGTCGGCCCGGGCGTTCGCCCCCTCCTCCCGCACGTCGCTGTGCCTCACGCGCATCCCCCTCAAGGTCCTTCTGGTCGTTGGTGTGCCGGTGCGAACCGGGCACGTGCCGCTACTTGGCGCAGACGGCCTTGTCGGCCTGGGCCTGCTGGACGTCCTTGGGCAGCTCCTGCGGCACCGGCGGTGCCAGCGGGGTGCCCGGCTTCTGGAAGTCCGGACCCAGTGTCAGCTTCATCGGGGTCTTCGCCGCCGCGTCCGTCGTCCCCATCTTCAGCGCGGTGGCCGGCAGCCCCAGGGCGTCCGCGAGCGCGCGGGCCTGGTCGGCCTGGTTGGGCGCGTACTCCAGCTGGGTGGCGTCCACCTTCGACGGTGCGTTGCCCTGGTTGCTGGCCTTGGACATCCCCTTGCTGTTCTGCAGCCAGCTCAGCGTGGTGGAGGCGGCGCCCTTGGGCCCGCCGCCGTTGTAGACGGCGACCCGTACGTCCCCCGCGGGCGCCCGGTTGCCCTGGAGCAGGGCGTCCTGCTTGGCCTTCGCGTCGGCGTCGGCCGCCTCCTTCGCGGCCTGTTCCTTCTTCTCGACCTCCGTGAGCGAGACGTCCCCCCGGATCATCTGCAGCAGCGGGTCGGCCAGCCCCTGGTTGACCACGACGGTCGCCTTGACCTTCTCGGCCGGGTTGTCGAGGACCGGCAGGGTGGTGAAGGTGATGTTCTTGAGGTCGATGTCCTTCAACTCGCCCGCGAGGTCGGTGAGTTTGTCGATGGAGCCCAGTCCCTGGTCGACCGTCAGCGACTTGGTGGCCGCCTCGGCGAGCGAGAAGAACTTCTTCGGACTGGTCAGCGTCTCCTTGGACTTCATCTCGCGCATCATCGAACCCAGGAACTGCTGCTGGGTCTTGATGCGGTCGAGGTCGCTCTCGTTGCCGAAGGCGTGCCGGGTGCGGACGAAGGCCAGCGCCTGCTCGCCCTCCAGCCGGTGCTCGCCCTGGGAGAGCTTGAGCTTGGAGTCCTTGTCGTCGACGGCCTTCTCCAGGCACACGGGCACGCCGCCGACCGCGGTGCTGAGGGTCTTCACCGCGTTGAAGTCGACCATCATGAAGTTGTCGACCTCTATGCCGGTGAGCTCCTTCACCGTGCGCATCGTGCAGCCCGCGTCACGGCCCTCCTGGCCCAGGCTGGTGTTGAAGCGCACGCCCTTGGCGCCGCGGACCGTCTTCGTGGTGCCGTCGGGCTGCTTCGTCGGGCAGTCCGGGATGGTGGTGATCAGGTCGCGGGGGATGGACAGCGCGGTGGCGTTGGAGCGGTCCTTGGCGATGTGGAACAGGATCGTGGTGTCGGCGTGGCCGACGCTGTCCTTGTCGCCGTAGCCCTCGTTGCCCGCACCGCTGCGCTTGTCGGTGCCGATGACCAGGATGTTGATGGCCTGGTCCTTCTTGAACCCGCCGGTGCCCGCGCCCGCGATGTCGGTGACGCTGAGGTTGCCGTTGAGGTGGTCATAGTAGAGGTACGCCGCCGCGGCGCCGCCGACCAGCAGGAACGCCAGCGTTCCGCTCGTGATCAGCAGGGCCTTCTTGCGGCGTCCGCCACCGCCGCCGCCACCCTTGCGGGACCGGCCGCCGCCACCCCTGCGGCCGCCGGGCGGGGCGTCGCCGCGGCGCTGTCCCGGCACTCCGGGGGAGGGGGCGGTGGGAGCGGCGGGCGCCGAAGAAGATCTGCGGGGCGAGGCGACCTTGGGCCGCTCTCGCGCTGCGGAGTCGTTCAATTGCAGCTCGTAGTGGCCGGTGCGGGGATTGAGCACCCACTGGTCTGCGGGGTCGATCTCTTCCGCCCGCCCACGGCTTTGCGCATCCACGGTTGCTCGAATCCTCCGTCGGGTGCCTCGCGACGCGCCTCCCCAAGGCGCACGGTCAACGATCCGGCTGCTGGCACCCGGTCTCCGGTCCGGCCGGGCGCCGGATCGCTCACCTTATCCGTCCTGTTCGGCCGCAAACCATGGTGGTGACAAATTCCACTCCCCTTATAACGGGGTGAAGCGCCCATCCCACTCGGTTCGGACACCGGCTTTTTGGATTGCTTTACCGGCACCCGATGTTCCCTGCGGTCGTCCCTGTGAAGGTAGGGATGGGTGCGGAGGGGGGCGAGGTTCCCTCACCGGCCGAATTCCCTTCCGGATTCGCGTCGGTGGTGGTCGCGGCCGGGGTCGGCGCAGCGGTCCCGGGGGCCCGGGCCGCCGCGGAAGCCGACGGTTCCGGCGGGGTCACCGTCACCGGTTCGTCCTCCCGCAACTGCCGGAAAAGCCGTTCCGCATCCGGCTCCACCAGCTCGTCCCGGTTGGGGTTCGGCGCGTAGGGCCGGCGCGGAACGGTCAGGAACGTAATGCGATGGGTCGGTATGCCCCGTACGCCCCGTACGAGTTCGTACATGTTGCGCAGCGACGCCAGTCCGGGGTCGGTGGTCAGCGAGGAAGTGGCGGCGTCCAGCAGCGGGTACAGGCGGGCCGGGTTCAGCAGAACGCCGTTGCTCTGCACCTTCTTGACGAGGGAGCCGAGGAACTGCTGCTGGCGTTCCATCCGTTCGGTGTCGCTGCCGTTGCCCAGGCTGTGCCGGGCGCGGACGAACCCCAGTGCCTGCTCGCCGCGCAGGGTCTGCAGGCCGGCGGGCAGCTTCAGCTTGGCCTGTACGTCGTCGACGGGCTCCTTGAGGCACACCTCCACCCCGCCGACGGCGTCGACCATCCGCTTGAACCCGCTGAAGTCGATGACCATGTGGTGGTCGATCCGGATGCCCGTCAGCTTCTCCACGGTCCGGATCGTGCAGGCCGCCCCGCCCCACTCGAACGCCCAGTTGAACTGGGCGAAGGAGGCGGCCGTGCGGGACCCGTCCGGCTGCAGGCAGGAGGGGATGTCCGTCATCAGGTCCCGGGGTATCGACACGGCGGTCGCGCTCCTGCGGTCCTGCGGCAGGTGCAGCAGGATCGTGGTGTCCGAGCGCTGGGTGCCCTTGTCCTCCCCGTAGCCGGCGTTGCCCTTGCCCGAGCGCGAGTCGGAGCCGATCAGCAGGATGTTCTGGGCGCCCGTGGCGAGGTGTGCCGGGCGTTCGCGCTCGTAGCGCTCCAGTTCGGCCGCGGCCGAGGTGTCCTCGGTGATGTTCCCGTCGAGCTTGTTGTAGAGCCACCAGCCGGCGGCCGTCCCCAGCAGGACCAGCAGGGCCAGCCCGAGGCCGATCCAGCGCAGCAGCCGGCGCCTGCGGTTCCGCGGAGGCGGTGGCCCGCCTCCGGCCGCATCGCTGCCGCCCGGTATGCCTGAGCTGTCCGTCACTGGCGTGCGTCCCCTCGCCGATGCGAGCAGCCGTACGGGTGAGCACGGCCACTGCCGATCCTGCCCCCGGGGCGCCGGAGCAGCCCGGGGGCGGGGTCGTGTCTAGGGCCATGCGGGTGACAGATCGGCCGTTCCCGAGGTTGATCAGTCCGGGTGACGGGCCGCGCCCCGGTGTCAGACCGTGTGGGTGACGCGCTCGCTCTCGGTCCGCTGGGCCAGTGCCTGCGCGGACAGCCGGTCCAGGTTCCGGCAGAGCACCACGGACGCCCCCGCGGCCAGCGCGGCGTACAGGCCGGCCGACAGGCCCTCCCAGGTGTCGTAGCCGAGCCCGGTCAGCACCCGCGACCCCTCGCCGAGGCCGAGCTTCGCCGCGTCCTCGCGGGCCCGGGCGACCAGCGCCGTGTGCGAGAGCTCCTCGCCGCCGACGAGCAGCGCGGGGTCCTCGGACCGCACCGGGACGAAGGGGGCGAAGCGGTCGCCCTGTCCCGGCACCTCCACCGCGTAGTCCGCGAACCCGGCCGGGGGCTGCGGGAAGCGTCCGCCCAGCGGCCGCAGGGCCAGCGCCACCCGCTCGCCACCGCACTCCAGCGCCCGCTCCAGCGTGTCCGGACCGCTGACGACCAGATCGGCGTCGCCCGGGTCCCCGTCCACCGAGGCCACGACCCCGACCGAGTCGCAGGCCAGCAGCCACACGGCGCTCTGCCAGTGCGCGGGGAGCAGCAGCGCGAGCCGGTCCCCGGGCTCGGCGCCCAGGTCGCCCTGGAGCAGGTTCGCGGTCTTGGCCACCCAATTGGCGAAGGTGGCGACGGACAATTCGACGCGTTCGCCGGTGGCGTCGTCGTAGAAGGTGACGAGCGGGCGGCCCGGATCGGCGGCGAGCACGGATCGCAGCAGGTCGGCAGGGGTGCGGTCAATGGCGTTCACCCGGCACAGGGTACGCGGGGCCCTCCCCCGTACGGCGGCCCGTGGCTCCCCCGTACGGGGGAGGGGTATCCGCGGCGCAGCAGACGGAGCATCAGATCTCGGATGGCGCGCCGTGATGAGCGTGCCCACCATCCTTGTCATGCGTGGATTCCTTGCTTCCTCGATCGGCGTCGCGACGGCCGCCGTACTGGCCCTGCCCCTCGCGCTCCCGACTCCAGCACTCGCCGAAACCGTCCCCGTGACCCCGGCCGGGTCCACCCAGTCGCTGCCGCTCGTCCCCATGGGGGCCGCGGCCGACCGCACCCCCGGCGTTCCCGGAATGAGCGTCTCGCCCCGCGGCGCCGAGACGCAGGGCCTGGCCGCCCGGGAGGTCAGGACGTTCTCGATGGTCGGTGTCGTCTGGGACGACGCCACCTCCCAGCTCAACGGCCGCGTCCAGGTCCGTACCCGCTCCGTCCGCACCGCCACCTGGTCCGACTGGCAGGACGTCGAGGTCCACAACAGCGAGCACGCGGCCGACCCCGACGCGGTGGAGCGCGACTCCGGCCGGGTCCGCGGCGCCACCGCCCCGCTCTGGGTCGGCGAGTCCGACGGCGTGGAGGTCCGCGTCCAGGCGGAACTGGACGCCCCGGCCACCCGCGCGGGCTCCCGGCTGCCCTCGGGCATGCGCATCGAACTCGTCGACCCGGGCGAGGCGGCGCCGACGGGGGCCTCGGACGGCAAGAACAGCGGCCCGGCCGACGACAAGGGCGAGATGGTCGCGCCCGGCCTGACCATGGAGATGGCCGAGGCCTCCGCTGCGAACGTGCCGCACGCCCAGCTCGGCGCGAACGAGATCACCGAGCTGAACAAGGCCGACTCCACCGCCGACGCGGTCTTCGCCAGCGAGGGCGAACTCACCGCGGCGGCCGCCCCGTACATCGGCCCGCGCCCCCGGATCGTCACCCGCAAGGGCTGGGGCGCGAACGAGTCCCTGCGCGAGAAGGCCTTCGTCTACACGAGCACCGTGAAGGCGGCCTTCGTCCACCACAGCGCCTCCGGCAACAACTACGCCTGCAAGGACGCCCCGGCGGTGCTGCGCAGCCTGTACCGCTACCACGTGGTCAGCAGCGGCTGGCGGGACTTCGGCTACAACTTCGCCGTCGACAAGTGCGGCACGGTCTACGAGGGCCGCGCGGGCGGCGTCTCCAAGCCGGTCCTCGGCGCCCACACCATGGGCTTCAACACCGACAGCATGGGCGTGGCGGTGCTCGGCACCTTCACGAACTCGGCGCCCCCGGCCGCCGCCGTCGACGCCGTCGCCCGGCTCACCGCCTGGAAGCTCGGCCTCTTCGGCCGGGACCCGCGCGCGAAGACCACCCTGAAGTCGGGCGGCGGCAACCGCTACCCGAAGGGCCGCAACGTCTCGATGAACGTCATCTCGGGCCACCGGGACGGCTTCGCGACGGAGTGCCCCGGCAAGCAGCTGTACGGCAGGCTCCCGACGACCCGCACCTCCTCGGCCAAGCTCCAGGGCCGCCCGTAGCCCCCGGCGGCCGGCCCGGGCGGGCTACGCTCGACCCATGGCCGGCCGCTTCGACCCCCTCGACCGGACCGCCGTGCGCGGCGGCCGCACCGACGTACCGCCGGGCCCCGGGAGCACCGCCGGCGCGGGGGCCGCGCAGCGCCGCTGGACCCCCGACGGCCCCCTCGACCTAGGCCTGACCCTGGGCCCGCTCCGGCGCGGCCCCGCCGACCCCACCTTCCGCACCACACCCGACGGCTCCGTCTGGCGCGCCACCCGCACCCCCGACGGGCCCGCCACCCTCCGGGTGTCCCGGACCGGGACCGGGGCCGCGACGGAGATCGACGCCGAGGCCTGGGGCGCCGGCGCCGCCTGGCTGCTCGACCACCTGCCCGCACTCCTCGGCGCGGGCGACGACCCGGCGGCCTTCGTCCCCCGCCACCGCCTCGTGCACGCCAGCCACCGCCGCCGCCCGGGCCTGCGCCTGACCCGCACCGGCCTGGTGCTGGAGTCCCTGATCCCCACGGTCCTGGAACAGAAGGTCACCTCCGACGAGGCCTACCGCGCCTGGCGCCGCCTCGTACGGCAGTACGGCGAGCCCGCGCCCGGCCCCCACGGGCTGAACCTGCACGTCATGCCCGACCCCCGCACCTGGGCGATGATCCCGTCCTGGGACTGGCACCGGGCCGGCGTCGACGCCAAGCGCTCCGACACCATCGTCCGGGCCGTCCGCGTCGCGAGCCGCCTGGAGGAGGCGGCGGCCATGGACCTGCCCGAGGCCGCGCGGCGGCTGGAGGCCGTCCCCGGCATCGGCCCGTGGACCTCCGCCGAGACCCTCCAGCGCAGCAACGGGCACCCCGACGCCGTCACCACCGGCGACCTGCACCTGCCCGGCATCATCGGCTACGCCCTCGCCGACGACCGCGACGCCGACGACGCCGCGATGCTGGAGCTCCTCGCCCCGTACGCAGGCCAGCGCCACCGGGCGGCCCGCCTCATCCTCCTCGCGGGCCGCACCCCGCCCCGCCGCACCCCGCGGATGTACCGCAGCGACATCGGCCGTTTCTGACCCCGTCGGGGCCCGCCGCGGGCGGCCGGCTCAGCGGACCTCGACGAAGTCCTCCGCCGGGCGCCCCGGCCGCTGCGCCGGGGCCGCCGCCGGGTGGCCGACGGCCACCGTCCCCATCGGGTCCCAGTCCTGCGGCAGCTCCAGGACCTCGCGCACCACGTCCCGGCAGAACATGGTCGAGGACACCCACGCCGACCCCAGCCGCTCACCGGCCAGCGCGACCAGCAGGTTCTGCACGCCCGCGCCCATGGCGACCACGAACATCTCCCGCTCCGCGGCGTCCCGCCGGGCGTGCCCGTAGTGGTGCGCCCCGTCCGTCACCAGACAGGGCACCACCAGGTACGGGGCGGCCCGCAGCACGTCCCCGCGGCGCACCCGCTTCGCGATGGACTCCTCGGACTTGCCGTCGGAGCGCAGGTCCGCGATCCACGCGTCCCGCATCGCGTCCAGCAGCCGCACCCGCGAGGACTCGGACTCCAGCAGGACGAACCGCCACGGCGTGGTGTGGTGCGGGGCCGGGGCCGTCACGGCCGCCGCCACCGCCCGCCGCACCGCGCCCGGGTCGACCGGCTCCGCCGTGAAGGCCCGTACGGTACGGCGCTGCGTGACGGCTTCCCGTACCGCCTCGGAGGTGCCCAGCCGGAACATGTCGTCGGCGGGCGTGCGCACCAGGTCCCGGGCCGTCGCGCCCTCGCCCAGGACGTGCGCCAGTCCGCGCACGACGGCCACCGGCAGGCCGGCCGCCTTGCCCTTGACGAGGTCGCCGGCGGCGGCGAGCTCGTCCGCCGTCGCCACCACCGTCGCGCTCAGCGGATTGCCGTGCGCGTCGGTGGCGCCCCGCAGGTCGTCCAGGACGCGCACGCCGGCCGAGCCGATGGCGACGTCCGTCAGCCCGTTGCGCCACGGCCGCCCGAAGGTGTCCGTCACGACGACGCCCACGTCCACCGAGAGCGCGTCGCGCACCCCGGCGCGGATCGCGGCCGCCGACGCGTCCGGGTCCTGCGGGAGCAACAGCACCGTGCCGGGCGCGGTGTTGGAGGCGTCCACGCCGGCCGCGGCCATGACCAGGCCCTGACGGTTCTCGACGATGCGCAGGGGGCCCCGGCGCGCGACCACCCGTACGGTCTCCGCGTCGATGGCGGCCTCGCGCGAGTCCGCCCGCACGATCCGGCCCTCGGCCTTGGAGACGATCTTCGAGGTGACGAGCAGGACGTCACCGTCGCGCAGATCGGGCGCGGCCGTCGTGATCAGCTTCGCCAGGTCGTCGCCCGGCCTGACCTCCGGTATCCCGTCGACGGCCCGCACCTCGTACGAGGGGGCCGCCGTCACCGAGAGGCCTCCGCCAGCTCCAGCGCGGCCCGGGCCATCTCGGCGGTGGCCTCCAGGTCGGTCATCATCAGCGGCACCGCGCGGCAGGTGATCCCGGCGGCCTCCACCTCGGTGACGGCGGCCGCGTCGGAGGTGTCGACGAGCCAGCCGTCGAGGAGTTCGGTCCCGTAGTGCAGGGCGACGGCGGCGGCCGTGGACTCGACGCCCACGGCGGCGAGCACCTTGTCCGCCATCCCGCGCACGGGGGCGCCGCCGACGATGGGGGAGAGGCCGACGACGGGGGCGTCGGCGGCGGCGATGGCCTCGCGGATGCCGGGCACGGCGAGGATCGTGCCGACCGACACCACGGGGTTGGACGGCGGGAAGAGGATCACGTCGGCGGCGGCGATGGCCTCCAGCACGCCGGGCCCCGGCTTGGCCTGCTCGGCCCCCACGGGTACGACGGCTTCCGCGTCGACCGAGGCGCGCAGCCGGACCCAGTACTCCTGGAAGTGGATGACCCGGCGCTCGCCGGTTCCGGCCTCGGTGATCGCGACGTGGGTCTCGACCCGGTCGTCGGACATGGGCAGCAGCCGCACGCCGGGCTGCCAGCGGTCGCAGAGGGCCTCGGTGACGGCGCTGAGCGGGTAGCCGGCGCCGAGCATCTGCGTACGGACGATGTGGGTGGCGAAGTCGCGGTCGCCGAGGCCGAACCAGGTGGGTCCGACCCCGTAGGCCGCGAGTTCCTCCTTGACGGTGAAGGACTCGTCGGCGCGGCCCCAGCCCTGGTCCTCGTTGATGCCACCGCCGAGGGTGTACATCACCGTGTCCAGGTCGGGGCAGACCTTGAGCCCGAAGAGGTGAATGTCGTCACCGGTGTTGCCGATGACCGTGATGTCCGCGTCGGGCACCGCCGACTTGAGTCCGGACAGGAACCGGGCGCCGCCTATACCGCCGGCCAGAACAACAATGCGCATGCACCGAAGTGTGGCAGGCCGGTCGGGGTCAGGCGGGGACGGACTCGGATTCGGCCGGGGAGCAGCTGTGCATCGGCATCTCGGTCAGTCCGGGGAAGTAGACGTGCAGGCTGACCGCCCCGTCGAGGGTGTCGTTGACGACCTCGTGGGCGTAGCCGGGGGCGAAGACGCGCTGGCCGCCGGCGCGGTGGGTGAGCCGTCCGCGGGAGGTGTGCTCGGTGAGCTCGCCCTCCAGGACCGTCAGGACGCCGGAGGAGGCGCCGTGGTCGTGCAGGCCGCTGCCCTGGCCGGGGACCCAGCTGAGCAGCCAGACCTCGTAGCCGGGGCCGGTGCGCAGGCGGTGGTACCAGCGGGTGGTGGCGTCGTACCGGACGAGGTGCTCCCAGGAGGCGCGGTCCTCGGCGATGGAGCGGGCCAGGCCGACGAACTCGGCGACGGTGGCCGGGTGTTCGCGGGCGGGCTGGAGGAGGTGCTGGACGGCGAGGATGTCGCCGGCGATCTGCAGGTCGCTCTCGACGGTCGCGGTCGCGGGGGCGACGGCGGCGGGAGCGGTGGCGGCGCTGGTGGTGGTGCTGTTCATCGGGGTGTACCTCGACGGATGTCAGTCGTGCTGGCGGTCGCTGTGGGGGAGGGCCGGAGCTCTGGGGAGCCGAGGCTCCACGGGCATCAACAGCTGCAACAGCAACAGCGAACCTGGGCAGCGCACAGGAACCCACGAATGGGGGTCCGGGTGGCGGCTGCGGGCGCTGACATGCGAACTAGGAGAACGGGTTTGGGGTCCGGCTGTCAACCCAATGTCCGTTTTGGGGGAAAAGTTTCACCTCATCCGGTTACTGTGTGCGGAGAAAGGTTTGTGCAGTCCGCGGCAGGGGAGGTGGCGCTGCGCCGGGGCTCAAACCTGATCCGGCCATGTCGTGACCTGAATGTGATCTGCGCCGCTCTTCGGGGTGGGTCGCAACCCCGCTTCGGGACGACGCGTGGATTACGGGTGAAGGTGACATCTGATGTCGCCGATGGCATGTGTCACGATTTTTGGCGATATGAACACTTACTGCATAGGCTTGGTTCCGCAGAGTGAATAAGGGGCCCGATAGCAGATCCCGGCTTGACTGCCCCGGAGCCACGCACTTGTAATTTCACTCGTGTCGTTACGTAGCAATGAGTGACGACGTGACCACGGGGACGCACCAACAGAGCGAGGGGCGCACATGACCGAGCTGTTTCAGGAACTGCTGGTCGAGGAAGCGGACGAGGAGCTCGGATGGCAGGAGCGCGCCCTGTGCGCCCAGACCGACCCCGAATCCTTCTTTCCCGAGAAGGGCGGCTCCACCCGCGAGGCCAAGAAGGTCTGCCTCGCCTGTGAAGTCCGCTCCGAATGCCTGGAGTACGCCCTCGCCAACGACGAGCGATTCGGCATCTGGGGCGGCCTGTCCGAGCGCGAGCGCCGCCGCCTGAAAAAGGCAGCCGTCTGACACCGCCGGAGCGCCACCCACCCGGCACCCGCAGCACCCCGCACGACATATCCGAATATCCGGGCAAGGCGTCGAGCATGCCGCACAGCCCGACGAAGAGCACCGCACACGGTCCGCCTCCTGCACCTTCCCCGCAGGAGGCGGACCGCTGCTTTGGCAGCCGTTAGGGTGGGGCGCTGTCCAGCAGCCTCCGAGGGCACACCACCCCCGGACCCCCGGCCGGAGGGCCCGTACCGCGATGTCCCTGCACAGCCAGTCGACGGCCTCCTACCAGGCGCCCGTCACACCCGAGTTCCCCCGGCACGTCGTCACCGCGGTCCTCGTCGCCCACGACGGCGCCCGCTGGCTGCCCCGGACGCTCGCCGGCCTCCTCGGCCAGGAACGCCCCGCGCAGAACCACGTCGCCGCCGACACCGGCAGCTCCGACGAGTCCGCACGGCTGCTCACCGAGGCCCTCGGCGGCGACCACGTCCTGCACCTGGCCCGCCGCACCGGATTCGGCACCGCCGTCGACGAATCCGCCCGCACCGCGGGCACCCTGACCCCCGAGGACCTCCCGTACCTCAAGCGCCCCAGCGGCTGGGACCCCGTCAGCCGCACCTGGCGCGACGACGCCTACGACCTCCCCGACCTGCCCCACGGCGAACCCGTCCAGTGGCTCTGGCTCCTCCACGACGACAGCGCCCCCGAACCGGACGCCCTCACCGAACTGCTCCGCGTCGCCGACGAGAACCCCGACGCCGCGATCATCGGCCCCAAGCTCCGCGGCTGGTACGACAAGAAGCAGCTCCTCGAAGCCGGCGTCACCATCGCCCGCAGCGGCCGCCGCTGGACCGGCCTCGACCGCCGCGAACAGGACCAGGGCCAGCACGACCAGGTCCGCCCCGTCCTGTCCGTCTCCACCGCCGGCATGCTCGTGCGCCGCGACGTCTACGACGAACTCGGCGGCTTCGACCGGCGCCTGCCCCTCATGCGCGACGACGTCGACCTGTGCTGGCGCGCCCAGAGCGCCGGCCACACCGTCCTCGTCGCCCCCGACGCCGTCATGCGCCACGCCGAGGCCTCCGCCCGCGAACGCCGCACCGTCGACTGCGCCGGCCGCACCAGCGCCAGCCCGCACCGCGTCGACAAGGCCGGCGCCGTCTACACGATCCTCGCCAACAGCTCCGGCCGCGCCCTGCCCTACGTCCTGCTGCGCGTCCTGTTCGGCACCGTGCTGCGCACCCTCGCCTACCTGATCGGCAAGGCCCCCGGCCAGGCCGTCGACGAGATCACCGGCCTCCTCGCCACCCTGCTGCGCCCCGGCCGCCTCCTCGCCGCCCGCAAGGCCCGCCGCCGCCCCGCCGTCCCCGCCGCCGAACTGCGGCCGCTCTTCCCCCCGCCGGGAGCCTCCCTGCGGGCCAACGCCGACCAGCTCGCCGGCTACTTCGGCAGCGACCGCGCCACCGACTCCGCCCCCGCCGGCCGGCACGGCGGCGGCAGCATCCTGAACGCGCCCGGCGAGGACGGCGACTACCAGGAGACCGAGCGCTTCGCACGCCTCAAGCGCATCGCCCGCAACCCGGCACCCCTCCTCTTCGGGCTGCTCCTTCTGGTGTCCCTCGCGGCCTGCCGCGCCCTGATCGGCGGCGGCTCCCTCATGGGCGGCGCCCTGCTGCCCGCCCCCGGCAGCGGCCTCGACCTGTGGAGCATCCACACCGACGGCTGGCACCCCGTGGGCACCGGCTCCACCGCGGCCGCACCGCCCTACCTCGCCGCCCTCGGAGCCTTCTCCACCCTGCTGTTCGGCTCCACCCAGGCCGCCCTGACCCTCCTGCTCGTCGGATCCGTCCCGCTGGCCGGCCTCGCCGCCTACTTCGCCTCCCGGCCCCTCGTCGAATCCCGGCTGCTGCGCGCCTGGGCCGCCACCGCCTACGCCTTCCTCCCCGCCGTCACCGGCGCCCTCGCCGGCGGCCGCCTCGGCACCGCCGTCCTCGCCGTCGTGCTCCCGCTCATCGCCCGCTCCGCCGTCGCCGCCTTCGACCTCGGCGAGCACGCGGCCACCCCCGAACAGCGGGGCGGCCGGCGCGCGGTGTGGACGTACACGCTCCTGCTGACCCTGGCCACCGCCTTCACCCCCGTCGTCTGGCCGCTCGCCGCCCTCCTCGGCGCCGCCGCGCTCGTCCTGCGCCGCGCGCAGTGGAAGACGTACGGGCTGAGGCTGCTCGCCACCCTCGCCGTCCCCCTCGTCGTCCTCGCCCCCTGGTCGCTGGGCCTGCTCACCCACCCCGGCCGCTTCCTCCAGGAGGCCGGACTGCCCTACGGAGCCGGCTCCGCCGGTGCGCTGGACCTGCTCGGCATCAGCCCCGGCGGCCCCGGCACCGGAGCCCGCCTGCTCCTGGCCGGCATCGTCCTCGCCGCCCTGGCCGCCCTGCTCCGCGCCGACCGGCAGTTCGCCGTCCGCACCGCCTGGGCCACCGCCCTGGCCGCCCTCCTCCTCGGGGTCCTCGCCAACCGGACCGCCTGGGCCGGACCGGCCACCCTCGTGTACGGAATCGCCCTCCTCGCCGCCGCCATGGTCGGCGCGGACGGCGCCAAGGACCGGGTCGCCGCCCGCAACTTCGGCTGGCGCCAGCCGCTGGCCGCACTCATCGCCCTCGCCGCCGCCGCGGGCCCGCTGATCGCCGCGGCCACCTGGATGATCGCCGGCGCCGACGGCCCCCTCCAGCGCCGCGACCCGGTGCAGGTACCGGCCTTCGTCGCCGACGCCGGCGGCGACGACAACCAGACCCGCACCCTGCTCCTCGACCTCGACGGGCCCGCCACCGTCTCCTACAGCCTCGTCCGCGGTCCCGGCGGCCGCCTCGGCGACGCCGAGATCACCGCCCGTACCGGCGACGACCCCCGGCTCGACAAGGTCGTCTCCAACCTCGTCGCCGGCTCCGGCGCCGACCAGTCCAGCCAGCTCAGCGCCTACGCCATCCGCTTCGTGATGTTCCGCCCCGGCGGACCCGAGGACATCCGCCGCGTCCTCGACGCCACCCCGGGCCTGAGCCGGCGCCACCAGCAGGACGGCACCGCGCTGTGGGGCGTCGAGCCCTGGCTGCCGCGCGCCGTCATCGTCTCCGCCAAGCAGGGCGAGGCCCCGATCCCGGTCGCCGCCGGCCCCGTCGAGGCCCACGGCAAGATCCCCGCGGGCGAGGCGGGCCGCGTCCTGCGCATCGCCGACCGCGCCGACGCCGGCTGGCAGGCCACCCTCGACGGCAAGCCGCTCAAGGCCAAGACCCTCGACGGCTGGGCCCAGGGCTTCGAACTGCCCGCCGCCGGAGGCCGCCTCGACCTCGTCCACGAGGGCTCCCTGCTGCGGACCGCCTGGAACTGGACCCAGGGCCTGCTCGCCCTGGTCCTGCTGGTCATGGCCCTGCCCGGGCGGCGCGCCGAGCTCGACGACGACCTGCCCGAGGAGGAGGCCGCGTCCGCGACCCGCCCCGGCCCGGGCGAGGCCGGCGAGGGCCGCCGCGCCCGCAGGCTCCGCGCCGAGGCCGAGGCCGAGGCGGAGACCGCCCCCGGCCCCGTGGAGACCGCGGCCGCCGCCGACCCGTACGCGCAGATCCCCGCGCAGCCCGTGTACGGCGAGGAGTCGTACGCCTACCAGGCCTACGGCGACCAGGGCGGCTACGCGTACGAGCCCCAGCAGCCCCAGCAGCCGCAACAGCCGCAACAGCCCCAGGAGCAGTACCCGTACGAGCAGTACCCCGGGTACGACCAGCAGCAGGGCGGCGCGGCCTACGAGACCCCGTACCCGCAGCAGCAGTACCCCTACCCGTACGAGCAGTACGAGCAGTACGAGCAGTACCCACCCCACGACGTCCACGCACAGCACGACCCGCGTCCTGACGGGAGCCCCCAGCAGTGAAGCAGCGCGCACCCCTGACGCTGGCGGCCGTGACGGCGGCGCTGGCCGCCCTCACCGGCGTGGCCGCCCTCACCGCTCCCGCCCCCGCGGGCGGGGCCTCCGACGGCAAGGCGGCGGCCACGGCCCGGATGCCCGTGGAACGGTCCCTGCTGGTGTGCCCGGGCCCCAGCTCCTCGGACATCGCCGAGACCACGTACACCTCGTTCACGCCCGGCGCTCCCGCCGGCGAGGGCAAGGGCTCGGCCCGGCTGCTCGGCGCGACCAAGGACGCCAAACCCGTCCTGGAGCCCAAGGAGCCCGGCAAGCCCGTCGGAGCCACCGCCAACGGGGCCGACGCCCCCGCCCTCACCGGCAGCGCCGACGGAGTCCTCGCCCCCGGCTGGACGGCGCAGCTGACCACCAAGGTCTCGGTCGGCCGGGCCCGCGGCGTGCTCGGCGTCGGCTGCACCGCGCCCGGCACCGACTTCTGGTTCCCCGGGGTCAGCACCGCCAAGGGACGCGAGGACTACGTCCACCTCACCAACCCCGACGACGCGGCCGCCATCGTCGACATCGCGCTCTTCGGCCCCGACGGCCTGGCCAAGACCGACGCGGGCACCGGCGAGAACATCCGCGTCGACGCCAAGTCCACCAAGACCGTCCTGCTCTCCTCCCTGCTCCCGGCCACCCAGCTCGCCGACGCCACCGCCCACGTGACGACCCGCGCGGGCCGGGTGGGCGCCTCCGTGCAGGTCGCCGAGGAGAACGTGGGCGCCGACTGGCTGCCCGCCTCCACCGACCCGGCCGGCTCCCTGGTACTGCCCGGCATCCCGGCGGACGCCACCTCCGTACGGCTCGTCGCCTTCGTACCCGGCGAGGAGGACGCGGACCTGAAGCTGCGCCTGGCCGGACCGGGCAGCGCCATCAGCCCGGCCGGCAGCGAGCAGCTGCACGTCAAGGCGGGCATGACGGCGGTCGTGGACCTCAAGGACGTGACCCGCGGCGAGCCCGGCTCGCTGCTGCTGACCCCCGCGGACGCCAAGAAGACCGCCCCGGTGGTCGCGGCCGTACGCGTGGTCCGCGGCAGCGGGGCCAAGCAGGAGCTCGGATTCATCCCCGCCACCCGGCCGGTCGGGGCCCGGGCGACCGTCGCCGACAACCGGCCGGAGGAGAACACCACCGTGCTGTCGCTGACCGCGCCGAGCGCCGAGGCGAAGGTCAAGGTCACGGCGTCCCCCGGCACCGGCGGCGGCGAGCCGGCCTCCCAGGAGGTCACGGTCAAGGCGGGCACCACCCAGACGCTGACCCTGGCCCCCGCCGGCGGGAAGGGCTCCTACGCCCTCACCGTCGAGACCCTCTCGGGCGGCCCGGTCCACGCGGCCCGCACCCTGACCCTCCCGAACGACGGCATCACGATGTTCACCGTCCAGGGCCTCTCGGACGACCACTCCACGGTGTCCGTCCCCAAGGCCGTCCAGGACCTCTCCGTCCTGACCCGGTGACCGCCGGGCCCCCGCCGCGTCCGGACCGCTCGTCAGTCCTGGCCGTAGCGGGGGTCCACCGTCTCCGGAGTGAGACCGAGCAGCTCCGCCACCTGCTCCACCACGATCTCGTGGACCAGCATCGCCTTCTCGTCGCGCGTCTTCGTACGGATCTCCACAGGCCGCCGGAAGACCACGATCCGGGCCGGCCGCCCCTGGCGGGACTCCGACACCGCACCCAGCGGCACCGCCTCGTCGTTCCAGCCGCCGTCCGCACCGCCCGGCGGCCCCGGCACGTCGCCGACCAGGAACTCCACCTCGGACAGCTGCGGCCAGCGCCGCTCCAGCCGCTCCACGGAGTCCCGTACGAGATCACCGAACAGCTCCGCCCGGCTCGCCGCCAGGGGCACCTGCGGAGGGGCCAGCGGACCGCGCATCCCGCGCCCGTGCCGGTCCCTCCGGCGCGTTCTGGGCTCGACGGGGACCCCCGCGGGAGGCTCGGCGGGGCAGGGGGGCAGAGGGGTGTCCGTCACCCCCGCAGGGTAGCTCCGAGCACGACACGGGTGAGTGAGCAGCGGTGGAGTCGTCGCGGCCCGGTCAAGAGTGCGGTACCGTCCAACGTCGTGAGCCTTGTACGTCGCTGTTCGCGCACCGCGTGCGGCCGCCCTGCCGTCGCGACACTGACGTACGTCTACGCCGATTCGACCGCAGTTCTCGGCCCGCTCGCCACATACGCCGAACCCCACTGCTACGACCTGTGCGCCGAGCACTCGGAACGCCTGACGGCCCCGCGGGGCTGGGAGGTCGTCCGTCTGTCCGACGGGTCCGGTCCGTCGCGCCCCAGCGGCGACGACCTCGAAGCCCTGGCCAACGCCGTCCGCGAGGCCGCGCGCCCGCCGGGCCGCGCCCCCGGGGCCGGCGGATCCGGCACGGGCGGCCAGAGCACCGGCGAGACCCGTCGCGGACACCTGCGCGTCCTCAGATCGCCCGATTCCTGACGCTCGGGTCATCTGCGGGACAGCTGCTGGTTCAGGGTAGGTTTGCCGAACCGCACAGAACCTCAGGAGGGCAGGCAGTGGCCGCAGATCTTTCGAACATCGTCAAGGCGTATGACGTGCGTGGCGTTGTGCCGGACGAGTGGGACGAGTCGCTGGCGGAGCTGTTCGGTGGTGCTTTCGTCGA
>NZ_JBFBGM010000024.1:0-136054 GCF_040684695.1 Streptomyces erythrochromogenes
CACCATCCCCGGCCACCACCTCACCGACCTCCCCACACCACCCCACCACCAAGCCGCCCTCGCCACCCTCACCACCTGACACCCCCCACCACCCGACGCCCTCGCTACGGCCTCGGTGGCGTCCAGCCCGGATCCCGCCCCGACAGCCCCACCGCCCGGTCCAGCAGCGGAGCATCGTCGGCAACGCGCACCACGGGCCCGAAGATGTCCCCCTCACCGCGCTCCTCCTGAGCGGCCGTGAGGAGGAACGCGTGCGTGGAGCGCAACGCGGCCTCGTCCGGCGCGTACTCCTGGCCCGTCGCCCGGGCCAGGTCCCAGCCGTGGATCACCAGCTCGTCCACGGCCACCGCACCGGCGATCTCACCCGGCAGGTCCACCCCGCCCGCCCGCGTCATCCCGGTCCAGGCCGCGGGGTCCTTCCAGGCGTCGGCCAGTTCTTCCAGGAGCCGGGGCAGTTCCTCGCGCCAGTCCGCGGGCAGGGACGGCCCGTCCGGCTCCGGCGCGGTGTCGGTCGTGAGGCCCAGATCCTTGCGGGCAGCGTCGCGGAAGGCGACGGAAAGGCCTCTGACGTGGTCCAGCAGGTCCGCGACCACGTACTCGGGGCAGGGTGTCGGCCCGGCCAGCGCCGCATCCGGCACTCCCGCCACGAGACGGGACAGGACCCGGGCCTGCACCTCCAGATCAATAAGCGACATAACAGTCATCTCCTACGCCTTCGGACAATGGGCCTGAAGGGTAGACCGGGAGCGCGGTCCGAACTCATCGCCACACGGAGCAAAACGCCTCCGAGCCCGGGGGGGGTGCCCGGGCTCGGAGGGTGGGGCCTGCCGGCGTCCTCCTACTTGAAGGTGACGTCCGAGCAGGAGTAGAAGGCCTCCTCACTCTGGAAGGAGCCGTCGGGCCGCTTCAGACCGTGCCAGATCGTGTAGATCAGGTGCTTGCCCTTCTTCTCGGGGAGCACCGTCTTGAACGTGAACGCCTTCGCGCCGAGGAAGCCGGAGGGCGCCGCCGTGGCCGCGGTGTTGTCGGCGCTGAGGAAGGGGGTGTCCTCGAGGTCGGACCACTTCAGCGGCTTCTTCGGGTCGTAGCCGTCCTTGGTGACGTACATCTCCATGCGGTACGGGTTGTGCAGCGCGCTGATGTCGTAGCGAATGTCGTACTCGGCGCCGCCGGGCAGCGTCGTCGAGGGGAAGTCGTCCCGCGCCAGGTCCAGGCCGGAGAACTGTGCGTTGCCGGCGCTGCACAGCTTGCCGTCGGCGATGCGGGCGCGGTGCTGCGGGGAGGACGTGGGGGTGCTGTGGTCGATGGCGCGGCCCTGGACGATCGACTTCCAGTCGCCGGGGATGCCGGGGCTCTGGGCGAGGGCCAGGCGGCAGGCCTCGCTGGCCTTCGGGTTCTTGGTGCAGGCCACGCTGCGGCTCACCGGGTCGGCGGTGGAGCCGTGCGCGGAGGCGGGCGCGGAGCCGAGGGTGGTCACGGCGAGCGGGAGGGCCACGAGCGCGGTGAGGCGCAGGAGGGCGGTGCGGCGGAGCGGGGGCCGTGCCGGGTCGGGGGACGTCGCGGCGGTGGGGCGGGTCGTGCTCATACGGGGATGCTCCTGGTCGTGGGATCGGTCATGCGCGTGGGCGACGGTCATGCGCGAGGGCGTGTGGGCGCCGGTCGGGCGGGTCAGCCGCCGGTCTTCACGGTCAGCTCGCGGGAGAACGCGCCCCACGTGCCGTCGCCGAGCCGCGCGCGGATCTTCACGGTGTACGTCGTGCCGGGGTGGGAGCCGACGAGCACCTCGCGCGAGCCCTTCGTCGTCGGGATCGGCAGCACCGGGTCGCCGGTGCCCCACATGAAGGTCTGGGCGGGCTTGCCGTTCAGGTAGACCTGGTAAGTGGTGATCTGGCCGACGCCCTGCGGGACGGACCAGGCGAGGTTCAGGTAGTGCTGGGCGACCGCGCCGTCCCGCTTCACTGCGGTGGTGGCGGCGAAGTCGCCGGGAGCGGCCTTGCCGCCGCTGCCGTCGGGGGCCGCGGTGGTGGTCGCCTGTGCCTCGCGGGTCGGGTCGGACTCCTTGCCGGAGGCGTCGACAGCGGTGACCTTGAAGCGGTAGGCGGTGCTCGCGGTCAGCCCGGAGACGGTGGCCGACGTGGCCTTGGCGTCCGCCTCCTGGACCTTCGTGCCGCCCTGGTAGATGCGGTAGCCGGTGACGGCGACGTCGTCGGTCGCCGCGCGCCAGCGCAGGGAGGCCTGGTACGGGCCGGAGGCCGTCGCCTCCAGGTCCGCGGGGATGACCGGCTTCGCCTTGTCCTGGCCGGGCGCGGCGAGGGTGGTGAGCACGATGTCCTTGCTGAAGCCGGTGGTGCGGCCGTCGGCGCGGACGGCCCTGACCTTGAACGCGTAGCGGGTGGCGGGGGCCAGCCGCTCGATGTCCGTCATCGTGTCCTTGACGGTCTTGACCTGCTTGCCGTCCTGGAAGACCTCGTAGCGCACGACCTCGCCGCCGCCGGTGGGCGGCTTCCACATCAGGTGGACGGCGGTGTCGTCCTTGACGAAGGAGCCGCTGTCGGCGGGGACGGCGGTGTTCGTGCCGGTGTCGCCCCCGCCGCCGGACGGGCCCTTCACCCGGCAGCCGGTGATCTTGGGTATGCCCTTGCCGGCGGGGTTGATGCCGACCTTGACGGCCCGGTTGCCCTTGGCGGCCACGTCGGCGCGGTCGGCGATCGGCTTGATGGTGACATGCTTGCCGGCCTGGCGGAGTTCGTACGCCCAGGGGTTGTCGAGGGTGACCTGCCCCTGCGACACGTCGAACTCGGCGGTCCAGTCCCGTACGGGCCGGTCCCCCTTGTTGGCCAGGGTGACCTCGCCGGACGCCCACCACACGGTGGCCTGGTCCGCGACGCGGCAGGCGGCGCTGAAGCCGTTCTCTTCCTCTCCCGCGTTGGCGGCCACGGGGATGACGACGGAGCCGACCCCGACGACAACGGCCACGCAGGCCAGGGCAATTCGCTTTCGGGACATCACAAACCTCTTGCTAAAGCCGATCCGCCGGTGCAGCGGCAGCATCGATAGTGCCTCGGTCAACACCCGTGACACTAAGCGCGGTTTGCGTCCCGAAAGGGCCTCTGAGGGTCTGTGGAGCCGCTGTTATCCGTCCCTTAAGGTCCGGATAGGACGCCCTTGATCCCCCTGCCCGCGCCCGTCGACCCTGCGGAAACCCAAGATCACTCTGCGTGGGTGATCTGAAAATCCGATCGAACTCGTCTCGGCCACGGACGGGGCGGACCGCCGATAGCGTCTGGGGCGCACCCGACCGGGTGTGCCCCGGAGCAGGACAGGAGCCCGCCATGCGCGTTTCCGTGATCGGCTGTGGTCACCTCGGCATCCCCCATGCGGCGGCGATGGCCGAACTCGGCCACGAGGTCGTCGGCGTGGACGTCGACCGGCACAAGGTCGACCGGCTCAACGCCGGCGAATGCCCCATCTACGAGGCCGCGCTCCCCGAGCTCCTGGCCCGTCACACCGCCGGCGGGCGACTGCGGTTCACCACCGACATCCGTGAGGCCGCCCGGTTCGCCGAACTGCACTTCATCGGGGTCGGCACCCCCATCGACGCCGACGGGCGGTCCTACGACACCGGCCAGGTCTACGGGGCCGTCCGTCAGCTCGCGCCCCACCTGGACCGGCCGTGCACCATCGTCGGCAAGTCCACGGTCACCGTCGGTACCACCGTCCGGGTCACCGCCCTCGTCCAACGCCTCGCCCCCGCAGCCACCGGGGTCGAGGTCGTGTGGAATCCGGAGTTCCTGCGCGAAGGACATGCCGTCGAGGACACCCTGCGTCCGGACCGCATCATCGCCGGGCTCACCACCGCAGGGGGCGAGAAGGCGATCCGCGCCGTCTACGCCCCCATCCTGGACACCGGTGTGCCGATCTTCATCACCGACCCGCCCACCGCCGAGCTGGCCAAGGGTGCCGCGAACACCTTCCTCGGGCTGAAGATCAGCTACATCAACGCCGTCTCCGACATGTGCGAGGCCGCCGGCGGCGATGTCTCCCGGATCGTGGACATCCTCGGCATCGACCCCCGCATCGGCAGCGGCGGCATGCGCCCCGGCATCGGCTACGGCGGCGGCTGCCTCCCCAAGGACGTCCGGGCCTTCACCGCGTCAGCCCGCCGGCTCGGCGCCGACAGGGCCGCCGCCCTCCTGCGCGCCGCCGAGGAGATCAACGAGACCCGCACGGACGTCGCCCTGGACCTCGTCATCCGGGCCAACGGTGGCCGCACCGTCAAGAACCTCAAGGTCACGGTGTGGGGCGCGGCGTTCAAGCCCGGGACCAACGACGTCCGTGAGTCCCCTGCCCTCGCGCTTGCGCAGGCCCTCCGGCAGAACGGCGCGATCGTCACCGTCCACGACCCCCAAGCCGTGCCCACGGCCGTGGTCCGCAATCCCGAACTCGACTACACCGACGACCTGCCCGCCTCCGTCAACGGCGCCGACCTCGTCGTCCTGGCCACCGAATGGCCCGAGTACCTGCAGGCCGACCCCCGGGAACTCCTCTCCCGCCCCGCCCGCGCTCTCCTCGTCGACTGCCGCACCGCGCTCGACCCCGCCCCCTGGCGCACGGCAGGCTGGACCGTCCACCAGCTCGGACGCCCCGGACGGTAGAACACAGCGGCCCCGCCGGGACGGACGCCCGCGCCAAGCTGGGTGTCGCGTCCTCGGCAGGGCCGCTGTGTGCTCCCCCCGGCTCAGGTCTAGTACGGGAGGTAGTAGCTGAGTACGTCGGCGGTCAGGGCGGGGAAGAGTGTCTGGAACAGTTCCTCGTCCGCGGCGTAGACGTCGGGGCGGATGCGCGTCAGCCCCTCGATTCCGTGCGGGCCGAACAGCAGGGCGGCCAGATGGTCGGGAGCCACGCCGGCTCCTCCGACCGATCCCGGCGACTGGATCGCGCCGCCCGTGACGACCTCACCGAGTCCGTCGGCGAGGACGGGAATCCGGTGGTGGGCGCCGAAGGTCGAGATGACGATGTCCCGGCCGGTGCGGTCGATCCCGCCGGCGGTGAGGCGCTGCCAGAACAGCGGGCGCAGCCTGTCGAGCAGTGCTGCGGGGTCCGGGATGCGGAGGTAGTACTGCTCCGCGCCCCGGCGCGGCTCGTGGTCGAGGAACTCCTGCCACGCGTGGCCCGTCACGGTGCCCGCGCGATGGACGGCTTGCATGTCGGCGCCGGGTGCCAGGGCCGCGACGCCGCTGAGGAGGGCCCGGGCCGCCGCCTCGTCGCGTGCCGCGGCCTCGGCCAGGAGTACCTCCTCGCCGGGAGGTGTGGTGCGTGCGGTGGCGATGACCGTGTCGTCGTCCTCCAGGACGAGGAGGTTGCTCGACTCGTGCTCCAGGAGCCATCGCCAGCACGCCGCCGAGTGCGGCATGGTCACGTCGAACGCGCTCTGGGCCGAGGCCTGCAGGGCGGCCATGGCGGGGATGTCGGAGGGCCGGGCGGCGCGGAGCGTGGCTGCTGCGTCGCCGGGCGGCAGGGAGTTCACGTTCAGGGCCTGCGGGATGTCGATGGCGTACTCGTAGCCGAACAGCCGGTAGAAGTAAGGGATTCCGATCATCGCCTGGACGACGTGACCACGGGCGGCGGACCGCTCGTGGGCCCAGTGCATGAGCGCCCTGACGAGCCCGCGTCCTTCGTATGCGCTGTCGGTGGCGACCAGTTCCACCTGGCCGGCGGGAAGACGGACTCCGCCGATGCGCACCTCCTCGTCGAGGAGCGTCGCGGTGGACACGACCCGGTCGCCGTCGACGACCACGGCGCAGGCGGAGAGGCCCGCATCGGGGTCGGTGACGACCAGGCGGTGGTCGATGGCGTCGTCCGGCTCGCCGCGCTCGGACAGGAGCGCGCCGATCTGGTCGAGATCCGCGGGCACCGCCTCTCGCAGGGTAAGGCCGCCAGTCAGCGGAACAGCTGCGGAATGGTTTTGGATCATGGTCACAGCCAGACAGTGACACCGTCCTGCCATCCCGTCCAACAGGTTTTTCGCGGCTCCTCGTCATCGAGGGCCGGCGGTCTCATCCGGCGGCCGGCCCGCGCGCCGCCCCGTCCTCCCGCAGCACCCCCGGGGTCAGGCCCGTGGCCCGGCGCAGGACCCTCGTGAGGTGGCTCTGGTCCGCGAAACCGTGCGCCACGGCGATGTCGGCGATGCTGTCGTCGCTGTGGAGCAGGGCGTTCTGGGCCCGCTCGACGCGCTGCCGCAACACGTACTGGTGCGGGCTCTCGCCCAGCGAGGCCCGGAACAGCCGGTTCAGGTGCGCCGAGCTGACGCCCGCCACCGCGGACAGCTCGTCCAGGGTGATGCGCCGCCCCAGGTGCAGGTGGATGTAGTCCCGCAGTTCCGCCATGCGCCGGGCGGGCAGGCCGCCGCCGCCGCGGGGATCCGGGCCGGTTCCCGCGGTGTTGCGTCGCAGCAGGACCGCCGCGGCCGCCTGGACCAGGGACTCGGCGTACAGGGAGTCGACCGGCCCGGGCGCCTCGTACTCGGCCGCCAGCCGCTGCACGAGCAGGGTCAGCAGCGGGTCGGTGAAGTGGAAGTCCGGGGCGAGTTCCAGCGTCCCGTGCGTGCGTGCCCCGCCCTCCTGGGCCTGGGTGTCCAGCCACTGCGGGTCGAGGGAGAGCAACAGCAGCCCGACCTCGTCGTGCCAGCGCGGGCGCGAGACGTGGCCGGCCGGGTTGACCAGGGCTTCTCCCATGTGGAAGCGCGCCCGGTGGGCGGTGCCGTCCGTGTGCCACGACAGGGTCGCCGAGGCTCCGGTGTGCACGACGAGCACATGCGTGTCCGGGGCGCCGAGCACGTCGGCGGGACCTTCCACCGTGCGCTCGACCACCGCGTGCCCCATGTCCTGGGCACTGCTGGTGAGGCACTCCAGCCCGGGTTTGATGCGCGAACCGACCACCCGCTGATTTTCCCGCACACCGGCCCGCGGGCGCGAGGGGAGTCACCGTCCGCACCGGTGCGGCGGCGGTGAGCCACCGGCGGACCGCCGGTGCCCGGACCGAGCCCGGGTCGTGCGCGGTCGTGCGCGGTCGTACGTGGTCGTGCGCGGATCGTGCGCGGATCGTCCAACCTCCCCGCGCGGAACGTCCAAGACCCCCTCCCGGCCGCGTCGCATGCTGCATGAGGCAGATGGACCGGACGACAACGACCGAGGGACACCACCCCTCCACGCATCAGGAGACAGTCATGGTGAAGACTCCGGAGAAGACGCTCGCCGGCAAGGTCGCCTTCGTGGGCGGCGCCTCCCGCAATCTCGGCGGGCTGATCAGCACCACCATCGGCGCGGAAGGCGCCAAGGTTGCCGTGCACTACAACAACGACTCCTCGCGGGCCAAGGCCGAGGACGTCGTCGCGCAGATCAACGCGGGCCCCGGCGAGGCGTTCGCCGTGCAGGCCGACCTCACCCGGGTGTCCGAGGTCGAGCGGGTCTTCGACGAGGTCGTCAGCCGCTTCGGCAGGCTCGACATCAGCGTCAACACCGCCGGCATGGTCCTCAAGAAGCCTCTGACCGAGATCACGGAGGAGGAGTACGACCGGATGTTCGCGGTCAACTCCAAGGCGGCGTTCTTCGTGATGCGCGAGGCCGCCCGCCGGATGGAGGACGGCGGAAAGATCATCACGATCGTCACCTCCCTGCTGGCCGCCTACACCGGCCTGTACTCCTCCTACGCCGGCAGCAAGGCCCCGGTCGAGCACTTCACCCGCGCCCTGTCCAAGGAGCTGTTCGGGCGCAACATCTCGGTCAACAACATCGCCCCCGGCCCGATGGACACCTCGTTCTTCTACCCGGCCGAGGACGACGACTCCGTCGCCTACCACAAGTCCTCCGCCATGAACGGAGACCTGACCAAGATCGAGGACATCGTCCCCTGGGTCCGCCACCTGCTCACCGACGGCTGGTGGGCCAACGGCCAGACCCTCTTCCTCAACGGCGGCTACACCACCCGCTGACCCGCCCCGCCCCGGCCCGGTCCGCCGGGTTCAGGAGACGAGTCCGTGCTCCCAGGCCCACGCCGCGATCTCCACGCGGTTGCGGGCCGGGAGCCGCTCCTGGATCCGGCTCAGGTGGCTCTTGATGGTGCTGACCGCCAACGTCAGCTCGGCGGCGATCTCGTTGTTGGTCCGCCCGCGTGCGACCAGGGTGGCGACTTTCAGCTCCTGCGGTGTGAGGCGCCGCAGTTGCTCCGTGTTCGGCCGGTCCGCAGGCCCGCCCAGGTGTTTCAGCAGCCGCACCGTGGTGGACGGCGAGATGAGCGACTCCCCCTGGGCCGCCGCGTGCACCGCTTCCACGAGCAGTCGTGAGCCCGAGTTCTTGACGATGAAGCCGTTGGCCCCGGCGCGCAGCGCCCGGTAGGCGTACTCGTCCAGGTCGAACGTCGTCACGATGACGATCTTGGTGTTCGATGCCGCGGCATGGGGGCCGGTCCTCAGCAGCCTCGTCGCCTCCAGGCCGTCGAGACCCGGCATGCGGATGTCCATGAGGCACACGTCGGGGGCGAGCCGCCGCACGGTCTCCACGGCTTCGACACCGTTGGACGCCTCACCGACCACGGAGATGCCTTCGTGGCTCTCCAGGATCAGCCGGAAGCCGGTCCGGACCATCTCCTGGTCGTCGGCGATCACGACGGTGACAGTCACGCGTGGGTACTCCTCGCACAGGTCGGGTCCCGGCGGCGCCTCGTCGCCGGGGCTTCAGGTTGGCACAGCGGGGTGCGGCGGTGGACGGCGACCGCCGCCGCCCCTACGTCAGGGGTATCGCGGCGGTCAGCTCCCAGCCGCCCTCGGGGAGGGGGCCGCAGTCGAGTTCACCACCCAGTTCGGTGAGCCGTTCGCTCAGCCCGATCAGGCCGAAGCCGCTGGGGCGGAACCGGGGGCGTGCGCGTGGTCCGCCGGTCGCGTTGTCCCGTACCCGTACGACGACGCGATCCCCTTCGCTCTCCAGCAGGACGTGTACGGAGGTGGCGCCGCGGGCGTGCTTGCGGACGTTGGTCAGCCCTTCCTGAACCAGTCTCTCCACGGACTTGGCCAGTTGCGGCGACCAGGTGGCGCTGTCGACGTCCTCGGAGACGGTCAGCCAGGTGTGCTGTTCCGGTGTGTCGGCGCGGCGTACCAGGGCGCCGACCCTGGTCAGCGTCGGTGTGGTGGGGGCCGCTTCCTCCCGGGTGTCGGGGTCGCGCAGCAGCCGGACCATGCGGCTCATGGCCACGAGACCGTCCTGGCCGCTCCGCTCGATGTCGGCGAACAGCCGTCGGGCGGTCGCGGCATCGCGCTCCGCGACGTGTTCGCCCGCCTGGGCCTGCACGATGATGGCCGTGACGTGATGGGCGACGTGGTCGTGCAGGTCGCGGGCCAGCTCCAGTCGTTCGGCCTGCCGCACCTGCTCGGCCGTCGAGCGCCGCCGCCGGTCCTCGGTGCGCAGGTAGAGGCCCAGGAGGGCGAAGGCCGACGGCAGCAGGGTGAAGAACCCGTCCAGCGGGCTGAGCAGGGGCACGTCGGCGAGCCCGGGTGCCCGCAGGCCGAGCCGTGTCGTCGCGGCGAACAGTGCGGCCGCGGAGAGCACGAGCGGCAGTCCGCGGGAGTAGCGGCAGGTCACGCACACCAGGAGCAGCAGGCCCGCCAGTTCGGCCCAGCCGGGTGTCCGCTGCAGTACGGTCTCCTGCACCGTCGAGGTCACCAGCAGCGAGAGCCCGGACGCACCCGCGGCCAGGACGCAGGCCGTCCCGTGCCGGCCGGCCCGAAGGGCCCGGGACGTGACGACGACCGTGCAGCAGACGAGTACCTCACAGGCCAGGACGGCGAGTCCGAGCCTGGTCCTGCTGACCACGCCTGCGTCGACCACGGCGAAGAGGGCGGCGAGGAGGACGACGGCGGGCTTGGGGGAAGTCAGCACGGTCGGGAGCGGGGGCGGCATGGCGAAGAGGATAGATGGCGCTGGTCAGAGGGGCGGCGACGGGAAGGCGGGTACGTACTTTTGGTGGAGGCTCCGGGTGCGGATGCCTCCTTTCGACGGTGGGGAGCGGCGGCTCCGGCCGCACAGAATGGTCGGAGCAAGCGCACACAGAACGTCTGGAGCCCCCGTGAATTCCCTTTCCCGTTCCCCCTTTCCGCGCCGCACGGCCCGTGCCGCGCTGCTGGCGGGCGGCGCGGCGCTGCTCGCCGCCACGACGCTCACCGGCTGCGGACTCTTCGGTTCGAGCTGGGACGTGAAGTTCGAGGTGACGGGGACGGGGCAGGCCGAAATGGGCTACAGCTTCTCCGGGGAGACCGGCCAGACGGAGACGGCGAGCGAGTCGCTGCCCTGGTCGGTCTCCCAGAACGTGGGCTTCGGATTCAACGGCGTCGCCGTCCGCAACGCGCCGCCCGGCACCGCCTGCCGCGTCTACGTCGACGGCAAGCTCCACGAGAGTCAGGACAAGCCGGACTCCGAGGGCACCGTCTCCTGCTCCGTCAACCTGCAGGAGGACTGACCCGCCGCGGCGGCGAAACGTCCCTTCAGGCGGTGGGGAGGAAGTCCGCGACGAGGAGGGCGAATTCCTCCGGGTCGAGGATGCGGATGCCCAGTTCCTCGGCCTTGGCGCGCTTGGAGCCGGCCTTCTCGCCCGCCACGAGGAGGGTGGTGCGCTTGGAGACCGACGACGACGCCTTTCCACCGGCCCGCTCGATCAGCTCGTTCATCTCGTTCCGCGACAGCGCGGCGAGGGGGCCGGTCATGGAGCCGGTCACCACGACGGCCTCGCCGGCCAGCGGGCCGCCCGCGGGGGCCTGGCCGTCGCCCCCGTCACTCTCGTCGCCTCCGTCGGCCGCCGGGGCCGCGGGCCTCTGCGGCTCGGTGACCTGCGTACCGACCTGCTGCGCCTGCAGCTTGTCCAGGAGCGGGGCGAGTTCGACCAGTTCGGCCTCGATGACGCGGGCCTTCTCGGTGCCGATGCCGTCGACCCCGGCCAGGGTCTCGGCGTCGGCGGCCCGGATGGCGGCCATCGAGCCGAAGTGCGCGGCGATGCGGCGGGACATGGTGCGCCCGGTCCCGCGGACGCCGAGGGCGCAGAACACGCGGTTCAGCGCGGCCCCGCGGGCGGTTTCGATCGCGGCCAGGAGGTTGGCGGCGCTGGTCTCGCCCATCCGCTCCAGGCCCAGGAGCTGCTCGCGGGTCAGGGTGAAGAGATCGGCGATGTCCTTGACCAGGCCGGTCTCCACCAGCTGGATCGCGCGGGTGCCGCCGAGACCTTCGATGTCGAGCTGGTCCCGGCCGGCCGCGTAGATCACCGAGGCCACGGCCTGGCAGCTGCGGCCCCGTACGCACCGCCACCGCTGCTCGGAGCTGTCGATCCCGTCGCCGCAGCGCGGACACGCCTCGGGGAAGACGATCGGGCTCTCGGCGCCGGTGCGCTGGTCGGCGAGCGGTGCCTCGACCCGGGGGATGACGTCGCCCGCCCGGTAGACGAACACCTGGTCGCCGATCATGAGCCCGCGCCGGGTGATGTCCGAGGGGTTGTGGAGTGTGGCGTAGGTGACCGTCACTCCGTCGATGACGACGGGCTCCAGGACTGCGCGCGGGGCGATGATCCCGGTCCGGCCGACGTTCCACTCCACCGCCAGCAGGCGCGTCACCTTGTGTTCGGCCGCCAGTTTCCGGGCGACCGCCCATCTCGGGGCGCGCGAGCCGTTGCCCGCCCGGCGCTGGTCCTCGGCCGTGTCGGCCTTGACGACGACACCGTCGATCCCGAACGGCAGGTCGCCGCGCAGGCCGGCGATCACGTCAATGCGCTCCTGTACCTGCTCCAGGGTCTCGCAGCGCAGCGGGGCGGCGGCCGTGCTGGCGGCCGTGTTCGCACCGAGCGCGGCCAGGTCCTCCAGCAGGGCCGCGTGGCCGAGGTCGTCCAGGCCGATCGCGCTGTAGGCGAAGAAGGTCAGCTCGATGCGGTAGGGGCGGTCCTTGGCGCGCAGCGTGCCGGCCGCTCCGCTGCGCGGGTGCGCGAAGGGGGTGGCCTCGTGGGCGAGGCGGATCCGGTTGGCCTCCTCGAACTGCGCGGTCGTCAGCAGTACTTCGCCGCGCAGCTCGACGTCGATCGGCCGGGTGAGCACGGGCGGCAGTCCGAGGACGGCGTCCGCGGCGTGGGTGATGTCCTCGCCGGCCAGGCCGTCGCCGCGGGTGAGGACCTGGACGAGCCGGCCACCGCGGTACCGGACTGCCACCGCGAGGCCGTCGAGCTTGGGTTCGACGCACCAGGCGGTCACAGGGTGACCGAGGCGCCGTTCCAGCCCTGCGGCCCACTCGGCGAGCTCGTCGGCGTCGAAGACGTTGTCGAGGGAGAGCATCGGCACCGAGTGCGGCACGTCCCCCTGCACGGCCCCGCCCGCCACCTTTCCGGTCGGCGACTCGGCGAGCGCCTCGTCCGGGTGGGCCTCCTCGTAGGCTGCGATGGCGCGCAGCAGCCCGTCGTACTCGTCGTCGCCGAGCGGGGTGGTCCCGTCGCCGTAGTAGGCGGCCGACGCTGCGACGGCGGTGGTCACGGCCTCCATGTAGGCGGCAGGAGAGAGCAGGGCACTGTTTTCGGTCATGAAGGTCATCATCGTGCCCGGCACTGACAACGGAGCCGCCCGACCCCCGCCGCCCGGCACGGGCCGTCGGCCGATCACCCGGACGCACGTCGTGACCTGCGCAGATGTCGCTCGTTCCGACATGTGGCCCGATTGCTGGTGTCCGGGTCGCAAGGGGTATGGTCCCCCGGTCACGGACGGCAACCGGACCGTCCGTCCAACCCAGGGGACACCAACATGACTGATCTGGATGCGCTGCGGACGAGCCTTGCGTCGGGTGAGCACGAGTTCGCCGGCACCCTGGCCTTCGTCGCCGCGCACTACGCGTACCAGCCGCAGGCGTTCCGCAACGGGGAGCTGGACAATGCCGCGGGTGAGAACGAGGGTTCCTGCAAGACGCTGGGTCTGGCCCTGCTGGAGGGGCTGAGCGACCAGGAGGCGCTGCAGGCGTTCGGTGAGCACTACCGCAGCGTGCTGGCGACGCCGGACGGCTCCGATCACGCCAACATCCGCAACCTCATGGCGCACGGCCTGGCCGGTGTGCGCTTCGGCGGAGCGCCGTTGACCCGCACGAGCTGAACCCCGGTTTCGCGGCGGCCGCGTGAACCACGACACACACGGTGGCACTGCGGCGGCACAAACGGCCGTCAAGGCGGTCGCGCCGTCGCAAAAGCCGTTCGTTACCGGGTGGTACGTATCTGTACTGTGAGCGGATCTTCGAGATCGACTCGAACGTTCGACCACACCAGGGGGGCCGGTGCGCAGTCGCCGACTCGTAATTTCCGCTGCCGTCATCGCGGCAGGCGTCGGGATCATGCCGGGGGGCACGGCCCAGGCCGCGGGGCCGTCCACCGACGGCGCCCACGGCGTCACTTCGCCGAAGGACCTGCTCAAGAGCGCCGCGAACGCGTTCACCTTCAGCAGCCCGGCCGACCGGTCGGTGACGCGGAACCTGCCGGCCGCGGGGAACAAGACCGCCGTCGCTCCGAAGGCCCCGGGCGCCGCTGCGGGCGCCGACCTGACGGTCGGCCTCAGCGGGACGGCCGGCAGCGCCCGCATGATCGACCTGAAGTCCGAGATCACGAGCACCCTGGGCACGCCGCTCACGCTCGTGATCGACTGGGGCGACGGGACGTCCAGCAGCGAAGTCGCCACCGGCAGCGGGACCAAGGCCTCCCAACACTTGTACGCCGAGGTGGGCAGCTACACGGTCAAGGTCACCGTCTACGGCCCCGACGGTGCGAACGGCCCGTCGGCGACCAACGAGATGCCCTTCATCACCCCGGGCTCCGAGTTCACCCCGCACAGCCCCACCCGTCTGCTCGACACCCGGGACGGCACGGGCGCCGCTCAGGCCGCCCAGGTACCGGCGTGGGGCGAGACCCGCGTGAAGGTCGCCGGCAACAGCGGCATCCCCGCCGACGTCGCCGCCGTCGTCCTCAACGTCACGGTCACCAACACCAGGACCGCCGGTCACGTCCGCGCGTACGCCGACGGGACGGAGCGTCCGACCACGTCGAACGTGAACTACGCCGCCGGCGACTCGGTACCGAACCTGGTCATCGTGCCGGTCGGCAAGAACGGCTACGTGAACCTCTACAACAGCGGCGAACAGGGCGTCGACCTGATCGCCGACGTGACGGGCTACTTCACCCGGACCTCGGCCAACGGCTACACGCCGATGGACCCGACGCGCTTCGTCGACACCCGTGAGGGCCTCGGCACGTCCAGGGGCATGGTCCCCGGACGCACCCAGTTCGGCGTCCAGGTCACCGGTACCCGCGGCGTCCCGGCCGGCGCCAGGGCCGTGGCGCTCAACGTGACCGTCACCAACCCGCGGGGGGCCGGTCACCTGACCGTCTTCCCCAGTGGCCAGAGCGCTCCGAACACCTCCAACGTGAACTTCACCGGCGGCCAGACCATCGCCAACTCGGTGATCGTGCCGGTCGGCCCGGACGGCAGGATCATCGTCCGCAACGGCGGCTGGGACCCGGCCGACGTCATCGTCGACGTCGTCGGCCACTACAGCCCGGACGGTCGGAGCGCCTACATCCCGGTCCGACCCGTCCGCGACCTCGACACCCGCAACCCGGCGCAGTGGCCCTCCGGGCCGCTGAAGCCCTACCGCTACATCTACTCGACGTTCGGCGAGGAGAACACCACGGCCACCGCCATGGTGCTGAACACCACGGTCACCAACACCGGCGGCGCGGGTCACCTCACGGTCGCCCCCGACCCCAACGCCCTGTGGCAGTACGAGAACAAGACGCACACGCCGCCGGTCGCGCCGAACTCCTCGACCCTGAACTGGACGACGGGCAAGACCGTGCCGAACCTGGTCCAGGCGAGCCTCGGCGCCAACGGCATCGTCGACTTCTTCAACCGCAGCGGCAGCAACATCGATCTCGTCATCGACATCTTCGGCGTCTACGACGGGCACTGAGCGGTCCCGGCCCCGCACACCACCACGGCCCGGCGCACCGAAAGCGCGCCGGGCCGTGGTGCGAGTCCGCCCGGGACCCGTCAGGCGAGGGTGAGGAACAGCTTCTCCAGTTCCTGTTCGGTCATCGGGGGTGCCCCTTCCTCGCTCTCCGCGAGGCACTGGCGCATACCGCTGGCGACGATCTTGAAGCCGGCCCGGTCGAGGGCGCGCGAGACGGCCGCGAGCTGGGTGACGACGTCCTTGCAGTCCCGCCCCGCCTCGATCATCGCGATGACGCCGGCGAGCTGACCCTGCGCCCGCCGCAGCCGGTTGAGGACCGCGGTCGCCGCCTCTTCTTCCACCTTCACCGGGTATCTCCTTTTCGCCGTTGCTCCTCCCAGGGTACCCCGTGGGGTATCCGATCAGGGGGTTGCGCTCGGCTCGTGCGCGTTCGCCGGGAGCACGCCGGCGCCGGGCCGCGGACCGGGCACCCTTCGCCGTCCACGCCCCCGTCCCCGGGCCACCGCTGCCGCCGCGGCCGTCGCAGCCGCGGCGAGTCCGGCGCCGCTCCAGACCAGGGGGCTCGCCCAGACGGCGGCGGGTATCTGCCGGCCGAGGACGAAGACGCCCATGACCACGACGAACCAGCCGAACGCCGTGCGCAGGGCGCCCGGCGGGATGCGCCCGGCGAAGCGGCCGCCGATCAGGCTGCCGACGACGGCCGCGGCGGTCACCATCAGGGTCGTGCCCCAGTCGATCCGGACCCCGGCCAGGTGGCCGGCGAGTCCGGAGAAGGACTGCATGGCGATGACCAGGAGCGAGGTGCCGACGGCGGCGCTCATGGACAGTCCGCCGAGCAGCGCGAGTGCCGGAACGACCAGGAATCCGCCGCCGGATCCGACCAGGCCGGTGACCGCGCCGACCGCGAGTCCCTGCACGGCCACGTGCTTGACGGGGAGTTCGCGACGGTCGGAGCCGCCCGCGTCCCGCTCGCGGGGCCCGCGGAGCATGGCGGTCGCGGTGGCGAGCATCATCAGCGCGAACAGGATCAGCAGGGCGTTCCCGGGGACGTACTCGGCGAGGCGCCCGCCCCCGTAGGCGCCGGCCATGCCGACCGCGCCGAAGAGCATCCCGGTGCGCAGACGGACGCGGCCCGCCCGGGCGTGCGGGAGGAGTCCGACGGCGCTGGTGGCGCCGACCACGAACAGCGAGGTGGCGACGGCCTCCTTGGTCTCCATGCCCGCGAGGTACACGAGGATCGGCACGGTCAGGATGGACCCGCCACCGCCGAGGGTCCCCAGGCTGATGCCGATCAGGACGGAGGCGGCGAGGACGAGTGCGATCACGAACGGCCCCGCAGCGAGGCGATGACGGTCCGGACGTCGGTGCGCGAACCGCGGTTGTACGGCAGCCTGGACAGCAGCATGCCCATCGCGCAGGTGTTGCTGAGCGCGGCGAAGGTCAGGCCGGCGCCGATGGCCGTGCCGATCAGGTGCACGCCCGGCAGGAACAGGCCTGCGACGCCGGTGGCCAGTACGACGGATCCGGCGACCAGCCGGACCTGGCGCTCCAGGTCCCAGCGGGCCTCGCCCCGCTCGACGGGGGCCCCGGCGGCCTCCCAGGCCAGCATGCCGCCGTCCAGGACGCTCAGGTCGGCGAGGCCGGCCCCGGCAAGTGCCTCTTGGGCCTGTGCGGCGCGGCTGCCGGATCGGCAGACGAGGACGACGCCCCCGTCCAGGTGCGTGCGGAGGTCGGCGACGTGTTCGCGCAGGATGCTCAGCGGGACGTTGTGGGCGCCGGGAATGTGGCTCGTCCGGAATTCGCCGGGGGTGCGCACGTCCAGCAGGCGGGGGGCGTCGCCGTTCGCGAGCAGGTGCTGCAGTGCGGCGGGGGGCAGGGCGGCGTCGCGGGAGGTCCGGGTCGTCATGAGGGCTCCTGGTGGGGACCCACCCCGAAAATACGGGGTGGGGTATACGTGGGGGCAGGGGTGGGTACGGCTCTGCGCGTGCGGGCGGGAGTCGGGGGGACGCGCCGTCGACCGTCGGTACGGTGCGGCAGGCGGTCAGCCGACGGTGGCGGGCCCGCTCAGCAGCGCCCAGGCGGCGTGGCCGCCGAGGATGTCGGACACGTCGGTGAATCCGTGGTGGCGCAGCAGGCTCGCGCCGATCGAGGAGCGGTGGCCTCCCGCGCAGTGCAGGACCAGCGGCCGGTCCCGCGGGAGCTCGTCGAGGCGCCGGGGCAGCTCGCCCAGCGGGATGTGGAGGGCACCGTCGATGAAGCCGTTCTCGCCGCGCTCGCCGCAGGTGCGGAGGTCGACGACGACCGGCGGATTGTCCCCCTCCAGGACTGCGCGGAGGCGCGCCGCCGTCACCCGGCCGGCCGACGTGACGTGCTCGGCGACGGCGGTCAGGGCGTCCTCGGGAGAGCGCAGGTAGCCGGCCACGCGGTCGAAGCCGATCCGGGCCAGGCGGGTGACGATCTCCTCCTCGCGGTTCTGCGGTGCGATGACGAGCAGGTCCGCGTCCGTGGGCAGGACGGTGCCCGCCTGCTCGGCGAACCGGCCGTCCGCCGGGACGTTGACCGAACCGGTCAGGTGCCCGGCGGCGAATTCCTGGGGTCCGCGGGCGTCGACCACGACGGCGCCGGCGGCACGGCGGGCGATGAACTCCGCGGGTGTCAGGGGCCGGGGAGCGCCGGCCGGGTCGAACAGCGCGTGGTCCTTGCGATTGAGGTCCGCGTCGTGGGCGAAGTAGCCGGGGGCCGCGGACTGGCCGGCGGTCACGACGGCCACGAACGCGTCCCGGCTCATGGGCGCGCAGGCGTAGTTGGTGGCCCGCTCGGCACCGATGGTGGACTGCTTCTCGGTGGAGAGGTTCTTGCCGCAGGCGGATCCGGCGCCGTGTGCGGGGAAGACGCGCACCTCGTCGGGCAGGCCCATCAGCTTGTTCTGCACGCTGTCGTACAGCATGGCGCCGAGCTCTTCCGCGGTCACACCGGTGGAGGCGAGCAGGTCGGGACGTCCCACATCGCCTATGAACAGGGCGTCTCCGGTGAGGACGCCGTACGGGACGGTGTCGCGGCCGTGCGGCCGGCGCTCGTGGACCAGCACGCTGATCGACTCGGGGGTGTGGCCCGGCGTCTCCATGATCTCCAGGGCGACGTCACCCAGAGTGATGATCTCGCCGTCGGCGAGCTTGCGGATGGGGTACTCGGTCTCGGCGCGGCGGCCGTAGCCGATCCAGGCGCCGGTTCGGGCGGCCAGCTCCAGGTGTCCGGCGACGAAGTCGGCGTGGAAGTGGGTGTTGATCACGCCGACGACGCGGAACCCGCGGGCCTCGGCGTCGGCCAGGTACTCGGCCACGTCCCGGCGCGGATCGACGACCACGGCCTGACCGGTGACCTCGTCGGCGATCATGTACGACGCCTGCGAGAGGCAGTCGAGGTAGTACTGGGCGAAGAACATGGAAGAACCTCCGTAGCACGCGACCCATATACCCATGGGGGTATATTCGCGAGATCGCAAATACCCCCTGGGGTATCTTCCTCACGACCGTAGAGGCCTCGGAGCGGCCCTGTCAAATACCCCCCTGGGTATTTGATGGGGAGCGGCCCGTCACTCCGCGTGCGGACTCCCCCCGGCGCCGCCTGTTACAGGACCCCGACCCCGTTCGGCGCACCCCGCGCGGCACGGCGCGCATGAGCTGCTCATCCGGGCCTTCCGCGTCAACCCGCCCGTGACTCCTGCCTCTTACAAACGAGGGTTACGGACATGTCCGCATTGAGAAACACCGATCACCGGATGTGGCGGTCTGCGGCGGTACGGGCCAGAGTGTGGCTCCCCGGCAGGACGCCGGGAACCGCACGGAGCCCGGCCCGTTCGACCACGACCGGGCCGGGCCGGACGCGGACAGCAGGCAAACAGCTCAGCCGACCCGGGAGGTTCGTGTGGAGTCCTGGCAGTGTTCCCCGTCAGCGGATACGGTCCCTCGGCTGACCCTCGACCCCTACCGGTTCCCGGGGGCCGATCGTGCCGAGTCCCTGTCCTGCGACGACGCGCCCCAGGAGCCGTTCGACAGCAACGGCCCCTCTCCCCTGGGCGCGGCGGATCCGCAGGCGGGGCGAGAGCCGTCCGGCTCCCGCCCCGCCCCGTCCCTGAAGCCCTGGGACCGGCGGCGCCTGGACCTCCATGCGGCGCTGACCGCCGTCGGCGTCCCACCGCTGCCCGGTGACATGGCGGCCATCCGCACCCTGTCCGCGCTCGACGACACGGTCAACGCGGCCCTCGTGCGATGGATCACCGCCAGCCGCTGATCGGCTGCCGGGCCCGGCCGATCACTCCTCCTCGGCGCTCTCCGACCGGCCCTGCGCGCGCTTGGTGACCACGGCCGCCGCCGCGAGGGCACTCGCGGTGAAGGCCAGGCCGAGCATCCACCGCTGGTCGAAGGTGTGGCCGGTGGCGTGGTCGAGGGAGTAGCGGCCCGCCCCGGCGAGGCCGATGGCCGCCGCGGTGAATCCGAGGAAGGCCGGGTACTCGAATCCCCCGCCCTGGGCGAAGAAGCCCGCCGGGGCGTGGACGGAGACGGCACCGGCCATGGCTCCCGCCGCGGCGGCGCCGGCCGCCGGCGTGGCCAGGCCCAGTACGAGCAGTGCCCCTCCCCCGGTCTCCCCGAGTCCCGCGGCCAGCGCACTCTGCCGGCCCGGGGTGAAGCCCATGTGCTCCATCGCGGCCGCCGTCTTGTCGAGGCCCCCACCACCGAACCACCCGAACAGCTTCTGCGTACCGTGCGCCATGAGCACCGCTCCGGTTCCGGCCCGCAGGGCCAGCAGAGCGAGGTCGCGTCGGTTGATACAGCTCATCGAAGTCTCCCTGGAAGCGGTGGCCCGGTCGTGGTGCGGCGACGACATCCGTATCCCGTCGGGGCGGCGGCGACCCCGCGCCGGTCCGCAAGTCCGCCGATCGGACCTCCGCCCGGCGCGGGGCGGCGCGGAAACCCCCGGGTGGGCCGGTCAGGGGGTGGTGCGGATGCCTCCCCGCCAGACGGCGGTGGGCGCGGCGAGCGCGTGGACGTCGCGCGTGGGATCACCTTCGGTCAGCAGGAGGTCCGCCCGCAGACCGGGGGCGATGCGGCCGCGGTCGGTCAGGCCGAAGTGGCGGGCGGGGACCGCGGTGGCCGCGGCGAGGGCCTCTTCCGGGCCGAGGCCCGCCTCGGTGAGGAGTTGCAGTTCCCGGTGCAGGGCGGCGCCGTGGGCGGGTGCGAACGGGTTGGCGTCCGTCCCGGCGAGGACGGCGGCGCCCGCCGCGTGCAGGGCGCGCAGTGCTCCGACGGCGTTGGCGAGGTCGCCGGGGTGCGCACAGCCGCCGGGCGCGGGCGTGCGCCGGGCGGTGAGCGTCTCGAACCATACGAGGGTGGAGACGACGAAGGCGCCCTGCGCGCGGATGCGTTCGGCCAGCCGGCGCGATCGCGGGTCCCCGGGCGCGAGGTCGGCCCAGACGTGGGCGAGGCCGTCCACGCCGGCGTCGAGCGCCCGGTGCGCCTCGGCTGCCGTGATCGCGTGGGCGACGACCCGCAGGCCGGCCGCGTGCGCCGCCGCGGTGAGTGCCTGGGCGACGGGCAGGGTCATGGACGGCAGGTCGGTGTCGTGCGTGGCGCCGTCGTCGATGACGAGCTTGAGGTAGTCGGAACCCTCGGCCCGCCGTGCCGCGACGAAGGCGGGAGCCTGTGCCGGGTCGGTCACGAAGTCGAACTCCGGTATGTCGGCCGGGTCGAGGACGTCACCCGGCAGGTCCTTCAGGAGCTGGAGCGGATGTCCGCCCGGTGCGGTCGCCAGGATGCCGGCGCTGCGCAGGTCGGCCACGTCGTCGCGGGCGGCCGCGAGCCGCCGGTGACGGGCCAGCGGGCGCGGCGGGCAGAACATGTCGAGTTCGGTGGTGACGCCGTGGCGCAAGGCCTCGGCCAGGCTGCCGTCGAACACGTGGGTGTGGGCGTCGACGAGTCCCGGCAGCAGGGTTCCGCCGCGGCCGTCGAACTCGGCGTCGAACGGGCCGTGGGCGCCGGAGCCGACCTCGGTGACGAGTCCGCCGTCGAGCACCACCTCGTCGGTGGTCGTGGCGTCGAGGGTGCGTTCTCCGTCGAACACGCGGACGTTGTGGATGCGGGTGCGAGACATCGGGGTCTCCTCCTCCTGCCGTGGGTCCGGGAGGCTTTCCTCTCCGGATGCCGTATCCGAGGGGAGGACCGGCCCGGACTGTGACATCGGGGCCGCGATCTGTGTCCCGGCTCACAGTCGACCGGTCCGTGTCACATTCGGGGGCGGGAGCGGGCTCTTGGGTGCGGAGAGAGGGAGGACACCCGTGCCCACGAAGCCCATGACACCCACCGCGGACACCCCGGCCACCGCGGCCACGACGGTCACGACGTCCACGACGGCCGACTTCGTCACCGACCAGTTCCTCGGACACCGCGAGCTGCTGTTCTCGGTGGTCTACAACATGCTCGGCAGCATCGCCGACACCGAGGACGTCCTGCAGGAGGCATGGCTGGCCTGGTCCGCCCGCAACCGCCGGCCGGCCGCCGGCCCGGTGGACAACGTCCGCGCCTATCTGGTGCGCATCGCCGTCAACCAGGCCCTGGCCCGGCGCGCGGACATCGGCCGCCGCCGGGAGGCCTACGTCGGGCCGTGGCTGCCCGAGCCCCTGCTCCCGGGCGAGTTCGACGCGGTCGGCAGCGGCGCGGAGCGGGCCGAGGCGCTGTCCATGGCGGTCCTGGTCGTCCTGGAGACGCTGTCGCCGCTCGAACGCGCCGTGTTCGTGCTGCACGAGGTGTTCGGGTTCCCGCACACGGAGATCGGGCTCATCCTGGACCGCTCACCGGCAGCGGTGCGTCAGCTCGCCACCCGCGCGCGGCGCCATGTGCGCGAGCGCCGCCCGCGGCACCGGCCCGTACCGGATCTGCACGCCCGGGTCACCGAGCGGTTCGCCGAGGCCGCGCTGGGCGGGGACCTGCGGGCGCTGATGGAGGTCCTGGCACCGGACGTCACCCTGTGGACCGACGGGGGCGGCAAGGGCCCGGCGGTCAGCCTGCGGCCCGTGCACGGCGGCGAGCGGGTGGCCGCCGTGTTCGCCGCGGTGGCCCGGGGCCTGCCCGCGGCGGGGCTGGACATCGGGTACCGGTGGGTGGCCGGCGACCCGTGCGCGCTGGTCCTCGGCGGTGACGGTCCGCTCGCCGCGGTGATCGTGGACCTGACACCGGACGGCGGGCGGATCGCCGCCGTCTTCTCCATCACGAACCCGGACAAGCTCGCCGGTGTCCCCGCGCACCGCGCCGGGCCCGGCCTGCCGCTCCCCTGACCGGGGCGAGGTCAGCGGGCGGCGCCCTCGTCGAGGAAGTGGCGGACGTCAGCGGCGAGGGACGCCATCTGCTCCCCCGCTTCCAGCCGTGTGGTCACCGATGCGCTCCAGCCGCCCGCGTCGCGCCGCCAGGGGCGCAGGGTCCAGGTCAGGTCGACGTACCCACCCGGCCCGAAGGCCGCGGACACACCGAGGTCGCGGTCGTCGCTCGTCCAGCACCGTTCGCCGTCCCAGCCACGGAAGTCCGCGGCCAGCTGCTCCAGGAACCGGGCGAGACCACGGCCGTCACCGATCCATGCGACGGCGTCGTCGAGGCGTGCGCGCATCCCGGGCGCCCGCACTTCGACCGCGTAGTGCACGCAGTGGCCGTCGGAGCTGTGCCGGTCGTGGAAGCCGACCCGCACGGACGCGTTGTCCTGGCAGCGGACGGCGACGTGAGGCGGCTCATCGGAGCCGTCGTTCTGGGAGATCACCGGGAAAACCTTAGGTCAGGGCGCGCCGGCGCCGTCACGCGCGCCCTGCAGCCAGACGTAGGCGACCGGCTGCGCCTCGTTCCAGGATGCGGCCAGGCCGGGGGCGACGGGCGCGAAACCGGCGCCGCGGTAGCATCGCAGGGCCCTGTCGTTGTCCGGGTGGACGCGCATGAAGACGTCCTGGTAACCCGCTGCCACGGCCCGGGCGAGGAGTGCCCGCACCAGCTCGCGGCCCCGGCCCGTCCCCCGGGTGTCCGGCGCGACGATGATCCGGGCCAGCTCGACCTCGTCCTCCTCGGCGTCGAACCACAGCTCGCCGTAGGCCACGGCCCTCCCGTCCTCGACGAGGACGTGGGCCCGGACGTCGGGGTCCCGCTGCCAGTCGGCGACCGTCCGCGCGGACACGGGAAACTCCTGCCGGCCGCACCACAGGGCGACCTCACCGGCCGAGGCGGGCCAGCCGGCCACCGTGGCGGCGTGCACAGCGGCGAAAGGGAGAAGGTCCATACCCGTAGATACCCGTCGATCCGTCCGGAGCCATGATCTGGCAGTCGCCCCCCGAGCCGGGAGGCAGGCCGACCCTACGTGCACCACACGGGCCGGCGCACCCCCTTTCACGTGCACGTTCCGGGTCCGGAGAGCGGCTGCACCGCGCCCACAGGGCGCGGGAGGGCCGACGCGTTCACACTGGCAGGACGACGAGTGCAGTGCGCTGCGCGCAGTGCGGCAAGGAGGCCGGATGAGCTGGGCATCATGGACCACTCGCGGGATCTTCGCCGGCCGGGACGGAGTCATGACCGGCGAGGAGGGACCCGTCCTCACGGGTGAACTCGACATCCACACCACGTGGACCGAGGTCGACGGTCTGGCGCACGTCACGGTGCAGTACAGCGGGGCGTCCGACTGGCTTCCCCTTGCCGGAAGCCCCGTCCCGTGCCCCAGTGAGGAGGCGAGCCGCGCCCTGCACGAGGCGGTCATCAATTCCGTACGCGCGGGGGCGACGCTGCCGCTGAGCACCGGCCTTCCCTGAGCGGGGCGTCAGGCCGCCGCGGTCGCGCTCCTGCGGGCCGTGCGGCTCCGGCGTTCCTCCTCGGTGAGTCCGCCCCACACCCCGTACGCCTCACCGGTGCTCAGCGCGTGCCGCAGGCACGCTTCGCGCACCGGGCACCCGGAGCAGATCTCCTTCGCCGCCTCGTCGCGGGCCGCGCGGTCCTCACCGCGTTCTCCCGCCGGGTGGAAGAACCTGCGCGAGCCCAGGCCCCGGCAGGCCGCTTGCGCCTGCCACTCCCAGTGGTGTCCGGCCCGGCCCGGGAGTCGCGACACGTCGGACATTGCTTGCTCCTTCCGTGGGATGGTGATGACGAAGGCTCGCCTGCTCACGATCCGGCGGATGAAACGTCCGTCGCGACGGCCGGGCCCGCCGGCCGCAGTGGGGTGGTCTGCGACCGGCGGACGTCTTCTCGGCCCTGCCCCGCGGCGCCGGTTACGCGGCGTCCGTCATGCGGGCGAACACGACCACGTTGCTGTCGTAGTAGTGCTTCTTGGGGTCGAAGTCCCCGCCGCAGGTCACCAGGCGCAGGCCCGCGTGGTCGAGGTTCTTGTAGACCTCCAGCGTGGGGAACTCCGCCTTCGGGTACTCGCCGACCCGGTCCACGGTGAACGTGACCGTCTTGCCGTCCTTGCGCGTCACCTTGATGGTGTCACCGCCCTTCATCGTCTTCAGCTTCTCGAACACCGCTGATGCTCCGTTCCACGTGACGTGCCCTGCGATCACGGCCGGTCCCTGGGAGCCGGGGGTCGGCCCCGGCTCGTACCAGCCCGCGAGCGCGGGGTCCTTCGGGGTCTGCATGGTGCCGTCGGGGTTCTGCCGCAGCGTCTCCAGCGTGCTGGTCAGGCCCAGCGAGGGGATCGCGATCTTCTGCGGCTCCGACCGGGCGAGGGCGGGTCCGGCCTTGGCCGCGCCGCCGCCGGTACCGCTCTGCGACGTGTCCGCGGGTGCCGCGGCGCCGTCGCCCGCGGGAGCCGGCGCGCCGGGAGCGGCGGCGCCGGGCGCCCCGGCCTGCCCCTGCGGGGCGGGCGGCTTGACCGCGTTCTGGCCTCCGCATCCCGCGAGGAGCAGGGCGCCGAGGGCCGCCGCCGCCAGGGGGCCCGCGGTGCGGCGCCGGGGCCGCGACCGCACCTTGCTCGTACTCGTGCTCGTACTCGTATTCGTGCTCATGTCGGGCGCGGGGGTCCGCTTCACGCGCCGCCCCCGGTGCTCTCCCGGCCGGTGCGGACGGCAACGGGAACGGCGGACGCCCGCTTGCGGGAGAGGGCCACCGCACCGGCCGCCACCGCGAGCACGGTGATCGCCACACCGTCGCGGACCGTCACGGGCACGGACGTGCTCTGCGCCGCCTGCTCGGAACCGCCGCCGGTCTCGATGGCTCCGACCGGGAGCGACCCGACGGCCGCGCCCTTGACCTCCCCGCAGTTGGTCGGGGCCGTGGCCTCCTGGGGAAGCTTCGGGTCGAGCTCGCTCTTGCCGGCCCCCTCGAAGTCGTACTTGCCGTTCTTGTTGCGGTCGATGCCGTGCTGCACGACGTGCAGGTCCTTGATGTGCTCGACCACGTCCGGGCCGACGGTCAGGGTCCGCTTGTAGGAGACCTTGCCCTGCTTGTCGGCCTTGGGCATGCGTTCCACGGCGAGACCGCTGGCGGGGTTGGTGTCCCCCGTCGTGGTGAGGGAGATGTTGATGTCGCCGTAGTCGTGCGTGGCCTCGGTGTTGCTGAGGATCCCGTCGCGGTTGGTGTCGTCGGTCGCGTCCGGGCACTTGAAGTCGTGCCCCTTCGTGGAACCGTGCAGGTGCTGGGCCGACGGCTGTCCGGGCACCATGCCCTCGGATTCGATCTGCACGGTCAGCTGGTTCCCCTTGAGGCTGAGCATCACCGTGCCGCGGGAGCCCGACTTGTTCAGCTGCGCCAGGTCGATCTGATACGCCTTTCCGCCCTCCGCGAGAGCTGGTCCCGAAAGACCGAGGGTCAGGAACACGGCGGCGGGTACGGCGGTGAGAACCACGTGGCGACCGGCGCGCTTGACTATCACATTCGCTCCTGTTCCGTGGATCCCCAGGACGGGAATCGCAGATCGTGCGGGGTGGAAACGAGCCCCCGGTGAGGGCTTCGTTCCTTCTTCGGCGCCCCAACGCCTTTGGATGGGTGTCTGTTTGAGAATTTTTCGGCTCCCACTGCTTCCGGCAGCCTTCCCCCGGTCATCCAGATGCGTGACATAGCATCGGCCAGTGCGGGAAATCGGGCGGCCTCGCAGAGCATCACCGAAAGCACGAGCATTCCGTGCGCAGTGGATTTCGGATCGCGGTTGCGGTGCAGCCACATGACCGCGTCGCCCAGGGGGCGCCTTCCCAGGAGGATCCCCGTACGCCGCACGCCCGCGGCCGTCTCGAGGTCCCGTCGCCGGCCGCCGAACGGCAGTTCCTGGGTCCGGCGGATCCCCGGCGGGGCGGCCGCGTCCCGTACGTGGCGCACGTACGCCTCCGGCGGCGCCTGGCCGTTCTCGAAGGTGTTGCGGAATCCGATGATGCGAGGGCCCGCGTCCTGCAGGCGGAGCTCGATGTAGAGCTCGATGAACAAGCCTCGGAGCTGAATGCGGAGGGGGAGGTGGGATTCCCGCCGGAATTCGTCCCGGGATCCTCCCCCGCCCCCCTGGCGGGCCATGCTAAAAATACCGTGAGCATCTGCGGCTCTCGACCGGATGGTCGACGTCAGGAGCCGGTACTCGTCCACCGATGCGTACGCCGAGGAAAACGACACGGGTTTCAGCATGGCCGCCTGCATCAGGTGGAGGAGCCGGTTTCCGGACTCCTCTGAAGTAATCTGAACGGATCCGTTTCGACCTTGCTGTACTCACGCACGCGCATCCACCGCCTTCGACATGTACCGATCGCCGACGGGTGACGTGGTCCCCATCGCCGGATTCGGTTTCGGTTTCGGTTCGGTCTCGACCTTTGTAGTCCTCCCGGCGGCGGCCGGGCGAATAGTTGGCCTCTGATGCCAAAAAATCGGCGCGCGGTCCCGGCGTGCGGAACGGGTGTTCAGTGGTCCCGGCCGGCGGCGGCCGCGCCCCCGGCCGCCCGTTCCAGCACCTCGAGGACGGTGTCGCGGAACAGCGTGGTCTTGTAGCCGGTCTGCGGCAGCGGCCGGCAGCGGCTCAGTACGGTCTCCGCCGCCGCGGCGAGGGCCGAGGGGGTCGCCTCGCGGCCGATCAGTGCCGCCTCCACCTCCGGCAGCCGCAGCGGGACGCGCGCCACCGCGCCCGCCGCGACGGCGACGTGCGTGACGACGGCTCCGTCGAAGGCGAGCCGGGCGGTGGCCTCGACCAGGGGCCACTCGGCGTGGGCCCGGCTGGTGGCCCGGTGGCAGGCGGCGCGTTCGCCGGGCAGCGGTGCGGGCAGCCGGACCGCGGTGAGGATGCGGTCCGGCGGCAGCAGGTGGTCGGCCCGGTGGAGCTGCTCGCCGTCGCCGTACAACGCGGCGACGCTGCGCGGCGCCTCCTCGTGGATCTCCGCCTCGGCGTCGTAGGTGAGCAGGGCCATCGCGAGGGTGGACGGGTGCGGGGTGATGCAGGGGCCCGCTCCGCTGACCACGCCGAAGTGGTGGTCGCCCTCGCGTGCGGGGCAGCCGGCACCGCCCTTCTGCAGGCAGCCGACGTGCGGGTTGCGGAAGTACCAGCAGCGGTTGCGCTGCAGCAGGTTGCCGCCCAGGGTGCCCGCGGCGCGGATCTGCGGGGTGGCCGCGGTGGCGGCCGACGCCGCGAGGGCGGGCCAGCCGGCGCGCACCCGGGGGTCGGCGGCCAGCGCGGCGAGGGTGGTCAGGGCGCCGATCCGCAGCCCTCCGTCGGGCAGCACCGTGGTGCCGCGCAGGCCGGCGGCGCCGTCGAGGTCGGTGAAGGGCCCGGTGGAGACGCCGCTGCGCTGCCGGGCGCCGGTGTCGGTGCCGCCGGCGCGCAGTTCGCCGCCGCGGGCCCGTACGGCGTCCGCGAGGCCGGTGAGGTCGGTGGGATCGGGCTCGGTGCTCACGTACCCAGTCCTTCCAGGAGCCGGTCGGGGCGGATGGGCATGTCGTAGGGTCGCCAGCCGGTCGCGTCGTGAACGGCGTTGGCCAGGCACGCCGCGGTGGGCAGGGTGGCGATCTCACCGAGGCCGACACCGCCGCCGGGGACGTGCTCGAAGCCCTCCTGGTGGAAGTGGACGGTGATCTCGGGGGTGTCGCCGATGCCGGGGATGCGGTAGTCCTCGAGGTTCTCGGTCAGCACCCGGCCGGTGACCGGGTCGGCCCGCCGTTCCTCGAACAGGGCGTAGCCGATGCCCTGGACGACGGCGCCCTCGCACTGGCTGCGGGCCAGCCGGTCCTCGTGGATGCGGCCCGCGGCGACGCCGCTCCACACGCGCAGCGGGCGGATCCTGCCGAGCCTCGTGTCGACCTCGACCTCGGCGACCTGCACCGACCCGGTGAAGCCGCGGCCGATGGCGATGCCGCCCAGGGTGAAGGGGGTGACGTAGCCGCGGCGGTCGCGGGGGCGCCGGCCGGTTACCCGTACGCCGTGCGCCGCGTCCAGCCGGGAGGCCACGTCGGATCCCCCGAGCGCTTCGCGCAGCCGCGCGGCGGCGTCCGCGGCGGCGGGCACGAGGGAGGGGGTGGTGCGGCTGCCGCCGGAGGTGGGGCCGTGGACGGTGTCGCTGCGGCCGACCTCGGCGCGCACCCTAGCCTCCGGCAGGCCGAGGGCGTCGGCGACGGCCCGGCGCAGCACGGTCCGCGAGCCGGTGCCCATGTCCTGGACGGCGCAGCGGGCCACGACGAGGCCGTCCTCGACGGTGAGTTCGACCTCGGTGACGGGGTCGAGGAAGTACAGCCAGTTGGCGGCCGCGACGCCGACGCCGCGGCGGTAGCGCCCGGTGCCGCCGCGGCGGCCCGTCCAGACCGGAAGGGCGGCGGCCCAGTCGTACAGGGCCTGCCGTTTGGGGTTGCCGTCCCAGCGGCGGCGCAGCGCGATGGGGTCCTGGCCGAGCCGGTGGGCCATCTCGTCGACGGCCTGTTCCAGCGCCCAGCACATGGTGGGGCCGCCCGGCCCGCGGAAGGGGGCGCCCGGGGGCCGGTGGGTGACCGTGTCGAAGTCGCGGAGCCTGCGGGGTGCCGTGCCGTACATGAACCGGGCCAGGGCCGCGACGGAGCCGCCCACCGAGACCCCGCCGTCGCTGTCCGCGTCCATGGCCAGGGCGCTCAGGTCCCCGGAGGCGTCGGCGGCCATGGCCAGCCGGATGCGGGTGCCGGGCCGGTATCCGCCGTCGGTGAGCTCCTCGTCCCGGTCCAGTACGACGCGTACGGGGGCGCCGTGCAGCCGGGCGAGCTCGACGGCGGCGACGACGTCGGAGGTCAGGCCCATCTTGCAGCCGAAGCCGCCGCCCACGTGGACGGCCCGTGCCACCACCCGTTCGACGGGAACGCCGAAGCGCTCGGCGGCGAGCTCGGCCACGCGTTTCACCGACTGCGTGGACACCTGGATGTGGAGGGTGCCTTCGGCCCAGTGGGCGAGGCAGGCGTGCGGTTCGAGGGGGGTGTGGGTCTGGGCGGCTGTGGTGAACACGCCTTCCACGACCCTTTCCGGGTGCTTCGCGCGTGCTTCCTGGATCCGGCGCACGGCGGCGGCCGGGCGTTTGCTCATGGCGGACGGGCCTCGCAGGTTGCCGCGCCAGCGGGCGGGGACGAGCTGGGGGGTCTCGCCCGATCCGGGTGCCCGTTTGCGCGCCGCCTTGTCCTCGTAGACCAGGGGGCCCTCGCCGGTGCGGGCCTGGCGTACGTCGAGGGCCGCCGGCAGCACCTCGTAGTCCACGACGACGCGGGCGGCGGCGGCGCGGGCGGCGGCCCGGTCCGGTGCGGCGACCGCGGCGACCGGCTGTCCGACGTAGCGCACGACGCCGTCGGGTGGCAGGAGCGGCACCAGCGGGAGGTCCCCGGCCTCCAGGGAGCGTACGTGCGCGTGGGCGTGCGGCGAGCGGATGATCACGCCTTCCAGCAGCCCCTCGGGCTGCAGGTCGGTGGTGTAGCGGGCGGATCCGCCGGTCTTCTCGGGGGCTTCGGCGCGCGCGGCCGCCGTCGTCCGCCTGCCGGCCGCGTCCGTCGGTACGGTGTCGTGGTCGCCCGCGCAGGCCGCGGCCACGGCCCGGTGGATGCCCTCGTAGGCGCCGCAGCGGCACAGGTGCCCGGCCAGGGCTTCGGCGATCTGTTCGCGCCCGGGCGGGGTGGAGCCGTGCTCGGCGCGCCACCGGTCGCAGAACGCGGCCGCCCCGACGATGAAGCCGGGGGTGCAGTAGCCGCACTGGAGGGCGTCCTCGGCGGCGAAGGCACGGGCCACGGGGTGGCCGGACAGGCCCTCCACCGTCGTCACGCTCCGGCCGGCCAGCCGGGCGGCCGGGGTCAGGCAGGACACCCGGGGCTCGCCGTCGACCTGGATCGTGCAGGCACCGCACACGCCGCCCGCGCAGACCAGTTTGGTGCCGGTCAGTCCCAGGCGGTCGCGCACCACCTCCACGGCGGCCGGGTCGCCGTCGACGTCGACCGTTCGCCGGGCACCATTGACCTCGAACTCCACGAGACGTACTCCTCAGCCGCGGGGTGGTGACCGCCGGAGCCTCGCGCTCACCTTCACGCTCCTTGATAGCCCGCCGCCGGGGCCGGCGCAGTGCGGCGCTCGTCCGTTCGGGTAAGCGCCCGGACGGTACGGGGTGGCGGGGCGCGGCCCCGAAATCCGCTCCTGGGGGCGTCACAGCGCCAAGTAGCATCCCGGGATGCCGAACATCAGGACTCTGACTCCCGACGCCGGCCGGATCGACGCCGACGGGCTGCGGGCCCACGACGCCGACCGGCTCGCGCGGTGCGCCGTCGATCCGGGGCAGCCGTGGTGGCGCCGGAAGGCCTGTGCGGAGGCGCTGGCGGGCCGGGTCCCGCAGGCACGGGTGGGTGAACTGCTCGCGTGCGTCCGCGACACGGAGGACAACGGGACGATCCGCAAGGTCCTGCTCGGCCTGCTGTCGGACCGTGCCGAGCTGCTGCCCTGGCTGCGGCACGAGGACCGGCGGCGCGAGGAGGCGTACGGCATGCCGGAGGCCGTCCTGCGGGCGCGCGGGGCCCTCGGGGACCTGACGGCGGCGGCCGAACTGGCCACCCTCGCGTTCAGCCCCTGGTGGACCCGGAGGGCGGTCGGTGAGGCCGGGCTGGACGCGCTCGTGGATCAGCACGGGACCGCGGCGGTGCTCGCCGAACTCGCGGGCGGGAGGCCCGAGGACCGTGCCACGGCCGTACGCATGCGGGACCGCGCGGGCGAGGACGTCACCGACGCGCTCGCCGACCCCGACCCCGGGGTGGCCCACCTCGCCCAGTCGCTGCTGACCTCCCCGGACCGGATCCGCGCCTACCTCGCCGCCGGGGCTCCGACGGCCGACGCCGCGCTGTGGGCGGCCTACGCGCTGTACCGGCTGACCGACGACGTGGAGCCGGCCCGGGCCGTGTACGAGGCGCTCGGGCGCCCCCGGGTGGAGGTGGAGGGCCTGGACGAGGAGCTGCGCCGGGCGATCGTCCACGAGTACGGGCCCGAGTGCGAGAAGCAGTCCGACCCGCGCTGGCGGATCGAGGCCCTGTGCACGGAGCCGCCGCCTGCGCCGGACGAGGAGGGGCGGCCGGCGCGCGCGACGGCCGCGCTGGCGGCGGCGGGGCTCACGCCGCGTCCCCCGCTGTCCTGCGGCGAGGCACACCGCCAGGGCGGTGGCACGTACCACGTGATCGGGTACGGGGAGGGCGGCCGGAGCGAGGTCTTCATCAGCACGCTGGGGCCGTTCGCCGGCGGCCACGAGGACGACCCGGCGGCACGCGCCGCCCTGGAGGCGGCCGGCTTCCGCTGGATCGACGGCCCCACGGGCGCGGTCCGGGTCACCGGCCTGGGCGTCTACTACTTCGGCGCCCGCGAACCCCTCGACGTCAACACGCTGCTGTTCTACTGGCAGGACTGAGGGCTGCGGGCTGCGGGCTGCGGGCTGTGTCAGGCGGGCTGCCAGAGTTCGATGCGGTTGCCCTCGGGGTCGGTGACCCAGCCGAAGCGGCCGACGCCGGCCATGTCCTGCGTCTCCCCGGCCACGTCGGCGCCCTTGTCGCGCAGTTGGGCGAGCATCGCGTCCAGGTCGCGTACGCGGAAGTTCAGCATGGTCTGCTGGGCCGAGGCGCGGGGTCCGAAGTAGTCGGTGTCGGATTCGAACGTCGCGAACACCGTCGGCCCGGTCTCCTGGCGCCAGAGGCCGTGTTCGTCGGCGCCCAGGCCCAGGCAGTCGCGGTACCAGGCCGTCAGGGCCGCCGGGTCGGCAGCCCGCAGGAAGTATCCGCCGATTCCAAGTACGCGTTCCATGGCGCCATCCTGCCAGGGCGGCGGCCGGGCGGGCCCGCACCACACGCTGCCGCCGGCGGCCGCGCCCGGGGACGGTCGTGCGGCCGGCACCCCGTCACTCCCGTGCGGGCCGGAACGTGCGGACGACGTGGCCCGCCGGCGGCGAGCGGCCGGCGGGCCACGAGGGGCCGGGTGGCCCCGGCGGACCCGTCAGGCGTGCACGGGGCCTTCGAGGGAGCGCAGGCGGCGCGCTTCGAGGACGGTGGCCAGGGCGTAGGCGCCGCCTCCCGCGGCGGCGAGGGACCAGTAGAGGCCGGGGGCTTCGAGGGAGAGCACGGCGGCGGAGGTCAGGGCGAGCCAGATGCCGAGGCCGTAGTGCAGCACGTTGCGGCGTACCGCGCCCTCGGCGAGGTAGAGCAGGCCGACGATGATGCCGGATCCTGCGGGCCACAGGACGGACTGGAGTTCCGGCGCGTCGAGGACGGACGTCAGGCCGGTGATCGCGATGGCCAGGGCCGTGAACGCGGCGATCCAGGCGGTGCCGAGGAGCTTGCCGGAGAGGACTTCCGGCGCGGGGGCTCCGCGTTGGGCCCGCAGTGCGGCCGCGGTGGCCAGGACGATGCCGCTCACGAGCCCGGCTCCGAGCAGCGCCATGGGGAGCCACTCGGGCAGGCGGAGCAGGGGGGTGTCGCCGTGGGAGGCCGCGGCGGCTCCGTGGCCCAGCAGGTAGGCGAGTCCGAAGCTGGCGTAGGCGGCACGGTTGTCGACCTCGCTCGATCGACGGGACGCGGGGGCTCCGGTGCCGGCCGGAGGGAGGGGTGCGGTGGTGGTCACGGTGGGGTCTCCGGGGTGTCGGGGGCTGGTGCTTGCGTGGGGTCGGAAGGTGCGGCGCGCCGCCCCGGAGGGGGGCCGCCGGGCCGACGCGGACCGCTCCTTCCACGGGGACGCAGGATCGTCAGGCGGGCTGCTCGGCGCGGGCCTTGAGGCAGTCGAGCCAGCTCTGCAAGGAGGTCCGCAGGGCCGTGGTGAGCTCGTCGGCCGCGGCCTCGACGGGGGCCCCGCTCCACGACTCCTCGGTGCGGACGACGACGCCGTCGCCGGTCGTTTCGAAGGTCCAGACGTGGATGCCGACGATGCCCTGGACGGTCCCGTCCCAGACGATCCGCCGGCCGGGGACCAGTTCGCGGACGGTGGAGGTGATGCTCATCCCGTGGGTCAGCCACGTGAAGCTCGCGCCGACCGCCATGGGGCCGTCGAGTCGCGCCTCGTCGACGCCGGTGTTCCAGGTCGGCCAGGCGTCGACGTCGGTGTGCACCGACCAGACGGTGGCGAGGGGGGCGTCGATCTCGGCGCTGAGGCCGACCACGACGGGGGCGGTGGTGTCGATGGTGTGCATGCGGTGTCCTGTCGGTTGCTGGAAGGGCTGGAAGGGGCGGGCGGGGTCGTCGGGTTCCGGGTCAGGGGGTCGGGGCGGGTGCGGGCTGCGGCGTCTCGCCGGGCGAGGGCGGCGCCGCCGGCCCGGGCTTCGGGGACGGCAGGAGCGCGCAGCGGGTACGCCGGCCCCTGCGGGTGAGCGGCAGGGCGAGGAGTGCGGAGGCCGCGAGGATCGCGGCGGAGACCGCGAAGGCGGTCCGGTAGCCGGCGGTGAGCGCTTCGAGGTGGGGCTGGTGGCCGGCCGCGCGGGCGGTGACGGAGCCGGCCAGGGTGGCGAGGGCGGCGAGGCCGATCGCGCCGCCGACCTGGCGGGTGGTGTTCACCAGTCCCCCGGCCAGGCCGGTGTCCTGCCGCGGGACGCCGTCCACGGCGAGGGCGGTGAGCTGGACGAAGGCGATGCTGAGGCCGAGGCCGACCAGGACGCTCGGGCCGAGGATGTCGACGAGGTAGGTGCCCTCCGCGGTCATCCGCGACAGCCACAGCATTCCGGCGGCCTCGGTGAGCAGGGCCGCGACCACGGTCGCGGTCGCGCCGATGCGGCGGGAGATCCGGGGTGCTGCGACGGCGCCGAGCATGTTGGCCACGGCGAGGGGGAGTTGGCCGGCGCCGGTGGTCAGCGGGCTCATTCCGAGGACCTGTTGCTGGTAGAGCGGCAGGAAGAAGAACAGGGCGATCCACACGGAACCCAGGAGCGCCATCAGCAGGTTGCCAGCGGCGACCTGGCCGGTGGCGAACAGCCTCGGCGGTATCAGGGCGTCCGTCCGGCGGCGTTCGACGACGGCGAAGACGGCGAGGAGCACGGCGGCCGCGAGGAGGGCGCCGAGCACTCCGGGATCCGTCCAGCCGAGCGCCCGTGCGCTGGTCAGTGCCCAGACCAGGCCGGTCAGGGCGAGGGTGACGAGGGCCGTCCCCAGCAGGTCGAACCGGCCGGTCCCGCGCACGGCGGCCCGCGGGACGAGCGCCGCCACGGCGGCCAGGACCAGCAGCGCGCCGACGGCCGTGATGTGGAACACCCAGGGCCAGCCCCATGCCTGGGTGAGTACGCCGCCCAGCAGCACGCCGACCGCGCCGCCCGCGCCGGACACCGCTCCCCACACCCCCAGGGCCCTCCCCCGGGCCGGACCGGGCGGGAAGAGGTCCATCGCCAGGGCGAGCGCCGCCGGGGCGATGACCGCGGCGCCGAGGCCCTGCACGGCCCGTGCGGCGATCATCGGGCCCGGGGCGGCGGCGAGTCCCGCCGCCAGTGAGGACCCCGCGAACACCGCGAGCCCCGCGAGCAGTACCCGGCGGCGGCCGAGGAGGTCGGCCGCCCGGCCTCCGGCGAGGAGCAGCGCCCCGAAGGCCAGGCCGTAGGCGTTGACCACCCAGGTGGTGCCGCCGTCCGACAGTCCCACGCCGGCGCGGATCTGCGGCAGGGCCACGTTCACGATCGAGGTGGCCAGCATGACGGTGAACTGCGCCGCGGCCAGGGCCGCGAGTGCGGGCCCGGGGCGGGGCCGGGCGGGCGGGGTGTCCTTCGTACGTCCAAGGTTCATGGCGCACAGACTCACGCCGGGCGGTGTCCACTTTCCATGCCCGGCGGGGGCGCCCACTGTCCACTGCTGTCCGCACCTGCGCACTCGCCCCCGGCCGGCCCCGGTCGTGCCGGGCCGCTCCGGTCGGGGGCCCGCGGTGTCAGGGCGCGTTCAGTGCCACGACGGCGGCGGGCGGCGGGACGGCGGTCACGGGACCCGCAGCGCCGCCAGCCGTTGTTCGAACGGCACGGTCACGAACCCGTCCGCCGGGTCCACCGACGTGATCGCCCCGGTCTGCGAACGGGGTGCGATCGCGGCGGCGGTGTCGACGTCCGGGACGGCGCCCGGGCCCGGGGCCGCGGAGGGCGTCGTGAAGCGTGCCAGTTCGGCGCCCGCGCGGGCGATCCGCTGCGCCAGTCCCTCTTCGCCCCAGTCCTCCGAGGCCGCGTACACGGCGGTCGGCAGGACGAGCGCCCGGAGGTAGGTGAAGAGCGGGCGCAGAGCGTGCTCGGTGACCAGCGAGTGGCGGGCCGTGCCGCCGGTGGCTCCGAGGAGCACCGGCTTGCCGGTGAGGGAGTCCTTGTCGATGAGGTCGAAGAAGGACTTGAACAGGCCGCTGTAGGAGCCGGCGAACACCGGTGTCACGGCGATCAGGCCGTCCGCGGCCGCCACCGCGTCGAGCGCTGCGGCCAGCCGGGCGGGCGGGAACCCGGTGGTGAAGTGCTGGGCGATCTCCGTCGCCAGCTCCCTCAGTTCGACGACCTCGGCCTCGGCGTCCACGCGTTCCAGGGTCGCGGCGGCGAGCCGGTCGGCGAGCAGCCGCGTGGAGGAGGGCGAGCTCAGTCCGGCCGATACGACGACGATCCTCATGCCTGCGTCTCCTCCTTCGGGGTCTCCTGCGGGGCTTCCTCGGAAGCGGTCCGGGCGGCCACCCGGGCGGCGTGGGTCGGGGCATCGGGCACGCCGGCCGGGCGGAGGTTCGCGAACTCCTTGCGCAGCACCGGTACGACCTCCTCGCCGAGCAGGTCGAGCTGTTCCAGGACGGTCTTCAGCGGCAGGCCGGCGTGGTCCATCAGGAACAGCTGGCGCTGGTAGTCGCCCACGTAGTCGCGGAAGGACAGGGTCCGATCGATGACCTCCTGGGGCGAGCCGACGGTCAGCGGCGTCTGGGAGGTGAACTCCTCCAGGGACGGGCCGTGGCCGTACACCGGGGCGTTGTCGAAGTACGGACGGAACTCGCGCACCGCGTCCTGCGAGTTCTTGCGCATGAACACCTGGCCGCCGAGGCCCACGATGGCCTGCTCGGGGGTGCCGTGGCCGTAGTGGGCGTAGCGCTGCCGGTAGAGGTTCACCATCTGCCGGGTGTGGGAGGCGGGCCAGAAGATGTTGTTGTGGAAGAAGCCGTCGCCGTAGTAGGCGGCCTGTTCGGCGATCTCCGGCGAGCGGATGGAGCCGTGCCAGACGAAGGGCGCGACGCCGTCGAGGGGGCGGGGCGTGGAGGTGAAGGACTGCAGCGGCGTGCGGAACTTGCCCTTCCAGGTGACGACGTCCTCGTCCCACAGGCGGCGCAGCAGCGCGTAGTTCTCGACGGCGAGGTCGATGCCGTCGCGGATGTCCTTGCCGAACCAGGGGTAGACCGGTCCGGTGTTGCCGCGTCCCATCATCACGTCGACGCGGCCGTCCGCGACGTGCTGGAGCATCGCGAAGTCCTCGGCGATCTTGACCGGGTCGTTCGTGGTGATCAGCGTCGTCGACGTGGACAGGATCAGGTTCTCGGTGCGTGCGGCGATGTAGCCGAGCATCGTCGTCGGCGAGGAGGGGACGAACGGCGGGTTGTGGTGCTCGCCGGTGGCGAAGACGTCGAGGCCGACCTCCTCGGCCTTCTGCGCGATGGTGAGCATCGCCTTGATGCGCTCGTGCTCGCCGGGCACGCGTCCGGTCGTCGGATCGGCCGTGACGTCTCCGACGGTGAAGATCCCGAACTGCATGGCTCCCCTTCCCAAGGTTGTTTACGATTCAACTATACCCGCAAACGAGGGGTGCGGCGGAGGTATTCCCGAGGGGAGGGGGCACCGCCCGGCACGGCGGTCCGGGCGGCGGCGACCGGGCGGGCGCCGGTCCGGCGGGGGTCAGGCCGGAGCGTTCCAGGCGGTCGTGAGCCCGTCCAGCCACGCGGGCGGCAGCTCGACGGCGTCCCACTCCTCGCGCAGCTCCTGAGGTGCGGCGGCGAGCCGCTCCAGGACGGCGATGCTCGTGGCGGAGTGGAGGAGCGAGTAGCGGCCGTGCACGGTGATGGCGCTTCCCGGCCCGAACCCGGCGAACATCCGCTCCAGCCGGGCCTGGTGGTCGGCCGCGAACTCCGTCAGCCGGCCGGCGTACCCGGCCCGCTGCCTGGGGCTCATCGTGCCGAGGACGGCGGCGAGGACCTCGTCCGTCACCTCGGGATCCAGCTCCGAGACCGCGGTGAACGACAGGTACAGGGGTGTGACCGCCACCCGCGCCCGCTCCACCTCCATGCGCCGGGCCCGGGGGCGCTCCCCTGCCGGGCCCTGCTCCCCTCCCGCCCCGACGGCGCGCACCAGGGTCCGTTCGGCCACGGCGCCGAGTTCCTCCAGGACGGCTCGGGCGCCGTCGTCCTCCGCCCCCGCCGAACCCTCCGTCCCCTGCTTCTCCGCGGGCCCGCTGCGGGCGGCGCTCAGTTCCTCGTGCGCGAGCGCCAGCGCGCCCGCCTCCAGGAGCCCGATCAGTTGCCGCGCGTCGTCGGAGGGGACCCCCGCCCGCGCAAGGAGCTGCAGCAGCGTCGCCCTCGCGTTCTCGACGCTCACCTCGTCCGGCCACTGCCGCCCCCCGTCGGCCACGCTCATCAGGTCCTCCTCGTCACTCGGATGGTGCGGTGGGTGCCACGCGTCGCCGCCCCGGCCGTGCAACGCCCGACGGCCGGGGAACAGCGATCAAGGGCACCGTAGCCCTTGATCCTTCCAGACCGCCGTCAGGGCCGCAGACCCGCTCGCCTGAGGGTGATCTCGGACAGGGCGGCGATGACCTGCCGGTCGCCGCGGCGCCAGCCGTCCGCGAGGCCGCCCGGCGGAGCGGGCAGGGCGGCGAGCTCGCCCGGCGGACCGGTGAGGGCGCGCAGCGCGAGCAGGTCGGCGCCCCCGGGGGCGTCGCGGAGCCGGCGCACGGTGGCGCTGCGGCGGATCCAGCGCAGGCGCAGCGGGAGCCAGAGCAGCAGCACCAGGGCCACGGGAACGACGATCAGGCCGAGCGCGGCGAGGAACGCCACCTGGCCGACGACGTCCTGCATCGACTGGCCGGCGTCGGCGATTCCGCTGCCGGCGTCGGCCGCGGACCGCAACGGCGCCCTCAGCAGGTCGCCGACGAGCGGGACCCGTGAGGCCGTCTCCCCGGCGTCGTCGAGGGCCGCGGCCAGGCTGTCCCCGGAACTCTCCACCTTCCGTCCCGGCTCGGCCAGCATCATGATCGCGCCGTGGACGGTCAGGGCGAACTTCACGGCCGCGGCGATCAGGAGCAGCGCGATCACGTCCGCGAGGATCTGGCGGTTGCGCCGTGCGGGCGTCTGGGCGTAGAGAAGCAACGGCTGCTCCGGTTCCGGTCGTGGCATCGAGGAGTGCCGGCCGGCGCGCTTGCCGGTGGCGAGGCCCGGCCGGTCGCTCGACCGTACGTCGCGCACCACCCCTCCACGGGCCTCCCCGGCACGGTTCCCCGAGACGATGCCGGGTTGGCGCAGCGCTCCCCGGGGCGTGCGGCCTCAGCTCATGGCGTAGGCGGACAGCAGGGTGTCGGCGCGCAGGCGCAGGTCGGCCGTCAGGGGGCCGTGCACCGTCACGCGGACCTCGTCGCCCCCGGCACAGCGGGCGAGCCGGACCTCCGCCCGCCCCGTTTCGCCGGCCAAGGGGTACGTGTACCAGCCGTCGGCCCGCTCGTCGTCGGTCTCCCCGACCGCCCGGGCCACCGTCTCCCAGTCCGACGCGTCGAAGGCGTAGCCGACGTAGTGGGACAGCAGTTCCAGGAAGGGGCGCAGGTTGCGCTCCCAGATCCATCCGCCGACTTCTGCCACGGCTCCCCCTCGGTGTTCAGGGGGACAGCCTGTCATCGGCACACGCCTGTGCCCTCCCCGGGGGGAGGGCACAGGCGTGCGTGTGGGCGGGTCGTCAGGTCAGCCAGGGCTTCCAGACGTCCTCGTTGCGCTCCACCCACTTCTTCGCCGCCTGCTGCGGGGACAGCTTCTCCTCGGCGATCATCAGGGAGACCTCGTTCTGCTGGGCCTTCGTCCAGTGGAACTTCTTCAGGAAGGCGGCGGCCTCGCCGCCCGTCCGGGCGAAGCGCGTGTTGAGGTACTTCTGCAGCGGCGTGTGCGGGTAGGCGCACGCCACCTTCTCCGGGTCGTCCGCGCAGCCCTCGGTGTACTCGGGCAGCTTCACCTCGGTCATCGGGACCCGCTCGAAGAGCCACTGCGGCTCGTACCAGTAGGTCAGGAAGGGCTTGCGCTCCTTGGCGAACTGCTTGATCTGGGTGATCTGGGCGGCCTCGGAGCCGGCGAAGACCACTTCGTAGTCCAGGTCGAGGTTCTTCACCAGGGCCTTGTCGTTCGTCACGTAGGACGGGGAGCCGTCCAGCAGCTGGCCCTTGCCCCGGCTCTCCGGGGTGCGCAGCTGGTCGGCGTACTTGTCGAGGTTCTTCCAGTCGGTGACGTCCGGATGGGCCTCGGCGAAGTACGTGGGGACGAACCAGCCGATGTGGCCGGTCACCCCGAGGTCCCCGCCCCGGGTGATGGTCTTCTTGCCCTCCACGTACCGCTTCTCCTGCTCCGGGTGGCCCCAGTCCTCCAGGATCGCGTCGACGCGCCCCTGGCTGAGGGCGTCCCAGGCGGGGACCTCGTCGACCTGGACGGTGTCCACGCGGTAGCCCAGCTCGTGTTCGAGGAGGTAGGAGGCGACGGCGGTGTTCGCCTGGGCGCCGACCCACGACTGGACGGAGAGGGTGACGGTCTTCGCGCCTGCGGCGTCGGCGTACGGGGAGGCCTGGCGGGTCATGTCGGCGGCCCCGCAGCCGGTGAGGACGGCGAGTCCGGTCGCGGCGGCGAGGACGGCCGCGCCGCGCCGGCGGCGCAGCGGGCGCCGGAGGTGTGTACCGCGCATGTCAGGCCTCCTTCGCGGGCTGGGTGACACGGTCGAGTAGCAGGCCCAGGCAGACGATCGCGGCGCCGGCCACCAGGCCGGTGGCGAGGTCGCCCTGCGCGAGGCCGAGGACGACGTCGTAGCCGAGCGCGCCGCCGCCGACGAGGCCGCCGATGATGACGACGGCGAGGACGAGGACCACGGCCTGGTTGACGGCCAGCAGCAGTGCGGGCCGGGCGAGCGGGAGCTGGACCTGGCGCAGCAGCTGCGCGCGGGTCGCGCCGAGCGAGCGGGCGGATTCCACGACGGCCGGGTCGACCTCGCGCAGGCCCTGGACGGTGATGCGGACGACGGCGGGCAGCGCGTAGACGATCGCGGCCGCGGCGGCCGGGGCGCGGCCGACGCCGAAGAGGGCGACCACGGGGATGAGGTAGACGAACTGCGGCAGGGTCTGGCACACGTCGAGGACGGGCCGCAGCAGTCGCTCGGCGCGCGCGCTGCGGGCGGCGCCGACGGCGATCGCGAAGCCGAGGACGAGGGTGACGGCGACGGCGGCCAGGACCTGGGACAGGGTGTCCAGGGAGGCCTCCCACACACCGAGCACCCCGACGGCGGCGAGCGCGAGGACGGCGGTCAGTGCGCTGCGCCAGGTGCCGGCGAGCAGGGCGAGCGCGCAGGCCACGAGCAGCAGCAGCCACCAGGGGGCGGCCTGGAGCCCGCTGCGCAGCGGGTCGAGGATCCAGCCGGTGAAGCGGGCGGCCCAGTCGGCGGTGCCGCCGACCACGGGCACGCCGGAGTAGAGGTGGTCGGTCATCCAGGCGACGGCCGAGTTCACCGGATCGGCCAGGGAGACCGTCCAGGACCCGGGCCACACGGAGGTGCCGGCCATCCGGCCGACGACGGCCACGGCCACCGCCGCGAGGAGGGTGAGCAGGCGGCCGTACCAGCCGGCGAACACCCTGCGCAGCAGGTGCTGCTCGCCGAGCGGTACGGGATCGGCGCCGAGCCGGCGCCCCGCGGCGTCGGCGGTGCGGTCCAGGACCACGGCGAGCAGCACGATCGGGATGCCGGCGGCGAGCGCGGCGCCGACGTCCACGGAGGCGAGGGCCTGGTAGACGCGGTCGCCGAGGCCGCCCGCGCCGATGACGGAGGCGATGACGGCCATGGACAGGCCGGTCATGATGGCCTGGTTGACGCCGAGCAGGATCTGCCGGCGCGCGAGCGGGAGGCGGGCGGTCAGCAGCCGCTGACGGCCGGTGGCGCCGAGCGAGGCGGAGGCCTCCATGACGCCCGCATCGGCCTCGCGCAGGCCGAGGGCGGTGAGGCGGGCCATCGGCGGGGCGGCGTAGACGACGGTGGCGAGGACCGCGGCGGGCACCCCGATGCCGAAGACCAGCACCATCGGCAGCAGGTACGCGAAGGCCGGCAGGATCTGCATGGTGTCGAGGACGGGGCGCAGCAGGCGGTCGGCGCGCCGGGAGAGCCCGGCGGCGAGCCCGAGCAGCGCGCCGAGCATAACGGAGGCAGCGACGGCGACGACCATCAGCGCGAGGGTCTGCATGGTCGGCACCCACATGCCGAGCACTCCGCAGGCGGCGAACGCGGCGGCGCAGGTCAGGGCGAGGCGGATGCCGGCGAGGCGCCAGGCCACCAGGGCGGCCAGGGCGGTGACCCCGGTCCAGCCGGCGGCGAGCAGGAGCACGTACACGGCGCGTACGGCCACCACGACGGCGTTGCTGACGTGGCCGAAGAAGTAGAGGAACAGCGGGTGGCTGTCGCGGTGGTCGATGATCCAGTCGCCGGCGCGGCCGAGCGGGCCGGACAGGTCCACCGCGAGGGCCGCGGGCCAGCTGCCCGCGCCGGGGAAGAGCGCGGCGAGCGGGACCAGCAGGACGAGCGCGACGCCCATCGGGAGGAGGAACCCGCGGCGCGCGGCCGGGCCGCGCAGGCCTCTGCGGGAGCGGTCCGGCGCGGCGGGCGCGGCGCTGCGGGAGGCGGCCGGGCCCGAGGTCCGCGCGGAGGACTGCCGGGCCTGCACGGGGACCGCGCCCCGGGAGCGGGCCTGGGCGTGGGTCGGGGTCGCGCTCATGCACACCACCTCCGGGGATCGGGGACACGGGTCGGGGGACGGTCGGGGCAGGTCATGCCGCCACCCCCCGTCCGTTCGGGGCGGGCAGCCCGGCCACGACGGCCAGCAGGCCGGCGTCGTCGACGACGCCGAGGCAGCGGCCGCCGTCGACGACGCGGGCCGGGCCGCCGCTGCGGGCGACCGCCTGGATGGCCTCGGCCACGGTGGTGGCGGGGGCCAGCGCGGGTCCCTGTTCGGCCTCGCCCGCGGCGGCGGGGCGCATCGCGGTGCGGACGGTGAGCACCTGTTCGCGCGGTACGTCGCGGACGAAGTCCCGTACGTAGTCGTCGGCCGGCGAGCCGACGATCTCCTCGGGCGTGCCGAGCTGGACGATGCGGCCGTCGCGCATCAGCGCGATCCGGTCCCCCAGGCGCAGGGCCTCGGCGAGGTCGTGGGTGATGAAGACCATGGTGCGGCCCTCTTCGTGGTGGAGCCGGGCGACCTCCTCCTGCATCTCGCGCCGGATGAGGGGGTCGAGGGCGCTGAACGGCTCGTCGAACAGGAGCACTTCGGGGTCGGCCGCGAGGGCGCGGGCCAGGCCGACGCGCTGCTGCTGACCGCCCGAGAGCTGGCCGGGGCGCCGGCCCTCCAGGCCGTCCAGGCCGACCTTGGCGACGAGTTCGGCGGCCTTGGTGCGGCGGTCCCCGCGCCCGACGCCCTGGATCTCCAGCCCGTACGCCACGTTGTCGAGGACGGTGCGGTGCGGGAGCAGTCCGAAGTGCTGGAAGACCATGGCGGCGCGGTGGCGGCGCAGGGCGCGCAGCCGGGTGGCGTCCATGGCCAGGACGTCCTCGCCGTCGATGGCGAGGCTGCCGGCGGTCGGCTCGATGAGGCGGGTGAGACAGCGCACGAGGGTGGACTTGCCGGATCCGGACAGGCCCATCACGACGAAGACCTCGCCCTTGCGGACGTCGAAGGTGACGTCGCGGACGGCGGCGGTGCAGCCGGTGCGCTCGCGCAGTTCGGCGGCGGGCAGGGCGGCGTCGGCGGAGCCGGGGACCTGGGCCGCGGCCTTGTCGGGGCCGAAGACCTTCCAGAGGCCGTCCACGGAGAAGACGGCGGACCCGGACGGGTCCGCGGCGGGCGCGGCAGCGGGTGTGGCGACGGGGGTGGTGTTCATCGGGTACCACCGTCCCGGGCCAGGAGTTCGGCTGCTTTCTCTCCGACCATGAGCACTCCGATCATCGGGTTGACCGCGGGCATGGTCGGGAAGACGGAGGCGTCCGCGATGCGGATGCCGTCGAGTCCGCGGATCTTCAGGTCCGGGCCCACGACGGCGCCGGGGTCGTCGGCGGCGCCCATCCGGCAGGTGCCGGCGGGGTGGTAGACGGTGTGCGCGACGGAACGGGCGTAGGCGCTCAGCTCCTCGTCGCCGGTGATCTCCGGGCCGGGGCACACCTCGCGTCCCAGCCAGCCGGCGAGCGGCTCGGTCGCCGCGATCTTCCGGGCGAGCTTGATGCCGTCGACGAGGGTGCGGCCGTCGTAGTCGTCCTCGTCCGTGAAGTAGCGGAAGTCCAGGGCCGGCTTGACCTCGGGGTCCGCGCTGGTCAGGTAGAGGCGGCCGCGGCTGCGCGGCTTGGGGATGTTGGGGGTCATCGACACTCCGTGCGCGGGGCGTTCGTAGCCGATGCGCTCGGGGTTGTCGGTGAAGGGCACCTGGTAGAAGTGGAACATCAGGTCGGGCCCGGCGGATTCGGGGTCGCGGCGGACGAACAGGCCCGCGTCGCTGTCCATCGCGGAGTTCTCCGGTATCGGCCCGTCGGTCTCCCAGACGATGACCGACTCGGGGTGGTCGAGCAGGTTCTCCCCCACCCCGGGCAGGTCGTGCACGGGCGGGATGCCGAGGGCCTCCAGGTCCGCGCGCGGGCCGATGCCCGAGTGCAGCAGCAGCCGCGGGGTGTCCACGGCGCCGGCGCACACGAGCACCTCGCGGCGTGCGGTGATGAGGGACTCCGTGCCGTCCGAGCCGCGTACGTGCACTCCGCGCGCCCGGGTGCCGTCGAATTCGAGGCGGTGGGCCCAGGTCTCCAGCAGGATGCGGAGGTTGGGGCGTTCGTCCATGACGGGGTGGAGGTACGCCACGGACGCGGAGGAGCGCTTGTTGTCCTCGGGGTGGTAGGCGAGGTCGAAGAAGCCGGCGCCCTCGTGGAAGGGCTTGCGGTTGAAGCCTTCGACGCGCGGGACGCCGAGGGCGCTCTGCGCGGCGTCGACGAAGTCGCGCGCGATGGCGTTGCGGTCCTCCTCGGCCACCGGGACGATGTTGTTGAGGAGCTTGTCGAAGTAGGGGTCCATGGCGGCCGCGTGCCAGCCCTCGGCCCCCGCCCGCTCCCACTCGTCCCAGTCGGACGGGAGCGGCTTGAAGGAGATCAGGGTGTTGTGCGAGGAGCAGCCGCCGAGGACGCGGGCGCGGCTGTGGCGGATGTGCGAGTTGCCGCGGGGCTGCTCGGTGGTGGGGTAGTCGTAGTCGAGTTCGCCGCCGAGCAGGCCCATCCAGCGGCGCAGGGTGAGCACGTCGGGGCGGTCGACGTCGCTGGGGCCGCCCTCGATGACGGCGACGGTGACGTCCGGGTCCTCGGTCAGGCGGGAGGCGATCACCGAGCCGGCGGTGCCGCCGCCGACGACGACGTAGTCGTAGCGGTATTCGTGCACGGACTCGTGCTCGTGCGCGGAATCGTGCCGGTCCGCGGGCGTGGGGTGGTGTGTGGGGGTGGTCATGCTGTGCTCCTCCTTCAGCCCGCGAACCAGCGCACGGGGCGCGGGGCGAGGTTCTGGTACACGTGCTTGGTCTCGCGGTACTCGGCCAGGCCCGAGGGGCCCAGTTCGCGTCCGATGCCGGACTTGCCGAAACCGCCCCACTCCGCCTGCGGGAGGTAGGGGTGGAAGTCGTTGATCCAGACGGTGCCGTGGCGCAGCCGGCCCGCCACGCGCCGGCCGCGGCCCGGGTCGGAGGTCCAGACGGCGCCGGCGAGGCCGAATTCGGTGTCGTTGGCGAGCGCGACGGCCTCGGCCTCGGTGCGGAAGGTCTCTACGGTCAGGACGGGTCCGAAGACCTCCTCCCGTACGACGCGCATCCCCCGGTGGCAGCCGTCGAGGACGGTCGGCCGGTAGAAGTAGCCGGGCCCGTCGGGCCGTACGCCGCCGGAGCGCAGTACGGCCCCCTCGGCGAGGGCGGACGCCACGTACTCCTCGGTGCGTTCGCGCTGGGCGGCGGACACCATCGGCCCGCACTCCACGCCCGGGTCGGTGCCGCGGCCGAGGCGGATCCGGTCGGCCCGGCGGGCGAGTTCGGCGACGAAGCGCTCGGCGACGCTCTCCTCGACGATGAGGCGGGATCCCGCGGAGCAGACCTGGCCGCTGTGCATGAAGGCGGCGTTGAGGGCCTGGTCGACGGCGGTGTCGAAGCCGTCCTCGGTGGCGCAGGCGTCGGCGAAGACGACGTTGGGGTTCTTGCCGCCGAGTTCCAGCGCGACCTTCTTGACGGAGTCGGCCGCGGCGCGCATCACCTTCGTACCGCTGGTGAGACCGCCGGTGAAGGAGACGAGGTCGACGTCGGGGTGGGCGGCGAGGCGCGCGCCCACGGGGTCTCCGGGGCCGGTGACCAGGTTCGCGACGCCGGCCGGCAGGCCGGCTTCCACCAGCAGTCCGACGAGGGCCACCGTGGACAGCGGCGTGATCTCGCTGGGCTTGAGGACGAAGGTGTTGCCGGCGGCGAGGGCGGGGGCGATCTTCCAGGAGGCCTGGAGGAGCGGGTAGTTCCAGGGGGTGATCAGCGCGCAGACCCCGACGGGTTCGTGGACGACGATGCTGTGGACGTCGGGTGTTCCGGCGTCGACCACGCGGCCGGCGCTCTCGCCGGAGACGAGGTCGGCGAAGTAGAGGAAGGCGTCGGCGACGCAGTCCACGTCCACGCGGCCCTCTTCCAGGGTCTTGCCCGCGTCGCGGCTCTCCAGCAGGGCGATGCGGTCGCGGTCGCGGTGCAGCAGGACGGCGGCGCGGCGCAGGACCGCGGCCCGCTCCAGGACGGGGGTCCGGGGCCACTCCCCCGCGTCGAAGGCCGCGCGCGCGGCGCCGACCGCCGCGTCGGTGTCCGCGGTGCCGCCCTCGGCGACGACGGCGAGGACCGTGGCGTCCGCCGGGTCGAGTACCTCTCGGGTGGCTCCTGACACGGCGGAACGCCAGGTCCCGGCGATGTGGATGGTCGTCTGCTCGGACACGACGCGCTGTACCTCCGATTCCGGCCACCGCGGCCTACCCGCGGTGGTGCTGCTCGGACGCGCCTGCCCCGGTCTTCGGAAGCCATGTCCCATCGGTCACTGGAAGTGACGGGAGTCACTCCCCGTCGCCCCGCGGAGGTACGGGACATACGAGTGCATTTGCGACAGCCGTCGCGCTGCCCCTGCCGCCGGGCGGCCGGTCAGGGAGTGACGACGGGAAACGCGTTGTCCGGTTCGGTGACGTAGGAGAAGAGCCGGCCGAGGAGCGCGGCGTCACCGTCCGTGGTGACGGCGTCGAGGCCCTGGCCGGTCAGGACCGCGAAGAGCTGCGGCCGGGTGAGGCCGAGGGTGAGGGCCGCGGGCGTCCTGGGGGCCCGGTCGAGGGGGGCGGAGCGGTGGGTGAGGGCGCCGTTGTGGAGGGTGAGGCGGTGGCGGCGCCGCTCGTCGGTGAGGGCGAGGTCGATGGTGAGGTCCTCGTCCCAGGCCCTGGGACCGTCGATGCGGATGGCGAGGGAGTCCAGGAGCATCTCGGTGGTCAGGGCCACGGCCATCTGCGGGTTGGTGGGGTCCAGCAGGGCGGGCTGCTCGCCGACGCGCAGTTCGAGGGCGGCGGTGAGGTAGAAGTTGCGCCAGGGGCCGTTCTCGGCGCCGTGGCCGAGCCGGTCGTAGACGGCGGCCAGCGCGGTCCTGGCGTCCGCGTGCGCGGGGTCGGCGAAGACGAGGTGGTTGAGGAGGGTGGCGGCGAAGCGCAGGTCCCCCGCTTCGGCGTATGCCGTCGCCTTGGCGAGCGCCTGCTGCGGGCCGCCCGCGATGTCGACGTACCGCTTGGCCTGTTCGACGGGCGGGTGCTCCCACAGGTGGGCCGGGTTGCCGTCGAACCAGCCGAGGTAGCGCTGGTAGACCGCCTTGACGTTGTGGGAGAGGGAGCCGTAGTAGCCCCGGGTGTGCCAGGTCCGCTCCAGCGCGGGCGGCAGCCGGAACTCCTCGGCGATCTCCGCTCCGGTGTGGCCTTCGTTGAGCAGCCGCAGGGTCTGGTCGTGCAGGTAGGCGTAAAGGTCGCGCTGGGCGGTGAGGAAGGCGACGGCGTCGGCGTGGCCCCAGGTGGGCCAGTGGTGGGAGGCGAAGGCGACGTCGTAGTCGTCCCCGAAGAACTCGATCGCCTCGTCGAGGTAGCGCGACCAGATCCGCGCGTCGCGAACGACCGCGCCGCGCAGGGTCAGGATGTTGTGCATGTTGTGGGTGGCGTTCTCCGCCAGGCACAGGGCGCGCAGGTCGGGGAAGAGGAAGTTCATCTCGGCGGGGGCTTCGGTGCCGGGCGTGAGCTGGAAGACGATGCGGACGCCGTCGACCGTCTCCTCCTGACCGGTGCGGGTGATGTCGAGGGTGGGCGGGATGAGGGTGATCGTGCCGGTGGAGGTGGTCATGCCCAGGCCGGCGCCGATCTGCCCGTCGGGCGCCTTCGGCAGCCTGTCCCCGTACATGAAGACCGCGCGGCGCGTCATGGCGTTGCCGGCGTAGACGTTCTCGCTGACGGCGTGTTCCAGGAACCCGGCCGGGGCCAGGACGGGTACGCCGTCCTCGGTGCCGGGCGGCAGGACCCCGCGGGCGCCGCCGAAGTGGTCGCCGTGGGAGTGGGTGTAGATCATGGCGGTGACCCGGCGGTCCCCGCGGTGCCGGCGGTAGAGGTCCAGGGCCGCGGCGGCGGTCTCCGCGGAGATGAGCGGGTCGATGACGATGACGCCCTGGTCGCCCTCGACGAGGGTCATGTTGGACAGGTCCAGGCCGCGCACCTGGTAGATGCGGTCGGTGACCCGGTAGAGGCCCTGACGTGCGCAGAGCCGGGCCTGGCGCCACAGGCTGGGGTTGGCGGTGTCGGGGCAGTCGCCCTCGAGGAAGGCGTAGGCGTCGTTGTCGTAGACCACGCGGCCGTCGGCCGCCGTGATCACGGCCGGCGTCAGGGCCGCGATGAAGCCGCGGTCGGCGTTCTCGAAGTCGGTCGTGTCCTCGAAAGGCAGTGCGCTACTCATCCGTGACGTCCGTTCACAGGGGCGTGGCGGCCGGGACGGCGGGCCGGCCGCCCGGAGGAACGGATGCCGGTCGGACGAGCTCGTCGAAGGGCCGCGAGGGAGGCGTTGAGGCCACAATCTGGCACATACCGCCATGGATGCCCCGGAGCCACGTCCGCAGGGCGGATCCGGGGTCACGGCTCCGTGCGGGACAGGTGCGCGGGCGGCGCGCGCGCCGCGCCACGGTGGTGTTTCAGACGGAGTCGGCCCGCATGGCGGCGAGGACCCGTTCCAGCGCGTCGCCCTGAGGCCGGGGCGCGCCGTCGGCGAAGGCCGCCCGGGCGCGGTCGAGGTCGGCGCGCCGGACGGTGCGGGGCTCCTGCCGGAACAGCCGGACGACCAGCGGATCCACCCCCTCCCGCTCGTACGCGGCGAGTTTGTGGTGCCCGTCCAGGAGGTGGCCCACGCTGCTGTGGGCGGTGGGGAACAGCGCGACCAGGGCGGGCAGGGCGCCCCCGGCACGGATCTGCTCGCCGTAGGCGCGCACCGCCCTGTGGTCGCGGGGCGGCCACGCGTCCGTAGTCACCAGCGCGAGCTCCTCCTCGCCGTACCGGCCGTGGACCTGACGGGCACGCGGGTGGATCACCCGCAGGTCGTGCGGGGCGAGCCCGGCCGTCATCACGTACCGCCCGGGGGCGAACAGCGACAGCAGCGGGCGCAGGCACTCCGGATCCGGTGGAGGGGCCTGGCCGGTCCGGGGATCGGGCAGGAGACCGGGGGCACCGAGCCACTCGGTGAGGTACTTGACCTCGGCGAGCCCGGGTTCGCCCGTGCCTGCGCGCGCCGCCAGCCGGCCGACGCTGCCGCAGCCGTCGCCGGCCTCCAGGACCGCAGGGTCGCCCGCGAGGAGGAGCAGGCTGCCGCGTTCGTCGCCCACGACCTCGATGACGCCGTCTCCGTCGGGCACGTCGACGCACACCGAGCGGGGAGCCGGAGGCGGTCGTCCGATCATCTGCCGATCGTACGGTCACGGCCCGGCAGGACGGCTCACGGCCGTCCGCGACCGCCGGTCGACGTCCAGCCGTGCGCCAGCAGGAGGTGGCGCTCGTCCGGGGTGAGGCCGCCGCGCACACCGTGCGGGACCCGGTCGGCCAGGGCACGGCGGCGGCACGGGAGCCGTACCGGGCAGCGCCGGCACACCGCCTTGGCGGCCTCCTCGCGCTCCCGGGCCGCCGCGGCCTGCTCGTTGACGCCCCGTTCGAAGACGTCCCGGGCCCCGGAGCGGCACGGCCCGTCGAGCGGTGCGTCGTGGCGGGGGTCGAGGAGTACGTCCGTACGGGAGGTGTCGGTCACGCCCGGGTCCTTCCGGCAGGGGCGGTCCGTCGTGACCGCCTGTTCCCCGCGTATCACCGGAACCCGGGCTTCCATGCGCTGTCGCGGGCCGTTGCGTCCGCTCCGGGAGCAACGGACGCTCCAGCGACGTGCTCTGACGACCCGAAGAACACCGCCCCCGGCTGGGCAAGGGAGTGGGGCTGCTGTCAGTCCCGCTTGTACGCCTCGCCGAAGTCGCCGAAGTTCAGGGTGTGTTCGAGGACGTCCTCCATCGGGTCGTCGATCTGGCCGATGTTGATCAGTGCGACCACCGGCGCGTCGCCGGACGTGCGGTTGTCGTCCGCCGTGGCGGTGCTTGCGGTGATGACGGTGAGGGCAGCCGCCAGGGCCACCGTGATGATCTTCCTCATGCCCACCGTAACGACACCGGCTCCCTGAGGATGCGCTCCCCCACCACCGAGGCGGAGAGGGGCACTTGGCGCTCGAACCCGCTGCTCGGGCTCAGAGGGATGCCAGCCAGTCGGCGGTCTCCCGGGGGTGCGCGAAGCGGAAGGTTTCGAGGGGTGCGAAACGGGGGTCGCGGACACGACGTCCGACCTCGCGGCGGCGGTCCCGGTACTGGGACCAGGCCCACCGGGCCGGATGCTCCCGGCTCAACCAGCCCGCCCACGTCTCCCTGTTGCCGCCGAAGACCACCTCGCGCCCTACGGTGCGCCGAAGGGACCGGCGCAGGACGCGCGGCATGATGACGCGCCGGGGATAGTCCAGCCACACCACGGCGTCGGCCCGGTCCCACAGCAGGTCACGCACGTCCGGATGGCCGAGGGAGTCCACGATCCAGCGCGGCCCGGCGGCGAGCCGTGCGACGTCGCGGGAGAAGTCCTCGTTCGTGGCCCAGTCGGGGCCGGTGAAGTACAGGGCGTCCATCTCGGTGTACGGCAGGCCCAGACGGCTGCTCACGGCGCGGGCGAGCGTCGACTTGCCCGCGCCCGTCACGCCCACCACCAGGATCCGTTGCACGAGCGCACCCTACCCCGGCCGCCTGCGCCGCCCCGGTTCCCTCCCGACCTGCGGTTTCTCTGTGGGTGAGCAGGGACGCCCTGACGTAGTCTCCCTCTGCGCGCTCGGCTCCGGGTGCTTTCGTTCCGTGCTTGTGGGGGGTCCACACCGTCATGCCCTGGTCCGCTTCCGACGTTCTCCGACCTCGCCCGCCCCTGGCCCACCCGGCCCCCGGCCCCGGACGCGCACTGCTCGGGGTGCTGCGCGGCGGGCTGGCGGCGGCCGCGGCGGTCGATGCCGTCTCCCTGTACGCGGGATTCCGGGCACACACCGCGGTGGAGGGGGACGGCGGGTTCGCCCACATCTCCGAGGAGCGGTGGCAGGCCGTCAACACCCTGCTCATCAGGGTGGACCAGCTCCGGATGGTGGCGCTGCTCGCCTGCGCGGCCGTCTTCATCACCTGGTTCCATCGCGTCCGAAAGCAGGCCGGTGCGCTGGCGCCCGCCGCTTTCCGGCGGGGACCGGGCTGGGCGATCGGGGGCTGGTTCGTTCCGGTGGCCTGCTTCTGGCTGCCGTACCGGATCGCGTCCGAGGTCTGGACGGTCGGACTGCGCGGCGCCAAGGGCCCCTTCTGGCCGCTGAACCTGTGGTGGGCCTCGTTCGCGGGCTCGCTGCTGCTGGGCCGGTACGCGAGTGCGCGCCACCAGCGGGCCGTGGACCTCGGGGCTTTCCTTGACGCGGTGACCCTGGGCATGGTGGCCGACGCCCTGAGCATCGTCGCCGCGGGCGCGGCCGCCTTCTTCGCCGTTCGCCTGACGCGCATGCTGGACGCCGAGGGCAGGCCGGCCGCCTGACGGTGCGCGGCGGCCCGGTCCCGGTCCGCCGCTGCACCGGTCAGAGCCGCCAGTACGTCGCCGCACGGGAGTCGACGTGCACCACGTGCCGGCCGACCCGCACCACGTGGTGGTCCGGACCGGACCAGGAGTGGGCGTTGCCGTCCGCCCCCGGCAGCGGGGTCCAGATCTCCAGGAAGGTGCTGCCGTCGGTGTTGGTGCCCCGCTCGACGAGGTTCGGTCCGTCCCACCGGAAGGTGCCGGTGTCCTCGCCGGGTTCGCCCGTGAGGTGGTGGAAGCGCACCTGGGTGCCGTCGAAGGAGGTCGTTCCGGCGAAGCCCCGGCTGTCGGCGTAGTAGGGGCCCGCCTGGAGCCACACCACCCGGTCGTCCCCGTCCTCCACGAGGGGTCCGCCGTCGCGGCTGATGCCGCGCCGCAGCCAGGCTCCCCGTTCGGGCACCGGTACGCCGCCCGCCTGCTCCGGACCGGGCTCCTGCTGCGGCTCCCGCTCAGCCGCGGTCATCGGCGCCGGGGATCGGGGCGTCCTGGTGGTCCACGGCCAGCAGCGTCAGCGGTACGTTGCCGCGCACGGCCTGGGAGTACGGGCAGACGGCGTCCGCCCGGTGCAGCAGGGGCTGGAGGTCCGCGGCCCGCCACCCCGGCAGGCTGACGGTGAGGGACACCGCGAGGCCGTATCCCGCGGGCGTGTCCGTCGTACCGAGCTCCACTTCGCACGCCACGCGCGCGGCGGAGGCGTCCGCCCCGAACTCGGCGGCGACCTCGGCGAACGCGGAGGTGAAGCAGGCGGCGAAGCCGGCCGCGAACAGCTGCTCGGGGTTGGTGGTGCCGGGCACCTTCTTGCGCGGCGGCGCGAGGCGGACGTCCAGGCGTCCGTCGTCCGTGCGGACGGAGCCGGTGCGGCCCCCGGCGGCGTGCGCGGTCGTCCGGTACAGGCTGCGGGTGAGTGGCACGGTCATGGCGTTCGGCCCATCTTGCTCGACGAGGACGCTGCCCGGGTGCGGACAGCGGGCGGTGCCGCGCGTGCGGCACCTCGCGCGTCGTCGTGCGTAACCGGGTACGGCGCATCTCGTCCGGGGCCTGGGATCCGGCCGCCGGACAATCTAGCACCGGGTCCGGGCGGCCGGGGCCGCGCCCGAGGTGCGGTTCCTCACCCCGGGGGCTCGCAGGCCCCGGGCCGGCAGCGGCTGCGGTACGCGCCCGGCGGTACGCCCTCCCACCGGGTGAAGGCCCGGACCAGGGCCGTGGCTCCGCTCAGGCCGACGAGCGGGGCGATCCGGTCCAGGGGCAGGGACGTGGTCTCCAGCAGCCGCCTGGCCCGGCCGTGTCGGGCCGTGTCGAGGAGCGCGCGCCACGACGTGCCCTCCGCGTGCAGGGCTCTGCGCAGGGTCCGGACGCTGAGGTTGAGCTGCCGTGCGGGGCCCTCGGGGCCCGCGTCACCGAGCGGGGCGCGCTCCAGCCACTGCCGGACGCGCTCGGCGACGGTACCGGCCTCGGACAGCTGCTGCAGGAGGCGCTCGGCGTAGGCCCGGTGCAGGGCGTTGAGCGCGGGGTCGTAGAGGGGGCGGCGCCGGTCGAGGTCCGCGTCGGCGACGGTGACGGCGTTGTCCCGGGCGCCGAAGGTGACGGGGCAGCCGAAGAAGCGCGCGTAGGGCTCGGCCGTGCCCGCCCGGGGGTGGGTGAACGACACGGCCAGGGGCGTCCAGTCGTCGCCGGCGATCCAGCGGGCCGCCCGCACCATGCTGCTGACGACCGCTTCGACCTGCTGGGGGTGCATGGCGGGCGGGCCGACGGTCGGCCGGTAGCCGATCCGGCCGACGCCGTCGCGGCGGTCCAGGGTCACCGTGCCCGCCTGGCTGACCAGGGGGTGATAGCGCTCGGCCGCCCGCGCCGCGTCCGCGAGGCTGGCGCAGGTGAGGACGAGGTGGCCCAGGATGTGCAGGCCGTCGGGCCGGATGCGGTCGCCGACCAGGAGCCCGGTGTGCGGGCCGGCGTCCCGGGCGGCGAGCACCTCGTCCCACAGGGCGCGCATCTCGCCGTACTCCAGCCGGTCCGTGGGCAGGGCCCAGGAGTCGGACCCGCCGGTGCCCTCGGCGGTCGCGCTCAGGACGGCGAGGGCGTACGAGGCGGTGACGGAGGGCGGCTCGGCGGTGGACACGGCCGTCAGTCAATGCGGGCGCACCCTGCGCGTCAAGGGCGTCCGCAGGCGGGCCGCCGGGGCAGGCCGGGTCCGGGGAGTCAACTCCTTGGCCGTGGGGGTCAATGACGGCGCAGCGGCGCGGCTCCTAGGGTCGTCCTTCGGACACCAGAGGAGTACGCCGTGATTCTCTTCCTGCTTCCCGCGGGCGACTACGACCCCACCGAGGCGGCGGTGCCGTGGGCCGCCCTGCGCGACGCCGGATTCGAGGTGCGGTTCGCCACTCCCGGCGGGAAGGTGGCCCTCGCCGACCCCCGGCTCACCGACCTCGGCTTCTCCTGGCTGTCGCCCTGGCTGATGACCCGTCGCGCCGAGCTGGCCGCCTACCGGCGCCTCACCGAGGACCCGTCCTTCCTGGCCCCCTCCTCGTACGCGGACGTCGACGCTTCCGCCGTCACCGGCCTCTTCGTGCCGGGCGGCCACGCCCCCGGCATGCGGACGCTGCTGGAGGACTCCACCGCCCAGCAGTTGTTCGCCCGCGCCTTCACCGGGGGGCTGCCGGTGGGGGCCGTCTGCCACGGCGTGCTGCTCGCCGCCAGGGCCGAGGATCCCGCCACGGGGCGGTCGGTCCTGCACGGCAGGCGGACCACGGCCCTGACGTCCTTGCTGGAGCTGACCGGGTGGAACCTCACCCGGCTCTGGCTGGGGCGCTACTACCGGACGTACCGCACCACGGTGCAGCAGGAGGTCACGGCGGCGCTCGCCGATCCGCGCCACTTCCTCGCCGGCCCGCCCCTGCCCGTCCGTGACACCGCCGCCCGGCCCGGGCGCGGCTTCACGGTCACGGACGGCAACTACGTCTCGGCGCGGTGGCCCGGTGACTGCCACCGCCTCGCAGCCGACTACCTGGCCCTCGTCCGCGCGCACGCGGCGGCGGTGTCACGCGGGACCGAGGACGTTGTCGAGGTGGGCGGCGAGTGAGGAGCGCAGGTCGTCGGGGGACATCTCCTCTTCGTCGATCAGGTGCGCCACGAGGTCGGCGCGGATGGCGGCCAGCAGGGCGTGGGCGGTGAAGTCCGGGGCGTGGACGCCGGGGACGCGGTCGAGCGCCGTCCGCAGGGTCTCGTGCCACCAGCCGTAGTGCTGCGCCTGGTAGGGGCTGCTGATCCCGGCGTCCTCCGCGGCGGACATGAGGTTCCGGTTCTCGATCTTGAAGGACAGGGCGGCGTCGAGGAGGTCCGCCACCTGTCGGCGCGGGGCGGATCCCGGCGTCTCCTGGACCTCCCGCACCGTGCTCCGGAGCGGTTCGAGGCGGGAGGTGATCACCGCGGCGATCAGGCCGGCGCGGTCGCCGAAGCGCCGGAAGAGCGTGCCCTTGCCCACTCCGGCGGCTGCGGCGATGTCGTCCATGGACACGCTGTGGGGGCTGCTGCTGGCGGCGAAGAGGGCGTCGGCGGCTGCCAGTACGGCCTCTCGGTTGCGCTGGGCGTCCGCGCGTTCGGTGCGCCCGGTGGGTTCGGTGCGCGCCGTGCGCTCTGCTCGTCGGGCCACGGGTCCTCCTCGGTCTGCGGCCTCTGCGGCCCCCGGGAATGATATTCACCCGGTGGGTGTCAGTGGCTCGCGGCCGCCCGCAGCTCCCGTTCGGCGAAGGCGCGGAGGGTGCCCGGGGGGCGTCCGGTGAGGCGCTCGACGGTGTCCGAGGTGCGGTCCTCGGCGCCGTCGGCGATGGCGCGGTCCATGGCTGCCAGCATGGTGGCGAACTCCAGCGGTATCTCGGCGGCCCAGCGGTCGCGCAGTTCCTCGAAGGTCAGCCGGCGGTGCACGACGGGCAGGCCGGTGACCTCGGTGACGATCGCGGCGACATCGGCGTAGCTCAGGGCCTGCGGCCCGGTGAGGATCAGGTCGGTGTTGGGGGCGTGTTCGTCGGTCAGGGCGCGTACGGCCACGGCGGCGATGTCCTCGGCGTCGATGAATCCGACGCGGCCGTCGTCCGCGGCCGTGAGGATGGCGCCGTCGTCGCGGATGGTGCGTGCGTGGGGGGCGGAGCCGGCGAAGTTCTGCATGAACCAGGAGGGCCGCAGCACCGCCCATTCCTCGAACAGGCCGGGCAGTCGCTCGTGCACCCGGCCCACGGCGGGGCCGCCCGCGGGGATCGCCGACGAGCTGAGCAGCACCGCACGGCGTACGCCCGCCTCGCGCGCCTGTCGGAGGAAGGGCAGCATGACTTCGGCCGGGTCGGGGGAGCCGGTGGGCGGGACGAGGTAGACGCGGTCGACGCCGTCCAGGGCCCCGGTCCAGGTCGCGGGTTCGTTCCAGTCGAAGCGGACGGGCTGCGCGCCCGGCTGCGGGGTGGGGGTGGGGGTGGGGGTGCGGCCGGCGGCCTTGACGCGGCGGCCCTCGGCGATCAGTCCGGCGGTGACTCGGCGGCCGGTGGTGCCCGTGGCCCCGATGACCAGCGTGGCGTGGGTGCCGTCGGTGGCGTGGGTGTCCGGGGTGGCGGGGGTGGTCGTCATCGGGTCGCTCCGGTGAAGTCGGCGCCCGGCTGGGACGCGGCGAGGGGGTTCCAGTAGTCGCGGTAGGAGGTGATGAGGCCGTCCACGACCGTGACCACGGCGATGTAGGTCATGTCGTAGGGGGTGTCGGTCTTCACCAGCCGGCCGACCCCGCGCATCTCGACCACGATCGTTTCGGGGACCGTGGTCTGATGGATCGTCACTTCGGGGAAGTCGTGCAGGTCGACGTGGTCGGGGTAGTGGCGCATGTACGCGGCGACCGCGGCCCTGCCTTCGAGGCGCGGCGGCCAGCCTTCGGGGGCGAAGGGGAATTCGAGGACGCCGTCGGCGTCCCACAGGTCGACCCAGGCGGTGATGTCCTTCGCCAGCAGCAGGCTCAGGCCGTGGCGGTAGAGCTCCGCAGCCGTCATGGGGATGGTCATGGTCGGGACTTCCGTTCCGCTCGAAGGGGCAGCGATGCCCGGCGCCGCACGCGAACGCGGCGACCACAAGAAACGGACCATCGGTCCGTATGATCTCGAGCGTACGGACCGTCAGTCCGTTTAGCAAGCGCGGGACGCTGCACGAGTCAGCCGTGCGGGTTCAGCCGCCCGCCTCCGAGCCCACCCCTCCGCCCGTCCGGCGATCCGTGGCGCCACCGGACGCCGGCGGCGCCCCCAGGAGGGAGACGAGGTGCTCCAGCGCCGCCTCGGCGGCCGGCGTGCCGGGCACCACCTCGGGGACGATGTCCGGTGCGGTGCGGCGGAGGTCCAGCCAGCCCAGGTACGCGGCGTACGCGGCCACCGCGCGGCGGCGGGCGTCGGCCGGATCGAGCCCGAGGTCGGCGAACACGGCCTGCAGGTACCCGATCCGGGTGCGGGTCACCCGGTCGACCACCTCGGCCACCGCCGGGTGGGCGGCGCGGGCGGCGCCCAGCGCGGGTTCCAGGCCGGCGATCTCCTCGTCACCGAGGGCGGCGAGCAGCAGGGTCCGGACGCGCGTCCAGGGGTCCCCGTGGGCACCGACGGCGGCGATGACCTCGGTGGTCGCGTGCCGCTCCCAGGCTTCCAGGGCGGCGACGAGCAGGGCGTCGCGGTTCTCGAAGTGCCAGTAGAAGCTGCCGCGCGAGACCCCCAGTTCGCGGGCGAGGACGTCCACGGCCACGGCGGCGACACCTCCTCGGGCGAACGCCCTCAGCGCCGCCATCGTCCAGTCCTCTTTGGTCACTCGCCCCTTCGCCATGATCCGTACAGTAGTGTACTGAACATCCATACAGCACTGTATGGACAGGCCGGTGGGCATCGCGGGGAAGGGGACCGATGGACACGACGACGGGAACAGGGACCGGAACAACGGCACTGACGGGCAAGGGGAGTTCGGGGGGCGAGGCAGGGGCGGCCCCGCGCTCCGTCCGGGCGGCGGCGGTCGTCGCGGCCGGCGGCCTGGCCGCGATCGCCGCCCTGCACGCGGTGTGGGTCCGCTCGCCGTGGCCGCTGGGCTCCCCGGCCGAACTGGCCGAGGTGGTGGTGGGTACGGAACAGGAGGCCCTGCCCTCCGCCGCGGCGACGGCCGCGGTCGCCGGCCTGCTGGCCGCGGCCTCGGGCATGGTGCTGGCCGGCGCCCGCCCGGACTCCGCGCTGGGCCGCGCACGCCTGGTCCGGGCCGGGCTGTGGACCGTATCGGCGGTACTGGCGGCACGGGGGCTCGGCGGGCTGGTCGTCTCCGGCCTGGACCTGCAGCAGGCGCCGGCCCGCTACACGGAGATGGACCTGCGGCTCTACTCTCCGCTGTGCCTCGCGCTGTCCTCCCTGACCGGCTACGTCGCGACGCGCACCCGGCGCCGCGCCCACGGGCGATGAACCGGGCGCCGCGGCCGGCCCGCGGGAGGGGCCGGCCACGGCGTCCGCGGTCGGTCAGGAAGTGCGCTTCAGGGTCCAGGTGTTGGGGCTGAGGCTCGGGACGGCCGAGTACCGACAGCCGCTGGAGTAGTAGGTGCTGACGATGGTCCAGCCGGCGGGCGGCCACGTGGACGCGCAGGCGTTGACCTGGGTGCCGACGGGGTAGCCTCTCAGGTCCTTGATCTGCTTCATGTTGGGGGTGAAGCCGGAGCCGCACCCGGCACTGTTCCACCACTGGACGTCCACCCAGCCGTCGGGAGTGAGGGCGTTGGCGCACATGTTGACGGTGTCGCCGGGGGCCGCCGAGGCGGGGCTTGCGGTGACGGCGAGCGCGGTGAAGGCCATGGTGGCCAGGGCAACGCCGTAGCGAGTGCGGATCACGGGACGTTCCTTCCTCGGCGCGCTGGGATCGCCGCCGACGGTCGGCAGGCCGTGCCAGGCGCCGCGTCATTGCTATCCGACCGCTTCATGCTGCAGAAAGTGACCTTTTGGGCATAACTCTGCGATCGTTTAGAGCCGTTGCCCGGCCTCGGCTCACGGCGCCGGTGCCCTGTCCGATGCCGATGCCGATGCCGATGCCCCCGGAAGGGTCAGGCGGCGCGGCAGAGTTCCGCGGCCTTCGCCGGGGCCGCGGCGCGGCGCACCAGGGCCGCGGGCACGGGGCCGGCCCCGCGGAGGGCGTCCGCGGAGCGGGAGTGGCCGCGGGCGAAGACGACGAGTCGGAGCACCGCGAACCGTGCGACGCCCGCGCACGCGGAGGCCGACAGGTAGACGACCTGCTCCAGTACCGGATCGGGGGCCGCCACCAGGTGGCGCAGGGCCAGCATCGCCACGCAGGTCACGGCGTACGCGGCCACGGCGGACCCGGCCGACTGCGCGTGCTGGCGCCGGCTCGCGCGACCGCCCGCACCGAAGGTGAAGCGGGCGTGGAGCTCGGTGGCCAGGAGCGTGGAGACCGCGGTGATCAGGGCGTTGGCCAGGATCCAGGGGATCCAGGAGGCGAGTGCCCCCACGGCGAAGCTGGAGGCGAGCCCCACCCCGCCGCCGCAGAGCACGAAGCGGGCGAAGGCGGTGATGGCGCCGGGCCGCACTGCCCGCCGCCCACTCCTGCTCTGCACTGTCTCCATGATCCGACCCCTTCGACGGCCCGCCCCGCGAACGCGCCCCGGCCGGTGAGGCCGATGGGCGCGCCACCCATGACGCCATCATGGCGCATGAATGGCACCACGTCGAGCCATTATTGACGCCATGTGGGGCCGAAGCCATTGACTACGCAGGTCAGAAGTAGTGCCAACGCGGCCAATTTCGCGGCCGTCACGCCTGAGGGATGGTCACTCCTGCTCCTGCACCAGGCTGAAGAGGACCCGCCTGTTCTTGTCGGGGAAGGCGGGATCGGCCCGTTCGAGCCTGACCCGGGCGCTCGCCCCCAGTTCGAGGTCGACGGCCGCGGAGGTCACCCGGCCCAGCACGGCCGGCTCCGCCAGTTGGACCTGTCCCTCCCGCGGGTTCGGCTGCGCGAGTTCCGCGTCCGTGTCGATGACCACGGCGTCGAAGGTGCTGCCCACCCTCTCCATGAGCAGGGCCGCTTCCACCAGGTCCACGGACTGCCGGTCCGCCGCACTCCCCTTGGCCTTCTCCATGGTGCCCGGCAGGTCGCCCAGCGCCGCGAGCGCCCACTCGGGCGGCTCCCGGTCCGCGCTGGCGGCCACGCACAGTTCGCCGGCGTACCGGTCGACCAGGCGCCGCAACGGGGCCGTGCAGTGCGTGTACGGTGCCGCGATCGCCGCGTGGACCGTCTGGGCGGGGATGTGGTCGTGGTCGGGGAAAGACTTGTAGACCGACTTCAGCAGCAGGGCGCCGGCCGCCTCGTGGAGGAAGGCCGCGTGCTTGTGGTCGTGCGGATCGAGGGAGCGGATCAGCTCGGCGTACGAGACGTGGTGCGGCCAGTCGATGCCGAGGCCCCGGGCGATGCGGTGCAGTCGCGTGACCTCGTGGGTCGGGGCCCGGTCCTGGGTCCGCAGGATGCCGGGGCCGCCGTTCAGCATCATCGTGGCCGCGGCCATCCCGGTCAGGAGGGAGATCTGTTCGTTCCAGCCGTCGGCGGCCAGTGCGGCCCGGTAGCTCAGCCGGAACGATCCGTCCTCGAAGGTGACCTCCTGATCCGGCAGGCTGAGCGAGATGCCGCCCCGCTCGGCCTCGACGGCCTCGCGCAGGGTGCCGATGTCGCGCAGCAGCGCGAGGGACTCCTCGGCGGTGCCGGAGTCGATGGCCCGCTGGACGCCCGCGTAGTCGAGCCTGGCCCTGCTGCGCACGAGCGCGCGGCTCACGGACGACCGGGTCACCTCGCCGTGCGCGTCGAGGTCGTGCTCCCACAGCAGGGCGGGGACCTTCTGGTTCGGCAGCAGGCTGGCCGCGCCCTCGGAGAGCGCGGGCGGGTGGAGCGGCACCTTGCCGTCGGGGAAGTACAGGGTCTCGATCCGCTTGCGGGCCTCGGCGTCCAGGGCGTCGTCGGCGGTGACGAAGGCGGCCACGTCGGCGATGGCGTAGTGGACGCGGAACCCGCCACCGGGCCGCCGCTCCAGGTGCATGGCCTGGTCGAGGTCCTTCGAGCCGGGCGGGTCGATCGTGAAGAGCGGCAGGTCGGTGGCGTCCCGGTCGGGGAGCCGGGGCGCCCGGGCAGCCGCTTCGGCCGCCGCGAGTACGGGCTCGGGGAAGCCCGAGGGGGCCTGCAGGTCGGTCCGCAGCTTCTTCAAGGCGGTGGCCAGCGCGGCCTTGGCCGCTTCGGACATGCGCATCGGGCGGCGTGGCATGCCCCGAGCGTAGGGCGGCGGGCGGGCACCGGCACGGCGGGCGACCCGTCCGGGTGCGGCAGGGCCGGGCGGGCCGCCGGGGCAGGAGTCCGCGGCGGCCCGCCCGGCCCTCGTGTGCGGTCTCCGCGCGGGCGGACTCCGCGCGGGCGGTCTCCGCGCGGGCCGGTCAGGCGCCCACGCCGAGGACGGTACGGATCAACGTGCGCTGGGCGTCGGACAGGCACGGGTCCTGGAGGTCGAGCACCTCGTCGTCGACGGTGATCCGGTAGCGGTACCCGTCGGGCACGGGGGCGACGGCCCGCTGGGCGAGCTCCTCCAGGTCCGCCGCGTCCGCGCGTCCGGTGGTGTCGAGTGCGCTGAGCTTCTCCAGGCCGCCGGCGAAGCCTCCGGAGCGGGTGACCGTTATCAGCATGGCCGTTCCTTCCTGTTCGCTGGTGTGTCGCACGGTCTGCGTGTCGCAGCCATGGCCGCGCATGCCCCGAACCGCGGCCCGCTGACACGGAGCGGGCGCCGGTCGGTACGAACGTCCGGAAAACGCCGTCGCGGACGCACCGCCCGGCCGGCCCCACGCAGGCGCGGGTCACAGGGCGCGCTCGACGCGCGTGAGCCATTCGGCGAGGAGGGCGCGCAGCAGTTCCGGCTGTTCGTGCGGCAGGGCGTGTCCCGCGTCGTCGACCACGGCGAGCGAGGCGTGCGGGTAGCGGAGGGCGAGGTCGACCGCGGCGGCATGGCCGACCGTCGCATCCAGCCGCCCGGCCACGACCGCCGTCGGCCCGGGGTACGCGGGCAGGGGCTCGTCCGCGAGCGCCCAGCGTTCGCCGATCCGCTCCAGCGCCGCGCGGTCCACGAGGGCCGCGGCCGGCTCCACGTAGCGCCGGTGGCGTTCGAGCATCTCGGGTGTCTGGATGACGAAGTAGCTCCGGAAGACGTCGTCGCCGATGGCGCCCGACTCCCCCGGCTCCCGCGCCCCTTCCGGTCCGACGACCACGCGGTGCGCCGGGACCTCGCGCACTCCGGGCAGCAGGGGGCACACGAGCGCCAGGCCGGCGACCCGCTGCGGGCTCCGGGCCGCCATCGCCCGCGCGAAGTGGGCACCGGCCGAGTGGCCGACGAGGAGGTACGCGGTCCCGCCCGTGACCTCGTCGGCGAAGCGCAGCAGCGTCTCGACGACGTCGTCGGCGCTGCGCAATGCCGCGGGTGCGGCCGTCCGGCCCATTCCGGGGAGGTCGGGGTAGATCCGCCGCAGTCCCGCCACGTGGGCGAGGGCCGGCTCGAAGCAGGCCTCGGCCTCGCGGTGGTCGACGCCGGCTCCGTGGAGCACCAGCACGGGCCGGCCGGCTCCGTGCTCCACGGCGTGCACCACCACCCGGCCCGCTCGGATCTCCATCCCCGCATGCTAGGGGTGTCGTGCCGATCCGGCCGGACGGGCGGGGCCCGAGAGCGGACGGGGCACGGTCACTTGGACGGAATGGTGTCCTTCACGTCCTGAGTGCGTAACGGTCCCGGGGCGCGCGGATTTCGGTCGTCCCTCAGGGCAGAACCGAAGCGTCGACCGCACTGTTCAAGCCATGTGAAGGCACACGGGGGGCCACCATGCGCACTGCCCGCAAGAGCTGGAAGACCTGCACCCTCGGGGCCGTGGCCGTCGCCGCGCTCCTTTCGTCCGCGGCCTGCGACTCCGGCGGTGCGGACGGGCGGGGGAACCCGGCCGCGTCCGGTGCTGCGGGTGCGCCCGGCGCCGGGACGCCGTCCGGTACCCCGGCTCCGTCCGGAACGACAGCCCGGCCCGGCGGCGGCGCCGGTACGTCCGGACCCTCGCAGAGCCCGGGTGGCGGCGACACCGCCGTCGCGGCGTGCAACGACAACGACCTCTCCATCGACACGTCGGGATGGCGCCAGGACTCGGGCCGGCACCTCCTCATCACCGCCACCAACTTCACGGACAAGCCCTGCATCCTGTACCACCACCCCTACGTCCGGTTCGGCACCGACATCGGCGATCCGATCCCCCCGGCGGGCTCCGCGCCGCGGGCGGTCGCCACGATCGGCCCGAAGGAGAAGGCGTACGCGGGCGTGTTCGTCTTCCGGGCGGGCCAGCGGACGAGGACCGTCACGTCGATCTCGCTCGGCTACCAGGACCGCGCGCCGGGCAGCAACAGGGACGTGGCGTCGCTGGACATCAGGCTCTCGGACGAGGTCGGCTCCCTGACCGTCGGTCCCGACCCCCGTGTGACGTACTGGAACACCGATCTCCGTGCCGTCGAGGACCTCCTGTTCAGGTCCGGCAAGAGCTAGGCCCAGGGCCCGCAGGTGTAGCCGTAGCCGGAAGGCACGCCTTGCCCGCGGTCCTCCCAGAACGTCTGGTTTTCGATCTCCCACGGGGAACACCGGACGCCTTCGCGTCAGTTCACCGGAGGGAACCGGGGGCGGGCCCGCACCGCTCGTCCCCGACCGTCAGACGATGGGCAGGGAGAAACCGTGCGCGTACTCTTCACCGGCCCGGCATCGGCCGGGCACCTCTTTCCGATGATCCCGACCGCGCAGGCCTTACGGGCCGCCGGGCACGAAGTGCTGTTCGCGGGCTCGCAGCCGCTCCACCAGCTGCGCCAGGCAGGATTCCCGGTCGTCGAGATAGGCGACGGCCGCTCCATCCGGGACGTGTTCGAACAGTCCACGGACGAGGAGGTGCGGTATGTCGCGACCGACCTGACGACCGACCAGATCCTCGACAGGGCGGCCCACGGCTTCGCCCTCCTGTCCCGCCCCACCGTGGAGGGTCTGCTGGACGTCGCCGAGAGCTGGGGCGCCGACCTGCTCGTCTACGACTCCTTCCAGGCCTCGGCCCCGCTGGTCGCCGCCAAGCTCAAGATCCCGTCCGTGATCCAGAACTTCGGCGTCACCTCCGGCCACGACATGGTCGCCCGGCTCGCCGCCAACTTCACGGAGGCGTACACGACGTTCGGGGTGGCCGGGCCCGCCGAGCCCACCGCGCTGAACATCGTCCCCGCCTCCCTCGGCGGTGATCCGGATGGCCTGCGGATGCGCTACCTCCCCTACAACGGCGGCGGATTCGTCCCCCGCGAACTGCTCCGCCGCGGCACCCGGCCGCGCGTGGCCGTCACCCTGGGCACGGTGCTCACGGAGATGGACGGCGTCCGCGCCATCGTCCGCCTGATCGAGGCGGCGGCTTCGGTGGACGCGGAGTTCCTGCTCGCCGTGGGCGACACCGACCTCGCACCGCTCGGCACCCTCCCGGACAACGTGCGCCCGCTGCCCTGGGTCCCGCTCGCCGAGCTGCTGACCGCGTCGGACGCGCTGGTCCACCACGGCGGGTCCGGCACCCTGCTCACCGCCCTCCAGGCCGGGCTGCCCCAGCTCCTCCTCCCCCAGGGCGCCGACCACTTCACCAACGCCGATGCCCTCACCGCGACGGGCGCCGCCCTGCGCTCCGCCTCCGACGACGTCGACGCCGCGCTCCTGAACCGGCTGATCGCCGACCCTGACCTGCGCAAGGCCGCGGTCCGCCTCCGTGCGGAGAACGCCGCCCTGCCGACCCCGGCCGAGACGGTCCCCGCCCTGGAGGCCCTGGCCTCCGCCTGAGGCGCCTGCGCGAAGCCGCCCGGGCGCGGGCCCCGGGCCGGAGTCCGGAGGGGAATCCCCGTCCGGGCTCCGGCCGCAGCGCTCAACGAGCCTCTGTGACTGGCTGGTTACGGCCGGGCGCGATGCGGGTGGGGAGCAGTTCTCGCAGGAGTTCCACGACGAGGTCGGGCCGGCCCACGAACGGGGAGTGGCCCTTCTGCCATGTGCGCACGTCGGTGCAGCGGGCGGCCATGGTCCGCTGGAGGCCGGGGTCGACGGCGCGGTCCTCTGCGCAGATGACGTAGGTGGAGGGAGTCTCCTTCCAGCTGTGGTGCCGCGGCACCCCTCGTCCGCAGCCCGGGGCTTGTGCGCGCAACAGGCCGACCGCCTGCGCGGCGAGGGGTTCGGGGCAGTCGCCGTAGAGGGCGTCGACGGCCCGGCCGGGGTGCAGGGTGGTCGAGCCGTCCGGCTCGGCCACGATGGCGTCCTTGAGCCGCTGGGACGCACCGCCCCACGTGGCCGCGCTCTCGCCGGCGTCGAGTACGAACGCTGCCAGGTAGACCAGGTGGGCTGCTCCGCGAACCCCTGTGATCACCGACCCTCCGTAGGAATGGCCGAGGACGACCGGCGGCTCGGACAGCGCGTCGACCGTGGCCTGGACGGCGGCGGTGTCAGCGGCCAAAGAGCCCCGGTGGAGCTCGGGTACGGCGACCTCGGTTCCGTCGCTCCGCAACCGTTCCGCCAACACCGCGAAGTGCCCGGGCCGGTGGTACAGGCCGTGAACAAGCACCACAGAAGTCAATGCGTTCGTCTCCTCGGGTCGGTCCAGGCCGTCTGGCGCAGTGCCGCCGCGGCCAGGCCTTCGAGGGCCTCGCGCGCCACGTCCCCGCCGCTCACCAGCCCGTCGAAGACCAGGCCGTCGAGGCAGGTCAGCAGGGTGTGGGTACGGTTCTCGACGTCCCGGACGCCGTGCTCGGCCAGGAACAGGCGGACGGCCTCCCGGCCGGCGTTCTCGCGCGGTACGAGGATCTGGCGGAGTTCGGGGTCGCGGACGCTCTCCACGGCGCAGGCGTAGCGGGCGAGCGAGCGGCGGCGGCTCTCGCCGGTGAGCCGCCGCCGTACCAGCAGCGCCATGGCGTCGACCAGTTCCTCCGTGGTGCGCAGGGGTGGCAGTCGCTCGGCCATCATCTGCAGTTCCGCCTGGTCGAGTTGGACGAGACGCGTGACGAGTGCGGTGAGCAGCGCCGCCCGGGTGCGGAAGTACGCCGACGTGGTGCCGGGCGGCATGGCCGCCCGGCGGTCGACCGCGCGGTGGGTCAGGCCGCGGATCCCTTCGTCGGCGAGTACGTCGAGAGCCGCGTCCGCGAGCAGGATGCGCCGTTCCAGAGCCATGACTCCTTTCTACACCTGTAGACATTCGACTACCCTCACCCTTCTACAGGTGTAGAAGGGTGAGGGTGTGTCATGAGCAACACAGCAGTGGTCGTCGGAGGCGGCATCGGCGGGCTCGCCACCGCCGTGGGTCTGCGCCGCATCGGCTGGGCGGTCACGGTCGTCGAGCGGTCGTCCGTGCTCGACGACGCCGGGGCGGCCATCTCGCTCGCGGCCAACGGCCTGCGCGCCCTGGACGAACTCGGCGTCGGCGCCGCGGTACGGGAGGCGGCGCACGGCCAGTACAGCGGCGGCACCCGTACGCCGGCGGGGCGCGTGCTGTCCCGGATGGACGGAGAGGCGCTGGAGAGGGCGGTCGGCACGCCGATCATGGGCATCCCCCGGTCCACCCTCCACCGGCTGCTGCGCGAGTCCCTGCCGGGCCAGGCGCTGCTGATCGGATCGGAGGCCGGCGCGGTGCGGCCCGCCGGGCCCGGGAAGGTCGGGGTCGAGGTCGGCCGCAGCGGCACGGTCCTGGAGGCGGATCTGGTGGTGGCGGCCGACGGGGTCGGCAGCAGAGTGCGGGGGCTCCTCTTCCCCGACCACCCGGGGCCGGTCTACAGCGGATCGACGGTACTGCGCGCGATCACCGAGCACGCCGTGGACGCGGGCACCGACTTCGAGCTGACCTGGGGGCGTGGGGCCGAGTTCGGGCACATCGCCCTGCAGGACGGGCGGGCCGAGTGGCATGCCGTGCTCACCCTGCCCGCCCGGACGCGGTTCGCCGACCCCCTGGCCGAACTGCGCCGCCGGTTCGGGGGCTGGCACCCTACGGTCCCCGCGCTGCTCGACGCGACCCGTCCCGGAGCCGTGCTCCACCACGACGTGCACGAACTGCGCACGCCGCTCGCCTCGTACGCGGTGGGCCGGGTCGCGCTGGTCGGCGACGCGGCGCACGCGATGACCCCCAACCTAGGGCAGGGCGCCTGCCAGGCCCTGGAGGACGCCGTGACCCTGGCCGCAGTACTGGACACCGGGGACGACGTCGCGACCGCACTCGCCCGGTACGACGCCTTGCGCCGGCCCCGCAGCCAGGCGGTCGCGCGGGCCGCCCGGCAGGCGGGGCGGATGGGCCACGGGCTCGCCCATCCGCTGGCCGTCGCCCTGCGCAACACGGCGATGCGGCTGACCCCTTCCGGGGTCTCGATGCGCGTGATCCTCCGGCACCACGACTGGGTGGCACCGCGGCTGGGCGCGCCGTCCGCGTCGAACTGAGGGCCCCGCGCGGGGCCGGGGCAGGGCCGCCGGGGCCGGGGCAGGGCCGCCGGGGCCGGGGCTCCGACCGCGCCACGGCCCCCGGCCTGCCCCCGGGCCGGGCGCGTCAGACCGACACGGTGAGTTCGGCGACTTCACCCAGGACCCGGGCCGCCTGCGCCGGGTCGACGAGCCACTTCAGGTGGCTGCCGTCGAGGGTGCGGACGTCGTACGGGTTGTCCGGCGTCAGGGCATCGCCCTCGCGGATCAGCCGGTCCTGCAGGGCGAGCGGGAGGCTCGCGTCGTCGGCCAGGCGCACGAAGGTCTTCGGGACGCGGCCCCAGGTGCCGGCCTGCGCCCGGTCGGCCGAGGTGCCGACGTCCAGGTTCTCGTCGGGCTGGAAGGTGTTGAGGAAGGTCAGGAACTCCTCGTCGGTGCCGTCGGCGAGGAAGGCCGCCTTGAACGCGGCGAGGGCGGCGGGGTCCGCCGTACGGAAGTTGACGCGCAGCAGGCCGAGTTCCGCGGGGTTCCCGGCCAGCGCCAGGCTCAGGGAGGCGACGTCGACGCCGGCCATCTCGGGTTCCGCGTAGTAGCCGCCGACCTCCAGGTCCACCGGGGCCCAGGCGGCGACGTAGACGATGCGGTCGATCAGGTCCGGCCGCGCGTTGGCGGCTGCGGTGGCCGTGATCCCGCCGCGGCTGTGCGAGACGAGGATCACCGGCCCGTTGCGCTTGGCGCGTTCCAGGACGCCGATCAGGTGCGCGGCGTTGTCGGCGAGCGTGACGCCCCGGGTCGAGCCCGGCGCGGCGGCGAGGCCGGCGGGGTCCTGCGGTGCCTGATAGGCACGGTGGTAGCTCGCCCCGAAGCCGTGGCCGGGCAGGTCGACGGCCACGGAGCGGTGTCCGAGGAGGCCGAGTTCGGCCTGGAGCGGCGCGAAGGAGAAGGAGTTCGCGAAGGCGCCGTGCACCAGCACGAAGGTCGGGATCGGCTGCATGTGTCCGCTCACTCGCTCTCTGTCGGGCTTGGGGATCCGACGGGTCACCGGTGGCGTGACAGTACGCAGAAGATGATCATCCGACCAATCGGTACGGGCTGTTCCGGCCGACTTTCGGTCGACTTTCGGCCGGTTTCCGGTCAGGGCATCTCGTCGGGGTCGCAGCTGGCCCGCCGCAGCCCGATCGTGCGCAGGGCCCGCATCAGGGCATCGAAGTCCCCCTCGCGCACGACGTGGACGGCTCCTTCGACCGCGAGGCCGGACACCGCGCGGGGCACCTGTACGGCAGGGGTGCGCAGCACCACGCCGCCGGGCGGGTCCAGATCCCGCACCCCGCGGAACACGCGCAGGACCCCCGGGTCCGCGTCGATGCTGTCGAGTCCGGCCGGCAGGGACATGACGGTGATGTCGGGCAGCAGGACGCGGGCGTGCGCGAGGGCGACGGCGGGGTCGTGGGCGTGCGACACGACCTGGAAGTGCGGGTTGCGCTGGATGCCCGAGCGCAGCAGTTCCAGTTGCTCGCCGTCGGGAACGCCGACCACCAGGACCGTCATCACCCTCCCATCCTGCTTTCGGGTGCACGGCGCGGCGACCGGAGAGGCGTGGACCTCAGGGACGCACGGAGGGCACGGGTGCCCGGAGGTCCGCGGCCGCCTCGGCCGCCTCGGCCGCCTCGGCTGCCTCGGCCGCGGTGAACGAGGAGGCGAAGGTGAAGGCGCGCGGGGAGGGTCCGTGCGCCCGCAGTTCACCCAGCCGCTCCAGCGCCTCCCCCACGGTGGGCCGGTGACCTGCGGGAATCCACCAGAGCACCAGGTGCGCCTCGACGTGCCGCTCGAACCATTCGCGGCGCCGGCGCATCACCTCCAGGTGTCCGCTGCGGTAGGCGAAGTCCCACAGGGCCTCCTGGGTCTCCCACACCGACAGGTTGACGATGACGTGCTCGCCGGCCGGGCGCAGGCCGGTGGCGTCGCCCTCGCCCTCCTCCACGAGGCGCCACACGAAGCCGGGCGCTCCGTCCGCGGCCGAGTTGACCGGATCGAGCATCTCGACGAACGGCGCGATGCGCGGGTCGTCGAGGGGGTGGAGAAGTGTGGCGACGTTGAGCTGGGCGAGGTGGGCGCCGTGCGCGGGTTCGGTCATGGCCTCATCCCAGCACGGCCCACTTTTCTATGTCAACACTAATTGTTTTTAGAGCCTTCGACCACCACGCAGCATTCCCCGGGCCTGGCATCCATGCGGGCGCGGACCGGGCCTTCGCCACCGAGCAGCCCTTCCAGCAGGGCGAGGTTCATGCCGCAGACGAGCGGCGGGAAGCGTTCGGCGACGGCGTGGAACGGGCAGTTGCGCATGCGGACGACCGGCCCTTGGCCGCTCCCGTCCCCTGCCGCCTCTTCCAGGTGCGGTTCGTAACCGCGGGCGGCCAGCAGCTCCATGGCCTCTGCGAGGCCGCCGCAGGGCGCCGCGGCCCCGCGCAGGGACTCACCCCTGCGGTGCGCGGCCGCGCGGAGCCCGGCGTCCAGTCCGGCTTCCTCGGCAGCCTCGGCCAGCAGGTCGGCGGCGGTGCGGTAGTCGCGGGCGGGCAGCGAGACCGACCGCTCGACCCGCGCCCGCGTGTACACCTTGGCCGGGCGGCCCGCTCCCGGCCCCGAGCGCCCCGTCAGCCGGCGGCTGCCGCTCTCCAGCAGCCCCGCCTCGGTCAGCCGGTCCAGGTGGTGCGCGGCGAGCGTGCGCGCCACTCCGGCCGCCTCGGCGGCCTCGTTGCGGCCGACCTCACGCCCCTGGGCCGCCACGTACTCGTACAGTCGGCGGCGCACCGGATCCTGCAGCACCGCGATCACGTCGATGTCCTTCACCGGGCCATTCTAGAAACAACCCAGGTTGGAGATAGAGAGAGCACGGCGGAGCGCTGTCCGCCGCATGGGGCCCCGCCCCGGGAGCGCGCGGATCTCCGTCACGGCGCCTCCTGGGGACGGTCCGGGGCGACTCGACCTGACGCAATCTGCGGCCGTCGGCCCTCCTCCGCTCCGCCCCGGGGCAGGGCTACGCGCCGTCGGCGTGGCGCACGGCCGCGGCGATCTCCCGCACCCGGTCCAGGGTGATCCCCGTGCGCTGTTCCACGGCCAAGGGGTGGTCGGTGGGTTCGAGCTCGATGGAGGGACGTTCACCGACGGGGCGGGTGTGGACGTGGGTCTTGAGGTTCAGGGGCGTGGCCGGGTAGACCGGCAGCTCGGTGGTGAGCCAGCCGAAGTACGGCTTCTCACCCTCGCGGCCGGGGCTGTCCCACAGGTCCGCCGCCCGGGAGAAGTTCTCGCGGCTCAGCGAGACCCACACGCCCCAGGAGAAGACGTCGTCGCTGCCGATGACCGGTATCTCGATCAGGCCCTTGACGAAGTAGTGCCGCCCCCGGACCACGCACTGGTCCGGCGAGAGCAGGCAGTCGTCCGCGTCGGCGAAGGCCGGATCCCACACGGCGGGGGCTTCGGCGGTGTAGTTCAACGGCAGCTCGGGGTGGTGGGCCCCGCAGCACGAGCAGGCGAACCCGGAATCACTGGTCATGGGCCCTGATCGTAGTGATCGGCTCCGACATCGCGGACCGTGCGCGGGCTGCGGCGCGGGGGCTGCGTTCGCGCCGAGCGTGACGCTTCCGCCGAAAGGTGAAGATCACCTCACGCACCGTTTCCCGGGGCAGGGTCGTGCAGGTCGGTCGCCTTGACGTGCGTGGAAGTACTCGTGGACCTGAACCTGACCCGTGTAATGCGCTCTTCGCCGTACTGGCCCGTGGTCACCCACCCGACGCTGCGGCGGATCCTCCCGGGGTTCGCCGTCTCGTCGCTGGGGGACGGCATGGCCGTGCTGGCGGTGAGCTGGCTGGCGATCGAGCTGGCGCCGGCCGCGGAGCGCGGCTTCTGGGTGGCGCTCGCGGCGGCCGCGTACACCCTGTCCGGGGCAGTGGGCGCTCTGCTGCTCGGCCGCTTCCTGCGCCACTGCCGACCGACGCAACTGGCCGGGTGGGACGCGGCGTTGCGCGCGGCCGCGCTGGGGGCGGTCCCGGTGCTGCACGCCTTCGGCGCGCTCGGGATCGAGGGGTACGTCGCGCTGCTGGCGGTCTCCTCGGTGCTGCACTCCTGGGGGCAGGCGGGTGTCTCCACGCTGATGGCCAGGGTGCTGCCGGAGCGCGACCACCTGGCGGGCAACGCCGTGCTGGCGGGTGCGGGGTCGGTCGCCACGGTCGTGGGGCCGCCGCTGGCGACGCTGCTGATCGCGTTCGGGGGCCCGGCGACGGTGCTGGCCGTGGACGCGGCGACGTTCGTCGTCCTCGCGGTCACCTTCCTGGTCGTGGTCCCCCGGGACGCGGTCCCGCAGCCGGCGGGCGACACGGCCTCGCGGACGGCCGGTTTCGCGGTGATCCGCCGCGTCCCGGCGCTGTCCGGTCTCCTGGCGCTGAGCTTCGCGTTCTTCCTCCTGTTCGGCCCGGTGTACGTGGCGCTCCCGCTGCACGTCTCGGACGACCTGGGTGCGTCGGCCGGCCTGCTGGCGACGTACTACACGGCGTTCGGCATCGGGGCGGTGCTCGGGTCGGTGCTCACCGGGTTCCTCGGACGGTGGCGGATGTGGCCCACGACGGTCGGCATCGTGATCGCCTTCGGTGTGCTGATGCTCCCCCTGGGCCTGGGTGCGCCGACGACCGTGTCGGCCGTCTGCTTCGGCGCGGCCGGGCTGCTCTGGCCGCCCTACTCCTCGCTGTCGACCGCCCTGTTCCAGCGCTCGACGCCCGATGCCCTGCTGCCGCAGGCCCTGGCGGCGGGTTCCGCCGTCCGGGTGCTGGCGGTCCCCCTCGGCACCGCGATCGGCGGCCCCCTGGCGGCGGGCCTCGGCGCGGCCGGGACTCTGCGGCTGTCCGGTGCGGGGATCGCCGTGGTGGGTCTGGCCGCCGCGGCCGCACTGGCCCTGCGCGCCGCGCGGCCGCGCCGCGAGCCGCCGGCGGACGCCACGGAACCGGGCGGCGCGAAGCCGCCGGCGGGGACGGGCTCGGGGGCGGGCTCAGGGGTGGGGGTGCGGCCGTAGACGGGCGGAGCCCGGTCGCACCCGCGAAGGGTGACGGCTCCCGTCGCCCACGGTGGCTCCTTCCTCCCGGAACGGCGGTGATCCCGTTAGGGCGGCCCTCGTGCGGGTGAGAGATCAGTGGAGTCGCGCCTGCACTCAGCGAACCGGAGGGCTCCGCCATGAAGTACACCGTCTCGATCGAGATCGCGCTGCCGCGGGAGAGGGTGGTCCAGCTGCTCGCCGACCCGGCGGTCCTGCCGCAGTGGCTGCGCGGCCTGGTGCTGCACGAGCCGCTGAACGGCCTGCACGGGCAGGTCGGCACCAGGTCGCGGGTCGTGCTGCAGACGGGACGGCAGAAGGTCGAGTGCACCGAGACCATCACGCGCCGGGAACCGGCGGACCTGCACGGGATCCCGGAAGGGAGCGTCGTCCACTTCGAGCGCGAGATCGTCGCCGACGGCATGTGGAGCGCCGTGCGCGACCGGCTCACCGAGGCCGGCCCGGACGCGACGCTCTGGGTGAGCGAGAACGAGTACCGCTTCAGCGGCCTGCTGATGCGGCTGGTGGGGCGCGTGATGCCCGGTGCGTTCCGCAAGCAGTCGCAGCAGCACATGCAGGATTTCAAGGCGTTCGCCGAAGAGGGCAAGGACGTCCGCGAGACGAAGGCCTGATGCGCTGACGGAACACCGGCGACGGGGCAGGACCCGGACAACCACCTGATCAGGATGCTCCGCACCCCGCCGCGGCACGTTCGTGCAGGACGGCCTCCCGCAGGTGCAGGTCCACGATCCGGGGACCCGTGCCGCCGCCCGAAGTCGCCGGACTGCCGGCCGCCGACCGGGCTCAAGGTGTCAGAACGGTGGTTCGCTGGAGGGGGAACCGGCCCAAGGATCGTCGATCGGTGCGGTCCGCGGGCGCTGCTGAAGGACTTGCACCGCTTCCTTGATGCGGCCGAGATCGATGAGGTGCTCGGCACGGAGTGAGGCGTTGGAGTCCGGGTGCCGTTCGAGCACGGCGGCGGCTTCCTCGGTACGGCCGGTTCCGGCGAGCAGGCCGGAGAGGGACCGGGCCGCGTACCAGGTGTCGCCTTCGGGGTGCGCCCGGGCCTGCTCGATCGCTTCGTCGAGCAGGCCGCAGTCGGCCATGAGGGCAAGCCGCATCCGGAAGAACTCCCCGTCCTCGGCACCGCCGCGGCGGGCCTTGAGGGCGTCGAGGTAGGCCAGGCCGTCGCGGGCCCGGCCCTGATCGGCGTACAGCTCGCACAGGGTGTGGACGATCCAGTCCTCCGCGCCGCCGGGCCGGTCGGCAAGGGTGCGCATCACCGCGATCGCCTCCTCGATCCGACCGTGCCGGGCCAGCAGCCGGGACAGCGGGACGGCCACGTGCCACAAGCCGTCGGAGTTCTCGGCGAAGGTCCGGTAGGCGGCGATCACTCCTTCCACGTCGCCGCGCTCCTCCAGCACTTCGGCCAGGCTCTGTGCGGCGTGCCCGTGATACTCGGAGGCCGCGTACGCGCGCAGTTCCTCGATCCGGTCGTGCCTGGCCAGCAGGTCGGCCAGCGCGTCGCGGCCGTTGACCGACGTGGCATCCCGGCGGCGCAGCAGGGCTGTCGCCTCCTCGATCCGGCCCTGCCGTTCCCGGACGGCGGCGAGCAGAGGGAGGGCGTTGGACGGTTCGAGTCGCAGCCTGCCGCAGTCGGGGTCGTCGCAGGCCGGGACCGCCGCCGCGACGCGAGCTTCCAACAGCGCCGCGACCTCCTCGTCACGGCCGTCGGCTTCGCAGACGTCGACCAGGCAGTCCGCGAGGAAGCCAGTCCTCGATCCCGGGCCGTAGCAGCGTGAACGCCTCGGCGGCCCGGCCGTGGCGGGTCAGCAGGCGAGCGAAGAACTCCAGAACCGTCCGGTCCCCCCGCTTCCGCGTACGGGCGGCACAGCGCGATCGCCTCCTCGGCCCGGCCCCAGCCCTCCAGCAGCTCGGCCCGGGCCTGGGCCGCCGGCCACCAGCCCGTTTCGATGTACGGCGAGAGGACCTCCAGCGCCTGCTCGTACTGCCGTCGATCGCCGAGCAGCCGCGCCCACTCCCACGCGCAGAACCACTCCCCGCGCCCCGCCTGGAACTCCACCTCCGCACCCTGGACCCCACCTCCGACACGGCCTCACATCCGCCGATGGTCGCGCCATTATTCGAACATGTGTTGGAATGGATGGGTGAGGCCTTCATTCCGGTTCCCCGATGACCTGGTCGCCCTTCAAGAGGCGTGGCTGCGGACGTACGACGAGCTCGCGCAGGTGCCCGCCGAGGGAGGGACCACCGTGTTGCGGCGTCGGCTGATCGCGCTGTCCTGTCGCCTGTGCGCGCATCCCCACTGGAGCGCCCCCGAGGGCCGGCGCGCCGGCGCCGTCGAACTGCGGCGCGCCGCCCGCAGCCGGAGCCGGGCGGGCCGGGAGGCGGCCTGACGGCTTCCGCACCCGTTCGGGCGAAAGATCCCGCGAGACCTTGCCGCCCACCCCCCGCCACGCGCCATGGTCGGTGCGGAGACGGGGAACTCGGACGAAGGGTGTGGAGCGTTGTACCTGAGGCGCATCGGAACGATCCTGGCCGCGGCGGCGATGACCGTACTGGCCGTGCCGGCCACGGCCGACGCCGCCGCCATCGCCTGCGGCGGCGGGACGTCCACCGGCCGGGTGGCGGTCAACGGGTGCATCAGCGCCGAGCGCGGATCCGCCGGCAGGTTCCCCACGCGCGAGATCACGGCGTACATCAAGGCACGCAACACCGGGCCCCGGGGGCTCGACGTCGCCTACGAGGCGTCCTTCCGCGTTGTGGACGGCGGCCACTGGGAGAAGCTGGGCAGCGGGCGCACCCACGTACGCGCCGGCGAGTCCGTCGGCCCTCTCGAGGTGGGGAGCAGCACCCGGGTGTGCGGCCCCGTGAAGGTCGAGATCCGCGTGCGCGCGAAGGCCGGCGGCGCCGGCTGGAGCGGCTGGTCCCCGGCGGCGACGAGGCAGTGCCAGACCTGAGCGGCGACCTGTCCGCGCCCGAGGGCGGCAGGGGTCAGCCGCGCCACATCGGCCACAGGGTGGGCCCGCCGCCCGGGAGGCGGAGCTCACCGGTGACCCGGAAGCCCAGCCCTTCGTAGAAGGGGATGTTGGTGATGTTGCTGGACTCCAGGTAGGCGGGTTGTCCCAGCCGGTCGCACTCGGCCAGCTGCTGGCGCAGCAGTGCGGAGCCGACCCCCATCCCCTGGAGTCCCCGGTCCGTGCCCACCGTCGGCAGGTACCAGTGCGGCGCGTCCGGGTGGGCCTCGTGCAGGGTGTTCTGGACCTCGCCGGCCCGCGGCATCCCCCGGAGGCCGAAGACGCGCGCGTACCCGGGCAGCGCCGCCAGTTCCCGCACCGCGGAGGTCTTCCAGCACCCGGGCCCCGACCAGAGAGCCGCGCCCAGCAGTCGGCCGTCCCGCGTCACGGCGACCCGGACGCCGCCCGGGCGCGGCCGCTGCTGGCGCTGGGCCAGCCGGAAGTAGCGGGCGATCCGGCGTTCCCGGTCGACGGCGGGGACCATCCACGCCATGACCGGGTCGTCGGCGAAGGCACGGGCCAGGAGCGCGGCGATCGCTGCGGACTCGCTGGGCCGGGCGGGCCGGATGCCGTACCCGGCGGGCGGCTCTGCTGGGCGTCTGCTCATGGGAGCACGGTAGGCAGCCGGGCCCGGCCGCAGCGGCCGTAGGGCGGTGGACACGCCGTGCGGGCCACCCGCTCCGCGTGCCCGGCGCCCGTGCCTCCCGTGCCGCGGTCCACGGCCGTCCGACCGCCCCGCGGCGGCCGGTCGGGGAGAGTCCGGCGGCCGTTCGGTGTGTCGGCGCGGTGCGTACGGCGGGGCTCCCTTGAATGGGCAGCCTCCTACGGAAACGGGCACCGTATGACCCTCCCCGCACCGCACCGGGCATCGGCTCCGGCAGCGGCATCAGCTCCGGCACCGGCGACCGCCTCGGCCTGGTACTCCCGCCGGTCGGTTCTCACGGGCGCGTTCGCCCTGGCCACGGCGGCGGCGCTGCCCGTCGCCGCGGCCGGGCGCGCGTACTCGGCGGCCGTGCCGAACATCATCGGCTGCTCCACCTGGGGCGCGCGGGCCGCGTCCGAGCCCGTCGTCGTCCTCGCCAACCGGCCCGAGCGGATCGTCGTCCACCACACGGCGACGGCGAACGTCACGGACTACTCCAAGCAGCGTGCGTACGCGCTGGCCAAGGCCATCCAGACCTACCACATGGACGCGCAGGGCTGGATCGACACCGGGCAGCACTTCACCGTCAGCCGCGGCGCCTTCGTCCTGGAGGGCCGCCACAACAGCCTCGCGGAGCTGAACACCGGCAGGCGCCAGGTACGCGCGGCGCACTGCGTCGGGCAGAACACCGTCTCGATCGGCATCGAGAACGAGGGCACCTACACCTCGGCGACGCCGCCCGCGGCGCAGTTCGCGGCGCTGGCCGACCTGTGCGCCCACATCTGCAGCCAGTACGGCCTGCCCGCGTCGGAGATCTACGGCCACCGCGACTTCAACGCCACGTCCTGCCCCGGCGACCGCCTGTACGCCCTGCTGCCGACCCTCCGCAAGGACGTCGCGGCCCGCCTCGGCACGCCCCTGTCGGAGTCGGAGGAGGATCCGGTGTGGGACCTGGTGCGCCAGGCCACCGGGCGGCCGGCCGCCACGCTCGGGGAGTACCTGCCCGCAGGCCTGCTGCGCTGACGGAGCGCCGCGCACGACGTCCGCCTCCGCGCCCGCGCCGGCCGCAGTCGCGCCGCCCGCAACCGCGCCCGTGCCCGCGCCGGCTGCAGTCGCGCCCGCCGCGCCGCCCGCAACCGCGCCCGTGCCCGTGCCCGCGCCCGTGCCGTCAGATGTACCCCTCGCGCAGGGCGTACGCCACGGCATGGGCGCGGTTGCGCAGGTGCAGGCGGGTGGTGAGACCGTGCATCACGTTCTTCACGGTGCGCTCCGAGTAGGCCAGCTTGCCGGCGATCTCGTCGGTGCTCAGCCCGTCTGCGATCAGTCGCAGCACGTCGACCTCGCGCTGCACGAGGCCTGCGGCCGGGGCGCCCGGCAGCCCCTCGGCGCTCCGCTGCATGCTGCCGACCTGGGTGATCAGCCGGGCTATCAGGTCCGAGGGCAGGTCGCCGTCGCCCCGGGCGGCCGCGCGGACCGCCTGGAGGAGCCGGTCCTCCGTCGCCTCGCGCCGCCAGACGATGGCACGGACCCCGCATTCGACGACCTGGAGCAGTTCCGCCTCCCGCAGGGCCCTCGCGACGAGGACCACCCGGGTCCCCTCGGTGCGCGTGAGCCGCCGCAGGCGCGACAGCGTCGTCTCGTCCAGCGCGTCGACGAGCAGGACGGCGACCGTCCCGGGGCGTCCGGCCATCTCCTCGACGAGCTCGACCTCGGGCTGCCGGCGCAACTGGCCGTTCGCTCCGGCGTGGGAGAGCGGGTCCGATGCGTGGACCTCGACGGGGATCCTGGCGCGGGCACTCAGAGCCATGACCGAACATCCTTAAGTGAGCGGAGCGCGTGCAACACGCCGAACGTGCTTCGAGAATCGTGCTGTTGCGGTCGGTCCGCCGACAATCGTGGCTCACCACGAGATCAACCACGAGATCGATCGCCGGATCGACCACCAGATCGCCAGGAGCGTGTGATGGCGTCCCTTTACGAACGTGCAGACGCACTCGCCCTGTTGTCCTGCGAGGCGCGCCGCGCCCGGGCGGGCTCCGGGCGGCTGCTGCTGTTCCGCGGGCCCACGGGGACGGGCCGCAGCGCGCTCCTGCGAGCCTCCATATGTCACGGCGCCGACCACGGCATGCAGGTGCTGACCGTCTCCTGCTCCCCCGAGGAATCCGGCGAACCCCTCGCTCCCCTGCGCAAGATGCTCTGCCCCGCCGCGGGGTGCGGGCAGGACGACGACGACCCGGCGATGGATCCGGGCCACCGGCGTCACGCCGACCGGCTCTGGCGGCTGCTGTGCTCGCGGGCCGCCGAGGCCCCGCTCCTCCTCGCCGTCGACGACGTCCACCTCGCCGACCACGCGTCGCGGCGCTGGCTCCTCGACGCGGCCCGGCGCCTCGCCGCGCTGCCCGTGCTGATGGTCGTGACCGAGCGCGTCCAGTACGACGTCAGCCCGCCGAGGCCCGGATTCAGCCACGGCCTGGCACCCTCCCTCGTACGCGCCCACACCTGCGGCCCGCTGGGCCGGTCGGCCGCCGAGGCGATGGCCCACGAGGCTTTCGGACCCGACACGGACCCGGCCTGGACGCAGGAGTGCGTCGCCGCGTCCGCCGGCCATCCCCTCCTGCTGCGGGCCCTGTTGGACGACCTGCGGGTCGTGGCCCCCGACGGCGGCCGTTCTGGGAGCGCTCTCCCGGACACCTGCGCCGACCTGTATCCGGGGGCGTTCGTGGCCGCGGTCACCTGGTGGCTCGACAGCGCGGGCCACGAGACCGCCACCGTCGCCCGCACCCTGGCCGAGGTGAAGGGGTGCGCCGGGCGGGCGGACGAACGCGACGTGCCCGGGCGGGAATGCCTGCTCGCCGCGGTCACGGGCTCCGGGCCGGCCCGGGTCCTCGGCTGGTCGACAGCCATGACCCGGCTCGGCCTGCTGCGTCCGGACCCCGTGCAGGGCGACCTCCGGTTCGCCCATCCCCTCCTGCGGGACGCCGTCCTCGACGGCTGGTCCCACGAGCGGCGCGAGGCCGTGCACCGTGCCGCGGCAGACTTCCGCTACCGCCGGGGCGACAGCGCCGAGGAGGTGGCCGGGCACCTCCTGCGAACCGGCCCGGTCGGCATGCCGCGCTCGGCGGCCACCCTCCTGGACGCCGCCGCCGAGGCGACCAGGGCGGGCCGGACCGGCGACGCCGCCGACTACCTGCGGGGCGCGCTGGACGAACCGCTGGCCCCCGGACCGCGGGCCGAGGCCCTCGTCGCACTCGCCACGCTGGAGGCCGCGACCGAGCCCTCCGGCGGAATCCCCCGGCTGACCGAGGCGTTGCGCCTGCGGGAGCGCCCCCGCGACCGGGTGCTGACCGCGATCGCCCTCGGCACCGCGCTGACCCGCCGCGGCGAGAGCCGGGCGGCGCTCGACCTGCTGCGCGGTCTCGACGGCGTGCGGGAGGATCCCGTCCTGGCCCGGACGGTACTGGCGGCGTCCGCCCTCTTCGCGGAGCGGGACCCGGCCCTGGGCCGCGCCGTCCACGCAGAGTTGGGCACCGCGCGGGGCGGCGACGGCGAAACCTCCGCCGGCACGCGCGGCACCGCCGGCGCCACCGGCCCGTCGGGTCCCGCCCTGCAGGTCCTGCGCCTGCGGTACGAGGCGGCCGCCGGCCTGGTCACGGCCGAGGAGGCCCTGCGCCGGCTGCGCGGACTCACCACGGCCCCCGAGGATCCGCTGGCGGCGCCGTACCTGCTGGGCGCGGCGGCCTGCGTGGCCCAGTGGGCCGACGCACTGGACTGGGCCGACCAGCTCGCCGCGGCCGGTCTCGCCGGGCACCGGGTCTCCCCGCTGCATCCCGCCCACGACCTGCTGCTCCACGTCCGGATCGACACGGCCGCGGCCCGCGGGGACTTCGCCCGCGTGCTGACGTACGCCGAGGAGAACGGCCTGCCGGTGGACGGTGCGGGTCCCGCGGCCGCCGGCAGTCTCGCCGCCCGGGCCGTCCTCGCCCTCGTCCGGACGGACCGGCTCGCCGAAGCCCGTCGCCTCGCCGACGGCGTCACCGTCACCGCCGGCAGCGTGGAGGACGACGGGGAGGCCGGCCGCTTCCGCTACGCGCGTGGAGTCCTGCGCGCCGCCTCCGGGGACCGGCACGGCGCCCTCGCGGACTTCCTGGCGTGCGGTCGCAGCCGGCTCGGCGGGGAGCCGGCCGGCCCCGCGGTCACGCCCTGGCGGTCGGCGGCCGCCGAGGTCCAGTGGGCGCTGGGCCGCCCCCGGGAAGCCCTCGCACTCGCCGACGAGGAGTACCGGCTCGCCACGGCGTGGGGAACCCCGCGGGTGGTGGGCCGCGCCCTGCGCGTACTCGGCGAGGTCACCGGCGGGCGTCGAGGCCTGGCGCTCGCCGAGCAGGCCGTCGAACTGCTGCGCGGCGCCCCGCCCGCCCCCGGGGCGGTCCCGGAACCGGAACTGGGGCTGGAGCTGGCGCCCGCCCTGGTCTCGTACGGCCGGCTGCTGACCGCCGCGGGCCATCCGCGCCGGGCACGGCCCCTGCTCCGCGAGGCCTCCGTGATCGCGGAACGCCTGGGCGCCGCGGGCCTGCTGACGCTGACCCAGGACGTACTGCGCGTCGGCGGCGCCCGCACCGGATCCGCCCCGCTCACCGGTGAGGCCGCCCTGACCGGAAGCGAACGCCGTGTCGCCGCGCTGGCCGCGGACGGCCGGACCAACGCCGAGATCTCCGACCTCCTGCACCTGGCCAGACGCACCGTGGAGACCCATCTGACCAGCACCTACCGCAAGCTCGGCATACAGCGTCGCGCCGATCTGGCCGGTGCGTTGACCATGACCGCCATGACCGCCATGACCACCGCCCCGTCGCGCCGGGAACCGGGCCGCCCCGGCACGCCCTGACGCGACGCGACGCGACGCGAGGCGAAGCGACGCGAGGCGAGGCGAAGCGCCGGCGTCACGGCCCGGCCGCCTGTCCGCCGAACGAACACCCGGCGCCCTTCGTCCACGGGGCTGTACGCGCCCGTCGGCCCGGATAGCGTCGGGGCGGGTGGCCCGTGCCGAGGTCCGCCCGGGCCCCCGAAGGCAGGAACGAGATGAGCCCCCTGGCCGCCCGCGGTCCGCACAGCGTCACGCTCGCCACCCGGGCCGACCGCAGCGTCATCACCCTCACCGGCGACATGGACCTCGACCACGTCGAACCCTTGCGCACGGCGCTCCGGGAGGCCTGTACCGCTCCCGCCGCTCCGGCACGGGTGGTCGTCGACCTCGCGCGCCTCGACTTCTGCGACTCCGCCGGGCTCAACGCCCTGCTGCACGCGCGGGCGCTGTGCGCGTCGCACGGGCGGACGCTGACGCTCGCCGATCCCGGCCCGCAGGTCCACCGCCTGCTGTGCATCACGGGCGCCGACCGGGTGTTCGACCTCGCCGTCTCCGGTGCGCCCGACGGGCCTCCCGGCACCGGACGGTGACCGTCGGCCACCGCGGCCTCTGACGCCCCGGTGGTTGCCGTCGTCGTACCTGCGTCGCCGTTGCCGTCGCTCAGCCGGATCTGAGCGTGACCGAGGGCGCCACACCGTACTCCTGCCGGTAGGCGGCGGCGAAGCGGCCCTGGTGGGCGAAGCCCCAGCGTCCGGCGACGCCCGCGACGGTGGCGGCGCCCGACGGATCGGCGGACAGCAACTCCGCGTGGGCACGGGCCAGCCTGACCCGGCGGAGGTGGCCGAGCGGCGTCGTGCCGGCATGGCGCGTGAAGGCGTACTGCACCGCGCGCGGCGTGACCGGGATCGAGGCGGCGATGTCGGCGAGGGTGATGTCGCGGTGGGCGTTGGCCTCGATGAACGCGACGGCGCGGCGCAGGGTGTCGCTGTGCGCGTCGCGCGTGTCGCGCGGGGCGGGCGCGTCCTCGCGGGCGGTGTTCGGCAGGGTGCTCAGCACCGTCGCCGCCAGGTGCTGGGCGGCGGTCGAGACCAGCAGCCCGTCGGGGGCCGCCGATCCCCCGCCGTCGGCGAGGACGTGGTCGCGGAGGTAGGCGACGGCCGCGCCGAGCCGCCGGTTCTCGGCCGGGCCGACGGCCCGCGGGCCGGTGATCCGGACGTCCCGGCCGGCGGGGACGGAGGCGACCCGGCCCAGCAGGCGGGGGTCGAACATCGTGATCGTGTACCGGGCTTCGCGCACCTGCCCCTCGTACGGCCGGTCGGGCGGGGCGATCAGGAAGGTCTCGCCGGGGCCGAAGACCTCCTCGCGGCCTCCGGTGGTGTCCACGATGGTTCCGCTGTGCATCGTCACCAGGCACACCTTGCCCAGGCAGTCCGCGTCGTAGCCCATCGTGTAGCCGAAGGACAGCCGGTCGACGCTCAGCCCGCCGGCCGCGGTTCGGGAGATCCGCGCCCGGGTGTCCGCGGGGCGCCCGCCGATCTGCATGGGGGTGTAGGCGGCGGACAGGAACGCCTCGGTGGCCTCCAGGTTCCCGCTCTCGAAGAAGAGGTTCGTCATCGGGCCCTCCATCGCCGCACGGCGCCCCGGCACGGCCGCCGGCCGCGGGCGCCTCCAGTATGCCGCCGCCCCGCCGTCCGGCCGTCCGGGTGGACTCGGCCGGTCAGCCCGTCCCGAAGGTCACCGGGAGGCTCAGGGGTCCGCGCAGTCCGCCCGGGCGCCAGCGGATCTCGTCCGGTGCCACGGCCAGGGCGAGCCCCGGCAGTCGGCGCAGGACGGTACCGATCGCGATCTGCCCCTCCAGCCGGGCCAGCGGCGCGCCCAGGCAGTAGTGGACGCCGTGGCCGAACGCGAGGTGGGCGTTGTCCTGCCGGGTGATGTCGAGGCGGTCGGGGTCCGGGAACCGTGCCGGGTCGCGGTCGGCGATGGCCGACGCGATCAGGACGGTCGCGCCGCGCGGGATGGCGGTGCCCGCGATCTCGACGTCCTCGCGGGCGAAGCGGGCGATGCCGGGGTTGACCGGGCCGTCGTAGCGGAGGAACTCCTCGACGGCGCTTCCCAGGAGTTCCGGTTCGGAGCGCAGGAGGTCGAGCTGGTCGGGCCGGGCGAGGAGCATGGCGATGCCGCCGCCGATCAGGTTGACCGTGGTGATGTAGCCGGCGGCGAGCAGCAGGAAGACCATGGCGATGAGCTCGTCCTCGCTCAGCCGCTGTTCCTCGTCCCTGGCGGTGATCAGGCCGCTGAGCAGGTCGTCCCCGGGGTGTGCCCGTTTGTCGCGGATGAGGCCGGTCACGTAGGCGCGCATGTGCTGCCACGCCTCGTTCACCACGGCGGGGTCCGGCGGCTCCGCGCCGCGCATGATCATGCGGTCGGTCCAGCGCTGGAAGTCGAGCCGGTCGTCGGCCGGTACGCCGAGCAGTTCGCCGATGACGGTGACGGGCAGCGGCAGCGCGAGGTCCGCGACGAGGTCGGCGCGGCCGGCCGGTGCGATCACGTCCAGGAGCCGGTCGGTGACGGCCTGGATCCGGGGCCGCATCTCCGCGACCCTGCGGGCGGTGAACGCCTTGGAGACCAGGCGGCGCAGGCGGGTGTGGTCGGGCGGGTCGCTGCGGAGCATGTTGCTCAGCATCGACTCGCGCTCCGTTCCGGGCAGCTGGGCCAGGAGCCGGGGGTCCGCGGCATCGCGCACGTCGCTGCTGAGGCGGGGGTCGGACAGGGCCGCGAGGCCGTCCTCGTAGCGGGTGACGAGCCAGGCGTCGAGGCCGCCCGCGGCCACCACGCGGCGTACGGGGCCTTCCTCGCGCAGTTCCCGGTACAGCGGGAAGGGGTCCGCGAGGAACGCCGGGTCGGCGTAGGGAAGAGGGACCGGCCGCTCACTCATCGTGCCTCCAGGAGTACGACGCCACTGCCATGGGAAGTGAGGATATGCGTCCGAGTCTCCACGAATGCTGCTTTTCGGTCATGGCGGACGAGCCGTACTCCGTCAGGACGGCCCGTCAACCCTCCTCGTCAATGGCAACCTGATGGCCTGTCGATTACCGATGGACACGTGATCTGGGCCAAGGCCCACTGCGGAAAGTATGATCAAGAAATGGCTGACATGACCGAAACTACGCCAGGCTGGCTGACCAGTGACGAGCTGGACGCGGCCAGGGCCCAGATGCCGATCCTGTACGTCGAGGCCGTTCCCGTGCGCGTCGACGACACCGGCGAAGTCACCAGCATCGGACTGCTCCTGCGGATCGGTGCGGACGGAACGATCAGCCGGACGCTGGTGTCCGGCCGCGTCATGCACCACGAGCGGATCCGTGACGCACTGCTGCGGCACTTGGAGAAGGACCTGGGCCCGGTCGCCCTGCCCCTGGTGCCGTCCTCCCTCCAGCCCTTCACGGTGGCCGAGTACTTCCCCACGGCCGGGATCACGCCGTTCCACGACCCCCGCCAGCACGCGGTGTCCCTCGCCTACGTCGTACCGGTGACGGGTGACTGCCGTCCCCGTCAGGACGCCCTGGACCTGGTGTGGTTCAGCCCGCAGGAAGCGGCCTCGCCCGCCGTGCAGGGCGAGATGCCGGGCGGCCACGCGGTGCTGCTGAAGCAGGCGCTGGCGCACGTGGGGCGCGCCTACTGAGGCGGCCGCCCCCGGGCGGTCACCCGGCCCTTCCTCCCTACGAGGTCTGGGCCGGGGCGAACCTCGTGAGGATCAGCAGGGTGTCCACGAGGTCCTCGGCGGGTGCGCCGGTGGCCAGGCGGCGCAGCTGCTGCCCGAAGACGAGGGCGACGGCCACGCCGGCCAGCCGCTGCGGATCCGGGACGCCCAGTTGGGTCAGGATCCGGGCCGCCAGCAGGTCGTAGGCGGCGAAGCAGTCGGCCGCGGCGGCCCGTAGCCGTTCGTCGCGGCCGGCCTGGACGTAGAGCTCGAAGGGCGCTATGTGGCGGCTGTCGAAGGCGTTGCCGCCCGCCACCTGCGCCACCACCTCGGCGGCCTGGCCGATGTCGAACTGCTCGTCGGAGCATGCGTCGGCCAGTGCCGTGAAGTGCCGGGTCTCCTCCGCGACGAAGTGCAGCAGGCTCTCGCGCAGCAGCTCGTGCTGGGTGGCGAAGTGATAGGTGACGGAGCCGAGGGAGACCTCGGCCTCTTTGGCGATCCGCCGGTTGGTGACGGCGGCGATGCCGTCCTGCCCGATGATCCGCAGTACGGCGTCGATGATGCTCTGGCGGGTGGCGGAAGCGTGGGGCATGTCCGCATTCTGCCCCATCGACCTGCGGGGCCGTCCCCGCGGGGCCGCGGATCCGGGCGGGCCCGGTGTGGACAAGCAGCGACGCTGTCCATACTGTTCGTTCGAACGAACAGAAGCCCAACACCGCAACGCCGCACGGGAGTCGTCGTGGAGATGTCCGGATCGAACGTTCTGCTCACCGGGGCCACCGGAGGCATCGGCTCCGCCCTGGCCGCGCGGCTGACCGCGCACGGGGCCCGCCTGACCGTCACCGGCCGTCAGGAGGCGGCCCTCAAGGCCGCGGCGGACGCCTGCGGGGCGCGGGCCGTCGTCGCCGATCTGGCCGTCCGGTCCGATGTCGTGCGCCTCGCCGAGACCTGCGCCGACACGGACGTCCTCGTCGCGAACGCCGCGCTGCCCGCCAGCGGCGACCTGCTGGACTACACGGAGGACCAGCTCGACCGCGCCCTCGACGTCAACCTGCGGGCGCCCCTGCTGTTGTCCCGGCTGCTCGCGGAGCACATGGTGGCCCGCGGCCGCGGGCACCTGGTGCTGGTCGGATCCATCTCCGGCAAGGCGGCCACCAAGTCGACCTCCCTGTACAACGCGACGAAGTTCGGGCTGCGCGGGTTCGCCCTCGCCCTGCGCCAGGAACTGAGGGGCACGGGCGTGGGGGTGTCCCTGGTCCAGCCCGGCTTCGTCCGCGACGCCGGAATGTTCGCGGCCACCGGCGCCTCCACCCCGAACGGCATCAGGACCGTCACGCCCGGCCAGGTCGCCGACGGCGTCGTCCGGGCGGTCCGCCGCGACCTGTGCGAGGTCAACGTCGCCCCGCTGGAGCTGCGGCTGCTCAGCGCCGTGGCCGGCCAGTTCCCCGGCTTCGCCGAGCGGATCCAGGCCCGCGCGGACGTCGACGGCTCCGTACGGCAGATCGTCGACGCCCAGCGCTCCCGCCGCTAGGAGGGTCCGGCGGCGCTCCCCCGCCGACGGGACCAGGGGGCGTCGGGGTCGGCGGCCGGTTGCGGGCGCAGGCCCAGTTCGTCGAGCTCGTTGAGCGCCATCATGGCCGTGAACATCGGATTGGGGTTGGCGCCGCCCACCCCGAGTTCGGCGAGGGCCCGCGCGTAGCGGGCGGTGAACTCGCTCGGGACGATCCGCCCGCCCCCGCCGGTGAGTGCGAGTGCGGCCCCCTGCAGGGCGGCGGCCTGCTCCAGCAGCCCGTCCAAATGGGAGACCGCTTCGGCGCCGCGGCGCAGGGCGAAGGTGTGCCCGTCGGTGAGGACCGCGGCCTCCCCCTCCTCGAAGAGCCCGGCCGCGGCACCGAGCACGGTCTGGATCTTGAGCTGGTCGGCGTCGTACATCGCACCGCGGGCGCCGTTGCCCTCGTCGGACAGGTGCAGGACGCCGCAGTCCCTCAGGTGCACGATCACGTGCCCGGCGCAGTGACCCTGGCTGCGCAGCACCCGGACCGCGCCCTCGGCGAAGGTCCAGCCGGTGAACCGGTGCGAGCCGATCCGGATCAGCTCCAGCGGCCGTTCCTCGTAGGTCCGGGTCGCCGCGGCGAAGGGCCGCATCGGCGTGAAGAGCGACACCACCCGGGCCGTCAGTGCGGGCACCGGCAGCGGCGCCGCCCAGGCGATGCGCCCGAAGGACCGCGCCCAGTAGGCCTCCGGGTCCCGCATCTGATCGAGGTCGCGGGCGGGGACCCAGTGCTCGGCGGGCACCCCCAGTTCGTCGGCCAGGTCGTTGTTGCCGACGTGGTCGAGGTGGCCGTGGGTGGTCAGGACCAGCGCCCGGGACCAGGGCCCGACGCGGTCGGCCGCCGTACGCAGCGCCCTGCGGAAGGCCGTCGTGACGCCGCTGTCGACGAGCACCAGTGTGTCGCCGGCCCGGTGCACCAGGGCGTTGGCGACGTCCGGCCGATCGTGCGCGAGGTCCAGTTCCCGGCCGAGGACCAGCACGGTCCTGTCGTCGATCTCGATCAGGTCACCGAGCACGGTCATGGATCCTCCTGCGGTCCGCTCCGGGCCGGTCGGGGCGGATCGGCCCGGAGCCGCTGCTCGGGGGCCGTCCGGCACCAGTTTCCCGCCGCCGGACGCACCCCGCACCAGCTCCCGTGGTTCCCGTCGGGGGCCGCGCGGGCCGCTGGGCGCCCCGGCCGGAACCTCCCTACGCTGGGAGGGGGTACCGGATGGGGTGAAGCCATGGCAGCGCAGCCCGCAGGAGTACCGCGCCCGTCCCGGCGGATCCGTGCCGTCGCCACCGTCCTGGCCGTGGCCGGCGCCTGTCTGGTGGCCGGGTACCCGGATCCGGGCCGGGCGGCGGCCGCGGCCCCGGCCGCCGACTGCGAGACCGCGCCGGCGGACAGCTTCTGGCGGGCGCCCGTGGACACGCTCCCCGTCCACCCGGACTCCGCCCGGTACGTCTCGTCGATCGGCGCCTCCGCGCCCCTGCACCCCGACTTCGGTTCGGGGCTCGTCGACGGCCGGCCGATCGGCATTCCCATCACCGTCCCGGACGCGGCGGTGCCGGAGTCGAAGGTCTCCTTCGACATCGCCGAGGAAAGCGATCCGTCGGGGTACCGGATCCCGCAGAACGCCCGGATCGAGAACGGTCCGGCGAGCGACGGCGACCGGCACGTCATCGTCTGGGACCGCGGTCTGTGCAAGTCCTACGAGCTCTGGAACGCGAAACCGCTGGGGGGCAACGCCTGGCACGCCGGCGGCGGCGCGGTCTTCGACCTGCGGAGCAACGCACTGCGGCCCGACGGGTGGACGTCGGCCGACGCGGCCGGACTCGCCATCCTGCCGGGCCTGGTGCGCTACGACGAGGCCGCGTCGGGGCAGGTCGACCACGCGATCCGCATCACGGTTCCGCGCTCGGACCGGAGCTACGTGTGGCCCGCGCGGCACCAGGCGGGCGCCGCGGCGGACCCCGCCCTGCCGCCGATGGGGTTGCGGCTGCGCCTCAAGAGCTCCGTCGACACCTCACAACTGGCCCCGCAGGCCAAGGCGGTCGCCGACGCCCTCAAGAAGTACGGCGCCATCGTCGCCGACAACGGCTCGGCCTGGTTCGTCTCCGGTGAGGAGAACGCCGCCTGGGACAACGACCAGCTCGCCGGGCTCAAGGGCTTCAAGGGGTCCGACTTCGAGGCGGTCGACGCGTCCGGGCTGCAGCGGTCGCCCGATTCCGGCGCCGTCGTGCCGCGGTGAACCGCCCCGTCGGCTCTTCGCCTACTCCTGGCGCAGGGTGGTGACCAGGTCGCGCGGCAGGCCGTGGGTGTCGTGGAGGTAGTGGAGGTCATCCTCGGTCAGCACGCCGCGGAACCGGGGTCGGGCGAGCACCTGCCGGCCGCGCTCCAGGAGGCGGCGGAACCGCTGTTCCTCCTCGGTCAGGTGGCGGAGCACATCGCCCGGCCGCATGTCCTGCCGGAAGTGGTCCAGGGTGTGCCGGACCAGCTCCTCCGGGAGGTCACCGAGGCCGCGCGAGGGGTCGTCGCGCCACAGCAGGGTGAGGACCCGTCGCACGAGCCGCCGCAGGACGTAGCCCCGGCCGGTGTTGGCGGGGCGCACGCCGTCGCCGAGCACGACGACGGCCGAGCGCAGGTGGTCGCAGACGATGCGCAGCGAGGTCTCGTCCAGGTGCCACAGGGCCGGAACGAGGCGGCGCCAGGGGTCGAAGACGTCGCATTCGAAGACGGACGGCTTGCCCTGGAGCAGTGAGGCCAGCCGTTCCAGGCCCAGTCCGGTGTCGACGTTGCGCCGGGGAAGGGGCACGAGGGAGCCGTCGCCTTGGCGGCGGTGCGTCATCGTCACGTGGTTCCACACCTCGACCCAGCGGTCGTCCTGGGTGGGTGTCGAGCGGGGCGGGCCGTCGCCGCTCCACAGGAAGATCTCCGAGTCGGGGCCGCAGGGGCCGACGGGGCCGTTGGACCACCAGTTGTCGTCGGCGGTGAGTTCGACGGGGACGCCCTTGTCCTGCCACAACCGGAGGGAGTCGGTGTCCGGGCCGGTCTCGTCGTCGCCGCCGTGGACGGTGGCGTACAGCAGGCCGGGATCCACGCCCAGCCCCTCGGTGAGGAGCCCGTGTCCCCAGTCGAGGCTGAGCGGTCCGTCGTAGTCGCCCAGGGACCAGGTCCCGAGCATCTCGAAGACCGTCAGGTGCGTGGCGTCGCCGACCTCCTCCAGGTCCGTGGTGCGCAGGCAGCGCTGTACGTTGACCAGCCGGCTGCCCAGCGGATGGGGGCGGCCCTCCAGGTACGGGGTGAGCGGGTGCATGCCGGAGGTGGTGAACAGCACGGGGTCGCCGGGCGGTGGCAGGAGCGTCGAGCCGAGGATCCGGCGGTGGCCGCGCTCCTCGAAGTACTCGACGAACGTGCTGAGCAGGTGTTCGGTGTTCATGGGGTGGCTCCTTCGCATCACAGCGGGAAGGGGCACCGGAGAACGGACCGGGCGGGTCTCCGGCCGGGGCGGGGATGCCACGGCATGGCCGACGGACCGTTTTCCGGTCGCCGGGGAGAGGGGAAGGTCAGGCGGCGGCAACCGGCGAGCTGGTCGCTCGCGCGGTCGCGGTGGTGCTGGAGCCGTTGACGTTCATGCGGGCAACGGTAGCGCGGGCAGGCGGCCGGGGCACGTGGATTTCGCCGGGCCGGTACGCCCGTCCGGCCCCTGCGCCCCGCCCGTCCGTCGCGGCCGGCCTCACGCCACGGCTACCCGGCCCGCATCAGGAGGTGGCCCCGGCGGAAGCGCTCCTCGGCGCCCGGCTCCCGGAGCATCCGTCCGACCTCGGCGAACCCGGCCTCGCGGGCCATCCGCGCGAGGTCGTCGACCGGCCATCGGTAGGCGGTCGTCACCTTGTGGTCGAAGGCCGCCACCGGCCCGCCCTCGGCCTCGAAGAAGGCGAGCAGGAGGGTTCCGCCGGGGGCCAGCACGCGGCGGAACTCCGCGAAGTAGGAGGGGAGTTCCGGCGGTGGCGTGTGGATCACCGAGTACCAGGACACGATGCCGCCGAGCGCGCCGTCGGCCAGGTCCAGGGCGTCCATCGAACCGACGTCGAACCGCAGGTCGGGGTGGGCCCCTCGGGCGAAGTCGATCATGGCCGGTGAGAGGTCGACACCGAAGACGTCCAGCCCCAGGTCGCGCAGGTGCGCCGTCACGTATCCGGGGCCGCAGCCCAGTTCGGCCACGGGCCCCGCACCGCCGGTCCGGGCGAGGTCGGCGAACGCGGCGAGGACCGAGCGGTCCAGCGGAACGCCGTCGAGACAGTCGCGGGCGAGGTCCGCGTAGAGGACGACGACGGCGTCGTAGGCGTCGGACGTCGCACGCAGATGGGCGGGGAGTCCGGTCACGGGGTACCACCTTGGGGCGTCACGGGACCCGGGGTCCGCTGTCGGCCCGCGGAGGTCTCCTCGACCGCCCATGCCAGGTACCGCTCCGAGGTCGCTGCCGCCGGGAGCACGATCCACTGGGGCACGTCGCGGGGGTGCCGCTCGTGCACCCACGCCTCCAGGCCGGCGACGGCGTCCGCGGTGGTCGTGAAGAAGACCCGGTATCCGCGTTCGTGGCGGAGCACGCCCTTGTCCCGGTGGAAGAGGGTCATCCGCGCCTCGACGTCGGCGGCGGCCGCCAGCCTGGCCTCCACCGCGCCCTGCGCGATCTCGTAGGCCTTCGACTCGTCGTTCACGGTCGTCAGCGCGATCACCACGTTCGCCACGTGCGTCCTCCTGGGTCGGGTTGCGCCAACCCTACGGCGGGAGTTCGCGTGCACCGCACGGCATGCAGCTTCGTGATCATGAAACAGCGGAGTGCCGGCACCACCGACCAGGCCCCTGCCGATCCGGCCGCGGCCGCCGGGGCCGTCTCAGCCGGCCAGCGCGACCAGCCTCCGGTACGCCAGTTGGTCCGCGCGCCGCGCGGTGAGGTGGACGCGGACGTCGGCGAGGTGCTCCTTCAGGGCGGCGTACCCGGCCGTGTAGGCCTCCTCCTGCTCCTCGGCCGCCGGCGGCATCCAGAGGATGAGCAGGAGCTCGTTCCTGCGCGTGCCCTCCGGGCTGGCGAAGGAGAGTTCGTGGACGACCAGCCGGGGCTCGTGCGGGGGCATGCCCTGCACCAGCTCGTCGTGCGTCAGATTGCCCTCCAGCTCGGGGACCAGGGAGTCCGGGGGATCCGCGAGGCGGAGGACCACGGTGTTGACCTCCCGCTGCTCCCTCAGGTGGTGGACGGCGGCGAGGCTGCCCTCCGACAGGCCGATCGCGCTGCTCATGGGGGCTCAGTTCTCCGTGCTGGTCGGGTCCGGGCTCCGGCGAGGTCCGCCGGTGGTGCTCCCCGACGACGCCGACCGGCCCGTGCATCCTCACGCCGACGCACGCGCGGTGCGGCGTACCGGGCCGCGGTGCGGGCAGAAGTCACCCGGCCGGCCGCACGCGGTCCCGCGCGACGCGCGGCGGGCGCGGGGCGGACGGTGGCGGCCGAACGGCCGTGCCGGGTACCGAAAGTGGGTAGGGAGCTGTCTGCCGCGGCGGGCCGGACCTGCCGCACCGGGCGTTCGGTTCAGGGGGGACTGTGGCACTGCTCGATCAACTGCCCGCGCTCGTGGGCGTCGTGGTCGGTTCGCTCGGCTCCTACGCCGTGCAGACGCTGACCGAGCGCCGGAGATGGGCACGGCAGCGGGAGGAGCGCTGGGACGAGAAGCGCTTCGAGACGTACGGCCGTTACGCCAACGCCCTCAAGGCGCAGCTTCGCCTCACCCAGCGCATCGGGGCCTCCCTCGGGTACTCGGACGTCGTGGATCCGCTTGCACCGGCGGACGGTCTGCCGCTGCTCGCCGACGCCGAGTCGCACCGTGCGACGGAGTGGGAGGCCGTCCTCCTCGTGGGGGACGCGGCGACGGTCGCGGCGGCACGGCGCTGGCACGAGACGATCTGGACCATCCAGCTGCTGATACGGGAGGACTCGGTCGACGGCGAGATGTGGACCAGGGCGCACAGGCTGGCGAGCGCGGCGCGCGACGCCTTCTACGAGAGCGCGCGGCGCGACCTCGGTATAGGGGGCGCTCCCCCGCCGCCCGGACAGTGGCCGAGGGAATGGCGGGCCGAGCTGTCCGGGTGAGCGTGCTCCGGATGGGCGGCCTCCCCTAGGGAGCGGTGGGGCGGGCCTCCAGGTGCGACTTGAGGTTGCGCAGCGTCGTCCGGATGTTCTTCCGCTGGAACTCGGCGAAGGTGTGGCCGCTCGTCGCGATCCTGTCGAACGCGTGGGCCACCGGGTCGGGCCAGCGGCGGCGGTCGTCGGTCCACGTCTCCGTGACCTCGGTGCCGCCGGGCACGGCGGTGAAACGGTACTCCCACGTGGCGATCGGGCCGGGGAGCCACGGGCGGCGCAGGCCTATGGCGTGGACCCGGAACCGGAAGAGCCGGTCCGGGTCGGCGGCCGTGACCGTGCAGCGGGTCGTCCAGCGCAGCGGTCCGCGCTTGTTGCGGCCGTCGAAGACCATCCCGACCCGGGTCGCGGTACCGGGTCCTTCGGCCGGGGTGGCGCCCAGGTTCTCCGGGCTCCAGCGGCCCATCAGAGCGGGGTCGGAGACGTGCTGGTAGACCGTCGACGGGTCGGCCGCGACGAAGACGGTGTCGTGGACGCTGAACGTGCGGGGCATGGGGCTCCCTCCTCGGAGCACGACGGTAGCGTTCGCCGTCCCGTCGCCCACCGGCGCCCCCGCCGCGCGCACCGCGATCCGTCAGGCCCGTTCCAGCATGCGGCGCCGCAGCGCGTCGTAGACGGGCGGGCTGCCCAGCCGGTCGGCCGTCACGGCCGCGGCGAAGCAGGCCGTGAGCAGGGGCAGCAGCAGCCCGCCGGCCCCGGTCATCTCCGTCACCAGGACGATGCCGGTGAGCGGTGCCCGCACCACGCCGGTGAAGACGGCGGCCATCCCCACCACGGCGAACGCGGCCGGACCCGCCGTGCCGTCCGGCAGCAGCGGGGAGGCGAGCGTGTGGGTGAGCGTCCCCCACAGGGCTCCCAGGGCCAGCAGCGGGGCGAACAGCCCGCCGGGGGTGGCGGTCGCGTAGCTGAGCGGGCCGGCCACGAACCGTACGGCGAGGCAGACGGCCAGCGCGGCGGCGGTCAGGCTCCCGCCCGCCAGCAGGCGCTCGCTCAGCTGGTCGCCGCCGCCGGTGAGGAGCGGGTCGAAGGCCATGAGCGCGCCGACCAGGGCCCCGATGGCGGCCGCCCGGACCACGAGGGGCACCCGGGTCAGCCGGTCGCACGCCCGCAGGGTCCCGACGACCAGCGCGCTGTAGGCGGCGCCCAGCGCCCCGGCGCTCACCCCGTACAGCAGGAACACCGGCAGCATCCACAGCGGTGGGGCGGGGACGGCCTGCAGGGCGAGGACCGGGGCGTCGCCCACGATCGGCTGGGAGACGGCCACCGCCGTGACGGTGCCGACGAGGGTCAGCAGCACCAGGCGGGGCCGCACCGTACCGGTCACCTCCTCGCAGACGAACACCAGCCCGCCCAGCGGCGCGGTGAACGCCACCGCCAGACCCGCCCCGCCGAGCGCGGAGTGCAGCATGCGGGCGTCCTCGGCGTCCAGCCGGCCGCGCCTGCCCGCCCCGGACCCGATCGCGGCGCCCATGTGGACGATGGGCCCCTCCCGGCCCAGGACCAGGCCCGAGCCGATCGCGACGAGGCCGCCCACGAACTTCACCGGCAGCAGCCAGGGCGACCGGACTTCGGCCTCCTGCCGCCACACGGCCTCCACGTGCTGGATCCCGCTGCCCGCGGCGTGCGGGACCCTCCGGGCGATCGCGCAGGCCACTGCCGCGCCCACCGCGGTGAGGGCGACGGGGATCAGCCGGCCGGCCCCGCCCAGCACGGCGGACGCCTCCACGACCGAGGCCCGCAGCAGGTCGGCGTGTGCCAGGCACCAGCGGAAGCCGCCGCCGACCAGCCCGACCAGGCACCCCGCCAGCGCCGCGACCGCGAAGGCACGGCCGTCTGCCCACTTCCGCCCGGGAGACATCCGCTAGTGCCGGGGCAGGTGGGTCTTGGCGTCCTCGTACGTTCCCTCACCGGGTGCGGCGGCCACGGCGTAGAAGAGGTTCAGCACACCGGTCCGGAAGGTCTCGGCGGAGAGCAGCTCCAGAGGCACCGGGGCCGCGTCCGGCTCGAAGAGGCGCAGGCCGCCGCGCACGGCGATCGGGTGCAGCAGGAGGTTCAGTTCGTCGAGCAGCCCGGCGGCCAGCAACTGGCGTACGACGGAGACCGAGCCGCTGATCCATACGGGAGCGCCGGTGCCCGGCTCCTCCTTCAGGGCGGCGACCCCCGCGGCGAGGTCGCCGCGGAGCTGTTCGCAGTTGCGCCAGGTGAAGGCGAGCGGGCTGTCCGAGACCACGATCTTGCGGGCGTCGCCCAGCACCCGGGCGAACGGCGCGTCCTCCCCGCCCGCCGCTTCCCGCTGCGGCCAGCCGCCGGCGAAGCTGTCGTACGTCCTGCGCCCGAGCAGCAGGGTGTCGGCCCGGCCGAGGGTGGCGTCGACGGCGGCGCCCATCTCCTCGTCGAAGTAGGGGAAGTGCCACTGGTCGGGTGCCTCGACGACACCGTCGAGCGACATGAACAACTGCGCCTTGATCTTCCGCATACCGCTCTCCGGGGTCCGGGCGTCGGGGGGTGTGGGGCGTACCGTCCGCGTACGGGCCCATCCAAGGGCACCCGGTGGCGGGTTCCCGGTGCATTCACCCGCACGGCGGCTGCGTCACGCGCCCGTGAGCGGCGACTCGGGATTGCGAGCGAACAAGTGCAACCCGATGGGTCCCCCGGCCGGAAGTGCGGGTGAGGGGACGCCGTTGCCGGCGCCCCCGGCACGGACTCCGTTCGTGCGACCGCTCACGTCACGGCCGAGGGAACCTCATTGAGAAACGCACCGCGCTGGGCCCGCTGGATCGTTCCGCTCGCGCTGCTGCTCGTATGGCTCGGCATCGGCGGAACGCTGGGACCGTACGCGGGGAAGCTGCGCGAGGTCGCCACGAACGACCAGGCGGCGTTCCTCCCGCGCAGCGCCGAGTCGACGAAGGTCATCGAAGCCCGCAAGGCCTTCGAGGGGGCGCAGTCCGTCCCGGCCGTCGTGGTGTGGACGTCGAACGGGGCCCGGGTGACCGTCGGGCAGCAGGAGGCGGCCGCGCGGGCGCTCGGGGAGCTCGCCGGCCGGCCCGGGATCACCGCCCCGCCCTCGCCGCCCGTCCTCTCCGACGACGGGCTGGCCGTGCAGGCCGTCGTGCCGCTCGCCCCCGACCTGGGCGAGGAACTCCCCGCGGTCCTGGACGAAGTACGGCAGGCGGCGCAGCAGGTGCCGGGCACCTCGGTCGGGATCGCCGGCCCGGCGGCCACCCAGGCGGACCTGTCCGACGCGTTCGCGGGGATCGACGGGCTGCTGGTGGGGGTGGCCCTCGGGGCGGTGCTGCTGATCCTGCTGCTGGTCTACCGCAGCGTGCTGCTCCCCCTGGTGATCATCATCAGTGCGGTGTTCGCGCTGGGTCTGGCCTGCGCGGTGGTCTACGCCCTGGCGGCGCGGGGCGCCGTCCGCGTGGACGGCCAGGTCCAGGGGATCCTGTCGATCCTGGTGATCGGGGCCGCGACCGACTACGCGCTGCTCGTCGCGGCGCGCTTCCGCGAGGAACTCGTCGCACGGGGCGACCGGGCGGACGCGGCGCTGGCCGCCGTGCGCCGGTCGGCCGGGGCGGTCACCGCCAGTGCGGCGACGGTGGCCCTGGGGCTGCTGGCCCTGCTGGCGAGCGACCTGACAAACAACCGGGCGCTCGGGCCGGTCGGCGCGATCGGCATCGTCTGCGCGCTGCTGAGCTCGCTGACCTTCCTGCCGGCCGTCCTGGTCCTGCTGGGCCGCACCGCGTACTGGCCGGCCGTACCGCGCCCGGCCGAGGCCTCGGCCGAGGGGCACCGCGTGTGGCGCCGTGTCGCCGCTCTGATCGACCGGTCGCCGCGCCGCGTGTGGGTCTCCACCTCGGTCCTGCTGGTGGTGCTGGCCGGCTTCTCCCCCGCGCTGTCGTCCAAGGGGGTGCCGCTGGACGAGATCTTCGTGAACGACGCGCCCTCGGTCGGCGCGCAGCAGACCCTCGCCCGGCACTTCCCCGGCGGCTCGGGCAATCCGGCCGTCGTCATCGCCGACGCCGACCGGGCCGGCGAGGTACGGGCGGCCGCGGAGGGCACGGACGGCGTCGCCGCGGTCGTACCGGTCACCGCGGGCGGCGGCCGGCCGGGGTCGGGGGCTCCGCTCGTCGTGGACGGCCGCGTGCGGCTGGACGCCACGCTGGAGGCGGCGGCGGACAGCGACGACGCGAAGGGGACGGTCCAGCGGCTGCGCGAGCGCGTGCACGCGGTGCCGGGTGCCGACGCGCTCGTCGGGGGTTACACCGCCCAGCAGTTCGACACCCAGCAGACCTCGGCCCGCGACCGGACCGTGATCGTGCCGGTCGTCCTCGGCATCATCCTGCTGATCCTGATCGCGCTCCTGCGGTCCGTGCTGGTGCCCGTCCTGCTGGTGGCGACGGTCGCGCTGAACTTCCTCGCCACGCTGGGCGTTTCCGCGCTCGTCTTCGAGAACCTGCTGGGCTTCAGCGGAACCGACGCGTCCGTACCGCTGTACGGGTTCGTGTTCCTGGTGGCCCTGGGGGTCGACTACAACATCTTCCTGATGTCCCGGGTCCGCGAGGAGACCCTCGCCCTGGGCACCCGTGAGGGCGTGCTGCGGGGGCTCGTGACCACGGGCGGCGTCATCACCTCCGCCGGCGTGGTCCTCGCCGCGACCTTCGCCGCGCTGATGGTGATCCCGCTGGCCTTCCTCGTCCAGATCGCCTTCATCGTCGCGTTCGGTGTCCTGCTGGACACCCTCGTCGTGCGTTCCCTGCTGGTGCCGGCCCTGATCATCGACATCGGCCCGCGCGCCTGGTGGCCCAGCGCGCTGTCCCGCCCGGGCACGGGCGCCGGGCCGCGGACCGCATCGGCGGCGCGGGCGGGGTGATCACCACGCCGACCCGGGTGTCCCGGTGGCGGAGCCTTCGGGACCCCCGGTGCCTTCGGGGCCTTCCGGCCCAGCGGGGTCGGCGGAGTCCTGGAGGCCGCCGGGGAACGGGGCGAGTCCGAGGAGCGCCGCGGCGGCTCCCGCCGCGATCCGGTGCCACATCCCGGCGTCGCCGATCATGGCGTGGCCGCCGCGGGGCATCCTGATGCCGCGCACCCGGGCCTCGGCCCTCCGGGCGCGTGCGAGGTAGGCCCAGGTGTCCGCCGCCCGGGTGACACGGTCGTGCTCGTCGTGGAGGGCGACGACCGCCCGTGCGCGCAGATGGGCGGCGGGTTCGCCCGGCGGGCACCAGGGGGCGAGTGCGACGACCCCCGTGACCTGCGGGTCCTCGGCGGCGCGCAGGGCGGCGCGGCCGCCCATGGAGTGCCCGACGAGGACGACGGGTATCGGTCCGGCGACGGCGCGGAGCTCGTCCAGGGCGCGGCGGACATCGGCGACGGGATGCGCGTGCCGGCCGTTCCAGCCCCGGTACCGGTAGCGGACGTGGGCGACGAGCACGTCGGAGTCGGTGGTGGCGCGCGTGACGGCGGCGGCGAACGGCCGCATGCGCAGGGCGGGCAGGTTCAGCCGGGGAGGCGGGCTCAGGGCGTCCGCCCGGCCGCCGTGGAGCAGCAGGACGGCGGCGGTCGCCCGCTGCGAGAGCCGGTGCCCGCGGGCGGGGACCAGGGCGGCCCGCACGGGCGGCTCCCGGTCCGTGTCCCCGCCTCGGTCGTCGACGGCGTCGGGTGACGGGTTCACACATCAACTCCTGTGTTCCGAGGGGTGGCGGCGGGGTGGGAGCGGGAGGAACCCGCTCGTGCGGGCGGCGTACTCCGCGTAGCCGGGGCGGCCGGCCATGTGCTTCTCCAGCAGGCGTTTTCCGCTGCCGACGGTCAGCAGCAGCGTCATGACGACCGGGGAGACCAGGCTCAGGAGGGCGGTGGGCCAGCTGGTGCAGGCCAGCAGGTACAGGCCCCACCAGACGAGGCTGTCGCCGAAGTAGTTGGGATGACGGGTCCAGCCCCACAGGCCTCGGTCCATGATGCGGCCCCGGTTGGCGGGGTCCTCCTTGAACCGGGCAAGCTGCCGGTCGCCCACGGCCTCGAAGCCGAGTCCCGCGGCCCACACGAGCAGCCCGAGCACACCGAGGATCCCCACCGGCGCGGCCGCGTACGAGGCCACCTGGACGGGCAGCGAGATCAGCCAGACCAGGGCGGCCTGGAGGAGGTAGACGGTGCGCAGCGCGTACCAGGTCCGGTTCCCGGGCGCTTTGTCGAGGAGCGCGGTGTAGCGCGCGTCCTCCCCGTGGCCGCGGGAGCGCCATGCGATGTGGGCCGACAGCCGCAGCCCCCACACGACGGTCGCCGCGGCGACCAGCAGCCGCCTTTCCGGGTCTCCGTGTCCGGCGGAGAGCAGGTAGCCGGTGGTGGCGACGGCACTGAAGGCGACTCCCCAGGCGATGTCGACGACGCGGTGCATGCGCAGGCGCGTTCCGACGGCGAACGCGACGAGCAGTACGGCCGTGGAGACGGCCGCGGCGACCGCGAGGTTGACGGCGAGGGCGGCCCAGGCCGTGCCGTTCACGTCCCCTCCCCGGTGGAGGCGGCGGCAGCCTGCCCGGCGCGTCTCATCGCGGGATCCCGTCGGTGAGGACGATCTGGCGGACGTCCAGGTAGCGGGAGCGGAACCCGGCTTCCGAGTAGGCCAGGTAGAACTCCCAGAGCCGCTGGAAGACGGTGTCGAAGCCCAGGTCGGAGACGGTCCGGTGGCTCGCGGTGAACCGTTCGCGCCACAGCCGCAGGGTCTGCGCGTAGTGCTCGGCGAAGCCCAGGTCGGACTCGGTGCGCAGGCCGGCCTCCGCCGCGTGCTCGGTGATGGCGCGGCGGGAGGGGATCAGGCCGCCGGGGAAGACGTACTTGCTGATCCACGTGTGCGTGGCGGCGGTGTTGAGCATCTGCCGGTGTCCCATGGTGATGGCCTGGAGGGCGACGCGCCCGCCGGGGCGGAGCGCGCGGCGCAGGGCGGCGAAGTAGGAGGGCCAGTACTCGGCGCCGACGGCCTCGATCATCTCGACGCTGACCACGGCGTCGTACCGTCCCTCGGCGTCACGGTAGTCGCACAGCCGGACGTCGACGCGGTCGCCGAGCCCGGCGGCGTCGATCCGGGCGCGGGCGAGTTCTGCCTGTTCGGTGGAGAGGGTGAGGGTGGTGACGCGGGCGCCGCGGGCTGCGGCGCGCAGCGCGAGCTCTCCCCAGCCGGTGCCGATCTCCAGCAGTTCGGTGCCGTCCGTGACGTGCGCGAGGTCGAGGAGGCGGTCGATCTTGCGGTGCTGGGCGGCGGGGAGGTCCTCGAACCGGGCGGGGAAGCCGGTGAAGACGGCGGAGGAGTAGCTGAGGGTCGGGTCGAGGAAGGTCGCGAACAGGTCGTTGGACAGGTCGTAGTGGCGGTGGATGTTCTCGCGTGCGCCGTGGCGGGTGTTGCGGTCGCGGCCGGGGCGGGCGGACACCCACAGCGCCCGCAGGCCGCGCAGCGGGGCCGGGACCAGGTCGTCGACGTGCGTGGCGAGGACGGTCAGCAGGCCGGGCAGGTCGTCGCTGTCCCATTCGCCGGCCATGTAGGACTCCCCGAAGCCGATCAGGCCGTCGCGGCCGATGCGCCGGTAGAAGGCGTCGGGGTCGTGGAGGGTGATGTCCGGGCGGCGGGTGGTGCCGGTTTCGGTTGCGGTGTGGTCGCGTACGTCCAGGGGGAGCCTCTTGAAGGCTCCGCCCACCAGGTGTGCGGCGACGGCGGTCCGGGCGGGGCTCGCGGCCGGCGGCCGGGCCACGTCCGGCCAGCGCGCGGGGTCCGCCCGCTCGGGGGACCCGGTGGCGCGGGCGGAGGTCCGGGGCCGGGAGTCCGGCGGCAGCGCCCGGTCGCCGGGCCTGCGCGGCTGGTGGTCTGTCGTGGTGGCCGTCGTCGTCGTGGTCATCGCGGTCGTCGTGGTGGTCGTGGTGGCCTGGCGGGTCACGGAACCATTCCCTTCTGCGGGGTGTGCCGGGGGCGGGGCTGTACGGGCAGGCCGCGCAGCAGCAGGCGGACGCCGTGGAGGCGGATCCCGGCCCAGACGGCGGCGGTCGACCAGGGCCTGCGGGCGGCGGCCCGCAGGAGGGCGCGGGGCGTGGCGGGGCGGGCGCGTCCCCGCACGGTGGCGGTGAACGGCCGGCCGGCCTCGGTGTCGAGGTGGACCGTCAGGTCGAGGCGTTCCCCGGGGAGCGGCAGGCGCATCCGGTAGTGGCCCTCGACCGGGAAGAACGGCGAGACGTAGAACCGCTTCTCGGCCCTCGTCCCGCCGCCGGCGTCCGGGTGCAGCAGGTAGCAGTGCCGCTGCCCGTAGGTGTTGTGGACCTCTGCCACGACGCACACCAGGGCCCCGGACGCGTCGTGGCACCAGTAGACGCTGAGGGGGTTGAAGACGAACCCGAAGACGCGGGCGTGGGCGAGCATCACCACGCGCCCGCCCGCGATGTCTATGTCGCGGGTGGCGAGGAACTCCTCCAGGCCGGCACGGATGGTGGGGGCGCGGCCCGCGAAGTGGTCACGCGGGTCGAACCGGGCGAGCGGGCGCAGCGCGCGGGGCAGGACCGGCAGCCGGTCGAGGTCCACGCACCACAGGTAGGTGCGGTGCCGGACGTCGTGGCGCACCGGCGCGGTACGGGTGTGGACGACCAGGCACTCGTACAGCGCGGCGGAGGGCGCCGCCTCCCCGGTCACCAGAGCACCCCCAGGGCGCGCGCGGCCGCCGCACCGGAGCGGCAGCCGTCCTCGTGGAAGCCCCAGCCGTGCCACGCTCCGGCGTAGGCGGTCACGCCGGTGTTCAGACGCGGCAGTTCCTTCTGCGCGGCGACCGAGGCGGGGGTGTAGACGGGGTGCTCGTAGAGCATGCGGCGCACCACTCGGCGGGCGTCCACGCGGTCGTCGGCGCCCAGGCTCACCACGTAGTCGGCGCCCTCGGGCAGGTTCTGCAGGCGTCGCATGTCGTAGCTGACGCGGACGGCTTCGGCGGAGGGGTCGCAGGTCGGCAGGTGGTAGTTCCAGCAGGCGCGGGCGCGGGGAGAGCGGGGCAGGAGGCGGGTGTCGGTGTGCAGGACCGTGGGGTTGGGCTCGTAGGTGAAGGCGCCCAGGAGCCTGCGCTCGTCCGGGGTGGGGTCGGCGAGGAGGCGGAGGGCCTGGTCGGGGTGGGTGGCGATGACGACGGCGTCGTAGGTGTCGGTGGCGCCGTCGCCGGTGGTGACGCGCGCCCCGCGGGCGGTCCGCGCCACCGCTTCGACGGGGCTGGAGGTACGGACGCGGTGCACGCTCTTGGCCACGGCGTCGACGTAGGTGGCGGAGCCGCCGGTGACGGTCTTCCACTGCGGGGAGCCCGTGACCGACAGGAGGCCGTGGTGGTGGAGGAAGGTGAAGAGGTGGGCGGCCGGGTAGGACAGCGCGGTGCGTGCGGGGCACGACCACACCGCGGAGACCAGGGGGAGGGCGAAGTGGCTGACGAAGTACGGGGAGAAGCCGCCCTCGCGGAGGAAGTCGCCCAGGGTGACGTGGTGGGAGGGCGGGTCGGCGAGCAGCCGCCGGGCCTTGCGGTGGAAGACCGGCACCTGCGCGAGCAGGTGCAGGTAGCGGCCCCGCAGCGCCGCCCGTCCGGTGAACAGTGCGGCCGGGCCGCGGGCGCCCGCGTACTCCAGCCCGCAGCCGTCGCACCGTACGGACATGCTCATCTCGGCGTCCTGGGTGGCGATCCCCAGCTCGCGGAAGAGCCGCAGCAGGTTCGGGTAGGTGCTCTCGTTGTGGACGATGAACCCCGAGTCCACACCCATGGGCCGCCCGTCCGGGCCGGACAGCTCATGGGTGTGGGCATGGCCGCCGAGTCGGACGTCGGCCTCGTAGAGGGTGACCTCGTACGAGCGCGCCAGGACGTGGGCGGCCGTCAGGCCCGCGATCCCGGCTCCGACCACCGCTGCTTTCCGGTCTTCCACCTCGGCACTCCCGCCACTCGACGCGCCGCCGGATGCGGTCGCTCACCCGTACTTCGCAGCGGACGGGCGGGTGGATTGGTGGCGGTGGGATCGCGGTGCGATGCGGTCGGGGACGGGCCGTTCTCAGGTGGGCAGGGCCATCAGGAGGAGGGGGGCGGTGGTGGGGCGGCGGGAGCCTCCGGCGGGTTCGAGGGTGAGACCGACGGCGCCGGCTCCGGCGGTGTCCCCGTCGATGAGGACGGTGCCGTCCTGGTGGATGAACCCGGCCGGCCGCATGGTGCCGTCGTGGTCGAGCCACAGCTGGTAGGTCGTGCCGGGAGCGGGAGCGGGCAGCCCGGCGGCGGTGAAGGCGGCCCTGTTCTGGCGTTCGGAGGCGACGACCGTGGTGGCCGCTCCGTTGCTGGCCCGGCCGTGCACCGTACGGGCGTCGGGTGCGGCCAGGACGGCGCTGACGTCGTCGAGGCGCTGCTCGGCCCGGATCGCCCGCTGCTGGTACTGCTCGCTCTGCTGGTTCTGCCAGGCGGCGACGCCCGCGAACGACGCGGCCGCGACCACACTGGCGGCCAGTGCGAGGGGGACGGCCCGGCGGCGCAGGGCGCTGCCGAAGCCGGCGGTCGGCGCGGAGCCGGTGACCCGCGGCGGCAGCTGGCGGACACCGTCGACGGCGGCCATGACGTGCTGCTTCATCGCCGGCGGCGGGGTCTGGGCGGCGGCGTCCGCCAGGCGTGCGGCGGTGGCCTCGAACTCCGCGACCTCCTCACGGCACGCCTGGCAGTGCGGCAGGTGGTCGGCGAACGCCACGCGCTCGGCGGGGTCCAGGGCGTTGAGGGCGTAGGCGGCGGCGAGGGTGTGGACGTCGGTGTGGTGTTGCTTCATGTGGTCACCCCCATGCAGTCGCGGAGCCGGATGAGCCCGTCGCGCATGCGTGTCTTGATGGTGGGCAGCGGTGTGCGCAGGGCTTCGGCGACCTCACGGTAGGTCAGGCCACGGTAGTAGGCCAGCGTCACGGCCTGGCGCTGGAGTTCGGTCAGGCCGCGCATGCACCGGCGTACCTGCTCGCTCTCCAGACGGGTCTCGACCTGCTCGGCGACCTCGTCGAAGGCCGTCTGGTGCTCGCGGGCGGCCTGGGCCTGTTCCCGGTCGGCGGACGCCTGGGCGGAGCGGACCCGGTCCACGGCCCGCCGGTGGGCGATGGTCGCCGCCCAGGCGGCGACGCTGCCCTGGCCGGGCCGGTAGCGGGCGGCCTGCCGCCACAGGTCGATCATGACCTCCTGGGCGACCTCCTCCGACTGGGACCGGTCGCGCACGACGCGGACGACGATGCCGAAGACCATGGGCGCGAGGGCGTCGTAGAGGGAGGAGAAGGCCTGTTTGTCTCCGTGGGCGACCTTGTCCATGACCTCGGCGAGGTCGCTGCGGCCGGCATGACTCGCCCTGCCGGAGCGGCCCGGCCCGAACGGGATTGGTTGGTTCACCGGGCGGGCTCCGGCCGGGGCGACAAGGCGAAGGGGCAGCCGGTGCCGGCCGTCCGGGGGCGGGGTGTCCATCGCATGGTGGTCCTTGTCCTTGTCCGTGGTCTCGTCCGCGGCACGGGGCCGTGTCGTGCGGGGTGTGCTGTGGGTGTGTGAGTGGGGGGAGGTGGGGTGTGCTGTGTGGGGTGTGTGGGGTGTGCTGTCCGACCGCTTCTTCGGGTTCTTCGTAGCGGACGCGCGTACGGATGGCCCGACATTTGGCAAAAGCAGCAGATGAACGTGTCGGCGCTGTCGGGCGGGCGGTTCGGTGGCGTACCCTCCCCCGCCCGTGCCACGGCTCAGTGCGCGGGCCAGGTGACCACCGCGATGACCTGCTTGCCGAGGGGTGCGGGGCTGACGAAGAGTTCGGCGCCGAGGGCGCGGATGATCTCCAGCCCGCGCCCGCGGGTGGCGAGGCGGCCGCGGCTCTCGTGCCGCCGGGGCAGTGACGGGGAGGCGTCGCTGAGGGCGATGCCGGCCCGGCCCGATTCCACGCTGAGGGTGAGCGCGTAGGGCGGCGGGGCGTGCTGGACGGCGTTGGCGGTCAGCTCGGAGACGATGACGAGGATGTCCTCGGCGGTGTCGTGCGGGCAGGCCACGGGGTGGACGGCGAGCAGCCACGCAGCCATGCGGCGGGCCTCCCGTGCGGCCTGCGGCCCTGGTGGCAGGGGGTGGTGCACCGTTGACGGCCGCGTGAGGGGTGCGGTGGCGAGTGCGGTGTCCATGACGCTTCCTGGTTCCTGATCGCGGAGGGCGGATCGGCGGGGGTCCCGGGGCGCTGCCCCCGGGACCCCCGCCGCTCCCCGGCCGGTGCTACCACTTGTCGTGGCAGTTCCAGTGCCCGGGGACCCAGTGGTTCACCGCGTGGCCGGGGACCCAGTGCTGCTTCCAGTAGCCCTTGCTCCACCAGCCGTCGTGCCACTTGCCGTGGTGGTCGCGGTAACCCTCGTGCCAGGTGCCCTGGTGCCACGTGCGTTCCCAGTGGCCCTTGCTCCACTTGTGGGTCGTCCAGTGGCCCTTGACCCAGGTGCACCGGTCGTGGTGACGACGGTCCCAGCGGTCGTGCCGGTTGTCCCGGTTGTCCCGGTCATGCTTGCGGTCGCGGTTCCAGTCGCGGTCGCGGTTTCGATCGCGGTCGTTGTCACGGTCGCTGGTGAGCGCGGAGTTCGCCGTCGCCGGGGCTGCCGCGGGGGCGGCGCTCGCCGTGCCGGACAGGCCCAGCAGTGAGCCACCGGCCAGCAGTCCTGCGGACGCGGCTCCGACGACCAGGCGCCTCATGTGCCGTGTTGCGGTCATCGGGCTCACCTCCTCCCTTTCATCAGGTTCGTCAAGCATTCGGCTTCGTCTGCTCCTTCACCATCTGGAGCGTCACCACAGATTCGTGACGAACGGAGTGAAGGATTGGCAAGAGCGTCAGAACGTCATATCTCTCTCCCTTCGGAGTGCGTGCCGTGAACCCTGTCGACCCTGTCCGGACCGTCTCGCGCTCGGCGCCGGTTCGGAGTTCGGGTCCGGGTCCGGGTATGGGTGCGGCCTTGGCTGCCGCATCGGGTGGGCTACCTGAGCAACGGCTCGTCCTCCCGGCTCCCCGAACCGCCGGAGTGGCCCGACCGGCTCTGCGCGGGCCCCTGGTCGGGGGCTTCCTGAACCCGCTCGTTCCGCGGCAGGGAACCGGACTCCCGCCCGGACCCCGGCTCCCCGCCGCGGCCGTCCGTACCGGACTGCCGGTGCCCGGTCCCTTCGCCGGAGGCCTGTTCCCCGGGCTGGACGCCGTTGCCGGTGCCCGATCCCTGCCGGGGCGCCTTGCCGGTGCCAGTGCCTGTGCCTGTGCCGGTGCCGGTGCCCTGGCCTGTCCCCTGGACCGCGCCCTGGTGGGACCTCGTACCCGTGCCCTGCCCCGGCACCTTGCCGCTGCCCTGGCCGGAACCCTGCCCGGGAGTCGTGCCGTTGCCCTGACCGGATCCCTGTCCCGTAGCGCTGCCCGTGCGCGGGGCGGGCTGCCGGCCGGGGGCCTGGCCCGTGCCCTGCCCGGAACCCCCGCGGGGAGCCTTGCCCGTACCCTGACCGGAACCCTCGCCCGTGCCGTGGCCGGTACCCCGGCCCGTCTCCTGCCGGGAGTTCTGGCCCGGAGCCTTCCCCGTTCCCTTGTCCGGCCCCTGGCCGGTCCCTTGGCCGGTTCCTTGGCCCTGGCCGGAGCCGTTGCCCGGCTCCCCTCCCGGCACCTTGCCGGTGCCGTTGCCCTTTCCCTGGCCGGGCGCCTTGCCCGAACTCTCGCCGGCCTCCCGGTCCGGGCCCTTGTCCGTCGTGCCACCAGGCTGGTGGGGGACCGTCCCGGGGGCCCGGCCCGACCCGTTGCCCGACCCCTGCTCCTGTCCCGGCGCTTTCTCGGGGGGCTCGCCCTGACCCGGCACCTTGCGGGTGCTCTCGCCGGTTTCCTGGCCCGGCACCTTGTCCGGCTGCCCGCCAGGCTCGTGCGGCACCGACCCCGGCTCCTCGCCCGGGCGGGTCTCCGGCACCTGGCCCGTGCCCTTCTCAGGCACCGTCGCCGGCGCTTTTCCCGGCTGCTCGCTCTGCCCCCTGCCTGACTCCTTGCCCGGCACATCGCCGGGACGCTTCCCCTGGCCCGTGCCCGGCTCCTTCGCAGGTTCCTTGCCCCGGCCCGTGCCCGGCTCCTTGCCGGGGACGGTCTCAGGTGTCCCCGGGTCCTTGCCCCGGCCGGGATCCGACTCCCCGTCCGGCACCCTTCCCGGCTCCTTTCCCGGAACCGGCTCGGGTGCCTTCCCCGAGTCCTTGCCCTTCTCAGGCACCGTCGTCGGTGCTTTTCCCGGCTCCTCGCCCTGACCCGTGCCGGGCTCCTTGCCGGGCACATCACCGGGGACCTTCCCCTGGCCCGTGCCCGGCTCCTGGCCGGGGGCGGTCCCGGGAGCCTTCCCCGGTTCCTTGTCCGGCACCTTCCCCGGCTCCTTGTCCGGCACGTTCCCCGGCGCCTTCCCCGGGGCCGTTCCGGGAGCCTTCCCCGGCTCCTTGCCCCCGGCCGGATCCGACTCCCCGTCCGGCGCCTTTCCCGGCTCCTTGCCGGGGACCGGCTCGGGCAGCTTCCCCGGGTCCTTGCCCCGGGCCGGATCCGGCTCCTGGCCCGGCGCCTTCTCCGGGACCGTGCCAGGGGCCTTGCCCGGGTCCTTGCCGCCGCCCGCGCCGGGTTCCTGCGGCTTCTTCCTCGGCTTCTGGTCAGGGACCTTGTCCGGTGCCGCCCCCGGCACGTTCGCCGGCTCGTGGCCCCGGTCGCTGTCCAACTCCTTCGCGGGGGCCTGGTCCGGAACCCTGCCGGACTCCTCCGCAGGGTTCTTCCGCGGCTCCTTGCCGGGCTGCTTCCGGGGGCCTCCCACGGGCTCGCGGGCGGGGCCGGGGACCTCCGGATTCCGCTGCTCCGTGTCGGTGGCCGGGTTCGTGCGGACCGAACCCTGATGGGCCGGCGGCAGGGCCGGGTACGGCGACCCGGCCGGCCGGCCCGGCGGCGGTTCGACCTCGCGGTCGGCCCGTCCACGCGCCGCCCCGCTCGGGCGCTCGTACCACGCCTTGCGGTCCCGGTCGAAGACCGTGACGGCCTTCACCGGCTTCGCGGCCGGTTTGACCGCCACCAGCTCGGCGGAGCGGAACGAGGACCACTCCTTGCCGCTGAGCCGGGCCTTCCCCTGGACCGCGACCGGCGGCGTCAGGGGATTGCCGCACGCGCACCGGACCCGCGGCACACCGTGACCGTCGACCAGTACGGACGTACCGGCCTGCAGGATCGCCTGGTAGCCGGTCGGGGCGTCGTCCTTGTACCCGTGGTTGGTGACCCGGGTGTCCCAGCCCAGCCGGACCGGCGTGAGCGAGCGCAGGTAGGCGGGGACCCCGGCCGGCCGGACGCCCACCGCGGTGGCGAAGGCGTTCCCCTTGTCCGTGTGCTCCGTGAGGAACTTGATCTGCTTCTCCACGTCGCAGCTCGCGATGTTGCGGGTGCCCCCGTAGAGCCCGGGGTGGCCGCCGTCGACCTCCAGGGTGCGCGCGCCGCTCGTACCGCCCTGCACCGTGCCGGTGCTCTCGGGCGGAGCGACGGGCTCCTCGGGCCCCGTGGCCGTCGAGGGGGTGAACGGATCGGGCCCGGCCGCCGCGGCGGCCTCCAGGAAGACCTCGCCGCCGGCCGCGGTGTTGCCGCCCAGCACGGTGAAGCCGAGGACCACCGCCGAGACGACGACCGCCGCCGTGCTCGCGCTGACCACGGTCCTGCGCGACCTCCAGCGACTCTTCGGGCGCCCTCCGTCCCCGCTGTCGGGCGGAGGCACGGAAGACGCCGAAGGGTGGGACGGGGGCGGCGGCGGAGGCATCGGCGGGGGCGCGTCGGGCACGGGTGCGGGCTGCGGTTGCGAACCCTTGCCGGACAGCGGGCCGGGGGGCGGGCCCGAAGGGTGCTCGGACGACGAGGACAGGGAACTCATGACGCCCGCCCCCTGACATGTGGCACCGGACCAACGATGGTGACTCGCATGCGCTCGCTCCTTCTGGCCGTCAACGCCTCCACATCCCGGAGGGGAACCGTCGGAACCGGTGCCGTGAACCGGTAGCCGGCGACACCGATGGGGCCACGTGGTGGGTGTGCGCCCTGTGAGCCCGTGTCTTGAGTAAGCCGTCCGCTCCCCCGCCGCGTCATGTCGCGACCATTCGGGACTTGACAGCCCCGGCGGAAGACCCGCTAGGAGGCCTCGGGGCCCGTCCCCGGCAGGGTCGCGGCCCGGTCCGCGACCAGGCGGACCGCCGCGATCGTGAGGTCCGGGTCGTGGAGCTGGACGTAGTGGTCACTGCCGGTCGCCAGCAGGTGGGGGGTCTGCGGCCGCAGCGCCACGAGCGCCTCCTGGGCCTCGGGCCAGGCCCTCTCCAGCTTCGCCAGGAGGTCCCTGGACATGGTGGCCGGCGCGGCGAAGGGTTCGGTCTTGCTGAGCACCGCGACCGGTACGGGCGGGAGCGGGCCGCCGCGATCGAGGGCGGTGACTCCGCCGTCGATGTCGACCTGCTCGAATGCGGGGTCGGAGTCGAACGGCGTACCGGGCTTGCGGAGCGCTTCGACGTACGCCGGCCAGTCCGCCCCCATCGCGGGCTTCAGCGCGGGCCCCAGCGCGTCGACGAGGACCAGTCCGCGCGTGCGCTCCGGGTGCTCCTGCGCGTACCGCAGGGCGAGCATGCCGCCGAAGGAGTGCCCCACGAGCAGGTACGGGCCCGGCACGCGGGCGGCGGTCAGCAGCCGGTCCAGGTCCCGGACCATGGCGGGCAGCGTACGCGTGCCCCGCACGGGCGTGCTGCGGGTGGTGAGCGCGAGCGGCTGCGTGTAGCGGATGGTGCCGGGACGGTCGTAGGCGCACACGCGGGTGAAGGCGGCGACGCCGGGGAACACGGCGGGGGCCTTGGGCACGGGCGGGGTGGTGTCGGTCAGCGACCACGTGTCGGAGGAGTCGTGCAGCCCGGAGACCAGCACGACGGTGGGGCTTCCGGTGCCGGAACAGTGCAGGTACAGGGACCGGCCGCCGCCGATGTCCACGCGCTGCTCGATGTCCCCGCGCTGCCCGGTGTCCCCGCCGCCGCTCGGCCCCGGTGTGCCGGCGACCAGCAGTACTACGGCCATCACGGCCACCACCGCGCCGGGGACCCGCCATCGCATGCCCTCAGCTTCCCGCGCCGCGCATCACCCCGCGAACGCGGTCGCCTTGACACCCAAAAGTGTGAGTGGTTTATTACTCACATGAACACGGAACGACGACGCCAACTCTCCTCGGCCGAAGAGCGCCGCGAGACCGTCCTGAGGACGGCCATCGGGGCCTTCGCGGCCCGCGGCTACTTCGGCACGACGACCACCGAGGTGGCCAAGGCGGCCGGGATCTCCCAGGCCTACGTCTACCGGCTGTTCCCGAACAAGGAGGCACTGTTCACCGCGGTCGTCGAGCGGTGCTTCGCACGGGTCCGGACCAGCCTCGAAGAGGGTGCCGCGCAGGCGCGGGGCAGCAGCCCGGAGGCCGTGCTGCACACCATGGGCGACACGTACGCCCGCCTGATCGCGGACAAGGACCTGCTGCTCGTCCTGACCCACGCACAGGCGGCGGCCGTGTCGGAGGCCGCCGTGCGCGAGGCCGTGCGGGCCGGTTACGCCCGCATGGTGGAGTACGTGCGCGGCGCGTCGGGCGCGGCGGAGGCCGACGTCCAGCAGTTCTTCGCCACCGGCATGCTCTGCCACCTCCTGGTGTCGCTGGACGCGCACGAGGTGGACGCACCCTGGTCCCGGACCCTCTCGGCCGGCATCCGGCACTACTGACGGGCGACGGCCGGGCCCCGGCCGGGCGGACCCTCGCGGTCCGCCCTCCTTTCGGATCAAAGAGTGAGTGGTCAACCACACACAGGAGAGCAGGTATGTACGCCACCCCGCCCCACCGACAGACCGCCACGGCGACCCTCGCGGCGCTGGCCGCCGCCCAGTTCGCGGTCACCCTCAGCACCTCGATCGTGAACGTCGCCCTTCCCGCCGTGCGCGACGGGGTCGGGCTGTCGGACGCGGGCATGTCCTGGGTCGTCAACGCGTACGGCCTCGCCTTCGGCGCCCTGCTCCTGCTCGGCGGCCGGGCGGCCGACCTCCTCGGGCGCCGCCGCGTACTGGCGGCCGGCCTCGCGCTCTTCGCCGCGGCGGCCGTCGCCGCCGGGCTGGCGAGCACGCCCTGGATGCTCGTCACCGCCCGCACGGTCCAGGGCGTCGGCGCTGCCGCGGTGGCGCCCGCCGCGCTCTCCCTGGTCATGCGGCTCCATCCGCCCGGGCCGGCCCGCGCCAGGGCCCTCGGTGTCTGGGGTGCCGTGTCCGGCGCCGGCGGCGCGGCCGGGGTGCTGCTCGGCGGGATCCTCACCGAAGGGCCCGGCTGGCCCTGGGTGTTCCACGCCTCCGGCATCGGCGCGGCGCTGGTCCTGGCCGCCGCCCTGCGCCTGGTACCGGCCGACCCGAAGGAGGACGACGGCCCCCGCCCACGGCTCGACGTGGCCGGATCCCTCACCGTCACCACCGGCCTGGTCGCGCTCGTGTACGGGCTCACGGCCGCGGGACGCTCCGGCTGGACCGACCCCCTCGTACTCGGCTCCTTCGCCGCCGCGGCCGCCCTCCTCGCCCTCTTCGCCCTGCTCGAACGCCGCCACCCGGCCCCGCTCCTGCCCGCGAGGCTCCTCACGCGCGGCGCCGTGGGCCCCGCCAACCTCGTCATGGCGCTGCTCGGCGCGGTCTGGGTGGGCCTGTTCTTCTTCCTCCCCCTCTACCAGCAACAGGTCCTCGGTGCGGGCCCCCTGGAAGCCGGACTGTCCCAACTTCCGCTGGCCGCGGCGAACATGCTCGGCTCCGGCCTGGCACCCGTACTCGCCCGCCGCATCGGCCCGCACCGGACCCTCCTCGCCGGGCTGGCGACCCAGGCCGCCGGCTTCCTATGGCTGGCCCGGATCCCCGCCGACGGCACCTTCCTCGTCCACCTGCTGGGGCCCGTGCTCCTCGTCGGAGTCGGCCTCGGCGTGGCCTTCGTCCAGCTCACCGGCTCCGCCGTGAGCGGCGTGGAGCCCGCCGACGCGGGACTGGCCGGCGGGCTCGTCAACACCACCCGTCAGATCGGCGGCGCCGTCGGCCTCGCCGTACTGGGCACCCTGGCCGCCGCCCGCACCGCCGCCGCACCGCCGGACCTGCCGCACGCCGCGGCCCTCACCGAGGGGTACCGCAGCGCCTTCCTCCTCTCCGCCGCCGTCCTGCTCCTCGGCGCGGCCCTCACCCCGCTGCTCGCCCGCAGGACGCGGGCCGCGGGGGAGACCGTCCCCACTCCCCCACCGCTGCCCTCTCCCCGCCCGTCCCACCCCACCCGCTGACCACCTCACCGAAGGAGTACCTCCCATGACCACGCACCCCACCGCCGTCGACACCGAGGCCCCCGTCGTCGTCGCCCTGCAGACCACGGTGCACGCCCCGCTCTCCACCGTCTGGGACCTGCACACCGACATCGCCGCCTGGGCGGACTGGAACACCGACGTGGACCGGGTGGAGTACGCCGGTCCGCTGGCGCCCGGCACCGCGTTCCGCTGGCTGACCCACGGCCTGGACATCACCTCCACCGTCCACCAGGTCGTCCCCGGCGAGCGCATCGTCTGGGGCGGGCCGGCCCACGGCATCGACGGCATCCACGTCTGGACGTTCCAGGAGACGGCTCCGGGCACCGTGACGGTGCGCACCGAGGAGTCCTGGAGCGGCGAGCCCGTCGCGGCCCGCAGCACGGAGATGGAAGGCGTGCTGCGGCAGTCCCTCGAAGCCTGGCTCGCCGCCCTGAAGGCCAAGGCCGAGGCCCTGGCGGGGGCCGCCGCTGCCGCCGAGCGGCACTGATCGCGCTCCCTCCCCGCCCGTCCCCTCCCGTCGTCCCACCGTCAGAAAGCCGAGGCATTCTCCATGACCAGCACCGCCAAGCCCTACCTGACCGGCCACTACACCCCCGTCACCGACGAGATCACCGCCACCGGCCTGCACGTCGAGGGGACCCTCCCGCCCGAGCTGACCGGCCGCCTCATCCGCAACAGCCACAACCCCAAGCCCGGCATCACTCCCACCCACTGGTTCAAGGGCAGCGGCATGGTCCACGGCATCCGGCTGCAGGACGGCCGCGCCGAGTGGTACCGCAACCGCTGGGTCCACACCCCCGCCCTCGACGGCGCCCCCTACATGACCGACAAGGGCCCCGACCTGACCGCCAGCACGGCGGGCACCCACGTCATCGAACACGCCGGCCGGCTCCTCGCGCTGAGCGAGGCGGCCCTCCCCTTCGAGCTGACGGCGGATCTGGAGACCGTCGGGGCCTACGACTTCGGGGGCAGGCTGACCTCGGCGATGACCGCCCACCCCAAGGAGGACCCGGTCACCGGCGAACTCCACTTCTTCGCCTCCTCCCCCTTCCCGCCCTACCTGATCCACCACGTCGCCTCCGCCGACGGGAAGGTGCTGGAGAGCCAGGAGGTGCCGGGCGCCAGTGCGGCGCTCAAGCACGACTTCGCGATCACCGAGCACTACGTGGTGTTCCTGGAGGGCTCCGTGACCTTCGATCCGGCCGAGCACTCGGGCATCCCGTACGGCTGGAACGACGAGCAGGTCTCCCGGATCGGCGTCATGCCGCGCACCACCGCGGGCGCGGGCGGCCGGGCCCGCGAGATCCGCTGGTTCGAGATCGGCCAGGGCTACGGCATGCACTTCGCCAACGCCTACGAGGACCCGTACGGGCGGATCGTCGTCGAGGGCCCGACCGTGGGCCGGGACGGCTGGCAGCGGTCCTGGAACTGGTGGGTCGGCGCCGCGGACCGCGGGGCCGAGCCCAACGTCGGTTCGCGCAGCACCCGCTGGACCGTCGACCTCGCGGCCGGATCCGTCAAGGAGGAGCTGACCGACGACCTCACCGTGGAGTTCCCGACCATCAACGAGGCCTTCCTCGGCATCGAACACCGCTACCAGTACGCCCTGGCCTTCCCCGACGACCTGGGGATCGCCGCCCACACGCTCGTCAAGTACGACCGCACCACCGGCGCCCGGCAGCTGCTGCCCTTCGGGGCCGACCGGCTCCCCAGCGAGGCCGTGTTCGTACCCGCCGAGGGCGCGGGCGCGTCGCAGGAGGACGCCGGGTACCTGCTGACGGTGGTGAGCGACCTGAGGGCGAACGCCTCGCAGCTGCTCGTCCTGGACGCCTCCGACCTGACCGTCCCGCCCGTCGCGACCGTCCACCTGCCGCGCCGCGTCCCGGCGATGATCCACGGATCCTGGATCCCCGACGCCGCCTGATCCCGCCCCGCGGGGGAGCGGCACCCCCACGAAGCCCCGAGTGCGCGACCCTCCGCGCTCGGGGCTCGCGGCGTTCCCGCACCGGGTGAGCCGCGTCTCACCTGAGGGCCGCCGCTTGTCTATGCAACGAGTTGCATAGCAGGATCGGGGCATGGCGCTCGAACACGCGATCCTCGTCTCCCTGCTGGAGAAGCCGGGTTCCGGCTACGAGCTGGCCCGCCGCTTCGAGCGCTCGATCGGCTACTTCTGGACCGCCACGCACCAGCAGATCTACCGCGTGCTCAAGCGCATGGAGAACGACGGCATGCTCGCCGTCCGTACGGTCCCGCAGCAGGGCCGGCCGGACAAGAAGGTGTATTCGGCCGCGGATCCCGGCCGGGCCGCGCTCGCCCAGTGGCTCCACGAACCGATCGAACCGGAGAGCCTGCGGCACGACCTCGCCGTGAAGATCCGCGGGGCGGCCTTCGACGACCCGGCCGCCCTGATCCGCGAGGTCGAACGGCACCAGCAGGCCCACCGGGACCGCCTCGCCCGGTATCTCGCCGGCGAGCTGCGCGACTTCACCGGGCCCGGCGCCCCCGCACCGCTCGACGCCGGTCAGGAACTCCAGCACGTCGTGCTGCGCGGCGGGATCGCGCAGGAGCGGATGACGATCGCCTGGCTCGACGACGTCCTGGCCACCCTCCACCGGCTCGGCCGCACGGCGCCGCCCCCGACCGGCTGAGCCCCGGCCGGCCGGGCCCGGGCCGGCCCGCCAGCACCGCGCGCCCCGCTCCTCGTACCCCCTTCGCTTCCTCCCTCCGCGCACCCGCGCGAACCCGACCCGACCCCTCGGAAGGTGATCCGCCGTGTCCGACCCCCTGCTCTTCCACCCGCACACCTACGACCCCGCCCACTTCGACCCCGAGACGCGCAGGCTGCTGCGCGCCACCGTCGACTGGTTCGAGGCCCGCGGCAAGCGGCGGATCATCGAGGACTACCGCACCCGTGCCTGGCTGGCCGACTTCCTCGCCTTCTCCGCCAAGGAAGGGCTCTTCGCGACCTTCCTGACCCCGGCCTCCGCCGCCGGTGGGGACGAGTCCGACAAGCGCTGGGACACCGCCCGGATCGCGGCCCTCAACGAGATCTTCGGCTTCTACGGCCTCGACTACTGGTACGCCTGGCAGGTCACCATCCTCGGCCTCGGCCCGGTCTGGCAGAGCGACAACGCCGCCGCCCGCGAGCGCGCCGCGCACCTGCTGTCGGAGGGCGAGGTGTTCGCGTTCGGCCTGTCCGAGAAGACGCACGGCGCCGACATCTACTCCACCGACATGCTGCTGGAGCCTGACGAGAACGGCGGGTTCCGCGCGAGCGGCTCCAAGTACTACATCGGCAACGGCAACGCCGCCGGGCTCGTCTCCGTCTTCGGCCGCCGCACCGACGTCGAGGGCCCCGACGGCTACGTCTTCTTCGCCGCCGACAGCCGCCACCCGGCGTACCGGCTCGTCAAGAACGTCGTCGACTCCTCCAAGTACGTCAGCGAGTTCCGCCTGGAGGACTACCCGGTGGCCGCCGAGGACGTCCTGCACACCGGGCGGGCCGCCTTCGACGCCGCGCTCAACACCGTCAACGTCGGCAAGTTCAACCTCTGCACCGCCTCGATCGGCATCTGCGAGCACGCGATGTACGAGGCCGTCACGCACGCGCACAACCGGATCCTGTACGGCCGGCCGGTCACCGCCTTCCCGCACGTGCGCCGCGAGCTGGCCGACGCCTACGTCCGCCTCGTCGGGATGAAGCTCTTCAGCGACCGTGCCGTCGACTACTTCCGCTCCGCCGGCCCCGACGACCGCCGGTACCTGCTCTTCAACCCGATGACCAAGATGAAGGTCACGACGGAGGGCGAGAAGGTCATCGACCTGATGTGGGACGTGATCGCCGCCAAGGGCTTCGAGAAGGACAACTACTTCGCCCAGGCCGCCGTCGAGATCCGCGGGCTGCCGAAGCTGGAGGGCACGGTCCACGTCAACCTCGCGCTGATCCTCAAGTTCATGCGCAACCACCTGCTGGAGCCGGCCGAGTACGCGCCCGTGCCGACGCGGCTCGACGCGGCCGACGACGACTTCCTGTTCCGGCAGGGGCCGGCCCGCGGTCTGGGCTCCGTACGCTTCCACGACTGGCGCCCGGCGTACGACGCCTACGCCGCCGTGCCGAACGTCGCCCGGTTCCGTGAGCAGGCCGACGCGCTCGCCGAGTTCGCGGCGACCATCGCGCCCGACGAGGCGCAGGGCCGCGACCTGGACTTCCTCCTCTCGGTGGGGCAGCTGTTCGCCCTGGTGGTCCACGGGCAGCTGATCCTGGAGCAGGCCCGCCTGACGGACCTGGACGAATCCGTGCTGGACGAGCTGTTCTCGGTGCTCGTGCGCGACTTCTCCCAGCACGCCGTCGAGCTGCACGGCAAGGACTCCAGCACGCCGGAGCAGCAGGCCTGGGCCCTGGCCGCCGTCCGCCGCCCGGTCGTCGACGAGGCCCGCGCGGCCCGCGTCTGGGCCCGCGTCGAGGCCCTCTCCGGCGCCTACGAGATGGCGCAGTAGTCAGCCCCCACCCCTCGGCGGTCCGCACGCCACCACCGTGCGGACCGCCGAGGGGCGCGCTCTTCGGGCCGCGTCCCCGCCGGTCAGCGCAGGGATTCGGCCGGAGGGCGCTCGCGGAGGGCTCCGTAGGCGATGAAGTACGCCGGGATGCGGTTCAGCCAGGGTGATTCGGTGACGAGTTCCGTCATCCGCTGGGCGCGTCGGGGGTTGCCGAAGGCGGTACGGCCGTCCAGGAGCGGCTCGAAGACCTGGGTGTGTGCCAGGCGCTGGAGGCCCTGGGTGGCCACGGTCGTGGGCCAGCGGCGGCGCTGGACGCGGCGTACGTCGTGCAGTCCCACCGTGCCCTCGCGCAGCGGACGCACGAGGTGGCGGGCCGCGGCGACGGCGTCCTGCACGGCGAGGTTGATGCCGATGCCGCCCACGGGTGACATCGCGTGGGCGGCGTCGCCGATGCACAGCAGTCCGGGGCGGTGCCAGCGGCGCAGGCGGTCCAGCCGTACGTCGAGCAGTTTGACCTCGTCCCAGGAGGTGACGGCGTGGCTGCGGTCGGCCAGCCACGGGGCGGCCTCCGCGAAACGGGTCATGAAGCGCTCCAGGCCCTCGGCGCGGCGCTCGGCGTCGGTTCCCTTGGGGATGAGCGCGGCGCACTGCCAGTAGTCGCCGCGGTCGATGAGCGCGGTGAAGAACCGGTCGCCCAGGCCGCCGACGAGCCCGCTGGGGTCGTCCTCGTGGCGCGGGAGGCGGAACCACCAGGCGTCCATCGGGCACGGGAAGTGCTCCAGGCCCAGTTCGGGCAGCGCCCTGGCCAGCGAGCCGCGGCCGTCGCAGGCCACGGTCAGGGTGGCCCTGAGTTCGCCGGTGGTGCCGTCCGCGGTGCGGTACCGCACCCCGTTGACGCGGCCGCCCTCGATGAGGAAGCCGGTCGCCTCGGTGTCCATGCGCAGGTGGAAGGAGGGTTCCCGGCCGGCTTCGTCGGCGAGGAGGTCGAGGAGGTCCCACTGGGGCACCATCGCGATGTAGTTGTACGGGCCGTGCAGGGCCCCGATGTTCCCGACGGTGACCAGGGACCGGTCCGGCCCGATGGGGAGCTGCACCGTGGTGACGCGGCGCTGCGGGAGCCGGGCGAAGCGTTCGCCGAGGCCGATGTCGTCCAGCAGGGACAGGGTGGTGGGGTGCACGGTGTCCCCGCGGAAGTCGCGCAGGAAGTCCCCGTGTTTCTCCAGCACCGTGACGTCCACCCCGGCGCGGGCCAGGAGGAGCGCCAGCACCATTCCGGCCGGTCCGCCCCCCACCACGCAGCAGGTCGTTCGCTCCACGGCCACCACTCCCTTCGCGGCGATCGGGGATCGGTCGATCCCCAGGGGACGTCATACCGCACCGGCGGCGACGGCCCCGGCGGGACACTCCCCGGTCCCGCGTAGGCTCGACCCGTGCCAGCCTCTCGTCTCCACCGCGTCGCCGTCCTCGTCCTGGAAGGCGCGAAGCCGCTCGACGTCGGCATCCCCGCCCAGGTCTTCACGACCCGCGCGAGCATGCCCTACGAGGTGCGGGTGTGCGGTGCGTCCCCCGGGCTCGTCGCGGGCGGCGACGGGCTGTCGTACCACGTGACGCACGGGCTGGACGCCCTGGCGTGGGCCGACATCGTCTTCGTCCCCGGCTACCGCTTCCCGGACCGTGAGGACCCGCCGCGGCCGGTCCTCGACGCGCTGATCGCCGCCCACGAGCGGGGCGCCAGGCTCGCCGCCATCTCGACGGGGGCGTTCGCGCTCGCCGCGACGGGCCTGCTCGACGGCCGGCGCGCCACGACGCACTGGCACTACGCCCGGGCCCTGACGGCCAAGCACCCGCTGGTCCGGGTCGACGAGAACGTCCTGTTCGTCGACGAGGGGAGCGTCCTCACCTCGGCGGGCGCCGCCTCCGGCATCGACCTGTGTCTGCACATCCTGCGGAGCGACCTGGGTGTGGCCGCGTCCAACCACGCGGCGCGGCGCCTGGTCGCCGCCCCCTACCGCAGCGGCGGCCAGGCGCAGTACGTGCCGCGCAGCGTGCCCGAGCCGCTCGGTGAGCGGTTCGCCGCCACGCGGGAGTGGGCGCTGATCCGGCTGGGCGAGCCCCTGACGCTGGAGTCGCTGGCCCGGCACGCCGGGGTGTCGCCGCGTACGTTCTCGCGGCGGTTCGCGGAGGACACCGGCTACACGCCGATGCAGTGGGTCATGCGCGCCCGCGTGGACGTGGCCCGGGAACTGCTCGAACGCTCCCAGCGGGGCGTCGAGCAGATCGCCGCCGACGTCGGCCTCGGTACTGGCGCGAATCTGCGGCTGCACTTCCAGCGGATCCTGGGCACCACCCCGACCGAGTACCGGCGCACCTTCACGAAGGGCGAATAGGCCGGTGGGGGGGCGTGTGAGGGGCTCTTCAGGGGCCCGTGAGGATCTCGCCAGCCGTCTTGGCGAGATCCTTTTGAACAGTGGCGATCACGCCGCTTTCGTGGGCGGGCGCGGGCGGCGAACCTGATGGCGAACGAAAGGGACTCGCTCATGACTCGCATCGCCATCAACGGATTCGGCCGCATCGGACGCAACGTGCTGCGCGCGCTGCTCGAACGCGACAGCGACCTCGAGGTCGTCGCCGTCAACGACCTCACCGAGCCGAAGGCCCTCGCACGGCTGCTGGCGTACGACAGCACCTCCGGCCGGCTCGGCCGCCCGGTGACCGTCGACGGGAACACCCTGGTCGTCGACGGCCGCCGCATCACGGTGCTGGCGGAGCGCGAGCCGGAGCAGCTGCCCTGGGGCGAGCTCGGGGTCGACATCGTGCTGGAGGCCACCGGCCGCTTCACCTCGGCCGACGCCGCTCGCGCCCACCTCAAGGCGGGGGCGAAGAAGGTACTGGTCAGCGCGCCCTCCGACGGTGCCGACGTGACGCTGGCGTACGGCGTGAACACCGACGCCTACGACCCGGCCGTGCACACGATCGTCTCGAACGCGTCGTGCACGACCAACGCGCTCGCCCCGCTGGCCGCGGTCCTCGACGAGCTCGCGGGCATCGAGCACGGCTTCATGACGACGGTGCACGCCTACACGCAGGAGCAGAACCTGCAGGACGGCCCGCACCGCGACCCCCGCCGCGCCCGCGCCGCCGGCGTCAACATCGTCCCGACCTCGACGGGCGCCGCGAAGGCGATCGGCCTGGTGCTGCCGCAGCTCGACGGCAAGCTGTCGGGCGACTCGATCCGCGTACCGGTCCCGGTCGGCTCCATCGTGGAGCTCAACACGACCGTCTCCCGCGAGGTGACCCGCGAGGAGATCCTCGAGGCGTACCGCGCCGCGGCCGAGGGCCCGCTGGCCGGCGTGCTGGAGTACTCGGAGGACCCGCTGGTGTCGTCCGACATCACCGGCAACCCCGCCTCGTCGATCTTCGACTCGGAGCTCACCCGCGTCGAGGGCCGCCACGTCAAGGTCGTCGCCTGGTACGACAACGAGTGGGGCTTCTCGAACCGCGTGATCGACACCCTCACGCTCCTGGCCGCGGGCTGAGCAGCCGCCCCCGCCGTCAGTGACCCGCGCTCCGGCCGGCCCTCGGGCCGGCCGGAGCGTGCCGTTTTCAGGGGTCGCCGTATTTCAGGGGTCGCCGTATTTCAGTGGTCCCGTATTCAGTGGTCCCGTATTCAGTGGTCCCGTATTTCAGTGGTCCCCGTAGCGCATGCGGCCGAGGGCCGTCATGGGCCGGTCGTGGGCGGCGACCGGGGCCGGCAGGCACGTGGAGCCCGTGAGGTAGCGGTCCACGGCGGCGGCCGCCGCCCGGCCCTCGGCGATGGCCCAGACCACGAGCGACTGCCCGCGGCCCGCGTCACCCGCGACGAACACCCCGGGCGCCCGACCGCCGCTCGCCGCGAAGCCGGCGTCCCGCGCGTAGTTGCCGCGCTCGTCGTACTCCAGGCCCAGCTGCTCGCACAGGCCGCCCGCCCGTTCGGGACCGGAGAAGCCGAGGGCGAGCAGGACCAGCCCGGCCGGCAGGACCCGTTCCGTGCCCGCCAGGGGGCTGCGGCCCACCGGCTCGACGGCGGTCAGGTGCAGGGCCCGTACCCGGCCCGCGGCGTCCCCGTCGAAGCGCAGGGTGGCGCAGGCGAACAGCCGGGGGTCGCGGCCCTCGCGCCCGCGGGCCTCGTCGTGCGCGTGGGAGATCCGGTACGTCCTCGGGTAGACGGGCCAGGGTTCGTCGTCTGTGCGGCCGGGACCGGGCTCCGGGTTGATGTCGAGCTGGACCACGGAGATCGCGCCCTGCCGCAGGGCCGTTCCCATGCAGTCGGAACCGGTGTCGCCGCCTCCGACGATGACCACGTGCCGGCCCTCCGCGGTGATGGGCGGCGCGGGCAGGTCGCCCTCCCTCACCCGGTTGGCGCAGGTCAGGTAGTCCATGGCCTGGTGGATGCCGTGGAGCGCGCGGCCGGGCACCGGCAGTTCCCTGCGCTCGCCCGCTCCGACCGCGACGACGACGGCGTCGCACCGGCCGCGCAGCGCGCCCGCGTCGGTGTCCGACGCGGTGGCCGTGCCGTCGGCGCCCCCGACGTCGTGTCCCGTGACGAACACCGTGCCCTCGGCCCGCATCTGCTCGATCCTGCGGTCCAGGTGCGCCTTCTCCATCTTGAACTCGGGGATGCCGTAGCGCAGCAGGCCGCCGATCCGGTCGGCCCGCTCGTGGACCGTGACCGCGTGCCCGGCCCGGGTCAGCTGCTGCGCGGCGGCCAGTCCGGCCGGACCGGAGCCTATGACGGCCACGGTCCTGCCACTGCGCCGCTCGGGCGCTCTCGCCGCCATGTAGCCGCGGCGCAGTCCCTCGTCCACGATGGCCTGCTCGACGTTCTTGATGGTCACCGGTTCCGCGTTGATCGTCAGCACGCAGGCGTCCTCGCAGGGGGCCGGGCAGAGCCTTCCGGTGGCCTCGGGGAAGTTGTTGGTCGCGTGCAGCCGCTCGTACGCCGCGCGCCAGTCGCCGTGGGCGGCGTAGGCGTTCCACTCGGGAATGAGGTTCCCGAGGGGGCAGCCGGTGTGGCAGAAGGGGATCCCGCAGTCCATGCAGCGGTCGGCCTGCCGGGAGACGAGCGGGAGCAGGGCCTGGCCGGCGTACACCTCGTGCCAGTCGCCGAGCCGTTCCTCGACGGGCCGGGCGGGGACGGGCTCGCGGGGGATCCTGAGGAAGCCGAAGGGATCGGTCACGCGCCGCCTCCCTGGATCGTTCGCGGCGGGGTGTGAGGGGGTTGTACGGGGCGGGCGCACCGAGGTCCCGGCGCGCACGTGCAGTGGCGGTCCGACCAGGTTACGCCGACCGGGTGGCGGGTGCGCGGGACCGCTCGGCCCCGCGCACCCGCCGGGGTCACCCGCGCAGCAGGGCGCAGACGAAATCCTCCTGGACCTCCCGGACGTGTGCGAGGAGCTCGGGGTTGTCGGTCAGGGACGTCTGCGTGGTGATGGAGAAGGTCAGCGAGCGCTTTCCGTCCGCCGTGGCCGCCGCCAGCTGCGTGTAGCCGGGCGTGTTGCCGGTGTGGCCGTACACGGTGCCGCAGCGGGTGGTGTAGCGGTAGAGGGCCAGGCCCGCCGCGGTACGGCCGGGGCCGGGGGGCTGGGACAGCGCGCCGGGGATGAACCGGAACTGCTCGCGCCGGGTGCGCTCCGAGACGAGGGTGCCGCCCGCGTAGCCCCGGATGAAGGCGGTCAGGTCCTTGGGCGTGGAGACGATGCCGCCGGCCGCCCAGGCTCCCGAGGCGCTGATGGCCTCGCTGACGTCGACGGGCCCCTCCTGGGGGTCGATCTGGTAGCCGTGGAGGTAGGGCTCGGGGAGCCGGTAGCCCTGGGGGAGGCTGGTGGCGGTCAGGCCCAGCGGCCGGTACACGAGCTCGCGCAGCAGGGTCTCGTACCGGCGTCCGGTGGCGGCCTCGGCCATCAGGGCGACGGCGATGTTGTCCGAGTTGGAGTACGCGTAGCGGCTGCCAGGCCGGAATTCGAGGTCCTCGTCGGCGACGAAGTCCAGCAGGCGCCGGGATTCGAAGTGGTGGCGGGGGTCCTCGGAGATGATGTCGATGAAGCCCTGGGAGGCCGAGTAGTCGGGCAGTCCGCTGGTGTGGTTGAGGAGTTGGCGCAGGGTCACCTCGTGCCACTGGTCGGGCTGGCCGGGCAGCACCTCGCCGATCGTGTCGTCCAGGCGCAGCCGGCCGCGGTCGACCAGGCTCAGGGCCACCGCTCCGCTGAAGGCCTTGGCGACGCTGGCGATCCGCATGTGGTCGCTCGCGCTCGGCGGCCTGCCGCTCTCCACGTCCGCCACGCCCGCGCGGTACACCTTCGTACGGTCCCCGTCGCGCAGGACGGCGACGACTCCGGGCGGCCCGTCGGGGCGCTCGACCAGTGCGCGGAGCTCCTGGCGCAGGGCCGCTCCGCGGTCCGGGGGCGGGTTGCGGTCCGCCGCCGCCTGCGCGGGCAGTACGGAGGCGCCGAGCAGGGCGCCGCACACGGCGGTGGCGGCGGCCAGGCGCAGCGAGGGGCGGAACCGGCGGGCGTGGCCGTACGGGCGTGGGGACACGGCGGGACCTCCAGGGGGGTGCGGAGCGCGGTGGCCCACGATGGCAGGGGGCGCGGCGAGGGCGGCGCCGACGCGGCCGCGCGCGGGCGCTCCGTGGCCCGTCCGGCCCTGGCGGGAGTCCTCGGTACGGGTGAGCCCCAACCACCCCCCGACCTTCCCTTCATTGCACATTCATGAACAGAACCTCGCATTCGAAGGTCGGATAGCGAATTCGATCTACGATCCATTTATCCCTTCTTCTGGTTCTTCCTCTGCACATGGATCACACAATGATTTCTGCACTGCCGCGCCGGCGTACCCTGATCGCCGCTTCCGCCGCCACCGTCCTCGCACTCCTCGTGTCCGGCTGCGGCGTCGGCGGAGGGGACACCCACCGCATCAGGGTCGGGGTGTCCGGTGACTCGCCGGAGTGGGACGTCCTCGCGAAGGAGGCCGCGAAGGAGGGCCTCACCGTCGAGACGGTCGTCTTCGACGACTACTCGCTGCCCAACAAGGCGCTCAGCGCCGGCGACATCGAGCTCAACGCCTTCCAGCACCTGGTCTTCCTCGCCCAGTCCAACACCGAGAACAAGACCGACATCGCCCCCATCGCGGCGACCACCGTGGTGCCCCTCGGCCTCTACTCCCGCAAGCACGAGCAACTGGCGGACCTCCCCGACCGCTCCGAGATAGCCCTGCCCAACGACCCCGCCAACCAGGGACGCGCCCTGCGCGTGCTGGAGCAGGCCAAGCTCGTCGAACTCCGCCCCGAGGCAGGCCTCTTCGCCACCCCCGACGACATCACCGCCAACCCCCGGCACATCAGACTCACCCCGGTCAACGCCCAGCAGACCCCCCGCACCCTCCAGGACGCGGACGCCGCCGTCATCAACGACGGCGTCGCCGAACTCGCCGGGATCAAGGCCGACACCGCGCTCTACAAGGACGACCCCGCCGCCCCGCAGTCCGTGCCCTACCTCAACGTCATCGCCGCGCGCGCCGGCGACAAGGACAACGAGGACTACCTGAAGATCGTCAAGCTCTACGCCTCCCAGGCCGTGCAGGACGAGGTCCGCCGCACCAGCAACGGCACCGCGCACCACGTCGAGCTGCCCGCCGCCGACCTCCAGGCCGAGGTCGCCCGCATCCAGAAGCAGCTGAAGCGATGACCGCCGCCGTGGAACTGCGCGACGTCGCCAAGGAGTTCCCGGGCGGGGCGCGCGCCGTCGACGGCGTCAGCCTCTCGGTCGGGGCGGGGACGGTCTTCGGGGTCGTCGGGCACAGCGGTGCGGGGAAGTCCACGCTGCTGCGCCTCGTCAACGGTCTGGAGGAGCCGACCTCGGGCCGCGTCCTGGTGAACGGACAGGACCTCTCCGCGCTCGGTGAGCGCCGGCTGCGCCCCGTCCGCCGCGAGATCGGCATGATCTTCCAGCAGTTCAACCTCTTCCGCTCGCGCACCGTGCTCGGCAACGTGCTCTACCCGCTGCGCCTGGCCGGCCTGGACCGCCCGGCGGCCCGGGCCCGCGCCGAGGAGACCCTCGCCTTCGTCGGCCTCGCCGGCCACGGCGGGCGCTACCCCGAGCAGCTCTCGGGCGGACAGCGCCAGCGCGTCGGCATCGCCCGGGCGCTCGCCACCCGCCCGAAGGTCCTCCTCTGTGACGAGGCGACCTCCGCCCTCGACCCGCAGACCACCGGCGAGGTGCTGGCCCTCCTGGGCCGCGTCAACCGGGAGCTGGGCGTCACGATCCTCCTGATCACCCACGAGATGGAGGTCGTACGGACCCTGTGCGACCGGGTCGCCGTGATGGAGGACGGCAAGGTCGTCGAGAGCGGCGAGGTGTACGAGGTCTTCGCGCGGCCCCGGCACGCGACCACCGCCGCCTTCGTGCGCTCCGAACGGCACAGCGAACCCGACGCCGCACTTCTGGAGCGGCTGCGGGCCCGCCACCCCGGGCGCCTGGTCACGGTGCCCGTCGCCGACGGCGGCCCCGCCCTGGACGGCCTCTCCGAACTCCTGCGGCTGCACGGGGTCGACTTCACGCTCGTCCACGGCGGGGTCGGCGAGGTCCGGGAACGGCCCCTGGGCAGCGTGACCCTGGAACTGCGCGGGAAGCCCGCAGCGGTCGAGGCCGTCGTGGCCGGGCTGTCCACGGCCGGCCGGGTGGAAGCGGGTGTCCGGTGAAGGCCGACTGGAGCACGTTCTGGCCCAAGGTCCTCGACGCCACCGGCGAGACCGTCTACATGGTGCTGATCACCCTGGCACTGTCGACGGTCGGCGGACTGGCGGTCGGGCTCACCCTGTACGCCACCCGCAAGGGCGGAGTCCTGCCCAACCGGCTCGTGCACGCGGTCCTGGGCACCCTCATCAACATCATCCGGCCCGTCCCGTTCATCATCGCGATCGTCGCGCTCGCCCCGGTCACCCGCGGGGTGGTCGGCACGATGATCGGCACCAACGCCGCGATCTTCCCGATGACGGTGGTCGCCACCTTCGGTGTCGCCCGCATCGTGGAGTCCAACCTGCTCGCCGTCGAACCCGGGGTGATCGAGGCGGCGCGGTCGATGGGCGCGGGCCCGCTGCGGATCCTGCTGACGGTCCTCGTCCCGGAAGCGCTCGGCCCGCTGGTCCTGGGGCTGACCTTCATGCTCGTGGCGCTGATCGACTTCTCGGCGGTGGCCGGCACCGTCGGCGGAGGAGGCGTCGGCAATCTGGCGATGACCTACGGGTACCTGCGCTTCGACACCTCGGTGATGGTGGTGACGGTCCTGGTCCTGATCGCCCTCGTCCAGTCGGCGCAGTTGCTCGGCAACCTGGTGTCGCGCAAGGTGCTCCGCCGCTGACCGCGCCGGGCCTCCCCCTCCCGCCCGGGCGGCCCCGGCCGCCCGGGCGGGAGGTTTCAGACCCCGGCGAGCGAGCAAGCGCCAGGAGACGGGAAACCCGAGCAAGGAGGCGTGTCGCATGGCGGGCGAGGGCAAGGACCAGGACGTGGTCGCGGTGATCCTCGAGGACCACCGGACGATGGAGGAGCTGTTCCGCCGGATGCGGAGCGTCGAAGCCGACCGCGAGGCGGCCCGGGAGGAGTTCGCGGCGCTGCTCGTCGCGCACGGCGAGGCCGAGGAGACCAGGGTCTACGGCGCGCTCAAGCGCTTCAGGGACATCGACGACGACGAGGTGGAGCACGGTGAGGAGGAGCACGCCGAGGGCAACGAGGCGTTGCTGAAGCTCCTGGAGGTGGACGACGTCGGCTCCGAGGAATGGGACGAACGCCTGGAGGACCTCGTCAAGGCGGTCACCCACCACTTGGACGAGGAGGAACGGACCATCCTCAACGGCGCCCGGGAGAACGTCCCCGACGAACGCCGGGCCGAGCTGGGCGCCGCCTTCCTGGAGGAGCGGGAGAAGCAGCTCGCGTCGGACTGCGGCAGCATCGAGAACGTACGCAAGATCGTCGGCGCGTAGGACCGGGCGGCCGGGGACGGGCGGTCCTACGCCACGTCAGAGGGCGAGGCCCGCGACGAGTTCCGCACCGGGCAGCTGGGCGAACAGGGCGCCGGGGCGATCAGTTTCCCGCGGCGGCGGCCGCTGCCGACGAGCACGTACGGCATGTCGGCGACGTCCGGGTCGATCAGGAGCGGCCAGCCGCCCGGCAGGCCCAGCGGGGTGATGCCGCCGTACTCCATTCCCGTCAGCTCCACCGCCGTGTCCATCGGCGCGAAGGACACCTTGCGGGCGCCGAGGTGGCGCCGGACCGCGCCGTTGACGTCGACCCGGCCGGCGGAGCGTACGAGGCAGGCCGCGAGGGTGGTCGCACCGCCGCGCTTGGCGGCGACCACCACGCAGTTCGCGGACCGGCCGAGCAGGTCCTGCCCGTAGTGCGCGACGAAGGCGGCGGTGTCCGCGATGGCGGGGTCGGTGTCGACGTAAATGATCCGGTCGGCCGGGACCTCGCCCGCCCAGCCCGCGACCGCTGCGGCCACCGGCGCCGCGAGTTCCGCGAGGCAGTCGGGAGCCGGCACGGCGTGGTCGAAGGGCCCTATCGGAGCGCGCATGATCGCACGGTAACACCGTCCGCCCGTACGGAGAGGGAGCGCGGGGCGGCCGCAGGCGGTGCCGGGAGCCGGAGCGGGCGGCTGCCCGGCGTGATCGACCCCAGGACGCGGGGGCCCGCGGCGCCCGTGCAGCCGGGCGCGTTGCCCGGCAGGCCGTGCAGGGTGAGGTACCCGAGCACGGCGAAGGCGTACGCCTCCTTCGCCGCGGCCGGCAGCCCGAGCTCCTCCGAGGTGCGCAGCGGCGTGCCGGCCAGCTCGGCACGGAGCATCGCCGTGAGCGTCGGGTTGCGCACCCCGCCCCCCGAGGCGAAGACCTCCGTGGCTCCCAGCGGTCGCAGCGCGTCGGCGACGGTCCGGGCGGTGAGCCGAGTGAGCGTGGCGAGCAGGTCCTGCGGCGGGATCCGCCCGAACTCCGCGAGGCGGGAGTGCAGATACCCCTCGTGGAAGAGTTCCTTGCCGGTCGTGCGCGGCGCCGGCAGCCGGTAGTACGGCTCGGCGAGCATCCGCCGCAGCAGACCGTCGTGCACGCGCCCGGCGGCCGCGAGCGCTCCGTCCTCGTCGTAGGCGAGCCGCCCGCCGGTCAGTCGGCGTACCGCGGCGTCGATGAGCGCGTTGCCCGGGCCGGTGTCGAAGGCCACCGGGTCCGCGTGCCGGGGCACGACGGTGACGTTGGCGATCCCCCCGATGTTCAGGGCGGCCGGTACGCCGGGGCGGCCGCGCAGCAGCATCAGGTCGATCAGGCTGACCAGTGGCGCGCCCTGCCCGCCGGCCGCGACGTCGCGCGGCCGGAAGCCGGAGACGACCGGGCGGCCGGTGGCCTCGGCGATCCAGGCGGGTTCGCCGAGCTGGAGGGTGCCGTGGACCTGCCCGTCCGCCGCCCAGTGGTAGACGGTCTGCCCGTGCGAGGCCACCAACTCGGCTTGCCCCCGGCACAGTTCGCGGTCGGCCCGGACCGCGAGCCGACCGAAGGCCTGCCCGATACGGGTGTCGAGGCGGCACACGTCGGCGAGGGTGGTGCGGGCGGGCGGCAGGGCTTCGGCGAGCTCGGCCCGCAGGGGCTCCGGGTACGGCTCGCTGACCATGCCCAGCGGGGTGAGGCGCAGTACGCCCTCCTCCTCCCCCGTTCCGGGTACGAGGTCGCAGGCGGCGGCGTCCACGGCGTCGTAGGAGGTCCCGGACATCAGGCCGATCACCCTCATCGCAGCGGCTCCCGGTGGTCGTCGGCGCGCAGGGTCAGCAGCGCCGGCACGCTCAGGGCACAGGCCGCGGCGGCGTAGTGGGCGGGGACCGCGGTGTTGCCGGTCCGGGCGGCGAGTGCCGTGATGAACAGCCCGGCGCAGCCGGAGAAGACGGCGTTGGCGAGGGCGTAGGAGAGCCCGAGTCCGGTGCAGCGGACCCGCCTTGGGAACATCTCGGCGAGCATCGCCGGTCCCGGTCCGGCGAGCAGGCCGACCAGCGCGCCCGCCGTGAGCACGGCCACGACCCGGGCCTGCGTGGGCGTGCCCGGCGCCTGGAGCAGGTGCAGGAGGGGGACGGCGAGTACGGCGACCCCGAGCGCTCCGCAGAGCATGACGGGACGCCGCCCGACGCGGTCGCTGAGCACGCCCGCGGGCAGGATCGCCGCGGCGAAGCCGAGGTTGACCAGGGTGGTGGCCAGCAGGGCGTCCCGGAACGACGCCCCGAGCGCGGACTGCAGATGGGACGGCAGCACGACGAGGAAGGCGTATCCGGCCGCCGACCAGCCCATGATCCGCCCGACGCCGAGGACGACGGCACGGGCCTGCTCGCGTACGCCGGTGGTGCGGGCCGGGTCCGTCGTGCCGGTCGCGGCCCCGGGGCCGGCCCCGGATCCGGCTGGGGGCCCGCCCGGTGGTTCCTCCAACGCCGTACGCAGCCAGAGCGCGACGGCGCCGAGGGGCAGGGCCAGCAGGAACGGGATGCGCCACCCCCAGGCGTACAGGGCCTCTGCGGACAGGGCCGTCGCCAGGGCCGCGGCCGTCGCGGCTCCGGCCAGCAGTCCGAGGGCGACGGTGAAGGACTGCCAGGCGCCGTACAGGCCGCGGCGGCCGGGCGGCGCGTACTCGGCCATCAGGGACACCGCGCCGCCGAACTCGCCTCCTGCGGACAGACCTTGGAGCACGCGCAGGAACGTGAGCAGCCAGGGGGCCGCGGCGCCGATGTCGGCGCGCGTGGGCAGGAGCCCGATCAGCGTGGTGGCGAGCGTCATGAGGCCGATGACGAGGACGAGGGCGGGGCGTCGGCCGAACCGGTCGCCGACGCGGCCGAACAGGAAGGCGCCGACGGGCCGGAAGAAGAAGGCCAGGGCGAACGAGGCGTAGGTGGCGACCAGCGCTTCCGCGCCGCCCTGAACTCCCGCGCCCGTGCCCGGTCCCGTACCCGTTCCCGCCTGCGGGGTGAAGAAGTTGGCCGCGATGACGGTGGCGAAGCAGCCGTAGACGCCGAACTCGTACCACTCGACGAAATTGCCGGCCGATCCGGCGAGCAGGGCCCGCCGGGCCGCGGCGCGGGGCGGCGGCGCCGGAAGCAGGTCGGTCGTGGTCACCCGTGCTGCGTGCCCGTTCGCAGCCGGCCCGATGCCTGTCGGCAGCCCGATTCAGCACATCGGCGGTGGCTTCACCGTCGCGTCGTCACGGTGTGTAAATCATCCATGCCTATCATCTCGAATCGAACGCAAAATCGGGACAAATCACATCGTGTCCATAACGGCGGGGAAAGGACGTCCGGGAAAACTGGTCCGCCGTCAGAGCCAAGACGACTGCCACCGAGAACAGGACCAGGCCGCTGAGCTGAATTTGTCGCCTGCCAACCGATTGCGGAGGTGTCACGATGTCCTGCTCCAGGACCGACTTCCGAAAGGCCCCCAAGGGCACTTCTCCGATGTGCTGTTGCCCGAGAGTGCGCGCCGTCTTCTTCATACTGCTCCTCGCGGCCGGCGCCCTGACCGGCCCCGCGGACCCGGCTCACGCGGCACCGTCGTACGGCGAGAAAGCCGTCGCGGTGGCCGCCTCCAAACAGGGCTCGCCGTACGCGTACGGCGCCACGGGCCCCAAACGCTTCGACTGCTCGGGACTCACCCTCTACGCGTTCAAGAAGGCCGGCAAACGCCTCCCGCGCACGGCCGAGCAGCAGTACGAACACACCCGCCACATCCCCAAGGCCGATCGCACGGCCGGTGACCTGGTCTTCTTCCCCCGAGGAGCGACCATGGGCCACGTCGGCATCTACGCCGGCGACGACCGGATCTGGCACGCTCCCCGCCCCGGCACGACCGTGCGTCTGGAACGGATCTGGAGCGAAGCGGTCCGCTACGGACGCGCCACCTGATCCGCGACCATCCTCATCCGCGCCGTCCGCGCCCACGCTCACCGCCGCACAGGCGGTGGCAGCCGTACGCGCGCCTGCACGTCGACCGAACCCGGGTCACCGATCCCTTCTCGGTGGCACGCGTGACCCGGAAGCGGGCGAAGGCACGGCGCGCCGGCCCGGCGCGGCACTGCTTCCCTAGTGCAGCCGCCAGGTGAGCTTCCCGCCGCCGACCCAGCGGACGGCGTCGGGATCGTCGAGGTCGTGGATGGTGATGCCCGCGTCCGCGGCGACCAGGATCACATCGGTCATGGACTGCGCCCTGCTGACCATCTCCCCGTCGATCTCGACGATCCGGAAGGGCGGATCGCCGGGCTGCACCCCCAGGACGGTGACACGCGGCGAGGCCATGTACGGGCTCATGCTCTCTGTCATGCGCAAATCGTTCCATGCCGAGCCCCGTCCCGCCGATCGGCAGCGCGCCGGGCGCCCGGGACGGCACGCCCGCGGGCACTGTCGGAGCGGCCGTGCATGATCGGCACATGACCCATGCTCCCGCCGAAGCCCTGCACGAACTCGCCCACCGTCTCCTCTCCCCCGACGACTGCGCCCGGTGGATCGCCCTGCTCAGGCCGGGCCTGCGGCTGGCGCACGCCGACGACGGACCGGTGGCGGGTCGGCTCGGCGGCCTGCCGGACCTGCCCCTCGGCAAGCCGTGGCCCGAGTGGGACGGCCACGGCCCGCTCTCCCACCTCATGTCCCTCGACTGCGCGGCCCTCTCGGCGGCCGGCGACAGCGGGCTCGCCCTGCCCGCTTCCGGAACCCTCCTCTTCTTCCTCCTCGACGGGCGCCTCGACGACGAGGACTGCATGGTCTACCCGGGTGACCCGGGGACGCGGGCGGGCTCCCGAGTGCTGCACGTACCGGCCGGCACGCCCACCCGTCGGCACCCCGCCCCCGATGCGCTCTCCCCTTACCCGGAAGTGGCGCTCACCGCGCAGGCGGGGCTGAGCGTGCCCACGTCCGACGCACCGACCGTCCGCGCCGCCTTCGGCGAGGGCCTCGACACACGCGCCTGGCGCACGCATCCGGTCAACGCGCGCCCCTTCGACTCCGCCCTCCGCGCCCTCGACACCCACCCCAGCCGCTCCGGGCACCGGATCGGCGGCCACCCCGTGCCGGTGCAGGAGCCGGTGGAATGGGAGGTCGCGCGCGGCGTCCTCGGCCCGGAGGCCGTGGGGCAGGACGCCCGACTGGACGAAGCAGCCGCCGAATGGGTGCTGCTCGCGCAGATCGACACCGACGAGGCGGCGGACATGATGTGGGGCGACGCGGGCACTGTGTACTGGCTGATCCGCCCGGCCGACCTGGCGGCGGGCCGCTTCGAGGAGGCCATGTTCACCTGGCAGTGCTGCTGACTTCCCCGGAGGTGGCCGACGTGACCGGCATCCACGCAGGTCAGAGGCTCGCGGATGCGGCCCGGTCGATCATCGGGAACCCTGGCCGTGGGGGACGGACGCAAAGGAGACCGTCGTGTCGATGATGGACAAGCTCAAGCAGATGCTGCGCGGCCACGAGAGCCAGGCCGAACAGGGCATCGACAAGGCCGGCGACTACGTCGACGGCAAGACCCAGAACAAGTACAGCAGCCAGGTCGACACCGCCCAGGACAAGCTCAAGGAGCAGTTGCGCCGCGACCAGGGCAACCCCCCGCCGCCCCAGGCCTGACCCCTACGGGGTCGCCCCGCGCTCCGGCCTGGGCCAGGCGGCTTCCGCCGGGGTGGCCGGGTTTCCGCGGGGCGGGATGCGAGGGGTGGGGCGGTGCCCCGCCGGAGTGTCTCCTCGGCTCGGCGCGTGCGGGTACCTCGCGGCCAGGCGGCCCAGGTTGCGCGCTCGTCCTGCGGGGACACTCCGCCGTGTCCCCACCCCACGCCACTGCTCCGGTGCTTCCGGGAACCGGGCTCGCGCTGCTGGAGCGGGGACGGTGAGGGGTGTCCCCGCAGGACGAGCGCGCGACCACCGGGTACAGCCGTGAAGTGGCCGTACGCGCCGAGCCGAGGAGACACCCCTCGGCGGCACCGCGACCCACCCGCACCTGCATCCCGAGGCGGGCGATCCGTGGCAGCCCGCAGCCGTCCGCCTGGCCACGCATCCGGAGTCGGAGGTCGGGGACCTCGGGCCGCACGCGGATCCTCTCTACGGAGTACTTCACCCGCCTCACCCTCCGGCCGTGAAGCGGTGGCTCGGGGCGCCGCGGAGGCTGCCCGGCGGCAGTCTGCGGCCGAAGGCGAGCAGGAGCAGGTCCTGGGCCGCGCCGTGGACGGGGGACCCGGATCCGTACGACCAGTCCAGGTCCTCGGCGCGCAGCCGCACGCCGTCGAGGTTCACGCCGAAGAACTTCAGTCCGCCGGGCCGGATGCCGTCGAGCAGGAGGCGCAGCCGGTCCTCCGGGACGCGTCGGCCGAGGCCGAGGGCGACCGTGACGTCCAGGCCGTGCACCACGTCGTGGCCGAGGGCGGCCGCGAGACCGCCGACCGGTGGCGTCCAGGGGTGATGGGCGCCGTCGCGCAGGAACGCCGCGAGCTCGGCCGGGGTGTGGGCGGCCGCGTCCCTGCGTGCGACCCGGTCGGTCATGCGGTGCAGGTTCCCGCGCGCCCGGGCCAGTTGGACCACGGTCGCGGGCAAGGAGAGGCGGAACCCCATCGACATGTGGGCCGCCACCTCACGGACCCGCCAGCCCGCGCACAGGCTGGGCTCGTCCCACTGGTCGTCCCGCAGGCCGTCGAGCAGATCGGCCAACTCCCGGCGTTCCGCCGCGATCAAGGCCCTGACCTCGGCCTTCCGCGCCTGGTGAGAAGTCGTGTTCGCCATGTGGTCCAGCCTGGCGCCAACAAGCCCATACCTCCAATAGATTGATGTGCTGCGCACTAGAATCACCGCTTATGGAGCTCCGCCAGTTGCGCTATCTCGTCGCCGTCGTCGACGAGGGCGGTTTCACCCGCGCCGCCGCCCGCCTGCATCTGGCCCAGCCCGGACTGAGCGCCCAGATACGCCAGTTGGAGAAGGAGCTCGGGCAGCCCCTGCTCGACCGGTCCGGCCGGTCGGTGACGCCGACCGAGGTGGGCCGGGCCGTCCTGCCGTACGCACGGGCCGCGCTGGCCGCCGCGGACGCGGTGCGGCAGACCGTGGACGAGCACACCGGACTGCTGCGCGGGAAGGTCACGCTCGGACTGGTCTCCGGCGCCACCGGCCACGCCTTCGACGTCGCCGCGCTCCTCGCCGATTTCCACGCCGCGCATCCCGCTCTGGAGATCGCACTGACCGAGGACACCTCGGAGCGGATGCAGGCCGCTCTCCTCGCGGGCGAGATCGACATCGCCCTCCTCGGGCCCACGACGGAGGAGACCCCGCCGGGGCTCTCCTACCGGACCGTCGTCGATGCTCCGCTCGGTGCCGCCGTCGCGCCCGGGGACCCGCTGCTCGACCCCGCCGGGCGCACCGCGGTGCCGCTGGCCGAGCTGCGCGGCCGGCCGCTGATCTGTCTGCCGCGCGGGACCGGCGTACGGGCCGCCCTCGAACGGGGCTGCGCCCGCGCGGGGTTCCGGCCCCGAGTCGCCTTCGAGGCGGCGTCCCCGCCGGTCCTCGCGCAGCTCGCCGCCCGCGGCCTGGGCGTCGCCGTACTGCCGCTCGGGGAGGAGGGACCGGGCGTCGGCGGTGGGCTGCGCGCCCTGCGCCTCGCGGGGGACGGCCTGCGGGCCCGTATCGTCCTCGCCCGCCCGGCCGCGGGGCCCGCGGGCCCCGCGGCGCGGGCCCTGCTGGAGCGCCTGGACGCCGCGCTGCCCGACGTGCCCGGGGACGCGGGGACGGGATCACCGGTCTGACCAGGTGGTCGCGCCCGTGCCCAGGGCCACCGCGGCTCGGGGCCGCATCGGCCCGTCACCGCGGCGGGAGAGGAGGACGACCTCGTCGACGCGTGCCGCCGTGCTGCCCAGGCGGGCCGCGCACTGGACGGACAGGCTCCGCGGGTCGTGGGTGCGTCCGAGCGAGAGGTGGGGGGTGAACGCCGGGTACCGGCCGCGGCACGCCGGGAAGGGTTCCGCCAGGCTCTCCCGGAGCGCCGTCCACGGGGCGAGGCCGGCCGCGGCGGGGTCCAGCCATACGGTGGCCCGGGCACGGTTCCGGTGCCGGAAGGCGCGCACCCCGCTGAGCCTGATGTCGAAGGGCTCGATGCCGCTCGCCGCGGCGGCCAGCAGCGGGGCGGCCCGGTCGAAGTCGGCCTCCGGGACGAAGCCGAAGACCAGGTTCACGTGCGGGGGCCAGCGGCGGATCTGGGGGTCGTGCACGGTCCGGATGCCCTGGATCGCAGCCCACAGCCCGTCCGGGGGGAGCCATACGACGGCGGTCCGGGGGGTGGGAGCCGCCGTGAGGAAACCGGGGACGCCGGCTGCGCCGCCGGCGGCCGGGGACACGTTCACACGGTCATCATGCCCCCGGAGCCCGCTCAGCCGGTGAAGGATCCGTGGCGGCCGGCTCCCGCCGCGAAGCGGTCGGCGCCCGCCTGCGTCTCCCCCGCGGTGAGCGGTACGAGGCCGTGCCGGTACTCGGCGGCCAGGGCCTCCCGCTCTCCCAGACCGTGCTGTTCCCGTACGGAGAGCCGGTCGTGGCGCAGGCACAGCTGCGGGAACCCGGCGATCTCGTGCGCGAGGCGTTCGGCCGCCCGGCGGGCTTCGCCGACCGGTACGAGGCGGTTGACCAGCCCGATGGCGTGCGCCTCGGCGGCGGTCACCGGGCGGCCGGTGAGGATGAGGTCCATGGCGCGGCTCTCGCCGATCAGGCGGGGCAGCCGGACCGTACCGCCGTCGATCAGGGGCACGCCCCAGCGGCGGCAGAACACGCCGAGCGTGGCGTCCTCCTCGGCCACCCGCAGGTCGGCCCACAGGGCCAGTTCGAGGCCGCCGGCCACCGCGTGCCCGCTGATCGCGGCGATCACCGGCTTGGTCAGGTGCATCCGGGTGGGGCCCATGGGTCCGTCGCCCCCGGCGGCCACCCGGTTGCCGCGGTCGGTCCCGACGGCCTTGAGGTCCGCGCCGGCGCAGAACGTACCGCCCTCGCCCCACAGGACGGCGACGGACGCGGCCTCGTCCGCTTCGAACGCGCGGAAGGCGTCGGCGAGCGCGGCCGCCGTCGGACCGTCGACCGCGTTGCGGGCTGCCGGGCGGCCGAGGATCACCGTGGTGACCGGGCCGTCGCGTTCGATCCGGACGGCGTCCGGTCCGGCGTCCGGTTCTGCAGGCGGGGCGGCGGGCGTCGGCCTTGCCGGTTCGGGGGTCGTGGCCACGGCGGATCTCCATGGGTCGAGTGGTGTCGTCGGATGCAAGGGAGGTGCGTCAGGTGCGGACGACCACTCTGGAGCAATCACGGCCCCGGTACGAGAGGGGCCCGGGGTCGCGGGATCCCCGGCGGCCCGGACCCGCACGTTCGGACCAGGCCGAACGGGGTATACGCCCTGTCGCAATCCGATGACGAGACCCGATCGGTGATTCCCGAGATGTCCCAGTGCAAGATCCCCGACTACCGCACCGGCCACCGCGGCCGCCACTGGACCCATGCCCTGCGCAGCGCCCAGCGGGCCGGGGCCGTGATCGTCACCGACGACGCCCGTGAGCCGGTCACCTATGCCCACGACAGCACCGGGCCCGGCCGCTTCCGGCCCTGGATCACGGCGGCCGGAGACCGCTACGACAGCCACGACGTCCACCCCGAGTGGTAGCTCCCCCGGGATCCTCCCGCCGGCGGCCGGCGCCGGCCGGCACGGTCCGTACGGAC
>NZ_JBFBGM010000025.1:0-135372 GCF_040684695.1 Streptomyces erythrochromogenes
GCGGTGGGTGAGGCCGGGGGTGCGGAAGCGGGCGGCGCGTTCGCGTTCGGAGGCGTCGAGGATGGTGTGGGCGTGGGTGACGGGGTGGCCGCCGACGGTGTCGATGGTGGTGTTGAGGGCCCAGACGACGGGTGTGGTGGGGGTGGGTGCGGGTCCGGGGACGGGCGGGCGGGCGCCGAGGTGGTTGATGTACTCGATCACCCGTTTGAGACTAGTCGAGTCGGCCGAGGCTCCGGCTGAGACGGCCGGACGGGCCGGAGGGACGCCCGGCGCCTGATCCGCCGGAGCCCGGATCCCGGATCCCGGAGCCCGCAGCGCCGCCGGCGGCCGTGTATCGGCCGGGCCCGGCTCGCCGCGCACCACGGACCGGCCACGGCTGAGGCCGCGAGCCCGGCTTCCCGGGTCTCGCGGCCTCGTATGCGTCACTGGAACGAGGAACCGTCCTTCCGATGCGGAGGCGGCAGGTGACCGGCGGTCGCTATGCAGAGCGTGCAGAAAGCACAGCCCTTCTTCGGCCGGCCCGCTGCACCTTCCCGCGAGTCGAGCAACTCCATGAACACGGACGACGACCGGGGCGCTGTGGAGCCCGGCGCGGAGATCCTGCTCTTCATGAGGCGTCCTCCCAACATGGGCGATGGAAATTCCCATCCTCTCGGCCCTGGGTGAGAGCGGCCGTCATACGAACGGACGACCCGGCAGGACCCAGCGGGTCCTCCTGCGTCTCCGTGTCGTCCGGCGGACCGTGCGTTCGGCCGACAGAGCGGGCGGCACCGCTACGGCACGGTGGGGGACAGGTGAGCGTGACCCGAGACACCATCGCGAAGGAGCGGGACCATGATCCGCACGGAGAGCCCGGCGCAGTACCAGATCCACCAGATGGCCGACCGCTACGAGGTGCGGACGCGGGAGGGACGGATCCGGGGCGAGTACCTCTCCCTCGACGCCGCCGAGTGGGCGGTGGACCACAGCTTCGCCCCGGTGCCCGCCGCGAACGGCCTCGGAGGGTCCCCCGCGCTCCCGCACCGCTGAGCCACCGGCTCGCCGACCCGCCCGCCCCCGGCCGTCACACCACGTGGACGCCGGGGGCCGGCGCGCCGTCCGCGGGCACACCCAGGCGCCGGGCGTCGCGCTCCGGCCGCAGGAAGACCGCCGCGCACGCCCCCGCGGCCGCCAGCAGTGCGGCCGTCAGCAGCCAGGCCCGCTCGTACCCCGCCACCGCGGTCGGCGCCGCGTCGATCACCCGCCCCAGCAGCACCGGGGAGAGCACACCGCCCAGCGAGGCCACCCCCACGACGAGCCCCAGGACGGGACCGCGCCGACCGGCCGGCACGATCCGCCCGCACGCGGTCTGCGCGACCGTCATCATCACCGCCGACAGCGCCATCGGCCCCACCAGCATCGGCAGCCGCACCCACAGCGGCTCCGCGACGGCGAACACGGCGACGGAGCCCGCCGCGACCAGCATCAGCAGTCCCGCCCCGGCCCCCGAAGGCAACCTCGGCACATGGTCCGGACGCCGCGCCGAGCGCCGCTCCCACAGCCCGTGGCCGAGGAGGACCGCGCCGTTGGCGAGGGCTCCCGCGGCCACCACCGCCCCGGCGAGCGACCCGCTCCAGCCGAGGTCGGTCCGCAGGTAGTCCGGCACCCACGTGAGCTGGGAGCTCATGTGCCAGTAGGCGGCGAAGCAGCCCAGGACCGCGGCGAGGACGGTGGGGGAGCACAGGATCCGGCGCAGCGCCGGACCGGCGGTGCCCACCGCCCCTGCCCCTGCCCCTGCCCCTGCGCCGACGCCCCGGCCCGGCAGAGCGGGCGCCAGCGGCCCCTGCCCCCCGCGCCGTACCCACAGCGCCGCCCACCCGATCCCCGCGAGCCCCACCAGCCCGAACGACCAGCGCCACCCCCACCCGGCGATGACCCACGACAGCACGGGAGCCGCCACCGCCACCCCGACCGCCGCACCCACCATCAGGACGGCCGTCGGCAGGGTCCGGTCCCGCTGCGGGAACCAGCCGTAGAGGTGGTGCACGGCCACCGGTGCGGAGGGGCCCTCCGCGGCGCCGAGCAGGACCCGGGTGGCCACGAGGGTCCCGAAGCCGGCCGCCGTCCACAGCATCGGAAGCTGCGCCGCCGACCACAGCAGCGCCATGACCAGCAGCAGGACCGTCGTGCGCACCCTGCGGGTCAGCAGCGAGACGCCCACCGCGGAGAGCGAGAACAGGGCGAAGAACGCCGACTGCGCCGTGCCGAACTCCTCCCGGCCGAGCCCCAGGTCCCGCATGATGTCCGGACCGGCCAGCCCCAGCACGGCCTTGTCGGCGAAGTTGACGACCATGAACAGCAGGAGCAGCCGGGTGTTCGACCAGGCGCCCCGCTCGGCCGCGGCCGACGGCGGCGCGGGGGCCACGGGGCCGAGAGGGCGCGGCCGCCTCACCCCCGGGGTCCCGCGGCCGCCTCCTGAACCACCCCGCCACCGGTACCGGATTCGGCGTCCGAACGGTCCGTGCCCTCCGCCGCTCCGGCGACCTCCGCCGACGTACCGCCGGGGTCCGACAGCCCGACCCCGATCAGTCCCCCCGCGTGCCGCGCGCCCGCCTCGGTGCGGGCCAGCTCCGTGGCCACGTCCGTCCCCTCCACGACGGCCGCCGATTCCGCGGCCGCCCACGAGAAGACACCCCGGGCCATCGTCGAACTCTCGGATTCGGCCCGGCCGCCGTAGACCCGGGCCCGTACCAGAGCCACCGCGACATCGTCCGGGGCGGCCAGAGCGGCCGTCTCCGCCAGGTGGCAGGCGAGCCGCAGACGCCCCTCCGCGAACAGCGACATGGCCCGCCGGGCCAGTACGTCCGCACCGCCGGCGGCGGCGCACAGTTCGGCGGCGACCTCCGCCTCCGGCGCCGGCTTCAGGTGCGCGGGGTTGAGGTCGTACCAGCCGCCCCACAGCCGCCACAGGTTGCGGACCACGAACTCCGGCTCGTCGTACGCCGGGCGCAGGTACGGCTTCGCCAGCAGGTCCGCCGGGACCCGCACCCGCTGGACGACGGTGTCCAGGCGCGCCCCCTCGTTCATCAGGGCGCGCGTCTGCTCGCACAGGCTCTCCAGCAGCCGCGCCGTGTCCAGGAGTGCCTGACGGACCCGGTCCGCCCCCGTGATCGGTACGCCGTGCCCGGGCAGCAGCACCTCGGCGTCGAGGGCGGCCATGTCCCTCAGGGCCCGGGCCCATTCCTGCGGATACCGCTGGACCTTCTGCGGGTTGCCGGCGTTGGGGGAGTTCCATATGAACAGGTCGCCCGTGCACAGCACGCCGAGTTCGGGAACCCACACGTAGGTGTGGTCGTCGGTCTCGCCCCGTGCGTGCACCAGCTCGAAGGTGAGGGATCCCTGAAGCAGGGTGTGGCGGTCGCGGTAGGTGGTGTCGGGACGGCGGTACTCGGTCGGCCACTCCAGCCACGGCACGCCGAACTGACGCCGGTTGACCCACGCGTTGTAGCCGGCGGTGTCGCGGTACCGGTCGAACCGCGCGGCGACGGCCTCGTGGCCGATCACCTCCGGCGGCGTCTCCTCCTCGTCGAACGGGCCCGTACCGCCGACGTGGTCGACGTGCCCGTGCGTGAACACGACGGCGCGCACCGGCTCGGGGGAGAAGGCGCGTACCGCGGCGTGCCGCGGGGCCGCGCTGATCGCGTCGCCGGAGTCCACCATGACCAGGCCCGAACCGGTGTCGAAGACCACCGAGTTGGCGAATCCCGGGTACATCCCGACGCCGTCGCCCACCTGGACGAGGCGGTCCCCCGAGAAGCGGCCCTCGAGATGGGCGGTGAGGTCCTCCTCACCCCGCCAGACCCGGTCCGCGTACGCGAGGTACTCCTCCGTCCGGTCCGGTCCGGGCGGGTCGGTGGGGTTCGTCGTCGTGCCGTGCATGCCGTTCTCCTTGTCCGTACGGATGGGGTGCTTCTCGTGTGGTGGTCGTGGTCGTGGTGCCGGGGCGGCTCCCGGTGTGACGGATGTGATGGATATGGCGGATCCGTGAGGGGGCGGGGGACGGCGCCGGCGCGCGCGAGCGCACCCGCGCCGCACCCACGCTGTGAGGCGACGGGGGGCGGGGCCGCCTCACCTGCGCCGAGTCTGCGTCGCGGGGACGGGCGGCGACACAGCCCCTCGTCACACCCCGGGGGCGGCGATAGGGTGACGCATCACACCGAGACCCAGGGGGACACGTGGTCACGGAGGACGCCCGCGCTCTGGCCGTGCGCTGCGAGGCGCGGGCCAATTCACTGGCCCGCCGCCTGAGCCGGGAGTTCTTCGAATCGGTCCCGGGCTACGACCGCCTGCCGGCCGACCTGAAGGACCTGGAGATCGCGGCGACCGTCCGCCACGGCGTCCGCACCTTCCTGCGCGGCGTGGTCGCCCCGCCGTCGGCGGCGGACGCGTACCGGATCTTCGCCGAGCGGGCCGGGCAGCGCGCCGAGGAGGGCGTCCCGCTCGACCTGCTCCTGCGGGCCTACGCCGTCGGGGTCCACGGCCTGTGGGAGGTCCTGCGCCGGGAGGCGCGCCCCGGTGAGGAGGCGGCCCTGGCCGAACTCGTCGACCTGCTGCTGCGAACCCAGAGCGAGGTCGTCGGCGTGGTGACCCGCAGCTACCTCGACGCGGCGGCAGCCCTGGCGCAGGAGGACCGCTCGGGCCACGACCGACTGGTCCGCGACGTCCTGGACGGAACGTGCCACCCGGAAGAGGCCCGGGCCCGGGGCCTGTCGCTCGACGGTCCGCTGCTGCTGGTCGCCTTCGCCCCACGGGCTCCCCGCGACGAGGACCCGGGCGGGCACGGGTCCGCAGGCCGCGGCGCCGACGGAGCGCGCGCCCCGCACGGCTCCCCGCACGAGTCCCCGGACGGCCGCGAGGGCGGCGCGGTCGTCCGGAGGCGGCGGCTCCGCGGTGTGCGGGCCGCTCTGGGCCGGTCCTTCGGCACCGACGTGCCCGCCGTCCTGGAACCGGGACACGACGGCCGCGGAACGGTCGGCCGGGCCCTGGTGGCCGGACGGTCCGGGGTCCCCGAGGATCTGGCCGGTTCCCTGTCGCGGGGATACGGCCACCCGGTCCACGTCGCCGCGGTTCCGGCTCCCGATGCCTCCGGGATCGCGGAGGCTTCCCGTACGGCGGTGGAGATCGTACGGATCGCCAGGGCGCGGGGCCTCGCCGCCGAAGGGCCGGGCCACCGCCTGGACGACGTCCTGCTGGAGTTCCACCTGTCCCGGCCGGGCCCGAGCGGCGACCGCATCGCCGCCCTGCTGGATCCGGTGGCGCGCCGGCCCGAGCTGCTCGCCACCCTGCGCACCCATCTGGAACTGTGCAGGGACCGCCGGGCCACCGCGGCCCGGCTCGGCGTCCATCCGAACACCGTGGACAAGAGGCTCGCGCGGCTGACCGCGCTCACCGGTCTGGACCTCGCACTGCCCCACGACTCGGCCCTCGCGCTGGCGGCCCAGCTGCTGCGGGAGGCGCGGGCGGACGGCCCGCGGCGGGACCCGGACGGCGGGTGAGACGAGCGGCGGGGGCGTGGGACACCGGCCGGTGCCGCCCTCGTCCCCCTGCAACCGGTGAGGGCGGCACCGCTTCGCCGCCGCACCGGTACGACGGGCACACCGGCCCGCCGCCTCTCCCCCCGCGGACGAGGCGGCACGGCCGGCCCGGTCCGGAGCGCGACCGGAACAGCTTCGCGGGCCGGCCGCACCGGCACGTGAGTGGTCACCACTCAATCCGGACCCGGTCCGGCCAGGTCCCACCGGGCGGACGCGCCGGCCGGGGGCGGATCGGGATCCGCCCCCGGAACGGCACGGGCGACGCCGGTGCATGCGCTAGCGGGACCGGCCGGCCGCGGCGCGCGGCGGACGGGTCAGGGACGGGTCGGCGGCCTGGGTGCAGAAGACGCAGAAGCAGTTGAAGTCCCGGGGCGGGCCGGACCGGCGGGACGCCACGCCGTCGGGCAGCGGCGTCAGGGAGAGCGCCGGGCCGAAGGCACCGGCGGACGGTTCGGGGAACGTGCTGTTCATGGGAATCCCTCCTCGTCGGAGTGGGTGGACGGGTCGCCTCCAGGACACCGGACGGGCCCGGGAGGACGCGTCATACGGTCGGACGAACCTGGTGGACGAGCGTCGGTACCGCGCGCACGATGTCGCCGGCCACCAGCCGCTCCAGCAGCTCGAGGGCCTCGGCCTCGGGCAGGTCGGCGTCCCGCGCGGCCTCGCGGCCCGTACGGGTGCCGTCGCAGCCGGCCATGAGGAGTCCGGTACCGGCGCCGATCCGGTAGGCCCGCAGCGGCGCGTCCCACGCCCGCTGGAGCAGCACGGTCACCTCCTCGCGGGGCAGCCGGACCGGCGCCCCGGCGTCGGTCACGTCGTGCCCGTACGTCGCCACGCGCACCGCCGGCGACAGGACCAGCGGGACCCCGTCGGCGTGCGGCAGCGGCGCGAGGCGTCCGGGGCGACAGGACTCGGCGGCCGCGGAGTCGTTGAGCAGGAGGTACTGGTCGAGCTCGAACCGGCCGAAGTCGGCCGTCCCGGGCGGCAGTCCGTCGAAGGCCAGCAGGCGCTCGCAGGCCCGTACGATCCCCATGGGCTCGTCCGGGTCCTCGCGGAGCGTGGTCGTGGTCAGGAACGCGTCGAGCACCCGCGGATGGTGCTCGGCCAGCTCCTCCACCGTCCGCGGGATGCCGACCGAGAGGTGGATCCGGCGCTTGGCGCCGCTCTCCTCGGCCATGAACGCGTAACTCTCGCCGTCGACCCCGGCCAGCACCGCCAGTTCCGCGTCGGACAGTCCGAAGCGGGCCTGGACCGCGCCGGGGTCGTCGCGCAGCTCCGGTACCAGGGTCCCGGGGGAGGCGATGACCGAGGCGAACGCCTCGCGCAGGCCCATCACCGCACCCCCGCCCGCGGCCCGCCGGCGCCGTCGAGGATGCGTCGGGCGTGGTCGAGCTCCTCCTGCAGTTCTGCGAAGTCGTCGGGGAAGTTCTGGTCCCGCTCCAGCAGCGTGGCGCGCACCGGGGCCCTGGCCACCAGCTCCGTGAGCAGGTCCCAGACTGCGGGCGGCACCGGTTCGCTGTGCGTGTCCAGGTCCATCCGGTCGTCCTCGCCGCCGGTCCCGCCCGCCAGGTGCACTTGCACGACGCGCTCCACCGGGATCGTGTCGAGGAACTCCATGGCCGAGTAGCCGTGGTTGCGCGCGTTGATGTCGAGGTTCGTCAGGTCCAGCAGCAGCCCGCACTCGCAGTGCTCCATCACCTCGGCGATGAACTGCGCCTCGGAGAGCGGCGATTCCAGATTGATGTAGTACGTGACGTTCTCCAGGATCAACGGCCTGCCGACGGCGGCCTGGACGCGCTGGGCGCGCCGGCCCACCTCACGGGCGATCTCCCGGGTCCGGGGCAGTGGGGTCAGGGTGCTCAGGGCCACGCCCGCGGCGCGGGTGAAGCACAGGTGGTCGCTGAACCAGGGCGCGTCGATCTCGTCGACGAGCCGGGCCAGGGCGTCCACGTACCGGGGCGAGGGCTCGCGCGGGGCACCGATCGACAGCTCCAGGCCGTGCGGCACGACGCGGAACCGGCGGCGCAGACGGTGCAGGACGTCACGGACGTCCGGCGGGGCGAACAGGTAGTGCTCGGTGATCACTTCGAGCCAGTCGACGCGGCTCCCGGGAGAGCCGATGGCGTCCTTGATCTCGGTGCGGTAGCCGATCCCCGAGCCGAGGTAAGGCAGGCCCCCCACCGGCACGGCGGTGGCGGCGGTGGCGGTGACCGGGGCGGCGGGGCGCGAAGGTGCGGTGGTCATGGACGGGTCCTCTCACGGTGCGGGCCGGTGTTCGTACGGCCTCCTGCAGTCACCGTAGGAACGGCGGACCGGCCGCCTCGTCCTGCAGTCGGGCCATCGACGGGACGACGTGCAACGGGACGACGTCCGCGCGGGGCCGGCCGCACACCCCGACGCGGCGGTCGTCCCCCGGTTCGGCCGGTCGGACGACACCGGCGCGGGCCCCCGCGGGCTGCACTGGAGGGGTGGTGCGGCCCCCCGCACCATCCGGCCCGGAGCCCCGGACGCACGCATGCCCGTCCGGGCCCGTGCCGGTCACCGACCTGCGGAGGGACGAAGGACCATGAGGAAGCACCGCAAGCAGACGGACACGACCGCCCCGGACACGACGACCCCGGACACGACCACCCCGGACGGGGCGGACCGCGGCCGGCTCGCCCAGACCGGACGCACCGGCCGCGGCACCCCGCGAGCCGAAGGCTGGCTGTCCTTCTGCGTCGGCCGCGCCATGAACACACCCCCCGCCTCGGCCGACCGGGCCCGCGCCCAGCGCATCGGCATGGCCGTCGCGACGGCTTCGATCGGCCGCTGAGCCGCTGCCCCGGCATGATCACCGCGACGGACACCGGCCCGGCCCCCCGCCCCGCCGACGACAAGGGGCCCGGCCCCGACCACGTGCCGGTCCTCGTCGTCGGCGGAAGCCTCAGCGGCCTGTCGGCCGCCGTGCTGCTCGCCCACCACGGCGTGAAGTGCCTGGTGGTGGAGCGCCGTTCCGGCATCGGCACCCACCCCCGCTCACGCGTGCTCACCGCGCGCTCGGGCGAGGTCTTCCGCTCCGTCGGTCTGGAGCCCGCCATCGACGCCGTGAGCAGCCGCCCCAGCGGCTGGTTCCACGCACGCACCCTCGCCGACGCCACGTACACCCGGCTCGGCGCGCCCGGGGACCCGACCCTGCCCGTCAGCCCCGCCGGCAGCCGGCTCTGCGACCAGAACCGCCTCGAACCGATCCTGCTGGCCGAGGCCCGCCGCCGCGGTGCCCGGGTGCTCTTCGGCCGCGAACTCACCGGCTTCGTCCAGGACCCGTACGGCGTCACCGCCCGGATCCTCGACCGCTCCACCGGCCGGTCCCGCACCGTCCGGTGCTGCTACCTCCTGGCCGCCGACGGCACCCGCAGTCCCGTCCGCGAGGCCCTCGGCATCGCACTGCACGGCCGCCGCGGCGCACCGCGCTTCCTCAGCACGGTGTTCGCCGCCGACCTCGACCCCGTGCTGCACGGCCGCCGCCCCACCGCCGTGGTGTTCCCGGACCGCGAGGTGCTCTTCGCCCGCGGCACCCCGCACGCCCCGCTGTGGGAGTACGGCATCCCCGACATCCCGCTCGCCACCGGAGCACGCGAGGAGGAGCTCGGCCGCTACGCCCGGGACCGGCTGCGCCGGGTCACCGGGCTGCCCGGACTCGAACCCGACGTGCACAGCGTGCTGCGCTGGGGCGCCTCCGCGGTGGTGGCCGAACGGTTCGGCGAGGGCCGGGTGTTCCTGCTGGGCGACGCCGCCCACACCATGCCCGTCATCGGCGGACTCGGCGGCAACACCGGCATCCAGGACGCCCACAACCTCGCCTGGAAACTCGCCGCGGTGCTGCACGGCAGCGCGGACGGCCGTCTCCTCGACACCTACGACGCCGAGCGCAGCCGCGTCGCGGCCCACACCCTCTGGCACGTACTCGCCACCGCCCGCGCCCTGCCGGAAGCCCTGGACCCGGAGACCCTCCAGCTCGGATACCTCTACCCCGACCCCGCCGGAGGTCCGGACGCGGGCCCCTGCGAGGACCCGTACCACCCCACCGGGCGGCCCGGCAGCCGGGCACCGCACCTGTGGCTCCCGCAGGACGGCGACCGCGCCCGGGTGTCGGTGCTCGACCTCTTCGGGGCCGGGTTCACGCTGCTCGCCGGTCCGCTCGGGCAGCGCTGGCTGCCCGCCGGGACGAGGGCCGCGGCCGGATCCGGGGCCCCGTTCCACGCGTACCGGATCGGCGGCCCGCACGCCGGCCTGCGCGATCCGCGCCGGGCCTTCCCCGCCCTCTACGGCATCGGCCCCGACGGGGCCGTGCTGGTGCGGCCCGACGGCTACGTCGCCCGGCGCTGGGAGACGGCGCCCCGCACGGACACCGCCCTGGAACACGCGGTGTGCGAGGCCCTGGCGCGGCCCGCGTACTGCGCCCCGGAGTCCGTCCGCGGCGCGGCGTGAGGCCGCGCCGTCGAAGACGCGACACGCGAAGGGCCGTACGGGCTCCCAGCCCGTACGGCCCTGCTGCGCGCCCCGAGCCGCCTCAGGGGCGTACGCCGGCACAGGCGACGGGCAGCGCGCGCGGGCCGCGCAGGACCGCGTTGCGCCGGTAGGGCGGCGGGTCCGCGAGCAGCCGGGGCCCCTCCAGCCGTGCCGCGAGCCGGCTCAGCGCGATCTGCGCCTCCAGGCGCGCCAGCGGCGCCCCGAAGCAGCTGTGGATGCCGCTGCCCAGGCCCAGGTGCTGCAGGTCGCGCCGGTCGGGGTCGAACCGCTCGGGGTCGGTGAACTGCTCCGGGTCCCGATTGCCGGCGGCGAGCATCAGCCATACCGAGGCGCCCTGAGGGATGGTGGTGCCGCGTACCTCGACGGGGCTGAGCGGCGTGCGCTGCGGCAGCAGCTGGACGGGGGGTTCGTAGCGCAGGAGTTCCTCCACCAGCGGGGCGGCGAACCCGGGGTCCTGCCGCAGGCGTTCGAGCGCCGCGGGATGCCGCAGCAGGGTGAGCATGCCGTTCGCGATCAGGTTGACCGTGGTCTCGTGCCCGGCGACGAGGAGCAGCGCGGAGGTGGTGAGCAGCTCCATCGTGCTCATGGGGCCGTCCGGGCCGTCGCCCGCCGCGAGCCGGGAGATCATGTCCTCACCGGGGTGGCGCCTGCGCTCCTCGATGAGCTCGGCGAGGTATCCGCCGAGTGCGAGCCGGGCGTCGTGGGAGGCGCGCAGGCGCTCGGTCGGGTCGGGTGCGTCCGGGTCGGGGTCGAGGCTCGCCGCGACGGCTTCGGCCCAGACGTGGAACCGGGGTTCATCCTCGCGGGGTACGCCCAGCAGCCGGCAGATCACGGTCACCGGGAAGGGGTAGGCGAACGCGCCGACCAGGTCGATGTCGTCGGGGTCCGCGTCGGACCCGATGCGGTCGATGAGGCCGTCGACGACGGTGGTCAGTTCGGCGCGCATGTCGTGGACCTTGTGCGGCGAGTGCGGCGGGCCGAAGGGGTGGTTGGTCATCCGGCGCAGCCGGTCGTGCTCGGGCGGGTCGAGGCGCAGGAAGCCGGGAGGCAGCACGCCCGAGCGGCCGCCGTCCGGGCCGCCGCTCCCGCCGCTCCCGTCGGCCTCGACCGCCTCGATCAGCGGATCGCCCGTGTCCGTCGTGAGGTTGCGGGCATCGGAGCTGATCCGCGGGTCGTGCAGCAGCAGCCGGATGTCCCGGAACCCGCTGACCACGTACGGGCCGCCGGGCTCGTGCCACACCGGGGTCCGGCGCAGTTCGGCGTACAGCGGGTACGGGTCGGGGCGGCTGGCATGGTCGAGGATGCGGTGCAGCAGGTTCTCTTCCTGGCTCATGGCGGTGCCTTTCCATCGGGCTTCGGGGGAGGGGAGGACGGGCAAGCCCGTCCGGGGCCGCCCGCGCGCCGGCACGGGCGGCCCCGGCGGCCCCGGCCGGGCGTCCTCCTCCAGGGTGGGAACGGCCCCGCTCCGCCCTGTCCTCCGGACGGTCCGTACCGCGACGACACCGTGCCCCGGCCGCCGGCCTCTCGCCGCCCTCGCGCCGATCGAGGACGCCTGGCACCGCACCCCGGTCGAGCAGCCGCGCAAGCCGGTGGGCGGGGTTCCGGGGAGGAACCCCGCCCACCGGCCGGTGCGTGGGCGCGCGGACCGCTCCTCACACGGCGCCCGCGGTCACGGTGTCGCGGCCCGTCACCACGGTGGTGACGCGCGGCACGGGGTGGACCAGCCGGTCCACGCCCGCCGCCAGCGCACCGCCCACCAGCGGGGCCACGAGGAACAGCCACAGCTGGGACAGGGCCGCACCCCCGGCGAACACGGCCGGACCCAGGCTGCGCGCCGGGTTCACCCCGCAGCCCGTCAGCGGCAGTCCGACCAGCACCAGCGCGGAGAGGGTGAGGCCGATCGCGGCGCCGCCCGCACCGGGAGCCGCGCCGCGGCGGGTGACGCCCAGCACCACCAGGACCAGGAGCATGGTCAGGACGGCCTCCGCGAGGAAGGCGCCGGCCCCGTTGATGCCGACGGCGGAGCGGGAGCCCCAGCCGTTGGTGCCGAAGGCACCGTGCACGCTGAACCCGGGGATCGCGCTGACCAGTACGTAGAGCACGCCCGCGCCGACGACACCGCCCGCGCACTGCGCGACGGCGTAACGGACGGCGGTCCGCGGGCCGATCCGCCCGGCCAGGAGCAGACCGAAGGTCACCGCGGGGTTGAGGTGGGCCCCGGAGACCGGGCCGAGGGCGTAGGCGAGGGCCAGCAGGACCAGGCCGAAGACGAGGGCGATGCCGATCGGTCCGATCAGCGGCCCGGCGACGGCGGCGGCCCCCACACCGAAGAAGACGAGCAGGGCGGTGCCGGTGAACTCGGCGGCGATGGCACGGTCGTTCATGATGACGGACTCCCGAAGGTCGTGGAGGGGGCGCGGCGTTGCGCCCTTTCGACTGTGCGGGAGGGGCACGCGCCGGCGCGTCGTCCGGCGGGTCCGGCCACCGAGCGGACCGCCCTCCTCCGCCCTCTCGCCCGAACGAAGGACAACCGGGCGGGCGACGCCCGGATCAGCGCACGGGAGCGGGGATGCCCAGGACACGGTCGCGCAGGACGGGGAGTTCGGCCCGGACGCGGTCCACCTCGTTCGGGTCGATGGCGGAGGTGAGGACCTCCTCGTCCTCGCCCGCCTCGGCCAGGACCGTGCCCCACGGGTCGACGACCATGCTGTGACCGGCCTGCCGGACCCCGCCGTGCTCACCCGCGGCGACACAGGCCAGGACGAAGCACTGCTCCTCGACGGCCCGCGTACGGACGAACAGCCGCAGGTGCTCCAGCCGCCCGGCCGGCCAGGCCGCCGGGACCACCAGGAACCGCGCCCCGGCGTCGAGCAGGGCCCGGAACAGCTCCGGGAAGCGCAGGTCGTAACAGGTGGCCAGACCGATCGGGCCGGAGCCCGTCGGCACGGTCACGATCCGCTCGCCGGCCCCCATCAGGGCCGCCTCCCCGGTGTCGAAGCCGTACCGGTGGATCTTGCGGTAGTGGCCCCGGAGAGCGCCGTCCGGACCGAACACCAGGGCGGTGTTGTAGAGGGTCCCGTCCGGGGCGCGTTCCACGATGGTCCCGGCGTGCAGCCAGACGGCTGCGTCCCTGGCCGCGCCGGACATCGCCCGCGCGGTTGGCCCGTCCAGCGGCTCGGCGTCACGGGACCAGGTGGCATGGTTCCAGGCCCCGGCGGCCCACCCTTCGGGCAGGACCACCAGATCGTCCCCGGCCCGGGCCCGTACGAGGCCCGCCGCCCGACGGCGGCGGGCCGACGCGTCCTCGGTGTCGTCGACGCGGAGCTGGATCAGTGTGGCGCGCATGGCGTCCTCCTCTCGGGACCGCGCTCTCGCGGCCGCGCCAGCGTAGGAAGCGGTCCCGCGCGGGGGCACCACCCGGCCGGGCCGCCCACCGGCCCTACCGGATCCTCCCTCCCGCACCCGTTCGGGGGACACGGCACCCGGCCCGATACGACGACCCGGCCTAAAATGGGACGGTGCACCAGGACGGCAGCGAAGGCGCCGGACGCAACGGGGTCGGGCACTGGCCGCCGGTGGAGCCCGGCGCCGCCGGGGCCGACGCGGTCGCCGCCATCTACCTCGACTTCGACGAACAGGCACAGCGCCTGCGCAGCATCCTGCGGCTCGGCCTCGTGGCCGTCATGGCGCTGGTGGCGTGGGCGGGCACCCCGCCCGACCAGTGGCCCGCACAGTTCGCCCTGGTCGGCGTGTACGGGCTGCTGTCCCTGGTGACCTGGTGGATGTGGCGGCACCGGCCCGTCCGGGCCCGGCGCATCCGTGAGACGACCCCGATGGCGATCATGGACGTGGGTGCCGTGTGCGCCCTGCAGTTCCTGTCCGTCGGCAGCTACCTCTCGCTCGGCCTGCTGGCCTTCCTGCCGTTCTTCACCGCCACCCACCCCGGCCGCAAGGCGCTCCTGCTGTCGCTGGCGGCCATCGCGGGCGGCGGAGCCGTCCTCTCCGACCCGGCCTTCCGCCGGCAGCTCGGCACCGGCCAGGGCCTGGCCATCCTCGCCATGCTGGTCCTGCTGTGCGCCGTCGCGATCGCGGTGTCGCGGGTCCAGGAACGCCGGCTCGCGAGCGTGGCCGCACTGACGATCAGCCGCTCCGTGCTGCTGGAGGACGTCGTATCGGCCGAGAGCCGGGAACGCCGCGCCGTCGCCGAGTCCGTGCACGACGGTCCGCTGCAGACGGTCCTGGCGGTACGCCAGGACCTCGGCCAGGCACGCAAGGCCGCCGACGGCGGCCCCGCGTACGTGGACCGGGCGTACGAGCTGCTCGCCGACGTCGAACGCGAACTGCGCCAGGTCAGCGTGACGCTGCACCCCTCCGTGCTGGAGCAGGCCGGCCTGGCCGCGGCGGTGCGGACCCTCGCGGAGACCGCCGCGGAACGTGGCGGCATCACCGTCGACTGCGCCCTGGACCGCACCCCCAGGACCCCTGCCGACCCCATGCTCTTCGGGGCGGCCCGCGAGCTCCTCGGCAACGTCGTCCGGCACGCCCGGGCCACGCGCGTCCGCGTGGGGCTGCGGGACACCGGGACTGCGGTGATCCTGGAAGTGCAGGACGACGGGGTCGGCGTGGACCCGGGCCTGCTCGCCGACCGGCTGGCCGAGGGCCACATCGGAATGGCCTCGCAACGCGCCCGGATCGAGGCCCTGGGAGGACGCATGGAGCTGCTCCCCGCGGAACGCGGCACCTGGGTACGGGTCACCGTGCCCCTGGACCGCCACCGGGACCCGGACGTCAACCCCGACCCCGCCGCGACCCTGCCCGGCGACTCGGGCGGCGAGACGGCATGACGTACGGACAGAAGGAACGGGTCCGCGTGGTCGTCGGCGACGACCACCCCGTCTACCGGGAGGGCATCGTCTCCGCGCTGACCGGCAGCGGCCGCATCGAGGTCGTGGCGTCCGTCGCCGACGGACGCGCCGCCCTGGAGGCGATCCGTGAGCACGGGCCCGCGGTGGCCCTGCTCGACTACCGGATGCCGGAGCTCGACGGGCTGGAGGTGGCGCACGCCGTCGCCCGGGACGAGTTGCAGACCCGGGTGCTGCTGCTGTCGGCCACGACCGAGAGCGACGTCGTCTACCGGGCCGTGCAGGAGGGCGCCGCCGGATACCTCTCCAAGGGCGCCGACCGCGACGACATCGTCGCGGCCGTCATGGCCTGCGCCAAGGGCGAGAGCGTGCTGCCGCCCGAACTGGTCACCGGACTCGCCTCCGAGGTGCGCTCGCGCGCCCGGTCGGAGGAACCGCTGCTCAGCGCCCGCGAACGGCAGGTCCTCCAGATGATCGCGCAGGGCCTGTCGGTGCCCGACATGGCCAAGGAGCTCTACCTCGCGCCGACCACGGTCAAGACGCACCTGCGCCGGCTGTACGAGAAGCTCGGCGTGTCCGACCGGGGCGCGGCCGTCGCCAAGGCGATGCGGACGCACCTGCTCGAATGACCCCCGGAGCCGGGTGCGCCCGGGGCCGTCCGTGCCCGGGCCACCCCGCCGTCGTCCCGGGCATCGCTCGAACGCATGAAGGGCCCCAGGGGCACCGTGCCTACCGTGAACGCGTCCTGCACGGCGCGACGCGAGGAGGCGCACATGCTGCCGAAGACCCCCCTGCCGGCCGGGCTCCACCCGGCCGCGGCCACCGCCCCGGACCGGGACGCCGGCTACCCGGTCCTGCTCCCCAATGCCCTGGTCGGCCGGTCCCCGGCCGACAGGCTCTGCCTCGTGCGCGGCCGCGGAGCGGTGGTGTGGGACAGCACCGGCCGGGCGCTGATCGACACCCTCGCCGGACTCGGCCAGTGCGCGGTCGGCTACGGCCGCGGTGAACTCGCCGACGCGGCGGCCGCGCAGATGCGCGAACTGATGGCCTACCCGCTGCACGCCGGACCGGTCAACGAGCCGGCGCTGCTGCTGGCCCGCAGGCTCGTGGGCCTCTCACCGGTGCCCGGCAGCCGGGTGTTCTACACCTCCTCGGGCAGCGAGGGCACCGAGACCGCCCTGAAGCTGGCCCGCCTCGCGCACTTCCACCGCGACGGGCGGCACCGGCCGTACGTGCTCGCCCTGGAGGGCTCCTACCACGGCGCGACCGCCGGAGCCCTCGCCGTCACCGCCCGCGACGAGGTCCACCAGGGCCTGGGCGCCGGGTCCTCCCGGTACACCGTCCGGCTCACCCGGCCCGACCCGGCCGCACTCGGCCCGGACGCCGTCCCGTACCTGGTGGCCGAACTGGAGGAGCGGATCCGGAGCGTCGGAGCCTCCCGCATCGGCGCGTTCATCGGCGAGCCGGTCATGGGTGTGGCGGGCAACGTGGTGCCGCCCGCCGGCTACTGGCCCGCCGTACGGCGCGTCCTCGACGCCCACGGCATCCTGCTCGTCGCCGACGAGGTGGCGACCGGATACGGGCGCACCGGCGACTGGTTCGCCTCGCCGGGCCTCGGCCTCGAACCGGACATCGTGGTCACGTCGAAGGCCCTGACGAGCGGCTACATCCCCATGGGGGCGGTCCTGGTCGGCCGCCGAGTCCTGGAAATGCTGGACGGTTTCCCGCTGCGGCACGGTTTCACCGCGAGCGGGCACGCCACGGCCGCGGCCGTGGCGCTGGCCAACCTCGACATCATCGAACGGGAGAACCTGACCTGCCGGGCCGCCGCGACCGGCGCCGCGATACTGGCGGCGCTGCGCCCGTTGGAGGACCTGCCCTGGGTCCGCACGGTGCGCGGCAGGGGCCTGATGCTGGCGGTGGAACTGACCGGCGACCCGGCGATCGCGGAACGGGCCCGCGCGATCCCCGCCCGGGCCGCCGCCGCGGGCGTACTCGTCCCCCGCGCGGTCGGCGCGATCCGGCTGACCCCGCCCCTCGTCCTCACGGACGGCCAGGCGGAGCGGGTGGTGGACGTGGTGAGCGCCGAGGTACGCCGACTGGGCACGCCCCACGTCCCCGCGGCGGGCCCCCGAGTCCCCTGCCCCTGAACGCCGCCTCCGCACGCCCGCCGAAGAACCCCCGGTCCGCGACCGGGGGTTCTTCGGGTCCCGCGGCCCTGCGCCCGTGTCGTCGCCCTGTCGTCCTGGCGGTCCTCCGGTCGGACGACGCCGCGGTGAGCGCCCTGCGGCTTCACTGGACGCATCGGTGCCCGAGGAACCCCCATCTCCCCCCCACGGGACCTGCCGGAACCCGGCACGGCACCGATGGTCCCCCGCATTCGGAGGAACAGACCATGCGCAAGCTCCGTGCTCTCACTGCCACCGCCCTGACCGTCGGCGCCGTCGCCCTGACGGGCACCGCCTTCAACGCACAGGCAGCGACCGTGTCGGCGGCCACCACCGGGGCGAAGGCCCTGCCGGCCGGTGAGAAGGCGATCAACCTGCCCGCAGGCGAGAAGGCCATCAACCTGCCCGCAGGCGAGAAGGCGATCAACCTGCCGGTGAACGGGAAGGCCATCAACCTCCCCGCAGGCGAGAAGGCCATATCCCTCGCCGGCACCACGCTGCCGTCGACCGTGCTCAACGTCCCGTCCACGGTGTTCAAGGCGTAGGGCCAGCCCGCCCGTGAGGGCCCGGTGCCGAACGGCACCGGGCCCTCACGCATGCCGCACGGACCCGCGACCGGACCCCTTCCTTCGATCGGCCGGGAAGAGGACGATTCCGCAGCGGCGCGCGGAGAGGCCGTTCGCCGGACGCGGCCGGAGCCGGTCCGGCCGGAGCGTGGAACGCATGACCACACTGCCCTCACCCACCCCTCCGATCCGGCCGGGCCCACGCCCCCGGACCCCTGCCCGCCACCGCACGGCCGCCCGGATCGGCGGTCTCCTGTGGTTGGCCTCGGCCGTCCAGACGGCCGTCGTGAGCAGGCTCGCCTCCACCCGCATGCACGCGCCGGACCTGGCCCGCGACATGGTGTCGACGCTCGGCGCCGCCGACTGCTCGCACCTGGACGGCCGCTGGGTGTGCTCCCCCCTGTCCACGGCGGTGAACCTGTCCTGGGCCCTGGCCGCGGTCGGCCTGGGCGCCGGGGTGCTGTTCGTCCGCCCGATGCTGCGCCCGGGACGCCGCCGCTCACTGGCGGTCGCCCTGGTCCTCCTGGCCGCGGCGGGCACCGTCGTGATCGCGGCGAGCCCGTACGACGTCCGGCCCGTGCCGCACTACGCGGGAGCCCTCGTCGCCCTGCTGTGCGGGAACGTCGCCGTGACCGTGCTGGCCCCGCTGCTGTCGGACACCGGGGCCCTGCCGCGCTGGTGGGGGCGCTGCGGTCGGACGACCGGCTGTCTGGGGCTGGCGGCCGGCGTCTGCTTCGGCATCGAACTGCACGGGCACGCCTTCCAGGGCGGCTTCGAACGGATCGCCATCTGGCCCCTGGTCCTGTGGGTCCTCGCCAGCGGCCTCCGGCTCGCCCTCCACCGCCCCCGCCGTCCGGCCTGAACCTCCCGGCCGACACGGGACACCGCCGAAAAGGCCGGCCCGAGAGGGCCGGCCTTCGCGCGAACCAGGTGCCGTGCTCAGCCGCGGCGGAACGCCCGCGAGGCCGCCCACAGCATGCACGAACCCGACGCCAGGACCAGCAGCAGCTCCAGCCAGACCGGCACCAGGTAGCCGCCCCACGTCACACCGGGAGCCGCGGTCGCCGCCCCGACGGTGCCCAGGACAGCCCGGCGGATCGGGTCCACCGCGTACGTCAGCGGGTCGAACCGGGTGGCGACGGCCAGCCAGCCCGGCAGCCGGGACAGCGGGAACAGCGCCCCGGAGAGGAAGAACAGCGGCTGCACGACCATCTGGGTCAGCGCCATGAAGGACTGCACCGAACGCATCCTCGCCGCCACCAGCACACCGAAGCAGGAGAAGGTGAACGCCAGCAGGGCCATGTACACGAGCAGCGTGAACATCAGCCGGGGGTCGTAGGGGACTCCGACCGCACCGGCGAGCGCGAGCACGAGCGTGCCCTGGAACAGGCCCGTGGTCATCCCGCCCAGGCACTTGCCCGCCACCACCGCCGTCCGGCTGACGGGAGCGACCAGCATCTCCCGCAGGAAGCCGAACTCGCGGTCCCACACGATCGAGGAGGCCGCCCCGATGGAGGCGAAGACCACCGGCATGGCGAGCGCTCCCGCGTAGACGAAGGTCTGGTACGGGACCCCGTACGCGGACCGGGTCAGCGAGCCCAGTCCGCCGCCCAGCGCGAACAGGAACAGCAACGGCTGGAGCAGCGCGGTGGCCACGCGTACGGGTTCGGACAGCAGCCGGAGCAGGTCGCGGTGCCACACCACGCCCACGGCCCGCAGCTGGGCCCGCACCCCCGTGACCGGGAGCCGGGTGAAGACGGCCGGGGGAGCCGTCACCGCCGGCGCACGCAGGCCGGCGGCGCTCACCGGGCCGCCCTCCTGCTCGCGGCCCACGCCTCCCGCTCGTTCCGGGCCGGCGGCCCGCCCTCCGCGGCCGGCCCGCCGCCCGAGCGGGCGGTCAGGGCGAGGAACACGTCGTCCAGGGTCGGCCGCGACACTTCCATGGACCGGACCGGCACGCCCAGTTCGCAGGCCAGCCGGGGCAGGAACGCCGGCCCGTCCGGTACGAGCACGACCACCGGGCCCCCGCTCGGGTCCGCGCGGCCGGACAGCCCGAAACGGCTCCGCAGGGCCGCGACCGCGGCACCCGGGTCCGGCGTGGTGAACGTGACCACGTCCGCGCCCGTACGGGCCTTCAGCTCCGCCGGGGTGCCCAGGGCCACGACGACGCCCTTGTCCATGATCGCGATCCGGTCGCAGACCTCCGCCTCGTCGAGGTAGTGCGTGGTCATGAAGACGGTGACGCCCTCGGTGCGCCGCAGTTCGCGGATGCAGTCCCAGAGGTGGCGGCGCGTCTGCGGGTCCAGTCCGACGGTGGGTTCGTCGAGGAACAGCACCCGGGGGGCGTGCAGCAGGCCGCGCGCGATCTCCACGCGCCGCCGCATGCCGCCCGACAGCTCCTTCACCCTGCTGCGGCGCCGTTCGGCCAGGCCCACCAGGTCCAGGACGTGGTCGACGCGCGGGGCCACGGCGGACCGGGGCATCCCGTACATCCGGGCGTGGAAGCGGAGGTTGCGTTCCACGGTCAGCTGCGAGTCGAGCGTGGACTCCTGGAAGACCAGGCCGATCCGGCGCCGGGTCGCGTCCCGGTCGCGCACGACGTCGTGTCCCGCGACGGTCGCGGTCCCGGCGGACGGCTCCACGAGCGTGCACAGCATGCCGATGGTCGTCGACTTGCCGGCGCCGTTGGGGCCGAGGAAGCCGTAGATCTCCCCGGGCCGCACGCTCAGGTCCACCCCGCGTACGGCCTCGACGGACCCGTAGGTCTTGCGCAGGCCGCGCGCCTCGACGGCCGGCGCCGCGGGCGGACCCTGCGGTGGGGGTGCGGACACGGGCGGAGACGCCGGGCGCGGGGGCGAGGGTGCTGTGGTCACGGTGGGCTCCTCGGGAGGGTCACGTGCCGGGCCGGAGCCGGGCACGGGGAACGGGAGGCCGGGTCCTGGTCGGACCCGGCCTCCCGCGGCCGATCAGCGGTTCAGTGCCGGACCCGCGTGCTGCAGGACGGCGGGGGCGGCGGCGGACCGGCACAGGAGATGCAGCGCATCATCGGGTCGGCGTGGCGACGGGTGGCCCAGGGGACCACCGCGAAGCCGAGCTCCGCGGCGGGACCGGTGGCCGGGCCGTCGGCGAGCACGGGGGAAGAGGACGTAGGGGACATCGAATGGCTCCTCTCGGGGGTGTCCGGTGCGGACGCTCAGCGGCGCGGCCGGGGCGACGGGTGGGTACGGCGGGTCCGCACGTCGGCGTCCGGGGTGACGGTGAGGCAGTCGACACAGGACTGCTGACAGGCGGCTGCGGGTCCCTCGACCGTCGCCGGCAGCGCTTCGAATCCGAACGAGCGAGCGGCGGTCGCGGTGGTGGTGCGGGTCATGGGAACTCCCGATCGTCTGAGGCGGGCCCCGGGTCACCGGGACGGCCGGGGCGCTGCCTGCTGGATGGTGCACGGGCCGGAGGCGGGGGTCGCCGCCGCGGCCGGCTTTCCGTGCGGGGGGCCGGAGCCCGGCGCGGGGGTGGTGCGCCGGTCAGCGACTGCCACCACGTTAGGAACCCGCGCGGACCGGAACTGTCCTGCGATCGGACGTCCGTCCGGACGAACCGGCCCGCGTCCCCGGCGGCTCCTCCCGGAGGATCGACCGTTCGCAGGACGGGGCCTGCCCGGCCGGTCCCTAACGTCGTGAGGGACCGCTGCGGGAAGGGCCGCGTCCGCCGCCCGGCCCGCGACCGCCGTCCGAGGAGACCCCATGACCGCACACCTGCCGCACCTCGGTTCCGGGCTCGGGTACCGCCGTGAACTGGCCGACGGGATCGCCGCGTCGGGCAACGCCGTCGACTGGCTGGAAGTCATCACCGAGCACTACCTGTTCGCGCCCCCGGACAGCCGTCAGGCCCTGCGCGAGCTGCGCCGCGGTCATCCGCTGGTCCCGCACGGCCTGGAACTCTCGCTGGGCTCGCCCCGGCCCCCCGACCCGCACTACGTGGCGGCGCTCGCCGAACTGGTCGCGGAGATCGACGCCCCCTGGTTCAGCGACCACCTCTGCTTCACCCGGTCCGAGGACATCTCCGTGGGCACGCTGACGCCGCTGCCGCGCAGCCGCACCGTCGCCCGGGACGTCGCGCGGCGCGCCCAGCAGGTCCAGGACGAGGTGGGCGTCCCCCTGATCCTGGAGAACATCACCTATCACATCGACCTGCCGAACCCGCTGTCGGAGGCCCAGTTCATCGCCGAGGTGATGGAGCACTGTACGTGCGGCCTGCTGCTGGACCTGACTAACCTCGACATCAACTCCCGCAACCACCACTACGACGTGGCCGACTTCCTCGACACCATCCCGCTGGAGCGTGTCGTCCAGGTCCACCTCGCGGGCGGCACGCAGGACCCGGACGGCACCGCCCGCGACACCCACAGCGCACCCGTCCCCGAACGGGTGTGGGCGCTCCTGGCCGAACTCTCCGCCCGCACCGACATCAAGGCCACCCTGCTGGAGCGGGACCAGGACTTCCCCGAGGACTTCGCGGAGATCACCGCCGAGATCGACCGGGCCCGCGACACGGTCGGGCCCCGCTTCGCACCGCCGGTGCCCCGGGCTGTGCCCGGCACGGCGGCCCCGGCGGCCGGACGGGGGAGGGGTTCGCGATGACGGTGATCGACGCCCTCGCGGCCCTCCTCGCGAGCCCCCTGCTGACCGCCGCCGAACTGCACGAGGATCCCGAGGCGGTACGCGCCCGCTTCGGCCTGAGCGAGGACGAGCTGGAACTGCTCGCCCGGGTCCCCGACGACGCGTACGCCAGGGTGGCCCTGGACGTCGCCGCGAAGCACCGACTGGTGGTCGCCCAGGCCTTGCCGGAGACGGTGACGGAAGTGACGGAACACCATCGTGGTTTTCTGGAACGGCACTTGACCGCGACGGTGCGCCGGCCGCACCCGGACGACCCGGTCGGCGCCCAGCGGGCGGCGGAGGCGTTCCTGGAGGACGCGGCCGGCCGGATCCCCGCGGGGCTGGTGGAGTTCGGCCGGTTCGAGCTGGAGCGCTTCCGGCTGCGCCGCGACGAGATCGCCGCCGATGCCGCCCGGTACTGGGACGGGGACGGGGCCCGCCGGCAGAGCCGACTCGGCGGGGAATGGATCGACCACGGTGTCCCCGTCGTTCCGGCGACCGTCCTGGTCGTCTCCTACGGCCACGACGTGACCGCACCGGAAGCGCCCGCGCACCTCCCCGAGGTCCCGGTCACCGTGGCCCTGCAACGGGTGTGGCGCGAACCCGTGCGCGCGTTCCGCCTCGACCCCGGGACCAGGGACCTGCTCGCGCTGTGCGACGGCACCCGCACCGCCCTGCGCGCCGCCGCGGAGGCCGGTGCCCACCCCGCCCAGGCGGGAGAGGTGCTGCTGTCACTGGCGCGGGCGGGGCTCATCGTCCCGCGCGGGGGACCGGACGCGTAACCGATCGGACGAACGGCGCGTGGCCCCGGTCACGCCCCGGTCGGAGGATCCGGGGGGCCCGGACGGATCCGTAGGGTCGATGGCGTGCACAGGGAAGACCAACAGAACAGCAGGGACACCATCCGGAACGTCCGCGACATGGGGAGCATGCGCGGCTGTGACGGCAACCGCTCACCGGGCATGCGGACCGGCGGTTTCAATCCGTGAGTAGACCCCCACAGCACATTCCGGAAACGTACCTGCGCACCACCGGGCCGGCGACCAGCCGGCCCTTTTTCCTGCGCCCGTGCGACCCCTGCGGCCCGCGGCCGCCCGCGCACACCGCGCACACCGCGCATACCGCGCGCTCCGCGCGCCCGGACCCGGTGATCGGGGTTCACTGGTGAGGTGAGCGCCGGAAAGGGCGGGACACGCTCACCGGACGGGGCGCGGAGCGCCGTCCGGCACCTGCTCCACGCCACCGACCCCGGGCTGGTCAGGCTCGTGGGGGCCGCCCACACCGTCGGCGCGATCTGTCTGACCCTCGCCGTGCTGTGGGCCCTGGGGTTCGCCACGCCCTTCCTGGTCGCGGCCGGTTCCTCCGCGCTGGTGTGGTCGATGGTGCTGACCGGTCCGCGGGAGGCGGAACAGGCCGTCACGCACGCGCTCGGCCTGCCGGCCGCACTCCTGTCGGCCACGGTGGCCGTGCTCCTCGCCCCCTCTCCGCCGGCGTCCGGGGCGGTCTTCGTGGCGCTGCTCTTCGCGACGGTGTACGTCCGCCGCTACGGGCCCCGGGGGACGGCCCTGGGCATGAACGCCTTCCAGATGTACTTCGTCATGCAGTTCGTGCCCCTGCCCGCGGACGAACTGCCCCTGCTGTGGGCGGCCCTGGCGGTGGCGTTCGGCTGCGGGGCCTTCGTCCGGTTCGTCCTGCTGCGGACCTCGCCGGACCGGTCCTTCGTACGGCTGCGCAGGTCCGTACGGGCCTGCCTCGACGACGTGGCCCGGGCGCTGGCGGCGCTCGCCGGCGCCCCCGGCGGCACCGCGCGGGAGGGGCGCCGCGCCGGCCGGACCACCGCGCTGCGGCGCCGGCTGAAGCGGCTGCACACCTGCGCACTGATGCTCCAGGACAGTGTCGAGGGGTGCGCCGGCCCGGCGGTCGCCGCTCGGGTGCGGACCCGGACGACCGAGGCGGACGTACGGGCCGAACGCCTCGCGGTGATGCTGCTGCGGGCCGGACAGGACGCCGGCACGTCCGCGGAGGACTTCGCCCACCACCTGCACCTGCCGGGACCCGGCACCCGCACGGCCGGGACCGCCGCGGGCGGCGACCTGCTGGCGGCCCGGCTCCGGGCCCTGCCCGAGACGCTGGCCCGCGGCGGAACGACCACGGCGCCCCCGGCCTCCACGCAGACCCCGTCGGCCGTCGCCGACGCCCATCAGGCGCTGACGGACTTCGAGCAGGCGGCGGCCGCGCTCCGCGAGGCGTTCCGCTGGTCCCCGGGAACCCCGGCCGACCCGGAGGAGGCGCCACCGGCCCCGGAGTCCCCACCCGCCGAGCCCGCCGCACCCCCGGCCGCCACGCCTCCGGCCCCCATGTCCCCGGCTCCCGCACCCCCGGAGCCCGAGCCCGGCGGGCTGCGCCGGCCGACCACCCGCGCGGCCGTCCAGGTGGCCTGCGGCGCCGCCGTCGCGACCGTGGGCGGGCAGCTGATCTCCGCGGACCACTGGTACTGGGCGGTCCTCGCCTGCTGGATGGTCTTCTTCAACACCTCCTCCACCGGCGAGATCGCGCTCAAGGGGTCCCGCAGGGTCGCCGGGACCCTGGTGGGGGCACTCGTCGGCCTGTTCGTCGCCTCCCCCCTCGCCGACCACCCCTGGCCGGCCTTCGCCCTCACCCTGGTCTGCGTCTTCGGCATGGCGTACACGGCGGCGCTGTCCTACACCGCGGCCACCTTCTTCATCACACTGATGATCGCCCTCCTCTCCGACCTGCTCGGCAGCTACACGGACGGTCTGCTGCTCATCCGGATCGCCGAGACGGCGTTCGGCGTGCTGTGCGGGGGCGCCGCCGCCGTCCTCGTCCTGCCACGTGCCACAGATCAGCGCACCGACGCCCTCCTCGCCGACGCACTGCGGGCGCTGGCGGACTCGGTCACCGCGAGCACCCGCCGGCTGACCTCGCCGATGGCGGACCCCGCTCCTGACGGCCCGGTCCGCGCCGCGCACGCCGCCGACCGCAGCGTCGAGGAACTGGCGCGTTCGCTGACACCCCTCGTGCACCCCGTCGCCCCCCACCGGAGCAGGCGCCGGACCTCGCTCTACGTGCAGGGGCTGCTGGAGACCTGCGCCTACCACGCCCGGGTGCTCGCGGTGGAGGCCGGCCGCGGCGCACCCGGCAGCTGGTCCGGTTCACCGGCCCGGGTGGTGCTGGAGGAGCGGGCGCGGACACTCGCCGTCCGGCTGGAGGAGCTGGCCGAGCGGCGGCCGGACGGGGCTCCCGCGCCGACGGGCGGCGCGCCGCAGGCCGGGACCCCCACCCCCGAGCAGGCCCGTGTGCTGTTGCACGTGCGCCGCATGGACGACGACGTACGGGCGATCGCCGGGGCCCTGCCCGGGCCCGTGCACGATCCGGACGCCCCGGCCGCCGCGGCCCGACGACCCGGGAGGGAGTCGCGGTGAACGGATACGCGGCCGTCCACGAGGCGGTGGCGCGACCACCGCACCGTCCGGCCGGCCCGACCGCCCGGGACCGCATCGGAAAGGTCCACGCGGCGGAGACGGACGACAGCGGACTGCGGGCCGGCCCGGTGACCCTGTGCGGGCGCAGCACGGCGGGGATGCCGGCGGTACCCGGCGACCGGCCCACCGAGCCGGGCGACGCCTGGTGGCCGCAGATCAGCGGCATCCGCATCTGCGCGGCCTGCGACCGCGAGACCTGAGGCCCGGCGCGGTCCGCGGGCGGCGGGGAGCCGTGCGGACGGGCGCCGCGGGGGCGCGCACCGGGCCGGTCGTCACGACCGGCGGCCCGTGCTCTCGGACAGCCAGGGCAGCCGGTGCCCCATCCGGTCGCGCTTGGTCACCAGGTAGCGGATGTTGTCGGCTCCGGCCGGCGCGGGCAGCGGCTCCACGGCCGTGACCGGCACGCCCAGCGAGGCCAGTGCGCGCGCCTTGTCCGGGTTGTTGGACAGCAGCCGGCAGGACCGGACGCCCAGGTCGCCGAGGATGCGGGCGGCCGCGGTCCAGTCCCGGGCGTCGGCCGGCAGTCCCAGCTCCAGGTTGGCGTCCACGGTGTCCCGTCCGGTCTCCTGCAGCGCGTACGCGCGCAGCTTCTGCACCAGCCCGATGCCCCGCCCCTCGTGGTCGGCGAGGTAGACCACGACGCCGCGGCCGCCCGCCGCGACGCGCCGCAGCGCCTCGCCCAGCTGCGGTCCGCAGTCACAGCGCAGGGACGCGAAGACGTCCCCGGTCAGGCAGCCGGAGTGGAGGCGGACGGGGACGTCGGCGCCGTCGGGCACGCGGCCCCGCTCGTCGAGCCCGTCGGCGACGAGGGCCACGTACTCGCAGCCCGTCGCCCCGTCGCGGTAGCCCACCGCGGTGAAGTTCCCGTGCGTCGTCGGCAGGGAGACGGTGGCGGCGCGCCGGACGCCGGCGGCGTCGTGCCGCCGGTGCGCGATCAGGTCCTCGATGGAGATGATCGCCAGCCCGTGCTCCCGGGCGAAGGCGAGGAGCCGCGGCAGCCGCGCCATGGAACCGTCGTCGTCGACGATCTCGGCGATCACGCCGACGGGCGGCAGACCGGCGAGCCGTGCCAGGTCCACGGCGGCCTCGGTGTGCCCGGGGCGCTCCAGGACCCCGTTCGCGACGGCCCGCAGCGGGAAGACGTGGCCGGGCCGGGTCAGGTCGGACGGTCCGGTGCGGGGGTCTGCGAGCAGGCGTACCGTCCTGGCCCGGTCCGCCGCCGAGATGCCGGTCGTGACACCCGTGCGGGCGTCGGCGGACACGGCGTACGCGGTGCCCTTGGGGTCCTCGTTGACGGCGGTCATCGGGGGCAGCCGGAGGGCGTCGAGCAGCGCACCCGTCATGGGGGCGCAGATCACCCCGGAGGTGTGCCGGACGGTGAAGGCCATCAGCTCGGGCGTGGCGTGGGCCGCGGCGAAGACCAGGTCGCCCTCGTTCTCGCGGTCCTCGTCGTCCACCACGACGACGGGACGGCCCGCGGCGATCTCCGCGACCGCCCGGTCGACGGTGTCGAGCGCGGGGCGGACGCCCGGCCGGGGAGTCCCCGTGTCACCGCCGTGGGCGGCGGGGTCCGGGCTGGGGGCGGGGTGACGGTTCATGGGGGCGGCCTTCCGGTGACGGGCGGCGGGTCGCGGGTGGCCGCCGGTCCCACGAGTAGCCCACGGACGCGGGGCCCGGCCTGTCCTCCGTTCGGACGGGAGGCGGGCCGAATTCCACCAGACCCGGAATGAAAGTCGTATCACCGCTGCGCGGTATTCGGTCGTCGTGTCGCTCATTTCCGATAACCCTCGCCGCACTGCGGGTCATTGGGCGGCTTTTCCGGCCCGGGGCGGCATGATGGCGCGGAATCGGCCCCGGTGGCCGTGTTGTTCCCTCTTTTTTCTTGCGGAGAGTCCGGATGATCAGACACCCCTTCGGCAGGTGGACCGCGGTCGGGTCCCTCCTGGTGGCCCTCGCCTTCGCCTCCGGCTGCGGCACGACGGGGAAGGACACCGGCCAGGCCGCCCCCTCGGCCGCCACCTCGGCTCCCACGGGCTCGCCGTCGCCCGCGCTGACCGCCGCGTCCACCGAGGACCTGCGGGACCCCGCCGAGGTGGTCAGCGAGGACGGTCTGCTCAAGACCCGGATCGTGGTGGAGCGCAAGAAGGTCCGGCTGGCCGGGAAGGACCTGTGGGCGCTGACCTACAACGGTCTCTACATGCCGCCGACCCTGCGCCTGAAGCCCGGTGACCGGATGGAGATCACCTTCGAGAACAAGCTCGACAAGTTCACGAATCTCCATGTGCACGGAATGCACGTCTCGCCCGGCGGGAATTCCGACAACATCTTCCTGAGCATCGATCCGGGCAAGACCTTCGATTTCAAGTACCAGTTCCTGAAGTCGCTGGAGCCGGGCACGTACTGGTACCACCCGCACCCCCACACCCTGTCCGCCGCGCAGGTCGCGGGCGGAATGGCGGGTCTCATCGTCGTCGACGGGCTCGACCGGTACATGCCGCCGCAGCTGCGCGGGATCACCGAACACGCCATCGCCCTGAAGGACTTCCAGATCGTCGGCGACCAGATCAAGACCGCCGACCTGAAGATGGGCGCCCCCACCACCCGCACGGTCAACGGCCAGCTCAACCCCCGCATCCGGATCAAGCCGGGCGAGACCCAGTTGTGGCGCATCGCCAACATCGGGGCGAACATCTTCTACAAGGTCGCGCTGCCCGGCACCACCTTCCACGTGGTGGCGCAGGACGGCTACCCGGTGAACAAGGTGATCCCCGTCGACTCGATCGTGATCCCCGCCGGCGCCCGCTACGACGTGCTCGTGCAGGGCGGCAAGGCCGGCACCACGGAGCTGATCACCCAGCCGTACAACAGCGGCAAGGCCGGCAACCAGTTCCCTCAGGCCACCCTCGCCACCGTGGTGACCTCCGGGGACCCCGTCGAGCAGGCCGCCCTGCCGACGACCTTCGCGCCCGTGGACGACCTGGCCGACGAGCCGGTCGCCGGCCGCAAGACGATCGTGTTCACCGAGAACGCGGACGGCACGCTCTTCTACATCAACGGCAAGCAGTTCGACCACAACCGGATCGACTTCAGGGCCAAGCTGAACACGGTCGAGGAGTGGACGATCCGCAACGACAGCGACGAGGTGCACTCGTTCCACGTCCACACCAATGACTTCCAGGTCATGAGCCTCAACGGCAAGCCCGAGGTGAACTACGGCTTCCAGGACACCGTGGACGTCCCGGCGCGGGGGAACATCGTGATCCGGACCCGCTTCCTCGACTTCCCGGGCAAGACCGTCCTGCACTGCCACATCCTCAACCACGAGGACGCGGGCATGATGGCGACGCTGCAGATCGACAAGTGACGCCGCCGCGGTGACGCCCGCGCGAGCGGCGTCACGCAGGAGCCCGCCCCGCTTTGGCCTCACGTATCGCCCCGCATCTCGGTCGATCGGAGTAAGCGGGGCGGGCTCCTGCCGTCCTTCGCCGGAGGTATGACCACCCTCCGCACCCCGCCCCCACCACCCTCCCCGCCGGCGGGCGAGGACGCCGGGGACGCGGGCTACAGCAAACGGCTCCGGCCCCGCCACATGACGATGATCGCCATCGGCGGGGCCATCGGCACCGGGCTCTTCCTGGGCACGGGCGGCCGCCTCGCCACCACGGGCCCCTCGCTCGCCCTCGCCTACGCCCTGTGCGGGCTCTTCGCCTTCCTCGTCGTGCGCGCACTGGGCGAACTGGTCGTCCACCGCCCGTCCTCCGGCGCCTTCGTCAGCTACGCCCGCGAACTCATGGGGGAGAAGGGCGCCTACGCGGCCGGCTGGACGTACTTCCTCTGCTGGGCCACGACCGGGATGGCGGACATCACGGCCGCCGCCACCTACGCGCGCTTCTGGTCGGTCTTCACGGCCGTCCCCCAGTGGGTCCTGGCGCTCGCCGCACTGGCTCTCGTGCTCGGCGTCAACCTGGTCTCTGTGCGCTGCTTCGGGGAGACCGAGTTCTGGTTCTCCGTCGTCAAGGTGGGTGCCCTCACCGTCTTCATGGCCGTCGCGGTCTTCCTCGTGGCCACGCGCCACCCCGTCGGCGGACAGGTGCCCGGACTTGCGACGATCACGGATCACGGCGGCTTCCTCCCCGCCGGACTCCTGCCGATGCTGCTGGTCATGCAGGGCGTCGTCTTCGCCTACGCCGGCCTCGAACTGTGCGGGATCGCGGCCGGTGAGACCGAGAACGCCCGCACGATCGTCCCCAGGGTCATCCGGACGATCATGTGGCGCATCCTCCTCTTCTACGTCGGTTCCGTGCTGCTCCTCGCCCTGCTCCTGCCCCACACCGCCTACTCGGCGGACCAGAGCCCCTTCGTCACCGTCTTCGCCCGGCTCGGCGTCCCCGGCGCCGCCGCCGTCATGAACCTCGTCGTGCTCACCGCGGCCCTGTCCCCGCTCAACTCCGGTCTGTACGCCACCGGACGCGTCCTGCGCTCGATGGCCGTGGCCGGCTCGGCCCCGCGGTTCACCGCCCGGATGAACCGCGGGCGTGTGCCGTACGGCGGCATCCTGCTCACGGCCTCGTTCGGGGTGCTCGGTGTGGTCCTGAACTACGTCATGCCCGCGCAGGCCTTCGAAGTCGTCCCCAACCTCGCTTCCGTCTGCGTGCTCGGCACCTGGGGCATGATCATGATCTGCTCGCTGCTGTTCTGGCACCGGGCCCGCCACGGCCTCGCCGTCCGCCCCGCCCACCGGCTGCCCGGAGCCCCGTACAGCCAGGCCGTCACCCTGCTCTTCCTGCTCGGCGTGTTCGCCCTCATGTGCGCCGACCGCGGGGTGGGGACGATGACCGCGCTGGCGGTACCCGTCATCGCGGTCGCGCTCGTCGTCGGATGGTCCCCGGTCCGGCGGCGGGTGGCCGAGGCCGCTGCCGGGGCGGCAGGCGGGACCGGCCGCGGGTCCCGGCGGGGGCCTGGCGTGTCCTGAGACCCGGTGGGCGGTTCGTCTCGTAAGTTCGGCGTGCCCGGGTTCGCCCCGGTTCCGTTCCGTACGGCCGCCCCCTGAACACCCGTCGCCGTCCGGCCCGTCCGCGAGGCCGCCGGGCCACGGGGGCCGGCCTCGGCCTGATGGGGAGATCGCGTCCGATGACTCGGCTGCAGGGGATGCTCGGCCTTCTCGTGATCTACGGCCTGTGCTTCGCGATCTCGCGCAACCGCAGCCGGATCAACTGGCGCACCCTCGGCATCGGCTTCGCCCTGCAAGTGGGCTTCGCCCTCGTGGTGCTGAAGTGGGAGCCCGGCCGCGAGGCACTGCGCTGGTTCGCCGACCTGATCGCGAAGCTGATCGGCTACACGACCGCGGGAACGGAGTTCCTGTTCGGCTCGCTGGCCAAGGGCTCCTCGGTCCCCTTCGCCATCGCCGTGCTGCCGGTCATCATCTTCCTCGGCGCACTCGTCGGGCTGCTCTACTACCTCCGCGTCATCCAGTGGGTCGTGTCGATCGTCGGCGGGGCGATCTCCCGGCTGCTCGCGACCAGCCGGGTCGAGTCCATCTGGGCGACCACAGTGATCTTCCTCGGGCAGTCCGAGGCCCCCCTGCTCATCGCCCCGTACCTGCGGCGGCTCACCCGCTCCGAGCTGTTCACTTGTATGACCGGCGGGTTCGCCTCCGTGGCCGGCTCCACGCTGGTCGGATACTCGCTGCTCGGCGCTCCACTGCCCTACCTGCTCGCGGCGAGCGTCATGAACGCGCCCGCCATGCTCGTCATCGCCAAGGCGATCTACCCCGAGACCGAGGAGCCGGAGCAGGAGGGCGACGTCCGCAGCGTGCGCGACACCGAGTCGGCCAACGCCATCGACGCCCTCGCCCGCGGCGCGCTGAGCGGCGGCCGCCTCGCGGTCATCGTGGGCTGCCTGCTCATCGCCTTCGTGGCGCTCATCGCCCTGGCCAACGGCATCCTCGGCGTGATGGGCAGCTGGTTCGGCATCGACGACCTGACGTTCCAGCGGGTACTGGGGTGGCTCTTCGCGCCGGTCGCGTGGCTCATCGGCGTGCCGTGGGACGAGGCCTCGACGGTGGGCAGCCTCCTCGGGCAGAAGACGGTCATCAACGAGTTCGTCGCGTACGCCTCCTTCGGCCCGCAGATCCCCTCCCTCGAACCCAAGACCGTGCTCATCACCACCTTCGCCCTCGCCGGCTTCGCCAACTTCGGATCGATCGCCATCCAGCTCGGCTCCTTCGGCGCGCTGGCCCCCGAACGCCGGCCCGACGTCGCCCGGCTCGGCCTCCTCGCCCTGCTGGCCGGCACCCTGGCCAACCTCAGCAACGCCGCCATCGTCGGCATCGTCGGCTGACCGGTACGGATCCGGGAGTCCCTGACGCGACCGTTCCTCCGCGCTCTCCTCCGGTCGGTCGTGGTGGCCGGGCTCCGGCCCCTGGTGTGCTGGCGGTGGCGCCCGGCCCCGCACGCCGCGGGCGGCGCCACCACCACGGCAGCCGGACGGAGGACGGCCATGGCAGACACACCACAGCCCGACCACCGCGACGTGGACCTCTGGGAGGAACACGCCGCCCTGTACGTACGGACGCTCGGCGCCGCCTGCGCCGGGCCGGCCGTGCCCCTCCTCGACGCCGCCCAAGTGGGCCCCGGGACCAGGGTGCTGGACGTCGGCACCGGCCCCGGCACCGTGGCCGCGGTGGCAGCGGACCGCGGGGCCGCGGTGACGGCCGTCGATCCCTCGCCGGCCATGCTGCGGCTCGCCCGCGCGGCGGCCCCGCGGGCCCGGACCCTGGTCGCGGCGCTGCCCCGGCTCCCGTTCCCGGACGCGTCCTTCGACGTCGCCGTCGGCAATTTCGTCCTCGGGCACGCCGGTCCCGCGCAGGCCGTCGTCGCCGAGCTGCGCCGGGTCGTACGCCCCGGGGGACGGGTCGGCCTGACCTGCTGGACGGACGTACCGGCGGCCGGTCAGACCCTGGTCGGCCGGGCCCTCCACGCAGCCGGTGTCCCGCGCGTACCCCTCGAACACCTGCGGCCGCCGCGGTCCGGCCACCCCGGAGACCCCGCGGGGATGGCCCGCCTGCTGGGCGGGGCCGGGCTGCGGACGGCCCTCTGCCGGGTCGTGGCCTGGGACCACCGGGTCGACGCCGCCGCCTGGTCGGAAGGGCTCGCCCGGCTGCTGGGCACCGGACTGCTGACGGCGCCCGCGCCGGACCGCGCGACGGTCGACCGCGTCCTGGGGCACGCCGCCGCGCTGAGTACGCCGTTCCTGTCCCCGGAGGGGGACCTGAGGCTGCCGCACGTCGCACTGCTGGCCCACGGCTGGCGCTGACGCGGAGGCCCGCGGTCGGCAGCCGGCGTCCGGCGTCCGGCAGCCCGTAGCCCGCAGCCTGCAGCCCGCGGACCCGGCACCCTGCCGGGACTGCGGGCTGCGGGCCGCCGGCGCGCTCAGGCCGGCCAGTGCACGCCGGTCAGTTCCTGCGACACCGCCCACAGGCGGGCCGCGGCCTCCCGGTCGCGGGCGGAGGCGGCGGTGACCTGCACCGCCGGGGGGCCCTTCAACGAGCCGGGCCCGCGCGGGCCGAAGTACTGTCCGCCGAGGGCGTCCGGGTCGGTGGCCGCGCGGACCACGGGCCAGGCGCCGCGGTCCTTGCCCTGCGCGAGCAGGGCCAGCGGGGCGCCGCGCAGCGCGGCGAGCGGGCCGGGCGACCACATCGGCGGCCGGGCCGGTGTCAGACCCTGGACGGCCCACCCCGGGTGCGCGGCCACGCTGCGCACGGTGCTGCCGTTCGCGCGCAGGCGGCGGTCGAGTTCGGCGGCGAAGAGCAGCACCGCCAGCTTGGACCTGCCGTAGACGGCCATGGAGCGGTATCCGTCGCGGCTCTGCAGGTCGTCGAAGTCCAGGCGGGCCCGGCCGTGGGTGAGGCTGCCCAGGGAGACGACCCGGGCGTCCGGACCGAGGGCCGGGGTCAGCAGGAGGGTCAGCGCGAAGTGTCCCAGATGGTTCGTGCCGAACATCAGCTCGAACCCCTGGGCCGTCTCGGCGCGCTTGCCGGAGGAGGTGACCCCGGCGTTGTTGACCAGCAGGTCCACGGGCCCGGCCGCGGTGAGCTGTTCGGCCGCGCGGTGCACGGAGTGCAGGTCCGCGAGGTCGAGCCGTACGTCCGTCGCCGAGGCGCCGGGCACGGCCGCACGCAGTGCGTCGAGGGCGGTGCGCGTGCGTTCGGGGCTGCGGCCGGCGAGGACGACGTGCGCCCCCGCACGCGCCAGTTGCTCGGCCACGAAGTAGCCGATCCCGGCGTTTCCTCCGGTGATCACAGCGGTTCGGCCGTCCTGCGCGGGGACGGCGAGGGGATCCCACGTCATCGGGCTGCTCCTTTCACTGTCCGGGCCGCACGGCCCGGGGGCGTTGGCGGCCGGCGCTCCCGCGGTCCGTCCCCGCACGGCAGCGCCGGCCAGGACGTACACGCTAGGCGGGGGGACGGGGCCGCCATGTCCTTCCATCGGTCGGTCCGGGGGACCGGCCGGACCGACCGGTACGGGGACAGCCGGTGCGGGGACGGCCGGTGCGGGGACGGCCGGTGCGGGGACGGCCGGTGCGGCGTAGGCCGGCCCGTTCAGGCCTCGGCCGTGGCGGGCCGGCGGGCCGCGGCGATCCCGGGGCGGAGCCGTGCCTGCCGGGTGACCGTCCGGGCGCCGTGCCGGGTACGGACCACGGCGACGAGGGCCAGGGCCGCCACGCCCACGCAGGAGGCGCCCGCGAGCGCGAACGCGGAACGTGCCCCGAGGGCTTCGGCGAGCGCGCCGGCCAGCGGGGCGCCCACCGTGGTGGCGCCCAGGGTCACCAGCATGGCCAGTCCGGCCACCCGGCCCTGCAGCCCGGGTCCGACACCCATCTGGACGGCCGTCGCGGCGGTGGTGGTGAAACACAGCGCGGCGATCCCGACGGGGACGAGCAGCGCGCCGAGGGCCGTCATCGACGGGGCGAAACCGGCGGTGATCTGGAGCGCGCCGATCGCCACGGCGCAGACGGCGAGGGTGCGCAGCGGACAGGTCCGCAGCCGGGCGGCCAGCAGGGCGCCGAGCAGGGACCCGACGGCGACCAGGGCGCTGAGCACTCCGAAGGACTGCGGGGCGGCTCCGAAACCGTCGGTGGCCAGGGCCGGCAGGAGCACCGGGAGGTTCATCCCGAACAGGGCCATGCATCCGCTCAGCAGCAGGGTCCACCGCAGCCGCGGGTGGGTCGCGACGGTCCGCAGGGCGGCGTGCCGGCGGTTCTGGGTGCCCGGATGCGGTGCGGGGGCCCGGTCCAGTGCGCGGACGTGTCGCAGGGCGCACAGGCCGGCCGCGCAGAGCACGGGCATGACGGCGCAGATGAGGAAGGCCCAACCGGTGCCCAGGAAGCCGATGACGACACCCGCGGCGGCCGGGCCGACGATGCGGGCCAGCTGGTAGGTGGCGGTGGCGAGCCCGGTCGCGGTGCGGCGGTGCTCGGGATCGACCAGACGGGGGATGAGTGACTGCCGGGCCGGGCCCTCGACCGTCGTGATCACCCCGAGCGCTCCGGAGAGTACGCACACCGACCACAAGCGGGCGCTGTCCGTGCCGACCAGGACGGTCATGACGAGCGCCAGTGCGGCGGCGGCCCCGTTGCACAGCATCATCAGGCGCCGCGGCCGGTAGCGGTCCGCGACCGCACCGCCCCAGAGCCCGAGCAGCAGGGTGGGCAGGCACTGGACGGTCACCACCAGACCGACCGCCGCGGCACTGCCGGTGAGCTGCAGCACCAGCCAGTCCTGCGCCGTGCGCTGCACCCAGGTTCCGGTGCCCGCAACGGACTGGGTGAGCAGGAACAGCCGGAAGGCCCGGGAGGCGAGCGGGCCGCTTCCCCGCCCGGGTCCGCCCGGCGGGCGTACGGCGCGCCGGAGGGCGGCGGAGCCGGTGGGGACCGTCGGTGCGGCGGGGGCGGTGCTGCGCGGGAGGGTGGACATGGAAGTTCACTCCTGGGCGTGGCGGGAGGTCTGCCGAGGCGTCCGCCACGAACGCGGCGCGGTCCGCCTGCTCCTTCTGATGTGCCTCCTCGACGCTAGGCGGGAGGCACCGGCTCCCGGGTCCTCCCAACGGTCGGTGAGGGGGAGGAAGCACGCGGCCGGTCAGCCGGCCAGGAGCAGGCAGTCCCACGGCACCGGGGACGACTGCGGCAACAGCCCGGCGTACTGCGCCAGCGCCAGGGCGGTACCCGCCGCTCCGCCGAGGAACCCGCACCGCGACGCCGCCCCCGGTGTGGGGGCATCCGGGGATCCGGCACGCGCCGTCGGCGGACCCGGGGCGAGGCGCAGCGTGAGCCGCGCGGCGCTCTCCACGAGCGACCGGTGGCCGGCGCGCATCGCGCACACCAGGACGCCCGCACTGCCGTGGCACAGGCCGGCCCCGTCGGTGTCCCAGGTGGTACCGGGCCGCCCGGCCAGCGCGGTCAGGGCGAGGCCGGCCACCCGGGCGTACGCCGGATCGCCGAGCGCGGTCGAGGCGAGGGCGAGGGCGCGGGCCACGCCGGGGGAGCCGTAGCACCACGCGTCCCGGCGGCCGAAGCCCCTGCCGGGGCCGGGGCCGGGGCCGGGGCCGTGTCCGGGGTCGGTGCGCCGGGCGGCGCCGTAGGGGGTCCGGGGCGGCCAGGAACCGTTCTCCTGCACGGACACCAGCCAGTCGGCCGCGGCCCGTACCGCCTCCCGTCGCCCGGCCACCGGCGGACCGGTGCTCTCACCGAGCGCCAGCAGGGCCAGGGGCCCGGCGATCCCGTGTGCCGCACCGGTGAGGGCGGCCCCCTCGCCCCGGTCCGGCGCGCGCCCGGGCAGGTGCCCGGCGGGCTGCCACCAGCCCGGTCGGTCCGGAGTCCCGCCGAGGACCATGCGGGTCAGGACGGACTGCGCGGCCAGCAGCCCGGGTGCCGCCTCGGCGGCCCAGCCGGCCCCGTACGCCGCCAGCAGGACCCGCCCCGTGCCGCTGAGGCCGCTCATCACGTCGTAGACGGTCCAGGGAAGGGCGAAGGACCTCGGCACGGTGCCGGGCCACGGGCGGCCCGCGATCACTTCGGTGCGCGCCGACAGCCAGCGCACCCCGTCCCGTACCGCGTCGCTTACCGTGTCGGCGCGCCCTTCGCCCCGGGACACCACTGCGGCGCCGGCCAGCAGCGACGCGGCCAGTCCTCCCGGCCCGCGGAACACCCCGTCGGGCCGGGCGTCCCCGAGCGTCTCGGCGGCGAGCCGCCAGTGCGCCCGTGCACGGGCGGCCGCCCCGGGTACGGCCCCGGCGAGCAGCGCGTGCAGCAGGCCCGTGCCGGCGAGGCCGTCGCCCAGGGTGTGCCGCCGCTCCGCGGGCAGCGTCCGGGCCACCTCGGCCGGGTCGGCCAGCGCGTCCGCGATCCGGAGGGCGACGGCGGCCGCGACTTCCCTGCCGCCCGTCATGACGGGCGGTGGAGCCGGTCCGCGGCCAGGGAACGCACCAACCGCTCCACCGCCGGATCGGGCCCCAGGAGCCGGTTGACGTGCAGATGGATCAGGTCGGAGGCGCACAGCGACGCCACCTCCTGCCACCGCGACGGTTCACCGTGGTCGCGCAGCACGGTCCGGTACGCGGCCAGGGCCCGCTCACGGTCACGCCACCGACCGGCCAGGCCGGCCGGGACCGGGCCGTCGTCCGCAGCGGAGCGGAACCGGGCGCGCAGCGCCTCGCGCCACCTGCGGCCCGTGGTGTCGAGCGGGGTCCGGCCGACTGCCGCGGGCGCCGCGTCGGCCAGTACGCGGGCCACGGACACCGCCCCGGCGGCGGCGAGCAGGATGCCGTCCGCCGCCCGTCCCGGGCCGGCGGGGCCGTCCGGGTCGAGGCCGGGGACGCGGTGGTCGAGGACGGTGAGGGCGTCCAGCACCAGGGAGCTGTCCGCCACGAACATGTCCTCTGCCGCAGCGAGTCCGGCGGGCCCGCCGTAGCGCTCGGTCTCCGGCAGGTACGGTTCCCAGCGCGCCGCGCCGGCCAGCCCGAGCGCGGCCATCCGGGCGGCCCACTCCTCCGCGGCCGGGCGCACCACCCGTTCGAGTTCCTCGCGTGCGCCACGGAAACGGATCCGCAGGTGGGGGCCGAATTCCGGTGAGGCGTACCGCAGCCAGAAGCACCGCGGCGGCTGTGCGGCGAGATGGCGCAGCACCGCGTCCTGCCGGTGGTCGGGCACCTGCACGGCCAGGGACAGCCAACCCCGGGTCCCGGCCCGGCCCTTGGCGGGGCCAGGACCCGGTCGCGCCCTGGCAGGGGCAGGCCCCGACGCTTCCGGATCGCCTCCCGGACCAGGACTCGGACCCGGACCCGGACTCGGTCCTGCGGCGGCGGGCCGGACCGCGCACCGGGGATCGAGCCGGACGGCGACCGCGGGCACCGTGCTGCGCAGGGACACCACCAGTTCCAGCAGGTGGCCGCCGTCCGGCCCGCGCACGACGGCGGGATCGGTGTCCGGCCCGCCCAGCGGTTCGAGGACGGCCCGCACCCCGCGGCACACCCGGCTGCGCAGCACCTCCCGGTCACGGGCGTCGTCGAGATCGACCGGGAGCAGGCGGTCCGCCTCGTCGACGAGGACGGTGCGCGGCGGGGCCGGCCGGGACGCGGACCGCCACGCGGCCAGCCGGGCGTCGAACTCCCGCGGTCGGCGGGCCGCCGCGCGTACGTCCTCGGGAAGGTTCCACCGGGCCGGCGCGAGCAGCACCTCCCGGTACCGCACCCGCGGGGTGTGGGGGAGCGCGTCGTAGGGCCCGAAGGACCACGTCCGCCAAGGCCGGGTCCCGGCCTGCCCCAGCAGCCGCAGCAGGCGGGCGGCGGGAGGCAGCAGCCCGGGTGCGGCCCGATGGCCGACCACGGGCCGCACCGCCCGGCCGTACCGCGGTGCCCAGAGCACGAGTTGTCTCCCGTCGGACGTCAGGTACAGGTCGGCGGGCCCGAGGTCGCCCGGCCGCGGCGGCACGTCCAGGGCGATCCGGTACGGCGCGATGCCGGCCGGGGCGGTCAGCGCGGCGGCGGCCCCGTCGACCGGCCGGCAGACGACCTCCGCGACCATCGGCCCCGTCCCGTCCGACGGCGGGTCGTCCGGGTGGCGGGGCCACTTCAGCCCGGCGGCGTACCGGCCGGCCGCCGAACCGGCCTGCTGCGAACCGGAGTACGGGCACACGGCCAGTCGCAGCGCACCCGACTCCGCACGCACCAAGCGGACATGGATCTCCGCCGACCGCGGAGGAGGATCCGGTGCGGGGCCGGCCAGACGGTCGACCAGAGCGTCGGTCAGGACGAGTTCACCGTCGGCGCCCCCGCCCTCACCCCCGTACGGGGCCTCGGCGGCGAGTCTGGCCAGCAGGAGGTCCCGGTCCGGGTCGGGATCGGACCGGACCCCGAGTCCGTCGTCGGCGCCGGGCGGGCCGAGGCCGACGGCCGGGTCCAGTACCTCCCTGAGCGGTACCAGGCGCTGCGTGCCGTACGCGGCGACGAACCGCCGGTGGTAGTCGGCCAGCGGCGGGCGCGTCGCCGCCGTGCGCCACAGAACGGTGGCGGCCGTGGCCGCCTGTTCACCGAGGTGCGCGGGCAGCTCGATCCGGGCATCGGCGAACGCGTCGGCCACCAGCGGCCGTTCGGGGGGAGCCGGATCCCGCATCAGCCGGGTGACCCGGCGCAGCAGGGCCGACCGCCCGGGATCACCGGGCGGCAGCGTGTCGGCCCGCGCCAGGAGGTCCAGGACGCGGCGCAGGACGTTGCCGTCGCGGGTCCGCGGTGCGCGACGGGCGAGGCGGCGCAACGCCTCGTCGGGCCGTCCGTCGGGGGCGAGGTCGGTCAGCAGCAGACCCGACCGGACCAACGCGCGGACCACGCGCTCCGCGGCCGACCGTGCGGCCGCAGTCGCAGCCGCGGACGCGGTCCCGGACGCCGGGGCATCCGCCGCGTCCGAGTCCGCCACAGCCCGGGCCGTGAGTTCGGCAAGGACCTCGGCCGCGGAACGGCCGGCACCCGTACAGGCGTCGAGCAGCCACCGGGACACCACGGTGTCCCGGACGCTGCGCAGGGCCAAGGACCCGGCGGGAGGGGCGTGTTCCACCTCGAACCGGCCGTCCACCGCACGGACCATGGCATGGGTGGTCAGGGTGAGGCCGGCGAGCACCACCGGATCGTCGAGCAGCCGGTCGTACACGGCGGCGAGCCATTGCGGTCCGGGCGCCGTCACCGTGCGGTGCGCGGGCCCCAGGGACAGGACGGCGAGCCCCGCCCCGTCACTCCGGTCCGGCGGCGCGGCCCGGAAGCGGGCCGTGGCCACGCCGCTGAAGACGCCGTGCGGTGTCGGCCGGGTCCGCGAGCGGATCTCGTACGACCGCAGGGCCCTCCCGGCCCGTGGCTCCGCGCAGTCGGTGGCCGCGAGCCCCGGGCTGGCCAGCAGGATCCCCTCGGCCAGCAGGCCGCGGCCGGCGCCCGGCCGCTCCGCCGCCCTCAGCGGGATCCTCGCGAGGGCGACGGCTTCGGGTGCGAACAGTCGCTTCGGCGCCATGGGTGGCGGGTCCGTCCGGGGGCGGGCGGTCAGTTGCCGGCCGGCGGCCGTCGGTCGGCCGACGGCTGCGGAACGGGGTCCGCACAGCCGGTGGTCATCCAGTCGGGCACCGTCAGGTCCCGACCCCGGACACCGTGGGCACCGGTCTGTCCGCCGCCGGATTCCTCCGTGCGGGGGTCGAGCCGGAACGCGTCGCTGAGGAAGTGCGTGCTCATGGGGTCTCCTTCCCGATCCGCCCGGTGAGGCGGTCCCACCGGGCGCGATCACTCTAGGAACGGACGGTTCCGGCAGCTGTCCTACGATCCGACGGTCCCCGGGACGACAGAAGGCGATCCGGCCCCGCACCGCCGCCCACATCCCGTCGGCTGTCCGCCGGCCCGCCCGGCCGGCCGGCTGTGCTCCTCACGTTCATCCGGTCGCATGACCGTGACCGGTCGCGGCGGGAGGAACGATGGCTGCATTTCCGCTCGCCCTGTTGGGAGGACCCCTCATGGACAACACTCTTGCCGTCGCCGGTGGCCTGTGGCCCGGCCAGTCCCTCGCCTTCGAACCGCTGGAGGTACCGGCGGCCGAACAGGACGCCTGGACGAAGACCTTCTGCGTCTTCTGCATGGGCACCTGCATGAAGGCGAAGACGGACGTGCCGCCGCGCCGCGAGCGCCGCACCTAGGGGGTGTCCTACCGTTCAAGCGGGTGCATCACCACTGCGTGGTGATCGACGCCCGGGGCAACCGGCTCCTGTCGCGCCGGGTCCTGAACGACGAGACGGTACTCCTGGACCTGATCGCCGACGTGCTCGCGATCTCCGAGGACATCTTGTGGGCGGTGGACATCAACCACGGCGGCGCGGCCCTGCTGATCGGACTGCTGCTCGACCACGGCCAGCCGATGGCATGCCTAACCGGCCTGGCGGTCCACCAGGCATCCGCTGGCTACCGCGGGCAGGGCAAGACCGACGCCAAGGACGCCTTCGTCATCGCCGACCAGGCTCGGATGCGCAACGACCTTGGCCGCCTGCGGCCCGGCAACGAGATCGCGGTCGACCTGCGAACCCTGACCAGGCGCCGCACCGACCTGGTCTGCGACCGCACCCGGCAGATCAACCGACTCCGGGGCCGACTACTGGAGATTTTTCCGGCGCTGGAGCGGACACTGACGGTGACGACCCGTGGCCCGGTCCTTCTGTTGACCGCCTACCAGACCCCGGCCGCGATCCGCCGCAGCGGCGTCAAGCGCATCGAAACCTGGCTCAGGAACCGCAAGGTCAGGAACTCCTCGGCCATCGCCGCGACCGCAGTGGAGGCCGCTGCCGGCCGGCAAACGGCTCTGCCCGGCGAGAAGCTGGCCGCCGCCATGGTGGCCCGTCTCGCGAAGGGAATCATCGCCCCGTACTCGCCCTGCCCCGCCGACGGGCCAACGTTCTCCGGGCGATGATCTGTGACGGAGCGTTCTATCAACCGGCACCTGTTGGCGTACACATGAACTTGCCCAGTCACGTACGGATGAACGCGCCCACCTGGTGATGTGCTGGACCGGTGGATCGCCCGCGCAGCACCCGCGCCCACGACGAAGGCCCGACAGGTGGCTGGGCCCCCTTGTGCCCGACTACACCTCGTTGAAGCCACGCGACGCGTCCTAGATGTCAGCCTCGATGACGACCACCCAGAAGCTCGTCACTACGTAGTGGACCATTACGCGGTCTTCCCAGGCCGAGCGCGTCACAGCGTCGCTCGTGTAGGCAAGGTGACTGTCGGGGCCTTCGGGCTCGGCTGCGATCCTGGCAACGAGATGCAGGAACTTCTCCCGGTCCGCCGCCGGCATGTAGTCACGGAACCGCACAACCTGCTCGGTGAACTGCACGCGTCTCTTCATCAAAGCAGGATTCTATGGACATGGTGAGGTCCCCTGCCAGGAATATCGGCCGGGGCCTACAGGCCGGAGGTCGGAGACGAGGCCAGATTTGTCGAGCGCCAGGATGGTGCGGCAGTCGCAGCAAGAGTCACCAAGGTCCACCTGGCCGCAGACGGCCGGGCACGACCGTTGGCCCTGACTGTCACCGCGGGCCAGGCCGGCGACGCACCGGCCTTCGAAGCGGTCATGTCCCGCATCCGCGTGCCGCGAGGCGGCCCGGGCAGGCCCCGGACACGGCCGTTGGCCGTGCTCGCGGACCGGGCCTGCTCCTCACGCGCCATCCGGTCCCATCTGCGACGACGCGGGATCCGCGCGGTCATTCCGCAGCCGTCCGACCAGGTCGGCCACCGCCTGTGGCGAGGTCGTCGAGGCGGCCGCCCGCCCGGCTTCGACGCCGAGGTCCACAACCAGCGGAACACCGTCGGACGCTGCATCAACCGGCTCAAGCAGTGGCGCGGCCTGGCCACCCGATGCGACAAGCTCGCCATCGCGACCCGCACCCCGATCACGCACGTGAGCCGGTACCCGCAGGTACCGGCTCACGCACGTGCTGCGCTCAGCGGTCCGTGCGCGCGGCCTCGCCGGAGTCGCTCGCCGGCGGTTCGACGAAGGTCGCCGGAGCGCTGAAGCAGTAGATGCAGGAGCAGCCGCGTTCCCTGGTCCCGGTGCGGGGCAGCGGCGTCGGCAGGAAGCCGAAGTCGGTCGTGCCCGCTGCGGCGGTCGGCATGAGCGTGGTCTCGGACATGATTCCTCCTGAGATGAGAGGGAGATGGGGTCCGGACCAGCACAACAGGCCCGGGCCGCGGACCCGGTCCTCCGATCGGACCACGTGGGGGACGTATCGCCGCGCACCCCGAGACCTCGGCCGCGCCCCGGATCCCCCGGAGTCCGACGACGACACCCCGCGTCGTCCCATCGGAGGACCCCGGGAACACGCCCGGTCCCTTTACTGGCCCGATGACCGACACCCACGGCTCCGGCGCCACCTGGCCGTTGACCGGGCGGGGTACGGAACTGGAGCAGTTCGCCGCCGCGCTCGACGACACCTCGCTCGGCGCCTTCCTCGTCTTCGGACCGCCCGGCGCGGGACGGTCCCGGCTGGCCGCCGAGTGCCGGCGCCGGGCAGCGGACGCCGGGCACCCGGTGTCCGTCGCCCGCGCCACGGCCGCCGCCGCACGGGTGCCGCTCGGAGCCCTCGCGCACCTGCTGCCACCGGACGTCTCCCCGAGGCGGCCGGCGCAGCTGTACGCCCGGGCCTCGGCCCATCTGCCCCGGCCGGCCGGGCTCCGCGGCCGGCCGGTGCTGTGCGTGGACGACCTGCACCTGCTCGACACCGCCTCGACGGTCCTCGTCCGCCAACTGCTGGACGCGGGAAAGGTGTTCGTACTCGGTACCGTCCGCAGCGACCTCCACGACACCCCCGGTGCGGCGGCGACGGCCGTCATGGCCGAGCAGGACTCCGTCCGGCGCGTGGACCTCGCACCGCTCGACGAGGCACGGACCGCCACGCTGCTGAGGGACGTCCTGGGACGGCCCGTCACCGGCCGGGCGGTCAGCCGGCTCCACCACCTGTCCGGAGGCATGCCCCTGCCGCTGCGGGAACTCGTCCGAGCGGCCCTCGCCCGGTCCACCCTGACCAGCGACGGGACCGTGTGGGACCTGACCTCCCCGGACGTCCCCCTCACCCCGCACCTGGCAGGACGCCTCCGCGCGCAACTCCGGGCCGTCGCACCGACCCGGAAGCTGGAGGTGCTCGCGGCCTGCGGCCCCTGTCCCCTGGCGTACGCGCTGGAACACCTCGATCACGAGCAGCTCACGGCGCTGGAACGCGCGGGGCTGGTCACCGTGACGCGCGACGGACGACGGACCTCGGTCCGGCTGGCCCAGCCGCTCCACACGGTCGTCCTGCAACACGACATGCCGGAGGTCCGCAGCCGCCGCCTCCTGCTCCACTACCTGGCGTGGAACGAGGAGCACGGCTCCCGCAGGAGCGGCGACCGCGGCATGCGGGCCACCCTCACGCTCCGGGCCACCGGCCACAGCCTGCCGGGTGCCATGGCCGAGGCGGTCCGGCACGCCGCCGACCTGGAGGACCTCGACCGGGCGCGCCGGCTCCTGGAGTCCGTACCAACCACCCAGCGCGACTACGAGGCCCTGCACCTCCTGGGCCAGGCGCTGTTCAGAGCCGGGGACTGCACCCGGGCGGAATGGGCCCTCGCCCAGGCCGCCGCGCTCGCCGACGACGAGCGGGAGGTCCGTGACACCCTCGCCGCGCGCGTGCACAACTTCGTCTACGGGCTGGGCGGCGCCACGGACCGCTGCCGGGCGGCCATCGAGGAGTGCGGCTCGCGCGTCACCACGGCGGTCGGCCGTGCGGAGCTGTCCCTGCTGAGGGGCGCGGCCGCCTTCGGGGCCGGCGAGTTCCGGAGCACGCTGGACCTGTGCACGGCCTTCGAACGCTCCCGGGCGGCCCTCGAACCCGCGACGGCACGCCTCACGGTGCGCGCCCAGCTCCTCGAAGCCCTGTCCCTCGCCTGCCTGGGCCGTGCCGACGAGGCGGTGGCGGTGGCCCGCGCAGCGGCCGGTACGGCGATACCGGTGTCCGCCCGCGACCCGTACGCGGAAGTGACCGCGGCCGTGGCCCGGGACACGGTTCTGGTCAACGCCCTGACCGCCGCCGGACGGTACCGGGAGGCACTGGCCCACGGTCAGCGGCCCCGGCCCTGCGGCGGACGGCGCCCGTTCGATCCGTACGAGAGCAGATGGCTGGCGATGGCGCTGGGACGGGCCGCGCTGGCCGGCGGCCGGCTGGAGCAGGCGCGCCTGCTGTTCGCCGAGGTGGTCCGGGCCACCCGCGCCCAGCACGCGGCCCTGTATACCGAGGCCCTGTTCCTGCAGGCCGCCGCCGCGGCCCAGCAGGGCGACCTGGAGGCCGCGACCTCGGCCCTGGAAGAGGGCCGGCGGGCCGTGCCGTCGGACGCCGCCCCGGACCACGCCTTCGCGGCCGCCCCGGACCACGCCTTCGCCGCAGCCTGGACCGCCGCCTGCCGGGGCGAGGTCGGCCGGGCCCGGCACCTGCTCACCACCGCCGCCGAACAGGCGCGCAGCCGCGGCCACACCTGGCGCGAATCGGTCCTGCTGACCGATCTGACCCGACTGGGCGGAGCGGCCGAGGCGGCTCCACGGCTGTCGGAGATCGCCGCGGAGCTGCCCGAGCCCCGCCACCTGGCCCGCTCCGCACTCGCCCGGGCATGGCGCGACCGCGATCCCGACGGCCTGCTGGAGCTGGCGGACCGCTTCCACGCCTGCGGGGCCGACCTCCTCGCCGCGGAAGCGGCCTGCACCGCCGCGGCGTCACTGCGCACCCAGGGTCGTGAACGCCTGGCCCGGGCCGCGGCCCGGACCGCCTCGACCTTCCTCGACCGGTGCCAGGGAGCCCTCACCCCCGTGCTGCGCGTCGCCCAGGCGGCCACCCGCCTGAGCGAGCGGGAGACCGAGATCGCCCTGCTGGCCTCCCGCGGCGTGTCCAACAAGCAGATGGGCGCCGACCTGCACATCTCCCCGCGCACCGTGGAGAACCACCTCAACCGCATCTACCACAAGCTCGGCGTCGGCGGCCGTGGGGACCTCGCGGCCGTACTCCGGCCGAACGGGCACGCGCCGTAGCCGGCCCGTTCGGCCGGCCGCCGCTTTGGGTGGTGGGTACTCACGACCGGCGGACCCCGCCGCCCCTAGTTTTCGACCGGGCGGCACGGTGCCGCCGTACCAGCGGCACCAGCCGCGCCCGTCCCGAACCGTGGCGATCCGGCCCCGCACACCCGAACGGAAGTACGCGACATGCCCCGTATCCTCCTGGTCGAGGACGATCCGGCGCTGCGCGAGATGACCTGGCTGAGCCTGGTGCGCCGCGGGCACGAGGTGGCGGCCTTCGGCACCGGGGAGGAGGCGCTGGCGGCCCTCACCAGGTTCGGGCCCGACCTCGTCCTGCTCGACGTGGGGCTGCCGTGCCTGGACGGGTTCGCGCTCTGCCGGCGGATACGCGAACGCCATCCCGTACCGGTGATCATGGTGAGCGGGCGCGGTGAGGAGAACCACGTCGTCGAGGGCCTCGACACGGGCGCCGACGACTACCTCGTCAAACCGGCCTCGGCGGACGTCGTCGAGGCCCGGATCAGGGCGGTGCTGCGGCGCACCGGGCCGATGGCCGCGGCGCCGCAGCACGAGGTCCACGGCGGACTCGTCATCGACCGCGCCGGGCTGACCGTCCGCAAGGACGGCAGGCCGCTGTCCCTGACCCCCTCCGCACTGCGTCTCCTGCTCCACCTGACGGAGTTCCCGGGCCGGGTCTTCAGCCGCGCCCAGCTCCTCGACCACATCGGCAACCACGAAGGCGCCGCGGACACGCGCATGGTGGACGCCTGCGTGCGCCGCCTGCGCCACGCGGTGGAGGACGAGGGCCAACACCCCCGCTACGTCCAGACGGTCCGCGGCTTCGGCTATCGCTTCGGCCCCCTGTGACCTCCTCCCGCCCATCGTCCGAAGGCAGGACACCCGGCACCGGGGGCCGGTGGTGTGCTGGACGAGGCGGAAACCCGCACCCACCCCTCACGGGAGGAACCATGAACGCCGTTACCACCAGGACACCGGCCGCCCCGGGCCGGTCCACCGAAGACCTCGCACTGATCCCGCTGCCCCACTGGCAGATGATGGCCGAGAGCGTCCTGCGCAAGGACGCCTGCGGCGGCCTGTGCATCCACGCCTGCTTCACCCGGGCGTCGTCCGTCCCCGTCCGCCGCCACGCGGCATAGCCGTCGACAACCGTGCCCGGGCCGTCTCGGCCCGGGCACCGTCGCGCGCCGACGAAGCCGGGCAGGAGAGGACGCCAGGACGCGCGGGGGGCTGGTCGGGCGAACTCCGCGGGGTCACCCGCCCGTGTTCCGCGCCTCGTCGTCACGAGGTGATATCTGGAGCTGGAACACCGGACGAACCCCCGAGGAGAGACCGAAATGCGGCCCCGACTGACAGCGTTCTGGGCGACCGTCTTCCTGCTTGCCGCCTTCTTCACCACGGCCCAGGCACCCCCTGCCGACGCGGCACTCGCCGGCGCCGGTGTGCGAACGGACCGGAATCCTCCCTCACCGCTGGGGCCCCGTCTGGAGGACCCGCCCGAAATCGTGAGCCACCACGGGATCCTGCGGGCGTCCATCACGGTGGAACGCAAGCGGGTGCAGGTCGGCGACCAGATGCTGTACGCGCTCACGTACAACGGCCGTTACATGCCACCCACGCTCCGGGCCCGGCCCGGCGACGTCATCGAACTGCGGATGACGAACCGTGTGGACCAGGACACCAACATCCACCTGCACGGACTGCACGTGTCCCCGCGCCCTCCGGCCGATGACATCTTCATCGCCATCCCGTACGGGCAGTCGCGCGACTACCGGTACGAGCTGCCGAAGAGCATCCTGCCGGGTACGTACTGGTACCACTCCCACGCGCACTTCTACTCGGCCGCGCAGGTGGCGGGCGGGCAGTCCGGCGTGCTCATCATCGACGATCTCCGCCAGTACCTGCCGGACGATCTCAAGGACATCACCGAGCACACCATCGGCCTGAAGGACGACCAGGTCGACGGAGACTCGATCAAGACCTCGCCGCTGAGCATCGGTGCCGCCACCAACCGGACCGTCAACGGGCAGCAGAACCCCGTCATCCACATGCGCCCGGGGGAGACGCAGCTGTGGCGGCTGGCCAACATCGGCGCCAACATCTACTACAAGCTCCACCTCCCCGGCTCCACGTTCCACGTGATCGGCCAGGACGGGCACCCGGTGAGCCGGGTGTACTCCGCGAGCAGCCTGGTCATCGCCGCCGGAGCCCGGTTCGACGTCCTGGTGCAGGCCGGGCAGGAGCCGGGGGTCGCCCGGCTCGAGACGCTGCCCTACGACACGGGGCCGGCCGGCAACCAGTTCCCGCAGGCGGACCTCGCCACGGTGCTGACCGAGGGCAAGCCGATGAAGCCGGCGAGGCTGCCGTCCCGGTTCGGCCCGGAAATGGACCTGTCCCACGCGGAGGTTGCCGCCCGCAAGACCGTCACGTACACGGAGAACGCGGACGGGACCGAGTTCTACATCAACGGCAACACCTACGATCCCGACCGGATCGACTTCACCTCACGCCTGAACACGGTCGAGGAGTGGACCGTCCAGAACAACACCGACGAGCAGCACTCCTTCCACGTCCACACCAACCAGTTCCAGCTGATGAGCGTCAACGGGGCACCTGTCAGTGCGTCGCGCGGCTGGTACGACACCGTGACGGTGCCCGTCAGGGGCACGGTCGTCATCCGTACCAAGTTCCTCGACTTCACCGGAAAGACGGTCCTGCACTGCCACATCCTGAACCACGAGAACATGGGAATGATGGCCGTGCTGGACATCGTCCGCCACGGTGTCCCGAGCCAGGCCCCCTCGGGCCCGGGCGCCGCCGGTCCCAAGGGACCGGGCCACACCCCCTCGGGTCACCAGCCCTCGGGTCACGGCATGCAGCACGGCGGATGACCCCCGGGGAGTAGGTCCCCGGCGCGACGGAGCCCCCTGCCACAGCTACGCGGCAGGGGGCTCCGTCGCGTTCGTCCGGGATCCCGCCGGTTGCGCAGCGTGACGGCCGCGATGCGTCCTCCCCCCGTTCGTCCGGACGGAGGGAGCGCCGGACCGGCCCGGATTCCTAGCGTGATCGGGTCACCGGCCAGAACTCCCGATTGCGAGAGTCACCAGCGATGAGTCGTCCCGACACACCTTCGTCCCTCCCGTCCGACACCACCTTCCCGGGTCTCTTCGAGGGGCAGGTCGCGCGTACGCCGTGCGCGACGGCGGTCTCGGGCCCGGACGGTGCGTTGACCTACGCCGAGTTGAACGGGGCGGCGAACCGGCTCGCGCACCATCTGATCGGTGCGTACGGGATCGGTCCGGAGGACGTGGTGGCCCTGGCGGTGCCCCGTTCCACTCTGACGGTCACGGCGCTGCTCGCGGTGCTGAAGGCGGGAGCAGCGTACCTGCCGCTCGATGCCGCCCATCCGGTGCAGCGTACGTCCGCGATCCTGGAGGCGACGCGCCCCCGGCTGTTGCTGACCACCACGGAGCAGGCCGGCCTGCTGCCGCGGACCGGTACGCCCCTGCTCCACCTCGACACGCTCCTGCTCGCGGGTCTGCCTGCCACCGACCCCACCGACGACGACCGCACCACACCCCTGCACCCCCAGCACCCCGCCTACCTCATCCACACCTCCGGCACCACCGGCACCCCCAAAGGCGTCGTCATGCCGGCCGAAGCCCTGCTGAACCTGCTCCTGTGGCACGCCGAGGAAGAGGAGACGAGGGAGGCCGGGAACACCGAAGCTCCGCCCGTGGTGGCGCTGTTCACCTCACTGAGCTTCGACGTCTCGGTGCAGGAGATCCTCTCCGCCCTCACCACCGGCAAGTCCCTGGCCATCCCGGACGAGGAGACCCGGCGGGACCCGGACGCCTTCGCGAGGTGGCTCGACAAGGAGCAGGTGGGCGAACTCTTCGCCCCCAATCTGGTCATCGACTCGACCGCCGAAGCCGCCGAGCGCGCAGGACTGTCCCTGCCGTCCCTCCGCACGATCGTCCAGGCGGGGGAAGCACTGGTCCCGGGACCCGCCCTCCTCCGGTTCCTCGACGAGGAGCCCTCCCGCCGCCTGCACAACCACTACGGCCCGACGGAGACGCACGTGGTGACCGCCTGCGAGGTCCCGTCCGACACGGCACGCCGTCCCCAGGACATCCCGCTGGGCGACGCCCTGAGCAACGTACGGGTGTACGTCCTGGACGAGGGGCTGTGTCCGGTGCCGCCCGGTGCGGTCGGTGAGGTGTATCTGGCGGGCACGGCTCTGGCGCGTGGCTATCACGATCAGCCGGCTCGTACGGCGGAGCGGTTCGTCGCCGACCCGTACGGTCCGCCCGGTACCCGCATGTACCGCACCGGCGACCTCGCGGTGCGCCACGCCGACGGCACCCTGTATCACCGCGGCCGCAGCGATCACCAGGTCAAAATACGCGGGTTCCGGATCGAGCCCGAGGAGATCCGGCACACCCTGCTCCAGCACCCCGACGTCCTGCAGGCCGCGGTCGTGCCCCACACCACCCCCGACGGCGACACCCGCCTCACCGCCTACACCGTCACCACCATGACCACCGACGCGAGCACGGCCACCGCGGAGTTGCGGGGTTGGCTGGAGGACCGGCTGCCCGCGCACATGGTGCCGGCTGGTTTCGTGGTCTTGGACGCCCTGCCCCTGACCCCGCACGGCAAGCTCGACCGCAAGGCCCTTCCCGCGCCCCCGACTCCCGCCACCAACCCCCGGGGACGTCTGCCCGGCACCCCGGAGGAGAGCGTCCTCGCCGGCCTCTACGCCGAGGTACTCGGAGTTCCCGCCGTCACGATCGACGACAACTTCTTCGAACTCGGCGGCCACTCACTCCTCGCCACCCGACTCATCAGCCGCATCCGCACCACCCTGCACACCGAACTCCCCCTCACCACCCTCTTCCAGCACCCCACCATCGCCGGCCTCACCCCCCACCTCCACCACCCCTCCACCGGAACCCACGCCACCGACGTCCTGCTGCCCCTGCGCCAAGAGGGCTCCCTGCCCCCGCTGTTCTGCGTCCACCCCGGCGCCGGACTGAGCTGGTGCTACGCACCCCTGGTCCCGTACCTCGACCCCGACCGGCCGGTGTACGGCCTCCAGAGCCCCGCCCTCACGGACCCCGGCTTCGCCCCCACGAGCGTCGAGGAACTGGCCCGTCGGTACACCGTGCACCTGCGCAGCATCCAGCCCAGCGGCCCCTACCACCTCCTGGGCTGGTCCTTCGGCGGCCTGGTCGCACACGCCATCGCCACCGAACTGCGTGCGGCAGGCGAGGACGTGGCGTTCCTCTGCGTCGTCGACGGCTACCCGGCCGAGGCGTTCCCCGAGGAAACCGGACCGCGCACGGCAGGACCGACCGAGGACGAGGGGCTGACGGCCCTCCTCGCCGCGACCGACCGCGCACTGTGGCCGTCGCTGCGCCGCGGCTTCGCCCACCACCTCCGGGTGGCCCGCACGTACCGGCCGCGGCGGCTCGCCGGCGACCTGCTGCTGGTCTGCGCAGCCCACGACGGCCCGTGGCGACGGCTCCACGAAGCCTGGTACCCGTACGTCGCCGGCGATTGCACCACGGCGCGCGTCCCCTGCGGACACCACGACCTGTTCTCACCCGGCTGGATCGGCACCACCGGACCCCTCGTGGCCGACGCCCTGCGCACGGCCACCACCCCCCGCACCGACCGCGAAAGGTGACACCCCCATGAACCCCTTCGACAACGAGGACACCGACTACGCCGTGCTCGTCAACGACGAGGGCCAGTACTCCCTGTGGCCCCGCTGGAAGGCCGTGCCCGCGGGCTGGAGCGTGTCCCTGGAACGGGCCGGACGGCAGCAGTGCCTGGACCACGTCGACGCCCGGTGGACGGACATGCGGCCCACCAGCCTCGTGCGGTGGACGGGGGGCTGACCGTCCGCGCCCCGCGCGGCAGGGTCCTCCGGCCGATGGTCCGATGGCAGGACCCCCGGGGTGGCCGGCCGCTGGTGTGCTGGTCCCGACCGTGTCGCCCGCCCGCCCGCAAAGGACCCCGCATGGACCGCCCCGGCCCCCGCGCCGCATCACGTGCCGTGCGCCGGTACCTCCCCGGAACCGAAACCGTCCGGGCGGCCGTCGCGCTGGCCGCGCCCCTGGCCGTGGGACTGGCCTTCCACCACCCCGAGTACGGTGCGCTCGCCTCCCTGGGCGGCCTCTTCGGCGTACTCGCCGCCATGGCGCCCGCCCGCCGGACCCGGCTGCGCACCGTCACGGCCTGCCTCCTGCTCGGCGCCGCGGGCGCTGCCCTCGGCGGACTCGTCGACGGCCGCGGCTGGACGGCGTTCGGGGTGCTGACGGCCCTGGCCCTGCTGTCCGGGATGCTCTCGTCACTCGGACGCACCGCCTCCCTGGCGGGGCTGATGCTCCTGCTGAACGCCGTCCTGGCGGCCGGAGTACCACCGTCCACCGCACCGTGGTGGCTCCCGCCCCTCCTGACGGCCGGCGGCGGCCTGCTGGTCCTGGTCCTCTGCGCCCCCACCGGGCCCCCGGAGCCCCGCACCCGGCACGCCCTCACCGGCGTACCGGCCCGCCGGTTGCGCGCCTTCCTCCGCTCGCCCGCACCGTGGCGCTACGGACTCCGGCTCGCCGTGTGCGTGGGGCTCGCCGAGGCCCTCGTGCTGCTGATGCCGTACGAACGGGCCTACTGGGTGCCCGTCACCGTGGTCTTCGTCCTCAAGCCGGACCTCGGTTCGGTCTTCTCCCGCGCCCTGCTGCGGGCCGTCGGCACCGCCGCGGGACTCGTGGCGGCCGTAGCCGTGTTCGCCGCCGTACCGCGCGGCTGGTGGGAGGTGCCCGTGCTGATGCTGCTGGGCGCGCTGCTCCCCGTCCTCTCCCGCCGCGGCTACGGCTTCCAGACGGCGGCCATCACCCCCGTGATCCTGCTGCTGTCCGACCTGAGCAACCTGGAGGGCACCGAGCTGGCCGGGCAACTGATGGCGGACAGCCTGATCGGCTGCGCGATCGCACTGGTCGTCGGCCACGCCCTCTGGCCGGGAGCCCGGCGTACCGCCCGCGACACCGCGGGTGCCGGCGTCGGGTTCGTTCGTCCGGCCGGGGGACCGATCGGATGACACCGCGGGAGGAGCCCGGCAGGTTCAGTGGAGGGACCGGCGCAAGCGGATGCGGGGGCCGGCCCCCGCCCGTTCGCAACGCAGCCGCCCCGACCGCCCCGACCGCCCCGACCGCTCCCGCGGGCGGGGCGGTCGGCATCCCCACCGGAAAGGCGACGAGACCCATGAAGTACGAGACGGGCAACGAAGCCCCCAACAGCGTGTCGGCCGAGCGGGCGACCGATGACGGCGCCGCCGTGGCACGGACCGCCGTCGCCGTCGGCCGCCATGTCCACACCGCCCTCGCCGCCGGTCCGCACGGCGGCGAGAAGGTCCTGCTCCTGCACGGGTTCCCCCAGTTCGCGGATTCGTGGACGGAGCAGCTCACCAGCCTCGCCCGGGCCGGGTACCGGGCACTCGCCGTCGACCAGCGCGGCTACGCGCGAGGTGCCCGTCCCCACCGCGTGGCCGACTACACCGTCGACCGGCTCGTCGCCGACGCCCTCGCGTTCTCGCAGGCCCTCGGAAGCGGACCGTTCCACCTGGTGGGCCACGACTGGGGCGGACTGGTCGCCTGGGCCTTCGCGACCGAGCACCCGGAACTCCTGGCCTCGCTCACCATCCTGTCCACCCCGCACCCGCAGGCCATCGCCGCAGCCCTGCGGTCCGATCCCGACCAGGCCCGCCGCAGCGCATACGTCCGGCGTTTCCGCCGTCCCGACGGCGTCGCGGAGGCCGACCTGCTGGCCGACGGCGCCGCCGCCCTGCGGCGGGCCTACGGAGACTCCCTGCCACCCGGCCTGGTCGACTCCTACGTCGACCGGTTCTCCGAGCCCGGCGCGCTCACGGCCGCACTCAACTGGTACCGGGCGCTGCCCGAAGCCCTCACCCTGCCCGGCGGCCGCATCCGCGTGCCCACGCTGTACCTGTGGGGCGACCAGGACGGCGCCCTGGGCCGGACGGCCGCCGAAGGCACCGGCGCCTGGATCGACGCCCGCTACCGCTTCGAGGTCCTGAAGGGCGCCGGCCACTGGCTGCCCGACGGGCACGCCGACCGCGTCGACCCGCACCTCCTGACGCACCTCGCGGACCACGCGGCCGGCTGACCCGCACGGCCGCAGGGTGCGTTCACCCGGGCCGTCGTCCGCCTGGAGGACCCGGCCCGTCCCGCCCGGTTCCTAGGCTGAGGGGGCATCCCGCGGGGCCGGACCGGACGGCCGGTGAGGAGCCCCGCACCCCCTTCACCCGAAAAGAGGAGAGCCATGTCCGCGAACCGAGCCACCCTGTCGTCCCACCTCGGATTCAGCCCGGTCCCCGTCGGCGCCACGAGCCGGCCGGCCCTGCTGTGCCAGCCGTGTTCCCGCGTGTCCACCGTCCGGCGCGCCACGGCCCGCCGCGCCGCCGCGGAAGCGACGGGGACCCGTTCCTGAACGGAACATCGAGTGGGCTGTCGGGGCCGGAAGTCGGCCCCGACAGCCCACTTCCCATGGGCGCTCCGCCTCACCCGGCGAGCAGCGCCGCCTCGTACACCTCCATGACCTCACGGGCGAACTCCAGGGTGCCGGTGGTGGCGGGCCGGCCCTCCAGCACGCTCCGGCAGAAATGGTCCAGCTCGGCGTGGATGCCCTGGACGAAGTCCGACCGGTTCTCCAGCGAAGCCCGGCTGTGCTGCGGCTCCCACGTGAGCAGACCGCCGTCCGTGCCCTCGGGCGCGAAGCCGGTCGTCCCGCCGTACTCGTAGGGGATGCCCCGCTGGAACGTGACCCGGCTGCCGTTGAGGATCTCGGCCGTGCCGTGCTCGGCGACGAACGTGTACTGCTCGAACGGCTGGGACATGCTCAGGTGCTCGCTCATCTGGAGCACCCCCAGAGCGCCGCCCGCGAAGCGCAGGACGCACACGCAGTCGCCCAGCCCGCCGCGATGCACCTCGACCCCCTCCACCGGCCCGCCCGCGGCCAGCAGCAGCGACAGCGGGTGGCAGCCCTCGGCGAGCCAGTGGCTGGAGTCCCGCCGTGACGGCAACTCCGCGCCGGTCTCCGGAACGGACAGCGCGTACCGGGCGTACAGGCTCGTTAGCCGTCCCGTGCCGGGCAGCGCCAGCAGCTCCAGGGCCTTGCGCGCCGCGGGCATGAACACCTTCTTCAGGCCGACCACGACGACCCGGTCGCCGCGCGCGGCGATCACGGGATCGAGATCGGCGGCGCGTACCGCTGGGGGCTTCTCCATCCACACGTGCATTCCGTGGTGCAGGGCCTCGACCGCCAGCGCGGGATGTTCCCGGGGTGGCGCCGCCAGCAGGACGGCGTCGAGCTCCTGCCCCGCGAGCATGTCGCACTGGCGGGTGTAGGGGGCGGCGCCGTACTGCCGCGCCGTCTGGACGGCCAGGCCGGCGTCCAGGTCGCACACCGCGTCGAGGCGGACCGGCAGGTTGTTGAGCGCGGGCAGCAGGGTCCGGTAGCCGTGTCCGCCGAGGCCGACCAGGCCGACGCGCAGCCGCCGTTCGTATGAGCGCTGGTAGGACATCTCCTTCTCGCCTTTCTCTCAGGCCGCGGGCCGTTCCGCGGCGCGGTCCGCGGCGGCGGTCCGTGCCGTCGAGACCCACTGGTGCAGGAGCGCCACGTGCTCCATGCAGTGCCGGGCGGGTGCCGGGTCGGGTCCGGCTCCCGCGAAGTACCGCAGGATCCGCCGCAGATGGCGGCCCAGCGGGTCGTCGTACACCGCCCGCGGCGGTGCGAGCGGCAGCCCGTCGCGCAGTACGGCGAGCGTGCCGCTGTCGCGCTCCTGGAGTCCCGTCGGGGCGAACGCCCCGAGCACCGTCCACACACGGCCCTCCCGGTCCGTGGCCTCGACCTCGAGGACCCGGTGGCGGCGCCGCGAGCCGTAGGGGATCGAGGGCTGCGTGCGGTGCCGGGTGCGGCCGACGAGCGAGGTGCTCAGGACCACCTCGCATCCGGCGGCGGCGCGGTACGACACCTCGGCCCCGTCCTGGGGCGGGGAGCCGTCCGCGCCCCACGCCCCGTCGAACCCGCAGACGGCGGGGGAGGCAGGGGCCAGGGACACGCCGAGCAGCCGCCCGAGCGCGTCGAGGACGCCCAGCAGGTGCGGTCCCTCGTACCCGAGGGCGCCGAGGGCCCGGTCCTCGAACCGCCCCCGTGCCGTGTCGAGCCCCCGGTGCTTCGTCATCTCCACGACGACGCGGGTGACGGTGGCACCGGGCACCGCCAGCACCGCCTCCGCCACCGCTTCGGGGACCGCGGAGGAGAGGTAGAGCTCGTCCACGCTGACCCGGCCCCGGTGGGCGTCGAGCGCGCGGCACATCTCCGGTACGTCCTGCGGGAGGCAGACCGGCTTCTCCACGATGACGTCCGCCCGCGGTGCCAGCAGGGCGATCCGCCGGAACGCCGCGGCGTGCGCGGCCGTCGGGGTGCACACGCTCCACAGGCCCACCGACGCGGGCGCGGGCACCTCGTCGAGAGAACCCACCACCGGGACACGGGAGTCGAGCACCGTCCCCGCCTGCCCGGGGTCGACCACGGCGACGGTCCGTACGCCCAGCTCGGCCAGCTTGGCCCGCTGCATCCGGCCCATCACACCGTGGCCGACGATCACGCACGTCGGGGCGGCCGGGATCCGGGGCGTCGACGGGAGCCGGGCGGCTCCGCTCCGGTCGACCATCGCAGTCCTCCTGCCTCCGGGGTGTGCTGCTGCCGGAGGCGGGGCGCCGCCGGGTGGGCGTCGAGCCCGGCTGCCACCGTAGGGACACCGTCCGGCGCTCCTTGTCCTGCGTTCGGACCGCACCGCGGACGAAGGCCGGGCCTCCGGGCGCGTACGTCAGGGGGCGGTGGCGGGGCGCCAGGCATCGACCCGCCTGCGCCTCAGGAACAGGGCCAGCCCGGCGAGGAGGGCCAGGCAGCCTTCCGCGGCGACGACCGGCGTCGTGCCCAGGTTCACCCCGGACAGCACCAGGAGAGAGGCCACGCTGTCGCCGGCGGTCACGGCCAGGAACCAGATGCCCATGGTCTGGCTCGCGTACTTCAGCGGTGCCATCCTCGTGGTCACCGAGAGGCCGACGGGCGACAGGGACAGCTCGCCCACGGTCTGGATCAGGTAGATCGACACCAGCCACAGGGGGCTGACCTCGGCGCCCCCGGCGGCCATGGCCATCGGCACCACGAAGACGAGGAAGGACACGCCGACCAGGCCCAGGCCGAGGGCGAACTTGACCGTGGCCGTGGGTTCCCTGCGGCTCCGCGCCAGCCGGAGCCAGCCCCACGCGAACACCGGCCCGAGCAGCATGATGAACACCGGGTTCGCGGACTGGAGCCAGGAACTCGGGAACCCGAGGCCGAAGACGTGGCCACTGGTGCTGTTCGCGCCGAAGACGGCCATGGTCGAGGCACCCTGGTCGTACACCATCCAGAACACGGCGGCGGCCGCGAAGAGCCACACGTAGGAGTTCATCCGGGACCGCTCGCCCGCGTCCAGCTCCCGGTCCCGCCGGATCCGGACCAGGACGGCGACCGGGATGGCGACACCCGCCAGTCCCAGCGGCACCAGTGCCCACTTCAGCGTGTAGTGCCCGGACACCACGAGTGCGGCGTAGCAGACCGCGACCGCCCCCAGCCAGAGCCCGAACGTGCGCGTGACGGAGCCGAGCCGGCCCCGCTCCAGCGGCTCGGGAACATCGTCGTGGACGCCGCGCATGTGGCGGGTGCCCAGCACGAACTGGGCCAGTCCGAGTGCCATGCCGACGGCGGCGAGCGCGAAGCCCAGGTGCCAGGAGTACTGCTGCCCGATCGTGCCGATGACCAGCGGGGCCAGCAGGGCGCCGAGGTTGATGCCCATGTAGAACACGGTGAAGCCGCCGTCACGGCGGGGGTCGTCGGGCCCGTCGTAGAGGTGGCCGACCATCGTGGACACGTTCGGCTTCAGCAGGCCCGAGCCGACCGCGACCAGCGCCAGCCCGCCGAAGAACGGGGGCAGGCCCGGCACCGCCAGCAACAGGTGCCCGCAGATGATCACGCACCCGGCCACGATGACGGTGCGCCGCGGGCCCCACAGCCTGTCGGCCAGCCAGCCGCCCGCCATGCAGGGCAGGTACACCATCGCCATGTAGAGCGAGGTGATGGCGAGCGTGGTGGAGCCGCTCATGGCCAGGCCGTGGCCCTGGGAACCGGCCGCGGCGGCGGGCCCGCCCGAGATCAGGTAGAGGGGCAGCAGCGCCCGCATCCCGTAGAAACTGAACCGCTCCCACATCTCGGTGAGGAAGAGCGTGGCCAGGCCACGGGGGTGCCCGAAGAAGGTCTTCCGGGCCACCCCTGCGCCCTGCGCGGCGGGAACCCGACTGATGGTGATCATGGCGGACCAATGCTCGTGGGACGGACGGGGTGCCGCCGGAGGTACGGGGCAGCGCACCGGCAAGTCTCGCGCCGCGCGGCGGGCTCCGGGCAGGTCCGGACGCGGGATCACGGGGTGAACGCCGAGTCCTCCGCGGGAGCCTCCGAGGGCGCCCGGCACGCCCTCCGATCGGTCGATCCGCACCCGCGCGATCCGCGCCAGGGTGGCGTACAGGCAACCGAAGGAGCCGTGATGTTCGCCGTACGCGCCCTCGCAGCCCTGGTCCTCACCGCGGGAACGGTGATGCCCATCGCCCTCGCGCCGTCGGCCCATGTGGTCCCGGTCGCGGCCGCCGAGTCCCGCACCGGCCGGGCGGCCGGAACGCACCAAAGCGCCCGCAGCGCAGCGCAGTTCACCCCAACCGTGCCGTCGTCCACGCGGTCCTCCGATGGGAGGAAGCTCGCCGCGCCGGGCGGTGGTGGAGTGGCCCGTGAACCGTTCCGCATTCCTGTCCGAGGAGGCAGACCATGACACCCACCACCCTCGCCGCCGGCCCCCGCACGTCCCTGGCGGCACACATCGGGTTCGAGCCCGTCGCGATGCCCGGAGTGCCCCAGCGGGACCGGCGCGCATGCCCCTACTGCCAGTGCAACCGCAACTCCGACACCGTGGCGCCCCGGCCGGGCCCCCGGCACAAGAGCTGAGCGCGCCGGGGCCGATTGCGGCTCCCCGCCGCAGGCGTAGTCTGGGAATCTCGGGAGTTCGAGACCCCGTTGCCGACGGCCTTTCGGGGTTCGTCCGCAGGGGAGCGGATCCACCGCATGAACGCTGACCAGTACCCGGCCATCTCGGACTACGCCTTCCTCAGTGACGGGCATTCGCTCGCGCTCATCGGGCGCGACGCATCGGTGGAATGGGCGTGCTTCCACCGTTTCGACGCGCCACCCGTCTTCGCCCGTGTCCTCGACCGGCGCAAGGGCGGGTACTTCCGCATCGCGCCGACCTCCCCGTACGAGGCGACCCGGCGCTATCTGCCGGACACCAACGTCCTGGAGACCACCTTCCGGACGGCGGACGGGGTCGTGACCGTCACCGACTGCCTTCCGGTCCACGAGGACCCCGCGCACCCCGGCCGCCCGGCGAGGAGGGAGCCGGGGCACGTCCTCCAGCGGCACGTGCGCGGTGTGTCCGGTGCGGTCGAGATGGCCGTCGAGTTCTTCCCCGCGTTCGACTTCGGACGCTCGCCCGCCTCCTTCTCCCTCGCAGAGGGTGAGAGCGGTACGTGCGTCCTGCGGGCCTGCGGCGGGGCGGAGGCGCTGGTCCTGCGCAGCGGCCTCGGCACACTGGAGGAGGCCGCGGCCCCCGGCGGGGGGTGCCCGGGCCACGTGTCCCGGGCGCTGGTCACGGCCGGCTCCGCGTCCGTCGTCACCCTCGTCCGCACGGCGGCGGACGACCCGCTCCCCGGGCCCCTGTCCGCCGGGGAACTCGACGACCGACTCGCCGAGACCGTCACGTACTGGCGGGAGTGGGCGGAGCGCTGCACGTACCGGGGCCCCTACCGCGACGCCGTCGTCCGGAGCCTGCTCGTCCTCAAGGGGCTGATCTATGCCGAGACCGGCGCGGTCATCGCCGCCCCCACCACGTCCCTGCCCGAGGAGATCGGCGGCGAACGCAACTGGGACTACCGCTACACCTGGCTGCGGGACGCCTCGGCCATGCTCGCCGCCCTCGCCGGGAGCGGCTACGCGGACGAGGCCCGGCACTTCTGCGACTGGCTGGTCGACGCGACCTCCGGCGCCGCGAAGGAGCTCCAGGTGCTGTACGGGATCGCCGGCGAACGCGAGCTCGACGAGACGTGCCTGGACGACCTGGAGGGCTATCGCGGCTCGCGCCCCGTGCGCATCGGCAACGAGGCCTGGGAGCAGTTCCAGCTCGACGTCTACGGGGAGCTCCTCGCGGCCCTGGACCTCGCGATGCACTTGCGCGGCGACGACCACCGCCCCGAGCGGGCGACGTTCGTGCACGACGTCGTCGAGCTGGCGGTGGCCCGGTGGCGGGAGGCGGACGAAGGTATCTGGGAGGTCCGGTCGGGCCGCAGGCACTACGTGTTCTCCAAGCTCATGGCGTGGATCGGCCTGGACTCCGCGATCCGCATCCTCGACCGCCACCCGGACCAGCCGCGCGGCGCCGAACTGCGCCGGCGCTGGGAGCGCGAGCGGGACGAGATCCGCGCCGAGATCGAACGCCGGGGCGTGGACCCCGCCACCGGCGCGTTCGTGCAGGAGTTCGACGGTGCCGCGCCGGACGCCACGGCCCTCCAGGCGATCCTGCGCGGATTCGTCGCGCCGGACGATCCGCGGGCCGCGGCCACCGTCGACCTGATCGACGCCGAGCTCACCCGGGACGGTCACGTCTACCGTTACCACGGGGGCGACGGGCTGAAGGGCGAGGAGGGCAGCTTCGTCCTGTGCACGCTCTGGATGGCGAGCGCGCTCGCCTGCCTGGGCCGGACGGAGGAGGCAGAGCAGCGGCTGAGCCTGGTCCTGGGCTGTGCCAACGACCTCGGCCTGCTCGCGGAGGAGTACGACCCGCTCACGCACAGCCAGCTCGGCAACTTCCCGCAGGGCTTCAGCCACCTCGGTGTCATCGCGGCGGCGTACGTCATCGAGGTCGTCAAACGGCAGGACGAGACCCCCGGGCCGTCCCGCGGGGCGTCCCCCGGGGCGGAGGACTACCTCGACAAGCTGGCCCGCGTCCGGCGCGCGGCGGCATGACCGGGCCCACCGGGCCGCGCGCAGGCGCCGTACGGTCGTTCCCGGCTCGTCCTCACGCTCGGCCGACCGGACGACGCTCCCCGACCCACGGATACGGCTCACTGGTGCGTAGACGGGCGACACCGCCCGCTCCGCCGAGACCAGCGGACCGCCGGGCCTTCGCGCCCCGGGGCCGTGACCGGATGTGATCGCCATGCACAGGCACGAACACGCAGAGCACACCTTCACCGCCGTACCCGAGTCCGTCGCCGAGGCGCGCAGCTTCACCACCCGGACCCTGAAGGCGTGGGAGGTGACGTGCCGCGCCGACGACATCTGTCTGTGCGTCTCCGAACTGGCCTCCAACGCCGTCGAGCACGGCACCCGCACCACCGGCGGCCGGGGCGCCTTCCTCGTCCGCATCGACGCCGACGACACCCACGTCCGCGTCGAGGTCGAGGACGACGACCCGCTCGCCACCCCCCGCGTCAACCGTGCGCGGCAGGAGGACACCGGCGGACGCGGCATGACGATCGTGGCGACCCTCGCCACCGCCTGGGGGTTCGAGACCCACGCTCTCGCCGGCAAGGCCGTCTGGTCCGAGTTCAGCTGAGCCGCGCAGCCCGGAGGCCGCGCAGCCGTGCAGACGGGCTGCCGTGCCCCGCGTAGCCGCCTGCCAGGTGTCGTCAGGGTGTGAGGATCAGCCGGATCGGGTTCCCCTCCTTGCGTTCCAGAGCCTCGACGGCCTGCGCCGCGTCCGCCAGCCGATAGGTCCCGCTGATCGAGCCGGAGAGGTCCAGACGCTGCAGGCCCACCAGCCGGACCAGGTCGACGAGATCCTCTGGCCGGGAGCCGTAGTGGCCCAGGACCCGCTGCCGGAACCGGCAGAACCAGAGGTTGTCCCGGATGGTGAAGGGCTGGTCGGTGAGGCCCACCAGGACCAGCCGGCCGGACTCGGCGAGAGAGGCGAGCGCCTGGTCCCGTGCGGCGGGCACCCCGGCGAAGTCGAAGGCCGCGTCGATGCCCCCGGCACCGGCGGCAGCGCGCACCCGGGTGGCGAATTCGGGATCGGCCGGGTCCAGCGCGGCGTCAGCCCCCAGCCGCAGGGCCCGCTCCCGGGCGGCGGGCAGCGGGTCCACGGCGATGACCGGGCAGGCGCCCACCAACCGGAGCAACTGCACGGCGTGCGCGCCCAGACCGCCGACGCCCCACACCGCGACGGCCTCCGCGGGGCGTACCTCCGCGCCCGAGGTGATCGCCGCCCACGGCGTGGAGACCGCGTCGGGGATGACGCACGCCTGCTCGAAGGGGATCCCGGACGGCAGGGGGACCACCGCGTCGGCGGCGGCCACGGTGTACTCGGCCCAGCCGCCGTCGATGTTCACCCCGCGCGTGCAGGAGACGCCGCCGCGGACCTCGCCGGCCTGGAGGACGACGCGGTCCCCCTCCGCGAGACCCGTGACGCCCGCACCGAGAACGGCCACCTCGCCCGCGGTCTCATGACCGAGCGTCACCTTGTTGCCCGTCAGGGGCTGGGGTGCGAGCATCCCCTGGATCAGGTGGACGTCCGACAGGCAGACACCGGCCGCTCGCACCCGGACCAGGACCTGGCCCGGCCCGGGCTCGGGGACGGGTACCTCCTCGACGGCGAAGCCGCCCCCTCCCGTGGTGAGCCTTCCGGCCAGCATCGTCGCCACGTCCGTCGTCCTTCCTGGTCCCCGCGCCGCTCGATGGCGCGCCTGCACCGAGTCAAGCGCAACGGGCCCGGCACACCCCCCACCGGTCGCGGGACGCGCCGGTGCCGAGGACTGTTCGGCCGCCCGGGCCCCGGCGGGCACGGGCGCGCGGCACGCGTTCGCCGCCCGCCGGGACGGGATCCCGCCGAAGTCGGCCCGAGCGTCGTCCGGCCCGGGCCCACGGCCGCGTCTACTGTTCCCCCATGCCGGTCGATCACAGCCCCACTGTCCGGCGGCTCCGGTTCGCCGCCGCGGTCCTCACCGTCGGCCTGGCCGCCGGGGCGGCGGGAGCCGCGCTGGCCCTGCTCCTGCACACGGTGCAGCACCTCGCCTTCGGGTACGACGGCGGCACCTTCCTCGCCGGGGTCGAGGCCGCCTCCCCGCAGCGCCGGCTGGTGTGCGTGACCCTCGCCGGCGTCGTGGCCGGCCTGGGATGGTGGCTGTTGCACCGCTACGGGCGCCCCCTGGTCGAGATCGGGCAGGCCCTGCGGATGGAGCAGCCCCGCATGCCGGCACTCACCACCACCGCGCACGCCACGCTCCAGGTGGTGACCATCGGGCTGGGCTCGCCGCTGGGCCGGGAAGTCGCGCCGCGGCAACTCGCCGCCGTGCTCGCGACCGGCATCGTCCGCAGGACCGGGCTCAGCCCCGCCCAGTGCCGCACCCTCGTGGCCTGCGCGGCCGGCGCCGGCCTCGCGGCGGTCTACGACGTACCCCTCGGCGGCGTGGTGTTCACACTGGAGGTGCTCCTGGGCACATGGGCCCTGCGCTCCGTCGTCCCGGCCGTGCTGACGTCGGCGGTGGCCACGCTCGTCGCCCGCCTGGTGGTGCCGGACGAGCCGGTCTACCAGCTGCCGCCACTGCCGTTCAGCGGTTCCCTGCTGCTGTGGTCCTTCCTCGCCGGACCGCTGGTGGGGGCCTGCGCCTACGGTTTCTCCCGGCTCATGGCGGCCGCGAGCGACCGGGCCCCGCGCGGCAACGCCCTGCTGTGGACCGCACCCGCCGCGTTCCTGTGCCTGGGCCTGCTGGCCGTTCCCTTCCCGCAACTGCTCGGCAACGGCAAGGGACCCGCCGAGGTCGCCTTCACCGCCCAGCCCACCCTCGCGCTGGCGGTCGTCCTGCTGGTGCTGCGTACGGCGGTCGTCGCCCTGTGCCTGCGGGCCGGCGCCTACGGAGGGCTCCTGACACCGTCGTTCGCCAACGGCGCGCTGCTCGGCATCGTCGTCGGCCGGCTCTGGGAAATGATGTGGCCGGGCACCGTCCTGGCGTCCTACGCGGTCGTGGCCGCCGGGGCGTTCCTGGCGGTGTCCCAGCGGATGCCCGTGACGGCGGTCGTGCTCGCCCTGGAGTTCACCGGATCCGAGCAGGAGGTGGTCATCCCCCTCCTGCTCGCCGTCGCCGGCGCGACCGCCACCGGCGCACTGCTGCGCGGCGCGGCCGCACCGGCGGCACGGACGAAGGGGACCCGGTAGGGGGTGGCTACGCCGTGCGGCGGGCCGAGGGGGACGCGGCCTGCGTGGGGTAGGACTCCACGATGTAGTCGTAGGCGTCCGCGACGACCTGTCGGCGCGTGCGCATGGCGCGTTCGGCGGGCCCGAACGGCTTGCGGCCGGCGGCGGTACGGGCACTGAGCTGGGCGGATCGCTGCGGTTCCATCGTTGTCTCCCTCTCCGCGTCCCCCTGGTCCTTCCAGCCTGTCGGCACCCCGGGCCCGTGAACAGCGGCGGAACGGAGGACGGGGCGGAGGAAAGCGGGGGAGCAGGTGGAGGACGACGGGGTCCGTCGGTGCCGCACGACGGTGTGGCGGACGGTCGGTCGCCCGGATGAACGGCGGCGCCGGGAATCCCCGGCCACCGCGTGGAGGGCACCGTGTGATGATGTGCGTCCACTCAGGGGAGGTGTGATCGTGCTGAACAGGGGCGCGCGGTGGGCCGTGGTCGCGCTGACCGCGGTGTGCCTGGTCCTGCTCCACGGCGCAGGCGCACCGAACGGTGGCCTCCCCCTCGCCGAGCCGCTGCCGTCCGGCGCCGCCGGGGCGCCCGTACCGGACCGGGTCGGCACGTGGAACATCTGCAATCCGTGCGGGAGCGGGAACGACTTCGGCCGGGCGACGGAGATCGCCACGTACGCGCCGCAGGTGATCGCCCTGCAGGAGGCGTGCGTACGGGACGTCGAGCGGATCCGCGGATACCTGGAGGAGGTCCACGGGCTCGTCTACCGGGTCGAGTACGGGACGGTCCTGCGGAACTGGAACCGCTGCGGTGGCCTGCCGTGGCGGCCCGGCGGCTACGGCCAGGCGATCCTCTCGGCGGCACCCATGACCGACCGGGTGAGCGTCGCCTACCCCGACGGCGGCTCCGAGGCCCGCGGCTACCTGGCCGTCACCACCCTGGTCGGCGGCCGGCCCGTACGGGTCTTCAACACCCACCTCGCCGAGCGCCGGCAGGCCGAGGTGCGCGCGGGGCAGGTCAGGGTGCTCGCCGCGGCGGTCGCCCGCCACGACCGTGCGATCGTCCTCGGCGACTTCAACGCCGTGCCGGACGCGCCCGAACTCGGCCCCATGTGGGCCCTGGCCCCGGACACGGACCCCGGCTGCCGCCCGGACGCGGGTGCGGGCGCCTGTACGACCACCACCGACTGGGACAGGAAGTTCGACTACGTGTTCCTGCGCGGCATCACCCCGGGCCCGCACCACGTCCGCCCCAGCCCCTACTCGGACCACCACCTGCTGTACACCGACCTGAACCGGGCCCAGGCCCTGTCCTGAGCGCTCGGCATCTGGACCCAGGGGGGCATGCGGGCGGTGTCGGTGGCGGTGGGCGTGTCATCCCCACGGGGCGGTGCCTGGCACGGAGGATCAGGCGAGACCCTCGCCGAGCACGACTTCGCCCCGGAGGTTCCATGTCGACAAGCGGCGCGCCTCGCACCGACGTTCCGCGTGAGGCCCCGGCACGGGCGTCGCTCGTCCTGGCGTCCCTGATCATCGTCGCCGCGGTGGCCAACCTGAACCTGTCGGTGGCCAACGTGGCGCTGCCCGCGATCGGAAAGGCCTTCGACTCCTCCCAGACCACCCTGAACCTGGTCGCCGTGGGGTACTCCCTCGGCCTCGCCGCATCCGTGCTCTATCTGGGGGCGGTCGGCGACCGCCACGGGCGCAAGCTGCTGCTCCTCCTCGGCGTTGCCCTGTCCGTCCCCGCCTGCCTGCTCGCCGCGTACGCGCCGAACGACTCCGTCCTGGTGGCGGCCCGGATCCTCGGCGGGCTCTCGGCGGGCATGGCCTACCCGACCACCCTGGCCCTGATCACCGCCCTGTGGGCGGGCCCGGCCCGGACGAAGTCGATCGCGCTGTGGTCCGCCCTGGGCGGCGGCATCTCCCTGCTCGGGCCGGTGATCGCGGGCGCGCTGCTCGAACGCTTCTACTGGGGGTCGGTGTTCCTGGTCACCCTGCCCCTGGCCGTGGTCGCGCTGGTCATGGCCCTGCTGTTCGTCCCCGCGCACGCGAACGAATCCACCGAACCGGTCGACAACCTCGGCGGCGTCCTGTCCGTCCTCCTGGTCGCGGGACTCGTACTGGCGATCAATTTCGCCGCCGTCCCCGGCCAGGGGCCACTGGTCGCCGGCCTCGGCGTCATCGCCCTGGTCGCCGGCGCGTCGTTCTACTGGCGGCAGCGCCGGGCCCCGAACCCGCTCTACGACCTCCACATCGCCGGCCGGCGCACGTTCTGGGTCGCCGCATGCGCGGGAATCATCGTGTACGGCTCGATGATGGGATCGGCGTTCATCAGCCAGCAGTACCTGCAGAACGTGCTCGAGTACAACCCCGTCGAAGCCGGCGCCGCCATCCTCCCCCTCGTCGTGATGATCGTGCTCGTGGCGCCACGGTCCGCGAAGCTGACCGAAACACGCGGTGCCCGCGCCACCCTGCTCAGGGGCTACCTGTTCCTCTTCCTCGCCTTCGCCTGGATGCTGGTGTTCTGGGGCGAGAACAGCAGCTACTGGCAGATCGGCTTCGCCTACGTGCTCATCGGCATCGGCGCCGGCCTGGCCGGGACGCCCGCATCCCACTCGCTGACCGGATCGGTGCCCGTGCGACGGGCCGGCATGGCCTCGGGCACCGCCGACCTGCAACGGGACCTCGGCGGGGCCGTCATGCAGTCCGTCATGGGCGTGCTCCTCACCGCCGGCTACGCCTCGGCCTTCAGCGCCGCGATCGCCGCCTCGCCCGAGAGCAAGGACGTTTCCGACCAGGTGCAGAGCGAGCTGACGAAGTCGTTCGCCTCCGCCGGACAGGTCGCCCAGCAGCACCCCGAGTACGCCGACCAGATCGTCGCCGCGGCACGCCAGTCGTTCCTCCACGGCGACGACTGGGCGTACACGGTCGGCCTGGCGGCGATCGCCCTGGGTGCGCTGCTGATCTTCTTCCTCTTCCCGCACCGGGACGCCGAGCGGGAACTCCTGCGGCGCTTCTGCACCGAGGACACCGCCGCCGCAGCCTCCGCGGCCTCCACAGGCTCCACAGCCCCCGGGACGCCGAAGGGACGGCGAACCTGAGCCGCGGGCGAGCATGCGGGCGTGGCCCGCTTGACCGGCCGCGCCGCCACCCGCAGAGTCGGGGAGCGGCACCGCGGCGCCGCCCGACTCTGCTGACCGGCCCCGAGGAGCGGCTGATCGTATGGTCCTCGACCTGCTGGTGATCGGTACGGCCGTCACCTTGGGGCCGCTGCACAACAGCGCCTTCATCCTGCTCCTCTCCTCACGGCGCGGCACCCGCCAGGGCCTGGCGTTCCTCCTGTCATGGCTGGCCAACCTGGTCGCGGTCATCGCCTGCGTGATGCTGCTGACCGGCGGACAGCCCCCGGCCCGCAACAGCACGCCCTCGACCGTCGCGATCGCGGCGAAACTCGCCATCGGCGTGGCTCTGGTGCTCTACGGCGCCCACCGGCACCGCCGGCCGCCCCGCCCGCACGGCCCACCGCGCTGGGCCGCCCGGGTCGACAACGCCTCCCCGGCCACCGCCGCCGGCCTCGCCTGGCTGCTGCAACCCTGGGCACTGGTCGGTGCCGGCGCCGCGATCGCCGTCGACGCGGACCTCTCCACCGCCACCGACTGGCTCGCCCTGACCGGCTACTGCCTGCTCGCCACGCTCAGCCTCATCCTCATGGAGGCGTACGCGCTCCGGGCACCCGCGGCCGCCGGCGCCCGGCTGAACGCCCTGCGGGGCTGGCTGGAACAGCACCAGGAGCAGCTGATCGTCACGCTCTCCCTGCTCGTCGGCCTGTGGCTGACGGCCCGGAGCACCTACGAGCTGATCGCCTGACACGGCCCCGGCACGGCGGTTCGTCCCGCCCCGGGTCCGTTCGGAGGACGCGCCCAGCACGGCGCGCCGCGTTCCATGGAAGTGCCGGCGAAACATCGGCGGGACTCCGCGTGACTCTGCGGGACAGAGAGTGCCCTCCCGCCCTCCGGCTCCCCTTCCGGAAGGACACCACCCGTGGAACTCGCCCTGCTCGGCACCGCCGCCCCCGAGGGCCTGCCCCGACCCGGCTGCCCCTGCGCCGGCTGCGCCACATCGGTCGGGGTGCACGCCCGCGCCGCGACCGCGGTCCTCGTGGATGGGGTCCTCCTCCTCGACGTGACACCCGGCGCCTGCGCGGCCGCCGCCCGGGCCGGGCACGCACCGTCCGGGATCCGGTACGTACTGGCAGCGCGCCCCGAGGAGGGCGGCCCGGCCGGAGAGCCCGGGCCCGGCCTGCCCCCGGCGGGCCGGCTGCCCGCCGGGCGGGAACTCGCCGCGGCGTCCGGGCACCGGGTGCGGGCGGTCGGCGTCGACGTACCGGGCACCGGCTACGCGGTGACCGGCCCCGACGGCACCCGCGCCCTGTACCTGCCGCCCGGCGCGGCCCCCGCCGGCTCGTACGCCGGCGGCGCGGAGGGCGCGGAACGCCCGTACGACGTCGTCCTCGCGGACGTGCTGGGCCGCCCCGAGGCGCCGGCCCGGCTGAGGGCCTCCGGTGCGATCGGCCCCGGCACCGACGTGATCGCGGTGCACCTGGACCACGACGACCCGCTGGGCGCCGAACTGGCCCGCCGCTGCGTGGCGGCCGGTGCCCGGGCCGTGCCGGACGGGACCGCAGTGCTCACCGGCCGGCCGGCAACGGCCCCGGCCGTGCCCCGCCGGACCCTGGTGGTGGGCGGGACCCGCTCGGGGAAGTCCCTGCAGGCGGAGCGCCGCCTGGAGGCCCACCCGGACGTGGTGTACGCCGCCACCGGAGGCCGCGGCCGCGAGGGGAACCCGGACTGGGGGCACCGCGTACGACAGCACCGGGAGCGGCGACCCGCCCACTGGCGGACGGTGGAGACCCAGGACCTGCTCCCGCTGCTCGCCGAGGACGGTCCGCCCTTGATGATCGACTGCCTGGCGTCGTGGCTGGCCGACGCGATGCAGCGGATCGATGCCGCGGACGACACCGCCTGGCTGGGCGGCGGGCAGGAGAAACTGCGCGCCCGGTCCGCCGAGTTGGCCGCCGCGGTGCGGGAGGCCCGGCGGCGGGTGGTGCTGGTCAGCAGCGAGGTGGGATCCGGGGTCGAGCCCGGCACCGTGTGGCAGCGGCGGTACCGCGACGAGCTCGGCTGGCTCAACGCGGCGGTAGGCGCGACCTGCGAGGAGGTACTCCTCGTGGTCGCCGGACAGGTGATGCCCCTGAAGGGCTGACCGCGGCTCGTCGCCCGCCAAGAGGCGCGCCGCCACCACGCCGCCGCCGCGGCCGGGCCATCCGTGTCGAATCCGGCTGCCTTGCCGCGGACCTGACCTCCTGCGGGCGGCCGGGCCGTTCTGACGGACGCGCACGTCCGATACTCACGGGTACGCGCCGAGCAGCATGTGTGACACTCCCCCTGGAAAGATCACTCGGGGGGAGTTGCGCGTTGAACGCGTTGTTGAAGCGGGTGTGGATCGGGATGGCCGCGGCCTTGATCGTGAGCCTGGCCGCCACGATCGCGCCGGACCATGTGCAGATAGGCGACGACGGACGCATCCACCTCGGCGCGCCCGCGCCGACACCGTCCCCGTCCACGGTGAACCCTGAACCGGAGTCCACGGAACCGCCGCTGACCCGGGACGCCGTGGACGAGGCGATCCGGACCGCGCTCGCCTCGGCGGGCCTCGACCCGGAGCAGGGTCGCCCCTTCGCGGCCGGCGCCGCATCGAAGAGGACGGGCTGGACGGCGGTCCGCGAGAAGAACGCCGCGCAGGCGGAGATGAAGGCGGTCTGCGCGGACCTGGAGCGCCAGGGCTGGACGCTGAACCCGGACCCGCGCGGTGACCGCCCCGAAGCCCGCAGCTACAAGCGCGGCGGCTGGTACCTGGTGGTGAACACGCGCGAGAAGACCGGGGCGCCGTCCACCACCTCCGCCCCGACCGGTGCGGAGGCCGACCTGACCCTGACCGGGATCCAGTTGAACCTCTCCGACATACCGCTCCCCGAGATCACCGTCCGCATCGGCTGACCCCGCGAACCTGCGCCCGGCCCCGGTCCGCCCGCCCCGCGCCGGGGGGCGGCGGATCGGGTCAGGGCGGCCCGCACCGAGAATGGGGCGGTGAATGCGAAGACGTGTATGGACAGCGAGTCGGTGGAGAACCTGCTGGCGCTCCTCGAACAGGCCGCCGGGCTGCCGGCGCAGGACGCGCAGCGGCGCCGCATCGAGGGAGCCGCCAAGAACCTCCTCCGGCGCGGCCGTCGCGATCGAAGGGCCCAAGCACGCGTACGGGACCGGGAGATCGATGCCACGCTCCTCGCCGCCACCGTCACCGGAGCGCACGACCGGATCATGGACACCGCGCTTCCGACCCGGGCCGCCGGCCCGCAGCAGCTGACGGAGGCCGGACCCGGTACCGAGCCGCCCGCGGACGGCCCGGCGGCCCCCGCGAGGGAGCGGGCGGCCCTCGGCACCCTGCGCCGCGGCCAACGCTGCTACGTCTGCAAGGACCACTACCGGGAAGTGCACCCCTTCTACCACCAGCTGTGCATGCCCTGCGCCTCCGCCAACCTCGACCAGCGCACCGCACGTACCGACCTCACCGGACGGCGCGCGCTGTTGACCGGCGGGCGCGTCAAGATCGGCCACGAACTCGCCCTGATGCTGTTGCGCGACGGCGCCGACCTGACCGTCACGACCCGTTTCCCCCGCGATGCCGCAACCCGCTTCGCGGCCGCCCCGGACCGCGACCGCTGGTGGAACCGGCTGACGATAGCCGCGCTCGACCTGCGGGACCCGCGGCAGGTGCTGGCCTTCGCCGAGGAGGAGTTGCTCCGCGCCCGCCCGCTCGACATCCTCATCAACAACGCGGCCCAGACACTGCGGCGCCCACCCGAGACGTACGCGGCCCTGGCCGCCACGGAGGCCGCCGGGCTGCCGGCCGCGCGCCACTGGGTCGCTCCGGGCTTCGTCGTGCCCGGCCATCCCGACCGCGCCCTCACCACCCCCACCACCGACGCCGTCCCCGCCTCGGCGACCGCGCCGGACATACCGGGGAGCCTCGGTGGTGGTGCGGTCGATGCGGCAGGGCTGCTGCCCGACACGGCCCCGATGAACTCCTGGACCCTCCAGCTCGGCCAGATCGGTGCCGCCGAACTCATCGAGGTGCAACTCGTCAACGCGGTCGCACCGTTCCTCCTCGCCGACCGGCTGCTGCCGCTGATGGAGGCCTCGCCCCACCCCGCCCGCTACCTGATCAACGTCTCCGCGGTGGAGGGCCAGTTCGGCGCGCTCAACAAGTCGCCCGACCACCCGCACACCAACATGGCCAAGGCCGCGCTCAACATGCTCACCCGCACCAGCGCCACCGCCCTCGCCTCGAAGGGGATCCACTGCTGCTCCGTCGACACCGGCTGGGTCACGGACGAGAAGCCCGCGGCCGCCCGCGCGCGGCACGCGGCGACGGGATGGAGGCCGCCGCTGGACGTCGTCGACGGCGCGGCCCGCATCTACCACCCCATCCGCGAGGGCGAGGCGGGCCGCCCCCTGAGCGCGGTCTTCCTGAAGGACTACCGCCCGGCTCCCTGGTAGCCCTACGGGTCCACGGAGCCGGGCGATCAGTCCGCCCGGTAGCAGCCGGTCTGGTAGTCGAGCGTCGGGTCGGGGGGACCGCAGTGCAGGATCCCCTCGACCTCGGGCCAGATGGTGACGGGCACGTCGTAGCCGTAGACCATCCACGGATCGTCGGGGTCCGGCGTGAGGACCTCCCGGAGCCGGATGATCTGGTCCCGACTGATGGTGTGCCGCGTACGCAGGAACTCGTCCTGCTTGCTGTACCCGTCGAGTACCCAGACGACGTTCTGAGGTTCATCCGCGATCATCGAGCGACCCTAACGGCTGCCCCGGTTGCCTGTCATGGCGATAATCCCGCGCGAAGTCGACACCTATAGTGTCATGATGACATCATGAGTGTCGTTGAGCATGTGAAGGATGAGTCCCCGTCAGGGCCCCTCCTGTACGAAGTGATCCGCAGCCTGTGGCCCCTGCACCGCACGGTCGTGCGCGCAGTGGAGCGGGAGCTGGCGGGCACGGGGATGACCGCCGGACAGCATGCGGTGATGGACGAGCTGCACCGGGGCGGACCCCGGACGGTTCCTCAACTGGCCCGCCTGCTGGGCCTGGACCGCCAGCCGGTCCAGCGCCTGGTGAACGATGCGACGGCCCTCGGCCTGGCCGGGAGCACCCCGAATCCTGAGCACCGGCGCTCGCACCTGATCCGGCTCACCCCTGCGGGGGAAGCCGCCATCAGGGCAATCCAGGACGCCGAGGAAGCCGAGCTGCGCCGTCGGCTCTCCGATCTCACCACCGGCGAGGTCAGGACGACCCTGCACGTACTCCGGCGTCTCGGCGAGGAGTTCCGGGACCTCGCACAGGACGCCCCGCCGCACCCCACGGACCGAGGAGATGACCCACGATGACGCATGCGCGGACACGGACACCCGAGGTCACGGCCGCCACCGTACCCGTCGAGGCCGGTGAACTCTTCTGCGAGTCGGCCGGCGAAGGACCCGCCGTCGTCCTGCTCCACGGCGGCATGCTCGACCTGCACATGTGGGACGAGCAGTTCCTGCGACTCGCACGCCTGGGCCGCCGCGTCATCCGCTACGACGCCCGCGGCCACGGAAGCTCCTCCACCGTGGCCGGGGACCACGCCCACCATGACGATCTGCGCGCTCTGCTCACCCGCCTCGACGTCCCGCGCGCCACCCTCGTCGGGCTCTCCCCCGGCGCGCGGACCGCCGTCGATACGGCGCTGGCCCACCCGGATTCCGTGTCGGCGCTGGTCCTCGCCTCGCCCGGGGTGAGCGGCCGGCCCTTCACCGACCCCTACGTCGCGCACCACACCGCACAGCAGATGGCCGCGGTGGGCGACCCGGACGGTGGGGCGCAGCGGTTCGTGGAGCACTTCCTCCGGATGTGGGTGGACGGGCCCCGCCGCGAGGCGTCCCAGGTCGACCCCCGGCTGCGCGAGCGGATGCGAGCGTCGGCGTCCGCCAATGTCCTGCGGCACGCGCGCGGCCTCGGGGCGGGCATGCCGAGAGAAGTCGGTGCGGCGGACCGGCTGGCCACCATCGGCGTGCCCACCCTGGTCCTCGACGGCGACCTCGACAGCGGCGACATCTCGTCGAACGCCCGGGCCATCGTCCGAGCCGTTCCCGGGGCGCGGCGCCAACGGTTCGCCTCGGCGGCCCATATGGTCAACCTGGAGAGCACGGCTCTCTTCAACCGCGCGGTCGTGTCCTTCCTCGCCTCCACGGCCCGCCACTGACCGCCTCCGGACATTCCGGTTCGTGTGATCCTCCTGACGAAAACGGCGGCGGAATGGGAGGAGTCCACGAATCCCAAGCCCGCCGTGGAGGCCGTCGCCACCCCGCGCGAGAACGGGGGCGGCGCCCGCCGGTCCTGTTCCCATCGACGGCCGGGACCCGGGGAGCGTCCTCCAACAGGCAATCGCAGCACATGAGTTGGGGTCGCACCAGACATCTCGGCGCATCGGGTGCCGGGTTGGCCGACCGGGCCGCTCCCGGCGGTCGACCCGAACCCACCGGGCGCCACCCACCCCTCACGCCCATGACAGTCCGTTTGCTTGCGGCCCGGCGACCGTGCACACTTGCGCGAAATTCCGGTCGGGCGCAGCGTCGCACCCCCATGTCAGACATACCCGGATCCGACGCCCGGGTCTCCAGCAAGCCACACGGGAGCGCGTGTTGAGTACACCGGGTACCGCCCGTCAGCAGCACCTTCGAAGCCTCAGCGACGGGGAACTGTGCGCCCTGCTGCGCGGGCACACCGCGGAGCCCGACGCCGCGGTCAGCGAAGTGATGGACGAGGTGTTCGCCCGTCACCACTCCTCGGTGCTCGCCTACGCCCGTACGTGCTGCCGCGACCTGTCCACCGCCCAGGACCTCGCCGCCGAGGCCTTCGCCCGCACCTACCGCGCCATCGCCTGGGGTGCCGGACCCGAGTACGCGTGGCGGCCCTACCTGCTGACCTGCGTGCGCCGCCTGGCGGCCACATGGGCGCGGGAGGCCACCCGTACCCGGCTGTCCGACGACTTCGAGGAATGGGCCGCGCAGCTCTCCGACGGCCAGGACGCCGAGGAGGCCGTCTTCACGGCGGAAGAGGGGTCGCTGGTCCTGCGCGCCTACGAGTCGCTGCCGGAGCGGTGGCAGGCCGTACTGTGGCACTCCCTCGTCGAGGACGAGCCCGCGGCCGAGACCGCGGCACGCCTCGGGATATCGGCGGGAGGCGTCGGCTCACTCGTCGCCCGAGCGCGGGAGGGCCTGAAAGAGGCCTACCTGCGCGCCCATCTGGACCGGAGCGCGAGCGACGAGTGCAAGCACTACGGCGGGCAGATCGCCGCCAGGCTGCGCCGGCCGGGCAAGCGCCTCACCAGGGACCTGAGCCGCCACCTCCAGGCGTGCGACGACTGCGCACGGGCCGAGCGTGACCTGCGCGAGGTCAACGGCCGACTGGGCGTGCTGCTGCTGGGCGGAATCCTGCTGTGGAACCCCGCCTCCTTCCTGTCCGCCCTGGGCGGGAACGGCACGCAACTCGCCGCGGCCACGCTGAACGGGACGCAGCTCGCCGGAGCCAAGGCCGGCGCCGTGAAATGGGTGGCCGCGGCCGCCGTCGTGGGCACGGCGACCACCGCGGCCGTCCTGCTGCCGGCCGACTCCGGCAGCAGCGGCTCCCGCCAGGCGGCGGCCCCGGCCAGAACGCCCGCGGCCACGGGCGGCCCGTTCCCGGTCCCGGGACCGATCGAGGCCATCGGCTCGGCGGCCTTCGCCAAGGCCCCCGCCACGGGACTCCCGTCCGCCTCCGCATCGGGCTCCGCCTCCGCGTCCGCCCCGCCGACCTCGGCGTCCCCGTCACCGGATCAGACCGGCCCCGCACTGGTCAACGTGGCGTCAGGACTGTGCGTCGGCGTCGATGGCGGCGGCGGTTCCGACGGCGCCTATGGTTCGCTGCAGCTGGAGAAGTGCACCGGGAAGGCCGACCAGGGCTGGCAGCGGCTGCCCGCCCAGCAGAACGCCTACCAGCTCCGCAACGCGGAAACCGGCACCTGTCTCGAAGGAACGGGCGGCGGCAACGTCGCCGTGGTCACCCTCCGCACCTGCCGGACCGGCCCGGACCGGGTGACGCAGCTCTGGCGGTTCGAGCAGGACGCACGACACGGCGCGTACCGCGTCTGGTTCGTGCCGAAGGTCCCGCACAGCGACTACCCCGACCATCTTCTGGGCCCGCGGAACTGGCCGAAGGCCGATCCGCCGCGCCCGGGATCGGAGATGGCGCACCTGCCCAACTACTACAACTCGGTGAACCTGCTCTTCGCCCTGAGGTGAGTCCCGCACGCTGCCGTCAGCTGCCTCCGCCGTCCGCAATGCGGGCCCGTACCTCCTCCGGTGTGAGGTAGTGGTCGGTGTACTCGAAGTCGCTCAGCGTCGCCGGCTTGTTCGTCTGGAAACCGGTTCGGACGAAATCGTCGCCGGCCACGGCGTTCAGCAGCCAGTTCGTCATCACCCGGGTCTTGGCGGCGCCGGTGCGCAGCGCCGCCCAGTGGTAGCCGCGGGCCACGGCCTGGGCGGGCATGCCGCGCAGGTCGATGCCGAGCGGCCGGGAGACGCCGTCGCGGCCGCCCAGGTCGACGACCAGTCCGAGGTCCTTGTGGACGTAGCGGCGCAGCGGTGTCCCGCGCAGTGTGGCGACGACGTTGTCCGCGGCCACCTTGCCCTGGCGCATGGCGTGTTGTGCGGTGGGCGGGCACACCGCACCGTCCCCGCCGTCGGCGAGGTCGGGCACGGCGGCGGCGTCGCCGAGCGCGAGGACGCCGTCCGCCCCCGGCACCCGCAGGTCCGCGGCGACGACGAGCCGGCCGCTCCGGGCGGTCTCGGCGCCCAAGGTGGCGACGAGGGGGCTCGCGGCGACGCCGGCCGTCCAGATGAGGGTGCGACAGGGCAGTACGCGCCCGTCGGTGAGGGTGACGTCCTCGGGGCCCGCCTTGGCGACGGAAACGCCCAGCGAGACCTCGATCCCGCGGCGGCGCAGCACGTCGAGGGCGGCCCGGCCCAGCCGGTCGCCGAGTTCGGGCATCAGCTTCGGGGCCACGTCCACGAGGTGCCAGCTGATCTCGCGGCGGTCCAGCCGGGGGTAACGGCCGACGGCGTTCGCGGTGAGCCGCTCCAGGGAGGCGGCCGTCTCGGTGCCCGCGTAGCCGCCGCCGACCACGACGAAGCCGAGCCGCGACGCCCGTTCCGCCGAGCCCGGTGCGGCGGCGTCGGCCAGGTCGAGCTGGGCGATGACGTGGTCGCGCAGGTGGGCGGCCTCGGCCAGCGTCTTCATGCCGCGCCCGTGTTCGGCCAGGCCCGGGATGTCGAAGGTGCGGGTCACGCTGCCGGGCGCGAGTACCAGCTGGTCGTAGGGCTGGTCCACCAGTTCCCCGGTGATCTTCCGGATGACGCAGACCTTGGCCCGGGTGTCGACGCCCACGGCCCCTCCGGGCACGATCCGGGTCCGGTGGCGGCTGCTGCGGCGCAGGGACACCGCCACGGACTGGGGGGTGAGCACCCCGGAGGCCACCTGCGGAAGCAGGGGCAGGTAGAGCTGGTAGGAGGACGGAGTGACCAGGAGGATCTCCGCCTCCCCGGGTGACAGCGTCCGCTCCAGGCGGCGTACGCAGGCGACGCCGGCGAAGCCCGCGCCGACCACGACGATCCTCGGTCGCGCCATGGTGTGTCCCTTCCTCGCTGTACGGGTCCCTGGCGCACCTTCCCCGACGGACCGGTTCCTGCACGCGGAAATCGGGACGGACCGCTCCGGAGGTCAGGACCTGCCGCCGAACGGCCGCGCCCCCGCGTGCGGCCATCGGGGGCGCCCGGCGTGACTCACGCCGCCGTGGTGCGGAACGTGCTGGGGCTGAGGCCCTTGTGGCGTTTGAAGGCGGCGCTGAAGCCGAAGGCATCGGCGTAGCCGACGGCCTTGGCGATCCGGGCGATGCTGAGGTCGGTGTCGGCCAGGAGCGCCGCCGCGTCGTCCATGCGGCACTCGGTGAGGTAGGCGAGGGGCGGACGGCCCATCAGCTCGGTGAAGCGGCGGGCGAACAGCGCGCGGGAGACGCCGGCCCGGGCGGCCAGCGACGCGACCGTCCAGCTCTCGGCCGGACGCCCGTGGAAGGCGTGCAGGGCGGGGGCGAGGACCGGGTCGGCGAGGCCGCGGTACCACTCGGGCGCGTCGGCGCCCGCCCGGTCGAACCAGGTGCGCAGCGTGCAGACCAGAGCCCAGTCCAGGAGCCGGTCCATCAGCGCCTGCGAACCGGCGGAGAGCCGGGCGGCGTCGGCGGCGGAGTTCTCCAGCCAGGCGCAGACCTCGGCATCCTCGGTGACGACCAGGACGGGCGGCAGCGCGCGCAGGAGCCGTTCGTGGCGGTGTCCCGAGGCGCGGTAGGCGCCGACGATCAGCGCGGTCGCCCCCTCCGGGCCGGTGCCCCAGTGGATGCCGTCGAGTTCCTCACCCGTGCACGCGGCGTCCGCGGTGAAGCAGTTGATCTCGTACGCGGCATGCGGGCGTCGGACGGTGGCCGGCTCGTCCGCGAGGCGGAACCGTGCGGGGCCCCGGACGATGGCCGTGTCGCCCGCGCCGACCGCCCGCTCGGTGCCGTCGGACAGCAGCAGCGTGCCGCCCCCGCGCAGGACGCTGACCATGGTGAGCGGAGCGGCGTCGGCGAAGGTGATGCTCCAGGGCGCCGTCAGGACGGCATGGCTGACGACCGAGCCCTCGGCCCGGATGCCGCTCAGCAGTGAACTCAGGGGATCCACAGCGCAATCGTAGACGATCTCCTATGTACTGGAGATTTTCTCCCATGGATCATCCACGGAGCCGCGGTTGTACTGGACTCACCGCACCGATCGAGCCCTCGGGAGACACCGTGCCGCAGCACAGGAGTGACACCATGCACAGCAGTGACGCCAGGACGGCCCTCGTGGTCGTCGCGCACCACCGCAGCGATTCCCTCACCGCCCACACCGCCCGCCGCGCGGCGGCCCGGTTGGAGGCCGCCGGATACCGCATCGACCTGCTCGACCTGCACGCCGAGGGGTTCGACCCGCGGATGAACGCGGAGGACCAGCCGGACTGGGGCGACCGGGAGAAGCCGTACTCGCAGGAGACGCTCGCCCACATGCGGCGGATCCTCGACGCCGATGTCGTCGTCGCCGTCTTCCCGGTGTACTGGCAGAGCGTGCCCGCCGTCCTCAAGGGATGGATCGACCGCGTGTGGAACTACGGGTTCGCCTACGGCCGCAGCAAGCCCCGCCTGGCGGGCAAGCGCATGCTGTGGCTGGCCCTGGCCGGAGCCACCGCCGACGACCCCGTCGCGGGGCCGATGCAGTCCGCCCTCGAGGCCAATCTGAGCGACGGCATCGCCTACTACTGCGGCTTCTCCCGCTCCAGCGTGGGCCTGCTCCTGGACGCGGAGGAGCGACCGCAGCGCATCGACGCCGAGGGCAATCTGCTGGTCGGCGAAGCGGTCGCGGGTGCCGAGCGGGAGGCGCAGTACGCCGACTTCGACCGGCGGGCAGGGAAGTTCGTGGAGGAGTTCCTCGCGGACGAACGCGTCACGGCCTGACGCTGCGGCCGTCCATGCGGCCCTACGTGAAGCCTTGCGTGAGGCCTTACGTACGGGCGCCGGTCGCAGCCGCCGGTCGCAGCCGCCGGGCCACCGCGCGGACTGCTCGTGGGTGTCGCCCGCTGACCGGGCACCGGCCGGAGTACCCGCCGGATTTGGCTGGCATGCGCATGACGGCTTGGTGCGGTGCGGGGCTACGGTCTTAGGGCTCTGGAGGGTGGCCGGCCGAACTCGCGCTCCACAGGCGGGCGGTGGCGGCGTCTCCAGCGCCCCGGCTCCGCCGAGGGGCCGGGTCCCCCCACGCATGAAGGAAGACCGCCATGTCTCTGGGCACCTGGCTGAAAGTCGGCGCCGCCTCCGCGGCGCTGGTCCTCGCGGCGGCACCCGCCGCGACCGCGGCACCCGCGCCCGTACCGGACGCCACCGCAGCGGTAGTGACACTCCGTTACGACGACAGTCGGGCGGTCGGTTGGGAAGCGGCCATCGCGGCCGGTGTGGCTTCCTGGAACGCGAACGTGAGCAACGTGCGGCTGGTGGAGGCCGCGCCGGGGGTGCGGGCCGAGATCGTCATCGTGGCGACGACGGGCTGGCCGCAGGCCACCCTCGGTCCGGTCCGTCCGGGGCGGCAGGTGCGCGTGGAACTCGGCGCGCAGGCCGTGAGCCAGGGGTACGACAAGACGCGTATCGCCGCGCACGAGCTGGGCCACAGCCTGGGCCTGCCGGACACCAAGCCGGGACCGTGCTCCCAGCTGATGTCCGGGTCCAGCGCGGGGACGGCCTGCACCAACGCCGTGCCGAACGCGACGGAGCGCTCGCGCGTGCAGAACGCGTACGCGGGCGGGCTCGCGGCAACCGTCCCGACCGACGGCCGGGTACTCGTCGACGCCCCCTGACCGTCGGGCCGACAGGTGGGCCGGTGCGGCGCCCGTCCCGGGACGTGACTCCCGGAACGCGGGCCGCGCCGGCCCGTTTCCGTTTCCGCGCTTCGCGGCGTCCGCACCTGCGGGCGGGGTGTGGGGGCGTCTAGGGTGGCCTGGTCGGGGTGGCCCGTTGCGGGCGGCGTGGTAACAGGGTTGGGGTCGGGTGGTGTGGGTGGAGGTGCTGCGGCCCGATGATCCGTCGGAGATCGGTGGCTACCGGCTGCTGGGGCGTCTGGGCGAGGGCGGGATGGGCGAGGTGTTCCTGGCCCGTACGCTGTCGGGGCGGCCGTTGGCATTGAAGACGGTGCACCGGGATCTGAGTCTGCAGCCAGGTTTCGCCGAGCGTTTCGACCGGGAGATACGCACCAGTGACCGGGTGCGGGGTGCGTGGACGGTCTCGGTCGTCGACTTCAGTGCGCCGGGGGCCGCGCGGCAGTGGCTGGCGACGGAGTACGTGGCCGCGCCGTCGTTGGCGGACTGGGTCCACCGTCACGGGCCGCTGCCCGGGCCGGCGCTGTACTGCCTGGGCCGGGAGTTGGCCGCTGCGCTGGTCACGGTGCAGGCGGCGGGGGTGGTCCATCGTGACATCAAGCCGGGGAACGTGCTGCTGGGCCGAGAGCGGCCGTTCCTGATCGATTTCGGGATCGCGCGCGGGGTGCGCGATGCCCGGTACACCCAGACCGGCGCGGTCGTCGGCACTCCCGGCTATCTGGCTCCGGAGCAGGCCACCGGCGGGGTCGCGGAAGCCGGTGCGGACGTGTTCTCCCTGGCCGCGGTCCTCGTCCACGCGGCGACGGGGCACGGCCCGTTCCTGGGTGCGGGGGAGGAGCTGCAGGTGCCGGCCCTGCTCTACCGGATCGTCCATGACGAGCCCCGGCTGGACGGGGTTCCGGAGGATCTGGCGGTCCTGGTGGGGGAGTGCCTCGCCAAGGACCCTGCGCTGCGGCCCACTGCCGCGGAGTTGCACCGGCGTCTGGCCGCCGCGGCTGCGGGGCAGGGGGTGGGGGAGTGGGCGACCGTGGTCCCGGCGGCCCTGGCCGAGGACGTCGCCGGGCGCGAGGGCGAACTGGGCCGCCTCCTGAACCCGCCGCCCCCGCCTGTGCCTTCGGTGCTGCCTGCGCCGGCGGGGCCGCCGGCGGTTCCGTCGCCTCCCTCTACGGCTCCCGCGGTGTCGGGGCCGGGGGCGGCGTCGGCGCCGGGCCGGGGCCGGCTGTTCGCCGTGGCGGGCGGGGTGGCTGTTCTGGCGGTCCTGGCCGCGTTCCCGCTGCGGCTGCTCATGGACGGTGACGGCGATGGCGACGGCGACGGCAAGGGCGCAACGACCCCCACCGCCTCCGCCCCGGCCTCCCCCTCCGGCTCTGCTTCCGCGTCGGGGGCGGGCGTGCTGCCCGCGTCGTGGGTGGGGACCTGGTCGGGGGTCGGGCCGGGGACCCCGGATGCGGATGGTGTGACTCGGGTGCGGGCGGGCGCGTTCTCGGTCACGGTGACGTTGAACGCCGCGGCGGTGGGCGAGGTGGTGGGCCGGCAGGTCAGCGACGTCAAGGAGTTGGTGACGGGGCGGAACGTGGGCTGCACGGAGGCGCTGGAGTTGCGGCAGGTCCGCGGGGACTCGGCGGTGTTCGCGGCGGTGACCAGTCACCCGACGGACCGGGCGGCCACGTTCGAGTGCCCGCGGGGCAATCTGTACGTCCTGACCATGACGGGGTCGGACCGGGTGCTTCTGGAGTCGGAGGGGGCCCAGTCGGCGGGTGCTCCGGAGGCCCTCACCCGCCGCGGCTGACCCGTCCTGCCGCCGCGGTGGGCCGAGGCCGCGTCCAGGAACAGGACGTGGGCGTGGTCACGAACCCGGGAAGGCTCAGGGGGTCGGGCGCCGCGGGGCGCTCGCCCTCCCTGAATCGCGGCCGCTCAGCGCGATGTCCAGCGTCTCCTGGGCCATGCGCATCGCCTCGGCGTACTTCGGCTCGGACATGCGCTCCCAGGCCCGGTCCGGTGCGACGTCCTCGACCCGGCTCACCACCCACCAGATGTTGCCGAACGGATCCCGCACCCGGCCACCGCGATCCCCCCACGCACTGTCGGCGGCCTCGGTGACCAACTGAGCCCCGTGCGCCACAGCGGCGGCCAGGGCGGCGTCCGCGTCCGGGACGTAGACCCGCAGCAGCGAGGGCATCACCGGCCAGTCGGACCGCCGGTCGAAAGCCAGCACCACCGTGTCGCCGACACGGATCTCCCCATGGCCGATGGTGCCGTCCTCGACCGGAACCCGTGCGATCTCCTCGCCGTCGAAGGCGGCGGTGATGAAGTCGAGCAGCGCGCCGGTGTCATCCGTGACCACCCACGGTGCAACGCTCGTGTATCCCTCGGGTGCGGTGTGCCTCATCGGTCTCGTCCTCCCTGTCGGTCCCTCGCGATGGGACGACCCTACGACCCGACCCGGACGACGCCGCTGGAGGACGGCCGCCACTGCGGGGCGGCCGTGACGCGAAGCGCGCATCGTCGTCCGCGGCCTCGCGGCTGCGGACGACGATGCGCTGCCGGTCAGGGGTTCAGCCGGCGCGACGCGTCCTGACTCCGGAAGCCTCGAAGTCGTAGATCGTCCCGTTGATCCGCAGGCCGTCGACGGCGCCGATCCACATGTTGTCGCGGCCCTTGCCCACCGCGGCGGTGTAGAGGGTCGGCTGTGTGCCGCCGTCGTTGAGCGCGGTCTTCAGCTGCGGGAAGGGGCACGGGGTCGCCGGGCTGCAGCCGGTCGCGGTGCCCGCGCTGCCCGTCAGGAACCACGTACCGGTCGTGGTGGCGTCCAGGTAGCCGCTCCAGGCGTTCGTCACCGGGGAGGCCGGGGGAAGCCACACCAGCGACGAGTAGGCGGTGGCTGCCGCGGCGAGGTTCGGATTGATCTCGAACGTGATGTTCGGCATGTTCGTCGGGCCGCCGTAGGAGATGTTCTCGCCGGTCTGGAAGACGTGGAAGCCGACCTGGTTCAGACCCTGGGCGCCGAGGACCGGCTTGCCGTAGAAGTCGACCTCGTTGCCGAAGCTGGCCTTCTCACTGGGCGGAGTCAGCGAGGTGGCGCGGTCCGAGACCTCGATTCCGAGGCTGCCCCGGCCGTAGGGCGGCCTCGCGGCGGTACCCGTCACACCGAATGATCCGTACGGGCCGTCCCGCAGCGCAGCGACGGGAGAGCCGATGGTGTTGCGGGTGATGACACCCCAGTGGTGCGGGCTTCCCGGACCTCCGCCGGTCAGGGCGGCCGCCGGGGCGACCCCGGCGGCGATCGCGATCAGCGCTGTCACCCCAAGCGCGACTTTCCGCTTCATGCCGAAGCGAGCGTTCACGCTCACTCCTTTCGTGGTCGGTACGTGGAGGGCAAGACGTGGGCGCCTCAAGTCGAGCCTGTGTCGAGCACGCCACGGTAGGGGACCGCAGCACCGGAACCCGGCACAACGCGCATATGCCTTTGGCAATTGGTTCCGTTGGCGGAGCGGATGATCGGGGGACCCGATGCGGCCCGACGCGGCGGTGGGGGACGTTGTCGTACGAGCCCGACGGCGCCGAGTGGACCATCGCCGGACACCGGCCCGACCGGGTCATCGACAGCGGCGAACCGGGAGACGGCGAACGCGCTCGTGGGGTGTTCGGGCGCCGCGCGAACCCGGGGGGCGGTCCTTCGCGTGGGCGGCTCGCCGCATGACGTCCGCTGCAGCCCGCCGAGGGGGACGCCGCACGCCAACGTCCGCACCCTTGTCGGTTGCCCTGCCGGTCGGCACGTCCAGCGCGTAGAGGCGGTAGGTGCCATCCGCACGGGGCATTCGGCTCCGCTTCAACCGGCGTGCCCCCGGCTCCGTCAGGAGACCGCGCCCGCCGTCATGCCCCCGGGACGCCGTAGGCGCCCGTCCGCCCCGCCGCCGCGGCACCCGCCGCGGCCCGGCGGGGGAGGTCCGGGTCGGGGGCCGTCCGCAGGAGCAGGAGCTCGTGGTAGAGCGGTGCGGTCGCCGCGACGAGCAGCGCGCGGGCGTCCGCCGGGCCCGGCAGCTCGCCCCGCCCGGCGGCGCGGGCGACGACCACCGCGCAGCGCGCGTAGCGGTCCTCCCAGAAGCGGGCCAGGGCCCCCGCCGCCTCGGCCGAGCGGAATCCAGCGGCGATCAGCGCCGTGGTCAGGCTGGGCCCGCCACCCGCCAGGGCCTGGTAGACCTCCTGGTTGAGCGCGGCGAGGTCCCCCTCCAGCGACCCGGTGTCGGGCGGGCTCCACGCGTCGTCGGACGCGGCGTCGAGCACGTCGGCCAGCAGGCCGCCGACGTCGCGCCAGCGCCGGTAGACGGTGGTGCGGTGCACGCCCGCCCGTTCGGCGACTGCTTCGACGGTCAGCCCGTCGTACCCGTCCGCCATGAGCAACTCGCCCACCGCGGCCAGCACCTGGGCCCGGACCCGGGCGCTGCGCCCGCCCGTCCGACGCCGCGGTACGGCCGAATCCGGATGATCTCCATGGCCGGAATTCTCGCTTGCCTGCTCATCGGTATCCATGGAACGATCTTAACGCAACATCAGTCGCTATAAGGAGCTTTCGATGACCCTCACCCGTCACCACGCCGCCGCTTCCGCACTCTTCTTCGCCCCCGAACCCCCGGAGCCGCTCCATGACCGCACAGCTCACCGCGACTGACCTCCGCAAGTCCTACGCGGGCCGCACCGTCCTCGACTCCGTCGACTGCTCCGTCACCGACGGAACCCGCCTCGGCATCGTCGGCGAGAACGGATCCGGCAAGTCGACCCTCCTGCGCCTGCTCGCCGGAGCCGAACGCCCCGACAGCGGCACGGTGACCGTCCGCGCCGAAGGCGGCATCGGCCACCTCGCCCAGGAGGAGCACCTCCCCGCCCGCCTCACCGTCCAGCAGGTCCTCGACCGCTCCCTCGCCGAACTCCGCGCCATGGAAGACCGCATGCGCCGCACCGAGGCCCGCATGGCCGACGGCGACACCGCGGACGAGACCCTCACCGCCTACGCCGACCTCCTCACCGCCTTCGAACTGCGCGGCGGCTACGACGCCGACGCCCGTACCGAACGCGCCCTGCACGGCCTCGGACTGCTCGCACTGCCCCGCGACCGGACCGTCGGCAGCCTCTCCGGCGGCGAACAGGTCCGCCTGCGTCTCGCCGCCCTCCTGGCCTCCGACCCCGAGATCCTGCTCCTCGACGAGCCCACGAACCACCTCGACCACCCGGCCCTGACCTGGCTGGAGGAGCACCTCCGCACCCGCCGCGGCATCACCGTCGCCGTCTCCCACGACCGCCGGTTCCTCGAACGCACCACCACCGCCCTCCTGGAAGTCGACGGCGACCTGCACCGCACCGTCCGCTACGGCAACGGCTACGCCGGCTACCTCGCCGGCCGCGCCGCCGAACACCGGCGCCGATCCCAGGCCCACACCGCTTGGCGCGAAGAGACCGACCGGCTGCGGCAGTCCGCCGCCGTCACCGCCCGCAGAGTGGCTCCCGGCCGGGCCATGAAGGACGGCAACAAGATGGCGTACGACCGCGCGGCCGGCCGGGTCCAGCAGTCCCTGGCCGGCCGGGTCCGCAACGCCGAGGAACGTCTCGCCCGCCTGCTGGCCCACCCGGTCCCCGCACCGGCCGAACCGCTCCGCCTCACCGCCGTCCCGCGCACCACCGCCAGCGGCACCGCCAACGCCAGCGGCACCGCCAATGCCACCGTTGGTGCCACCCGCGGCCCCGCCCTCACGGCGGAGGGAGTGTCACTGGCAGGCCGCCTGGCACCGGTGGACATTTCCCTGCCGGCCGGCGGCCGTCTCCTGATCACCGGCCCGAACGGCGCCGGCAAGAGCACCCTGCTCGGCGTCCTGGCTGGCACCGTCACCCCCGACCGGGGTCGCGTCGTCCGCCACGCCCGTACCGGACTGCTGACCCAGCACAACCACCCGGGACCGGCCCACCGCCCGCTCCTCGCGGCCTTCGCCGCGGGCCGCCCCGGCACGCCCGAGGAGCACACCGAACAGCTCTTGTCGCTCGGACTGTTCGCCCCCGGACAGCTCACCACCCCGGTCGGCACCCTCTCCGCCGGCCAGCGACAGCGGCTCGCCCTGGCCCGGCTGATCACCGAACCGGCCGACGTCCTCCTCCTGGACGAGCCGACCAACCACCTCTCACCCGCGCTGGCAGAGGAACTCGACGAGGCCCTGGCCGTCTACCCCGGCGCCGTGGCCGTCGTCAGCCACGACCGCCGCCTGTGCGCCCGCTGGCAGGGCGACCGCCTCGCCCTCCGCGCCCCCGCCCAGGCCGCCACGACCGCGGCCTGAACCACCCCCTCCCGAAAGGCCCCCTCTTGACCCGCCTGATCCACACGTACACCTTCCCCACCGCGGGTGCCGGCCCCTACGCCCTCACCCCCGGCCCCGACGGAAACATCTGGTGCACCCTGGTCCACGCCGGCCACATCGCCCGCCTCACCCCCGACGGCCGGATCGACGAGTTCCCCCTGGATTCCCCCGACTGCGGCCCGACCCTGATCACCACCGGCCCCGACGGCGCCCTGTGGTTCACCCGCAACCGCGACCACCGGATCGGCCGCATCACCCCCGACGGCGAAGCCCGCTCCTACCCCGTCCCCGGCTCCGGGCCCGGCCCGTACGGCATCACCGCCGGCCCTGACGGCGCGGTCTGGTTCACCACGCTGCACAGCGCGACCATCACCCGCCTCACCCCGTCCGGGGAGCTCACCGAACACGCGCTCCCCGACGGCTCCTTCCCGTCCTTCGCCACCACGGCCGGCGACACCCTGTGGTGCACCCTCAACCAGGGCAACGCCCTCGCCCGGACCACGGTCACCGGCGAGACCACCCTCCACCCCCTGCCCACCCCCGGCGCTGCTCCCGTCGGCCTCGCCGCCGCCCCGGACGGCACCCTCTGGTTCGCCGAGATCGCCGCCGGCAGCATCGGACACCTGACCCCCGCAGGAATCACCGAAATCCCGCTGCCGGACCCCCAGTGCCGCCCGCACGCCGTGACGGTGGCCCCCGACGGCTCCTGCTGGTACACGGCCTGGGCCACGGGCCGCATCGGCCGCGTCACCCCGGACGGCACCGTCACGGAGTTCCCCCTCCCGACCCCCGCCTGCGAACCCCACGGCCTCGCCTTCGCCCCCGACGGCACCCTGTACGTAGCGCAAGAGAACGGCGAGGTCACCCGCTGGGACGTCAGCCCGTGACCCCGCCGGCCCGCGCCGACCAATGGACGTGGAGGAAGCCCCGTTGCGCCCCTGAGGAGCTCGTGCGCGCCACCGATATAAGTCCCGTCGTCGCCCCGCCGGCCTCCTATTACTCCAGTGCGACTAACGGAGAGTCGCCGCCGGTAGTGGCTGCGGCGTGCCGATGCCCAGTGCCCCGATCACATGGCGGACCTCCGGGACGGTCAGGTCGACCGGCTCGACGCTTCGGGTGGGACGGTCCGGATGCGCAGGTCTGGTCGGCCGCGCGTTGTCGCCTGCCACGGCCAGGAACGCGAGGGCGAGCATGGCCAGGGTTGTGTGCCGGTGCCAGGCGGTCCGGTTGCGAACCTGATAGTGGTCCAGGCCGACCTGCCCCTTGGCTGCCTGGAAACACTCTTCGATGCACCAGCGGATGCCGGCGACGCGCACGAGCTCGGACAGCGCCACGGTCCGGGGCGACCAGCACAGGTAGAAGGCAAGCTCGCCGGTGGCGGGATTGCGGCGAAGCAGCAGGTGGCGATGGTCGTCGGTGCCGATATGTACCCAGGCCCAGTCGTAGTAGCGCGGGCCCTTCGCCCCGGGACCGGCACTCTGCCGGTGCCAGGCGGAGACGGGCAGCCGAGAGGCGACCTCGTCCACGCGGACCAGGGTTCGGCCCTGATTGATCCGCGCCCTGGTCGCGCAGGAGACGGCCGGCACGTAGCCGGCCTCGCGGGCCTCCAGTCCGGCCCGCAGGCCGGGGTCCTGGCCGTATGCCTCGTCGCCGGTCACCCACAACGTGCGCACTCCGGCATCCAGGGTCGCCGCGATCATCTGAAGGGCGAGACGGGGCTTGGTCGAGAAGACCACGTCCTCGGGCACGCGGCCTTGCGGCGCCGTTCGGCGTCCTGGCGCCACGTGTGTTCGGGCAGATAGAGCCGACGGTCGATGATCAACGCCCTTCCCCCGCTGGAGGCGTACGCGAGGCAGACGTCCACCTGGCTGTTCTCGATTCGCCCGGCGGTTCCGGTGTACTGCCGCTGGACGCCCGCCGAATCGCGGCCCTTCTTCAGGAAGCTGGTCTCGTCCACGATCAAAACGCCGCCATCGGTGCCGAGACGGTCCACGACGTAGCGGCGGACCTCGTCACGCACCGCGCCCGCGTCCCAGCGCGCACTCCGCGGCAGCCGCTGCATCGGCCCGGGACGGACATGGCCCGCGGTCACCGCATGATCTTCGAGAGTCCACACAACCCTTGATCATCTCGCGGTGGCCGTACCTGTCAGGCGTCGTAGTACTCGCCGTCGTCGCCCTGAACCCTCGCCTCCAGGACCTTCGCCACCTGGCACATCGTCGCGATCACCGCATCGCTCGGGTTCTTGGACACGATCCGCCCGGCGTTCCACCACATCGGAACCATCACGAGGCCGGGATGGGCAGCGACCACCGCTTCCCATTCCGCCGTGTTGATGTCCTGACCATCTTCATCCCACCAGTTCTCACTCCGCGTGATGTGCACGTCGTAGCCCATGGCCAGCCAGAGTAGACCGTGAGACCGACGTGATCGCGAAGTCGCACTGGAGTACTAGGACCTGTCCGGCCGATCAAGTGGGGGCCGGATTGAGTGCCTCTTGCCGGGCGTCAACGCCGGCTTCATTCTGTTCAGCGAACCGGCAGTCGGCGTTTCGGGGGGACATGTGACGACTGGAAGCGGCAGGACGCAGCGCACGACATGGGCACTGACGGCCTTCGCGTACGGCCTGCTCGGACTCGGACTGCTGGGGTTGATCGTTTCCACGCCGTTCGTACTGGCCGCTGTGGCGCCGGCGAGCACTGACTGGGGAAAGCTCAGTGACATCAGCCAGACGTACGGGGCCGTGTCCGTCGTGCTCTCAGCCATCGCATTGGCCGGTGTGGCTCTCTCGCTCCTCTACCAGGTCCGGCAGGCACGCACGAACAGCGAGCAGGCCATCAGGGACAGCCATCTCCAGCTCGCGGCACTCGCACTGAGCGACCCGAATCTACTCCAGGCATGGTCACCGCCGGTTGCGCCGGTGACCTTGAAGCGGCATCAGCAGCACCTGATCACGTCTCTCGCTCTCGGAGAGCTGTTGCAGCGCTTCCGCATCGGCCATCTGTCCGTCGAGAAGCTCGCGGTGAAACTTGACGGGCACTTCCGCGGGGAGATCGCGCGGGAACAGTGGGAACGCGAAGGGTCGGGGTGGCGCCGCACCATGGAGGCTGGTGATCGCCGTGACCGTGTGTTCGTTCGCCTGGTGGATGAGAGCTACCGGGCTGCTGTGGTGGCGGGGCCGGCGTCCCCGCTTGTGGAGTTTCAAGATCGGCCAGACAGGTCCTAGCGGGGCCGACGGGCGGACAGTCCGGCTCGGGCCCGCCAGTAGTCCGCGTCGCCAGGGTCGGCCAGCCACCCCATCAGACGCTCAGTACCTGCTTGGAAGGCGCCGGCCAGCGAGTTCTCCTCGCCGACGACCAGCCTGAGCGCGTCGACGTCATGAGTGGCGTGATCGGTGTCGCACCAGCAGGCGACGGTTACCGCCGCCTCGACTGCGAGCTGAGCCAGGCCTGTCCACACCACCCAGAGCTGGAACTCCAGCTGATCGCCCATATCCGCCCGCTCAATGACATCCAGGCCGAGGATGAGCGGCGTCCCCTGCTGCGTACGCGGGAAGACCGCGTGTTGCAGTGCCCATTCCCACTTCGCCCCTTCCCCTTCCCCGTCTCCGTCCCCGTCGACGCGAGCCGCATCGACTGCGCGGGCCGCATGCCTCAGGACTTCCACGTCGGCAGGCGACAGGAAAGGGAAGAGCGTGGTCAAAGGAACGTCGTCGAAGGCACCTCGGCTCATGGGCATGAGCCGATCATCTACTCTCCCCGGCTCGGACAAAGCGCCGGGGGTGCACCGCGGAGCCGGCGTTCGACCAGCGTTTGTCCCATGTGACGAAGCGACGCAGTTGCTCGCGGGGATCGGGGCCCTCGCCCCCGCGCCGGACCTGGTTCTCCCGCTCCCCGGCGGGGACGCCGCTGAGCAGCATGTCGTGCATGTCGCGCATGGCTGTCACGGCTGTGGTCCCCCTGACTCCAACCCATGGTCGTCTTGCTGACGATAACGCTCTGCGCAGAGATGTTCGGGTGGCTGGTCGTGGCGCTGAAACGATCTTGCTCGACGGGGGCTGCCCTACCGTTGATGGGATGCGCAACTTCTTGGTCGGCCCGGCGGTTTTCGCCGCAGTGCTGCTTCTCGCACCGGCTCCGGCGCATGCAGCGGTGGCGGCGCCGTGCATCGCGAAGTCGGGGAGTGACGCGACCGAGACGCGCGAGGACAGTTCGGTCGATGACGGTGAGATCCGGTGGACGGCGAGCACGAAGTACCGCGCCGAGTACGCCCACGCCAACCGGGCCTGGTCGTACCCGGGCGCGAGGATCCGGATCGCGCCGGATGCGGCGACGACCGTCAACGACCTGAACTACGAGGACTTCTCCGACCCCCGCAGTTCAGCGGCAGGGGTCTGGTCCCGACGGCCGGGCCCGGCGGCGACCGACCTGATCCGCTTCAACAAGGCGCGCATGGACACCTACGATCCGGCCACCCGCCGGATGGTCGCGGCCCACGAGCTCGGGCATGCGCTGGGTCTGTGCCACAAGTCGGGCAGTGGCAAGAGCGCCGTCTCGTCGGTGATGTGGCCGGACGTCGCCCAGTACCCCGATGCCCCGACCGATGTCGACAAGGCCAACCTGAAGAAGCTGTGGGGCTGATCATGAGCGTGAAAGTGTGGGTCGGCGGCTGCCTCGTCGCGGCCGTCGCCGCGGCGGGAGCCGCCTGGTTCACCATCGCCCAGGACACCGGGAGCACCACGCACGCGGTGTGCGGACCGGACCTCGGCCGGGACGACGTCGTCGCGGCCCGGTCCCAGGCCGTGGCCGTCGTCGAGGCCGTCGAGAACACCCGCTACCGGGAGGACGGCGGCAGCGCCTACCTGACGACCCGGGTGAAGACCCTGCACACCCTCAAGGGCGAGTTCGGCGACGTCCTGGACGTGACGCAGGGAGTGAAGAACGGTGGAGCCCCCGGCCGGTACACGACGGAGGACCCGGACCGCTACGCGGTCCTGGAGCCCGGCCGCCAGTACGTGATCGCGGTGCAGTCCGGATCGACCACGGGCGCCGCGGGCAGTGAGGCGTGGGCCTGGTACGCCGAGCCGGCCGAGCGGGGCCTGGCGGGAGAGCGGGAGCACTGGCAGAAGGCGATCGCCACCCCGCCCGAGACAGCCGCCAACAGCGCGTGCGAGGACATCGACGCACCGACGGGCTGACCGGCGCCGGGCGCGCCCGTGTACGAGGGCGGCCGCCGCGCGGGCGTTGGCGATCGCGCTGGAGCCGCCGCCGTACGGGCCGCTCCCGGCCCTCGTGACGCTGTCGACCGCGGGCAGGACCCTGCTGCCGTCATACGTCGCCGGTACCGCCCGGTCGCTGGCATCGCTTTCCCAGAGCGGTCGGCCCCTTCATGGAAGGGGCCGAGTTCTCCGCGCGCATCCAGTGGCCCGTCATCTCCTTGCGGGCCCGGCTCGCCTCGTCCTCGGGCATGGCCTTGGTCATGGCGAGCATGTTGGCCTCTGCGCCCACCCTGTCGCGGGTAACGCACGACGGGGGAGTGGCCGGAATCGAACCGGCGTCCTCCCTCTGAGCAAGAGGGCACGTCGACCTCTGCGCTACAACTCCCCCGCCGCGGTGCGCGCACCCTATGCGCTTCCGCCAGGACCCCCGTAGCGGTTTTCGAGCCGGCCGTCTCCGGCAGGAGCACAGCTGTCACCTCGGCGACCGGACGGTGTCGTCCGGACCGGATCTGGCAGCAACGCTCGGCGCAGGCGCGGAAGCCCTCGCCGCCCGGGAGTCGCTGTGCACCTCCCTGCGCAACCGCGGCGCAGCGATGGCTGGCCGAGGCCTCACCGTGACACGGGGACACGCTCCTGAGGCTGGTGCGTTCCCATGCTGATGGACAGGGACACGATGCCGCCGACACCGTGGACGTACTGTCCGTACGTCATCGGCGCAGCTCGCTCTGGCTCGCGTAGTGAGCACCGGAGGACCGGCCCACCCGTAGCCCGCCTGTTGCGCAGGTGGTTCAAGGCATCTTGGCGGCGGCCCGCAAGACGGCGCCGCCCCGTAGAACACCCGGCCGGACCGCAGCGCGGAGGGCCTCGATCACCCGACGTTGGTCGCTCTGCCGCATCATGATCAGGGGGATCTTGAGCTCCGGTTCGCCGGCCTGACGGCAGCGGATCACATACCCGAGGCCCCCCGCCTCCTGCACCTCGACGCTGTCGAGGTCGCCCAGCGGTAGCCGCCTCGGAGTGAGGCCCCGGCGCACGGCGACGTACCCGTCTGCCACCGAGACGGCGAGCAGCCAGTGCAGGGCGAACGCAAAGACAACGAACGCGGCCCCGAGGGCAAGCCAGACCGGCCTCGGCAACACCTGGCCGCCGCTGGTGAGACCTTGCGTGAGCGCCAGGAGTACTGCGGGGGCAGCAGACACCAGAAGGCGGCGTGGGTCAGGGCGGACGAACACGGGCTCGCTGTGTGCATGCATGGAAGGACGCTTCCCCCGTCGAAGTGGTGGGTGGGGCGAGACCCACTCGGGGCCGACCGGGCCCAACCCTTCGTCACGCACGGAGCCTGGTCAAGTTCCCGCTGTCCGGCGGGAGCAGTCGTGGGCTCTTCTCCGAGGAGCCCGAATACCAGCCCCATGCCTGGTTGTCTCCCGGCTCGGGGGGCTCTCCTCAGCGCCGGCATGCAGCAGCCGGGCGAACAGGACGGCACCGACACCGTCGCCACGCACCTCAACCGCCGCACCAGCGAGACCTCCTGGCAGGAAGCCACCTGCACCGCCCTGGCCGGCCGCCTCGTCGACCTCGAATTTTTCTGCCGCGGTGGGCCGAGCTCCGTTGCGCCAGGATGATCACATCTCGAAGACATCGCGAACCAGTTCGACTTCGAGCAGGTGGTCGAGGCCGGGTGGCGGTTCGTCGACCGCTGCGACGGCCGCGGCGGAGGCCGGCCCGCCAGGGTGCCCCGCCCCCTCCCGCCGCCGCGTTCCGGCCCTGTATCGCTCTCAGAGGCTTTGGGTGGCTCGCTCAGAAGACGTCTGGAGCAGCTCGGCGGGTATCCGGCCGACGGCAATGGCGATCGCTTCGCCGGCTGTGGGCACGTGATGCAGGGCAGGGCCGCCAGCCCACTCCCTGATGGTGTAGTCGCCGGCTTCCCGGGGTGAGCTGATCGACACGAAGGGCGGGGAGAACGGGGGTTCAGGGGTGTTGGAGAAGCTCAGGGCCCAGTGGCTGGTGAAGGGGTAGAGTCCGCGGAGCCTCGGTTCGGCGTGGGCGGATTCGATGAGCGCCTGGTACTGCGGCCAGTCGGCGTCATCAGCATCCTTCAGCAACCACTGCCACTCTGAGGCGATGACGTCGGCGGGGTTGTTGTCGGGGACCTCGAAACGTCCCGTCAGGAGGTCGAAAGCCGCGGCCTGCCTGATGTCGTCGAGGCCGGCCCCCTCCGCCCAGGCGCGGATCACCGGGGGAAGCGCACGGACGTCCTTGGTGTTCCCGCAGATCATGAGCCTGTCGTTCGACGAGCCGTAGACGCTCCAGCGTCGCTCGTGATGCCACGCCGTGACGTACGACGAATGGCGATGCGGAGCGACACTGGTGATCGTGGCATGACGCAGTGGATCGGACGGGGTGACGGCCAGGGGAAGGGACATGCCGTGTTCGGCAGCAGCGGCTTGGAGTGCTGCGGCAAGGCTGCCGTGGGCGGCCACGTCCGGGTAGAGGACGGCTGGGTCTGGTTCGCGACTCATGATGTTCCGATCTTCACGCTTGTGCAGCCGCAGTGGAAGCCTTCGTCACCCTGGGATGCTGCCTCATCCGGCGGCGGCACCTGTCACAGCCGACCTGAGCCCTCGCCCTCCCGCAGTACCCATTCCCTGACCGAAGGAGAACGGTCAAGGAGCCGGCTGACCTGCATGCCTTCTTCGCGCGAGGTCACCCTCGGCAGCGGGGTGAAGTCGTCGGGAAGTACGTCGAGCCAGCTCACCACGCGGTCTCCCGCACGCAGCGTGATCAACGATTCACACCGCAGCTGAGGTGGAAGGTCCGGACGGTGGAACGGGCGGTTCCACAGAGCCGGCCACAGGTAGTGGGTGCCATCGGGCGCCGTATTCGCCCGGACCCACGACGGGTCCAGTCGCGCGTTCAGGCCGAGGTCACATGCCCGCTCCTCCAGCCTGCACAGCGAGGCCGAATCGATGACCTTCACCTCGCGCGGCAGCGGCTGATCGAAATCCATGCCCCCATGCTGTCCGACAGCACCCAACGACGAGGAACCGACCCCCAACCAGCGGGCGAACCGCTCGTAGGCGGTCTGCCAGTGTCCGTACCGCTCGGGCAGATCCCGCGCTACGGGGAACTCGACGAGATCGGCTGGTACCGCGGCAACTCGCACGAGCGCATCCACGAGGTGGGCGGCAAACGCCCCAACTCCTGGAGGCTCTACGACATGCTCGGCAACGTCTGGGACTGGTGCTTGGACGTCTACGACGCCGAGGTCCATGGCGCCTACCGGGCCCTCCGCGGCGGTGGTTGGTTCGATGAGCACTGGAGTTGCCGGGCCTCCGCGCGGCGCCGCAGCCACCCGACTTTCCAGGTCGACGACGTGGGATTCCGCGTTGCCCGTTCCGTCGTGCGCTGATCCACGTCGTGTCCAGCCCGACCTGTGCGCGGTCGATCGGGAGAGAAGCGAGGCCCCATGCTTGTTCAAGCCGGCGCGAGTCCGGCGCACCCATACCGCGTTGGCCTGGAACGCCTTGCGGCACACAGGGCCCGCGCAGGGTGTTCAGGGAGCGTTGCGGTTGGCCTCGGTCGTGTCGTTCGTATGGTGGGGCCACCCGAGGGTGCCAGGGGGGCCGGCCCCCTCTGTCGGTAGCTGGTGACAAGATCACCGGCATGAGTTTCGTACGAACTACTCCGCCGCGGCCTGTCGAGGTGACAGCGGTCTTCCCGGAGCTCGCGCCGCTGGCGCGCCCGGCGATGCGGCTGCATCCGCGTCCGGGGCAGCCGTCGGTCAGGGACAGTTCGGTCGGCGGGCCGTTGCTGTGGCCGGCAGGCGAGCCGTGGCCGCACTGCGAAGACGTGCACCTGCATGTGGATACCGGATCCCGCCGGTCGCCGACCGAAGTGCGGCTCCGCCGGAGCCTGTCTTCCCGGTGGAGCCCTGACGGCCCGGTTCCCACGCTCACACCCGCAGAGGAGGCGCTCAAGGAGCGCAACGCCGCGTGGCTCGCCGAACGGCTCGAAGCCGGCCCTCCCGGCTCGGCTGAATGTCCGGTCCCGATGCTGCCCGTAGCTCAGCTGTTCCTGTGCGACGTACCCCTGTTGCGGCCGCCCGGGCAGGCCGATCTTCTTCAGATTCTCTGGTGCCCGTATGAGCACGATCCGGATTACAAGCCGGCGACCGCACTGTTCTGGCGGTCAGCCGCGGAGGTCGGCGACGTCCTCGTCACACCACCGGAACCGTACGAGGCGGACTATCCGGGCTACGTGCCGGAGCCGTGCCTGCTGGCCCCAGAATCGATCACCGAGTACCCCAACACCCTTGATCTGAGCCCGGTACTGCAGGAGATGCTGGAGGACCGGAACAGGTGGCAGGCAGGCGGCGCCGACGTGGCCGGCTCCTATGCGGCGTATCCGCGCGAGTTCTATTCCATTCATCTGGGCAACGCGCCCGGCTGGAAGGTCGGCGGCTGGCCCCCGTGGGGCCGCACCGACCCGATCCCCCGGTACTGCGTCGTGTGCGAGGCACAGATGGTTCCGCTGCTGACGATCGCTTCCCGTGAGTGGGACGGCGACGACGGCTGGGTGCCGCAGGAAGACCAGGCCGACGCCGCTGGCCCCCACTACGCCGGCCAGGACCCCTCGCAGCCGACGGGGGTAGAAGTAGGCAGCACGGACAACATGCAGATCTACATCTGCCCGACCGCCCCCGAGCATCCGCACACCGACTTGATCCAATGATCCGTCCCAGCGCGCCGGTGACACTCAGCCAGCTTCGCGCGCTGCTGGTGACAGTCCGGGTGCGGCTCCCACGCGAACCCCCGCGCGTCAACGCCGCGCCTGAACGGGGAATGGGCGCAGGAGCCACTGCGGGGAGCCGCCTGCGGTCGGGCCGTTCCGGGCCCCCGTGGCGCCGTCGACCGTTGTCGGGTCGTTTGATCGGTCATCGGCAGTATCCGGTGTGCAGGAAGTCGCGTTGGCCCGGTGTCCCGAGGTCCAGCGGGATGGCGACATGGCTCGGCAGCGCGGTGAAGGGGGCGTTCGGCAGGATGAACTCGCGCCCGGTGTACCTCTCCCGCACGCTCTGCCGGTCGGCGGGCCGGCACACGAACGGGTTGGCGTACGTGTTGTAGCCAAGCCCCACACCGGTGTTGAGGAACCCGGCGTCCTGGCACTGGAACAGCGCGCCCCGCAGTGCCGAGGCGTCCCGGTCGCCCCGGTAGCGCGTCTGGAAGTTCGCGAAGCACGTCGATGAGCCGGCGCCGTCGTACGGGGACGGGCCGGCGGCGGCCAGGGCTCCGAGGAAGGAGAGGGTGCAGCCGATCTCCGCAGAAGGAGCCTCACCCGCGAGCAGCGCGTCACGGCGGCAGCCGGTGACGTCCTCGAACGCCCCGACGACGTCCTTGTCCCGGTCCAGCCGGGAGTACGCGACGACCAGGTCGCGCTGAGCCGCGAGCGGGTACGCCCCCGTCGAACCGAACTCCTCGTCGAGCAGCCGGAACCAGGTCTCGAAGGCCGGGACCTGGGCGCGGACGCCGGCCGGCAGCGTGTAGACCTCCAGATCGGTCGGCGTCGACCAGTCGTCCAGGCCCGGGTAGCCGACGTAGGACAGGACACCGATCCCGACCTTGGCCGGCTGGTCGCCGTACCGTGCCCGCAGCCTCAGGTACTGCTCGAGGTTGGTGCTGGACCCGGCCCAGGCGTAGCGGAAACCGCTCGGGTAGAGGGAGGTCTCGCCCCGGGCGTGCGTGGTCCCGAAGAGAGAGGGTGCCACGCACCGGACCTCGCGCGCCTCCCAGGCGGCCCGGTACTCGGCCGGGGTGGAGACGCACGGCGCGGCGGGGCCGCCCGCACCTTCGCGGGAGAGCGGGAAGGCGCTCGGCGCACCGAGAAGGAGCAGTCCCACGACGAGGGCGGCCAGCACACGGGAGTGCGATCCGACGGATCGTTGTCTCTTCATGGGGCTCAGTCTCGAAACGCCCGCCCGGCTCCGCGAGCCCACTGCTCCACCCGGCCCAGCCCCTCAGGGCGGGCGCCGAGTACCGGCTCGCGGACGCGCGCGCCTGCGAGACCACGGAGTACTTCGACGCCGTCTGCGCGTTCTCGTTCTCGTTCCCGCTGCTGCTCATGCCGCAGTGGGACGTGGTGGCATCGTTACGTCCGGTGCACCCTGTGCGGGCGTTCGGTGGACTGGCAGCGTCTGCCTGCCGTCATGTGTCAGGAGGACTTGTGCAACGTGGCGAGGTCTGGTGGGTCCAGTTCGACGAGCGGAGGCCTGTCGTACTGCTGTCGGGAGACGACACGTCCGGGATCAGGGTGATGCAGGTCGTTGCTCCGGCGGGCATCGACATCAGCGGTCTGGGCATCGAAGTGACGGTCGGTACCGGTGAAGGACTGCCGTTCGAAGGCGTGCTGCGGCTCGCGTTCCCGCGTCCGGGCCTCACCCCGTGCACGTGGCAGACCACTGTGTCCCGGGACGACCTGATAGAGCGGGCGGCCGTCCTGTCCTCCGCGAAGCTCAGCGAGATCGACGACGCCCTCCGACTCGCTGAACAGGCGCAGGAGCGGAATAGGGCCACGACCGCGAAGCTCAGCGAGACAAGGGGACGCCCTCCGGCGCGGTGAACTCGGCTCGACGGAGAAGGAGCCGAAGTGCGGGACGGCGTGGGCGATCTCGGGCAAGACGATCGACGCCGGCTGCCTGCCGCCTCGGCGCCCCTCACCACCGCCGGTCAGAAGCGGCTGCGCGGGCCCGGGCGGGTGGTCATGCGGTGCGGCCAGGGCCGCGACGGTACCCTGTGGCTCCGCGCCGGCCGAAATCCCCCTGGGGAGCCGGTTGGCGGGGGACCGAACGGGCTGCAGACCGCTGGCTACTCTGCCCCGCATCTCTTTCGGGAGGCGGGACGCGTACGCAGCCAGTACGAGCGTGCCGCGATGGTCAGGGCGATGCCGTAGACGGCGAAGGCGACCATCCCGATCCAGCCAACGAGCAGCGCGTCGCCCGTGGAGTGGAAGTCGCCGCGCCGCATCGTCAGGACGCCCGCCGTGGCGAGGGCCAGGTATCCGATCCCCACAACACCGTACGGGGCGAGCGTGGCAGCCCCGAGCAGAGCCGGGGCAAGCGGGAGCCAGCGCGGCACCCGTAGGCCGCGCAGGAACAGCGTCCAGCGCGGGAAGACCTGCCCCCACGGACGGACCAGGCCCCAGAGCAGGGAAACGCCGAGCACGGCCAGCAACGCGGTGGGGTCCAGGCCCCAGGACTCCAGGGTGAGGAAGATCTCCGAGGCGCCGTTCCGCTCCGAGACAGCGAGCATCTCGTGACCTGTGATTCCCGCGAACGTGCCGCCCGACGCCCAGACCAGCTTCATCGCCGCGTACGGCACAAAGGCCAGTGTCCCTGCCCAGGCGGCGAGTTGGACGAACGGTGACGCCGCGGACGGAGTCCGTGGGTCAGTACCGGCGGGCACGCGGTCGGACCGGGCCGTGGCCGCCAGCAGGACCGCCCCGACCGCACCCAGGGCCTTGTTCGCAGCGGAGGCCGGGCTGTCCACTCCCTGACCGAGGATCAGCGTGATCACATCCATCAGCAGGCTGAACGCCGTGATGCCGGCCAGCCCGCAGGTCACCCGGAGCAGCCCCCGCAGCGCCGGCCGCAGCCCGTAGCGCACCACCGCCGCGCTGCCCAGCGTCCCCAGCGCGCCCACCGCCACGACCGCCCAATCCAGTCCGGACAGCGCTGGGTCACCGCCGTGGCGGAGCAAGGAGGTCCCGCTCAGCACGCACGCCAGGCCGAGGCCGGCATACGCCACTCCCCACAGCATCGTTGCCCAGGCCACCCAGTGCGGCCATCGCCGCCACCAGGCGCTCCACAGCACCTTCATCGTCCTCATTGCACTGGTCATGCCCTGAACGTCGCATCGACCACGGCGGGGTGGCGTCGGCCGCCGGAACGAACGCACCCACCCGGCCGGGTGAGTCACATCTGCGACCACGGTATGAGTGACGGAGCGTGATATCACGAGGTGGCACTCGGTCTTCAGGAGTCCGATCTCTTCCTCGATGTGTTCACCGTGGTGGTGACACCGAGGAGGGTGACGCCCGCCGAGCCGATCGCGACGAGCGAGATCGCGCCGAGGTGACGGGTGAGGACGAAGGCGAGGAGCGCGCTTTTCCGGCGGCGCCGGTGTCGTCACGGGGTGGATGATGCGACGGCCGTCCCTCAGAGCCGCCTCCTGCCGGTCCGGCAGACCCTGTCCGACGCCCCGGAACCCCCGGACCCGCTGTCAGAGCCCCCTGGCAAGATCGCACGTATGACCAGCAACACCGGAACTCACGTCCCACTCCCAGCCAATCACCGAATCTCCGAGACGTACGCCGACTGGGCACGTACGCAGGGGCCGGGCGTCGAGGCCGACGCCCGCGACACGCTGGAACGGGCCGGCAGCAGCAGGCACCGGGCCTGGGAGAAGCCCGGCCGGTTCGTGGATGACGCGGAGCGCCTCGCCCGCGGCCTGCCGGCCGCCCACCTGCCCTGGTTCTGGGACACCATCGGCCATTGGATGCTGGAGACCCACCGCCGCTCCGCCGCCCGCGCCTACGCACACGCGCGCGCCGCCGAGCGCACCCACGCCCTGCCGGTCGATCCCGACTGGCGGCGGGCGAACCAGCTGCTGTTCGCCCGCTTCGGCGGCCTGCCCGCCAGTGAACTCAGCGGAGCGGCGGCCTGGTTGGCCGGTGTCCTCGAACCGGATGACGCGCACCGCGAGTTCGTCCGCCTGCTGAACGCCTGGGCGGCGTCCCCCGGCGAGCTTCCCGCCGATCTGGCCCGCCGCGTCCGGGACTCGGCCCGTGCGGCCGGGCTCGGCAGCGAGGAGGAGGCCCGGGTACTGGGCGGTGTGCTGGCCGCGGCCCGCGGCAAGGCCGTACCCGACCGGCTGCTCGACGCGGCAGCCGGCCCGCTCGGCGACCACCCGCCCGCCGACGAGCAGGCCACCGCCCTCATCGACCTGTTTCCCGAGTCGAAGAACGACGCGGCTGCCTGGCTGCGGCTGCTCATCGCGTGCGGCGCCGCCGAGGCGGCCGCGGCCGGGCGGATCACCCCGGAGGGCGGCCTCGGCGACTGGCTGCGCCGGTACGCCGCCGGATACTCGCACCGCACGGTCCGCGGCGGTGGGGTGACCCGCCAGCCCATGCCCGCGGAACTCCTGGACCTGGTGGGCCGGTTCGCTCCGCTGCTGCGCGCGCACGGCACCCCGGTCCACCTGCACGAGGACCGCTACCGGTGGCAGCATCTGGACGCCGACCTCCTCGACCTCTGCCTCGCCGAGGGCATACCCGTCCACGACCCCGGTGCTGCGATCAGCCTGGAGTTCTGGGGTGAGCACTCCCAGCGCGACCTCAAGGCACTCGCCACCGACCCGGTGTTCGGCCCCCGGCTGGAAGGCACCGTCCACGCCGGGCTCCGCACCTTTGGCGGCCCTGCGATCAGCGGCACCGCCATCAGCCGGCTCCCGCACAACCCGGGCATCACGGCCGAGGTGCACGCCCGCGTCGAGAAGCTCCTCGGCTCTCTGCGGGGCGGGGGCCTAGCCGCCGCCGACGAGGCCGTCGACGAGCTGTACGGCCTCCTCGACCGGCCCACCGCCATCGCCCTGGACGGCATCGAGGAGGCCCTCGACGCGCTCGACCTCACCGGCCCGCTGGCCCGCGCGCTGCGGGCCGGGCTCCCCGAGGAGCTGGGCTGGCCCGCCCTGGACCAGGCCCTCGCCGCGTTCCGGCCCGACGAAACCGTGCACGTCACCTGTACCTGGCCGGTGCTCACCGTGTACGGCGAGACCCGCGCCCTCGCCGTCGACCACGCCGGTCTGCGCGCGGACCACACCCTGGAACTGCCCGACGGCGCACTCGGCCACACCGTGCACTGGGTCGGCGGCCAGTTCCTCGTCGGCTGGAACGAGCAGCACGAGGAGAACGCTTCCCACACCGCCTACTGGTCGGACCACCCCGGCGAAAGATTCGAACCGGAGCAGACGTACGGACTGCGCCCCTACGGCGGCAGTATCCAGGGAGGCCTCGGCTACCAGTTCGAAACCTCGGACGGGGGCGGCCGGTTCGACGGCGAGCGCGTTTTGTGGGCCGGCGGACGCGAGGGCATCGGCCACCGCGACTACCAGATGAGCGACGGCCACACCCTCTGGAGCGCCGAGGTGTTCAGCGAGGACTGCGGTGGCTGGAACCGCCGCGATGCGGCCACCGGCGTGCCCACCGCCGACCGCACCCTGCCCGCCTTCCACGACCCCGACCGGTCCCCGCCCGGCATGAAGCCCTTCCCCGACCACCGCATCCTCGCCGCACTGCCGCCCGGCGCCCCGCCCTCCCCGCTCGGCCAGGACGGCACACTCACCGGCTGCCGGGTCGACTACCGCACCCCGTACGCCGGTCCCTCGCCCCGCGAGTTCGTGCTGGAGGCCATCGACGGCCGCACCGCCTCCTACCGCAGTAACACCTGGGGCCGGCGCCCCTGGGGAATCCTTGCCCTGCCGCTCGGCGGTGAGGACGCCGTCCTGGCCGGAGGGACCACGATCCGCTGCCATGCCGCCGCCGACAACTCGTTGCTCTGGCAGGTCCAGGGCTTCCCCGGCAGCCGCCACAAGGGCCGGAGCCGGGCCACCCTGGGCGAACTGGCCGGGCCGGTGCCGCCACCTGCCTTCTGGCACTTCCTCACCCCGCGCGACGAGCCCTCGTCCCGGGCCCTGCGGACGGTCACCGACAGCGCGGTGCGCGACCTGCTGCACCAGGGCACCGGGCACGCCCTGCCGGGAGTGACCGACCCGCAGGTCCAGGAGGGCGTCGACCGCGCCGTCCGGCTCGCCGCCGACGTACTGCGCCGCCGCCAGGAGCTGTCCCACCGGGTCGGCGTCATGCGGGCCGGGCCGGTCGTGGACCTGCCCGACCCGGCACCGGACAACCGGCTCGTCCCGGCCCTCCACGGCCTGCTGCCCCAGCTGCGCGGCTACGAGGAACGGCCGCCGCAGCCACAGCCCGCCCTCCTCACCGCGGTCGCCGCCGACGGCCGGTACCTGCGCGGCCAGATCGACGACGAGATACGGGTGCTCGCCCTGCCCGCGCCGCCCGCCGAGTGGGCGGTGCTGACCGGCCGGATCGATGCCGTGGCCTGGCGGACCGTCGTCGCGGCCACCCCCGACGAGCAGCGACAAGCGCTCGCGGCACTGCTCGGCGTATGGAGCCGGCAGCCGTTCGCGGAGGCTGGCAGCTCCTGGCGGACAGGCCGGGCCCCGGAGCAGCGGATCGCCGCACTGCGCGCGGACGGCTTCGCCGTGGCCTCCGGCCCGGACCGCAGCGGCCTCGCCCCCTTCCTCCAGCGGGCAGCCGATCCGGTGCCCGCCGACGCCGAGGAGTGGTCCACGCACACCGTCGTCGCCGATGACACCACCCGGCTCCCCGGCCTGCTGGCCCTGCTCGCCGGACAGGGCCCGCTGCCCGTGCCCGAGGAAGCCGTGGACCTGTTCCGCTGGCGCACCGGGGTGCCGCGCCCGATCGCCGCCCTGGTCCTCGACGGATTCGCCGGCAGCGACGACTACGGTGCGCACCGCAAGCTGGTCCGCTCCAAGCCGTACAAGGCCGACCAGAACACCCGCTACGCGTACGACGAGTTCCGGCGACGGCTCGGTCCGGCCGGCCGGCGCACCGTACTCGCCGCCGCTCTGCCCGGCGACCCGGCGGAGCTGTGGGCCCCCGGCGGGACGACCGCGGCCGCGGAACGCATGGCCGCGGCCTGGACCCAGCTGCTCGGTGCCGCCCCGTACACCGATGACGGCAGCCATGCCGCGGCCCTCGCCGCAGACCACGGACTCCCGGAGACCTGGACCACGGCCCTGCTCACCGGCCGCCTCGAGGAACCCCTTGAGGCCGACAGCGTGCGGGCCGCCGCCACCGCTGTCGCCTGGGCTCTCGCCGAGCGCCCCGTGGGCGACCCCGCGGCGCAGGGTGCCCGCGTCCTGCTCGGCAGGCTCACGGACCTGCCCGCCGATGTGCTCACCGCGCTGAGCAGGCTGGCGGACCGGTCCGCCGCTACCCCCGTTCCTCCCGGCCAGTACGAGACCAACCCGCTGTTCAGCGTCCCGGACCTGGTGGACGAGGTGGCGGCGGCTCTCGGTGTCGGCCGTGACGCGGCCGCCCTCCAGCTCCAGCTGCATGCATTGGACCGCCCGGCCGACCGCACCGTCCGCCGCTGGAACTCCTGGTCCGTCGACCATCACCGCGCCGTCCGCAGGGAGCTGACCGCCGCGAAGGCCCCGCGCCCCAAACCGACCGCCCCGGCAGAAGCTCCCCCCGCGGTCCCGGCACCCGCGCACGAGCGGTTCACCCGAGCATGGGCGGACAGGTGCGGCACAGCCTGAAACGAAGGCGTGACGGCCACCGCCGCTGACCGGCACGCGTACGGGCCGTCGCCCCACCGGGCGACGGCCCGTACCGCCGCGGGGACTGCTCTCACCGATACCCGAATCGGGCGAACGGTCGGCCCCCGACCGGTCAGCGGACGGCCGCGCGCATCCAGTGCCCGGTCGTGGTCCAGCCTTGGAACCGGCGGGCCAGGCCGCCCAGGGCGGTGCCGTCCGCGTCGAAGGTGCCGCCGCCCACGACCAGGCGCAGCCCGGCGATCGCCGGGGCGAGGCGGGCGGCCGTGTGCCACGGCTGTCCGGCAGCCTCCGCCGCCATCCGCTGGACGAGAGCGGCCTGCCGGGCGGCCGGGCACAGCGACAGGAAGAACAGCATCTGCCGCCAGGCGTACGCCGCGTCCTTGATGGTGCCGAGCGGGCGCGGGTGGCCGTGGACACGGGTGACGAGGCGGCACACCGCCGCGAAGCCCGCCTCGGCCAGGGCCTCCCAGCCGGCCTCCGGGGCGACGCCCGCGTGCCGCACCAGGACGGCCAGGTTGTGGGTGGTCAGGATCTGCGCCTGCTCGATGACCGTGCCGTTGCCGGCGGGCGACCAGGCGCGGGCGGTGTCCGTCCCGGCCCGCTCCCCGCACAGCCGGTCGAACGCGGGCGCTGTCGTGGCGGGACGCGTCCGGCCGATGCCGTCGGCGGCGTGCACCACCGCCATGGTGCGCACCGCAGCACAGTCGATGCCGTAGTAGCGGGTGTAGAGGCTGTCCTCCAGGAGGTCGGCCGCCGTGCGTGCGGCGCTCAGGAACTTCGGGCTGAAGGTCCCCATGAAGATGTCGGCCGCCAGCTCCTCGGTGAACTGCGCGGAGAGGTCGGCCTGGCGCGCCAGGTGGGACATCTCCCGGACCAGGGGGTTCGGCAGCAGCGTCCCCGGGAATGCGCCGACGGCCAGCTCTCCCAGACGGCGCAGCGCGGCCTCTGCCGCTGCCCGCGCCCGTGCCTGCGCATCGGCGTCGCTGCCGTGGCCGGCGACCGCGCGCACCCAGGGCAGCTCGTCCACCCGTACCTGGTGCGCCAGGTTGAGCAGCAGCAGCGAACGCCGGTTGCGGAACGCCCGGTAGGTGGCCGCCGCGAGCGTCCGCAGGGCGGGGTCGGCGTGGAGCTCCGCGGTGGCGTTCGCCACCAGTTGTGGAACGAGTTCGGCCAGCACCTCCGCGGAGGGCACCAGACCGCGCGCGACGAGGTCCTCCGGCGGGGCGCTGAGCGCGGTGCGGACCACCTGCCGCAGACGCGGCGGGACAACGGTGCCGGTGGGCAGGCCGTTCCCGGCTGCCTCCGTCTCCGTGACCGGTGTGAGCATCCCGTCGATGTCGGGGGTGCCGGCCCGCTGGTCCAGCGGTGCGAGGCGGTCCGCCACGGCGGCGGCGATCTCGTGGTGAGCCGGCAGGGCCGCCTGGCGCGCCTGTTCGGCGCGCAGCCGGGAGTGCCGGTCCGATCCGGGCAGGCCCCGTTTGGCGACGGACGAGGTCACCGCGTGGCGCAGCAGTCCGGCGAGCCGGGGCGTGAGTCGGCGCCCGGCGGCGGCCTCCTCCAGGGCCCGCAGCATGATGCCCGTGTTGGACTTCTCGTCGCGGTGCCTATGGCACAGGGTGTGGGCCGCGGCCAGGGCGTGGTAGCGCTCCAGCAGGGCGCTCGCCTGCACGCGCGCGTCGCTGCCACCGCTGCCGGGCCGGGCAGTGGCCGGTCCGGCGCCGGGCACGCGCTCCGCTCCCGGCCGATCGGCCGCGTCCCGGACCGGGGTGGTCGCTTCGCCGTGCTGCAGCCAGTAGCCGAGGAGCTCGTCGTCGAAGGGCCGCCAGACGCTCAAGGCCTCGCGCTGAACCTCGATGGCGGTCTTGGGCCCGCGGGCCCGCAGCGCGCCCGAGACCTCGCCGACGCTGCGACGGTGCACCGCGCTCGTGTCGGGCGCGGGCCGGTCGGTCGGGCGGGGCAGGAAGCGCAGCCGGTCGGCGAACGGCTGAAGCTCCGTCACCAGGGCCGCGGCCACGCCGAAGTCGTCGGCCCGTACCAGCCAGGCGACGGTCAGGAGGGCCGCCTCCTCGGGCAGGGACACCTCGTAGCGACCGGTGTCCAGCAGCTGCCACAGTTCCTCGAGGCCCGGCTCCGTCAGCGCGTGGGCGAAGAGCGCCGCTCGGTCGGCCGGTATGCCGGCCCGGCGGGCGACGTCCGCCTCGTGCGGTGTGAGGGGCCCACCCGCGGCGGGTGTTCCGGTCGCGAATCCACCGCGGACGACTTCAGGGGTGACCCAGGCGGGCAGCCCGGCGACCGGAGCGCGCGAACCGACGGTGAGGCTGCCGTCCGCCATGCCCGCGAGCACGGCACGCCATTTCCGCACCCGGTCGAGGGCGCGGTCGCGGGCGGCCGGCTCGGCGTGGGAGACGGAGGTGCGCAGTGCGCGTGCCAACTGGCCTGCGGCGTACGCCGCCGAGGCGGTGGCCGGACCGGTCGTCGCGGCGGCGGGCGCACCGGCGGGGCGGCCGGGCTCGGTCGGGTGCTGCTGGTCAGCGTTCTCGTTCATAAGCCGGCGTGGCAGGATCTGCCCCTGCGCCCTCCGGGTAGGAAGCCCGGTGCTCTGGCTGACTGAGCTACACGCCGTTCGATGCCCCGACCCTAGGGGCGATCGCCCGGAGCGGGCAATCGGATTGTGAGCCGCCGGCCGCGCGGCTCGGCGCCCACGAACCATCTCGGGTGCGGTCAGGGTGTGCCGTCGGACCGCGCTCGGCGTGGCGCCGCTGCCGCCGCGCCGCGGTCGTTTGCCCGGAGCGGTGCCGAGGTGGCCGCCACATCTTTGTACGTTACAGTAACGTGACTGTCCGTCATTCCTCGGGCACTCCTTGACACCTCTGTCAACCCCTGCCCGGGCACTCCCATGCCCGCGGCGGACCGCCACGGAGAGCGATACGCATGAGCACCGCCACCGCACACAGCCGAATAGAAGCCTTAGGCACCTACCTTCCGGCAGCCGTCCAGACCACGTCTCAACTTGCCGCCCTGGTACCGGGGTTGGGAGACGCGGATATCGAGAAGATCACCGGGATCACCGAGCGCCGCGTGTACGACCCCGAACCTGCCGCCGGTGAGGACTCGTTCGGGATGGCCCTGGCCGCCGCCCGGGACGCGCTGGAGTCCTCCCGCTACGAGGCCGCCGACCTCGACATCGTCATCTCCGGGTCGATCACCCGCTTCAAGGACGGCAGCCGCTTCACCTTCGAACCGTCCTTCGCCGCGATGCTGGCCCGGGAACTGGGCGCCCCCTCCGCCATCCACTTCGACGTCTCCAACGCCTGCGCCGGAATGATGACCGGTGTGTGGCTGCTCGACCGGATGATCCGCTCCGGTGCCGTGCGGCGCGGGCTGGTCGTCAGCGGTGAACAGGCGAGCCGCGTCGCCCAGAGCGCCGCACGCGAGATGACCGACTCCTACGACCCGCAGTTCGCCTCGCTCTCCGTCGGGGACTCGGCGGCCGCGGTCGTCCTGGACGCCTCCGTCGACGACGCCGACCGCATCCACTACATCGAGCTCATGACCTGCTCCGAGTACTCCCACCTGTGCATGGGCATGCCGAGCGACCGCACCCCGGGCGGCATCTCCCTCTACACGGACAACAAGAAGATGCACAACCGCGACCGGCTCAAACTGTGGCCGCGCTTCCACCAGGACCACCTGGCCAAGCGGGGGCGGACGTTCGCCGCCGAGGAGTTCGACCACGTCATCCAGCACCAGGTCGGCACCCGTTTCATCGAGTACGTCAACCGGACGGCCGAGGTCGAGTTCGGCACCCCCATGCCCGACTCGCTCTCCGTCGTGGAGCGGTACGGAAACACCGCCACGACCTCGCACTTCCTGACGCTGTGCGAGCACCTCAGGTCGGGCGACGCCCGCCCCGGTGCCACGTACCTGCTGGTGCCGGCCGCTTCCGGCGTGGTCACCGGTGCCCTTTCCGCGACGCTCACGAACGTGGGGGTGTGAACGATGGGCATGGTCATCACCGCGGCCGCCACCGCACTGCCCGACAGGTCCGCCCCGGCCTCCGCCGTGGACCTCGCCGGCCGGGCGGCACGCAGCGCCCTCGCGCGGGCGAAGGTGCCCGCATCCTCGATCGGCACCCTCATCAACGTCGGCGTCTACCGCGAACACAACACCTTCGAACCGGCCATGGCGGCCCTGGTCCAGAAGGACGTCGGCATCAACCTCGACTACATCACCGACCCCGAACCGGCCGCGGGCTTCTCCTTCGACCTGATGAACGGAGCCTGCGGCGTGCTGGCCGCAGTCCAGGTGGGCCAGGCCCTGCTGGACACGGGAAGCACCGAACGGCTGCTGATCACGGCCGCCGACGTCCACCCCGGCGGCGACGCGCGGCGCGACGCCGACTACCCGTACGCGGACCTGGCGGGCGCGCTCCTGCTGGAGCGCAGCGCCGACGACGGCGTCGGCTTCGGCCCGGTCCGGCACTACACCGCCGACGGACCCACCGACGTCGAGGGCTACCTCGACACCGCCACCATGGGCCGGCACGGGCGTACCGCCATCACCGTCCGGCGCGAGCCGGACCACGCCGAACGGCTGGGCGCGTTCGCGGCGCGGGCCGCCGCCGACTACGCGCGCGAATTCGGCATCGACCTCGACCGGACACTGGTGATCGGCCCGTCCACGTCGGCCGACGACGTCGGGGCACACGGAGAGCCGCACACCGCGGCACCGGTCCTCGGCTACCTCGCGGCGATGGACGGCGTACGTCACGACGGCCACGACGACGGCCATGGCCACGACCACCGACACGACCAGTTGCTGTTCGTGTCGGTCGGCGCCGGCCCGAGCGCGGCGTGCGCCCTCTACCGGCCCGAGGGGCGGTGAGCCCCGTGCCGCAGACGAGGTTCACCGAAGACCCGGCCGCGGAACGATCCGCGGCCTTAGCGGACTTACCGGACGGCCCGGACGGCCTGGCGGGATGGCTGGAGCGCAACGCCCGCACCTTCCCCGAGAAGCCGGCCGTCATCCACCCCGACCGCCGGGGTTCCGGCGGCTACAGCACCGTCACCTACGGCGAGTTGCAGCACACGGTCGAGGAACTGGCCCGCGGATTCGTGCGCGCCGGGATCACCCGCGGCACGCGGACGGTGCTGATGGCCCCACCCGGGCCGGAGCTGTTCGCCCTCTGCTTCGCGCTGTTCCGGGTCGGGGCCGTGCCCGTCGTCGTCGATCCCGGGATGGGCGTGCGGCGCATGCTCCACTGCTACCGGACCGTGGGCGCCGAAGCCTTCATCGGGCCGCCCCTCGCCCACTTGGTACGTGTCCTGGGCCGCCGTACCTTCGCCGGAGTACACGTGACCGTCACCCTGGGGCGGCGCCGGCTCGGCCGCGGCCACACCCTGGCCGCGCTGCGCGCCCACCCGGCGACCGGCAGGCCCGCGGATACGGACACGGACGCGGCGCCGACCGGCGGGGACGACCTGCTGATGATCGGCTTCACCACCGGAAGCACGGGCCCCGCCAAGGGCGTCGAATACACCCACCGCATGGCGCTGTCCATCGCGCGCCAGATAGAAGCCGTCCACGGCCGTACCCGCGAGGACGTCTCGCTGGTCACTCTGCCCTTCTACGGGGTGCTGGACCTCGTGTACGGATCCACCCTGGTCCTCGCGCCACTGGCGCCCGCCCGGGTCGCCCAGGCGGATCCCGCGCTGCTCGTGGACGCGCTGGAACGATTCCGCGTCACCACCATGTTCGCCTCGCCCGCCCTGCTGCGGAACCTGGCCGGACACCTCACCGGCGCCACCCGCGGCCGCCACCCGCTGCCCGACCTGCGCTGCGTCGTCTCCGGCGGAGCCCCGGTGCCCGACGCGGTCGTGGCCGCCCTGCGCTCCGTGCTCGACGAGAAGGCGCGCATCCATGTGACGTACGGGGCCACGGAGGTACTGCCGATCACCTCGATCGAGGCGGCCGAGATCCTCGGAGACGCCGACGCCGACGCCGACACCGACACCGAATCCGACATCAACACCGCCCGTGAAGGCGGCGGTCCCGGTACCGGGACCGCGGCCGGCGCCGCCGCGGGCGAGGGGACCTGCGTCGGCCGGCCCGTCCCCGGCACTCGTGTGGCCATCGCCCCCGTCACCGACGGCCCGCTCACCCGCTTCGCCCCTGCGGCCGGCCTGCCGGCCGGGCGCGTCGGCGAGATCCTGGTCCAGGGGGATTCCGTCAGTCGGCGTTACCACCGCTCACCCGCGTCGGACGCTGCGCACAAGGCGACCGAGGAACGCCCCGGCGGCGCGGAGCCCCTCGTCTGGCACCGGACCGGAGACCTGGGCCATCTCGACGCCGAAGGCCGCCTGTGGTTCTGCGGGCGTGCCGCCCAGCGGGTCCGCACCGGCGACCGAGACCTGCACACCGTGCGCTGCGAGGGGGTCTTCAACGCCCATCCGCTGGTCCGGCGCACCGCCCTGGTCGGCATCGGGCCGGCCGGCGCCCAACGGCCCATCGTCTGCGTGGAGACCGAGACCGGGCCGGACGGGGCAGAGCTCGACGAGGCCGCATGGACGCGGCTCGTCGCCGAACTGGGCACCATGGCCGAGGCGCAGGCCGCGACCACCGGCCTCCAGGAGTTCCTGAGGCACCCCGGCTTTCCCGTGGACATCCGGCACAACGCCAAGATCGGCCGCGAGCAGCTCGCCCGCTGGGCCGAGCGGCAGCAGGCCCGGCCCTCGTCGTCCACCGGTCGGCGCGCAGCCCGGATCGTGCCGCTGGCCGGATGGGCGTACCTCGCCGGCGGGGCGGCGTGGGCCGCGGCCGGGGGAGTACCCGATGTTCCCGTGCTGCGGTGGCTGTGGTGGGCCGACGCCTTCCTCAGCATCGGCGTGCACGCCGCGCAGATCCCGCTGGCGCTGCCGCGCGGCCGCGAGGCCGGCCACGGGACCGCGTCGGTGGTCCGCAACACCATGCTCTACGGCGCGACCTGGTGGCGGACACTGTGAAGATCCTGGTCACCGGAGCAACCGGATTCCTGGGCGGGCACCTCGTCGACGGTGCCCTGCGCGAGGGCCATCAGGTCCGCGCCCTGGTCCGCCCCGGCCGTGCCGCCGAACTCCTGCGCTCCCTGCCCGGCGTCGAGGTCGTCACCGGCGACCTCACCGACGAGGGCTCCCTCGCGCGGGCGGCGGAGGGCTGCGAGGCGGTCCTGCACAGCGCGGCACGGGTCGTCGACCACGGCAGCCGCGCGCAGTTCGAGGACGCCAACGTCACCGGTACGCAGCGGCTGCTGGCGGCAGCGCGGTCGGCGGGGGCACGGCGGTTCGTGTTCGTCTCCAGCCCGAGCGCGTTGATGCGGATACGGGAGGGCGACCGACTCGGCATCGACGAGAGCACCCCGTACCCGCGGCGGTGGTTCAACCTCTACTGCGAGACGAAAGCGATCGCCGAACAGCACGTACGGGCGGCCGACGGGCCGGACCTCACCACCTGCGCCCTGCGCCCGCGCGGCATCTGGGGGCCGCGCGACCACGCGGGATTCCTGCCGCGCATGGTCGACGCCATGCGCCTGGGCCGACTGCCCGACCTGTCGGGCGGCAAACGGGTGCTGGTCTCGCTGTGCCACGTCGACAACGCGGTGGACGCCTGCCTGCGGGCCGTACACGCGCCCGCCGGGCGGGTCGCCGGCCGGGCCTACTTCGTCGCGGACCGCGAGGAGACGGACCTGTGGCCGTTCCTGGCCCGGGTCGGAGCCCTCTTCGACTGCCCGCCGCCCGCCCCGCGCATCCCGCTTCTCCTCGGCCGCGGGCTGGCCGCGGCCGTCGAGACGGGCTGGCACCTGCGCCACCGATCCGCGGGCAGCCGTCCGGACACGGGTCCGGACGCCGGTCCGGACGCGGGTCCGCCCATGAGCCGCTACATGATGGCGCTGCTGACCCGCTCGGCGACGTACGACACCGCCGCCGCCCGCCGGGACCTCGGCTACATCGCTCCGCGCACCCAGGCCGACGGGCTGCGCGCACTGGGGGAGTGGGTGGCCGAGCTGGGCGGCGTGGCCGCCTGGACGGCCCGCCCGTCAGCCTCCACCGAAGCCACCGAGGCGGCTGAGGCCGCCGTAGCGGCCCGCCCGGCATCCGGCCCCACCGAACAAGGGAACACCACGCCATGACATCCCATCAGCAGGTCGACGCCGGTGCCGATGCCGGCGACGGCGTCTGCACCGACACCGATGCGCGTACCGGTGCGTACGCCTGCTACCGCCGTCCGGTGTCGCCGACCGAACGTCTCTACCTCGCCGCCGGCGACGCCCGCGGGGCCATGGCCCTGCGCATCGTCGTCGAGGGCGAGGGCGTACCCGACGCCCGGGCACTCGAGGAGGCCGTGGCGCGGGCCGCCGAGTCCTGCCCGGGATCGCGGCTCGTACGCAGCGGTGCGCTGTGGACCGTCGGGGGGCCGCTGCCCCGGGTGCGGTACGACCTACCGCGCGCCGGCGCGTACACCGACTCGGCGCCCGGGACCGTCGAGTTACCCGCCGGGCCGTCGCATCGGACGGAGCGGCCCGGCTGCGAGGTGCTGATCGTGCCCGGCACGAACAGCACGAACAGCACGAACAGCACGAACAGCGCGCAGGGCGGTGCCGGGAAGGGGACCACCATCCTCGTCTTCAGTGCCCCGCACGCCCTGATGGACGGCCACGGCGCCCTGACCTGGGTACGGGAGGTCTTCCGGGCCCTGCGCGGCGAGCCCGCTCAGCCCGCCCTCGACCCGGACACCGACGCCGGACTCCTGCGCCGGCTCGGCAGCACCCGGACGCGGCCCATGCCGGTGCCTCCCCGGCGCTCCCCGCTCGGCCCGGCCGACGGCGGCGGCCCGCTCCGGACTCTGTGGCTGCGCCGCACCCTGCCCGGCCGCCGGTCCGCGCTCACCGCCCGCCTCGCCCAGGCCCTGGCCGACGCCACCCGCCTCGACACCCGTGTCATGGTTCCCGTCGACCTGCGCCGCCACCGTCCCGGGATCGCGGCCACCGGCAACCTGAGCCTGCCCCTGTTCCTGGAACTCCGCCCCTGGCAGGAGTGGGCGGCCGCGCACACCCGCCTGCTGACCGCCCTGGCCGGCAAGGGCGAACTCGCCGGCGGATTCGAATCGGCCCTCGCGCCGCTGCCCCGGCCCGTGACCGCCGCCCTGCTGCGCGCCGCACAGGCCGTGGCGTCACGTACCGACCGCCATCTCGCTTCGGCCGTCGTCTCCCACCTCGGCCGTCTGGACCTGGCGGAATTCTCCGGCGGCGGCTTCACGGCGTCCACGGCCTACGCGCTGCCGGTGCACGCCCCGCTGGTTCCGCTCTCCCTGGTCGCCGCCGAGACCGGCACGGCGACCGAGCTCACCCTCGGCGTCCGCGGCGCGGGCCCGGACCTCGCCGAGCGTGCCGGGCGGCTGCTGGACACGGTCCTGGCCGGCCTCGCCGATGCGGACGCCCTGCCCGCGGACCCCGCGCCCAGGGCCGCAGGTTCCGCGCCCAGGGTCGCGTACCCCGCTCCGGCCGCCGTGCCGGACCGGGCGATCCCCGGACTCACCGTCGTGGACGCCTTTCGCGCCCACGCCGCCCGAACCCCCGACGCACCGGCGCTCGACGGGCCCGGGGGCGTGGTCACGTATGGCGAACTCGACCGGCGCTCCGACACCATCGCGGCCGGGCTCCGGCGCCGCGGCGTAGGACGCGAGGACCTGGTGGGACTGGTCGTCGACCGCACACCTGCCGGAGTGAGCGCCCTCTGGGGCATCCTCAAGGCGGGCGCCGCCTACGTGCCGCTCGACCCTGACCACCCCGGCCCACGGATCAGGGAGATCCTCCAGGGGGCCGCCGCCGGCATCTGCCTGACCCGACGACATCTGGCCCAGAACCTCGCCCCGTTCGTACCCGGGACCCTGCTCGCCGTCGAGGACCTGCTCGACAGCCCTGCCGCCGGACCGGACGGATCGGACGGATCGGACGGGCCGGCGGACGAAGCGGCGGCGCAGGCGCGGCCCGCAGACCTCGCGTACGTCATCCACACCTCCGGTTCCACAGGCCGCCCCAAGGGGGTGCAGATCGAGCACGGAAGCCTCATGGGGTTCGTCCGCTGGATGACCGAGGTCTGCCACGTCACCGGCCGCACGCGCTTCGGCTTCGCCTCCTCCTACGCCTTCGACATCTCGTGCTTCCCCCTCTTCCTGCCGCTGACCGCCGGCGGAACGGTCGTCCTCGCCCCCGGCCCGCCCGCGCCCGCCACCCTGCGCGAACTCGTCGCCGAGCACCGTGCCGACACCCTCGCCCTCACTCCCTCCCACCTCGCCCTGCTCGGCGCCGCCGGCGGCGGACCAACGCCCCGCCTGCGCACCCTGCTGCTGGGCGGTGAGCCCCTCACACCCATCGCCGTACGGTCCGCGCACGCGGCCTTCGGGGCCGACTGCCGTGTGGTCAACGGGTACGGGCCCACGGAGGCGACCGTCGCCGTACTCGCCCACACCGTGCACGGCGCGGAGAGCGGCGCCACCGTGCCGATCGGCCGCCCCGGCCCGTACGCCCGGGTCGACCTGGTCACCGAGAACGGCGAGAGCATCGGCAGCGGACCGGCCGACACCGGCCGCACCGGCGAGATCGTCGTACGCGGCGTCCAGGTGGCCCGCGGCTACCTCGGCCCGCCCGACGGCCGTCCCTCACCCTTCACCATCGGCCCCGACGGCGTCCGCGGCTACCGCACCGGAGATCTCGGACGCCGACTGGCCGACGGATCCGTCGAGTTCGCCGGGCGCATCGACGAGCAGGTGAAGATCGCCGGGCACCGCGTCGATCCCGCCGAGGTCGTCGCCGCCCTCGAAGCCCTTCCGGCCGTCCAACGCGCCGTCGTCGTGCCCCGCCGCCGCCCGCACTCCACCGCGACCGTGCTCTGCGCGTACGTACTGCCCCACGCAGGCGATCACGCGACGGGCGAGGGCGAGGGCGAGGGCATGGGCATGGGCAGAGGGGACCTGGCCGGCGCCCTGCGGACCGAACTGACCCGGACGCTCCCCGCGTACCTCGTCCCCGCCCATGTCGCCGTCATCGACACACTGCCCAGCACGGTCAGCGGCAAGGCCGATCTCGCCGCCCTCCCGGATCCCTTCGCCCCGGCCGCACCGGAGGCGGCCGCAGCCGATGTCGCCGCCCCGCCCGCCACCTTGGACGCGCGGGTCGGACAGCACTGGGCGGAGGTCCTCGGCGTCGACGGCGCACTCCTGTCGGCGGAATCGGACTTCCACGCCCTCGGCGGGGATTCCCTGGCTCTCGTCGAGATGCTCACCGCCGTCTCCTCGGACCTGCTCACCCCGGACCAGGCCCGGCATTTCAACGGCCGTCTCGACTGCCTCGTGCAGGACCTGACGCTCGGACAGGTCTGCGCGGCCCTGACCGCCGCACGCGAGGAGACATCCGAATGATCTTCGTCGGAGAAGGAGCCCTGCTCCGCCGCGCCGTCACGCACGCGGCCACCCACGGGCACCCGGTCGACCTGGTCTGCTCCGCCGACCCGCTGGACGCGGCGGCCGCCGAAGCGCCCCACCTCGCGGCGGCCGATGTCAACGCCCACGCCGACACGCTTTCCCGGGCCGGCACCGACGGCATCGTGTGGTCCCTCAACAACCGGCAGATCTTCCGGGAACCCCTGCTCCGGGCCGAGGGCCTGCACATCGTCAACATCCACAACGGGCTGCTGCCGCGGCATCGCGGACTCCCGTCCGTGGCGGTGCTGTACGCCCTGCTGAACGGCGACACGGAGTACGGCGCCACCGCCCACGAGGTCGACGCCGGCATCGACACCGGTCCGGTCCTGGCCGAACAGCGGTTCCCCATCGGGCCCGAGGACCGCTACCACCAGGTCATGCTCCGCGGCATCCGTGCCTGCCAGGCCCTGTTCGAGCGGATGCTCCCCGCGGTCGCGGCAGGAACCGCCCGTCCCGTACGTGCCCCGGCGGCGGAACCGTCCGCGTATTACGGCCTGCGCGCGCTGGACCGGCTGGCCGCCCACCGTGACCATCCCGCCTACCCGCGCGCCACCGACCTCGGCCCCTTCGCCGCCCACGCGCCCGAGATCACCCGGGCCCTGCTCGGGCTGCCCGCACGGGCTTCGGCCCGAGTGCCCGACTGAGAGGAGTGGGGCACCGCCCTCAGGCTCGTCGGGCCTGAGGGCTACCCGTCGCCGTGCGGCACCTTCGCGAGCAGCGGGGGGAAGCGGGTGGTGCCCGACTGGAGCTGGCGGGCGAACAGGGGTGAGGGCGGGACGCCGAGTTCCTGGTCCAAGAGGTGCTGGAAGGCGAGGTAGTGCCGTACCGCCTCCTGCATGTTTCCCTCCGCCAGGTGTGCGGCGACGACCGCGCGGTGCGCGCTCTCGCGCAGGGGTTCCGTCCGTACGCTCGTCAGGGCCGTCTCCAGGGCCAGCGCGTGCCGTCCGTCCCGGGCGAGCCCGTGGGCCAGCGCGTCGAGTGCGTGCAGGCGCAGCTGCCGCAGCCGTTCCCGTTCGAGGAGCACCCAGGCGTCGTCCCAGCCGGGCAGCAGCTCTCCGTCGCCGAACAGGACCGCCGGCACCGTTCCGGAGCCCGGCGGCCTCGGGGAGCGCACCACGCGCAGCGCCGTCTCGGCGAGCACTCGGGCGTCCACCGTGACGGAGTCGGCGATCGAGACCGTGTTCCTGCAGCAGGTGACCAGCGCCCGGTCGCCACGGGGCAGCTTCCACAGGGCGCTTCGCAGGCTGCCCCGGGCGTGCGCTTCGGTCGCCTCCGGCCACAGGGTTCCCGCGAGGACGGTCCGGCTGACGCACGAGCGCAGGGCGACGAGGGCCAGCAGACGCTGCGCGTTGGGGCACAGGTTCACCGCCTCCGCGCCGTACACCAGCCGGAACTGGCCCAGCAGGCGCAGGCGGGGGGAGGAGGGGGACTGCGCGTGTTCGCGGCGGTGTGAGTGGTGCGAGCGTTCCGAGCGTTCCATGGTCCCTCTCAGAACGTATCCGTGTAGCGGAACTCCGGTCCGTAGTTCTTGCCGCCGTGGTGCGGCAGGGGAGTTTGCATCAGCTCCCGGGCGGGTGAGCGCAGCTCGAACATCTTCGTCACCGCGTCGTCCAGACGGATCGCGGCCTGCTCCGCATCGACCTGCTTCCAGGCCTGTTCGAGGAGGCTGAGTACGCCGCTGTAGGCGCGGTTGAACTCGTCGAGGAGCTCGATCACCGCGGGCGTGGTGGGGTCCTCGCGCGGCCAGCCCCCTGCGGGTACGCCCCCCATCGGGAAGGTGGGGAAGTTCCACTCGTCCGGGCCCAGGGGCGGGTCGCTCAGCTCGTGGGCCCGGAGGATCTCCCGGAAGGCGTAGTAGTGGGCGAGCTCGCCCGACCCGTCCCCGTCCGGGAACGGATTCTCGGGCGTCGCGGACGTCCCCTCGCCCTGCTCCTTGACGACCCTGATGGCCGCCTTGACGTCGTCGAGCGTGTTGAGCGGATCGAGGCTGTTGCCCTCGCCGTGGTGCGACATGTCCCGGATCACCTGCCGGTGGCCGGTGATCAGCTGCGGCTGGGCCGACAGCGCGTCCAGGACCGCGGTGTAGAAGGCGCCGATCGAGGTGTACGAGGCCTCGGCCCTCTGCGCGGGCGGGAGTGCGGGCGGGAGCGGGTGGTCGGGCTCCTCGATGGCGGCGTACATCGTGACCGAGTGCGTGGTCAGCCCGCTCAGGAAGACCGTCAGCCCGGGCCGTACGCCGCCGGGCAGGGGGCCCGGGTACGTCGGCACCAGCGCCTCGCCGGTGAGGAGGGGAGTGCCGTCGACGGTGGTGAGCAGGTTGCAGGCGATGCCGAGGTGTGACATCTCGTCGAACACGATCCTGCGCAGGGTGCGGCGGACCGGGCCGCTCGTGGTGTTGACCGACCACAGGCCGCACAGGTACGGCGGGAGGGTGGCGAGCTCCAGGAGGACCGCCTGCTGGAGTGCGGCCCTCACCCACTCGGCGTTGCGCTCCTGCGCCGGCTGCCGCATCAACTCGACGATTCGGTTGCTCTGAGCGTATTGAACGGCATTCACTGCCCTGCTCCTCCGGACGGGACGAGTCTCCCCACCGATCCTCGGCCCGTGCCGTCACCGCTCCGTCATCGCCGCCGCACCGCGCACCGCCGTTCGAGTGGCATCATGCGCCTGAACTGGCCCGACGGCTCGGTGCCGAGCTCCGTGCGCAGCAGGTGGCGGAAGGCCTCGTAGTGTCTGAGGGCTTCGACCAGGTTGCCCTCGGCGAGGTGGGTCGAGACGACCGACCGGTGCGGAGCCTCGCGAAGCGGGTCGATGCGGATGCTCGCCAGGGCCGCTTCCAGGGCGAGGGCGGGCAGGCCCTGCCGTGCGAGCCTGTCCGACAGGGTGTCGAGGGCGTGCAGGCGCAGCCGGCGCAGCCATTCCCGTTCGAGGACGACCCAGTCGTCGTCCCAGTCGGGCAGCAGGTCGCCCCATTCCAGGAGCTCCATCAGCAGGGAGTCGATGCTCTGGGGCCCGCGGCCCCGGACCACGTCGAGCGCGGTCACGGCGAGGGTGCGGGCATCCACGCCGACGTCCTCGGCGAGAGCGAGCGACTCCTGGGTGCAGTGCAGCAGCTCCTGCGCGCCGCACGGGAGCTTCCACAGCGTGGTCCGCAGGCTGCCCCGGGCGTGTGCCTCGGTCGCGTGGGGCCACAGGGTCTTCGCCACGACGCACCGTTGGACCCGCCGCCGCAGTCCTATGAAGGCCAGGAGCCGTTGGGCGTTGCCGCACAGCGGCACGGGCTGCCCCCGGGTCTCCAGGCGGAACTGGTCGAGCAGCAGCAAGGTGGATTGCGGTTGAGGTGAGGGGGAGGGATTCATCTGCCGTCCCTGCGCTCGGTTCGCGAGACATCGGTCTCGGTTGCCACCGCCACATCATAGGGTGGCGGGCTGCCCCGGGCCCGGCGTCGCCGCCCGGTCCGTCCGCCGTGGGACCCGGACGGTCGACACGGCGACACGGCCGCGCGCAGGCGGGTGGACGTGCGGGCGGCGGGGCGGGAGAGCACGATGGTTGGAGGGGGGAGCAGGAGGGTGCGCGGGGAGGGAACGCCGCCTCGGACCGCTCCTCCTGACGCCCGGAAGGGATGGTGGGCCGTGATGAACGAGCCACGACACCGGCCCCCGCGGCCGGACGAAGTCCGAAGGCCCACCCACCGGATGAGGCTTCCCGGGTTCGTCGACAGCGAGATCGGCCTCGGCGACGTGGTGAAGCACGTGACCCGGACGGTGGGCATCAGACCGTGCGGCGGTTGCGAGCAACGAGCCCGGAAGCTGAACCACTGGTTGACCATCACGGGCCGGCCGGACGGCGGCACAGGCTGATCCGGCCGGGCGCGTGCGCGCCCCCGGCCACGGCGGCCCGCAGGAGTTCAGGAGCTGCTATGGATGCCGAAAACAGCAAGGACCCCCTCGCGGGCCCGGTGACCGAAGAACGCTGCGGATGCGCGTGCGGGGCCGGGCGTGACGGGCCGTCCGCGCGGACGGAGGCCACGCGGCCCCCCTCCCTGGTCTACACGATCGGCCGGATCGACTTCCGCTTCCCCGACCAGGGAGTGGAGAACGAACTGGCCCAGAGCCTGGGGCGCACCGACACGGCATGGATGACGGACCGTGAGGCGCTGTGCGAGGTGCTCAACCAGCCGGAGAACCGCTATCTGACGAGGCAGCTCTGCTACGTGCTCTCCGTACAGGGCCTGGACACCTACGTCCTGCTCCCGCGGGACCCGGCCGACTTCTCCCTGCTGGCCGAAGCGGTCCGGCCCTCGCACCAGGCGGACGCCCTCGACGTGGTCATCGGCGTACGGGGCGATCCCGCGTCCCGCGGCCACTGTGGCGGGCTCCAGCTGCCGGTCGTCACCATCGACCAGCTCTATTCCGCCACCGTCTCCCATCTCGTGCAGGCCATCGGCAGACCCGAGTCCATGAACGCGGAGCAGTTCGACAAGGCGGCCACGGACCTGCTGAACACCGTTCTGAGCGTCGCGGGGAACGTGGGCGCGTCGGACGAGCACCGCGCGCTGAACTACCTGATGGTTCGCTACCCCGCCATCTACCGGAAGACGTTCGAGCGGTCCATGAAGGACTGGTCGCTCACATCGATCGACGTACGGCGGTCCGGCCTGGGCGGTGCCCGGAGGATCATGGACGTCGTCTTCACCTACGCCAGCCGCAAGACGGACGAGGTGGAGAAGTACTCCGTGCCGGTCGACGTGACCTACCAGTTCCCGTTCCGGACCGGCCCGCTCGGCGTCTTCTTCGACCACGGCTGAGGAGGTTTCCGGTGAGACAGGCAATCCAGAGCATCCCGGTTTTCCACGAGGACCTGCCCGACTGCAGCAGTGCCGGGCCGACCGGCATGCAGACCAGCTGGTGTCCGAGGGAATGCGACGTGCAGTGCCGGAATCAGTGCGAAGGCGCATGGAACCAGGCGCGATGCACGGCGAAGTGCGAGAAGGAGTGCATGGAGGAGTGCCTCTTCGTGCCGTGCTGTACCAGGGAGTCGATCTGTGACAACGGCATCCGGCACGAGCGCGAGCGCTGCCGGTTCAGCTCCGGGGAAGGCATGCGCATCTCGCATTGGGTGACCACAGGCCCCTGCTGACCCCGGACGGACCTGTTGGTGCGCACGAGGGTGCCGGGTGGGGAATCCCCACCCGGCACCGGCGCGTGCCGGACGCCTGGACGGATGTCGACGATGAACGTCAGACGGTGAACGTATCGAGGTAGGACACGCGCTGGATCGGCCCCCGGGCGCCGCTGCGGATCTCCTCGACCTCCTGGACCAACAGCCGCTGCGGTCGCCCGTCCGAGGGTGTGAGGGGCAGTCTCAGCGCGCCCTCCCACCGGGCGATGGGGCCGGTCACCGACGTGAGGGTGAGCGTCACCGTGGCCTCGGTGGTGCCGATGGTGGTCCATTGCGCGGGGTCGTCGATCGAACCGAGGCCCCGGATCTGGACCCCGACCGTGATCCGCGAGGCCATGCCGCTCGCGCCCGCCGGGGGCAGCGGGCCGGTGACCGTCACGGTGGCGTCCCTGCCGGAGAGGGACACCGTCGTCTGCCTGCGGGCCGGGAGCTGGACGAACCCCGCGTCGGCTCCGGCCGAGAGCCTCAGGTCCTGCGGTGAGAGCAGCGCGTTGCGCTGCAGGCGGGCCACCCGTAGCCGTACGAAGGGCTGGTAGACGTTCTGTGCCTGGAACCGCACGTCCGCGTACCAGAGCCGGCGCTGTTCGTCGTACCTGACGGGGTAGCCCATGGCATGGCCCTGGGTCACCGTTTCGTCGACGGCGCCGAGCAGGTCGACCGGCCGGGGGTAGCCGATCAGCGGGGCGGAGCCGGGCTGGCGGATGGGGTCGCGGCCCCACATGGTCGCCCACGTCGCGGACGCCGCGTCGGGCTGCTCGCCCGGCCCGAGGACGCGGACGGCCAGCATCTCCCCCTCGCCCGAGTCGTACCAGGGCCGTTGCAGGTAGACCCGGACGACGCCGTCGAGCCGGGTGCTCGTCAGGGCCGCGCCGGCCGTTCCGCGTTCCCACTGGAAGGCGGGCACCACCGAGTGCACGGCGGGCGCCGACGGGCGTGCGGTCGCCGGGACGTGGCGGGTGACGGTGGCCCCGGCCCGGGTCACCGGGGGAGCGGTGAAGCTCACCTGGACCTCGGCGCCGTCAGGGATGGCACTGGCGTCGAGGCGCGCGACCGTGCCGCGCTCGTCGTCCACGGTGAAGTCACGGCCGAAGGTGTACGTCGCCCCGGGCTCGGCGGGGGTACCCGAGGCCGTGACCGCTGAGGTGACGGCCTCCCGTACGACGACGGTCCCGGGGACGAACGCGGCGGCCACCGGTGCCGGGGTCCTGCCCACGAGCCGTACCTTGCGCGACTGGGTGAAGTACGGGACGAACCTCGACACGCCCACCGGGGTGAAGCGGATCGCGCGGTGGCGGGTGTCGCCCACCTCGTGGCGTGCCGAGAACGGCACGGTCGCGGTGCCGGCCCGGACGGCGAGGTCGTCCTCGTCGCCGGCCGCGGGGCGGTGGGCCCGGTCCTCGCGCACGGCCTCGTCGCCCTGGCCCAGGACCGCCCGCGCGGTCGACTGGGACGGGTTCTCCTGCGCCGGGTCGTCGACGTACTCGGTCCACGCCGCCTCCGCGTACACGGACAGGGTCGAGGCCTCGTGGACGCTCATCGCGGGGGCGGTGAGGACGTAGGAGGTCTCGCCGGGGCCGCGCTCGATGCTCGTCCGCCCGAATTCGGGGCCGACGACCGGGCAGCGGACGGCGTGGATCAGGCGCAGCTCCGTCGTGGGGGTGAGCTGGGCGAGCAGCCCGGCGGCGACCCTGGTGCGCAGCTCGCCGAGTTCGTCGTCCGGGAGGGTCTCGGACTCGGTGGCCCAGCGCCACAGGCCCAACAGCTCCTCGTCGCCCGGGTTCAGCATGCTGCTGAGCAGCACCGTGTGGGTGGCGGCGGGCGGCACCGTCACACGGATCACCCGCGCCGCGGCGTCGACGACGGGGACCGGTGCGGAGCCTCCGATGGCGCCGGGGGCCACGACGAGCCGGAGCGGGAGGCGTTCGTGCCATCCGGCGCCCTGCGGCCAGGGGGCGAGGAGCTCCGGCATCCCGGGCAGGCCGTGCAGCGCCGCTCCCCTCGACAGGGGGTCGGGGGGCCAGGGCAGCTGCATGGTGTCGGCGTCCTTGTACGGGGTTCCGCCGGCGCCCGGGTCCGCCGTGCCCTCGACCAGTCCGGAGTCGAGGCGGGCGAGCAGCGCGTACACGGCCGGGTCGAGCCGGTGTTCGCGGGCCACGTCGAGGACGCCGTGGCGTTCCAGCAGCTGGACGCAGGCCTTGGGGGCCAACAGGTGCCGGTCGCAGCTGGGCCCGGGTGCGGGGGCGGAGGCGTTCGAGTTGTCCGTGCGGACGACGAGCACCGCCAGGGACTCCCCGGGGGTGACCGGGCGGCGCGGTACGAGCACGGGGGCGGGTACGGGGTCGTAGCGCGAGTAGCGCAGCGGGGTGGTGGTCGGCTCGCCGGCCGTCGGCCGGGCCGTGAAGGGCACGCTGCGGCCCGCGAGGTCGACCAGCCGGGCCCGGAAGCGGTACGTACGGCCGTAGCGCAGGGACGGCAGGGTGCCCGGCACGGGCCGTACGGTCGAGGAGAACGGCAAGGTGGCATCGGTCGCGGCGCCCGGGTCCTTGAGCTGTTCGGAGGGGTCGAGCATCTTGCCGGGGAGTTCGGCCACCGGGCTCCAGCCGCCCCAGCGGAACACGGACTGGTGCAGCCGCGACACGGGGTTGCCGTTGCTGTCGCGGCCGCGGACCAGGGCGTCGGAGATGGTGCCCTCGTCACTGATGGTCAGGGCCCCGGTGAGTCCCCGCACGGTGTACTGGCCGGTGCGGCGGCACAACGGGTACCAGCGGCCGGAACCCTCGTCGAAGACGTCCACCCGGTAGCCCTGGACCACGTTGTCGGCGTGCAGGGTGATCGCTTCGCCGGGCCTGGCGGCCTGTTCCAGGTCCTTGTCGATGTCGAGGGCCTTCTGCAGCTGTTCTCGGAAGGCGATCTGACGGTCGGTCTCGACCACGGAGATCCCGTCGGAGCGCAGGGTGGGCGCGAGCAGCCGGGGAGCCTCGCGGTCGCGGGGCAGACCGGCCAGCATGGCGGCGTACGACTGGAGGCCGAGCGCCGCCGCGTCGACGTCCACGTCGATGACCTCGTAGGCGTCGGTGTCGTCGAGCGGCAGGTAGTGCGCGGCCTGGGTTCCGTTGCGCCGTGCCAGCAGGAGTCGGCCCCGGTGCAGGACACACCGGGTGAAGGGCCGGTCGCTCCTGACGGCCGGATTCTCGCGCGGGACGGCCTGGATGTCGGCCGGCCTTCCTTCCGCCAGCTCCGTCGGCAGGGGGACCGTCAGCCGCCGCACCAGCCCGAGCTGCTCCATCAGCGCGGGGTGGTCGGCCAGTGCCGCCAGGAGACCGTGGAAGTCCCGCTCGGGCGTCCTCAGTACCACGGGGGCTTCATCACCCTCGCCCTCGTCCTCGCGCTCTGTTCCGCCCTCCGCCTCCTCCTGCGGAAGGGCGAACGGTTCGTGGAATCCGGCGAGGCGCGTCCAGCCGTACGGGTCCTCCTGGAAGTCGTCGGGCAGGACGCCCTCGCGGAGCAGAGCGGCGCGGGCGTCGGCCGTCCGCGCCGGATCGTCCACGCCGACCAGCCGCAGGAGGCGGTCGACCGAGGTCCATCCGTCGGAGCCGCCGGGGAGTTCCTCTCCCGGGGCCACGGCCGGCAGGACCTCGGGGTACGGACTGTCCGAGAGGGCGAACATGCGGCCGTACTCCTCCCGCAGGGACCGTGCCACGAGGCGGGCGGGGTAGGACTCCAGCGGCTGCTTCGCCACGGTCCGGTCGAAGACGAAGGGCTTGACCTGGCAGGCGGCGAAGAGCTTTCCCCACAGGGCCGCGGAGGCATCGGAGACCGGCTCGACCGTGGCCTGCCGGGTCGTCGAGGCGGCGTTCTCGAACCGGAACATGACGTCCAGCTTGAAGGGGTAGCCCGGCCAGGCCTTGGCGTTGGAGAAGCCGGTCAGCGGGACCGGGCCACCGGTGGAACCGGCCTGGTCATCGGTGAGCTGCAGTCCGAACACGAGCGAGAGGTGAGCCAGGCCGTCGCTGACGGACGGGGCCGTCGGGTCCGGCAGCAGCGTCCACACCACGGTCTCCCGTTTCATGACCCCTCCATGGGGGCGAAGGCGGCGCAGCGGTCCCGCCAGGGCTGGGACGTGGGGAACGCCTTGTCGAAGGAAGGGTCGTTGCCGCCTGAGAAGGAGCGCTCCAGCGTCATCGTCACCGACTCCGAGAAGAAGGCGACGCGGACCCGGACGGTCACGGAGGCCGAGCCGTACAGGGTCTTGGGCGGCTGGTACTTCAGGGAGAGGTAGAACTCGACCGAGATGTTGACGATGCCGAGGATGTCCAGCTCTCCGTAGGCCCTCAGGAACGCGGTGACGGACGACGCGGCCCCGTCCAGCCTGACGTAGACGCCGGCGGTCACGCTGACGGAGCCGCTCGCGACCCCGAGGTTCAGGGCGACGGCGGCACCGAACTCCACCTGGCCCTCCAGCCTGACGACCTTGCTGGCGCTCACGGTCAGCGCCAGGAAGCCGCCACCGCCGAACAGGGAGACGGTGGCCAGGAAGGGGTGCTCGCGCGAGGACACCGCGAAGGTCGCCTCCACGGGCTTGCCGTCGAAGGGCAGCCGTACCGAGGCCGACAGCGCCAGGTTCTGCAGGAGGAACACGCCCAGGCCCACGCTGGGAATGGCGAGGGTGTAGCCGACGTCGATCCCGGTGGTGTCGACGTTGACCCGCGGACCGTTCGCCACCGACGGCAGGTACTGGCGCAGCTCATCGAGGAACTTCAGCTGGCCGGAGAAGCCCACCTTGCCGACCTTCACGTCCAGCGAGGGCGTGGTGCCGGGTCTGCTGGTGAACGCGATGCGCTGGAACTCCACGTCGAGCACGTCCGCGAACGACAGGGTGAACCGGCTCAGCTCCCCGCGCACCTCCGTGACCGGCGGGCCGCCCCCGCCGAGGTTCATGAGCGTGACGCAGCGCAGGTCGAGCACCGTGTCGGAGGTCGTCTCCAGCGGGCCTTCCCGGGTGGGCGTGAGTGCGGGGCGCCAGGTGAGCGTGGTCTCCACCGCGTGCGGCGGTTTGCCCTGCTGGCGCAGCACCTTGGTCACCATGCGGGGAACCTTCGTACCGTCGCCCGCGCCGGCCGGCGGCACGGAGACGGAGGGAACGATCTTGGTGAGGTCGACGAAGCCCAGGAGCCTGGTCGGGAACGGCAGCGGCGGCAGCCCGGTCGCGGGCGGAGGCGGGGGCGGTGAGAAGAAGCTCGCCGGGGCGAAGGTGCCGCTCTTGAACTTCTCCAGGTCGCCGCCGATCAGACCGGAGGAGCTCGACAGTCCCGAGACCGGCAGGTCCAGTTTGGCGATCCCGCCGGACGCGGTGACCGGCGGGGCGACGGGGACCTGGTCCTTCAGCCTGGCGTAGACCTGCCGGCTGGCCGCCAGGCCCTGCTGTACGTACGTCGAGTCGAGGATCAGGGTGTGGGCAGCCGAGGCAGCCGAGGCAGCCGAGGCAGCCGCGCCGGACGTGGCCGCGCCGGCCACCCCCTGCGTCCCTGGCGCTTCTGCCACGCCGCGCGGGGCGACGGCGTCCAGGGCCGGGATCCGCGCGTCCACCGAGATCAGCACGGGGAGCGCCGCCGGCCGCCCGGCTTCCTCCAGGGCCGCCTGGGGGGCGCTCGACTTCACCGCTCCGATGCGCAGGACCGCGACGTCCATCGTGGTCGATTCCGGGTCCGCTCCGGTCGCGGGCGCCAGTTCGAGGCGGCCGGAGGCGGGCAGGTCGGTTCGCTCCGCCTGGGTGTTGAACGCGGTGAGGGCCGCGGACAGGTCGCCGTGGGCCCGGTCCCCCTTCACGAAGACCAGCGGCGCTGCGAAGGCGACCGGGTGTCCCCGCTGGTCCTCGGCCGTCAGGCTGAACCGCAGCCGTCCGTCGGTCGCGCCGGCGCCCCGTACCCAGAACCCGACGTCCGTCAGCGGGTCGGTGACGTCGATGACGTCGGCCGTCAGTGGCCCGTTGAGCCGCACTCGCGTGAATGGGAAGGCCCGGCCCCCGTGGGGGAGGGCGGCGACGCCCTGGTAGGTCAGTTCGGGCTGCAGCACGGTCAGGACGCTGGTGCGGACGAGTCCGTGATCGAGCCTCCGCTCGGTCTGCGTGGTGATCAGCGCGGGGAAGCCGAAGGGCAGCAGGTAGCCGCGCTTGAGGACGTCCACCTTGCTGTCCCGGCCACCGACGGACTCGTGGCGGTACATGATCACGCTGGTGCCCGCCAGGCCCAGCCAGTTGCCCGTCAGGTCCACGTTCGCACCGAGCGGGGTGAGCGTCAGATCCTTGGACAGGGCGGGTCGGCGTGCCATCGCCGCTCCGATGTCGCGGCGGTCTCCCGCGGAGAGGGAGCTCATGAACCCCTCGGTGTCGTTGACCACCTCCGCCGGTTTGACCGGCACGGGCAGCCGGGACGGGGCCCAGGACGGTCCGGAGGCGTCCGGCGCAAGAGCGAGGCGCGTGTTCCAGACCCCGACCGCGCCGGCCGGGCCGGTGACCGGCTCCGCCGCGTGCACCCACACCACCTGCGCGGGGTTCGCCGGAGTGAGCGCGAGGCCCCAGACGCATTCCAGGCGCGCCGATGTCGTCGCCAGCCCCGCCCAGTTCAGCAGCCCGGAGGCGGTGAGGGGGATCGACGTCTCGGGCGCCACCTTGAGCGCGAGGCTGCTGTGGCCGGAGAACCACGCCCGCTTCACTGCGGTCGACGGGCTCCCCAAGGGGGTGGCCTCTTCCAGGGTCGCCTGCGGCGGCATGCGGACCATGAGGGTTCCCGGCTCGGTGGCGGTCTTCGTCACCAGGCGCTGCTGCGCACCCGAACCGGTGCGCAGCAGGCCCCGGAAGGTGAACTCCAGGACGACCATGTCCTCGCGGCGCAGGAGCGTGACGACGATGCCGTCCATGTCCATGTCGCGGGTCAGCCCGGCCGCGTCGAACTCCTCGAGGGTCAGGAATCCGGAGGGTCCGAGTCCCACGGCGGGTCCCGGCTCCGGCTCGGGAGGCGGTATCTCAGGGTCTTCGTGCAGGTTCATGTCCGGCTCCCCTCAGGGGCTCATGAGGGCACGGCGCGGCGGACGGGCACCGCACGCCACGGATGCCTCGTACGGTAGGCGGGGTCCGTCACTTCCTCGTCATCGCCGTGTCACCGCTCGGGTGGCTGCTCTGACGGTCGCTCCGACCGGCGTCCCGGCCGGGAACGGCGAGGAGGGGGTTCGCAGTTGCGGGCCCGAACGGCGGAACTGAGACTGATGGTGCAGGCACTCGACGGGCGCGGTCCGCAGATGCGTCCTCATTCCGGTGATCCCCCATCCCGGTGCCCCCATCCCGGTGCCCCCATCCCGGTGCCCCCGTCCCGGTGCCCCCGTCTTGGCGACCCCGTCCCGGTGACTTCGTTCCGGTGACCGCGCCCGCCCTGGCCCCGAGGCGACCCGGCCCATCACGCCGTAGGGCGTGTCCGTGACCGATCCCCTCCCCACCCGTACACACCCCTCCACAGGAGTTGGTGACGGTGAACCAGTACGCCGACCCGACCTCCGAGTCCTCCGGTCCCTCCGGTCCCTCCCCGTCCTTCGAGACGCTGCTGCTCAGGGCCCACCCCGAGACGGCGCTCATCCACGAACTCGGCTCCCGGCTCAGGACCCTGCCCCTGCCCATCGCGAGCTGGGACGACCTCGTCCGCAAACTGCAGGACGAACCCGTGCCGGAGCTCCTCCTGGTGCCCCGGCCGGGCGTACCGTGCCTTCCCGACGCGCTGTTCCCGATCCGTGACGAAGCCGATCTGGCGGTCAAGCTCACGGCCACGATCCGGACCTTCCTGCGACAGGCCCGGGCGGGCGCCGGATCCGCCGCGCTGCTCACCCTTCCGCTCCACAAGCGCTTGGCCGACATCGCGGGCGAGACCACGGGCACCGGCCGCGGGAGCGGTGTCTTCGATGACGGCTCCCTGCTCGGGGCGGAGCGGGCCAGTGCCTCGGACAAGGAGACCCGGTCCGCGTGGGTCGTCACCCTGGTCCTGACCGACTGCGCGACCGGGCAGCTGCTGCCCGGGGCCTGGATCACCGACTGGGTCCACACCTACATCTTCGATGTCAATGCCCAGTTCATCGCGGTGATCAACGGGGGGTACACGGCCTATGCCGTCCTCGTGATGCGCGAGGGATACATCAACCGGAGATTCGTCCTGGACATTTCCATGGCCGGCACCACCCAGTACATCTGCATCGACCGGGCCGTTTGACCGCGGCGCACCCCCGGCGCAGCAGGCGAGGAGGCGGAAGACATGTCCGTGCGCATCACCATCGAGATGTCCTCGGGCCGGCCGGACCCCTGGTGGGAGATCACCGACCCGGACGAGCTCCAGCGGCTGCGGGAGCGCCTGGCACGCAGGCCCGGAGCCCGCGGGCCGGTCGGCAGCGGCCACACCGGGCTCGGCTTCAGGGGCGTACGCGTGGACTCCACCGAGGGGGAGTCCCAGGTCGGCATGCCGGCCGGTTTCGAACTGGCCGGGGGCGGGGCGCAGGACCCCGAGGCGAGTGCGGAGCTGGCGCTGGCACTGGTGGAGACGATCCCGCGGGACCTCGCGGAGGGCGGCGGCATCGCCGTCGGGGACACCTCGTACGCGGACCTCGTCCTGGCGACGGCGCGCGAGGAGATCGAGCGGGGCCTGCACGAGGGTTCACAGGGCGGGGGCGCCTACGCGGCGTCCACGGCCCGGCAGGAGCGGGAGCTGCCCGAGGGGTGGGCGGAGCAGATCCAGGGACTGGTGGCGAGGGTCCCGGCCTGCGACATCAGCTCCGAGCCGTTCTCCCCGGGCTACTGGAACCACCCCAACATCCAGCCGCACAACAACTGCTACAACTACGCCGTCGCCCAGAGGACGGACACGCAGGCGCAGCCCGGTCGTGCCCACGGCTACGCCATCCCGCCCACCAGGCTGGGATACCAGGTCGCCGTGGGCCTCTACAAGGACGGGCTGCACCAGCTCGGTTACCCCTGCCAGCCGTGGGGGTACAGGCGCTTCGTCCTGGCGCTGTGCACGGGCGCCTACGCGAGCGGGTTCCGCGATTTCCACTTCTACCGGTACCACCCGGAGACGGGGTACTGGTCGCACAAGATGGCCGGCAACAGCGCGCGGTACACCGACGAATCCGGCTACGTGATCAGGGACCCCGGTGTCTGCGACCGGGGGATCTACTCCGAGGTGTACCCCTACCTCTTCCAGTCCCACGACTCGGTGAGGATCTGTTAGTTCCCAGGGCAGGTGAATCCCCATGACGATCACGAGCACGACCACCACCCCCCACCCCGATGTCTCCCCGCCGTCCCGCATCATCGGGCCCGACATGCCCGGGGAGCCGGCGGACGAGCGTGAGAAGTTCACCCGCATCACCGAGGGGTACCCCGACGAGGAGGCGGAAGCCGCCCGGCGGGCGTTCCTGCTGAGCAAGCTCCACTCCGCGAGGACCCACCCGGTGGGAGACCTCGACGACCGCGAGCGCATGGTGGCCGCCGTGGCCGAGCGGCTCGGGCTCGACGAACGGGCCAAGGAGGCAGAGGAGGAGGAAGCGGGCGGCGGCATCGGCTACGGCCTCCTCTACAACGAGGGATTCAGGCGGGCCTTGGCCACGGGCACCTCACTGAGCTGGGACATCATCTGCCCGGACCGGCCCGGCGGCAACGTCGACAGCCATCTGCGCGTGACGGCCATGAACCGGGCGGCCCTCGGGCCGGAGGCGTTCGTCTCCTACTACGCGCAGAGGGAGCCGCGTTTCAGGCTGTTCGACTGGGCGCGGCCCGCCGCGCCCTGGCGGCTCGACCTCCCATGGTCGCTCATGGCCCCCTACCTCAGGAGCGTCCCCTTCCACGGCGCGGTACGGCAGCTCCTGGGCCTCACGGCCACCACGGTGGAGCTGTTCCCGGGAACGTGGCGCAACACGGTCCACCTGTGGAACTCCCCTGCGGGCCGCAACGACCTCGCCTATCTGTTCGACTACCCGGCCACCCTGGCCCAGCAGATCGCCGTGGGCTACAGAGGGTCCTGGGGCCCGACCATCGAGACCGGCCGGCCGGCGCACTCGGGTACCGAGCCGATGGGCGCCCTCGCGACCTCCCTCACCGCCCGGAACCACGGCGGCATCTGGGCCCCCTGGGCCTTCCTCGGGCGGTACGACAGCCACGTCCGCACGGACAACCTCGGCTTCGTCGTCGAGTTCCTGGACCCCAACCACAACTTCGCGGTCAAGAGCTGATGCCAGGGGGCCGCGCTACGGGCGCGGGTTCCTCAGCGCTTGACGATGCGGCGCGGTCGACGGCTCGACGGGCACGAGCGCGGCATCAGCCTGCCCCGCACGACCGATACCCAGCTGAAACGCAACTGCGGGTCCCTCGAAAGGCTCTCCTGACGCCCTGGAAGCGCGCCTCTCCCAGGCTGTGCGGTACCGGATCACCGGCTCACGAGATACCGGAAGGGCACATGCCGTGCTGAGCACTCCGTACCGCTCCGAGACCACCAGGAAAGAGGAGCAGCCCGCCCCGCCACCGCCTCCGTCCGCCCACCGCTTCCGCGTACGCCTGCCCACCGCCCGTGGCCGCGGCTTGTCGATCGCCGCCGGCGCAGTCTGCGCGGCCCTGATGATGGCCCTGCACACCAGAATCCCGAACGGAGCCGTCAACCTCGGCAGCCTGTTCCAGACCTTCCTGCCCTGGGTCGGGCTGAGCGTCCCCGTCCTCCTCGCGGCGGCGGCGGCACGCCGCTCCCGCCGCGCGGCCGTCGCCGTCCTGGCCCCCCTGGCCGTCTGGGGCCTCCTCTTCGGTGGAACCCTCGCCGACAAGCGATCCGGCAGCGGGAACTTCACCGTGGTGAGCCACAACGTGGACGAGGACAATCCCGATCCGGCGCGCACCGCGCGGGCGCTCGCCGCATCGGGCGCGGACGTGCTGGCCCTGGAGGAGATGTCCTCGAAGGCCACGCCCTTCTACGAGCGCGAGCTTGCCGCCGGCTACCCGTACCGCTCCGACACCCTCGGCGTCAGACTGTGGAGCAAGCACCCCCTGAACGGCGTGGAAGCGGTGCCGATCATGCCGTGGACGCGTGCCGTACGGGCCACCGTCGAGACCCCGCACGGCCCCGTCGCGGTCTTCGCCGCCCACCTCGCCTCGGTACGCCTGACCCCGGACGCCGGATTCACCACCGAGCGCCGCAATGACGCGGCCCGGAAGCTGGCCGCGGCCGTGCGGGCGGAGCCGCTGGACAGGGTCGTCGTGATGGGTGACTTCAACGGGACGGCGGACGATTCGGCCCTGCGACCGGTGACCTCCCAGCTGACCTCCGCGCAGCGCGCGGCGGGCGCGGGCTTCGGCTTCACCTGGCCCGCTGCGTTCCCCATGGTCCGCATCGACCAGATCCTGGTGAAGGGGATGACCGCGACCTCCTCGTGGACCCTCCCCGCTACCGGCAGCGACCACCTCCCCGTCGCGGCCTCCCTCCGGCTGTGACCGCACCGCAGGCCCACTGACTAGGATGGACTCCACAAATGTCCGTATCCGAGCAGGTAGGTGGAGTGTCGGCACCCCGGGTCCCGGACCCCGTCAGCGTCCTCGTCGTCGAGGACGACGCCACCATCCGCCGCGCCGTACAGCTGTCCCTGGAGCGGTACGGCTACCAGGTCGCGGTGGCCGCGAACGGACTCGACGGCCTGGAGGTGTTCCGGGCCGGCAGGCACGACCTGCTGATCCTGGACGTGATGCTGCCCGAACTCGACGGCATCGGGCTGTGCCGCCGCATCCGCGAGCAGAGCCTGGTCCCGGTCCTGATGATGTCCGCGCGCGGAGACGCCCTCGACGTGGTCTCCGGACTGGAGGCGGGCGCCGACGACTATGTCGTCAAACCCGTCGACACCCCCGTCCTCGTCGCCCGCATCCGGACGCTGCTGCGCCGCGCCACCTTCCGGCCCGCCCGGCCGGAGACGACTCCGGCGCGCGGGGCCGGACCGGCACACCCCGCAGTCGCCTCCGCGGACACCGGGACGGCCCCTGCGGAGCTGGTCTTCGGGGACCTGTCCGTGAACACCCTGGGCCTGGAGGTACACCGGGACGGCCGGCCCGTTCCGCTGACCCCCACCGAGCTGCGGCTGCTGCTGGAGTTCGCGGCGGCACCCGGCGTCGTACTCGACCGCCGCCGTCTCCTGCGGGACGTGTGGGACTACGGCTGGGAGGGCGACACCCGCGTCGTGGACCTGTGCGTGCTACGGCTGCGCAAGAAGATCGGAGCCGGGCGGATCGAGACCGTCCGGGGCTTCGGCTACAAACTCGTCCGAGACTGAGGGACCGTCCCCACCCATGGCACTCCTCAACCCGCGCGCCCTGCGCTGGAAGATAGCTGCTCTGACCGCGGTCGCCTGCTGCGCCGTGGCCGCCGTGATCGGCGTCCTCGTCCACCAGGCGATGGCCGACCGAAGTGAACACACCGGGAACGAACGCCTCTCCGCGCGCCTGGCAGCCGCGGAGCGCGAGTACACCCGCACGGGCAGCGCGCCGCTCGAAGTCGAAGTCCTCACTCCCGACCGGCTCGACGCACCGCTGGCCCGGGCGCTGGCCGCCAAGGACCCGGCTGCTCTCTACGCGACCTGGAACGACCGCAAACCCCCCAACTGGTACTGGCTGTGGGCGGCCATGCCCGTCGAGGACGGCAGGGTACTCGTCGCCCGCACGGACATGAGCTCCGAGGTACGCGGCCTCCAGCTCCTGGACCGCAGCATCGCCAAAGCCGTGCTCGCCGCCCTCCTGGTCGTCGTACCGCTCGCCGCCCTGGCCACCGAACCGATGAACCGCAGGCTGCGCCGGGGGTCCCGTACGGCCCGGGCCATCGCCGACGGCGACCTCGACGCCCGGATCGGACCGGGCGGCCGGGCCCGTGACGAGATCACCGAGATGTCGGCGGCCGTGGACGAGATGGCTGCGGCCCTGCAGCACAAGCTGGACGGCGAGCGTCGCTTCACGGCGGACGTCGCGCACGAGCTGCGCACCCCGCTGATGGGGTTGTCCACCGCAGCCGGCCTCCTCCCGGAGGGCGACGAGGCGGCCGAGCTCGTCCGCGACCGTGCCCGGGCCCTGAACGGGCTGGTCGAAGACCTCCTGGAAATCTCACGGCTCGACGCCGGAGCCGAACAGGCCCGGACCGACGCGGTGCCCCTGGGCGAACTGGTCACCGACATCGTCCGCCGCACGGGCACGCCGACCGCCGTGGCGATCCGGGCCACCCCGATCCTGGAGACCGACCCGCGCCGGGTGGAACGCATCGTGGTCAACCTCGTCACCAACGCACACCGGCACGGGTCCGGCCCCGTCGAAGTCGTCGTGGAGGCCACCGCCACGGGCGCGCGGATCCTCGTACGGGACCACGGGCTCGGCTATCCCGCTGAGCTGCTGACGGAAGGCCCGCAACGCTTCCGGACGGGAACCCCCGAGCGCGGGCGGGGGCACGGACTCGGGCTGACCATCGCGCTGGGGCAGGCGAAAGTCCTCGGCGCCAGGCTGTCCTTCGCGAACGCTCCGGAAGGCGGCGCGGTCGCCACCCTCGACCTGGCCGGCGGAAGCGGTCCGTCCGGCGGCTGAAGCAGGAGGGCGTCGGCGGACGTCGGCGGACGCCACCAGGCAGCCGAGCGGCTCGGCAACGCCGCGACGCTGCGTGGGCCCGGCGCAGCGGCCATCTGGCAGAGGTTCGAGTTGGTCTGGTCTGAGGACACCGGCCTACGAGAGGGCAATGCCAGTTTCGGGCGACAGTACATCGCGCGAGGTGGCAGCACGCGGGGGCGGGGGCTGGTGGTCGCTGTTGGTGCTGCTGTCCGGGGGGTGTCAGGCTTGGGTTGAGGCCTGTCGGTACATCCTTGCAGCGCGGTGTGTGCGGGAGGAGCGTCATGTCCGGCTTTGGGATCGGTGGTGTGGCCGGCCGCGGGATGCGCACGGTCGTGGCGGCGGCTGCCGTGGCCGCGGCGTTGCTGGCTGTCGGTGCTCCGGCTGTCGCCGGTGATGGTCGGGGTGCCGGGTGGGTTGTTGCACCGGTGTCCGTGCGGCCGTGTGGTGGTGGGCTTGTGCCGGGGGGTGCGGTGCGGGTGGGGGTGGATACGGTGCGGGTCACGGTGGTCAACGAGGGTCCCGCCCCGTGTGTGGTGCGCGGCTATCCCGCGGTGGCGTTGGCCGGCCAGGGCTCGCCCGGCAGGGCCAGGGCTCTGGTTGTGGCCGGTGAGGGGCCGGTGTATCCGGTGGTGCTGGGCGTCGGTGGCGCGGCCCAGTCCCGGATCACGTTCGTTCCGGTCCTGGGGGAAGCGGACGGTTACTGCGCTTCGGGTGCCGAGCCGTTTGCTGCGCCGTCGATGGTCATCGGCGTGGCGGGGGCGCGTTTGCAGGTCGCGCCGGATGACGGCGGGAACTTCGCCGTGTGCGGGACGCTCGTGCGGGCCACTGCTTTCCGCCCCGCGCCGTGAAACCCCGCCCTGTGGGACCCGTCTGCTGGAATCGCGTCCTGTTGACGGGGGTCCCGTCGCTCAGGGTCTGCTGAGGGTCTGCTTGTCGTGGTGATCGGGGCGGCGGCTGTGTGGGTTTCGGGGTGGTGTGTGGGGGTGTGGGTTGGTGTGGGCCGGGGTGTGGTTAGAGGCCGAGGGTGATGGCGATGCGGGTCATTTCGGCGGTGTTGTTGACGTTCAGTTTGGCTCGGATGCGGCGGAGGTAGGCGTCG
>NZ_JBFBGM010000026.1:0-116544 GCF_040684695.1 Streptomyces erythrochromogenes
TGCGCAGCGACCGTGCGTGCGGGGCCCGGCCTGGTCCGTTCGGGTGAAGGGGCGGCCGCCGCGAACCGGTCGGCCGTCAGGCGGTGTCCGGGACCCGGCCCGGTGCCCCGACACCGCGGACCGCGCCGGAGGCGGCCTGGCTCGGCGGGCCACCGCCGATCCGCTGTTCCGGCTCGTCGCCTACGCCCTGGAGGCCGCGCACGGGCGGCCCCCGGCCGCCGTGTGGAGCGCCCCGTACGCCTTCCGGCTCGGTTCTCCCGGGCTCGTCGCCGCCGCGGGCTGGCCGACGGCCGTCGCCGCGGCTCCCCGCGACGACGGCCTGGTGCGGCTCAGCTCCCTCGGCCATCCGGCGGACGGCTGCGACCTGCCGCTGACCCTGTCCGGGCCGCTGCCCGACGCCCCCGCCTGGGCCGTCCGGCCGTACACGGTGCTGCGGACACTGGCCCGCGCCGGGTACGGCCGCGGCGGGACGGACCTGCACGTGCAGGGCTCGCTCACGGCGGCCACCGGACTGGCCACGGCCGAACCGGTCGACTGCGCGGTGGCCCTGGCGGTGGCCGACGTGCACGCGGCGGCCGGCGAGCGGCCCGACCGTGCGCTCCTGGCCCGGCTGCTGGCCGAAGCCCTGCCGGAGGGGGACGACGGCCTGCGCCGGGCGGTGTTCCACGCCCGGCCCGGCCGGGCCCTGCTGCTGGGCGCACGGCCACGCCGACGGCGGTACGTCGCCTTCGACCCGGCGGCCTCGGGGTCACGGCTGGTGCTGATGGCCGTACGGGGCGAGGCAGCGGACCGGCCCCGTGAGCTGGCCCGCGCCGCGTCCGGCGCCCGCCGGGCCGGGGCGCTGAGCGCCTGGCCTCCCGGGCGGGAGCCGGGCCGGAGCCTGCTGATGCTGCTGCCGGAGGCGCGGCGGGCGGCGGTGCGGTCCGCCGTCGCGGAGGACTTCCGCGGCCGGGGCCGTCCCGTACCGCGGTTCCTGAACATCGCCGTGGCCGGTGCGGCCCGGCGCGAGGAATGACCCGGGCGACCCGTCGTAGGGTCGCGGTATGACTCTCGAAGGTGCCGCGGACGTCAAGGATCTGAGGGGCAGGGTGGCCCTGGTCGCGGGGGCGACGCGTGGTGCGGGCCGCGGCATCGCGGTCCAACTCGGGGCGCGGGGCGCGACCGTGTACGTGTCGGGGCGCAGCACCCGTGGCCGGCGGTCGGAGTACGACCGGCCCGAGACGATCGAGGAGACCGCCGAGCTGGTCACCGCGGCGGGCGGCCGGGGGATCGCGGTGGTCGCCGACCATCTGGTGCCGGCCGAGGTGGAGGCCCTGGTCCGGCGGATCGACACCGAACAGGGCCGCCTGGACGTGCTGGTCAACGACATCTGGGGCGGGGAGCTGCTCTTCGAGTGGGACAGCACGGTCTGGGAGCACGACCTGGACAAGGGATTGCGGCTGCTGCGGCTGGCGGTGGAGACGCACGCCATCACCAGCCACTTCGCGGTGCCGTTGCTGCTGCGCGAGCCGGGCGGTCTGGTGGTGGAGATGACGGACGGCACCGCCGACTACAACGCGGCCCACTACCGGGTCTCCTTCTTCTACGACATCGCCAAGTCCTCGGTACTGCGCATGGCGTTCGCGCTCGGGCACGAGCTCGGCCCGCGCGGAGCGACGGCGGTGGCGCTGACGCCGGGCTGGCTGCGCTCGGAGATGATGCTCGACGCCTACGGCGTGACGGAGGAGACCTGGCGGGACGCACTGGCCGCGAACCCGCACTTCGCGATCTCCGAGACCCCCGCGTACGTGGGCCGCGCGGTCGCGGCCCTCGCCGCGGACCCGGAGGTCTCCCGCTGGAACGGCCAGTCCCTCTCCAGCGGCCGCCTGGCCCAGGTCTACGGCTTCACGGACCTGGACGGCAGCCGCCCGGACGCCTGGCGCTACCTGGTCGAGGTCCAGGACCCGGGCCACGAGGCGAACACCACCGGCTACCGCTAGGCCGCCGCCTCGCCGAACCCGGGAGTCATCGCACTGCGGTTCGTCGAGCTGGTGGCCCGGGACCGGTCTTCGCGTTGTGCATGATGCGGACACCGCTGATGGGCCCGCCCCGGCTCAGGCGGCAGGCGCGCGCGGCGCTCGCCGCCGCTGCCCGCCGCGCCCAGGCCCCGGCATCCCGCATCGGCCGCGCGGCCCCCCTGAGACCGGCACCGCCGTCGCGCGGCCGCCGCATGCCGCACCGGTCCGGGCGCCGGCCTACGACGTGGCGCGGTCGGACGGGCGGGAGGCCAGGCGGTGGGTCAGGCCGTCCAGGACGCACCGGAGGCCGAAGGCCCAGATCGTCCGGGGGTGGTAGCCGCCGACCGCGGCGCCGACGCGGCCGGCAAGCGGGTGGCGGTCGGGGTCCAGGGCGCGCTCCAGCAGCGGGGCGCTGACGGCCCACCAGTCCTCCTGGCTCTGGCGGCGGTTGTGGTCGGCGTCGTCGGCGGCGGCCAGCGCGTTGGCGTGCACGAAGCCGAGCAGGTGGGTCAGGGCGGCGTCCATCTCGGTGTCGGTCAGGCCGATGCCCTCGAAGGCCGCCAGTTCGTGCTCGTACTTCCCGATCACCCCGGGACCCAGCGGCGGACGGGTGACGGCGAGGTCGGCGATCCACGGGTGGCGGGCCATCAGGTCCCGGTTGTCCTCGGCCACCCGGGTCACGCGGGCCCGCCAGGGCTCCTCGGGGTCGGCGGACCGGCGTTCCATGTGCAGGTACGCGTCGTCGAGCATCAGGTCGAGCAGTTCGGCCTTGCCGGGTACGTACGTGTAGACGGTCATCGGCGTCACGCCGAGCCGCTGGGCCAGCGCCCGCATGGTCAGCGCGGCCAGGCCCTCCTCGTCGGCGAGCACGGTCGCGGCGCGGACGACGGCGTCCACGCTGAGGCCCTGCCGCGGACCGCGCCGAGCGGGCTGCGCCGGCTGCCCGGGCTCGCGCCACAGCAGCTCCAGCGTGCGGACGGGGTCTCCCGCGCCGCTGCGGTCCTTCACCATGTCCCGGCCTCCGAGCCGTCGCCATCAATTCACTACAACGTATAGAGTACAACGTATAGAGTAAAGCGCAGAGAGTAAGCCGAGACGCGCCGCACCTCGAGGAGTTCCGTGCACATCGCCGCCGACAACCACCAGGTCATCCAGGTCCGGGGGGCCCGGGAGAACAACCTCGCCGACATCTCCCTGGACATCCCCAAGCGTCGCCTCACGGTCTTCACCGGCGTCTCCGGCTCCGGGAAGTCCTCCCTCGTCTTCGGCACCATCGCCGCCGAGTCACAGCGGATGATCAACGAGACGTACACCGCCTTCGTCCAGTCCTTCATGCCGAGCCTCGGCCGCCCGGACGTGGACGGACTGCACAACCTGAGCGCCGCCATCGTGGTCGACCAGGAGCGGATGGGCGCGGGTTCCCGCTCCACCGTGGGCACCGCCACCGACGCCTACACCATGCTGCGGATCATCTACTCCCGCGTCGGCACGCCGCACATCGGCACGTCCAGCGCGTTCAGCTTCAACAACCCCGACGGGATGTGCCCGCGCTGCGAGGGCGTCGGCGAGGTCTCCGACATCGACGTGGACCAGCTGGTCGACCGCGAACTCACCCTCAACGAGGGCGCGATCACCGTCCCGGGCTTCGCCGTGGAGTCCTGGTACTGGCAGAACATGGCGAACTCCGGCTTCTACTCCCCCGACACCAGGCTCAAGGACTTCACCGAGCAGGAGTGGGCCGACTTCCTGCACAGAAGCGCGGTGAAGGTGAAGTCCGGCTCCAACGGCTTCACCTACGAGGGCCTGATCACCAAGATCACGCGCCTCTACCTGGCCAAGGACCGCGAGTCCATGCAGCCCCACATCCGCGCCTTCGTGGACCGCGCGGTGGTCTTCACCGCCTGCCCGGACTGCGGGGGCACCCGCCTCTCGGCGGCCGCGCTGTCCTCGCGCATCCACGGCGTGAACATCGCCGAGTGCGCGTCGATGCAGATCAGCGAACTGGCCGGCTTCGTGCGCCGGATCGACGACCCCGCCGTGGCCCCGATGCTGGTCAACCTCCGGGGCCTGCTCGACTCCCTCGTCGAGATCGGCCTGGGCTACCTCAGCCTGGACCGCCCCTCCGGCACGCTGTCCGGCGGCGAGGCCCAGCGCGTGAAGATGGTCCGGCACCTGGGCTCTTCCCTCACGGACGTCACCTACGTCTTCGACGAGCCGACCACCGGCCTGCACCCGCACGACATCCAGCGCATGAACGACCTGCTGCTGCGGCTGCGCGACAAGGGCAACACCGTGCTGGTCGTGGAGCACAAGCCCGAGGTCATCGCGATAGCCGACCACGTCGTGGACCTCGGTCCCGGCGCCGGCACGGCCGGCGGAGAGCTCTGCTACAGCGGGGACGTGGCCGGGCTGCGCACCTCCGGCACGCTCACCGGCCGCCACCTCGGACACCGGGCACGGCTGCGGGAGTCGGTGCGCACCCCGCGCGGCCACCTGTCGGTGAAGGGCGCCGACCTGCACAACCTCAAGGACGTCAGCGTGGAGGTGCCGCTCGGCGTGCTCACCGTGGTGACCGGTGTCGCGGGTTCCGGCAAGAGCTCGCTGATCCACGGCTACCTGTCCGGGCGCGAGGGGGTGGTCGTGGCCGACCAGTCGCCGATCCGCGGTTCGCGCCGTTCCAACCCGGCCACCTACACCGGGCTGCTGGGGCCGATCCGGACCGCGTTCGCCAAGGCCAACGGCGTCAAGGCGGCCCTCTTCAGCGCGAATTCGGAGGGCGCCTGCCCGAAGTGCAACGGCCTCGGGCTGGTCTACACGGACCTGGCGATGATGGCCGGGGTGGCCACGGTGTGCGAGGAGTGCGAGGGCAAGCGGTTCACCCCCGAGGTGCTGACGTACCGGCTGCGCGGCAAGAACATCAGCGAGGTGCTGAACATGCCGGTCGCGGAGGCGCACGAGTTCTTCTCCACCGGGCAGGCACGGACCCTCCTGGGCCGCCTGTCCGACGTGGGCCTCTCCTACGTGCGGCTCGGGCAGCCGCTCAACACCCTGTCGGGCGGTGAGCGGCAGCGGCTGAAGCTCGCGATCAGCATGGCGGAGAAGTCCTCGACGTACATCCTGGACGAGCCGACGACCGGACTGCACATGGCCGACGTCGACAAGCTGCTCGCCCTGCTGGACCGGCTCGTCGACGACGGCAACTCGGTGATCGTCATCGAGCACCACCAGGCCGTGATGGCGCACGCCGACTGGCTGATCGACATCGGCCCGGGCGGCGGGCACTCCGGGGGCCGGGTCGTCTTCGAAGGCACCCCGGCCTCACTGGTGGCCGGGGGCGACACCCTGACCGCCCGTCATCTGCGCGAGTACGTCAGCGCGGACGCGTAGCCGCCCGCGGGATCTACGCCGGACGGAGTTCGCGGCCCTCGCCCAGCGGGGCGAAGAACCGCTCGACGTCGGCTTCGGTGACCGCGGCCAGGGTCGGCGGGGACCAGCGCGGGTTGCGGTCCTTGTCGACGACCTGCGCCCGGATGCCCTCGACCAGGTCGGGTGAGGTCAGTGCGTTGCAGGAGACCCGGTACTCCTGGGCCAGCGCCTCCTCCAGCGTGTCGAGGGCGGCGGCCCGGCGCACCGCGGCGAGGGTGGTCTTCAGCGCGGTCGGGGACTTGGCGAGGATCGTCTCCGCCGCCTCCTTCGCCGCCTGGTCGCCCTGGCCGAGGAGCCTGTCCACGATCTCCTCGACCGTGTCGGCCGCGTAGCAGTGGTCGATCCAGGAGCGCCCGCCGTCGAGCACCCCGGGCCCGGGCGTGGCGGCGTAGTGCGGCAGGACCTCGTCGGCGGGGGCCGTGGCGAGATCCGCGGTGAGCGCCGGGAGGCGTGCGGCGGGTACGAAGTGGTCGGCGAGCCCGCAGAGCAGCGCGTCCGCGGCGCCCACCGCGGCACCGGTGAGGGCGAGATGGGTGCCGAGCCGGCCGGGGGCGCGGCCCAGCAGCCAGGTCCCCCCGACGTCCGGGACGAAGCCGATGCCGGTCTCGGGCATGGCGACGCGGGAGCGTTCGGTGACGATGCGGACGCTGCCGTGCGAGGAGAGGCCGACGCCGCCGCCCATGACGATGCCGTCCATGAGGGCGACGTACGGCTTGGGGTAGCGGGCGATGCGGGCGTTGAGCCGGTACTCGTCGCGCCAGAAGTCGGCGGAGGCGGTGTTCCCCGCCCTGGCGTCGTCGTGGATGGCCCGGATGTCGCCGCCCGCGCACAGCCCGCGCTCGCCGGCTCCGCGGACCAGGACCTGGCCGACCGCGGGGTCGTCCGCCCATGCCTCCAGGGCCCCGGCGATCCGCAGCACCATGGGGTGGGTGAGGGCGTTGAGGGCCCTGGGGCGGTTGAGGGTGACCACGCCGGTCCGTCCCGCGACGTGCAGCACAACGGTGTCGTCGTCGGCGGGCGCGTGGGCGCCGGTATCGGGTTCGCTGTTCACGGCCCTCACAGTAGGGCCGGGGCAGCGGTGCGCCACGGGCGGCCGTGGCCGGCGCCGGGCGCGCCCCGGTGCACCGGGGCGGGAAGGTCATGCCCGGCCCCCGCGGGGACCGGATCGGCCGGGAGCCCCGGGACTGCCGAGGGTCCGGCACCACGGACATTCGCGGGGGTCGCTCCCCGAGTTCCCCGAGCTCCCCGAACTCACCTCAGGAGGCGGGGGCAGGGAGAAGCCCGCCCTGTATTCGTCCCGAAGCCGTGGCATCGAGCCGATCCCCGCGCCGGGTGGGACGGCTTCGCCGGCCGTGCCCGCGTCGGCGAGGCGGCGGATCACCCGCGCCACCGCTGCCCGCACCGCGCGCGCCACCCGTCGCCCGGTCGTCCAGGGACCACGAGCTGCCGGCTCGCCGCAGGGGGCGTCCGCGCGCGACCCTTCTCGCGGATTGTGTCCGGATGATCCGGAAGTCGGTCCGTGCAACGAATTTTCCCCATCTTCCGCGCATCTCGGAGGGATGGACCTTACATAACCCATTCGACGGCGAGAAGGCAGCACGGCGCGAATTGCGCGAGTTTTCACCCGCCCCCCGATGTGCGAATTGCCGGGGTTTTCACCCACTCCGAGGATGTACGAATTGCCGGGGTTTTTCAGTAACTCCGGCCGCCCTTTACGCCCGGGTGCGCCTGATCAGGACGCGCGGCCGGGGGTCCCGGTGCACGAGGGATCCGGTGGCGAACCGGGCGGTCCGCGCTCAGGACTGCAGCGGTTCGGCGGGCGGAACCGAGCGGCAGCCGGCGGGCGATTCGCCGTAGGACGGGTGGCCGACGTGGCTCATGAACGATCCGGGTGCGCGGACGCCGAGCAGCTCCTCCCCCGGCCAGACCGGCGCCGCGTCGTCCCGGCGGCCCAGCCGGGTGGCGTCCACGTGCAGGGACAGCACCTGCTTGAAGCGTCGCCGGCGCCTCAGCTCCAGGGCGTCCACGACCCAGAGACGGCCGGCTCCGGAGGAGCTCAAAGCAGTGAAAACCGTGCCCAGCGCAGTGGAAATCAGCACGATCCACAGGAGGATGCCTCCCACAGTCAGTCCTTTCGAAGGTTGTTGCGGCAAGGACCGCCCGAACCGGGGCCCCGGCGATCGACCGGCATAACGGGGAGGCATATGCCAGGTTGCGCCCCGTCCCCCGATTGCAGCCATGCACGGCAACCGGCCTTTGGCATCTCGGCCTATTTACCGATGACCGGCCACCCGCGCCGGTCCCCGAGCCCGATGCCCGCCCGAGGCCCCGCCCGGGAACGGCCGGGGGACGGCCCGGTGGGGCAGGGCCGGATCGACCGACGGGGGTGGTCGCATTGATGTACGCACATCGCCCCGGCCGCGGGGGTGTGCAGAGCGCCGCCGCGCCACTGCGGGGGAATAACGTTCCGGCTGTTTGTTGAAATCGATATGAAAGAGCCCGGCGCTTGCCCCTCGGCCACCATCACCCGGATGGCGCATACCCTGACCAACATCGACAGCGTTTATGGAATATGACAACAGCAAAGCTCCCCGTCTTCTTCCACGGGACCACGGAAGAAGACGGACAGGGAGACAGTTCTCATTCCGGCGCGATCCGGATCGGGAAGTGGCTTTTCATTCCGGGCTCGGCCGACCGCGGCGCGACCCGGAACGCAACGCTGGAACACGAGAGCCTGGAAATCGATCTGGGCGCCTCGTCGACGATCTTCGAGGACTTCCTGCGCACGATGAGCATGATCCAGACCGACTTCGGCAGGCGGTTGGGGAACGCGACGGCGTCCGCAACCGCGTCCGCATCAGCGGCCGGCGAGCGCTCGGGCGGCAGCTCCCGTGTATGAGCCGTACGCGTACACGGACATCCCGGGCCTCCGCCCCCAGCCGACGACCTCGGCGTTCTGGGGCTGGCCGGACCACGGACCGGATCCCTCCCCCGGGCAACCGCCCGGCGGTCCCGGCGAGGCGCACCGACCGTGGGATCCGGCGGAGGAGTTCGCCGGGCTATTCCAGGAGGGCGCCGCGCAGGCGCCGCGCGAGCCCCGCGCCCGAGGCGACTTCGACCGTACCGGTGACCCGGCCGGCACCATCGGCCTCGTCACGGGGCTGAAGAGCTCCGCTCCCGGCCGTCCGCCCGCGGACGCCTCCAGGGGGCACCGGCGGGCCCTGTCGAAATCGCCGGTGGTGCCGCCCCTGCTGCAAACGGGCAGCCTGTTCGCCGCAGCGCTGGTGGGCGGCATCGCCGCAGTGGTGAGCATCCTCAGCGGCCTCGCCATCTGCGACGCCCTGCGCCACAGCGCCGGACCCCACGCGGACCGCGAAGTGGTCAGCTGGTGGCCCCTGCTGATCTACGGCCCCTGGATGGTCGCCTCGCTGTCCATCCTCAGATCGGCGCTGCACCAGCGCCGCGCGCTCCACTCCTGGTCGATCGTGCTGCTGTTCTCCACCCTGGCCACGCTCCTGTGCGTGGCCCAGGCGCCCAGGACGATCGCCGCCGGCGCGGCGTCCGCCCTCCCGGCCGTCGCGGCGCTGGCCTGCTTCCAGCAGCTGGTCCGCCAGATCACGCTCACCCGACCGCCCCGCCAGGCCGCTCCGCGGCACCGCAATCCGACGGCTTCCGTGTCCGCCGCGCTCCGGCAGTCCGCCACCCCCGGAAGCGGCCGATTCGGACAGGGCGGATGACGGTCCCCCGTGCGCGGCGGGCGAGGGCCGATCACCCCGTGGGCGGCCACCGCGAGGAGCAAAGGCGGTAGCAGCTGCCGACTCCTCCCTGGCCAAACCGGTCCTTCCCACGCATCAAAGAGGTGTTCACCTGCACCTTTGAAACGAAGATCGAAACCGATGGTCACGGGCCGCACCCAGACTCCATCCGACGGTCTACCCGCTCACGCCCCTCGGCGAGCCGCGCTCCGGCGCCCCGTCTCCACGCCCATCACGAGAGATCGACACCATGTACGAACTGACCTACGCAGAGCGAATCCAGTACAAGCGGCGCCAGGACACCGCCTACCAGGCCGGCCAGGACGCCGTCGCCAACCTCCGGGCGGCGCTCGCGCTCGCGGACCTGACCCTTCCCTCCCTGAGCAACGACGGGCCCGTGGCCGGCCACGGCTTCGTCCGGCTCGGGGGGTGCAACGCGGCTTTCGCCAACCGGCTGGCCGAAGTGGTCGCCGCAGGTGCCCACGCCCTGCAGTACCAGCAGCAGGTCGGCGCAGCCGAACAGCCCCGGAAAGGAGCGCAGCAACAGCCCACCCCCCACGGCGTCGAAGTCGTCGGCCACCGGAGCGTACGCACGGAGGTTCCGGCCGCACCGGACCCCGTCGTCGCGTTCCTCCTCGCCGTGCGTCACGGCGCCAGGCATCCGGCCCGCGCGGACCGCAGGCCGACGCCGGCCCACTGAAGCCCTGCCGGTTCAGTCGCGGGGGCGGGCCCGGTGGGCCCGCCAGGCGGCGAGGGCGTCCGTGCGCGTGCCCGCGGGGTGCCGGGCGTGCCAGTCGCGCAGGAAGCGGTTGAACTCGAACTGGGCGTCGATCACCCGGGGTTCGGCCGCCCGGGCCCGGGTCGCACGCCAGTGCTCGACGGCCTCGGCGAGGGTGTGCCCGGCCTGCCCGGCGACGTACTCCCTCATGGGGGCGTCGAAGTGGAAGCCGGGGCCGATCTCCCGCACGAAGTACTCCCGCAGCACCTGGCTGCAGCGCTGTCCGGGCGGGATCACCGTCGCCCCGTCGACGGGGGCGGCGAGTTGCCGTCCGGCCCGGCGGGGCGGGACGGGCGCCGTGACCGCGGGCTCGGGCAGGCCGTCGAGCGCGGCGGCGAGCCGGGCGGTGACGGCGGCCTTCCCGCCCCGGACGGTGATGCCCAGCTGCCGTGCCAGTCCGGTCAGTTCGGCCAGGGTCCAGTACCAGCGCAGCAGTTCCGCCCCGGTCAGCGCCGTCGACAGGAGGGGGCGCACCTCCCCCGCATTCGTACTCATGTTCGCATCCTAGGCCGCTTCTCCGTCGCGCGACATGCCGCGGCGATCCGCGGGGCGGCGCGGCCGCTTCTGACAGGCTTTCACCTCATGTCGAGCGCCCGTGGCGCCCCACCGCACCCGGCCCCGAAGGAGCGCACATGCCCGCCGACCCGAACGGCCTCGCCCTCGGCGAGGACACCGCCCTGGTCCTCATCGACCTGCAGACCGGCATCCTGGCCCTGCCCACCACCAGGCCCGCCTCCGAGGTCCTGGGGCGGGGCGTCGCGCTCGCCGAGGCGTTCCGCGCCCGCCGGCTGCCCGTGGTCCTGGTCAAGGTGGCCTGGTCGCCGGACGGCGGGGACCTGCCCACCGCCAACGTGGACCGCCCCGGGCCGGCGGCCGCCCCGCCCGCCGCGTTCTCCGAGATCCCCGCCGAACTCGCCACCCTCGGGGACGTGGTCGTCACCAAGCGCCACTGGGGCGCCTTCACCGGTACCGAGCTGGACCTGCAGCTCCGCCGCCGCGGCATCCACCGCATCGTCCTGGCCGGGATCTCCACCAGCGTCGGCGTCGAGTCCACCGCCCGTACGGCGTGGGAGCTCAGCTACGAGCTGGTCTTCCCGGAGGACGCCACCGCCGACACCGACGCCGACTCCCACGCGCACACCTTCGGCAAGATCTTCCCCCGCATCGGCAAGGTGAGCACCACCGACGAGGTCATCGCCGCCCTGCGCCCCTGAGCGCGGGCCCCTGTTCGCATTTTTAGGTCGATCGACCTAGAATCTGCGGCATGACTGATGCACTGCGGTACGACCCGTCCGGACCCGTCCTGATCACCGGGGGGTACGGAACCGTCGGCGCCGAGATCGCCCGGATGGTCGCCCCCGGCTCCCCGGTCCTGCTCACCGGCCGTTCACCCGAGCGCGGCCGGGCCCTGGCCGCCGAGACCGGCGCCGAGGTGCGCGCGTGGGACCTCGGCTCCGCGGACCCCTTCCGCGCGGAGGTCCGGGCCGTGGTCAACGCGGTCAACGACCCGGAGGACCGGGTGCTGCGGGCCGCCGTCGAGGGCGGCGTCCCCTACGTCGACATCACCCGCTGGACCGCCCGGATGCAGCGGGCGGTCACCGTGGCGACCCTGCTGGGCCCGACCGCGCCCGTCCTGCTGTCCTCGGCCTGGATGGGCGGAGTGAGCAGCCTCGTCGCCGCGTCGCTCGGCGCCGCCCTGGGCGGCGCCGAGCAGGTGGAGATCGCCGTCCGCTGGGACATGGCCGACCGGTCCGGCGCGGACTCGGTCGAGTTCATGGACCGGCTCGGCGTGGGGTTCGAGGTGGTCGACGGCGGACGCCGCCGGCGCGCCGACCCGCTCACGGAGGCCCGTACGGTCCTCATCGGCGGAACTCCCGTACGCGTCGCGCGCATCGACACCCCGGAACAGTTCACCCTCCCGCTGACCCTCGCCACCTCCACCGCGGCCACCCGCATCGGCTTCAGCTCCCCGGCCGCCACCCGCGCGCTCCTCGCCCTGCGGGGCACCGGCTTCTTCCACTGGGCCGGCGGGGAGCGCTGGGCGCCGGCGCGCCGCGCGCTGCTGCACTCGCCCGGGGACGGCGGTACGGCGCAGCTGCGCGTCGACGTGTCGCGCGGCGGGCGCAGCCGCACCGCGACCGTCACCGACCCGCGCGGCCAGGGCCATCTGACCGCCGTCGGGGCGTTCCTGGGACTGCACCGCGTGCTGGGCACCGACGGGGCACCGCCGCCGCGGGGCGTGGTCTTCCCCGAGCAGCACCCCGACCCGGTCGCGGCGGCCGCCCGCCTCGCGGACCACGGCGTACGCGTCGAGTTCGACCGGGCGGGGACGGGGGCCGCGGCATGACCCCCGCACATCCTTCGAACCCCTCGGCGCCGACTCCGAAGGGGCACCAGCGGCGCACGGCCCTGCTGGACGCCGCGGAGCGGATCCTCGGCTCGGCCGGGGGCGCCGAACTGACGATGCGGGCGGTCGCCGACGCGGCGGGCGTCCGGCTGGGCCACCTCCAGTACTACTTCCCGGCCCGTTCGGACCTCCTGGCCGCCCTGCTCGACCGGGTCCTGACGGCCTCGCTGGCGCGCGTCGCCGCCCTGGCGGAGGCCGGCGGCGCCGCCGAGGACCCGGCGGACGTCCTGGACACCCTCCTCGGCGACCACGACGACCCGTCCCTGGTACGGCTGTTCACCGAGGTCTGGGCCATGGCCGCGCACGACGAGGACGCGGCCGGAGCCGTCCGCGCCTTCTACGCCGCCTACGCCGGGCACGTGGCCCGCTTCGTCCTCGGCCGCTCCCACGGCCTGGACCCCGGCGCGGCGCACGCCCGCGCCGAGGTCTTCGTGATGCTCATGGAGGGCGCGTCGCTGTTCCGCTCGGGCATCGCCGGCCGGGCCGGCGCGGTGACCGACGCCGCGCTGCGCCGCACCCTGCTCGGCCTGCTCGGGCCGCCCGCCCCCGAGAGCGGGGCCGCGTAGGCCGGTTCCGGCCGTAACCCGGAGGGCTCCCGCCGGTTAGCAGCCCGGAAGACGAGGGAGCACGCATGGCACAGCAGCACACGACGTCCCTGCGGCTGCGCCTGCGGTACCGGTTCGACAACCTCGTGGCGGGGGGAACCACCCCGCTCATCGGATGGCTGGCGCTGGCCTGCCTGGCCGTCGTCGTCCCGGCGAGCGCGGTACTGGTCTGGGCCGACCGGGCCGCCCCGCCGACCCTCTCGGGGCGGCTCACGGCCGTCTGGGTCAGCGTCGGTCAGACCCTCAAGCTCGGCGGGGCGGTCGGCCCGCCCCTCTACGTGCTCGCCTCGCTGACGCTCGCCCTGGTGGCCCTGCTGTTCGTGTCGACGCTGGTCAGTCTGATCACCACCGGCATCAACCGGCGCATCATGGCGCTGCGCCGCGGGCACTCCACGGTGCTGGAGGCGGGGCACACCGTCGTCCTGGGCTGGTCCGACCAGATCTTCCCGGTGGTCTCCGAACTCGCCCGGGCGGGCGCCAACCAGCGCCGGTCCGCCATCGCGGTCCTCGCGCCCAAGGACAAGGTGGACATGGAGGACGAGGTCGCCACCGGCCTCGGCGGCACGGGACGCCGTACGGGCACGGGGGCCACCCGGATCATCTGCCGCAGCGGCCCCACCACCGACCCGGCGGCGCTGGCCCGGGTCAGCCCCCGGACGTCGAAGGCGGTCCTCGTACTGCCTCCCGACGGGGACGCGGGCGACGCCCAGGTGGTCAAGACCCTCCTCGCCCTCGACGCCGCGCTCCCCCGCCCGCGCGAGGCGGTCGTGGTCGCCGCGGTCCGCGACTCCCGCAACCACCTCACCGCGCAGCTGGCGGCGGGGCCCGGCGGGCACGTGCTGTGCGCGGACGAGATCATCGCCCGGCTCCTCGTCCAGACCGCCCTGCAGCCCGGGCTCTCCCTCGTCTACCAGGACCTGCTGGACTTCGACGGCGACGAGTTCTACACCGCCGCCGCCCAGGACCTCGCCGGACGCGCCTTCGGCGAGGCCCTTCTGGCGTTCACCACGTCCTCGGTGGTCGGGATCCTGCGCGCCGACGGCCGTGTCGTGCTCAATCCGGACCCGGACGCGGAGATCGGGGCGGGCGACCGGATCGTCCTCATCTCCGAGGACGACGACACGGCCGTACCGCAGCCCGCGGGCCCGTGGGTGGAGGAGGACGCGATCACCACCGCCTTCCCCCGGCCCCGCTGCGCCGAGCGCCTGCTCCTCCTCGGGTGGAACCGGCGCGCACCGCTCGTCGTCGAGCAGCTCGACGAGTTCGTGGCCCCCGGCAGCACCCTGGACGTCGTGGCCCTCGGCCACGGGGCGGCCCCGCGGACCGCCGCCGGGGTGGCCGCGGCGCGCAGCCGCCTCGAAGTGGCCTTCCACAGCGGGGACATCACCGACCCGGACGTACTGGCCAAACTGGACGTGCCCTCCTACGACGGCGTGATCGTGATCGGCGAGACGGACCGCGAGAACGCGCCCGCCCAATCGGCCACGGCCACCGCCCCTGCCGGCGCGGCCGGCGTGCCTGCGCCCGCCTTCGCCCCGGAGCCCGGGAGCGCCACGGACGACCGGACCCTGGTGACGCTGCTGCACCTGCGGGCGATCGGAGAGGCCGCGGGCCGCGAACTCCCGCTGACCACCGAGATGTCCGACGACGGCAACCGGCTGCTCGCGCCCGCCCGGGCCGGCGCCGACTTCATCGTCAGCGGCAGGCTGATCAGCCTCCTGATGACGCAGATCTCGGAGAGCGGGCATCTCGCCGACGTCTTCGAGGAGTTGTTCAGGGCGGAGGGCAGCGAGTTCTACCTGCGGCCGGCGGCGGACTACGTCCGCACCGACCGTGAGGTGGCGTTCGCGACGGTGGTCGAGTCGGCGCGGCGCCGCCGGGAGTGCGCGGTGGGCTACCGGCTGCGCGCGCAGGCCGCCACGGCCCCCTCGTACGGTGTGCGGCTCAATCCCGACAAGAGGCAGCGGGTCCGCTTCGGCGAGCGCGACTGGGTGGTCGTGCTCGCCGAGAGCTGAGCCGCGGCCGGCCGGCGGGCTCTCACCCCGAGGTGTGGACCTCCAGGGCGGTGCGCACCGCGGATTCGAGGGCGCCCTCGATCCACGCGGGCTTGATGGAGGTGTGGCAGCCCGCGAAGTGCAGGTTCCCCTCCGCCCGGCGCACGTGCGGGAAGAGCTCGGTGTGCTGGCCCGGCAGGAGCACGGAGGCCTCGCCGTAGGCGTAGGGGTCGCGCATCCAGGACTGGGTGCGTCCGACGCCGGTGTAGAACACCTCGATCCGCTGGCCGAACACCTCCTGGACGCCGGCCAGCGCGCGGGGGTAGCGCTCGTCGTCGTCCAGGGAGTCCCACTTCAGGGCGTCGTCCGCCCAGCTGTAGGAGGCGAGCACGACTCCGCCCGGGCTGCCCTCGACGGGGTGGGAGGGCTGGAACATGAAGCGGTTGGGGTTGTCGGTCGCCGAGCCGCCGCCGATGACCCCGGCGGCTTCCGGCTGGTCGCGGCCGAGGCTGCGGCAGGCCGCGTAGTGGGCCCGCTGGGCCCCGGAGATGCCGCTGCGCGCCACGGAGGAGTGGGCGCCCAGCAGCGAGCCGTCCTCCGGGGTCCGCCCGAGCTGGTACGTGCGGTACAGGCCGGGCCGTACGGCCTCCAGTTCGCGCTTCCAGTCGGCCTCGTCGAACTCCCACCAGCGGCGGCTGAACTCCAGCAGCACCTTGGTGGCCGCGTCGTAGTGCAGCTCGGTGATCGCGCGCCGCTTGCCGTAGGAGAGGGCGGGGGTGACGGGGATGTGGCGCAGCCCGGAGAAGGGGACCGTGATGATCGCGCTGTCACCGGTGAAGCTCTCGCGCTGCACCGGGCGGCCGCCCCGGCCCTCGGAGACGGTGTCGACGGTGACCCGGCCCTCCCCGTGGGTGATGCGGGTGGCGCGCCGGTCGAGCCGCACGATGTCCCGGACCCGGGCGTAGAGGGCGTCGGCCAGGGTGGCGGTGCCGCCGGGCAGTTCGAAGAAGGCGGTGTCGGGGCTGATGAGGGAGGCCCCGATGAAGCTGTGCACGAAGGCGAGGTGGAGGCGGGAGGTGAGGTTCTCGACGGTGCCGATCAGGTCGACGGTGCGCTCGTCGAGCTTCGCCTCCTCGGTCAGGTAGCGGTACATCGACATGTGGCCGTAGCGCTGGATGATGCGGGCCCAGCCTTCGACGAGCGCCCTGTCCTTCCTGCCCTCGATCTCCTTGCGCACGGGGGCGAAGGCGTCGCGGACGATCTGCGCGGCGGGGATCGCCTCGTGGGCCGCCGGCACCCCGAAGGAGCGGTTGAGGGTCCGCGGGCTGCGTGCGTAGTCGGCGCGGCGGACGCGGATGCCGTTGACGAAGATCCAGGTGCGGTGGGCGGGGCGGCCTGAGCCGTCGACGTCGACCAGGTGGAAGCGCCGGCGCTGGAGGCCGAGGCTGTCGATCAGGCCGGTGACCAGCGGGTGCCTGTCGGGGATCCGCATGGCGCCGGCCTCGGCGTACTGCTGGGGATCGGCGAAGGGCGCGGGGGACTTCTCGTGCCCGCCGGTGCGGAAGGTCTTGATCCGGCCGCCGACGCGGTTGCCGTTGGCCTCGATGACGGTGACCCGGTGCCCGGCCTCGCGCAGCAGGTGGGCGGCGGTCAGGCCGGCCGGTCCGGCGCCGACGACCAGTACGTTCCGGCGGGGTGTGCGCGAGCGCGGCAGGCCGTTGCCGAGGAGGATGTCCGCGTAACGGGGCACCAGGGGCTCGTCGTCGTCACCCCGTACGAGGACGGCCCGGGCGATCGTGAGGCAGGTCTCCCAGTCCGGGCGCGCGGAGCCCGCCGGCGCCTGCGGGGTCCCGGCGGACGCGGCGGCGACCGTGAGGGCGCCGGCTCCCGCGACCCCGGCGGCGCCGGCGATGAGCGTACGGCGGGAGGGGCGTCGGACGGTGTCCGCAGCGGGCTGGGGCGCGGGGTCGGAGCAGGGTGCGGGGTCGTTGCCGGGTGCCGGGGAAGAGTCGATGATCATGAGTCAACTCTCCCGGCGCCCCGGGTCCTTGATCACCGAAAGCGGACCCGGCGGGCAACAACCACCCGGACGTGCGGCTTCGTGCGCACGGGGCTGACGAACGGGGTTTCGTACGCCGGCGTGCGCTCAGCGCACCAGGCGCACGCGCTGGCTCGTCAGTTCGTACCGGGCCCCCACGACGGCGAGCGACCCGGCGGCGATCCCCGCGGCCATCTCGGGCTCCGCGGCCAGCCGCCCGCGCACCAGCCGGACGTTCGCGGTGATCGCGGCGTCGGTCCGCGCGGGCCCGCGCAGCCCGCGGTCGATGGCGGGGCGGATCTGGTCGACCAGGTACTGCATGTGGCCCGGGAGCGGAGGGCCGCCCTCGGCGGCCCGCACGGCCGCGGCGACGGCCCCGCACGACTGGTGGCCCAGGATGACGACGAGCGGGATGCGCAGTTCCAGGACCCCGTAGGCGATGCTCCCGAGGACCGCCTCGTCCAGGACCTCGCCGGCCGAGCGCACGGTCAGCAGGTCGCCGAGGCCCTGGTCGAAGACCAGCTCCGGCGGTACCCGGGAGTCGACGCAGCCGAGGACGACGGCGAACGGGTGCTGGCCGGCGACCAGCGTGCGCCGCACGGTCCGCGTCTGGTCGGGGTGGCGCTCGTGGTAGGTCCGCCAGCGCCCGTTCCCCGCCACCAGCTCGCGCAGCGCCGACTCCGGTGTGGTGGGCCGCGATCCGGACCCGCCCCCGGGTGGGGCCGCCATGGGCACGTGGGCGGAACCGGCCACCAGCCCGGCCCCCACGGCGGCCACGCCCGTCAGTACCGCCCGGGCCAGCCGACGCCGCCCCGGAACCTCTTGGCCTTCAGCTTCGACGCTCACATCGGGACAAACTATTCATTTTCGACCCTCCTGCTCCGCAGGACACGGCCTCGGCTCAGTTCAGCCCGGAACGCGCGCGGGTGACGGTGTCCGCGGCGATGCCCGCGGCGGCGGCCGCGGCGGTCTCGTCCAGGAAGCCGCCCGACTGGTGCTTCCACAGCTTCGCGTAGGCGCCTTCGGTGGCGAGGAGCTCCTGGTGCGAGCCCTGCTCCACGATCCGGCCGCGGTCGAGGACGACGAGCTGGTCCATGGTGGCCACCGTGCTCAGCCGGTGCGCCACCACGAGGGCCGTCCGGCCCTCCATCAGCCGCCACAGTGCCTCCTGGACGAGGATCTCGCTCTCCGAGTCCAGGGCGCTGGTCGCCTCGTCGAGCAGCAGGATCGGCGCGTCGCGCAGGATGGCCCGGGCGAGGGCGACCCGCTGGCGCTGCCCGCCGGACAGTTTGACGCCGCGTTCGCCGACCATGGTGTCGAATCCGTCCGGCAGTGCGTCGGCGAACTCCGTGACGTGCGCCGCCTCGGCCGCGCGGCGGATCTCGGCCTCGGTGGCGCCCGGCCGGGCGAACGCGATGTTCTCCCGCAGGGTGCGGTGGAACATCGCCGGGTCCTGGGGCACGTAGGCGAGCCGGCTGCGCAGGTCCGCCTGCCGCAGCCGGCTGATGTCCTGGCCCCCGATCATGATCCGGCCGCCGTCCACGTCGGTCATCCGCAGCAGCAGCCGGGTGAGCGTGGTCTTGCCGCCGCCTGAGCGGCCGACGAGACCGGTCTTCGACCCGCTGGGGACCTCCAGGTCCAGCCCCTCGAAGAGCGGCTTCGCTCCGCCGTGGGAGAAGTTCACCCGTTCGAACCGGACCTCGGCGCTCTCGGACCGCAGCGGCTCCGGAGTCTGCGGGTCGAGCACCGTGGGCGGCTGCAGCAGCAGTTCGGTGAACTGCGCGGCCTCCGTCATCGAGCTCTCCAGCCGGCGGTAGATCTGGTTGAACTCGAACATGATGCGGGTCGCGTTGGCGTAGTAGGTGAAGGTGACGATGATCGCCTCCACTCCGTGCTCGCCGGCGCCGAGGGCGACGGCGAGCAGCAGGCCCAGCACGTTCGTCAGGACGGACAGGGGTGCGACCAGCGTGTCGATGCGCAGGTTGCCGTAGTCCCACGAACGGAGCGTCAGCCGGCGCGACTGCGCCACACGGGACCGGTGTTCGGCGGCCTCGCGGTCCTCGGCGGCGAACGCCCGGACCGTGTCCATGTTCATCAGGCTGTCCGCGACGTGACCGGAGACCCGGGCGATCGCCTCCTCGCGCTGGGCGACGAGCGCCTGGCGGCGGCGGATGAGGGGGGTGACGCAGAAGGCCGTCAGGGCGATCAGCGTCAGGAGGCCGACGACGAGCAGCGGCTCGTACTGCCACAGCACCACGGACGCGAAGAGCAGCGGAACGAAGCTGCCCATGACCGAGAAGGTCAGCGTGTCGACGAACTCCTCGAAGCGGGAGGCGAAGCTCAGGACCCGCTTGGTCAGCGAGCCGGCGAAGTTGTCGTGGAAGAACGCCGCGTCCTTCGCGAACAGCTCGTCCATGCCGACGACGTAGAGGTGCTCGATGCCCCGGGCGTCGAGGCGGTTGAGGCAGTGCAGCCCGATCCGCCACAGCGTCTCCGCGAGCAGCAGGACCCCGGCGAAGCCGAGGACGTAGGGCAGCATCGCGTCGATTCCGGCCGAGCCGCCGTCGGCGACCCGGCCGACGAGCTTGGCGACGATCAGCGGCGCGAGGTAGAAGATGCCGATGTTGCCCAGCGCCGGGAGCAGCATGGCCGGAGCGGTCAGCCGGCGCAGCCGCGCCAGCTCCCGTCCGTAGTAGCGAAGTGCGAGGAGGACCGAGCCCCTGCTCGGCATGCTTTCGGGCGATGTTGGTGAACCCATCCCAAACCCTGTGTTGTCGGACCAGCAGGACAGGAGTCGGAGTGTCCCGTACGGGAGGTGGGACGGTCCACGCGTTTTCCGGCCGCGGACGGGCCGTCAGCGGCCCCTGCGGCGCTGCTCGTCGAACCGCATCAGCACCCGTACCAGGCGCCACACTCCGGCCAGTCCCGCGAGCAGCCCGCCCGCCGTCAGCACGGCCTTCTCCGCCGCCCCGGAGAGGCCGACGGCCAGGACGAGGGCGAAGGCGACGGCGAAGACCGCCGCGGCCAGCACGGCGGCGGTCACCAGGGCGAAGATGATCTCCACCGTCATTGCGTCCTTCTCCCACCGCGACTCGCGCCCCATGTCCATGGGGCAAGTCTCACATCACGGTCAAGCCGTCGTCCCCGCGGCCGACATGGGCCTCAGGACCGGCCGCGGGCCGGGGCGGGGTGTGCGTGAGCGGCCCCGCCCCGGCCCGCAGGGGACGGTCAGCTCTTGCCGAGGAGCTTGTTCATCTGCGCGATCTCGGCGGACTGGGAGGTGACGATCGCCTCGGCCATCGCCTTGGCCGCGGGGAAGGCGCCCTGCGCCTGCTCGGTCTTCGCCATCGCCACCGCGCCCTCGTGGTGCTCGACCATCAGCTCCATGAAGGCGGTGTCGAACGCCGCGCCCGAGGCGTTCTTCAGCCGGTCCATCTGTTCCGCGGTCATCATTCCGGCCGTGCCGTGCGCGGAGTGGTCCATGGCGCCCTCGGCGGGCACCTGCTCACCCCAGGCGGCCAGCCATCCGGACAGGGTCCTGATCTCGGGGTCCTGCGCCTTCCTGATGTCCTCGGCGAGCTTCTTCACCTCCGCGGACCGGGCGCGGGAGGGGGCCAGATCGGCCATCTCCACGGCCTGGCGGTGGTGGGGGATCATCCCCTTGGCGAAGGCGGCGTCGGCCGCGTTGTGCTGCCCCCCGGCGGTCGGGGCCTGGGCCCCGGCCGATGCGGTGGCCGACGGGGACGCCGGGGCGGACGCGGCGCCGTGGCCGTCGTGCTCCGCCGTGCCCTCGCCGCCGCAGGCGGCGAGGACGACGGAGGCCGCGCCGGCCGCGACGAGGGCGGCGGCGCGACGGAAGAGGGAACGCTTGGCTGTCATGGTGGTGCTGCTCCTTCGTCCGCAGCCCGGTTCCGGGCGTGCGGGAAGAACGGATGAAGAGGGGCCCGGAGCACGGCCGTTCGCCCGGCGGATGCCGGGTGGACGGGCCGCGCGGGCGGCTCTAGATCCGCAGCAGCTGTAGTTCGGCCAGATCGGGCGGGGCCCGGGCGGCGGCCACGGCCACCGGTTCGGCGGCGGCCCACGAGGACACGCCGGGCAGGCCCACGAGCGCCTCGGCGAGTGCGGGCGGCGCGTACCCGGAGGCGACACCGGCCGCGGCGCAGGTGGCGTCGGCGTGCTCGGCATGGCCCGAACCGCCGGCGGGGTGCGAGCAGTCCTCGCCGGCCTGTTCGGCGGCGGGAGCGCCGTGCTCCCCGGCCGCCGCGTGGTGGGCGCCACCTGCCGCGGCGGCGGCCGCCACCGGGGCCGGGCCGAGGGCGTGCATGCCGAGGATCCCGGTCAGCACCGCCAGTACCAGCGCCAGCAGCGCCGCACCGCGCGCCCAGGGGCGGCGGTTCGTCGGGCGGCGGGTACGGATCACAGGATCATCGTACGGCCCCCGGGTACGGATCCCGCGCGCCGGCAAGGCCGTACCGCTTTCGAGCCATTCGCCCGGGCGGGCCTGCCGCCGGCCGCGGACGGGTGTCTAGGATCGCGACGTGATCACCGCTCGGTCGTCCTCCGGCGTGCCGCGGATCCGGGGGAACCGGAATCCGCTGGTGCTCCTTTGGCTGGCCCTGCTGCTCGTCGGCGTGCTCGACGCGCACGGGATCGCGGCGGGCAGCGGCTACGGGCACCACGCCTCCCCCGCTTCCGTGACCGCCGCGTCCGCGCAGACCCTCCTGGCCGGCGCGGACGGATCCACGCATCCGGCCGAGCACTGCATGCCGGGGCGCTCCGACCGCGGTACGGCTCCCGGCAGCCACCCGCAGATGGTCGCCGGACCCGCCACGCCGGCCCTGCGGACGGACGCTCCCCCCGCGCCGGGCACGGTCCCGCGGACGTACGGCGCCCCGCCGCCACCCGCACACGGAGTGCTCCGCATCTAGGCCGTCTCTGTCGGATCTTGCCGGGCCCGCGCTGCCCGGCACCGCACCTCGCTGCGTTGTCGGGGCTCCCGAGTACGCCCAGTACACGAGGAGCTCCTCCGCCTTGCGATGCTTCCCCTCGGCCCTGCGGGCCTGGGGAGACCCCATGGCACCGGACAACGCGGGCTCGGCCGACAAGATCCGAAAGAGACGGCCTAGGGGTGTCCGGCCTCGGCGGCGACCCGGCCGAACCTTGGGCCACGCGGCGGATGCCGTTCACCCTTCCCGGGCATGCGCGGGTCGCGCCGCCCGGGCCCCGCCGGCGTCCGCGGAACACTCCGCCCGACCCGCGCCGCCGTCCGCCCGCCTGCCCGTACCGGGCCTCCCCGTCCCCGCCCACGGTCCGAAGCACCTCCACGGAGGAGCCGTGTCGTTCCACCCCTCCGCCGCCGCGCGCCGCGCGTGCGCCGTCGTAAGGCCGCTCCTGACGCCCGCCGCGCTCCTCGTGCTGTCCGCGTTCGTCGCGGCCCTCATCGGCTGCCTGGTCCACGACGGTCAGCCGTCCCCGCGCCAGGCCCTCGCCGGGTCCGCCCCGGCCCACCACCACCAGCCCTCCGCCCAGGGCTCTCCCGGAGTCCCCCACCCCGACGACCCCTGCGTCCTGCACCTCGCGCCCCGCGGCGTCCAGGACCTCGCGCCGCAGCGCCCGGCCGCGTTCCCGGTGCTCTTCGCGCTGCTCCTCGCGGTGCTCGCCGCCGCGCCGCCGGGCCCGGTGCGGCGCCGGGCCGCCACCTCTCCCGAGATAGCGCCCGCGGGACGCAGAACCAGGACCCGCGTCTGCTGCTGGCGGATCTAGCAGCCGTTCGTGCGGCCTTCCCGAAGGCCGCCGTCCGCCGTCGCCGCGTACGGGCCCGCGCCCTCCCGCGCCGGCGGCGGACGAGACGTGCACGGAAACATCCGTCTACGAACGAGAGCAGAGGAAGATGTCCTCTCCGTCCACACGGACCACCCCGCCCGCCCGCGGCGCCGCCCTGTCCGGGCTCGTCGGCAACACCCCGCTCCTGCGCGTGTCCGAACCCTTCGCCCCCGAGGGCCACGGCTTCTGGGCGAAGCTGGAGGGCTTCAACCCCGGTGGCATCAAGGACCGGCCGGGACTGCACATGGTCGAGCGGGCCCGCGCCCGCGGCGACCTGCTGCCCGGCGCCCGGATCATCGAGTCCACGAGCGGCACCCTGGGCCTGGGGCTCGCCCTGGCAGGCATGGTCCACGGGCATCCGGTCACGCTGGTCACCGACCCGGGCCTGGAGCCGTCCATGACGAAACTGCTGACCGCCTACGGCGCCCGGGTCAACGTCGTGGCCGAACCCCACCCCGCCGGCGGGTGGCAGGAGGCCCGCCGCGAACGGGTGCGGCAGCTGATGGCCCGGCATCCCGGATCCTGGTGCCCCGACCAGTACAACAACCCCGACAACACCGGCGCCTACACGCCGCTCGCCCTGGAACTCGCCACCGGACTGGGCCACATCGACGTCCTGGTGTGCAGCGTGGGCACCGGCGGGCACTCCGCGGGCGTCTCCCGCGTACTGCGGCAGCTCTACCCGCAGCTGGAGCTGGTCGGCGTGGACACCATCGGCTCGACGATCTTCGGCCAGCCCGCCCGGCCCCGCCTGATGCGCGGGCTGGGATCGAGCATCTACCCCCGCAACGTCGCCTACGGAAACTTCGGCGAGGTGCACTGGGTGGCACCGTCCGAAGCGGTCTGGGCCTGCCGGCAGCTCGCCGGCTCGCACTACGCCACCGGCGGCTGGAGCGTCGGCGCCGTCGCCCTCGTCGCCGGCTGGCTGGCCCGGACCCGGCCGGCGGACACCCGTATCGCCGCGGTCTTCCCCGACGGGCCCCAGCGGTACCTCGGCACCGTCTACGACGACGACTACTGCGCGGCCCACGGGCTGCTGGACGGCCCGCCGGCCGCCGAACCGGAGGTCGTCGGACGGGTCGACGAGAAGGAGGTCACCCGCTGGACCCGGTGCGCCGCCGTCGTCGACCCGCTGTCCCCCGACGAGCGGGCCGCCGGGTCCCCGGAGCGGGTGCAGGAGACCGCCCGGTGAAGGGCACCCTGGCGCAGTTCCGCTCCTACGACCCGAGCGTACGGCTGCTGATGGTGAACCAGTTCACCATCAACCTCGGCTTCTACATGCTGATGCCGTACCTCGCCGCCCACCTGTCCGGCTCCCTGGGACTGGCCGGCTGGCTCGTCGGACTGGTCCTCGGCGTCCGCAACTTCAGCCAGCAGGGCATGTTCCTGGTCGGTGGCACCCTCGCCGACCGGCTCGGCTACAAGCCCATGATCATCGCGGGCCTGGTGCTGCGCGTCGTCGGCTTCGCCGCCCTCGGACTCGTCGACTCCGTGCCCGCCCTGCTGGCGGCGTCGGCCGCCACCGGGCTGGCGGGGGCCCTGTTCAACCCGGCGACCCGGGCCTACCTGGCCGCCGACGCCGGGGACCGCCGGGTGGAGGCGTTCGCCCTGTTCAACGTCTTCTACCAGGCCGGCATCCTGCTCGGACCGCTCGTGGGGATGGTCCTCACCGGGGCGGGGTTCCGCGTCACCTGCCTGACGGCGGCCGGGATCTTCGCCGTGCTGAGCCTCGTACAGATCCGCAGCCTGCCCGCCCGGCGGCCGGCGGACGGGGCTGACCCGCAGCCGGGCGGCGCGCGCGAGACGGTGCGGGCGCAGTGGCGGGGCATCCTCGCCAACCGGCCGTTCCTGCTCTTCGCGGCCGCGATGACCGGCTCGTACGTGCTGACCTTCCAGGTGTACCTGGCGCTGCCGCTGGAGGTCCGGCGCCTCGGCGGCGACGGGGCCTTCGCGGGGGCGGCGACGGCCGTCCTGTTCGCCGTGTCGGGGCTGAGCACCGTCCTGTTCCAGACGAGGGTGACCGCCTGGTGCAAGACGCGCAGAGCGCCGGGCCGGGCTCCGGCGTGGGGGCTGCTGGTGATGGGCGGCGCGTTCGTGCCGCTGCTCCTGGCGGCGGCCGTACCGGTGCCGGACGCAGGGCCGGGGCGGTGGCTGCTCGCCGCCGGGCCGCCGACGCTGGCGGCGCTGCTGCTCGCCGTCGGCACGACGATCGCCTACCCGTTCGAGATGGACACCATCGTCCGGCTCTCCGGGGACCGGCTCGTCGCGACGCACTACGGGCTCTACAACACGGTCTGCGGGATCGGCATCACCCTGGGCAACCTGCTCACCGGTGCGGCCCTCGACGCGGCCCGGGCCTCGGGTGCGCCGGCGCTGCCGTGGCTGTCCCTGGCCGCCCTGGGAGTCCTGTGCGCCGCCGCGGTCGGGTGGCTGCACCGCAGCGGGCGGCTCGCGGATCCGGTCCCTGCCGGGCGGACGGAACCGGCCGCGGCCTGACCGGCCCCTCCCCCGGCGCGGGCGGTACGCGGGTCACGCCCCGTGCCGCCCGGCCGGCGGGAGGCCGGCCAGCAGCTCCCGGGCCAGGCGCAGGTGGCGGTGGCCCGGCTCCAGCACGGTCCGGGCGTCGCCGAGGGTCCGGGTCAGTAGGGCGCGGGCCTGCTCGGAGCGGTCCGAGAAGGCCAGGGCGCGGGCCCACTCCAGGCGGGCGTAGATCGTGTGCGGATGGTCGGGGCCCATGACCCGGGTACGGTCGGCCACCAGCGCCTCCCAGGCGGCCGCGGCTTCGGCGGTCCGGCCCGCCCGGGCCGCGAGGGCGGCGAGGCTGCTGCGGACCGCGAGGGTGTGCGGGTCGCCGGGGCCGAGGCAGCGTTCGGCGTCGGCCAGCAGTTCGGTCAACCGCGCCTCGGTGCGGGCCGGTTCGTCGGCGCGGTACCAGATCAGGCTGCGCCGGGTGGCCAGCACCTGCGGGTCGTCGGGGCCCTGGACCCGCAGCCGGTCGGCGAGTAGCCGGGCCAGCTGCCGGGCCGCCTCGGCCGGGGCACCCGACTCTCCGGTGAAGTAGGCCAGTTCGTGCCGGGCGGCCAGGGTGTCGGGGTGGTCGGCTCCGAGGACGGTGGCGGCCTGGGCCGCCAGGGCGGCGAACCGGCCGGCGGCGGCGTGCGGGTTGCCGGCCTCGCCGGTGAAGAAGGCCAGCTGGTGGCGGGCGGCCAGGGTGTCCGGATGGGCGGGGCCCAGCCGGTCCTCGCGCCGCCGGGTGATCCCGGCGAGGTCGGCGGCGGCCCGGCGCGGGCGCCCCGCGTCCCCGACCGTGAGGGCGAACAGGAAGTCGGCGCCGGGGGCTCCGCCCAGCCGGGCCCGGGTCAGCGCCTCGGCCGCCCGCCCCGGCCGCCCTTCCTGGTGGGCCAGCAGGCCCATGTCGTAGGCCTCCGTCGGGGTGACCCGCGCGACGAGGGCCTGCCACAGGTGCTCGGGCACCGGGGGCAGGCCGGGCGCGCCCAGGAGGTAGTCGAAGGCCGTGTACCCCTGGGTGTAGTTGCCGATCAGCAGGCCGCTGGTGGCGTAGACCGCCGTGCAGGCCCAGTTCATCGCGTCGTCGAAGGGCTCCGGCTGGAGGTCCCCGCCGCCGCGTGCCTCCAGGTAGGGGCGGTGCAGTTCGCGCAGCCGGTCGCGGCTCACCGGGCTGCGCAGCCCGGCCCGCCGGCAGTCCACGGCGGCCGCGACCACGGCCGCGCCGCGCGGATTGGTTCCGGGGGTCCAGGCGTTGTGCCAGGCCGCGAGCAACTCCGGTCCGGCGGCGAGGACTTCCGCGATGCCGAAGCGGTCCCCCGCCCGCAGGGCCGCCCTGATGCGCGGGTCATGTCCGTGGGCCGCGGCCCGCCGGCGTTCCTCGGGCGACCAGTGCCGGGCCAGCCGTACCACCTCCGCCTGCCGGAGCACGTCCCGCTGGGTGCGCCAGGCGTCGCGGTCGGAGCCCGTCAGCCGGCCCTCCTCGCGGGCGTCGAAGCGCCGGAACTCCTGGGTGCGCATGGTCGCCACCACCACCCGGCGTCCCGGCGCCGGCGCCGCCAGGGCGGCGAGCATCGCGGTCGTGAGCCCGCCCGCGCCGAGGAACTCCTCCAGGTCGTCGAGCCACAGCACGGCCCGCCGCCGCGTGCCGGCCACGCGCAGCGCCAAGGGGAGCGCGGACCTGCCCAGGGGGCGGACGAAGGCGTGCCGGGGGAAGAGGGCGCGGGCCGTCTCGTGCGCCAGCCGGGACTTGCCGGCGGTGGACTCCCCCACCAGCAGGACGAATCCGGCCCGGCCGAGCGCCTCGCGCAGTTGGGGTTCCACGTCGCGGCGGATGTACGCGGGGGGCGCGGCCGGGGTTCGGCTCCCGTCGGCGGAGTGTCCGTCCGCGTGGTGGGCCCCGGCCGGCTCGGGGCGGTCCACCTGCCGCAGGGTGGGGATGCGGCCCCCCGCGGTGCGCAGCAGCGCGTCCGCTCCGGCTGCGGCGCCGTCTCCGCCCGCCGGAGTGGCGCGTTGCGGCTGGAGCCGCTCGGCGGCCAGCCCGGAGAAGGTGGTGACGGCGGCGCCGATCCCGGTGGCCCACGCCCCGCTGGTCCACAGCGAGGCCAGGGCCAGGGCCGCCGCGCCGAGACCGACCGCCCCCACGTAGACCGGCCAGCCGCGCACGCGGCCGTTCTCCCGTACGAGCAACACCGGCATGCCGCCCCCCACACGTCCGTGGCCGGCCCCCATTTTCACCCGTGCGGGTGAATTCGGAACCCGGGGTGGCGCGGTGGTCGCTCCGTCTGACCGGATGTCAGCGGTCGGGTGGCGCCAGGGCGCCCGTGGGAGCGGCGGTCCGGGGTCAGCCCTCCTCGACGAGCACGGTGATGTTCCGGTTGCGGATGAGGACCCGGTCGACTTCTTCGCCGATCGCGAACTCGCCCGCCACGTCGGTGGGGGTGACGACCTGGGCGACCATCCCGTTCGGCGCCACCTCGTTCAGCTGCAGATGGAGTTCTCCGGGGACCGGGACGAACGGCGGTGACGCACGTTCCAGTTCGAGAGCGAAGCCGGGGGTGCGGCACAGGGACGTACCCCGCACGGTGACCGTGCGCCCGCCCCCGGCGCTCCGGTGGGCCGTCGCCGTGAAGTCCTCGGCGCCTGCCGCGCAGCCGAATCCGTTCTCGTGTCCGGACATGTCTTCTCCCGTCGATCGTTCGGTGGTCGGCCGATCAGGGGCCGCCGTCAGGCCGGCCGCAGTCGTCACCCCGTACACCGGGTGGTCGAGCACGTCGGTGAACGCGTCCGGATCCGCCACGGTGACACCCGCCCTCTCGGCCCCTCACCACCCCGTGTCCCGAGCCCCATGGTCCCACCGTGCGTCCGGGTGGTCACTTCGGTCCCACAGGGATCGGCGGGTCCGCGTTTGCCGCCGGGGATCGTGGTCAGAAGCGGGGTGTACGACGCATCCGTACCCGATCTCCAGGGAGTGATCAGTCGTGTCCGACAAGGAGAAGAGCCGGGCCAAGGCCGAGCAGGTCAAGGGCAAGCTCAAGGAGACCGCGGGCCGCGCGGTGGGCAACGAGCGCCTGACCGCCGAGGGCCGCGCCGAGAAGACCAAGGGCAACGCCCGGCAGGCCAAGGAGAAGATGAAGGACGTCTTCAAGGGCTGACCCCCGCGACCCCTCCGACGCTCGGCGCCCCGGTGCGCCGGTGCCCCGCCGTGCGCACGGCCGCCGACCGGTCCTCCGGTCGGCGGCCGCCGCCGTGTTCGGACACCGTGTTCGGACGCCGTGTTCAGGCCAGGGCCACCACGACCGGGCCGCCGGCGGGGTCCACGCGGGCCGTCCAGTGGGGCGGAAGGCGCAGGGAGCGGGACGGGGAGGCGACGAGGGGGAACCTGCGCCGCCACAGCGGGCGGCCGTCCTGGGTCACGGTCACGACGGGCGCGGTCACCGCTTCCGCGGAGCGCAGCAGCAGCGGCCGCCGGGCGGTGCCCGTGATCCGGTTCGGCGTCATCCACACGAGCGGGGCGCGGACCTGTACGGGCGGGCCGGACTCCGGCCAGGGGGCGCCCGCGAGGTGGGCGAGTACGGGGGCGGCCGCGGCGGCGCCCTCCGCGGCCGCGGTGGCCGCGCGCTCGATCCCGTGGAGGGCGTTGCCGACGGCGAAGACGCCCGGCAGTGCCGTACGGAAGGAGTCGTCCACGCGGGGGCCGCGGGTCCCGGGGTCCAGGGGGACGCCGCCGCGGCGGGCCAGTTCGTGGTCGGGGATCCAGTCGCCGGTGAAGACCACCGTGTCGCAGGCGATCAGGCCCGTGCGGCCGTCCCGGTGGTGGATCGTCACGCCGGTCAGGCGGTCCCGGCCGCGCAGTTCGCCGACGGTCGTCCCCGTGAGCAGCGCGATCCCCGGTACGGCGGTGCCGCGCGGGTGCTCGGTGAGCATCGCCGCCACGTCCGTGCCCGCCTGCCGGAGCGTGGCCGCGGCGTGCCGGGCCACGGGCTCGGCGCCGACCACCACGGCCCGCCGGCCGACGGGCAGTCCGTGGGCGTGGACCGCCTGGAACAGTTCCCCGGTGGTCAGCACCCCTTGCGGGCGTGAGCCGGGGACCAGCCGGGCGCTGCGCGGGCGTTCCCTGGCTCCGGTGGCGAGGACGACGGCCCGGGCCGTGATCCGTTCCAGGCCCGCCGGGCCGGTGGTCTCCAGGCGGAGCGGTCCGGCCCAGCCGGTGGCGGTGATGCCGGTACGGAGCACGGCGCCGGCGGCGAGCGCCGCCCGTACCGAGCGCCGTGCGTACGCGGGGCCCCGCAGCCGGGGCGGCGCCGGCCGGCCGAAGCCGCCGTGGTGGAGGTGGCGCGGCATGCCGCCCGGTTCCTGGTCGCGCTCCAGGACCTGGACGCGGCCGGCTCCCGCCCGGGCGAGGCGTGCGGCGAGGGCCAGTCCGGCGGGGCCGGCGCCGACGACCAGGACGTCGGCCCGCACGTCGGTACGGCCGGCGTCGTCCGTACGGTTCACCGGCGGGCCTCCTCGAACAGGGCGCGGACGGCGGCACCGCAGTGGAAGCCCTGGCAGCGGCCGCCGCGGGCGCGGGTGCGCCGCCGCAGACCGTCCGGAGAGGCGGGCGGTACGGTCGCGGCGAGCGCGTCGCGGATCTCCCCGCGGGTGACGCGCTCGCAGTGGCAGACGATCCGGCCGTACTCCGGGTCCGCCGCGATCATCGCCGCGTCGCGGTACGGGCGGGGGAAGGCCTCGCCGAGGTTCGGCATGCGCACCGGTTCGAGTGCGCGGGCGCCCGTCACGGGCAGTCCGGCCTCGGCGAGCAGTTCCACCACGTGGGCGGCGATCCCCATCGAGGCGGTCAGGCCCGTGGAGCGGATGCCGCCCACGCTCACGTAGTGCTGGGCCGGATGGGCGCGGATCGCGTAGTCCTCCTGTCCGGTGGCCGCGCGCAGGCCGGCGTACACGGCGGTGACCTCCTCGTCGAGGAGCGCCGGCAGGATCCGCCGGCCCTTCTCCCGCAGCAGCGCGAGTCCTTCGGCGGTCGAGCCGGTGGCCGTCTTGTCGTCCAGGTCCTCGGCGGTCGGGCCGAGCATCACGTTCCCGTACACGGTCGGCGTGACGAGCACTCCCTTGCCGCGGGCGTCGGGCACCGGCAGCAGGATGTGGCGTACGAGGCCGCGGGCGAGCTCGTCGAAGACGATGAGCTGGCCGCGGCGGGGGGTGACGGTGAAGTCCGTGTGGCCCAGGAGCCGGTCGATCTCGTCGGCGTACAGGCCCGCCGCGTTGACCAGGTACCGGGTGCGCAGCGGGCCCCGGCCGGTGGCGAGGGTGTGCGGTTCGCCCGGAGCGACGTCCTGCACGGGGCAGTTGAGGTGGAGGTCGACTCCGGCGCGCACGGCCTGGGTGGCGTAGGCGAGGGTGGTCGTCCAGGGGCAGACGAGGGATTCGTCCGGTACGTGGAGGGCGCCGAGCACGCCGGGGCCGAGCTCCGGTTCGCGGGCCCGTACCTCGCCCGCCGGGAGGATGCGGGCGGCGCGGTAGCCGTTGCGCACCGCCTTGTCGGCGAGGCCGGGCAGGGCGGCGAGCTGCTCCTCGTTCCAGGCCACGAGCAGGGCTCCGACCGGTTCCACCGGGATGCCGCTGTCGGCGGCGTACGCGGCGAGCAGCCGCTGCCCGTCGCGGACGAGCCGGGACTCCAGGGAGCCGGGCACGGCGTCGAAACCGGTGTGCAGGATGGCGGTGTTGGCCTTGGAGGTGCCGTTGCCGACGTCGTCGGCCGCGTCGACCAGGGCGATCCGCAAGGGGAGGCGGGCCAGTTCGCGGGCGATGGCCGAGCCCACCACGCCGGCGCCGACGACCGTCACGTCGTACGGGTCGCCGCCCGGGAGCGGGCCGCGCCGGGTCAGGGTCATGCCGGGCCGTCGAGCAGGGCGGACACCGCCGTACGGAACCGCGCGCGGCGTTCGGCGGCGGGCCCGGCGCCGGCTTTCGGCTCGTAGACGGCGGACGGCTTCCACTCCGGTACGGCCTCGTGCGCGGCGAGGGAGGGGTCGAGGCCGAGGCGGGCGACGGCTGCGACGCCGAGGGCCGTGGCGTCCGGGAGCGCGGAGACCTCGACGGGGATCTGGAGCAGGTCGGCCTGCGCCTGCATGAGCAGGGCGGACCGGGTGAGTCCGCCGTCGACGCGCAGGGTGGCGAGCGGCGCGCCGAGATCGGCGGCGACGGCGTCGGCGAGCTCGGCGACCTGTGCGGCGATGCCGTCGCAGAGGGCGTGGACGAGGTGTCCGGCGGTGGTGTCGAGGCCGAGTCCGGTGACGGAGCCGCGCAGGTCGCCCCGCCACCACGGGGCGGCGAGCCCGGCGAGGGCGGGGACGAAGGTGACGCCGCCGGCGTCGGGGGCGGTCCCGCCCACGGTGTCGAGGTCCCGGGCGCCGGAGATCACGCCGAGGTCGGTGAGCCAGCGGACAGCGGACGCGGCCGTGTAGACCTGGCCGTCCAGGCAGTAGCTGGTCTCTCCGGCGAGCCGCCAGGCGACGCAGCCGACGAGTCCGGTGGTGCTGCGGCGGGGGCGCGGGCCGCTCTGCGCGAGGAGGAACGCGCCCGTGCCGTAGGTGCACTTGGCGGTTCCGGGCTCGGTGACGCGCTGGGCGAGGAGTGCGGCCTGCTGGTCGACGAGCAGGCCCGTCAGCGGGATCGGGGGCCCGAAGGCGGTGGTGGTGCCGACGCGGGTGTCCGCGTCGACGACCTCGGGGAGCGGTTCGCCGGTGAGGCCGAAGGCGTCGAGGGCCTCCGGGGACCAGTCGACGGTGTCGAGGTCGAGGAGCTGGGTGCGGCCGGCGGTGGCCGCGTCGGTGACGAAGGCGCCGGTGAGCCGGTGCACCAGCCAGGCGTCGCTGGTCGTCACGACGCCCTGCCGGGTGAGGTGGCGACGTATCCAGGCCATCTTGGGCGCGGCGAAATACGGGTCGAGGGGCAGCCCGGTCCGGTCGCGCAACGCCTGCGCGTGCGGGGCCAGTTCGGCGCAGAGCTGCTCGGCGCGGCGGTCCTGCCAGACGATCGCTGCGGTCAGCGGTTCACCGCTCGCCGGGTCCCAGGCGAGGACGGTCTCGCCCTGGTTGGCCAGGCCCACCGCGACGACCGGTTCACCGGCCGCGGCCAGGGCGGCGCGCCCCGCGTCGACGACGGAATCCAGCAGCTCGCGGGGGTCGACCTCCACGCGGCCGCCCGGCAGGTACCGGGGCCGTACGGGGGCGGATGCGGAGCCGATGACTCCTCGTACGGGGCAGACGACGAGGGCCTTGGTTCCCGAGGTGCCCTGGTCGACAGCGAGCACCGGGCCCGTCATCACCGCTCCGTCCCTGGTGTCGGCATGCGCGATCGTCTCCGGGAAGCCTTCACCAGCGGACGCCGCCCCGTCAAGATCCATCTGCGCGGGCGGGAGGCCTGCTGACGCGAATTCACATCTTGTATGTGGCTTGATACTTGCATTCGAAAAAGTTTCATGACTCGAACGCTCATAGTCACTCTATAGTGATCGCCGATCACCAGGCGCGAAGGCCATGCGATGCGAGGACCGATGACCACGACCACCGCAAGACGCGCCCGTCCCGACGACCCGTCGACCGGGGCGAGGTGATGGCGGGCGGCGACTTCCGGCCCGTCTACCACCCCGCCGGCCACGACAACGACCTGCGGGTGGCCGTGCAGGACCTGCGCACCGGACGCTGGCTGGCGATGGCCCACTTACTGGACCGGACGGACGGCTGGGGACTGTGGACCCAGCGCACCCAGGTGCTCGCCGCGGTCGCCGCCGGATCCGACGTGGTCCAGGCGTGGCGCTCCGAGGAACCGCGCAGCGTCGCCGCGTCCGTCATGCACACCCGGGTGGTCGTCGAGCGCGCCGTCCGCGCCCACCGGGCGCGCCACCCCCGTACGCGCGAGCTGTGGCAGGAGGCGTGGGCGGCCTGCCGCGACACCGCCGAGATCAGCCCCGCCGACCCCGTGCCCTGGGTCTGCCTGCTCGCGCTGGCCCTCCTCGACGAGCACCGTTCGATGGACGAGCACCGGCAGGCGCCGCCCGCCCTGATGCTGCCCCGCGGCCCCTGGGGCATCCTCGCCCAGGTCGACAAGCGCGACCCGCACAACCGCGAGGCGTACCACCGGATGCTCCAGTTCGTGTGCGCGGGCACGCCCGGCCCCCTGACCGAGGCCGCCAACTTCGTGCACTGGGCGTACGGTTCGGCCCCGCCCGAGTCCGCCGTCCATCTGCTGCCGCTCTACCTGAGCATCGAGCGCTACCGCCGCGAGCGCGGCCAGGAGAAGGCGCTCGACCTCCACTGGGTCGCTGAGGACGCCGTCCGCGACGCCGGGCACGCCCTGGACACCTGGTTCCGCCACAGCGACCTGCGCCGCGCCTCCCAGCTCGACCTGAACCACCTGGCGCACGCGCTGTGGGGAGCCCACCTGTTCGGCGCGGCGGCGCAGGTCTTCGACGCGATCGACCGGTACTGGACCACCCTGCCGTGGGCCTACCGGACCCGCGACCCGGCCGACCAGGAACTGGCCATGGAGGTCTTCCTGCGGGCCCGTGCCCGCAGCCTCACGGCCCGGAACTGACCGCGCGGGCCCCCGCCCCGCGCCGTCCCCACCGGTTTCCCCCCGCCCCACCCCCGCTCGCCCCGACCCCCGGAGGTAGTCCCCCATGTCCCGAACCGCGCCGACCGTCCGCCCGGACAGCAAGGCCCCGCCCCGGCGGGACGAGGAGGAACGGCTCAGGGAGCTCGGCTACCAGCCCGTCCTCGCCCGCCGGATGGGCGGCTTCGGCAACTTCGCCATCAGCTTCTCGGTCATCTCCGTCCTGTCCGGCTGCATGACCCTCTACGGCTTCGGCCTGGGCACCGGCGGTCCGGCCGTGATGCTGTGGGGCTGGGCCGGCGTCGGCCTGTTCGTGCTCTGCGTCGGTCTCGCCCTGGCCGAGGTGACGAGCGCCTACCCCACCTCGGGAGCGCTCTACTACATGGCCGACCGGCTGGGCGGGCGGCGCTGGGGCTGGTACACCGGCTGGCTGAACCTGCTCGGCCTGCTCGGCGCCATCGCCGGCATCGACTACGGCGCCGCGCTGTTCACCGGCGCCTTCCTCAACCTCCAGTACGGCGTCGAGCCCACCCCCGGCCTGACGTTCGTGATCTTCCTGTGCATCCTGCTGCTGCACGCCACGCTCAACCTCTTCGGCGTCCGCCTCGTCAGCGTGCTGAACTCGGTCAGCGTCTGGTGGCACCTGGGCGGCGTCGCCCTGATCGTGGGCGCCCTGGCATTCATACCCGACCAGCACCAGTCGCCCTCGTTCGTCTTCACCGAGTTCGTCAACGACACCGGCTGGGCCAACCCGTTCTACGTGGCGGCGGTCGGCCTGCTGCTCGCCCAGTACACCTTCTCCGGGTACGACGCCTCCGCGCACCTGTCGGAGGAGACCTCCAACGCCTCCGTCTCCGCCGCCAAGGGCATCGTGCGGGCCATCTGGGTCTCCTGGATCGCCGGCTTCGCGCTGCTGGCGGGCCTGACCTTCGCCATCCAGGACTACGCGGCCGTCCAGGGCACCGCCACCGGCGTCCCGCCCGCGCAGATCTTCATCGACGCGCTGGGTTCCGGCGGCGCCACGGCCCTGCTCCTCGTCGTCATCGTGGCGCAGCTCTTCTGCGGCAACGCCGAGGTGGCCGCCGCGAGCCGGATGGTCTTCGCCTTCAGCCGCGACAACGCGCTCCCCGGCTCCGCGCTGTGGCGCAAGGTGAGCAGCCGTACGCAGACGCCGGTCCCGGCCGTGTGGCTGTCGGTCGCCGTCGCGGCCGTGCTGGCGCTCCCGTCGCTCTACTCCGCCACCGCCTACGGGGCCGTGACCGCCATCAACGTCATCGGCATCACCCCGGCCTACGCGATCCCGATCTACCTGCGGCTGCGCGCCGGGAACCGGTTCCAGCCCGGCCCGTGGAGCCTGGGGCGCTGGAGCAAGCCGATCGGCTGGATCGCGGTGGTGTGGGTGGCCGTCGTCACCGTGCTGTTCTGCCTGCCGCAGAAGTCGCCGGTGACCATCGACTCGATGAACTACGCGGTGATCGCCCTGGCGGTGGTGCTGGTCCTGGCCAGCGCGTGGTGGTACGCGGCCCGGCGCTCGTACGGGACCCCTTCGGCGTACGGCAACGCCCGCGAGCAGGCCGAGATCGCCGAGGGCATCGTCTGACCCGGCCGTCCGGCCGTCCGCGCGCGCCCCACCGCACCGGGGCGCGCGCGGTGTCGTCTCAGACCAGTTCGGGCTGCTGTTCGCGGCGCTGCTGCGGCACCTGCACCGCCGCCGCCTCGGCCAGGCGGTCCCAGCGCCCGGTGACCCGGACGTAGCCGTAGATCACCGAGACCATCGACAGGACGACCAGCGGCCCGAACACCCACGGGTACGCCGCCATCTCCATCGACAGGTAGCGGTAGGACAGCAGGAGCCCGACGAAGACCGCGGTGCCGTAGGCGACCAGCTGGATCCCCTTGCGGTCCCGCCCGTGGTCGAGGGTGCGCAGCCCGGCGTCGATGGTGAGCGTGAACACGACACCGGCGACGATGTCCGCGCCGTAGTGGTAGCCGAATCCCAGCGTCGCGCCGAGCGTCGCGATCAGCCAGAACGTTCCTGCCCAGCGCAGGGCCCGCGGGGCCTTGCGGGAATGGATGAAGATCGCGGTGGCCCATGCGGTGTGCAGGCTCGGCATGCAATTGCGCGGGGTGAACTCGTCGAACGGCATCGGCAGCGGGGTGGTGACCGGCGGCGGCGTGTTCGGCCAGAGCTCGGCCAGCGCCCACTGGCCCCCGTCGGCGCCGTACGCGAAGATCGGCCCGACCACCGGGAAGAACATGTAGATGCCCGGCCCGAGCAGGCCGATGGCCAGGAAGGTGCGCACCAGGTGGTGGCGCGGGAAGCGGCGCTCGACCGCCACCTTGCGCAGCTGGTACAGCGCGACGACGACCGCCATCACGGCGAGCTGGATGTAGACGAACTCCAGGACGCGGAAGCCGACGACCCCGGTGGCCTCGACGATCCGGCCCGCCACCCACGAGGGGTTGCCCAGCGCCTGGTCGGCGGTGGCCACGTACTGGTCGAGCACCGTCGGGCGGGTCTTCGACGTGATCAGCAGCCAGGTGTAGCCGGTCTTGCGGCCGGCGACCAGCAGCAGGGCCAGTCCGACGCCCTGCAGCAGCAGGATCCGTTCACGGCCGGTGCGCCGCGTGAGCGCGATGACGGCGCAGGCCAGGGTGACCAGCAGGGCACCGTTGCCGTACATCATCTCGGCGCCGGCCATCCAGCGCACGAGCCAGAAGACGAGGTCGATGCCGACCGCGGCGCCGATCGCGATGAACCGCTGCCGCCAGGTGAGCACCACCAGCATCAGGGCCATGCTGGCGTAGAGCACCGTGCCCGACTTGGGGGCGAACACCACCTCCCGCGCCTGGTCGGTGATCGGCCCGCGCACGCCGTAGCCCCGCGCGGTGATCTCCAGTGCGACGAGGAATCCGAGGGCCACCGCACTGACCGCGGCCCACAGCACGACGCTCGGGCGACGCCATGCGGCGGACTCGGCCCCGCCGCCCTTTTGCGAAATCGCTCGCTTTACCTCAGATATCAATTTTTCAGCCGATGTTCATATGTCAACCCTGACCATTGTTCGCTCGAACATGTTAGCGGAGCTGGTGGGCCGGTTCGGAAATGTAGTGAAGGCCACAGCGGCGGTGAATCCGGGGACTGCGGGGCGCACCGGCCGGAATGCCGAATTCCCCACCCTCAGCAGAGGCTGTCCCAGGAGTGGAGGGCGTCCAGGGCGGCGGAGCGGGTGGCCGGCTCGGCGACGGCCCCGGGCGCCGGCGTGAGCAGGTAGTCCGCGACGGGGGTGAGCAGGAGCGAGGTGCCGGGGCTCGGGCTGAGCAGACGGGCCTCGCCCCAGGTGTGGCGGATGACGGTCCGGCGGAGCAGGGCACCGTGCCGGGTCGCGGCCCGGCGGGCACCGGGCGGAGCCCCGGCGCGGCGGCGGTGTTCGGCGGCCAGGTGGGGGGCGAGGGCGCCGCGGACGGCGGCGAGCGGGCCCAGCGGGACGTACTCGGCGGCGTGGTCGAGGAGGCCCGCCGCCTCCGGGGCCAGCCGGTAGGCGGCGAGGACGGCGGCCGCCTCGGCGGCCTCGAAGGGCCCGCCCGTGAGCGCGGAGACGTCGAGGAGGGCGAGGGGGCCGGGCGGCCGGGCCGGTCCGCCGATGCGGGCCTCGGCCAGGGCGATGAGGCACTCCACGTGGTCGTCGGCGACCAGGTACGGCCGGACGGGCACGCCCCGGCCGTCGCCCGGCAGGGCGGCGGTGGAGAGGTGGACGCGGTACCAGGGGTCGACGAGCGGGTCCTGCGCGGGCCACTGGAGCGTGACGGCGGTGTGGTGGGGACGCTCGCCGAGCAGGGAGACGCCGATGTGCTCCACCGGGTGGTCGGTGACCAGGCGGACCACGGCCTGCCACAGGGCCGCCTCGTCGGGGGCGACCAGGTCGAGGGTCTCCAGCGGACGGAGCAGACCGGCCGGGTAGTACCCGGCGAGCGGCAGGCCCCCGATGGCCCGCACCCCCGTGGAACGGGCCAGGTCGGCGGCGAGGCGCGCGTACCGGTCGACCCGCTCGCGGGCCCGGCCGAGCTCGGCCCGGGCCGGCTCGCCCATCCGGACTCCGTCGCGCTCCAGGGCGGAGAGCACCAGATGGGGCAGATGGCGGCAGGCCCGGGCTCGGTGCAGGAGTTCCGCCGGCCCGGCGGCGGGGTCGGTGCCGAGCAATCTGTACAGCAATGAGGTGTTCACGGACGTCCGCCTCCGAATGTATGGTCGGGCCCGGCGCCACCGGCGGCCGAGGGGGGCGGGCGCGGTGCCCGGACGGTCTCCGGCGTGCCCGCGGCACGGAGCGATTCTGTACCGCAAGGTTCAACACCTGATCACCACAGGCTCAACGGACTCTCGACACCGGGTGCGACGCTGTGGTTAAAAAGGTGACACAAATCGAGACATGGGCGCCGAGCGGGGGCGGGCACCGTGTTCTGGGGCTGGGGGCAGAACTTGGGCGAACTCCGTTTCTCATTACTCGGTCTGATGCGTGCTCACCGGGGCGCCACCGCGCTCAAGATCGGGAGCCCGCAGCAGCAGGCCATGCTGGCCGTCCTCCTGTTGCGGCCGGGGCACTCCGCGAGCGCCACCGACCTGATCACGGCGCTGTGGGGCGAGGAGCCGCCGAGCGCGGCCATGACCACGGTGCGCACGTACGCGTGGCGATGGCGCAAGGTGCTGGACGCCGTCGATAGGGACGGCGAAGGGGACGGAGCCGCAGGCGACCGGCCCGCATCGAGCGTGCTGGTGTCGATGGGGGACGGCTACCGGCTGGTCCTGCCGAAGCTCGCCGTCGACGCCGCGGAGGCGGAGTCACTGGCCGCCGAGGCGGAACGCACCGCACGGACCGATCCGCTGCGCGCCCGGGACCTGCTCAACCAGGCGCTGGAGCTGTGGCAGGGCGAACCGCTGGCCGGCGTACCGGGCCCGTTCGCGGAACGGCACCGCCAGCGGCTGGAGGAACTGCGGCTGACGCTGCTGGAGGAACGGATCGGGCTGGACCTCACGCTCGGCCGCTACTCGCGCTGCATCCCCGAGCTGACCTCCCTCACCACCGAGCACCCGCTGCACGAGCGGGCGTACGAGCTGCTGATGCGGGCGCTGTACCAGGCCGGACGGCAGGCGGACGCGCTGGCGGTGTACCGCGGGGTGCGCCAGCTGTTCCTCGCGGAACTGGGCGTCGCACCGGGGGCGGAGCTGGAGCAGCTGCACCGCAGGATCCTGGAGGGCGATCCGACGCTGGCCGCCCCGGAACAGGTCGCGCCGGCGGCACCCGCGGAAGAACCGGAGGGGCGGCGGGAGCCGGCGCGGGAGAGCGCCGGCTCCGAAGACTCCCGCAACGGGTCCGGGCCCCGGGCGGCCGGACCGGACCGGCACAAGGCCGAGGAAGGACAGGAGACGGCCCCCAGACCGGCGGCCGCGCCCCCGAGACCGGCCCAGCTCCCGCCGGACGCCGCCGACTTCACCGGGCGCACGGCGCCCGTCCGGGTGCTGGACGAGGCACTCGGCACCCCCTCGGCGCAGGCACTGGTGATCGCCACCGTCGTCGGCATGGGCGGCGTCGGCAAGACGGCGCTGGCCCTGCACGTGGCCCACCGCGTGCGGGACTCCTACCCGGACGGCCAGCTGTACGTGGACCTGCGCGGCTCCGACCCGGTGCCCGCCGACCCCGAAGCGGTGCTCAGCAGCTTCCTCGTGGCGCTCGGGGTGCCCGGCGACGCGGTGCCGGACGGGCTGGACGCCCGCTCGGCGCTCTTCCGGTCCGTCGTCGACGGGCGGCGGCTGCTGCTGGTGCTCGACAACGCCAAGGACACGGCGCAGATCCGGCCCCTGCTGCCGGGGGCGGTCGGCTGCGCGGTCCTCACCACCGGGCGCACCCGGCCGGCCGGACTGCCGGCCACCGTGCACGTCGACCTCGACGTGTTCCACCCGTCCGAGGCTCTGGACCTGCTCGGCCGGACCATCGGCGCGGACCGGCTCGCCGCCGAACGCGACGCGGCGCGGGAGCTGGTGGTGGCCTGCGGCCATCTGCCGTTGGCGGTCCGGATCGTGGCCGCCCGGCTCGCGGCCCGGCCGAGCTGGACGGTGGAGACGCTCAGTCGCCGGCTCCAGGTGGAGCGGCGGCGGATCGACGAACTGCGGATCGGCGACCTCGCGGTGGCGGCGGCCTTCGAACTGGGCTACCGCCAGCTCACCGCCGACCAGGCGCGCGCGTTCCGGCTGGTGGCCTCGGTGGACGGGCCGGACATCGGGCTGCCGGCCGCCGCCGCCCTCCTCGACCTCGACGAATACGACGCCGAGGACCTGCTGGAGGCCCTGGTGGACGTGGCGATGGTGGAGTCGCCGTTCCCCGGCCGCTACCGCTACCACGACCTGCTGCGCTCCTTCGCCCGGCGCCGTCCGGTGCAGGGGGCGGGCCCCGCCGCCGCGGGCGGCGCGGCGGCGGACGCCGGGGAGGCGGTGGCGGCCCGGGACCGGCTGCTGGACCACCTGCTGGCCACGGCCTGCACCGCGTTCCAGCACGCGGTTCCGGGCGATCCGGCGGCGGGCGCGCTGGGTCCGGCCCGGTCCCCGGGGGTGGCGCTGGCCGGATGGGAGGCGGCCCGGGAGTGGACGACGGCGGAGCGCGCCGGTGCTGTGGCGCTGGCGGCCCAGGTGGCCGCGGATGCGGCGGCCGGTCCCGTGGACGGCACGGCGGTCGGCCCGGCGGGCGCGGCGGGGGACGGTCTTCGGGCAACCGCGCTGCGGGCCGCGATCGATCTGCTGATCGCGCTGACCCCGTTCGTGCTCACCCCGCCGAGCCGGCAACTCGCCGCCACCGCCGACGCGCTGGCCGAGGCGGCGGCGCGGCACGGCGACGTGCGGGCGGCCGGACGCGCGCACTTCCTGCGCGGGAACGTCGCCCTGGCGGCGACCCGGCTGGACGCCGCCGAGGCCGCCGCGCGCCGGGCGGTGGACGCGGCGCGGACCGCCGGTGACACGGTGATCCTGCGCCAGGCGCTCAACGACCTGGGTCTGATCTGCCAGTTCCTCAGCCGCTACGACGAGGCGGTGGACCACTACGACGAGGCGCTGCTGCTGGCCAACGAGCTGGGGCACCGTTCCGGCGCCCTGGTGACGACGGTCAACGCCGCGCTGGCACGCGTCCGCAGCGGGCGCGCGGAGGAGGCCGTGGAGATCTGCCACCGGGTCCTCGCCGAGCTGCGCACCCGGCAGGACGATCCCGGGCGGGCGTACACCCTGTACGTGCTGGGCCTGGCCCTGCACGGGCTCGGGCGGCACGAGGAAGCGGTGACCTGGTTCCGGGAGTGCCTGACGGTGTCGACGGGGGCGGGTCTGCGGGACCGGGCCGCGCACGCGCGCTACCGGCTGGCGGACAGTCTGCGCTCGCTCGGCCGGGCCGACGAGGCGCTCGAGCACGCCGGGCAGGCGCTGGTGCTCTGCGAGGAGCTGGGGGCGGAACGGGACCAGGCCCAGGCGCTGTTGGTGCTGGGCCGCTCGCTGGCGGACCTGGGGCGCGGGGCCGAGGCGGGGGCGCGGTTGCGGCAGGCGTACGAGATCTTCTGCCGGCTGGGGCTCCCGGAGGCGGCCGAGGTGGCCTGCCTGCTGGGGCAGCCGGCGCCGGCCCCGGCCGAGCCCTGCGGGCTGGAGGCCTAGGGGGGTGGTGGCCTGGGGGGTGGCGGCGGGGGCGGGGGCGGGGCCGCCGGTGAGGGTCAGGAGCCGGTGCTGTTCCAGTCCTTGTCGTCGGACGGGGAGGGGGTCGGGGCCGGGGCCTGGTTGGTGCTGACGGTCCCGGTGCCCTGCCCGGCGCCCGTTCCGGTGGCGTCGTCGGCCATCGCCGCGCCGGCCGCGCCCAGGGCGATCAGCGTGCCGAGGCCGAGGCCAGCGACGGCCAGGCAGACCCGGGTGGCAACGGTGTCGTTCGCGCGGTTCGCCATGACTGCTCCTGAGAGACGTCTTCCCTGGTGGGAAGGGGGCTTCCGGTTCTTCCCGGGGTGTTCCGGGCTGATGGGAGGAGCATGGCAAGGCACGTTCAACAGCCGATCGACGCCGGAGCACCGTGCGTCGATCGGCTTCGTTGATCGGGGCGTTGACCGGACCGTTGACCGCGTCGGCCGGGGCGTCGACGGGGCCGTCGGCCGGCCGTCGGCGCGGACGCCGGTCAGGCGGCCTCGCGGACGTGCAGGGTGCAGCACTTGACGCTGCCGCCGCCCTTGAACAGCTCGGAGAGGTCCACACCGATCGGCCGGAAGCCCCGCTCGCGCAGCCTGGCCGCGACCCCGGTCGCCGCCTCCGGCAGCACCACGTTCAGGCCGTCGCTCATCAGGTTGAGCCCGAACACCGCCGCGTCCGCCTCCTCCACGAGCACCGCGTCCGGGAAGAGCCGGCGCAGCACCTCCCGGCTGCCCGCCGAGAACGCGCCCGGGTAGTACACGACCTCGTCGTCGTCGAGGACGCCGAGCGCGGTGTCGAGGTGGTAGAAGCGCGGGTCGACGAGGTCCAGGCCGACCACGGGGCGGCCGAGGAACTCCTGTGCCTCGGCGTGCCCGGCGGTGACGCTGCGGAAGCCGCGCCCGGCGAGCAGGTGGGAGCCCGTCAGCAGCAGGTCGCCCTCGCCCTCGTTGACGTGGACCGGGTCGTGCGTGGTGAATCCGTTGGCCCGGAACCACTCCAGGTAGGCGGGGCCCTCGGCGGCCCGCTCGGCGTTGCGGAACCGGGCGCCGAGCACCCGGCCGTCGACGACGGTGGCGCCGTTGGCCGCGTAGACCATGTCGGGCAGGCCGGGCAGCGGGTCGATCAGGTCGACGCGGTGGCCGAGTTCGACGTACAGGTCGTGCAGCCGCTCCCACTGGGCGACGGCGAGCCCGGTGTCGACCGGCTTGGCCGGGTCCATCCACGGGTTGATCGCGTAGCTGACCTCGAAGTGGGTCGGTCGGCACATCAGGAAGCGGCGGGGGCGGGCGGTGCGGGTCATGGCGGGCTCCGGGAGGGTACGGACGGGCGTGCGGGCAGGGTGCGGGTGGGAGTGGTGCCTGGGCGCGGGAAACCGGACGGCGGGCGGGGGCCCGGACGGCTCAGGTCCGCGCGGGACGCTCGGGGAAGCTGCGCAGGCGGCGGAGCGGGCTCGCCAGCAGGACCAGGCCTGCCGAGAGGAGCACGCTCGCCATGATCCACAAGGTGGTGCGGGCGCCGAGCAGCTCGCCCAGCCAGCCGCCGAGGAGGGCGCCCACCGGGATGGCGCTGAAGTTGACGGTGGAGGCGCTGGCCCGGATCCGGCCGATCATCGCGGGCGGGCAGTAGGCCTGGTAGAAGCTGCCGGCGATGACGTTCCCGGCGATCACCCCGCAGACCGCGACCGACCAGGCCACCGCGCTCACCGCCAGCGGCAGCCGCTCCCCCGCCATCGGCAGCAGGAGGATGAACGGAGCTCCGACCAGCTCGCAGAGCAGCAGTCCGCGGGCCGTCCCGAACCGCCGCGCGATCCGCCCGGCGAGTGCGGCGCCGGCCAGGCCGCCGATGGAGACCACCGCGAAGACGGCACCGACGCCGCCGGGGGTCACGCCCACGGTCCGGACCAGGAAGATGGTCTGCACGGCCTGGATGCCGTTGAGGCCGAGGTTGCCGACGGCGGCGAAGCTCGCCAGCGTGCGCAGGTAGGGGTCGTGCACCAGGAAGCGGACGCCCTCCTTGATCTCGCGGAGGATGCCGCGCCGTTCGGAGACCGGCGGGGGCTTCTCCTCGGCCTTGATGGACCCCACGCACAGGGCCGCCACCAGGTAGGTGAGCGCGTCGGCGAGCAGGCCGGTGACGGCGCCGAACGCCTGGGAGATCAGGCCGGCGAGGCCGGGTCCGGCGATCTCCGCGGCCGCGTCGCCGGAGCGCAGCTTGACGTTGGCCTCCAGCAGGTCGGGCTTGGCGACGAGTACGGGCAGGACGGCGCTGTTCGCGGTGGACAGGAACACCTTGACCGCGCCGGCCAGCAGGGCGACCAGCACCAGCTGGGCCATCGTCAGCAGGCCCAGCCAGCCCGCCACCGGCACGCTGCCGAACAGCACCAGCAGCAGCAGGTCGCAGACCAGCATCACCTTCAGCCGGGGCCAGCGGTCGACCCAGGCCCCGGCGAGCAGGCCGAGGAAGAGCCAGGGCACCCAGGCGGAGGCGGTGAGCAGGCCGACCATGAAGGGCGAGGCCTCCAGGGTGACGACGGCCACCAGGGCGAGCGCGACGTTGCCGACGGCGGTGCCGAGGCCGCTGGTGGTCTCACCGATCCAGAGCTTGCGGAAGTTGCCCTGCGCCCAGAGGCCCCAGCGGCTCTTCCGCGGCGCGTCCCCCTCGGGGGGCGACGGCGGTTTCACGGAGGCGGTGGTCATGGCGGGTCACTCTCCAAGCTTCTCGGCGAGCACGGCGGCGATCCGTGCGACGGGCTCCGGCTGCGTCATGGCGCCGTGCGTGCAGGTGATGCGGTGCTGCTCGATGCGGCCGTCGACGTAGGGCCGCCAGGCGTCCCCGTAGGGCCAGTCGGCGGGCTTGTCGAGGGTGGCGCCGAAGAAGACGGCGTCGCCCCGGTAGCGGGCGGGCGCGTGCTCGGACATCAGCTTGGCGTTCTGCTCGAAGACGTCGGGCAGGACGGCCGCGGCCTCGCCGAGCAGTTCCGTGAGGTGCGCCTGCCCTCGGTCGTCGGCGGGGTCGTGGCCGAGGGAGGCGAGCAGGGCTGCGAGGGTGTCGACGGGTCCGTCGGCGGCCGGTTCCTCGCCGGCGGCGTGGCGGGCGGGGTCGGCGGGCAGGCCGTCGAGGAGGGCGAGCAGGGCGACCTCCTGGCCGGCCGTCTGGAGGGCGACGGCCATGGCCTGGGCGACGACCGCGCCGAAGGACCAGCCGAGCAGGTGGTACGGGCCGTCCGGCTGGACGGCGCGGATCTGCCGTACGTAGTCCTCGGCGATCTCGGTGACCGAGGACGGGGAGCCGCCGCGCAGGGCGCGTGCCTGGAGTCCGTGGACCGGCCGGTCCGGGTGGAGGTGGCGCAGCAGACCGGAGTAGACCCAGCTGATGCCCGCGGCGGGGTGGACGCAGAACAGCGGGGCCCTGGTGCCGGCCGCGCGCAGCGGGAGCAGTACGTCAAGGGCGCTGTCGGCGCTGTCGGCGCTGTGGGCGCCGGGGGCGTCTGCGGTGCCGGTGCCCGCCGGGCCGGCCGGTTCCGGGTGCCGGGCCAGGTGCCGTCCGAGGGCGGCCGCGGTGGGGGCCTCGAAGAGGGCCCGCATGCCGAGGTCGGCGCCGAACACGGTGCGGATCCGGCCGAGCAGCTTCATCGCGAGGAGGGAGTGGCCGCCGAGGTCGAAGAAGCCGTCGTCGATGGAGACCGGTCCGGGCAGGCCCAGCACCTCGGCGAACAGGCCGCAGAGCTGTTCCTCGTGCGGTGTCCTGGGTGCCCGCCCGGCGGCCGGGGCGTGGAAGTCGGGGGCGGGCAGGGCGCGCCGGTCGACCTTGCCGCTGCCGGTCAGCGGGAGCGCGTCGAGTGCGACGAAGGCGGCCGGGAGCATGTGGGCGGGCAGCGACTCGGCGGCGAAGGCGCGCAGTTCGGCCGGGTCGAGCCCGCCGTCCGGCACGACGTGGGCGACGAGCCGCGGGCCGGCGGTGCCGTCGTCGTGGACGGTGACGGTGGCGGCGAGGATCCGGGGGTGGCGGGTGAGCGCGTGCTCGATCTCGCCGGGTTCGATCCGGAAGCCGCGGATCTTGACCTGCTGGTCGGTGCGGCCGAGGTATTCGAGGTCGCCGTCGCGGGTGCGGCGGACGAGGTCGCCGGTGCGGTACATCCGCTCGCCCGGCGCGAACGGGTCGGCGACGAAGCGCTCGGCGGTGAGCGCCGGGCGGCCGAGGTAGCCGCGGGCGAGGCCGGCTCCGGCCAGGTACAGCTCGCCGGGGACTCCGGCGGGGACGGGACCCAGGTGCTCGTCGAGGACGTGGGCGCGGGTGCCGAGGACGCTGCGGCCCAGGGTCGGGCGGCCGGTGGCCGCGAACGGCTGGGTGAGCGCGTCGACGGTGGACTCGGTGGGGCCGTAGAGGTTGTGGGCGGTGGTGGCGGGGGCCGCGCGCAGGCGGTCCCAGAGGGACTGGCCGACGGCCTCGCCGCCGAGCAGCACCACGCGGGGGGCGGGGGCGTCCAGCAGGCCTTCGTCGAGGAGCTGTTCGGCGTAGGAGGGGGTGACTTCGACGACGTCGACGCACTCGGCCGCGATGTACCGGACGAGGGCGGCGGCGTCGCGGCGGACCTCGTCGCCGATCAGGTGGAGTTCGTGGCCGGCGATCAGCCAGAGCAGGCCGTCCCAGGAGGCGTCGAAGCAGAGGGAGGCGGTGAGCGCGACGCGGCTGCGGCCGTGCTCGCGTTCGGTCGCGCCGATCGGGCCGGCCGGGGAGCGGTGCGAGGCGAGGAGCGCGGCGATCGCCCCGTGGCTCACCACGACGCCCTTGGGGCGGCCGGTGGAGCCGGAGGTGTGGATGACGTAGGCGGCGTCGGCGGCGCGGGCGCGCAGCGGCGGGTTCGGTGCGGCGGGGTGGCCGCCGGCGTCGGCCGGGGTGGCCGCCAGGACGGGCAGACCGGCGAGGAGTTCGGGCAGGGGCCAGCCGTCGCCGGTGACGGCCAGTGCGGGCGCGGCGTCGGCGAGCACGGCCGCGGTCCGGTCGGCCGGGTATCCGGCGTCCAGCGGGAGCGAGGCCGCGCCGGCCTTGAGCACGGCGAGCAGGGCGATCACGCTCTCCGCGGAGCGCGGCAGGGCGAGGGCGACGACCGTCTCGGGGCCGGCGCCCGCGGCGGTCAGCCGGTGGGCGAGGTGGTTGGCGCGGGCGTTGAGCTCGGCCCAGCTGAGCCGGGTGTCCCCGGCGACCAGTGCGGTGGCGTCGGGGGTGTGCGTCGCCCGGTCCTCGAAGGCGGTGGGCAGCAGCGGCACGGCCGCCGGCAGCTCGGATCCGCCGTCCAGGAGTTCCGCGCGTTCTTCGGCGCCGAGCAGGTCGGCGCGGCCGATGGGGCGGTCGGGGCGGGCCGCGACCGCGGTGAGCAGCCGGCCGAAGCGTACGGCGATGGACTCTACGGTCTCCCGGTCGAACAGGTCGGTGGCGAAGTCGATCGCGCACTCCAGCCCGGCGGGCGCGCCGTCGGCGTCGAAGGACTCGCCCATGGCGATGGAGAGGTCGAACTTGGCCGCGTACCCGCCGACCGGTTCGACGGCGGCCGGCAGGCCGGCCAGGTCGAGCGGGGCCTGCGCGGTACCGCCGGACCGGCCCGCGCCCTGGAGCAGCAGCATGACCTGGAAGAGCGGGTGGCGGGCGAGGGAGCGGGCCGGGTTGACCTCCTCGACGATCCGCTCGAAGGGCACGTCCTGGTGGGCGTGGGCGTCGAGCTGGGTCTCCCGTACGCGGCCGAGGAGTTCGGTGAAGGTGGGGTCCCCGGAGGTGTCGGTGCGCAGGACGAGGGTGTTGACGAAGAAGCCGACGAGATCGTCCAGGGCCTCGTCCGAGCGGCCGGCGACCACCGAGCCGATCGGCACGTCGGTGCCGGCCCCGAGCCGGGTCAGCAGCGCCGCCAGCGCCGCCTGCAGGGTCATGAACATGGTGACGCGGTGCTCACGGGCCAGCCCGGTCAGCGCCCGGTGCAGGGCGGCGTCGAGCGGGAGGACGACGCGGTCGCCGTGGTGGCCGCTGTCCGCGCGGCGGGGGCGGTCCACGGGGAGCGCGAGTTCCTCGGGGAGTCCGGCCAGGGCCTCGCGCCAGTGGGCGAGTTGGCGGGACACCAGGCTGTCGGGGTCGGCCTCGTCGCCGAGCAGCTCGCGCTGCCAGAGGGCGTAGTCGGCGTACTGGACCGGCAGCGGCCGCCAGTCGGGCGCCGAGCCGTCGGACCGGGCGGCGTAGGCGGCGGCGAGGTCGCGCAGCAGCGGGTCCATGGACCAGCCGTCGCCGGCGATGTGGTGCAGGACGAGGACGAAGAGGTGCTCTTCGGCGCCGGCGGCGGCGCCGGCGGGGAGCGGGAAGAGGTGGGCGCGGACGGGGAGTTCGGTGGCGAGGTCGAAGGGGACAGCGGAGCACTCGGCCAGGGTGGCCGCCGGGTCGGCGGGCGGGGCGGTGCGGCGGTCGAAGGGGATCCGTGCCTCGGCGGGCGGGACGATCCGCTGCCGGGGCTCGCCGTCCCGGTCGGTGATCAGCGTGCGCAGGATCTCGTGCCGGGCGACGAGGTCGCCGAGGGCGAGTTCCAGGGCGTCCGCGTCGAGCGGGCCGGTCAGGCGCAGGGCGAGGGGGAGGTTGTAGAGGGCGCTGGGGCCCTCCATCCGGTCGATCAGCCAGAGCCGCTGCTGGGCGAAGGAGAGCGGCAGGTCCTCCGGACGCTCGCCGGCCGTCAGGGCCGGTCGCGCGCCGTCGCCGTCGAGGCGCTGGGCCAGGCCGGCGACGGTGGGCGCCTCGAAGACGTCCCGGACGCCGATCTCGGCCGCGAAGACCGTGCGGACCCGGCTGACCAGCTGCATGGCGAGCAGGGAGTGTCCGCCGAGGGCGAAGAAGTCGTCGTCGATCGAGACCGGTCCGGTCGCGCCGAGGATTTCGCCGAACAGGCCGCACAGGAGTTCCTCGCGGGCCGTACGGGCGGCCCGGCCGCCCGCGAAGAGCTGGAGGTCGGGGGCGGGGAGGGCGCGCCGGTCGACCTTGCCGCTGCCGGTCAGGGGCAGTGCGTCGAGGGTGACGACGGCCGCCGGGACCATGTGGGCCGGCAGCGTCTGCGCGGCGAACCGCTTTATTTCGAGGGAGAGTTCGGGACTGGGTTCGGTGACCGCGCAGTGCGCGACCAGTCGTCGGTCGCCGTCGGCTCCCTCGTACGGGGTGACGACCGCCTGTCGGACGGCCGGGTGCCGGGTCAGCTCCTGCTCGATCTCGCCGGGCTCGACGCGGAAGCCGCGGATCTTGACCTGGTGGTCGGTGCGGCCCAGGTAGTCGATCCGGCCGTCGCGGGTGCGGCGGACCAGGTCGCCGGTGCGGTACATCCGCTCCCCCGCGGCGAACGGGTCGGCGACGAACCGCTCGGCGGTCAGCGCGGACCGGCCCAGGTAGCCGCGGGCCAGGCTGTCCCCGGACAGGTACAGCTCGCCGGGGACTCCGGCGGGTACGGGATGGAGGTACGCGTCGAGGACGTGGGCGCGGGTGCCGAGGACGGTGTGTCCCATGGTGGGGCGCTCCGTGTCGGCGAAGGACTGGAGCAGGGTGTCGACGGTGCACTCGGTGGGCCCGTACAGGTTGTGGCCGGTGGTGGCGGGCGCCTCGCGCAGGCGGGTCCACAGGGCCTGCCCGACCGGTTCGCCGCCGAGCAGCACCACGCGCGGCGCGGGTGCGTCCAGCAGTCCCTCGGCGACGAGCTGTTCGGCATAGGTGGGGGTGAACTGCACGGCGTCGATGCCCTGTTCACGGATGTGGCGGACCAGTGCGGCGGGGTCGCGGCGCAGGTCCTCGCCGATCAGGTGCAGTTCGTGGCCGGCCACCATCCACAGGAGGCCGTTCCACGAGGCGTCGAAGCAGAGCGAGGCGGTCAGCGCGGCGCGCAGCCGGCCGTGGGCCCGCTCGGGCCCGGCGAAGGTCTCCGCCCGGTGGGCGGCCAGCAGTCCGGCGATCGAGGCGTGGCTCACCACCACGCCCTTGGGGCGGCCGGTGGAGCCGGAGGTGTAGATCACGTAGGCGGCCATGGAGCCGGTGACGCGGACGGCCGGGGCGTCGGCGGGCAGCCGGTCCCAGTGCTGTTCGGCGGCATCCAGGACGGTGGCGCCGGTGAGGCCGTCGAGCACCTCGGGCAGCGGCCATGCGGCGTCGGTGAGGACGGCCGCGGGGCGGGCGTCGGCCAGCATGTGGGCGGTGCGCTCCAGCGGGTACCCGGCGTCCAGCGGGAGGAAGGCCGCACCCGCCTTGAGTACGGCGAGCTGGGAGACCACCGTCCGCGCCGAGCGGGGCAGGGCGAGTGCGACCACGTCCTCGGGGCCGATGCCGGCGGCGGCCAGGCCGTGGGCGAGGCGGTTCGCGCGGGCGTCCAGCTCGGCGTACGTCAGCCGGGTCCCCTCGAAGACGAGGGCGGTGTCGTCGGGTGTCGCGGCGACCCGGTCGGCGAAGGCGGCCGGTACGAGGGGCCGTTCGGCGGGCAGTGGCCGGTGTCCGGCGAGGAGTTCGGCGCGTTCGCCCTCGGCCAGCAGGTCGGCGCGGCCGATCCGCGTGTCGGGCCGGGCCGTCATCTCGGTCAGCAGCCGGCCGAAGCGGGCCGCCATGGACTCGGCGGTCTCCCGGTCGAAGAGGTCGGTGGCGAAGTCGATCGCGCAGTCCAGTCCGGCGGGCTCGCCGTCCGGTCCGAAGAACTCCTCCAGCGTGATGTTGAGGTCGAATTTGGCGACGCCGGTGTCCGCGGGCAGCGCCTCGACGCGCAGCCCGGCCAGGTCGGGCTCGCCGCCGGTGTTGGACTGCAGGACCATCGCCACCTGGAAGAGCGGGTGGCGGGCGAGGGAGCGGGCCGGGTTGAGCTCCTCGACGATCCGCTCGAAGGGCACGTCCTGGTGGGCGTAGGCGGCCAGGTCTGCTTCCCGGACGCGGCCGAGGAGTTCGGCGAAGGTGGGGTCCCCGGAGGTGTCGGTGCGCAGGACGAGGGTGTTGACGAAGAAGCCGACCAGGTCGTCCAGGGCCTCGTCCGAGCGGCCGGCGACCACCGAGCCGATCGGCACGTCGGTGCCGGCCCCGAGCCGGGTCAGCAGCGCCGCCAGCGCCGCCTGGAAGGTCATGAACATGGTGACGCGGTGCTCACGGGCCAGCCCGGTCAGCGCCCGGTGCAGGGCGGCGTCGACGGGCAGGGCGACCCGGTCGCCCCGGTGGTCGGCGCGGGCGCCGCGCGGCCGGTCGACGGGGAGGGTGAGCTCCTCGGGGAGGTCGGCGAGGGTGTCGCGCCAGTGGGCGACCTGGCGGGAGACCAGGCTGTCGGGGTCGCTCTCCTCGCCGAGCAGCTCGCGCTGCCAGAGCGCGTAGTCGGCGTACTGGACGGGCAGCGGCCGCCAGTCGGGCGCCGAGCCGTCGCGGCGGGCGGCGTAGGCGTCCGTGAGGTCGCGCAGCAGCGGGCCCATCGACCAGCCGTCGCCGACGATGTGGTGGAGGGCGACGACCAGCACGTGCTCCTGCGGGCCGACCCGCAGGAGGGTGACGCGTACGGGCGGTTCCGCGGCCAGGTCGAAGGGGCGGCGGGCGGCCCGGTCCACCTCGGACGCCACCGACTCCGCGGCGCAGTCGAGCAGTTCGACCGGGAGGGCCGCGCCGGCCGGGGGCAGGACGATCTGGTGGGGCGCGCCGTCGTGCTCGGCGATCAGGGTGCGCAGGATCTCGTGCCGGGCGACGAGGTCGCCGAGGGCGAGTCCCAGCGCGGCCGTGTCCAGCGGGCCGGTCAGGCGCAGGGCGAGCGGCATGTTGTACAGCGCGCTCGGGCCCTCCATCCGGTCGATCAGCCACAGCCGCTGCTGGGCGGAGGAGAGCGGCAGGCGTGCGGGGCGCTCGCCCGCGGTCAGCGCGGGGCGGGTGGTGGCGCCGTCGAGGCGCTGGGCGAGGCCGGCCACGGTGGGCGCCTCGAAGACGTCCCGGATGCCGAGTTCGGCGCCGAGGGCGGCGCGGACGCGGCTGAGGAGCCGGGTGGCGAGCAGGGAGTGCCCGCCGAGGGCGAAGAAGTCGTCGTCGGCCGAGACCGGTCCGGTGAGGCCGAGGACCTCGCCGAACAGGCCGCAGAGGATCTCCTCGTGGGCCGTGCGGGCGGCCCGGCCGCCGGCGGGGGCCGCGAAGTCGGGGGCGGGCAGGGCGGACCGGTCGAGCTTGCCGTTGACGTTGAGCGGCAGCTCGTCGAGCGCCGTGAAGGCCGCCGGGACCATGTAGTCGGGCAGGGCGGCGGCCGTGTGGGCGCGCAGCGCGGCCGCGTCGAGCGGGGTGCGCGTGACGACGTAGGCGACCAGCCGGGTGCCCGCCGCGGCGTCGGTGCCGTCCCGGTGGGGCAGGACCGCGGCCTGGAGGACGTCGGGGTGGGCGGCCAGCACGGTCTCGATCTCGCCGGGCTCGATGCGGAACCCGCGGACCTTGACCTGGTGGTCGGTGCGGCCCAGGTATTCGACGAGGCCGTCGGGGCGGCGGCGGGCGAGATCGCCGGTGCGGTACATCCGCTCCCCCGCGGCGAACGGGTCGGCGACGAACCGCTCGGCGGTCAGCGCGGACCGGCCCAGGTAGCCGCGGGCCAGGCCGGCGCCGCTGAGGTACAGCTCGCCGGGGACGCCCGGCGGTACGGGCCGCAGGCCCGCGTCCAGGACGTGGGCGCGCAGGCCCGGCAGCGGGCGGCCGATGAGCGGGCGCGGGTCGCCGGCCAGGCGGTGGTACAGCGCGTCGACGGTGCACTCGGTGGGGCCGTACATGTTGAGGACGACGGTGTCGGCGGCGGCGGTGAGGGTGGTGGAGAGGCTCTGGCCGAGGGCCTCGCCGCCGACCATGAGCAGGGCCGGCGGGCAGCGGTCGAGGAGGCCCTCCTCGACCAGCCGCTCGGCCTGGCCGGGGGTGACGTCGAGGACGTCGGCTCCGGTGCGTTCGACGTGGCGGACGATCGCGGCGGCGTCGCGGCGCAGGTCGTCGTCGAGCAGGTGGAGTTCGTGGCCGGCGACCATCCACAGGAGTGCCTCGAGGGCGGTGTCGAAGGAGAGCGAGGCGGCCTGGGCGAAGCGGAACCTGCGCCCCGGGTGGGCCTGCCGGGCGGCGGCGATGGTCTCCTCGCGGTGGAAGGCGAGCAGGTTGGCGAGGCCTCCGTGGCGGACCACGACGCCCTTGGGGCGGCCGGTGGAGCCCGAGGTGTAGATCACGTACGCGGCGTGGGAGCCGGTGACGCGGACGGCCGGGGCGTCGGCGGGCAGCCGGGTCCGCTCCTGCTCGGCGGTGTCCAGGACGGTGGCGCCCGCGAGGCCGTCCAGGACCTCGGGCAGCGGCCATGCGGCGTTGGTGAGGACGGCCGCGGGGCGGGCGTCGGCCAGCATGTGGGCGATCCGCTCGCGGGGGTGGTCGGCGTCGAGCGGGAGGAAGGCCGCACCGGCCTTGAGGACGGCGAGTACGGCGACCAGGGACTCGGCGGAGCGGGGCAGGGCGAGCGCGACCACGTCCTCCGGGCCGGCGCCGGCGGCGGCCAGGCCGTGCGCGAGGCGGTTCGCGCGGGCGTCGAGTTCGGCGTAGGTCAGCCTGGTGTCGCCGAAGACGAGGGCGGTGTCGTCGGGGGTCGCGGCGACCCGGTCGGCGAAGGCGTCCGGTACGAGGACGTCCGCGGCTTCCGGCGGGGCGGTGTCGTTCCATCCGGCGAGCGCGGTCCGGCCGGCCTCGCCCAGGACGTCCAGCTCGGCGACCGGGCGGTGCGGGTCCCCGGCGGCCTGGGCGAGCAGGCGCAGCAGGGCGTCGGCGAGGCGTTCGGCGGTGGCCCGGTCGAACAGGTCGGTGGCGAACTCCAGGCCGCCCTCGATGCCGGCGGGGGCGCCGTCGGCGTGGTGGCGCTCGGAGAGGTTGAGGGTGAGGTCGAAGGCCGTGGTGGGCAGGCCGAGCGGCTCGTAGGCGGTGCGGGTGCCGGGGAACTCGGGGCCGCCGCCGGCGGTGTTGTCGAAGGCGATCATCACCTGGAACAGCGGGTGCCGGGCGAGGGTGCGGGCCGGGTTGAGCTCCTCCACGAGCCGCTCGAAGGGCACGTCCTGGTGGGCGTAGGCGGCCAGGTCGGCCTCCCGGACCCGGGCGAGGAGCTCGGCGAAGGTGGGCCGGCCGGTGAGGTCGGTGCGCAGCACCAGGGTGTTGGCGAAGAAGCCGATCAGGTCGTCGAGGGCCGGGTCGAGGCGCCCGGCCAGCGGGGTGCCGATCGGCAGGTCCTCGCCGGCGCCGAAGCGGTGCAGCAGGGTGGCGTAGGCGGCCTGGAGGACCATGAAGAGGGTGGCCCCGTGGGCGGTGGCGAGGTCGGCGAGAGCCGCGTGCAGGTCCGCGTCGAGTTCCAGCGGGACGACGTCGCCGCGGTGGCTCGGCACCGCCGGGCGGGGGCGGTCCAGCGGGAGCGGCAGCTCGTCCGGCAGGCCGGCCAGCGCCTGCCTCCAGTGGTCCAGCTGCCGGGAGAGTGCCGACTGGGGGTCGGTGTCGGCGCCGAGCAGCCGGTACTGCCACAGGGTGTAGTCGGCGTACTGGACCGGCAGCGGCTCCCACACCGGGCTCTGCCCGCCGAGCCGGGCCGTGTAGGCGTCGGCGAGGTCGCGGAAGAGGGGCCGCAGGGACCATCCGTCGCTGGCGATGTGGTGCATCACGAGGAGCAGCACGTGCTCGTCGGGGGCCTCGGGGCGCAGGTGGGCGTGGAGCGGTACGTCTCCTGCGAGGTCGAAGGTGTGGCCGGTCAGCTCCTGTACGGGCCGGTCGGTGACGGTGAGCAGTGGCGCCGGGGGTGTGTCCAGGACCCGCTGGTACGGGACGCCGTCGTGCGCGCCGAAGACCGTGCGCAGGCTCTCGTGGCGGGCGACGACGTCGTGGAGGGCGGCGTCGAGGGCGTCCACGTCGAGCGGTCCGGTCAGGCGCAGGGCCAGGGTGACGTTGTAGGTGGCGGCGGGGCCCTCGGCCTGGCCCATGAACCACAGCCGGCGCTGCGCGAAGGAGACGGGCAGGTGCTCGGGGCGGGCTTCGGGGCGCAGCGCGGGCCGGGCCGGGCCGGTGGCGAGCCGGTCGGCGAGGGCGGCGACGGTGGGGGCCTGGAAGAGGTCGCCGATGGCGAGTTCGGCGCCCAGTTCGGTGCGGGCCCGGCCGACCAGGCGGGTCGCCAGCAGGGAGTGGCCGCCCAGTTCGAAGAAGTCGTCGTCGATGGTGATGTCGTCGATGCCGAGGATCTCGCCGAAGAGGTCGCACAGGGCGCTCTCGCGCTCGTCGCGGGGGGCGCGGCCGGCGGTGTCGGCGCCGAGTTCGGGCGCGGGCAGGGCGCGCCGGTCGACCTTGCCGTTGGCGTTCAGGGGCAGGGCGGGCAGGACGACGACGGCCGAGGGGACCATGTAGCCGGGGAGGGTGGCGGCGGCGAACTGCTTTATTTCGGCGGCCAGTTCGGGCTGTTCGTCGAGGGCGTGGCCGGGCACCGCGCAGTAGCCGACGAGCCGGAGGTCACCGGGTCGGTCCTCCCGGGGGATCACGATGACCTGCCGGACGGCGGGGTGGCCGGACAGCACGGCCTCGATCTCGCCCGGTTCGATGCGGAAGCCGCGCAGCTTGACCTGGCCGTCGATCCTGCCGAGGAACTCGATCGCGCCGTCGGTGCGGCGGCGGACCAGGTCGCCGGTGCGGTACATCCGCTCGCCCGGCGCGTACGGGTCGGCGACGAAGCGCTCGGCGGTCAGCGCGGGCCGGCGCCAGTAGCCGCGGGCCAGGCCGGCCCCGGCGACGTACAGCTCGCCGGGGACGCCGGGCGGGACGGGGCGGAGCCGGGCGTCGAGGACGTGGGCGCGCATGTTGTCGAGCGGGCCGCCGATCGGCGGCCGGGGGCCGGCCAGGTCGGCGGGGGCGAGGCGGTGGTGGGTGGCGAAGGTGGTGGCTTCGGTCGGGCCGTAGACGTGGGCCAGCAGCAGGTCGGGGCAGTGGTCGAGGACGCGCTGCATGAGGGTGCCGGAGGCGGCCTCGCCGCCGGTGCAGACGGTCCGCAGGGCGCGGAAGGTCTCGGGGGCCTGCTCGGCGACGAGGTCGAAGAGGGCCTTGGTGAGGAAGACGGCGGTGACCTGGTGCCGGGTGGCGACGGCGTGCAGGGCGGCGGCGTCGAGACTGCCGGGCGGGGCGACGACGACGGTGCCGCCGGACAGCAGCGGGGTCCACAGCTCGTAGGTGGCGGCGTCGAAGGCGTGCGGGGAGTGCAGCAGGATCCGCTCGTGCCGGCCGTCCTGCCAGCGGCGGTCGGCGGCGAGGTCGACGACGTCGCGGTGGCGGACGGCGACGCCCTTGGGGGTGCCGGTGGAGCCCGAGGTGAACATCACGTAGGCGAGCCGGTCGGGGTGGACGGGAATGCCGGGGGCGTGCGCCGGGGCGGTGTCGCCGTCGCCGGGGCGGACGACGAAGGCTTCGTGCGGGAAGCCGGGGTCGGCGCGGTCGGTGAGCAGGACGGGGGCGGCGGTGTCGGCGAGGAGCGCGGCCATCCGCTCCGGGGGCAGGCTCGCGTGCATGGGGACGTAGCAGCCGCCGGCCTTGAGTACGGCCAGGGTGGCGACGACCAGGTCGACCGAGCGTTCCATCAGCAGGGCGACCGGGGACTCCGGGCCGACACCGCAGGCGGTCAGGTGGTGGGCGAGCCGGTTGGCGCGGGTGTCGAGCTCGGCGTAGGAGACGGTGCCGCCGTCGTGGGCGAGCGCGACCGCGTCGGGGGTGCGGGCGGCCTGGGCCTCGAACAGTTCGGGCAGCGAGCCGGCCGGGACGGGAGCGGCGGTGGCGTTCCACTCGTCGCGCAGCCGGGCGTGCTCCTCGGGGGTGAGGAGGTCGAGGGTGCCGATCGGCGCCTCGGGGTCGGCGGCCGCAGCGGCCAGCAGCAGGCCCAGGCGCTCGAACAGGGTGGTGACGGTGGCGCGGTCGTAGAGGTCGGCGGCGTACTCCACCGAGCCGGTGAGACCGGCGGGGGCGCCGCCCGCGGTGTGCCGCTCGGTGATGCCGATGTTGAGGTCGAACTTGGCGACGCGCAGGCCGAGTTCCTCGGGCTGCGTCTGCAGGCCGGGGAGGCCTTCGAGCTCGCCCTCCTCGTGGTTCTGGAGGACGAGGAGGGTCTGGAAGAGCGGGTGGCGGCCGAGGGAGCGGGCCGGGTTGACCTCCTCGACGAGCCGCTCGAACGGCACGTCCTGATGCGCGAACGCGTCCAGCTGGGATTCCCGGGCGCGGCCGAGGAGTTCGGCGAAGGACGGGTCGCCGGAGGTGTCGGTGCGCAGGACGAGGGTGTTGACGAAGAAGCCGACGAGGTCGTTCAGGGCCTCGTCGGAGCGGCCGGCGACCCCGGTGCCGAGCGGGATGTCGGTGCCGGCGCCGAGCCGGGTGAACAGCGCGGCGAGTCCGGCCTGGAGGACGGAGAACAGGGTGGCGCGGTGCCGGAGGGCCAGGCCGGCCAGGGCGGCGTGCAGGTCGGGGCCGTAGCCGAAGGGGACGGCGTCGGCGGCGCCGGTCGGGACGGGCGGCCGGGGGCGGTCCGTCGGCAGCTCCAGCTCCTCGGGCAGGCCGGCCAGGACCCCTCTCCAGTGGTCGAGCTGGCGGCTCAGGACGCTGCCGGGGTCGCTCTCGTCGCCGAGCAGTTCGCGCTGCCAGAGCGTGTAGTCGGCGTACTGGACGGGCAGCGGCTCCCAGTCGGGTGCGGCGCCGCCCAGGCGGGAGGCGTAGGCGGTGGCGAGGTCGCGCAGCAGCGGGCCGAGCGACCAGCCGTCGCCCGCGATGTGGTGGAGCACGACGAGCAGGACGTGCTCGGTGGACGGCTCGGTGGACGGCCCGCCGGTGGCGGGCCGGGTGTCGGGTGTGAGCGAGAAGACCGTGACCCGGACGGGCAGTTCGGTGCTCAGGTCGAAGGTGCGCGCGGCGGCCCGGTCCCGCAGGGCGGGGTACTCCGCCGGTGCGCAGTCCACCGTCTCGAAGGCGACCGTCGCCTCCGCGGACGGCAGGACGTGCTGCACGGGGACTCCCCCGGCCACCGGGAACACCGTGCGCAGGGCCTCGTGGCGGGCGACCACGTCCGCCGTCGCGGCGCGCAGCGCGTCGGTGTCGAGCGTGCCGCGCAGGCGGACCGCGAAGGGCAGGTTGTAGAGCGCGGTCGGCCCTTCGATCTGGTCGATCAGCCAGAGACGCTGTTGTGCGTACGAAACCGGGATCACGGTGCTTCCTCTGCTCACGTCACGGCGCGGATGGTGTTCGGGTGCCTCAGGCGGGGACTGCGGTCGTCGGGCGCACCGTGGGACGGCAGTCGAAGAGGTCCACGGGGCGGCCCATCGCGACGGCGATCTTCCGGTCGCCGCCGAAGGGGTCCCGGCCGTGCGTGCAGAGCACGTTGTCGACCAGCATCACGTCGCCGACCTGCCAGGTCTCGCGGACGGTGGCGGCGTCGTAGGCCGCGTTGAGGGCGTCCACGTCCTCCCGGGAGAGGGGTTCGCCGTCGCCGAATCCGGTGTTGAACGGCAGGCCTCCGGGTCCGAACTCCTCGACCATGGCCTCCCTGATGTCCGGGTCGAGGGACCACTCGTTCCAGAAGGCCAGGTGGTTGAACCAGACCTCCTCGCCGGTGTGCGGGTGGTGGATCGTGGCCGAACGCAGCTGGCTGGTGCGCAGGTTGCCGTCCGGCTGCCACTCCCAGGCGATGCCGTTCTCCCGGCAGTACCGCTCGACGTCGGCGCGGTCCTCGGTGGCGAAGGCGGTGCGCCAGCCGAGGGAGATGTAGTCCGAGTAGTTCCGGGTGAGCGTCCAGCCGGAGGCCCGGCCGCGCTCGACCAGGTGGTCGGGGAGGGCTGCGAGGACCTTGCGGACGTCGGCGGTCGGCGTGGCACCGCCGGTCGCGGGGGCGGTCAGGCAGGCGAAGAGCAGCCGGCCGGGGAAGGTCAGGGTGTAGCTGTTCTCGTTGTGCATCCGGATGGACTGGGCGGGCGGCAGGTCCGTGGAGGAGAAGACGCCGTCGCCGAAGTCGCTGCGGGGGGTGGCCTTCTCCCGGTACGGGGTGGGCTCGGGGATCAGCACGTCGCGGACGGCGGCGACGTCGGCGGCCTGCGCCACGGGCAGTCCGCGCAGGAAGATCGTGCCGTGCTCGTGCAGGGCGGCGGTCAGCGCGGTCTCGTTCTCGCGCAGCCACTCACAGGCCTCGGCGAGACCGGAGGTGGCCGGCACGTGCGCGAGGGCGGGGCGGCCGGGGTTCAGCTCCCAGTTCGGCATGGCGGCGCTCACCGCTGGTCGATGGAGGCGAGCAGGCTCGCGGGGCGGATGTCGGTCCAGTTGGTCTCGATCCAGTCCAGGCACTCCTGGCGGGGGGCCTCGCCGTGGACGGTGGTCCAGCCGGCCGGCACGTCGATCCAGACCGGCCAGAGCGAGTGCTGGTTCTCGTCGTTGACCAGGACCAGGTAGCCGGAGTTGTCGTCCTCGAACGGGTTGCTCATGGTGGTCTCCGTAGCGTGAGAGATGCTCTGGGGTGCGATTCGAAGGTAGGGGCGGCGCGCGGGCCGGAGCGGCACAAGCTCCGGCAGGTGAGGGGCAGTTGCGGCACTGCCGGGTACCCCGCGTTCAGCGGGGGGTGAGGCGGACCGGGAAGTGGTCCAGGCCGAAGTTGATGATCGAGCGGTTGTAGGTGACCGGCCCGGTCTGCTCGATGACGGCGGCCTTCTCCAGCGCGGCCGTGTAGAGGGCGCTCAGCTCGGCCTTGGCCAGCGGGGCGCCGATGCAGTAGTGGGCGCCCAGGCCCAGCGAGAGGTGTTTGTTGGGCGAGCGGTCGAGCCGGATCTCCTCGGGCTCTTCGAAGGCCTCCGGGTCCCGGTCCGCGGACCACACCCAGACCGCGACCCGGTCGCCGCGGCGGATCCGCCGGCCGCCCAGCTCCACGTCCCGGGTGGCGGTGCGCAGCGTGTGCAGCCCCACCGAGGTCCAGCGCAGGAGCTCGTCCACGGCAGTGTCCATGGACACGTCGCCGCGTTGCAGTTTGCGCCACAGGTCGGGGCGCTGGACGAGGGTGTGCAGGCCCATGGCGGCCGTGTGGCGGACGGTCTGGACGCCGCCGACCACGATGTTGTCGAGGTTGAGGACCACGTCCTCGATCGGGAGCAGCCGCCCGCCGACCTTGTACGTGGCCATCATGGAGATCAGGTCGTCGCGCGGGTCGGAGCGGCGCAGCATCACCTGGTGCATCAGGTAGGGGATCAGCTTCTGGTGGCCGGCCCGGCGTTCTTCCGGAGTGCGGCCGAGGAAGGCCACGTCGCAGACCCGGACCACCATGTCCCGGTCCTTCTCGGGGACGTCCAGCAGGTCGCACATGACCGCGAGGGGGAGGGCGGAGACCACGTCGACGAGGTCCACGTCGCCCTGCTCGACGGCCCGGTCGAAGAGCTCTCCGGCGCGTTCGGTGATCGACCTGGCGGCGCCGCGCACCCCGCCCTTGGAGAAGAACGGGTTCGCCGGGGCGCGCAGTTCGCGGTGGCGGGGCGGGTCGGTGAGCGCCATCATCCGGCCCGAGCCGACCGGTACGTTGCCCTCCCCCGAGCCGAGCAGCGAGCCGGACTCCGAGCTGAAGACGGCCGCGTTGCGCAGCACGTCCGCCGACTCCCGGTAGGTGAGCACGGACCAGACCGGGCCGTCGTCGGCGGTCTCGGTGCGGTGGACGGGGGCCTCGCGGCGCAGTTCGGCGATCAGGGCCGGGGTGTCGGGGCGGGCCCACAGGTCGGGGTCGGTGAGGTCGACGGCGCCGGTGGCGGTGGCGGTTGCCGTGCGGGCGGTGGCGGCGGCGGCGGGGGTGGCTGTTGCGGTGGTCGGCATCACTGCTCCCGGGAGGCGTGGTGGGGCGCGGCGGGCACGGGGCGGTCCGCCGGGAGAGGGGCGAGGAGAGAGGTCAGGAGGTCGGCCGGGCCGGGCCGGTCGACGGTGGCGAGCAGGTGCCCGCCGGGGACGACGCGGTGGCCGAAGGCGCCGCGGGTGTGGGCGGCCCAGCCGGTGAGGCCGGTGGTGGCGAGCATCGGGTCCTGGGCGCCGGCCAGGGCGTGGATGGCCGACCCGATCGGCGCGTGCGGACGGTGGCGGTAGGTGGCGCTGACGGCGAGGTCGGTGCGGATGGCTGCGAGGGCCAGCGCGGCCAGGTCCGGATGGCTCTGGACCGACTCGTCCAGGCCGGTGAGCCGCAGGAGTTCGGACGCGTCCAGGTCCCTGGTCTCGCGTTCGGTCCACTCGGCGGGGCTGGGAGCGCCCACGGCGACCACCAGCTCGGGGCGGCGGTCGGCGGGGAGCGCGCGGGCGACCTCGTAGGCGAGCAGCGCGCCGAAGCTCTGCCCGTAGAAGGCGAACCGGCCGCCGTCGCCGCCGGTCAGGTGCGGGGTCAGGGCCTCGCGCACGGCGGCGACCAGGGCGTCGAAGTCGGGCGGCATCGGATGCCGGCTGCGGCCCCCGCGGGCCGGCGGGCGCAGCGCCCAGACCTCGGCCACGGGGGCGAGGGCGCGGGCGAGCGGCGTGTAGGCGGTGGCGTCGCCGCCGGCGTGCGGGAAGCAGAACAGCCGTACGGGGCGGTGGGCCTGGGGCACCGGGACGAACAGCCAGTCCCCCTCGACCCGGGGGCGGGCGGTGCGCGCGGGAGGCGTGACGGTGCTCATCGGACGGCCTCGCGGCGGGCGGTGAGCGCGGGGCGGGCGGCGGCCGGGCCGGCCGCGGCGGCGCGCCGGACCGCGGCGGTGAAGCCGGCGAGGTCGGCGGCGTCCAGCAGGTCGCGGAGCTGGAGCTCGACGTTGAGCCTGCGGCGCAGCAGGTGGACGACGCGCAGGGCGGCGAGCGAGTGACCGCCGAGGGAGAGGAAGTCGTCGGTCTGCTCGATGTCGGGCACCCCGAGCACGGTGCGCCAGACCTCGGCGACCTGCTCGTCCACCCCGCCCTGCGCGGCCGGGCCGGCGGCGGGTGCGGGTGCGGCCGCCGGGGCCGCCGGGGCGGGCAGGGCGGCGTGGTCGACCTTGCCGTTCGGGGTGAGCGGCAGGGCTTCCAGCACGGTCACGGTGGACGGCACCAGGTGGGCGGGCAGGGTCCGGCGCAGCTCGGCGAGCAGGTCGGCGGGGCGCAGGCCGGTGCCGGTGCCGGCGCCGGTGACGTAGCCGGCCAGGCGGTGGTCCCCGGGGGCGGCCTCGTGCAGGGTGACGGCGGCGGCGGTGACCGCGGGGAGGGCGCCCAGCGCGTGCTCGACCTCGCCGAGTTCGACGCGGAAGCCGCGCAGCTTGACCTGGCGGTCCACGCGGCCGACGTACTCCAGCAGGCCGTCGGCGGAGCGGCGCGCCTGGTCGCCGGTGCGGTACATCCGGGCGCCGGGCCCGGTCGCGAACGGGTCCGCGGTGAACCGGCCCGCGGTCAGGCCCGGGTGGCCCGGGTAGCCGTGCGCGAGGCCGGGCCCGGCGAGGTAGAGCTCGCCGACGGCGCCGGCGGCCGTCACGGGGGCGAGGCGGCCGTCCAGCAGGTAGGCGCGTACGCCGGGGAGCGGTTCGCCCAGGTGCGGGCCGGGGCCGGTGATCGGGGCGGTGATCGCGTCGACGGTGCACTCGGTGGGCCCGTAGAGGTTCAGGGCGTCGATGCCGGCGTCGGCCAACTCCTGCCAGGTCCGGGCCGGTACGGGCTCCCCGCCCATGAACAGGCGCGGGACGCGGGCGCCGGCCAGCGGCTCGCGCAGCAGCTGCCAGTGCGAGGGGGTGAGGTCGAGGTCGGTGACGCCGTGCTCGGCGAGCAGGGCTGCGAGGCGGGTCGGTTCGGCCCGCCGGGCGTCGTCGATCACCACCAGGGTGTCGCCGCGGCAGATGCGGACCCACTGCTGGACGGAGGCGTCGAAGGAGACGCTGGCGTTCCAGGCGACGACGCCGGGCTCCGGGCGGTAGGCGCCGCTGCGCTCCAGGGCGGCGACGAGATCGGCGACGGCGCCGTGCGGGACCTCGACGCCCTTGGGGCGGCCGGTGGATCCGGAGGTGTGGATGACGTAGGCGGAGTCGAGCGGGTGCGGGACGAACGGTGCCTGCGGTGCCGCGTCGGCCGGGGCGTCGGCGTCCGGGCGCAGCACCGGCACGCCGGCCGGTACGGGGGGCTCGGCGGAGGCGCTCACCACGGCGGCGAGGCGGGCGTCGGCGGCCATGAAGGCGATCCGCTCGGCCGGGTAGGCCGGGTCGAGCGGGACGTACGCGGCTCCGGCCCGCCACGTGGCGAGCAGCGCGACGGGCAGGTCGGCGGTACGGGCGAGGTGCACCCCGACCCGGTCTCCGCGCCGCACCCCGGCCGCCCGCAGGGCGCGGGCCAGGGCGGCGGTACGGCGGTCCAGGGCGGCGAAGTCGAGGCTGCCGTCGGCGGCGTGCACGGCGACCCGGCCGGGGTGCGCGGCGACGACACCGCGCAGCCGGGCCAGCAGGTCGGCGGTGACGGTGGACGGTTCGGCGAAGGTGGTCATGCGGAACTCCTCGTTCCTTGGTTGCTGAGTCATGGATGGATCACGCTGTACGGGGGCCTCGGGCGGCCTGCCGCGGCAGAACGGACCGGACCCCGGACGGGTCCGGCGCCCCCGCCACAAGTGCGGCCCCCGGCCCCGGTCCGGCCTGCCGGGCCACCCGTCCGGCCGACGGCCGGACGGAACGGCGCGGCCCGGCGAGGGCGGCGTTCGGCACCGGCTCCGCCGGTCCGGCGGGACCGGTCGGCCCTGCCGCCGGACCGGGACGGTGCCCTGGTCGTACCTCCGCCCCAGGCGGGCGGTGCGGTTCCCGACCCGGTCGGGCCGGCTGCCGGGACAGGTGCCGCCCCCGCGGGCGGGGTCGCCTGCGGCGGGGGGCCTCGGGCTGGACCCGTCCGCTCCTGCCGGGCCCGGCGGCGGCCGAGCGGAACGGCGCGCCCCCGCCCGGGGCTTCCCCCGGACCCGAACCGGTCGGGCCCGTGGGCGACGTCGGTGCCGCCCGCCCGAGTCGGGGTCGCCCGGGGCGAGTTGCCCCGAACGGGGCCGGTCCCTCCTGCCGGGCCCGGCGGCGGCCGGGCGGGGCGGTGCGGCCCCGTCCCGGGCGTCCGCAGGCCCGGACTGGTCGGGGCGGTGGCCCGGATCGGTGCCACATGCCCGCAGGCGGGCGGGTTGGCGCGGGCTCCGGCCGGGCATCGCCCGGGCCGGTGCGGTCCCGCCGGGGGCTCCGCGGGACCCGAACCGGTCGGGACGGTGGTCCGGGGCGGGGCGGGGCCACCCGCCGCATGCGGGGTGGCCTGCGCCAGCGGGTGGTCAGGTGGTGGCCGACAGGCGGGTCAGGGCCTCCGTGTAGGCGTCGATGAAGCGGTCCGCCGCGGCGTCGTCCACCACCGCCCGCTGGTGGTCCACGGCGAGCAGGACGCGCTGCGACACCGGGTCCTGGATCAGCGAGGCGCCGAAGGCGAAACTGTTGGGCTCGTGCCGCAGCGTCGGCTCGCAGCCGATCCGGCCGTCCTCGATCCGGGCCGCGCTCAGCCGCCCCAGCGCATGGAACCGCAGGTAGCCGAACTGGCTGTCCAGCGCGGTGTCGGCCATCATCCGGGCCAGCCGGGCGAACGGCACCCGGCGGTACGGCATCATGTCCAGCTCCTCCCGGTGCACGTGCCGTACCAGTGCGGCCAGGTCGTCCCCGTCCGGCTCCGCGACCAGCGGGACCGTGTTGAGGAACAGCCCGTACACCTCCGTCCCGCCGAGCCGTTCCAGCCGGCCGTTCATCGCCAGCCCGGTGGTGACCCGCCGGCGTCCGGTGAGCTCGGCCAGCGCGTACAGGTGCGCGGCGAGCGCGACCGACTTGACGGGGACGGCGAGCGCGTCGGCGACCCCGCGCAGCTGCCCGGGGGCGTCGGGCAGCACCCGCTCCACCGTGCGCGGCAGTTCGTGGACCTCCTCGCTGCCGGGCCACAACTGGCCGGTGGCGCCGTCCAGCCGGCTCCGCCAGTACGCCAGCGCGTCCGGGTCGGCGGCGGCCTCGCGTTCCACGGCGACGAAGTCCCGGAAGGCGGTGCGCGGCGGCGGGGTCGGCGCGGACGCCGGGTCGGCGGCGAGCGCGGTGTGCCGTTCGAGGATCTCGGTGAGCAGGGAGGTGAAGCTCCAGCCGTCGAGGATGGCGTGGTGCTCGGAGATGGTGAGCTGGAAGGCGTCGTCGGCCAGCCGCTGGACGGTGACCCGGAAGAGCGGCGGTTCGGCGAGGTCGAAGGGACGGTCGCGGTGGTCCTCGAAGACCGCGCGGACCGCCTCGTCCTGCTCGGCCGCGGCCGCTCCCCGCAGGTCCGCGCACTCCACCGGCACGGGCAGCGAGCCGTGCACGAGCTGGAGCGGTTCGCCGTAGCCGGAGAGGTCGAGGCCGGTGCGCAGGACGGCGTGCCGGGCCATGGCCTCCTCGACCGAGCGGTGCAGCGCGCTCTCGTCGAGGTCCCCGGCGATCCGGTAGGAGTTGACGTTGTGGTAGCTGTCGGTGCCGCCGGCGACCTCCATGTGGAAGACCATGGAGAGCTGCATCGACACCATCGGATAGGCGTCGACGATCCCGGGCGGCAGCTCGGCCCGGTCGTCCTCGTCGATGAGTGCGAACGGCCGGCCGGCGGCCGGGTCGGCGGCCACCGGGCGGGCCAGCGGCAGCAGTTCGGCGACGGTCGGCGCGTTGAAGACGTCCCGCAGGGTGACCTGCCAGCCGCGGTCGTGCAGGGCGCCGGCCAGCTGGACGGCGCGGATGGAGTCCCCGCCGAGGTGGAAGAAGTCGTCGTGGACGCCGATCCCGCCGACGCCGAGGACCTCGGTCCAGACCCCGGCGAACAGTTCCTCCTCCGGCGTGCGCGGCTCGACGTTCCGGCCGGCCGCCGCGGGCGCCGCCCGGTCGGGGTCGGGCAGCGCGGCCCGGTCGACCTTGCCGTTGACGGTCAGCGGCAGCGCGTCCAGGACGGTGACACTGGCCGGGACCATGTACTCGGGCAGCGAGCGCCCCAGGAAGGCCCGCAGGTCCGCGGGCCCGTCCGGGGAGCACCCGGTGACGTAGGCGGCGAGCCGGTCGTCGTGCACGGTGACGACGCAGGCGTCCACCTCGGGGTGCGCGGCGACGGCGTTCTCGATCTCGCCGAGCTCGATGCGGAAGCCGCGCAGCTTCACCTGGAAGTCGGCCCGGCCGACGTACTCCAGCCCGCCGCCGGGCAGCCGTCGGGCGACGTCGCCGGTCCGGTAGAGCCGGGCGCCGGGCGGGCCGTACGGGTCGGCGACGAAGCGGCCCGCGGTGAGGCCGGGGCGGCCCCAGTAGCCGTGCGCGAGGCTGCCGCCGCCGATGTACAGCTCGCCGGGGACCCCGGGCGGGCTGGGGCGCAGCCAGTCGTCCAGGACGAGCGCGGTCAGGTGCGGCATGGGCGCGCCGACGAGGCTGCGTTCGAAGCCGGCGCCGCCCTCGGCGACGTCGTGGACGGTGACGTGGACGGTGGTCTCGGTGATCCCGTAGAGGTTGCAGAGCCGGGCGGGCGGCAGCGGGTCGAGGCCGTGCCAGCGCTGGACCACGCCGGGGTCGAGCGCCTCGCCGCCGAGCATGATCCACCGCAGGGCGGGCAGGGCGCGGGGGTGGCGGCGCAGGGCCGGTTCGAGCTGGCGGAGCGCCGAGGGGGTGAGGCAGAGGTGGGTGACCCCCTCCTCGTCGAGCAGTTCGGCGAACTCGTCGGGCGAGCGGCTGGTGAGGTGCGGTACGACGACCAGGCGGGCGCCGTGCAGCAACGCGCCCCAGAGCTCCCAGACCGTCCAGTCGAAGGCGTAGCTGTGGAAGAGCGTCCACACCGTGTCGGGGCCGAAGCCGAAGTGGTCGCGGCCGGAGTCGAGGAGCCGGCTGACGTGCTCGTGGGCCACGGCGACGCCCTTGGGGCGGCCGGTGGAGCCGGAGGTGAAGATGAGGTAGGCGATGTCGCCGGGTTGCCCGGCGGCGGGTGGCCGGACGGCCGGGTGGGCGGCGATCTCCGCCGCGTCGGCGGCGAGGTCGAGGGTCTGCCAGGGGCCGTCGGGGGCGCGGTCGGGGCGGTCGGTCAGGACCAGGGCGACGGCGGTGTCGCCGAAGACGAGGGCGGCCCGGTCGGCGGGGGCGGCCAGGTCGACCGGTACGTAGGCGGCGCCGGTCTTGAGGACGGCCAGGATCGCGGCGGGCACGGCGGCGGTGCGTTCCAGGAGCAGGCCGACCCGGTCGCCGGGGCGGATGCCGCGGGCGAGCAGGGTGTGGGCCAGCCGGTTGGCGCGGCGGTCGAGTTCGGCGTAGTCGAGGGTGCCGTCCGGGTCGCTCACGGCAGGCCGGTCCCCGTGGGCGTCGGCGGCGCGTTCGAAGAGGTGGTGCAGGCAGTGGCCGGGGTCGAGCCGTGCGGGGCGGTGCGGCTGCCCGGCGGAGGTGAGCCGCAGCACGGTGGCGTCCGGGTCGGCGAGGGCGGCGTCCAGCAGGTCGGCGTAGTCGGCGGCGAGGCGGCGTACGGTGCCGGCGTCGAACAGGTCGGTGCTGTATTCGGCTTCGCCGCGCAGGGCCCCGCCCGCGGTGTCCTCGAAGACGGACCACGTGAGGTCGAACTTGGCCGTGCCGTTGGAGCGGACGGTGCGGCGGGCGGTGACCGCGGCGCCGAGGGCGAGCGGCGCGGGGTCCTCGGTGTGGGCGCCGAACACGACCTGGACCAGGGGCGGGTGCTGCGGGGTGCGGGTGGCGCCGAGCAGGTCGACGAGCTGGTCGAAGGGGACGTCGAGGTAGCCGAAGGCGTCGAAGGCGGTGTCCTGGAGGTCGGCGAGCAGACCGCGGAAGGTGGCGTCGGGCGCGAGCCGGACGCGCAGCGGCAGCAGGTTGACGAAGTAGCCGAGCAGGTCGGCCAGTTCGGGCCGGCTGCGCGTGGTGACGGGGGTGCCGACGAGCAGGTCGTCACGCCCGGCCCAACGGCCCATCAGCAGTGCGAAGACGGCGAGTTGGACGGTGTAGGGGGTGACGCCCTCCTGTTCGGCGAGCTCCCGGATGCGGGCGGCGGTGCCGGGGGCGAGGTCGAACGGCTCGGTGGCGCCGCGCTGGCTGCGCTCGGCGGGCCGGGGCCGGTCTCCGGGCAGCTCCAGCAGGGTGGGGGCGCCGTCCAGGCTCTGCTTCCAGTGGGCGAGGTGTTCCTCGTAGGAGGTGTGCTGTTCCTCCTCGGCCCAGTCGGCGTACTGGGTGGTGAGCGCCGGCAGGACGGGGGCCCGGTGCTCGGCGGACGCGCGGTACAGCTCGGCGAGTTCGTGGTCGAAGAGGTCGGCCGACCAGCCGTCCCAGACGATGTGGTGGACGACGAACAGGAGCGTGGTGCGGTCGTCGGCGAGCCGGAGGGCCTCGGCGCGCAGCAGCGGGCCGGTGGCCAGGTCGAACGGTTCGGCCGCCCGCTCGGCGATCAGCTGCTCGGCGCGGTCGGACCGTTGGGGTTCGGGGAGTTCGCGCAGGTCGGTGACGGTGAGGGGTACGGGCAGGGCCGGGTGGACGTGCTGGTGCGGGCCGTCGGCGTGCAGGGCGAAGGTGGTGCGCAGCGCCTCGTGCCGGGCGCTCACGCCGTCCAGCGCCCGCTGGAGCCGTACGAGGTCGAGCGGGCCGGTGACCTCGTACGTCCAGGGGGTGGTGTAGGTGGCGGCCTGCGGGTTCCACCGGTCGAGGAACCACAGGCCCCGCTGGAGGCCCGTGACCGGGGCGGTACGGACCGGGGTGGCGGGCGGCGCGGCGGCCGCGTCGGCGGGGAGGGTGGCGGGTGGCCCGGCCGCCGGGCGGGTCGGCGGCGCGGCGGGCAGGTCGGCGGACGGGCTCACGGCCTCGTTCCCTTCGGTCGGACGGGCGGGCTGACGGGCGGGCACACGGACGGGATCGAGGACGGCGACGAGGCCCGGATCGAAGACGGGCACGAGGACGCGCCCACGGGCCGCTCGCAGGACCCGCCGGCGGACCGGCGGACGGATCGGGCGACGGATCGGGCGACGGACTCGCCGGCGGACGGGCGGGCCGGGTGCCGCGTCATCGTGCGGCCAGCCGTTCGGCGATGGCCGCGACGGTCCGGCCGCGGAAGACCACCTGCGGCGGGACCCGGGTGCCGGTCTGCTGCGAGAGCCGCATGGCGACGCGTACGGCGGCCAGCGAGTTGCCGCCGATCCGGAAGAAGTCGGCGTCCGGGCCGAGGTCGTCGGCCAGTTTCAGGACCTCGCGCACGGCGTCGGCGACGAGCCGCTGGTCCCGGTCGAGCGGGTCGGCCGGCGCGGCGGCGCGGCGCTCGGCCGGGGCGGGCAGCGCGCGGCGGTCGACCTTGCCGTTCTGGTTGAGCGGCAGCGCGTCCAGTACGTCGAGGGTGGCCGGCACCATGTGCTCGGGCAGCAGCCCCGCGAGGTGGTCGAGGAGGGCATCCGGGTCGGGCCCCGGCGCTGCCGCGGTGGCGGTGACGTACGCGGCGAGCCGGCGGTCGCCGGGGGCGGGCTCGTGGACGCGGACGGCGGCCTCCGCCACGGACGGGTGGCGGGTGAGCGCGTCCTCGATCTCGCCGGGCTCGACGCGGAAGCCGCGGATCTTCACCTGGTCGTCGATCCGGCCGGTGATCTCCAGGACCCCTTCGGCGGTCCGGTGGCCGAGGTCGCCGGTGCGGTAGAGGCGTTCGCCGGGGGCGCCGAACGGGGAGGCGACGAACCGTTCGGCGGTCAGGGCGGGCCGGCCGACGTATCCGAGGGCGAGCCCGCCGCCGGCCGCGTACAGCTCTCCGGTGGCGCCGTCCGGGACGGGCCGCAGCCGCTCGTCGAGGACGTGGACGGCCTTGCCGTGGAGCGGGTGGCCGATGGGGATGGAGGTGCCGGCGGCGTCCTCGGGGGTGGCCCGGTGGCAGGTGGTCAGGCCGAGGCTCTCGACCGGGCCGTAGCCGTTGGCCACGACCAGGTCCGGGTACTGGTCGAGGGCCTTGCCGACGTGGGTGACGGAGGCCCGCTCGCCGGCGGTGAAGGCCACCTTGAGGTCGTCGTAGGTCTCCGGGAACTCCTCCAGCAGGAAGTTGAACAGGCTGGCGGACAGCTGGAGCTGGGTGACGCCGTGGCGGCGGGTGAGTTCGGTGACGGCCTGCGGGTCGGGCCGCTGGCCGGGCTGGAGCACGCACACCCCGCCGAAGGCGAGCGCGCCGTACAGCTCCAGGGCGAAGGCGTCCCAGGACACCGGGGAGCACTGGAGCCACACCTCGTCGGGCCCGAAGCGTGCGTAGTCCTGGCCGAGGTAGGTGGTGGTGAGGGCGCGGTGCGGGACGGCGACGCCCTTGGGGCGGCCGGTGGAGCCTGAGGTGAACATGACGCAGGCGAGGTCCGTGCCGGCGACCGGCAGCCCGGGGTCGTGGCCGGGGCGGGCCGCGACGGCGGCGGCCTCGGCGTCCAGGTCGAGGTGGCGGGCGACGGGGAAGGGCGGACGCGCGCCCCGGTGGGTGACCAGCAGGGCCGCGCCGCAGTCGGCGGCCGCGCCGGCCAGCCGCTCGGCCGGGAAGTCCGGGTCGAGGAGGGTGTAGGCGGCGCCGGCCTTCAGTGCGGCGAGCAGGGCGACCACCAGGTCCGGTCCGCGCTCGACGAGGACGGCGACGGTGTCGCCGCGGCCGATGCCCTGGCCGCTCAGGTGGTGGGCGAGCCGGTTGGCCCGTTCGTTCAGGGTGCCGTAGTCGAGGCGGTCCTCGCCGCAGACGAGGGCCGGGGCGTGCGGGGCGCGGGCGGCCCGGTCCTCGAAGAGCGTGTGCACGGGGGCCTCGACGGCGGTGGCGAGGGTGCCGAGCCAGGCCTCGCACAGTTCGGCCATGGTGGCGTGGTCGAACAGGTCGCAGTCGTACTCGAAGCGGCCGGTGAAGTCGGTGCCCCGGTCGTCGACGGAAATCGACAGGTCGAAGCGGGAGACCGGGTTGGAGTGGAGCTCGCGGGTGACGGGGGTGCCGCCGATGGTCAGCGGGCGGGTGTCCAGCGGGTGCAGTTCGAGCAGGACCTGGCAGAGCGGGTTGCGGTCCTCGGTGCGGTCGTCGGGGCGCTCCCGCATGACCGCGTCGGCGATGGCGTCGAACGGCGCCTCCTGGTGGCGGTAGCCGTCGATGGCCACCTCGCGGACGTGCCGGACCAGGTCGCGGAAGTCCGCTCCCTCGTCGATCCGCACGCGCAGGGGCAGCAGGTTGACGAAGTAGCCGATCAGGGCGTCGAGTTCGGCGCGGCCGCGGACGCTCACCGGGGAGCCGAGGACCAGGTCGCGCCGGCCGGTCCGGCGGTGGAGGGTGAGGGCGAGCCCGGCGAGGAGCACCATGAAGGGGGTCGCGTCCTCGCTGCGGGCCAGCGCCCGGACGGCCTCGGCGACCGGCCGGGGCATCGTGAAGCGGTGGAAGGCGCCGCGGAAGGCCTGGAGTTCGGGGCGGGGCCGGTCGGTGGGCAGGACGGGCTCGGTGGGCGCGTCGCGCAGGTGCTCGCGCCAGTGGTCGAGTTGCCGCTCGGCGGTGCCGTCCCGGTGCTGCCAGGTGCTGTAGTCGGCGTACTGGACCGCGAGTTCGGGCAGGTCGGCCGGGCGGCCGGCGGCCAGGGACGCGTACAGGGCGGCGAGTTCGGTCTCCAGGACGGCGAGGGAGCCCTCGTCCCAGACGATGTGGTGGCAGAGCAGCAGCAGGGTGTACGTGCCGCCGGTGCGGTAGAGGTGGGCGCGGACCAGCGGGCCGGTCTCCAGGTCGAAGGGGACCAGCGCGGCCTCGGCGAGCAGCCCGTCCACGGCGTCGGGGCCGGTCTCGACCACGGTGAACGGAAGCTCCACGGACGGGTGGACCACCTGCCGCGGGCCGTCCTCGCCCAGCTCGAAGGTGGTGCGCAGGGCTTCGTGCCGGTCGACGACACCGGCCAGGGCCCGGCGCAGCAGCTCCGGGTCGACCGGCCCGTCGAACCGGAACACCCAGGGGACGATGTAGGTGGGCGCGCCCGGGTTCCACTGGTCCAGGAACCACAGTCCGCGCTGGAAGTTGGCCAGGGGCGCCCCGGTGGCGCCGGTGCGCTCCAGGGCCGGGCGTTCGCCGTCGTCCGAGGCGGCGGTGACGGCGGCGGCGAACTCGGCGAGGGTCGGCGCGTCGAAGATGGTGTACGGGGAGACCATCCCGAACACGTCGAAGACGCGGCCGACCACGCGCACGGCGGTGAGGGAGTCCCCGCCCAGGTGGAAGAAGTTGTCGTCGGCGCCGACCTCGGCCACGCCCAGTACGTCGGCCCAGACCGCGGCGATCAGCTGCTCGGCGGGGGTGCGGGGCGGGCGGTGGCCGGCGGCCTTCGCGGCGGCTTCGGCCCGGGGCGCGGGCAGCGCCGCCCGGTCGACCTTGCCGCCGTCGGTCAGCGGGAAGGCGTCCAGCGGGGTGACGCTCGCGGGGACCATGTGCTCGGGGAGCCGCTCGGCGAGGTACGCGCGCAGCCCGGCCGGGTCGTGGGCGCCGCCGGTTGCGCCGGTACCGCCCGCCCCTCCGCCGGAGGCGGTCACGTACGCGGCGAGCCGGCCCTCGTACGCCACCACGACCGCCGCGGCGACGTCCGGGTGGCCGGCCAGCACCTGCTCGATCTCGCCGGGCTCCACCCGGTAGCCGCGGACCTTCACCTGGTGGTCCGTACGGCCGACGAACTCCAGCGGGGCATCGGCGGCGGACCGGCGGACCACGTCACCGGTGCGGTACATCCGGGCGCCCGGCTCCGGCGCGAAGGGGTCGGCGACGAACCGGCCCGAGGTCGCGCCCGGGCGGCCGTGGTAGCCGGACGCGAGCACCGGACCGCCGAGGTACAGCTCGCCGGACGCGCCGGGGGCCACCGGCCGCAGCCGGTCGTCCAGCACGTAGGCGCGGCGGCCGCCGAGCGGGTGGCCGATCGGGACGGTACCGGCCTCGCCGGCGGCCGGGCCGGCCGGCGCGTGGACGGTGGCGGTGACGACGGTCTCGGTCGGCCCGTAGGCGTTCAGCAGCGGGACCCCGGTGGCGGCCCGCCAGCGGTCGGCGGCGTCCGGGTGGAGCCGGTCGCTGCCGGAGATCATCAGGCGGAGGGCGCGCGGCGAGCGGGCGTCCTCGCGCAGCGCGGCGACCACTTCCTGGAAGTAGCCGGCGGCGAGGTTGGCCACGGTGACGCCCTCGGTGTCCAGCAGCTCCAGCAGGGCCGCGGGGGCGAGGAGCTGCTCCTGCGGGACGACGATGCAGGCGCCGGCCGACAGGGCGGTCAGCACCTGTTCGACGGCCACGTCCACGGTGGGGCGGGCGAAGTGCAGCACCACGTCGTCCGCGGTGAGGCCGAAGCGCTCGACGGCGGCCGCCAGGTGAGCGGTCAGCGCGGCGAGGGGGACGTGCACGCCCTTGGGGCGGCCGGTGGTGCCGGAGGTGTAGATGAGGTAACCCGCGGCGGAGGCGTCCGCGGGCCGCCCGTCCGCCGGTCCGGCGGGGCCTTCGGCTCCGGCGTCGGCCCCGGCCGGTTCGCCGGCCAGTTCGCCGTCCAGTTCGCCTTCGGTGCAGGTGAGTGCGGCGCCGGCGTCCGCGCGGATCCAGCGGTTGCGCTCCTCGGGCGCCTCCCGGTCCAGCGGCAGGTAGGTGGCGCCGGCGCGGAGCGCGGCGAGCAGGCCGACCACGTGGTCGAGCCGGTCCCGGCCGGTGACGGCCACCGTCGCGCCGGGCGCGGTCCGGGCGGCGATCCGGGCGGCGAGGGTGCCGCTCAGTTCGTCCAGCTCCCGGTAGGTGACGGTACGGGCGCCGAGCCTCAGGGCCGGGCGGTCCGGGAACCGGCGTGCGACGGATATGAAGGGAAAACCGCGAGATTCCATCATCCAACCCCGATGAATTAACGACGCTGCGGGTAGTCGTCTCGACGATAGGGCTGCATTTCCGGGCCGATCGGCAGATTGCCAGGAAGGCGATCGGCAGTTTCAACTGCCGCTCGGCGGAGGCCGCGACGGACCGGGAAGCCGCAGACGGGACAGCCCGCCGAGGCGCCCACGGGCGCCTCGGCGGGCTACGGGAAAGGCCTATTCGGTTATCCTGCGGCGGGAATGGCCGGGAAATCCGGGGCCCATACGTCGTCCCGGTCCAGCGCATCCGGAGCGTATTTCCCGAGCGCGCTGATCAGCAGTCGGAGTTCGAGCGCGAGGCATTCCGTGAAACGGATCAGCCCGGCCTGCGGGTCCTCGGCCGCGGCGAGCAGGGCCGCCCGGCCCAGTCCCACCGCGCGGGCGCCGAGCGCCAGGCTCTTCACGGCCCGGCCGCCCTCCCACATCCGCCCGGAGACCAGCAGGCACGGCGGGGGCCCGGCGGCCGCCAGCCGGCGCAGGCACTCGGCGAGCGGCAGGCCGACCTGGGCCGGGAAGGCCCCCGGAGCCCAGCCGGTGCCGCCCTCGGCGCCGTCCACGGTGACGGCGTCCGCGCCCGCCCCGGCGGCGACCCGGGCGGCTTCGGCGACGTCCCGGCCGGGGTGCAGCTTCACCCAGACCCGCGCCCGGGGGAAGTTGTTGCGCATGAGCCGGACCTGCTGGCGCAGGATCTCGGCGGTGAAGGTGCCGGGGGTGCTGGAGCGCAGCACGCGGCCGTCGCCGAACACGTCGTCCAGCCCGTACCGGTCGCCGACCCGGGCGGCCGCGTCGGCGTCCAGGACGGTCATCCCGCCGAGGCCCGGCTTGGCCCCCTGCCCGAGTTTCAGCTCGAAGGCCAGCCGGCCGGATTCCAGGAGCGGCCGCGCCGCCGGGTCGCTGTAGACGAGGTTCCACACCTCGGCGTCGGCGTCCTCGGTGGACTGCTGGACGGCGACCCCGCCCCGTCCGTCGGGCAGGTGCTCGGCGTAGGCGCGCAGGCGGCCGAGGAGTGCCCGGTCGGCCGCCTCGCCCTGCCGGCCGTAGCCGTTCACGGGGACGACGTTCTCGCCGATGACCATGGGGAGGCCGAGCGCGCCGGCCTGCCGGCTGAGCGCGAGTCCGAGATCGCCTCCGGCCGCCCGGGTGGAGCCGAGCGCCGACACGTACACCGGCAGGGCCGAGGTGAACCCACCGATGGACGTGGCCAGTTCGACGTCCCGGTAGTCGGGCTCGCGGCCGAGGTCGATCAGCCGGGCGAGCCGTTGCGGCATGAGGACCGGCGGGGTGATCCGCAGGGTGTCGAGCGGATCGCTCCCGCTGTCCGGCCGCAGCCCGTCGGCGGGCTCCGCGCCGAACAGGACCCGGCCGTACTCGCCGGGCGGCGGGAAGGCCGCCGCCGCGCCGGCCCGGGCGCGACGGCGGACCTCCTCCTCGGGGAAGCCGGGCGCGGACAGGTCGCTCACGGGGACACCACCCCGGCCAGCTTGGGGAAGGCGGCGGCCTGCCAGACCGCGTCCAGCCCGGCGATGTAGCGGGTCAGCCGCTCGACGCCGATCCCGAAGCCCGCGCTGGCGGGCACGCCCTCGCGGACCAGGTCGAGGTACCAGCGGTACTTCTGCGGGTTCTCGCCGGTCTCCCGCATCCGGGTGACGATCTCGGCGTAGTCGTTGGTGCGCCGGCTGCCGCTGCACAGCTCGCCGTAGCCCTCGGCGGCGATCAGGTCGAAGTTCTGCAGCAGGCCGGGGTGTTCGGGGTCCTCGCGGTCGTAGAAGCCGCGCGAGCCCTTGGGGTAGTCGGTGACGAAGAACGGCCGGTCCCGCCGGGCGGAGAGCAGTGCCTCCCCGTCCCAGTCCAGTTCGGCGTCGGGGCTCTGCGGGTGGCCGAGCCCCTGGAGTTCGGTGACGGCCTCGGAGTGCCGCATCCGGCCGAAGGAACCCCTCAGCAGCTCGGTGAACGCGGCGGTGTCCCGGCCGAGTTCTGCGAACTCCTTGGGCAGCTCGCGGACCGCGCTGCCGACCATGTGCACCACGAGTTCCTCGACGAGCTGTACGGCTTCGTCCCTGCTCGCGCCGGCCATCTCCACGTCGAGCTGGTGGAACTCGGCCAGGTGGCGGCTGGTGCCGGCGGTCTCCAGCGGCTCCAGACGGACGTTGGGGGCGATGCAGAAGATCTTGTCGAAGGCCAGCAGCGAGGCCTGCTTGTAGAGGATGGCGCTCGTCATCAGTTTGTAGCGGTGGCCGTAGAAGTCGACGTCGACCTGCTTGGAGCCGCGCGAGCCCGGGTCGGTGACCGGCCCGATGATCGGCGGGAGCAGCTCCGTGAAGCCGCGCCCGCGCAGGAACTCGCGGGCGGCGAAGAGGAGCTGGTGCTGGATCCGGAGCGCGCTGCGGGTGGCCGGGGCGGTCAGGTGGCGTCCAGGGTCCGGGATCGGTGTGGCGGGGGCCGTGTGCCCGTCGGTGGTCATGTGGTCGGTCCCAACTCTCGTCGTGGCGTGGGCTTCGTGGGCTTCGTGGGCGGCGGTACGGAAGGCTGGGGCGCGCCGGGGGCGGTACCGGGGGCGGCGGCTCCGGCGGCGGGCGGGTCGACCGCGTGGGGACCGGCCGCGTGGGGACCGGCCGCGTAGGGGCCGGCCGTGCAGGGGTCGATGGCCGACGGGTCGGCGGCGCGGTCGTCGTAGGACCGTTGGACGTGGGAGAGCGCCGAGATCAGTCCGGCCGAGCCGAGGATCGGCGGACGCGGGCCGTCGTCCGCGAGGCCGGCGATCGGCATCGAGCCGACGCTCGACCAGAGCAGGCGGCCGTCGGGCGCCAGCGAGGTGCGGGCCCGTCCGGCGTTGTCCGGGTGCAGGCAGTAGGGGACGTCCAGGTAGCCGGCGGCAAAGGCCCGCACCAGAGCCCGGCCGACGTCCGCGTCCAGCTCCAGCACGGCGCCGATCAGCGCACGCGCCTCCGCCTCGATGCCGGTGTCGGTTCCGGTGCCGGTTCCGGTGCCGGCCTCGTACGGGGCGCTCCCGGCGGCCGTCAGCGCCGGGCGGGAGCGCTCGTCAGCGGCGGCCGCGGCGGCGGTCTCCAGCGCCCGGACGTTCTCCCCCACGGTCGGTATCCGGTGGGCTTCGGCGGTGGTCTTGACGATCAGCCGGGCGGCGCCGGCCCGTACCGCCAGCCGGGCCGCGTCCTCCAGCAGCAGCCGGGCCCCGCCGGGCGAGCGCGGGAAGACGCCCATGTAGGCGTAGAGCACGACGTGGTGGTCGACGTCCGGCAGGAGTTCCCCGGCCAGCCTTCCGAGGACCGTGAGCGCCTCCTCGTCCTGGCGCGGGTCGGCCTGCTGGGCGTAGCTCAGCGAGACGGAGGTCAGCCCGTGCTGCCGGAAGAACAGCGCCTCCAGCACGCTGACCGCGATCAGCAGGCTCGGCGGGCACAGCTGGCCCATCAGGCAGCCGCCGAAGGTCTCCAGGTGCGGCTCGGCCCCGTACTCCCGGGTCGAGGCCAGCAGTTCGCAGCTGCGCTGCCAGGCGGCGACCGCCTCGCGCAGCGGCGTACGGCTGTACGGAAGGCAGTAGGAGACCGGGCCCCCCTCGGTGGCGTCCAGGCCGACCGCCAGCAGCGCGCGGACGATGTGCTCGGGCATCGCCGAACCGTGCCGGACCTGTACCGGGAAGCGCGCGTCCGTGACGCCCCGCAGGACGGCGCGGGTGGTGTCGACGGGATGCGTGGCGATCGGGTAGCCGTTCAGGCCGACGCCCTCGGCGAGCGCGCGCCGGGCGGCTTCGAGGTCACCGGTGCGGGTGTAGCTGTCGAGGGTGATGGTGCCGACGGTGGCGGCTTCCGCGTCCCGGGTGGCGCGCAGGCCGTCGCGCATGCGCAGCGGGTCGGCCATGCCCATCCGGGGCTGGACCACCAGGGTCCCGGCCGCGCGGGCCCGGGCGACGAAGGCGCCGAAGCCGCGGGACGACGCGGCGGGCACGCCGCCCGCCGCAGCCGCTGCACCGACGCGGACGTCGACGCCGGTCACAGCAGTGCCCCCGAACCGGCGGGCAGCGCCCGCGCCACGGATGCGGTGGGCAGCGTACGGGCCGCCCCGGCCGGCAGCGAACCGACGAAGGACTGGAAGTCCAGCACCGAGCCGCCCTCCTCGAAGACCCCGTCGAAGCCCGCCGCCATCAGTGCCCGCTGCCGGGCCGGGGTGCCGGAGCCGGAGATCCCCAGCTTCCCGCCGATCACGGTCGGCGTCCGGGCCAGTTCGGGGCAGGCGCGCAGCGCCTCGATCACCCGCAGCCCGTCGTTGAAGCCGTGCCCGTTGACACTGCTCAGGACGATGAGGTCCGGCTCGACCCGGCGGCATTCGGCGACCAGCAGCTCGTCCGGCACGCACGCGCCCAGGTTGGTGACCCGGTGTCCGAGCTCTTCCAGCAGCAGCTGGAGGAAGACCAGGTTCCAGGTGTGCGAGTCCGAGGCCATGGTCGTCACGACGACGTCCAGACCGGCCGGCTCGGCCATTGCGTGCTGCTCCACGGCATGCTGCTCCACGGCGCAAACCCTCTGTGTCGGTAGGTGGACGTCCGGGGGCGAACCCGCCCGGCCGTGGACAGAACGCTAGGGAGGTTCCGGGCACCGGACCGGCAGCTCGCCCGGCAGGATTCGGGCAGTATCGGCCCAGGCCGCAGGCTTGGAACGGCCGTGCGCGGGACCGTGCGCGGGTCCGCCGACGGGCCTCAGCCGGCCGCCGCGAGCTCGGCGTGCACGCCGCTCCCGCACAGGCGCCGGCACAGGTTCAGCACGGTGAACCGGACGCCGTCGCGGGCCGGGACGCTGCGGATCAGCCCGCTCGCCAGCAGCTCGTGCACCGCCGCCAGGCACTCCTGCGGCGACCGGCCGCTCAGTGCGACGGCGTCCTCGCCCGACCAGTCCCCGGGGGTGGCCGCGAGCCGCTCCAGCAGGTCCCGCTGGCCGAGCGTCAGCCGGCTCAGCGCGGCCCCGAGCGCGGCCCCCACGTCGGCCCGGCCGCCGAACCCCGCCGGGGGCGGCGCCAGGTGGAACGGCCCGTCCGTGAGCCGCGCCACCAGCTGGCGCGGGGAGAGCACCGTCGACCAGCCGGCCACGAGTTCCAGCGCCCCGGGCAGCCCGTCGAGCTGGCGGCAGATCGAGGCCACGGCCGGCGCCTCCTCGGGCTCCAGGCGGAAACCGGGCCGCAGCCGCCTCAGGTGCGACAGGAGCAGGCGTACGGCTCCCACCTCGGCCAGCGCCACCGGGTCGTGGTCGAGTTCCGGCCCCGGAGTGGGCAGCGGCGCGAGCGGGATCACCTGCCCGCCGGGCAGCGGTTGCGGCACCCGCGCGGTGATCAGCACCCGCAGGCCGGGGCAGCGGTGGAACAGTTCGTCGAGCAGGGCCGTGTCCACACCGGCGTCGGCTCCGTCCAGCACCAGCAGGGTGGGCCGCTCCCCCACCGTCCGGGCCAGTCCGGCGACCGACTGGCGGCCGCAGTCGATCCAGCGCACCGACCACCGCGACGCGAGGTGCAACCGTCTCGCGACCTCCAGGACCAGGCGGGTCTTGCCGACCCCGCCGAGGCCCGCCACGGTCACCAGCCGGTCGCCGTGCACGGCGAGGGCGTCGGTCAGCACCTCGACCTCCAGCTCCCGGCCGACGATCGCACCGCGGGCGACCGGCGGCGCGGTCGGCTCGTCACGGGGCTCCTCCACGAGCGCCTGCCGGCGCGCCGCCGCCTCGAAGCTCGACCGGTGCTGGCCCTCCAGCCGCAGCGCGTCGGCCAGCAGCCGGACCGTCTCCTGCCGGGGCCGCTGCACCCGCCCGCTCTCCATGTCCCGGATCGCCCGCACGCTCAGGGTCGCGTGGTCGGCGAGCACCTGCTGGGTCAGCCCGACGCGCTCGCGCCGGACCCTGAGCAGCTCTCCGAAGCCCGTCGTCGACTGCAGCGACGTAACACCGTGCATGCCTAGTCCACCTTCCGTGGGTTGGCCAAGTACCGGGGACCGAGGGGCCCGGAGGCCGCGCGGCCCACCGAGGACGGCCGCGACCGGTGGTGACCTTCGAGCCGTTGTTCCCCTTGTCGCCGATGGTCCCCGCCCCGGCTCTACGGCCGATCAACGGCGGATCACCACCCACCCGCGGCCCGTCCGGGAACGGCCGAGGGGCCGGTCCGGGTGGATACGGAACGGCCCCTCGGGGCGGGCTGTGAAGGGGGTCAGTGCTCGCAGAGGGAGAACTCCCGCTCGTAGAGCTCCTTGTTGTGCTCGTCGACGAAGAACTTGCGTTCGTGCATGAGCTGTTCGCGGTAGGTCCCGGCCTGTTCGAGCGTCATGGTCGAGGTGTCGGACCACGGCTGCTGCGGAGGCACGTCGGAGGTCGACACGATCGTCTCGGACGGGTCGACCAGGAAGAACGCGAGGATCTTGCGGTGTCCCGGACGGGTGGGGTCCGCGAGGCGGAAGGCGCCGACGCGGTGCTGGAGGATGTTCGGGAAGGCCAGGCAGCGGCCCGCCGGCGTCGACGCCGATCCCAGCAGCTGGTTCAGCTCGTCCTCGTCCTCCAGGCCGTAGACCTCGCGCAGGCCGTTGTCGTCGTTCTGCTCGTAGTCGGGGTCGTCGAGTGCCGCCCGGAAGCTCAGCCGGCTCTCGGTGATGTTCTCGCTGTCCCAGTAGTAGATGCCGGTCGAGACGATCCGCTCGTTCAGCATGCCCTCGACGTGCCAGGAACCGCCGGCGTACTCGGGCTTGTCCGGTGTGAGGTGGATCGTGGCGAGCTTGACGATGACCTGGAGGCGGCGGCCGCGCAGGTCGACCCGGGCGGACTCCTCGGGCGCCTCGGGCGCGGTGAACTCCGGGGCCTCCGGGATGACCGGGCGGCGGTTCTCCCACCAGTCCTCGTGGGCGGCCTCCCACACGCGGAGGGCTTCCTTGTGTTCCGCGGGGTCGCTGTAGGCGGACTTGTTCGGGTACTCCGGTTCCGATGCGTACCACGTGTACGGGTTCGTCTCGATCCGCAGGGGCCGCGGATGACGCAGGTCCGTGAGCACCTTCTCCCACAGCGGGAGCATCCGCGCGAACACGTCCGGCAGGACGGAAGCCAGTTGGTGATGGGTCTCGGGGTGGACGTTGTTGACGTACGAGCGGAAGGCGACGGTGCCGTCGTCGTGGACGTCCACGTCCGTGGGCAGCCACTGGAACTTGTCGGAGAACTCGTACTTCGAGTAGCGGGTCGTCGGGTTCTCCCAGGCCCGCTCGGGCGCGCCGCTCGCCTCGCGCACCAGGCAGAACATCGAGGGGTGGACCAGGTCCAGTACCTGGCCGTCCGATCCGGGGTGCCAGTCCTGTTCGGCTTCGGGGACCTCTTCCAGCACCCGGACCGCCTCGCGCAGCCGGGACCTGAGCGCTTCGTCGACGAGCGTGTCCGACTGCCACACCCCGTCGACGCCGGACACCTCGATGCCCGTCCGACCGTCCCGCAGCGCGGCGTAGTGGGCGAGTTCGGCGAGGACGTAGCGGACCTGCGCCTCGGTGAGGCCCTGGGCGAGCGCCTCCCGCGTCCACCGGGCGGCGATGTCGGCGTCGTTCATCTTGTCGAACCACCCCGGCTTCGCGCGGAGGTGCGCGCTGCACTGCATGATCTCGAGTTCCCGCAGCGTCCGGGGCTCGGCGAACGATATGGAACGGGCGGCGTGGAAGGGCAGCGGGAAAGCAGACAGGCCGGTCAATTCTTCGGGTCCCTACAGTCGGTGTGCGGTGGCCGGAAGGATAGCCCGGCGCACTGACACCGCGGCCGGATGCGATCTTCGCCGGACGCACGAAAGGCCGCCCTCTCACGGATGAGAGAACGGCCTCCGACCTGCGTTTCCGCACAGTCGGGACGACAGGATTTGAACCTGCGACCCCTTGACCCCCAGTCAAGTGCGCTACCAAGCTGCGCCACGTCCCGATGTACCTTCGACCTGCGGGTTTCCCCGTGCTCGGCGGCACATGCAGAACATTACCCCACGCCGAGGGGTGTGCATGCACGGGTAATCGGCGCGGGGCAGGATGGGGTGGTGAACGCACGGGACAGGGATGGTGAAGGGCGGGCGAGGAGCGCCCGTCCGAGGGACGGGCTGGGGCGCCCGCTGGCCTACGGCGCGGCCGGTGTGGAGCGGCAGCCCGAGGGGGTCGTGCGCTCGCCCGCCGAGACGGTGCGGGAGGCGCAGCGGCTGCTGGACGCGGGGATGCCCTTCCACGCGCACGAGGTCTTCGAGGACGCCTGGAAGTCCGGGCCCGGGGCATCGGCCCCGCTGTGGCGGGGGCTGGCACAGCTCGCGGTCGGCCTGACGCACGCCGCCCGCGGCAACGCGGTGGGCGGGGCCCGGCTGCTGCGGCGCGGGGCCGACGGGATCGACGGGCTCGACGGGCTGCGCGCGGACCCGTACGGGATCGACGTGCCGGGCCTCGTCCGGTGGGCCCGGGAACTGGCGGGCCGGGTGGAGCGGGGAGGCCCGGCGGTCGATGCCGCACGGGAGGCTCCGCGGCTGAGCGGCGGCGCCGCCGCCGACCGCAGCAGCGGCTAGCGGTCAGCGGAGGGCGGGCTGGAGGAGGTCCCAGCGGTTGCCGTACAGGTCTTCGAAGACGGCGACGGAGCCGTACGGCTCGTGGCGCGGGGCCTCCAGGAAGCGGACGCCCTCGGCGGTCATCCGGGCGTGGTCGCGGGCGAAGTCGTCCGTGTAGAGGAAGAAGCCGACGCGGCCTCCGGTCTGGTCGCCGACGCGGGAGCGCTGGGCGTCGTCCTTGGCGCGGGCCAGCAGCAGGGCGGACTCGGTGGCGCCGGGCGGGCGGACGACCACCCAGCGGGATCCGTCCGGGCGGGCCGTGTCCTCGGCCAGGTCGAAGCCGAGGGCCCGGGTGTAGAAGTCGATGGCCTCGTCGTAGTCGTGGACCACGAGGGCGGTCAGGGCGATGTGGGATGACATGGCCTCATTGTGTCCCGGGGCCCGGCACGGGGCCGCGGGCCCCCACCAGGACCACGTCCAGTCTGCGGGGGCCGTGGACGCCCTCCACCCGGTCCAGTTCGATGTCGCTGGTCGCCGAGGGGCCGGAGATCCAGGTCAGCGGGCGGCCGGGGTCCAGCAGCGGCAGGGCCTGCGGGACGGAGTCCACCACCTGCTCGGGAACGCGTACGAGGCAGATGTGGTGGTCGGGGACGAGGGTGATGCGGCGGCGTCCCTGGTCCGGGCCGCCGTCGAGGACGAGCGTGCCGGTCTCGGCGATCGCCAGGGCGCAGCCGGTCACGACGGCGTCGACCCGGTCCAGTTCCCGGGGCGTCTGCGCCGCACGGTCGGGCACGAAGGTGAGCGTCGGCTCGGTGGGCAGGCCGAAGCCGAGGTCGGGCGGCAGCTGTACCGTCCCGGCGCCCGCGAGCAGGCGGCCGAGCAGGTCCCGCAGGCCGTCCTCGTCGGTGCGGTGGACCCGGGCCCGGTACTCGGTGAGGTGCGCCGCGAGCAGGTCCACGCGCTCCTGCGGGGTGCGCGTGCCGTGTACGCGCAGGTAGTCCCGCGGGATGTCGACGTCGGGGTGGGTGTCGGGGCCGGGGCCAGGGCCGGGGCCAGGGCCCGCGCCGGGGCCGTGCGCCGGCTGCGGGTCCGGCTGCCCGGTGGCCCGGCGGATACGGGCCAGGATGCGGTCCCTGCTGGTCACTGTCGGGTTCCCCGTTCTCGGGCCCACCAGTCGCGGAACGACTCGGCGGGTACGGAGGGCAGCGCGCGGGTGTCGGTCCAGGCGGCTCCGGGACCGGGCAGCCGGCGCGGCGCCAGCCTGCGGGCACGGGCCAGCAGGCGCTCCCCCGCGCGCAGGGCCCCGGGGCGGTCCAGGAGCAGCCGGGCGGCGCGCATCGCGGCGCGTTCGGCGGTGTGCCCGCGCGCGGGGCGGATCCGTACGCGGATGCCCTGCCGGGTCACGGGTCCGCCCTGGACCACCCGTTCGCGCAGGTGGACGAGGATCTCGGGGATGTCGATGGCGACCGGGCAGACGTCGTAGCAGGCGCCGCACAGGGTGGAGGCGTAGGGCAGCGAGGCGTCGATCTCGCTTTCGGTGCCGCGCAGTTGGGGACTGAGGACGGCGCCGATGGGGCCGGGGTAGACCGATCCGTAGGCGTGGCCGCCGGCCCGCTCGTAGACGGGGCAGACGTTGAGGCAGGCGGAGCAGCGGATGCAGCGCAGGGCCTGGCGGCCGGTCTCGTCCGCGAGGGTGTCGGTGCGGCCGTTGTCGAGGAGGACGAGGTGGAAGGCGGAGGGCCCGTCGCCGTCCGTCCCGCGCGAGGGGCCCAGCCCGGTCCACATCGTCGTGTACGGGTTCATCCGCTCGGCCGTCGAGGAGCGCGGCAGGGTCTGCAGGAAGATCTCCAGGTCGCGGAAGGTGGGGACGACCTTCTCGATGCCCACGACCGAGATCAGCGTCTCGGGGAGGGTCAGGCACATCCGGCCGTTGCCCTCGGACTCGAAGACGACCATGGTGCCCGTCTCGGCGACCATGAAGTTGGCACCGGAGACGGCGACCTTGGCCCGCAGGAACTTCTCGCGCAGGTGCAGGCGCGCCGCCTCGGCGAGTTCCCGCGGGTCGTCGCCGAGCGGGTCGGGCGCGGGACGGCCCCAGCGGCCCATCTCGGCGCGGAAGATGTCGCGGATCTCGGCCCGGTTGCGGTGGATGGCGGGGACCAGGAGGTGGGAGGGGCGGTCGTGGCCGAGCTGCACGATGAGTTCGGCGAGGTCGGTCTCGTAGGCGGCGATCCCGGCGGCCTCCAGGGCCTCGTTGAGGCCGATCTCCTGGGTGGCCATGGACTTGACCTTGACGACCTCGCGCTCGCCGGTCGCGCGGACGAGTTCCGTGACGATCCGGTTGGCCTCGTCCGCGTCGACGGCCCAGTGGACGGTGCCGCCCGCGGCGGTCACCGCCGCCTCCAACTGGATCAGGTAGCGGTCGAGATGGCGCAGGGTGTGGTCCTTGACGGCCTTGCCGGCGGCGCGCAGCCGGTCCCAGTCCGCGAGCTCGGCGACGGCCCGCGCCCGCTTGTCGCGGATGGTGTGCGTGGCGTGCCGGAGGTTGGCGCGCAGCACGCCGTCCCGGACGGCTTCGCGGGCCGCCTCGGGGAATGCGGGCATGCCGAGGTCCGTGCGGCTCATGTCGGGGGCTCCTCCTCGGTCGCGGCCAGGATCTCGGCGAGGTGCAGGGTCCGCAGCGGACTGTCCGCGCGGCGCAGGAGTCCGCCCAGATGGGCGAGGCAGGAGTTGTCGGCGCCGCACAGCACCTCGGCCCCGGTGCCGGCCGCGGCGGCGATCTTGTCGGCGCCCATGGCGGTGGAGACGTCCGGGTTCTTGACGGCGAAGGTGCCCCCGAACCCGCAGCACTCCTGCGCGCCCGGCAGCTCGACCAGGTCCAGGCCCCGCACGGCGGCGAGCAGCCGCCGGGGCCGGTCTCCGAGTCCCAGGCCGCGCAGGCCGTGGCAGGAGGGGTGGTAGGTGACGGTGTGGGGGAAGTACGCGCCGACGTCGGTCACGCCGAGCACGTCCACCAGGAACTCGGTGAGTTCGTACACGCGCGGCGCGAGCGAGCGGGAGGCTTGCGTCAGCTCCGTGCCGCGTCCCTCGCGCTCCGCCCTGCGGCCGATCCGCGGGTAGTGCTCGCGGATCATCGCGGCGCAGGAGCCGGAGGGGGTGACCACGTACTCGTGGCCGGCGAAGGCCGCCGCGGTGCGCCGCACGAGCGGTTCGGCCTCGTACCGGTACCCCGTGTTGTACTGCGGCTGCCCGCAGCAGCTCTGGCCTGCGGGGAAGTCCACGTCGACGCCGAGCCGCTCCAGGAGGCGGACGACGGCGATGCCGGTCTGCGGGTACATCGCGTCGTTGACGCAGGTGACGAACAGGGCGACACGCATGGTGGGCACAATAGCCGGGTGAAGAAGTTCTCAGTGATCGGCATAGGCGCGGGCGACCCGGACCATCTGACCCTCCAGGCGGTCAGGGCGATCGGCGCGGCGGACGCATTCCTCATCCTGGAGAAGGGCGAGGAGAAGGCGGATCTGACCGGGCTGCGGCGCGCGATGCTCGACGCGCACGCCCGACCCGGCCACCGGCTGGTGGAGGGGCGCGACCCGGACCGGGACCGGACGCCCGCCGAGTACGCCCCGACGGTGGACGGCTGGCGCAGCGCGCGGGCCGAGCTCTTCGAGCGGTTCATCGCGCAGGACCTGGCGGACGGGGAGACCGGTGCGTTCCTGGTGTGGGGCGATCCGTCGCTCTACGACTCCACGCTCGCGATCCTCGACGAGGTGCTGGAGCGCGGCCGGGTGGCCTTCGAGCACGAGGTCGTGCCGGGCATCAGCAGCATCTCCGCACTGCTGGCGCGGCACCGGACCAATCTGAACCGGGTCGGCCGGCCGGTCCAGATCACCACGGGACGGCGGCTGGCCGAGGGCTGGCCGGCGGATGTGGACGACGTGGTGGTGATGCTGGACGCGCGGCACGCCTTCACCGCCCACCTGGACCAGGACCTGTACATCTACTGGGGGGCCTACGTGGGCACCCCTGACGAGATCCTGGTGCAGGGCAGGCTGGCGGAGGTCGCGGGGCGGATCGAGGAGCTGCGGACCGAGGCCCGCGCCCGCAAGGGCTGGATCATGGACACCTACCTGCTGCGGCGCGGCCGCTGAACCGGCCGGCCCCGCTCCGCGGGGTCGGCCGCCGACCCGGTCGTCCGGTCAGACCACGTAGGCCGGCAGGGCGGCGGCGAGGCGGGCGTACTCCTCGGGCCGGTTGTAGATCTGTCCGCAGATCCGGATGCCGCCGCCGCCCGGCCAGGGCCAGATCAGCACCCGGATGCGCAGCCGGGCGGCGATCTCCTCGCGCAGGGCGCGGGCGCTGTCCGGGTCCTCGGCGAGGCCGGGCGGCAGGCGCAGGGTGCGCATGGCGAGGCCGTCGGTGTGCGGGAGCGGGGTGAGCCCGGGGATCTCGGCGAGCAGTGCGGCGCCGTGCGCGGCGAGGGTGCTGTTGTGGGCCCGGACCTTGGCCGCGTCGAGGGATTCGATGAGGTCGAGCCCCTCGGGGGCGGCGAGCCAGCCCGTGTAGTCGGCGGTGGCGCGGTTCTCGACGGAGCGCGGGAAGCCGTGCCCGTCCTCCCAGGAGGGTACGAGGGCCCGTACGCGGTGGCGGTGCTGCGGGGCGACGGCGAGCAGGGCGGTGCCGGACGGGGCGTAGCCCCATTTGTGGAGGTTGCCGAACCAGAAGTCGGCGCCCGGGGAGAGCGGGTCCGCGAGCATGCCGGGGGCGTGGGCGCCGTCGACGACGGTGGTGACGCCGCGCTCGCGCAGGTCGGCGATGAGGCGGGGCGAGGCGATGATCCGGGCGGTGGGCGAGCTGACGTGGTCGAGTACGGCGACCCGGGTGCGGGGCGTCAGCGCGGCCAGCACGGTCTCGCGCACGGCGTCCTCGTCGGGCAGGGCGGGGTCCAGGGCGACGGTGGTGACCGGGGCGCGGCGGGCGGCGGCCGCGGTGACGGTGCCGTAGCCGTGGTCGGTCACCAGGATCTCGTCGCCGTCGGCGAGCGGGACGGCGTCGAGCGCGAGGTTGGCGCCTTCGGTGGCGTTGGCGATGAAGGCGAGGCCGTCGGGGTCGGCGGCGAGGTGCGCGGCGATCCGGGTGCGGGCTTGTTCGAGGCGGTCCGGCAGGGCGATGAAGAAGGCGTCGGGATCGGCGTGGACCTCGGCGCGGAGCGCGGCCTGGGCCTCCTGGACGGGCACGGGGACCGCGCCGAAGGAACCGTGGTTGAGGTGGGCCACGAGCGGATCGAGGCGGAAGAGGGCGGGCCCGCCGGGGAACTCCCCCGGCTGCGGGTGCCCTGCGGGCGGCTCGGCGGTGGGGTCGGCGGGGCGTGTCGTCTCGGTCACGGGACCTCCGGGGTGCGGCGCGGCTGTCGTCCGGATCATCCCCCGCGGCCTGGGCGGGCCGGAAGACCACCGGCCCGTGCGGGGCCGGAACCGGCCGGTCCCGCGCGACCGCACCGCCCGCGCCCGGCGGGATGCAGGGCGAAGGCCCCAGGCCCGAGCACGGGGCCGGTCCCGAGGGCGGGGACCACGGCCGGCGGCCCGGAGGCAGGGGCGAGGCCACGGGGCGGAACCGAACCCGGAGCCGGGCCCGCGGCCGGCGGGGAGCCGGGGCTCGAAGGCTGGACCGGCTGCGGCCGGTGGGGCTGCGAGGGCCGGGGCTACGGTTCGCGGCCGCTGGTTGCCGCGTAGTACTGGAGGTCCTGCACGTCCACCGTGTGGTCCACGCGGTACGGCAGGTCGACCTCGGCCGTCGCCCTGCCGTCCCGGACGACCTGGGCCTCGCTGGTGCCCGTCTTCAGCGGCAGCAGCTTGGAGTGGATCCCGGCGGGGGCGTCGTGGCTGCCCCGGGCCGTGCCGACGGTCGTGCGCACGGCCGCCGGCGCCGTGAGGAAGCTGAGCACCTCGACCGTGTCGCGGGACGGGGCGCTGCCCTTGCGCAGCGACATCACCAGCGACTGGTCGCCGGTCGGGTCGGCGTTCGCGAACTGCGTGCGCGCGCTCAGGTACAGGGTGTCCCGGACGATCTTCGGCCATCCGCCCGTCTTGAACCGGGTCAGGTAGTACGAGGTCAGGTCGAGGTAGGCGTGGCCGTTGTGCAGGGACGGGGCGAACTGGCTGCCCTCGGAGTAGTCGTTCCAGGTGGTGAGCTGGACCCAGTCGGCGCCGTCCTCGATGGCGCGCGTCCATGTGGCGCGCAGGGTGGCCGTGTTGCCGGCCTCGTCGTAGATGCCCTGGTTGGGGCGGGCGTCCTGGACCGACACGGGCTGCATCCAGATCTTGCCCATGCCGTGGGCCCGCTGGACGTCGCGCGTGGAGCTCTCCTGGCCGACGTAGCTGCGGCTGCCCCATTCGGAGAAGCCGTGGCTGATCGGGGCGAAGTCGCCGCTGTGGGCGCCGAAGTCGAGGAAGAGCGGGACGAAGGCGGTGCGGATGCCGTGGTCGGCCTTCAGGATCCGGATGACTTCCGTCCACCAGGCCACGTTCTTCGCCTCCGCCTTGAACGGGGAGACGACGAGCCGGCCGTCGGGGAGCCGGTGCGCCGCGGAGGCGTCGGCGAGCGTGGCGAGCGCCTCGGCCAGCACGCGGGGGTCGTCGGTCTTCAGCGAGGTCATGTCCGGCATCAGCATGATCTTGAAGGCGGGATCCACCGAACGGGCCGCCGCCATCAGCAGGTTCGAGCGGTCCCAGTTCTTGCCGGAGAGGGAGAGCAGGTCGAGGGTGAAGCCGTCGATGCCGGCGGCCCGGGCCGTGCGCACCTCCTGCTGGAGGTTGGCGTACTCCCAGTCGCCGCTCTTGGGCGCGACCGGCAGCGGGCGGTCGCGCAGCAGGCCGCCGTACCTGCCGTGCTTGCCGCTCTCCCCGTCGGGGTTGAGGTAGTTGCGGGTGTAGTAGTCCCGGTCCGCGTCCGCGTTGTCGAGGGAGAGCGGGTACGGGGTGAAGTAGTGGGCGAACACCAACTTCCGGCCCGCTTCGCCGGAGCGCAGGGCGGCCGGCTGGGGCATGTCGAAGGGCAGGGCGCCGGCGGGGCGGGCGGCCCCGGAGTCCACCGCTCCCTCGGGATTGCCCTTGGCCGCGGCGCCCTTGGTGGGCGCCGGGCTCTGCTCCGGCTGCGGGGCGGTCGGGCCGCCGGAGCCCGAGCCGGAGCCGGGCCCGGCGGGCTGCGGGGCGGAGGGGCCCTGGGCCGTGGCGTTCTGCGCGGGGGTTCCGCTGAGCGGGTCCCAGGCGATGCCGGTGGCCGCGCAGACGCCGACGAGGAGGAAGCCGGAGAGCAGCAGGGTCAGAAGCGGCCTGCCGCCCCGGACGGCCGGCCGGCGCCGGTGGGACACGGGCCGTGCCGCAGCCCGGTCCGCGCCGCGCGTTCTTCGTCGTGCTCGCCGGTCCGTACGCCGGTCCGCTGTCATCGTGGCCCCTCCCGCGAATGCACCCCGGTGGGGGCTGGACAGCAGTAGAGCCCATTACCGGCGTCCGGACAACCGTTCCCCGGGCCGCGGCCCGGGCACGTACGTCACACGGGCGACGGGAACTACGCAGAGCGCGGGGCCGGTCGGGGCGGGGCGGCGATGGCGGGGTGCGCCGGTGCGGACGGGGTGTCTGCCCGGCCGGCGCCGCGGGGCTGCGCCCGCCGTCAGATCTTGCAGGCGAACTGCCGTACGCGGTGGCCGAGTTCCCGGCCGAGGGCTGCGGTGAACTCCGGGAGCAGGGGCGGCCAGTCGTCGAACGCGAAGCCGAGGTGGGCGAAGGCCAGGCCGTCGTCGGTCCAGTCCCAGTGCGGGAGCGGCGAGCGGCGGGCGCAGGCCGAGCACCGGAGGTCGGCGGCACCCTCGGTGTGCCAGGCGTCGACGGCCCCGCCCGGCCAGGTGGGGTCGGTGTGCCGGCAGTGCGGGCAGATCGCGGCGGGGGCCCCGCTCAGGGCGGAGTGGAAGACCGTGCGGCCCGCGACGACCTCCACCTCCCCGCCGGGCTCTTCCTCCAGGTCCTCGATCCGGGCGCGCCAGTCCCAGGCGGGCAGCTCGACGACCTCCCGCCAGCGCGGCCCGGCCAGGTGCACGACGTCGCCCCGCCAGGGCACCGGGCGGATGACGCCCCCGGCCTCCAGCCATTTCCTGCCGCGCTCGCCGAGTGCCACCGCCTCGGCCGCGGTGGCCTCCAGGTCCACCACGGTCTGCCGGTAGGTCCCCACAGCGCTCCCCCTTCGTACGGTCCGTCAGACCTTACGCATCGGGGGGCGACCCGCCGGGCCGCGGGGGCGGGGTGGGCCTGACCTGGGCGGCAGCGGACCCACAGATCGGAATGCGACATTCCCCTAGCGATACGGCGCAAGTGGCGCATAATCGACGTCACGCGGCCGAAAGATCCCTGTGGGCACGGCCGTACGTGGTCACGCATGCGATGGGGGGCATCGTGCCGATGCGGGAATCAGGGTCGACCGGAAGGCTCCCGGCCACGTCCGCCGAGATGTCCAGACTGCTCACCGCCGTCCGGCGGGGGCGGGTGCTGACCGTGGCGGGCGGGTTCCGCGAGCCGCGGAGCCTGCTGGTGCGGGAGATCGCGCGGCGGCTGGCGTCCAACTTCTACGACGGGGTGGCGGTCGTCGACCTCGACCCGCTGGAGGGCGGCTACGGCGTCCGCGAACTCACGGCCGAGCTGGGCTCCGTACCCGGCGTGCCCGCGGCGCCCTGCGGGACGACGACGTACGCCGCGTCCTGGCTGGCCGAACGGGACATGCTACTGGTCCTGGACGGCACCGAGCAGCTCGGCCAGGACGCCCTGGCCTGGCTGCGCAAGCTGCTCGGGGTGGCACCGGGCCTGCGGATCCTGGCGGCCGGACGCTCCCCGCTGGCGTTCGACCAGGAGCGCATCCACCGGCTCTGACCTGCCCCGGCCTGCCCCGACCGGACCGGCTCCGACGGCCGCCCCGGGGCCTTCAGCGGGCGTCGGTCCACTCGTCGGCGAGCAGTCCGAGGACCACCTCGTCCTCGAACCGGCCGTACACCCAGGCCGAACGGCGCAGGACGCCCTCGCGGACGAACCCGGCGGCGGTCGCGGCGCCGATCATCGCCGTGTTGCCGGCGAGCGTCTCGACCTGGAGGCGGGCCAGGCCGCGCACGGAGAAGCCGTAGCGGCACAGCAGCCCGACGGCCTCCCGGCCCAGCCCCCGCCCGCGCAGGCCCGGCCGCAGCGAGAGGCCGAGGTGGGCGCAGCGGTTGTGGGTGTCGATGCCCCAGAGCAGGGCCTCGCCGGCCAGCTCGCCGGTGGCGAGCTCGACCACGGAGAACACCGCCGCGTCCGCGGAGGGCGGCCCCGGCTCGTACGGGGAGTGCCCGCCCGCGGGCGGGCGCGGGCTCCAGGGCCTGGAGTCCGCGGCGGAGCGGGTCACGACGTCGTCGTGCAGCTCGGCATGCAGGACGGCCACGTCCTCGGGGAGGCGGGCGCGCAGGCCGGCCAGCTGTCCGCTGATCACGGACTCTTCCTAGCCCCTGCCGGGGGCGGCCCGCAATGGGGTTTCGCCCGGCCGCCCGTCCCGCACGGGGCATCCGCACACGGGTCCGCCCCGGCCGGGCACGGGGCCCGGCCGGGGCGGAACGCGTCAGAGGGTGTCAGCCGAGGAGGCCGAGCGCCTCGTTGAGGGTCGCGGACGGACGCATGATCGCCGCGGCCTTGGCGGCGTCGGGCTGGTAGTACCCGCCGATCTCGGCCGGGGAGCCCTGCACCGCGATGAGCTCGCCGACGATGGCCTCCTCGCGCTCGGCGAGGGTCTTGGCGAGCGGCTCGAACGCCGCGGCCAGCTTCGGGTCGTCGATCTGGCGCGACAGCTCCTGCGCCCAGTACAGGGCGAGGTAGAAGTGGCTGCCGCGGTTGTCGATGCCGCCCAGCTTGCGGCTCGGCGACTTGTCCTCGTTGAGGAAGGTGCCGGTCGCACGGTCCAGGGTGTCGGCCAGCACCTGGGCGCGGGCGTTGCCGGTGGTGGTGGCGAGGTGCTCGAAGCTGGCCGCCAGCGCGAAGAACTCGCCCAGGCTGTCCCAGCGCAGGTAGTTCTCCTTGACGAGCTGCTGCACGTGCTTCGGGGCGGAGCCGCCGGCGCCCGTCTCGAAGAGGCCGCCGCCGTTCATGAGCGGGACGACCGACAGCATCTTGGCGCTGGTGCCCAGCTCCAGGATCGGGAAGAGGTCGGTCAGGTAGTCGCGCAGCACGTTGCCGGTCACCGAGATGGTGTCCTCGCCGCGGCGGATGCGCTCCAGGGAGAACTTCGTGGCCTCGACCGGGGAGAGGATCTCGATGGTGAGGCCCTCGGTGTCGTGGTCCGCGAGGTACGTCTTGACCTTGGCGATCAGCTGCGCGTCGTGGGCGCGGGTCTCGTCGAGCCAGAAGACGGCCGGGGCGCCGGTGGCGCGGGCGCGGGTGACGGCGAGCTTGACCCAGTCCTGGATCGGCAGGTCCTTGGTCTGGCAGGCGCGGAAGATGTCGCCGGCGGCGACCTCCTGCTCGATGAGCGCGTTGCCCGCGGCGTCGACGACGCGGACGGTGCCCGCGGCGGCGATCTCGAAGGTCTTGTCGTGGCTGCCGTACTCCTCGGCCTTCTGGGCCATGAGGCCGACGTTCGGCACCGAGCCCATGGTGGCGGGGTCGAAGGCGCCGTTCGCGCGGCAGTCGTCGACGACGACCTGGTAGACACCGGCGTAGCTGCTGTCCGGGAGGACGGCGAGGGTGTCGGCCTCGTTGCCGTCGGGGCCCCACATGTGGCCCGAGGTGCGGATCATGGCCGGCATGGAGGCGTCGACGATGACGTCGGACGGCACGTGCAGGTTGGTGATGCCCTTGTCGGAGTCGACCATCGCGAGGGCCGGGCCCTCGGCGATCTCGGCGTCGATGGAGGCCTTGATCGCGTCACCGTCGGGCAGGGCGCCCAGGCCGTTGAGGATGGCGCCGAGGCCGTCGTTGGGCGACAGGCCGGCGGCGGCGAGGGTCTCGCCGTAGCGGGCGAAGGTCTTCGGGAGGAAGGCGCGGACCACGTGGCCGAAGATGATCGGGTCGGAGACCTTCATCATCGTGGCCTTGAGGTGCACGGAGAACAGGACGCCCTCGGCCTTGGCACGCTCGATCTGGTCGTTGAGGAAGGTGCGCAGCGCGTCGACGTGCAGGACGGACGCGTCGACGACCTCGCCGGCGAGGACCGGTACGGACTCGCGCAGCACGGTGGTGGCGCCGTCGGCGGCGACGTGCTCGATGCGCAGGGTGCCGGCCTCGGCGATGACGGTGGACTTCTCGGTGGAACGGAAGTCGTTCTCGCCCATGGTGGCGACGTTCGTCTTCGACTCGGGGACCCAGGCGCCCATGCGGTGCGGGTGCGTCTTGGCGTAGTTCTTGACCGAGCCGGGGGCGCGGCGGTCGGAGTTGCCCTCGCGCAGGACCGGGTTGACGGCGCTGCCCTTGACCTTGTCGTAGCGGGCGCGGATGTCGCGCTCCTCGTCGGTCTTCGGGTCGTCCGGGTAGTCCGGGAGGGCGTAGCCCTGGCCCTGGAGCTCGGCGACCGCGGCCTTCAGCTGCGGGATGGAGGCCGAGATGTTCGGAAGCTTGATGATGTTGGCTTCCGGGGTCTTCGCGAGCTCGCCGAGCTCGGCGAGGGCGTCGGCGATCCGCTGGCTCTCCTCGAGGTACTCGGGGAACACGGCGATGATCCGACCGGCCAGGGAGATGTCACGGGTCTCGACATTCACACCGGCCGTCGACGCGTACGCCTGGATCACAGGCAGGAAGGAATACGTCGCGAGGGCCGGGGCCTCGTCAGTGTGCGTGTAGATGATGGTCGAGTCAGTCACCGGATGCTCCGCTCCACAGTCTGCGTCTCTCGTCTGCAACATTGCTCGACATCAAGATATCTCGTGATCGGGCCGGTCAGCACAGCCCCCGGCCGCCAGTCCGCGAGACGCACGTCACGCAGGCCGCGGCGGCCCCCCGGAAAATGCCGAGAGCGCCGCCCACGGCCGTTCCCGGCCGGGGCGACGCTCTGGCATTCAGGCCTTGATCAGGCCTGCACGCCTGATCAGGCGGCGAGGACCTTCGGGTCCGGGCCGTACTGGTTCGGCTGCTGCTGACCGGCGGTGGCGGTCAGGACGAGCAGCCAGATGCCGCCGATGAAGGGGACGAAGGCGATGAAGTACCAGGCGCCGGACTTGCCGAGGTCGTGCAGACGACGGACGGTGACCGCCAGGGAGGGCACGAAGGTGCCGAGGAAGTACAGGCCGACGAGCAGCGGGTAGGTGCCCAGCACGCTGTCGAGGATCATCAGGACGATCGCGATGGCCACCTGGAAGAGGGTGAACATCCAGTACTCCTGGCGGCGGGCGCGGCCGGAGAAGACGGCGTACTTCTTCAGAACGTCGGTGTAGTGGTTCATGAGGGTCCCCCCAGAGGACAGTCGTTCGGGCCCGTCCTGCTGGAGCAAGCCGGGGCAGAACTTATGCCCCCCTTACGTCGCGGTCAAGCCAGTTGTCGTGATGCCAAATCGGCCGGACCGCAGGATTTCCGGCACCGAAAGTGCGACTGAGCGAGACAGGAGTGGCGTCGTGTCCAGGGAAGTCCGAAACGTCCCACTCGCAGGCCTACTTGACACCCCGGCACCCGCCTCGATCGTTACCCACATCGTTACCGCACTGCGACACCGGGGCGCCGGGGAGCCGGACCCGGCCGCCCGGCGGCCGGCGCCCGGGGCCGCGGCGGCCGTCAGCCGATGTGGAAGGAGTCGCCGTAGACCTTCCAGTCCAGCGGCGGGTCGAGGTTGAGATTGCCCTTCCTGAGGAAGACCCGCTGCGCGGTGTCGACCCGGCTGGTGTCGCTGTGGGCCTCCTCCCGCTTCATGGCCCAGACCCGGGCGTCGAGGAAGGCGTTCAGCCAGGCGGTCTGGTTGCCGCCCTGGGACGGGGGCTTGGCCTTCGACAGGGCGCGCGCCCGGATGTTGCGGAAGCTGGTGGAGTCGGTGCCGTCGCCGTGCATGACGATGGCGTCGTAGTAGATGAACTGCCCGAGTACGCCGACCCCGTCCGACTTGCCCTGCTTGACGGACGGGTTGAAGTAGACCCGGTCGCGCTCGTGGTCCTGGGCCTTCCTGAACTCCGCGTCCTGGGCGGCCTTGGCCCAGTCCCTGGTGAAGTTCGGGTCGAGCCCGGCGTGCGAGTCGCTGCCGTCGACATTGCGCAGGGCGGGCAGGTACTTGGCGAGCACGTTGCCCGGCTTGACCTGCGTGTAGTACTCGACGAGGTCGAGCATGTCGCCGGTGCCGGAACAGAAGCCGATGATGCCGGCGGTGTAGCCGCGGCCGTCGCCTATGTCCTCGATGTACTTGTACTGCGCCTTCCAGTCCAGCGAGGAGTTCTCCGCGCTGGAGACGATCTTCATGGCGATCTCCTTCTTCGCCGGGTCGTCGAGCCCCGCGGCGGCGGCCGCCGCCGCCGTCACCCCGGGAGCGGGGGCGGGAGCGGGAGCAGTGGTCGCGTGGGCGGCGACGGGTATGGCGAGGAGCGCGCTGCCGAGCAGGGCTCCGGCGGCCAGCATCGTGCGGTGGGGGGCGAACACAAGGCCTCCATGGGGGAGTTGAGGCGTCCTGGCTTCGTTAGGAAACTTTACTACCAGATTTGAGGGCGCCTCAAGACCCTTGCCTCACCAAGGAATTGGGGCCGCGTGCGGCCCCGGTGTCAGAGCCAGCCGTTGCGGCGGAAGCCGCGGTGGATGACGAAGCAGGCGAGGGCCATGACGCCGAGGACGAGGGGGTAGCCGTACGTCCAGTGGAGCTCCGGCATGTGGTCGAAGTTCATGCCGTAGACGCCGCAGACCATGGTGGGGACGGCCACGATCGCCGCCCACGCCGTGATCTTGCGCATGTCCTCGTTCTGGGCGACCGTCACCTGCGCGAGGTGGGCCTGGAGGATGGAGTCCAGGAGGTTGTCGTAGGCGCCGATCTGCTCGGTGGCCCGGGTCACGTGGTCGGCCACGTCCCGGAAGTAGGCGCGGATCTCCGGCGGGATGACCGGTATCGGCTGCGTGGCCAGCTGCTGGAGCGGCCGGCTCAGCGGGGCCACCGCCCTCCGCAGCTCCAGGAGTTCGCGCTTGAGCTGGTAGATCCGGCCGGCGTCGCCGCGGCCGCCGTTCTCGCTGAACACCGCGGTCTCCACGGCGTCGATGTCGTTCTGGACGGCGTCCGTGACGGCCACGTAGTCGTCGACCACGTGGTCGGCCATCGCGTGCAGGACCGCCGCGGGCCCCCGCAGCAGCTGGTCCGGGGCGGCTTCCAGCTCCTCGCGCACCGGCCCGAGGGTGCCGCGGCCGCCGTGCCGGATGGTGATGACGAAGTCCGTGCCGGTGAAGGCCATGAGCTCGCCGGTCTCCACCACCTCGCTGGTCGCGGTCAGCTCCTCGTGCTCCACGTAGCGCACGGTCTTGAAGACGGAGAACAGCGTGTCGCCGTAGCGCTCCACCTTGGGCCGCTGGTGCGCGTGCACGGCGTCCTCGACGGCGAGCGGGTGCAGGCCGAACAACTCCGCGAGCCCGGCGAGCTCCTCCTGCGCCGGCTCGTGCAGGCCGATCCAGACGAAGCCGTCACCCGTCTTGCGGACCCGCCGCAGTGCCTCCTCGACCTCCGCGCAGTCCTCCTGCCGCACGCCGTCCCGGTAGACCAGGCAGTTGACCACCGAGCTGCCGAGCGGGGAGCGGGCGGGGTGACTGAGGTCGACGGCCCGCCGGTAGCCGCGGCGCACGGCCCGGCGCAGGTTGCTGAACATGGACAACGGTGTGACTCCCCTTCGGCGGATCAGCGGCCAGTCTGCCATCGCCGCCGGGCGGCCCCCGTCCGGGCTCACCGCCCGGCCGGTGCCCACCGCCTCCCCGGGCGGCAGTTCAGACCCGGTCGATGAACACGCTGGTCGACTTCACGCGGGCCGTGGCCCGCGCACCCACCTCCAGACCGAGTTCCTCCACCGCCTCCCGCGTCAGCAGCGACACGATGCGGTGCGGGCCCGCCTGGATCTCCACCTGCGCGTCGACCGTGCCGAGCTTCACCCCGGTGACGATGCCCGGGAAGGCGTTGCGCACCGAGGTGTACGCGGTCTCCTCACCCTCGGCACCCTCCTGTGCGGCTTCGACACAGAACGCGGCCAGGTCCGGCCCGTCCACCATCCTGCGCGTGCCCTCGCGGCGGGTGGGGAAACGTTCGGCGTCCGCCCAGCGGCGGGCCGTGTCGACGCTGACGCCGAGCAGCCGGGCCGCCTGGCCGATCGTGTAGGACTCCATGGTCGGCAAGCCTATGCGGTGGCCCGGCGTTCACGCCGGAGGGCTGCGCAGTGCCTCGGCGGCCGCCGCCGCGACCACCTCCGCCACCGTCGACAGGGCCGGCGAGTCCAGCTTCCACTGCTGCCAGTACAGCGGTACGTCCATCGGCCGCCGGGGTACCACCAGCACCAGCTCCCCCGCGCGCACCAGCGGGCCCGCCTGCTGTTCGGGCACCAGCCCCCACCCCAGCCCGGCGACGACCGCGTCGCGGAAGCCCTCCGAGGTCGGGACGTGGTGCCGGACCCGCCCCGCGCCGGCCGCCGGGTCCCCGGTCAGCGACCGGACGAAGAGGTCCTGGAGGTCGTCCTTGCGGTCGAAGACGATCGTCGGGGCCGTCCGCAGGTCCTCTTCCGGCGGGCCCGTCAGGTACCGGGCGGCGAACGCCGGGCTCGCCGTGGGCAGGTACCGGGCCAGGCCCAGCATCCGTACGCTGCACCCGGCCACCGGGTCCGGGGAGGAGGTCACGGCGGCCATCACCTGTCCCTCGCGCAGCAGCGCCGTCGTGTGCGCCTCGTCCTCGCGGCGCAGCTCGATGCAGACCGGCGGGTCCTGCGGGACCCGTGTCAGCGCGGGCAGGAACCAGGTCGCGAGCGAGTCCGCGTTCACCGCGATGGGCAGCCGCACCGGGCCCCGGCCGTCGGCCATGCCCAGCTCGGCGCGCGCGTCCCGCTCCAGCCGGGCGAGCTGCCGGGCGAAGCGGACCACCACCTCCCCGGACTCCGTGGCCCGCACCGGCTTCGTCCGCATCAGCAGCACCCGCCCGGTGCGCTGCTCCAGGGCCTTGACCCGCTGGCTGACCGCCGAGGGCGTCACGTGCAGGGCGGCGGCCGCCGCGTCGAAGGTGCCCTCGTCCACCACGGCGAGCAGCGTGCGCACCTGGTCCAGGGGAAGCTCGTCCATCACGAGCGCTAATGGTACGTAAAAATCTTTAGCTGTACTGAAAGCAGCAGGCTGCCTACGGTCGGAGCCATGACACACGGCACCATCACCGCGGCCCTGGCCGGCTTCGGCACCGGACTCTCCCTCATCGTGGCCCTCGGCGCGCAGAACGCCTTCGTCCTGCGTCAGGGCGCGCGCCGCCACGCGGTCCTCGCCGTGGTCGCCATCTGCGCGCTCTCGGACGCGCTCCTCATCGCCCTCGGCGTCGCCGGCGTCGGGGCCTTCGTCATCGCCTGGCCGGCCGCGCTGACCGTCGTGGGACTGGCCGGGGGCGCCTTCCTCGTCTGCTACGGGGTCCTCGCCGCGCGCCGGGTGCTGCGGCCGACCCCCGGCGCGGCGCTCACCACGGAGGGAGCCGCCTCCGGATCCGCCCGCCGGGCCGTCCTGACCTGCCTGGCCATGACCTGGCTCAACCCGCACGTCTACCTGGACACCGTGCTGCTCCTCGGCTCGCTGGCCGCGGACCGCGGCGACCTGCGCTGGGCCTTCGGCATCGGCGCGGGCCTGGCCAGCCTGACCTGGTTCACCAGCCTGGGCTACGGGGCCCGGCTGCTGAGCGGCCTGCTGGCCCGCCCCTCGGCCTGGCGCGTCATGGACGGGCTGGTCGCGGCGACCATGGTCACGATGGGCGGCCTCCTCCTGGCCCGCGCGTAGGCCCCGCCGGGGCCGGCCGACGGACTTCCGCACGGCCACGGGCCGCGGGCACGCAGGGGCCGGAGCACCGTCGGCCGGAGGCCGCGCCCGCGCACGGCCGCACGCACGCCCGGGAGGCCGGCCCGGGCCGGGGCGGGGGCCTCCAGCCGGGGCCGGGGCCGGGACCGCACGGGCTGCGGGGGTGGTTCCGCCGGCCGCCCGAGGCCCCCGCATGTCGGCGGGGGGCGCGGGCCGCGGGCCCGGCATAGTGCTCCTGCCGAAGACCCGAGCCGCAGGAGCCCGCCGTGCCCGACCGCCCCTCCCCCGACGCGGTGGACGCCCACCGCGCCGCCCGGCCGGCGCCGCTGGTGGCCGCCACCGGGATCGTCCTGGACACCCGCGGGCGGGTCCTCGTACCGGACACCTCCCGCGAGACCGGTCGGGAGCTGCCGGGCGGCACGGTCGAGGACACCGAGACGCCCGAGCAGGGGCTGGCCCGCGAGCTGCGGGAGGAGCTGGGCCTCCACGTGCCGGTCGGCCGGCTGCTGGCGGTGGACTCCCGGCCGGCCGGCCCGCTCGGCCGCTCCCTGATCGTGCACGTCCACCTCGTCGGACCCCTCTCGCCGCAGGAGGTCGCGGCGCTCTCGGGCACCGACGGGGAGGTCACGGCGGCACGCTGGCTGCGGCCGGAGGAGGCCTGCGCGGTCCTGCCCGCCCGTGTCGCGGCGCGGCTGCGCGCCGGGCTGGCCGCCCTGCACACCGGCTCCTTCGCCCACCTGGTCGACAGCGTCCCGCAGCCCGGTTCGCCGGCCGGCCTGGATCCGGCCCGGCGCGCGGCCCTGGAACACGCGGGTGTCCTCGACGCCGCCAGCCACCGGGCCAGCCGGCCGAAGGCGCTGACCGCGGCGAGCGTGCTGTTCACCGATGCCGACGGCCGGATCCTGCTGGTGCAGCCCGCGTACGGCCGCACCGACCGCTGGAACCTGCCGGGCGGCGGCATCGACAGCGACCTCGGTGAGATCCCGCGCGCCGCCGCCCGGCGGGAGGTCCAGGAGGAGCTGGGCCTGGACCTGGCCCCGGGCCGGCTGCTCGCCGTGAACTGGTCGCACAAGCCCGGCCGTCCGGCCCTCATCCGCTTCCTCTACGACGGCGGTGTCCTCGACGCTGCGGCCCTCGCCCGGATCCGGCTGGACCCGACCGAGCTGCTCCAATGGCGCACCGTCCCCGCCGAGGAGCTCCCCGCGCTGGTCAAGGGCGCCCTGCGACGGCAGATCACCGCGTGCCTCGCGGCCCGGGCCGGCGGCGCCGGCCCGCTGGAACTCCACGCGGGCCGCCCCTGATCCGCCCTGCGGGGCCGCTGAGCCCGGGTTACCGTCGGCGGCATGGACGGTGATCGCCGAGGGTGGCGCCAGTGCTTGCTCAGCGGGGCGGTGTTCGCCGTGTGCATGGCCGGCACCACGCTGCCGACCCCGCTCTACGGTCTGTACCAGGAGAAGTTCGGGTTCTCCGAGCTGGTGGTGACCGTCGTGTACGCCGTGTACGCCTTCGGGGTCATCGGCGTGCTGCTGCTGGCGGGCAACACCTCGGACGCCGTCGGCCGGCGGCCGGTGCTCCTGGCCGGCCTGGGCTTCTCCGCGGCCAGTGCCGTCTGCTTCCTGTGCGCCACCGCGATGGGCTGGCTGTACGCGGGGCGGCTGCTGTCGGGGCTGTCCGCCGGCCTGTTCACCGGGGCCGCGACGGTCTACGTGATGGAACTGGCGCCGCCCGGCGGGGCCTCGCGGGCCACCTTCGTGGCGACGGCCGCCAACATGGGCGGGCTGGGCTGCGGCCCCCTGCTCGCCGGTGTGCTCGCGCAGTACGCCCCGTGGCCGCTGTACCTGCCGTTCGTCGTCCACCTGTTCCTGGTGGCCGTCTCGGCCGCCGTCGTGCTGGGGCTGGACGAGACGGTGCGGGAGCGGCGGCCGCTGAGCACCGTACGGCCGCAGCGGCCCGGCGTACCCCCTCAGGTGCGGTCGGTGTTCGGGCCCGCGGCGATCGCCGCGTTCGTGGGGTTCGCGCTGTTCGGGGTGTTCACCTCGGTCAGTCCGGCCTTCCTCTCGGAGTCCCTCGACGTGCACAACCGGGCCGTGAGCGGGCTGGTCGTCGCGCTCGCCTTCTTCGCCTCGACCGCCGGGCAGCTGGCGGTCGGCCGGGTCGGGGTGGGGCGGTCGCTGCCGCTGGGCTGCGCGGGGCTGCTGGCCGGGCTGGCGCTGCTCGCGGGCGCCCTGGTGTGGGACCTGCTGGCGCTGGTGGTGGCGAGCGCGCTGGTCGGCGGGGTCGGGCAGGGGCTGGCGTTCCGCGGGGCGCTGTCGGCGGTGGCCGGGGCCTCGCCGCCGGACCGGCGCGCGGCGGTGGTCTCGACGCTGTTCGTCGTGGCCTACGCGGGCATCTCCGTACCCGTGATCGGCGTCGGGCTGCTGGTGGGGCCGATCGGCCTGGAGGGCGCGGGGCTCGTGTTCATCGCGTGCATGGCCGCCCTGGTCGGGGCGGCGGCGGTCTACCTGCTGCGGCGGCCGGTGCGCGCGGGCGCGTGAGCGCGGGCCCGCGGGCTGGCTGGGGGCGCATCCCGGGGGGCGTCCCGGGGGCGTCCCGGGGTACGAACACCGCCGCCCCGCGGCGCTTGGGCAGCGGGGCGGGGCGGCGGTGTCGGACAGGAACCGGGCGGGATCAGACCGCCGGGGCCGGGTAGGTCGGGTACTCCACGCCGGAGACGTGCTGGACCACGCGGATGACCTGGCACGAGTAGCCGAACTCGTTGTCGTACCAGAGGTAGAGGATCGCGTTGTCGCCGTCGACCTTGGTGGCACCGGCGTCGACGATGGACGCGTGGCGCGAGCCGACGAAGTCCATGGAGACGGCGTCGGGAGCCGTGGTGAAGTCGATCTGGCGCTTCAGCGGCGAGTTCAGCGAGACGTCGCGCAGGTGGTCGAGGACCTCCTCGCGGGTGGTCTCACGGCCCAGGCGCAGGCTGAGGATGGCGATCGAGACGTCCGGGACGGGGACGCGGATCGAGCTGCCGGTGATGGGCGCCTTGAGGTCGGGCAGCGCCTTCGCGACGGCGGAGGCGGCACCGGTCTCGGTGATGACCATGTTGAGCGGCGCGGAGCGGCCGCGGCGGTCGGCCTTGTGGTAGTTGTCCAGCAGGTTCTGGTCGTTCGTGAACGAGTGGACGGTCTCGACGTGGCCGCGCAGGACACCGTACTCGTCGTCCATGGCCTTCAGCGGCGGGACGATCGCGTTGGTGGTGCAGGACGCGCAGGACAGGATCCGCTCGTCCGGCTTGACGGTGTCGTGGTTGACGCCGTGCACGATGTTCGGGACGTCGCCCTTGCCCGGGGCGGTCAGGACGACCTTGTCGATGCCGGGGCGCAGGTGCTTGGACAGGCCCTCGCGGTCGCGCCACTTGCCCGTGTTGTCGATGAGGATGGCGTCCTTGATGCCGTACGCCGTGTAGTCGACCTCGGAGGGGTCGTTGGCGTAGATCACCTTGATCGCGTTGCCGTTGGCGACGATGGTGCTGTTGGCCTCGTCCACGGTGATCGTGCCCTGGAACTGGCCGTGGATCGAGTCGCGGCGCAGCAGCGAGGCGCGCTTGACCAGGTCCTGCTCGCCGCCGCCGCGCACGACGATGGCGCGCAGGCGCAGGCCCTTGCCGGAACCGGCCTTCTCGATGAGCAGGCGGGCGACCAGGCGGCCGATGCGGCCGAAGCCGTACAGGACGACGTCGCGGCCCTCGCTGCGCTCCAGCTTGTTCTCGCCCGTGGCGCCGGCGACGGCCTGGGCGGTGAACTCCTCGACCGACAGGCCGTGGTCGTCGGCCTTGTAGGTGGCGGCGAGCATGCCGAGGTCGATCTGCGAGGGACCGAGGTCGAGCCCGGTCAGCGCCTGCAGGAACGGCATGGTCTCGGTGACCGACAGCTCCTCGCCGTCGATCTGCCGGGCGAAGCGGTGGGTCTTGAGGATGCTGACCACCGATTTGTTCACCAGGGAGCGGCTGTGGAGCAGGATGTTGACGTCCCGCTCCCGGTGCAGCTTCCCGATGATCGGGATCATCGCCTCCGCGATCTCCTCGCGGTGGTTCCAGTTGGTGAACGAGTCCTCGTTGACAGTCACAGGCTTTATCTTTCGAGCTAGGCGGCGCTCATATGCTAACCCCACTACCTATTGGCCGCTTAAGGGGTACCCGCCCGCGGGGGTGCTGCCCCGGTTCGAGGCGGTTCAGCCCGGTACGCGGCCCTGCTCAGAACCTCCTGCGGATCCTGAGTCCCATCGGGCGGCCGTCGGGGTCGACCAGGACCCGGTGCAGCAGCCGGGCCGGCAGCCGCTGCCGGGCGGGCAGGTCCGGAGGGGCGTAGCGGCGCAGCCGCCCGGGCGGGCGCGCGCCCCGGCGGCCGCCCTCGTGCCAGGCGTCGAGCGCCGCGGCGGCGTCGCGGAAGGCCTCGAAGGCCTCCACGGGGTCGCACAGCGCCCGCTCCGCGTCCGCGTCCGACGCGGGATCCGCGAGGTCCAGGTGCTCGCGCATGAGCTCCAGGCGCAGCTCGCGGGCGAAGACGCGGGCGCCGTCCCCCAGGCCTCCCGGGTCGCGCGGGGCGCGCGGGTCCGGGCTCTCGTCGTGGACGGCGCAGCCGAGTTCGGAGTCGTGCGTCCAGGAGCGGAGGTTGATGTTGTCGGACCCGACGGAGGCCCACACGTCGTCGATCACGCACACCTTGGCATGGACGTAGACGGGGGTTCCGGCGTGGTTCTCCAGGCCGTACACGGCGACCCGGTCGCCGCCGGCCCGGCGCAGCTCGGCCAGGGCGTGGAGCCGCCCGATCAGGTTCATCGGCAGGGTGAGCGCCCCGTCCTGGTCCGGGAAGGTGGGGACGACACCGATCATCCGCAGCTCCGGACGCCGGCGCAGGGCCTCGGCGAAGCCGGCCACCACACGGGGCGACCACAGGTACTGGTCCTCCAGGTAGATCAGCGCTCCGGCCCGGCGCAGCGCCTTGAGGTAGCCGCGGGCGATGCTGCGCTCGCCGTCGGGGGCGAAGGGGTAGCCGAGCAGCAGCCGGTTCGGGTAGGTCCGCAGCAGCTGGACGGTGTGGCTGCCGCAGGGGGCCGGGTCGGGCGTCTGCGGCGGCAGCGGGTCCGCGCTGACGTCCTCGCGGTGCGCCAGCTCGCGCAGGCGCGTGAGGGGGCTGCGGCTGAGCGGCGCCGGGTCCTCCCAGCGTTCGCGGAAGACGGCCTCGACATCGCCGACGACCGGTCCGCGCAGGGCGAGCTGGACGTCGTGCCAGGGCGGGTGCGGCCCGTAGGCGGCGGCCAGGGGCAGCGACTGGCGGTCGCCGCGGTGGCGGGCGTCGTCGTTGCGGTTGTGGCAGAGGTCGATGCCGCCGACGTAGGCGACGTCCCGCTCGGGGCGGCCCGGGTGGCGCAGCACCACCAGCTTCTGGTGGTGGGAGCCGCCGGGCCGGACGCGCATGTCGAGCAGGCACTCACCGCCGGCCCGGGCGATCTCCTTGCCGAAGCGGAGGTTCTCCTCCTGGCTGAAGTGGAGGCCGTCCAGGTGGGATCGCCACAGCAGGCCCTTGACCACGACGCCGCGTTCGGCGGCCCGGCACAGGACCGTGCCGATCTCGCTGCCGGGCCCGTCGAGCCGTTCGTCGGGGTCTCCGCGCCAGTCGGTGAACAGGAGCAGGTCGCCCGCGCGCATCGCCTCGACGGCCGCCAGCAGCTCGGCGAAGTACGGGGCGCCGTGGACCAGTGGCCGGGCCTCGTTGCCCCAGGACCAGGTCGCACCGTCCGGGCGCCGGTCGTCCAGGCGCGTCGCGGGGTTGCCGCGTTCGCCGCGCACCAGGAGCCACTGCACGCGGGTCACCGGGACGGTCCTCCCGCCTCGTCGAGCCGGTCGACGAGGATCATCGCCACGTCGTCCCCCAGCCGGTCCTCGGTGTGCCGGACCAGGGCCTGGCACAGCCGGTCCAGGAACTCCCCGGGCCCCCGGTCGGGCATCGCCTCCATGGCCTCCGGCAGGGCGAAGAACGCGTTGCCGCGGTCACGGGCCTCGTTGACGCCGTCGGTGTGCAGCAGCAGGCGGTCGCCGGGCAGGAAGGCGAAGCTGTCCCGGGTTCCGGGCGGACCGGCGATGAACTCGCCCAGGCCGAGCGGCGGCAGCGGACTGCTGGGCATCAGGGCCTCGACCTTGCCACCGCGCAGCAGCAGGGGCGGCGGGTGGCCGCGGTTGACCACTTCGACCACGTGCCCGTCGGGCACCTGGGCCACCACCGCGGTGACGAAGCCCTCCACGAGCGCCTCCTCGTCGACCGCGCCCGGCACGGCGGCGTCCCGGCGCATGGCCGCCTCGCAGTGCCGGATGACGTCCACCAGGTCGTCCTCGTAGTACACGGCCTCGCGGAAGGCGCCCAGTACGGCCGCGGCGGTGCGTACGGCGGGCAGGCCCTTGCCCCGGACGTCCCCCACGATCATCCGGATCCCGTACCGGGTCTCCACGGCCTCGTAGAGGTCCCCGCCGATCTGCGCGCCCTTCTCGGCCGCCACGTAGAGGCTGGCCGCCCGCAGCGGGCCCAGCCGCTCCGGGACGGGCCGCAGCAGGACCTTCTGGGCGGCCGAGGCGATCCGCCGGACCTGGCTCAGCTCGCTCGCGCTGCGGGCGCGGGCCATGCGGCTGGTCATCACGCTGGCCAGCGACACCAGGAAGAGGGCGAGGAAGTTGCTGTAGACCTGCTGGCTCCCCCACGCCTGGTTGTACGTGGCCGTGGCCACGCTGACGGCCGCGGCCAGGCCGGCCGCGGCGAGGGTGCCCGCGGGGCCCATCGTCACCGCGGCCAGCGCCGGCGTGGCGACCAGGAGGGGCCCGGTGTACAGGACGTGTGCGGGGGTGAACTCGATGGCCAGCACCAGGAGCGCGATCGCGAAGGGCACGCACTTCGCGATGACGAAGAGGACCTGGTGGTGGCCGCCGTTTCCCGGTCCGGGAGGAGGGCGGATGGGCACCCGCATGCTTACAGCCTGCGCCGTCGGGGCTCGTCACCGCCACTCGCCGCCGTCCGCCGCCGACCGCACCTCCGTACGGCCGACCTTGCGGCGCCCCCGGCGTGACGCGGCGGCCCGGCGGGCATGTCCTTGCGTACGCACACGGGGCTGCGTACGCACACGGGGCGACCCGGCGGGACACGGAGAGCGGGAGAGCATGGGCGGCCGAGGAGCGACGGGTGGGCAACGGGCGGGCGGCAGGTGAGCAGCCGGTGAGCGGCGGTCCCGCGGACGGCGGGCCCGCGGTGTCGCGCGCCGAGTTCGACTCCGTCTTCGCCGGGGTCCGCACCTGGGGCAGCTGGTCCGAGGCCGGCCGCGGCGCCTGGAACCGCGTCACCGGGGACCACGTACGGCGGGCCGCCGCCCTGGTCCGGTCCGGTACGACGGTGCAGCTGGGCCTGCCGTGGAACACCCGCGCCGGGCCGGACAACGGCAGGCCGGCCCTGCACTACATGTCCGACCTCGGTGACGTGGAGGCCCCGGAGCCCGCCACCCACAAGGACTTCATCGCCGCCGACTACCACGGCAAGGCCGTGAGCCACCTCGACGCGCTGTCCCACGTCGCCTACCGGGGCCTGCTCTACGACGGCCGCCCGGCGCGGGAGTCCGTCGACGCGGGGGGCGCCCGCTTCGGCTCGGTGGAGGCCCTCGGCCCCCTCGTCACCAGGGGCGTGCTCCTCGACCTGCCGGCCGTCCTCGGGACGGACTGGCTGGAACCCGGCCACGCGGTCCGCGCGGGGGACGTCCTCGCCGCCGAGCGGGCGCTCGGGGTGACGATCGACGAGGGCTGCGCGGTGCTGCTGCGCACCGGCCGTTTCCGCAGGCGGCGGGAGCTCGGCCCCTGGGACGCGGACGCGGCGTGCGCGGGCTTCCACGTCGATGCCGTGCCGCTGCTGGCCGAACGGGCGATCGCACTGCTCGGCGGTGACGGGGACAGCGACGTACGCCCTTCACCGGTCGAGGGCGTGCACTCCCCCGTCCACGCGCTGGCCGTCGCCGGCATGGGGGTTCCGCTGCTGGACAACCTGGACCTGGAGGCGCTCTCCGCCGCCTGCGCCGACGCGGGGCGGCATGAATTCATGATCGTCGTCTCGCCCCTCAGGGTGCCCGGCGGAACGGGCTCGCCGGTCAACCCGGTCGCCGTCCTGTGAGGTCGCGGTCCCGCGGGCAAGGGTCAACACTGCAAGAACGAACCATCCGTACATATTGCTTTAAAAGCGGAGGAATATACTCGAAAAGCACTCGCGCGGTGCGGACATCCCGGTGCGGCAGGTGGCTCGGCAAGGGGAAGTGGTGCAGATGGGGGTCACGGGAGGCCAGATCAGCCCCGTACGCTCCCGTGAGCGATTCCTGCTGGGCGAGTCGGTCGAGGGCAGCGTCCGCGGCCCCATCCTGAACTCGTGGCGGCGCAGCCGGATGCTGGGGCTCTCGCCGGAGCAGACGGACCTCCCCTACACGGACGACTTCGACCCCGACAGCCGGCTCGTCCGGGCGGCCGTACCCGTGCTCGACCAGCTGCAGAGCAGGTTCTCGGGCAGCCAGATGAACATCTCCCTCGCCGACGGGAACGGCACGGTCCTCCAGCGCCGGTTCGGGGAGCCCGCCCTGGCCGGCCGGCTGGCACCCATTCAGAGCGTCCCCGGATTCGTCTTCGCCGAGCGCTACGCGGGCACGAACGGCATCGGCCTCGCGCTCGCCGAGAGGCGGCTGTGCCAGGTCTACGGCGCCGAGCACTTCGCGGAGCGGTCCCAGTCCAACGCCTGCTCCGCGACCCCGATCCGCGACCCGTTCAGCGGCCACGTCGTCGGCGTCCTCTGCTTCGGTTATCCGCGCAGCTACGAGGACCCGGTCCTGCCCGTCCTGGTCCGCCGGGCGGCGGAGTCCATCGAGCGGCGGCTCATGGAGCAGAGCTCGGCGCGCGAGCGGGCCCTGCTGCGGACCTACCTCGACGCCCGGCTCCGCGCCCATGCCGGGGAGGCCTCCGCCGAGGCGGCCGACGGCCGGCTGATCGGACTGGACGACCTCACCGACGGGGGGCTCGACCTGCAGGACCAGATGGTCCTCAAGGCGAAGGCCACCGAGCTCATCTGCAATCCGCAGCGGGCCGCGGTCGAGGTGTCGCTGTCCCACGGCCGGGGGGTCACCCTCCTGAGCAGCCCGGTCACGAGCCTCTCCGGCGTGGAGGGCGTCGTCGTCGAGGCCGTGCTCACCGCCGACTCCCCGCCCGCGCACCACCTCGCCGCCTCGAAGCCCACCGCCTCCGCCCTCGGCGCCCTGGCCCTCGCCGCGACGGAACGCGCCGAATCGCTGCCCTGGCACCTCGCCGAAACCCCGGCCGCGGGCCGCGCGGCCGCCGGCCGGGCGGAAGCGTCAGGGGCTGCCGAAGCGTCCGCACCGGGCGGCGGCTCCCCGCGCGACGCGGCGGGCGGCGCCCCCGGCACGGTCCGGGGCCTGGTGCTGGTGGGCGAGCCCGAGGTGGGCAAGTACGCCGTCGCCGCGCGCCGCCGGCTGGAGCTGCTGGCCGAGGCCAGCACCCGGATCGGCACCACCCTGGACGTGAGCCGCACCGCCTGGGAACTCGCCGAGACGGCCGTGCCGCGCCTGGCCGACTACGTCACGGTCGACCTGCCCGGGGCCGTGCTGCGCGGCGAGGAGTCCGCCGACCCGCAGGCCGACCTGCACCGCACGGTGGTGCACGGCATCCGCGACGACTGCCCCTTCTACCCGGTCGGCCACCAGGTGCGGCTGGACCCGGGCACCCCCCACATGCGCTGCCTGGAGGGCGAGCCCGCCGTACTGGAGACCGACCTGCAGGACACCACCCCGGCCTGGATGCTGCCGGGACTCGAACACGCCCGGGGCATCCTGGCCCACGACGTGCACTCCATGATCTGCGTCCCCCTGCTGGCCCGGGGCGTGCTGCTCGGCATCGCCACCTTCTACCGCGCGCAGGACCCCGCCCCCTTCGGGGAGGACGACAGCCGGCTGGCGCAGGAACTCGCGGCCCGCGCCGCGCTCTGCATCGACAACGCCCGCCGCTACACCCGCGAGCACACCCTGGCCCTGGCCCTGCAGCGCAGCCTGCTCCCGCGCGGACTTCCCGAGCAGGGCGCCGTGGAGGTGGCCCACCACTACCAGCCCGCCGAGTCCGGGGTGGGCGGCGACTGGTTCGACGTCATCCCCCTCTCCGGCACCCGCGTCGCGCTGCTGGTGGGAGACGTCGTCGGGCACGGGCTGCACGCCGCCGCCACGATGGGCCGGCTGCGGATCGCCGCACGCAACTTCGCCGAGCTGGAACTGGCACCGGACGAGCTGCTCACCCACCTGGACAACCTCCTGGTGCGCCTGGACCGGGAGGAGGAGGACGCGAGCGCCACCGGCAGCGACGGCATCGTGGGCGCCACCTGCCTGTACGCCGTCTACGACCCCACGTCGCAGGTGTGCACGATGGCCCGCGCCGGCCACCCCCCGCCCGCACTGGTCCACCCCGACGGCAGCGTGACCTTCGCCGATCTGCCCGCCGGGCCGCCCCTGGGCCTGGGCGGACTGCCCTTCGAGACCGCCGAGGTCCACCTCCCCGAGCACAGCACGCTGGTCCTCTACACCGACGGCCTCGTCGAGGGCCGCGACCGCGACATCGAGGTGTCGCTCGACCAGCTGCGCCACGCGCTCGCCCGACCGGACCGCACGCCGCAGGACACCTGCCGGGCCGTCATCGAGGCCGTGGCGCCCGAACACCCCGACGACGACATCGCGCTGCTCGTCGCCCGCACCCGTACCGTGCCCGCCGACCGGATCGCCACGTGGGACCTGCCGCCGGATCCGTCCCTGGTCTCCGACATCCGGGGCGCCGCCACCCGGCAGCTCGCCGCCTGGGGGCTGGACGAACTCGCCTTCGCCGCCGAGCTGATGCTCAGCGAACTGGTCACCAACGCGGTCCGGTACGGCAGCGAGCCCATCCAGGTACGGCTGATCCACGACCACGACCGCGCACTGATCTGCGAGGTCGCCGACGGCAGCAACACCGCCCCGCACCTGCGGCGGGCCGCCAGCACGGACGAGGGCGGGCGCGGCCTGTTCCTCGTGGCGCAGCTCTCCCAGGCCTGGGGCGCCCGCTACACCACCCGCGGCAAGGTCATCTGGGCCGAGTGCGCCCTGGACGCGGCATGACCGGGAATGTCGGACATTGAGCGATAACGCCAAGTAGCATCCTGACTGTGCCGCAACGCAGCAAGACCTCCCCCAGGCGGCCCCGGAGAAGTCCGTGCATGACACTCCCGTCACCTCGATGAGCCCGCCCCCGCGCCCCGGCGCAGAACCCCTCGTCCGGATGCGCGGTCTCTCGAAGCGGTTCGGCGGCACCCTCGCGCTGGACTCGGTCGGCCTCGACCTCCACAGCGGCAGCGTCCTGGCCCTCCTCGGGCCCAACGGGGCCGGCAAGTCCACCCTCATCAAGGTGCTCGCCGGGGTCCACCACCCCGACGCGGGCGAGGTGACGGTCGCCGGACACCCCCTCCCCTCCGAGGCCGCCCTGCGCCACATGTCCTTCATCCACCAGGACCTCGGCCTCGTCGAGTGGATGACGGTCGCCGAGAACGTCGCCCTGGGCACCGGCTACCCCCTGCGCCGCGGCCTGATCTCGTGGCGGCGGACCCGGGAGCAGTGCGACGAGGCCCTGCGGATCGTCGCCGGGCACCTGGACGCCGATGCCCGGATCGCCGACCTCGCCCCCGCCGAGCGGTCCCTCGTGGCCATCGCCCGCGCGCTGGCGAAACGGGCCCGGCTGTTCGTCCTGGACGAGCCGACCGCCACCCTCCCCGCCGCCGACTGCGCCCGGCTCTTCGACGTCCTGCACGCCCTGCGCGACCGCGGGCACGCCGTCCTCTACGTCAGCCACCGGCTCGACGAGGTGTACGCGGTCGCCGACACCTTCGCCGTCCTGCGCGACGGGCGCCTGGTCAGCCACGGCCCGCTCGCCCCGTACTCCCCCGACCGCCTGGTGCGCGACATCGTGGGGCACGAACCGGTCCGCCGCCGGCCCGTACCGGCGTCCGCCGCCGGGCACGGGACCCCGTCCGCCACGGCCGCGGACCGCCGCCCGCCCGTCCTCGGCCTCGACGGCGTGTCGACCGCCCGCACCGGGCCCGTCACCCTGGACCTGCGCGCGGGCGAGATCCTCGGCATGGTGGGCCTGACCGGCGCCGGCCACCTGCACCTGGGGCGCGCCCTGGCCGGCGCGCTGCCGCTCGTCGGCGGCCGGGCGCTGCTGGACGGCCGCCCGTACCGGCCGCACACGGTCGCCGAGGCCCTCCGCCGCGGCGTCGGCCTCGTCGCCGGCAACCGTCAGGAGGAGGGCTGCGCCGCCGATCTGACCGTCCGGGAGAACTTCCTGGCCAACCCGCGGGCCACCGGTGTGCCGTGGTGGCGCTGGACCGGCCCGCGGCGCGAACGCTCCGAGGCCCGCGCCCTGATCGAGCGGTTCTCGGTGCATCCGCGCGACAGCGAGGTGCCCATCGCCACCCTGTCCGGCGGCAACCAGCAGAAGGTGGTCGTCGGCCGGTGGCTGCGGGGGAACCTGCGCCTGCTGGTCCTGGAGGAGCCGACCGCCGGCGTGGACGTCGGGGCCAAGGCGGCGGTCCACCGGATCCTCGACGAAGCGGTCGGGGCCGGCCTGGCCGTCCTCCTCGTCTCCACCGACTTCGAGGAGGTCGCCGACCTCTGCCACCGTGCGCTGGTCTTCGGCCGCGGGACGGTGGTGGCCGAGCTGGCGGGCGGCACCCTGAACGTCACCGAGCTGACCCGCGCCGCCTCGGCCCTGCCCGCGATCACCGGAAACGGCACGGCCCGGTGACCCGCCGACGCGCCCACTTCATCGGCACCTACGGCCTGCTGACCCTCACGGTCCTGCTCTTCCTGGTCTTCTCCCTCGTCCTGCCGGACACCTTCCCGACGATGGACAACGTCTCCTCGATCCTGTCCAACCAGTCCATCCCCGCCATCCTCGCGCTGGGCGTGACGGTCCCGATCGCGGCCGGCCGCTTCGACCTGTCGATCGGCTACGGCCTGGGGCTGGCGCACGTCATGGTGATGCACCTGATCGTCGACGAGCTCTGGCCCTGGCAGCTGGCCTGCCTGACGGTCGTCGTCGGCGGGGCGATGGCCGGCGTCGTGAACGGGATCATCGTCGAGTTCGCGCGCATCGACTCCCTCATCGCGACGCTGGGCACCGGGAGCATCATGTACGCGGCCACCGGCTGGATCACCGACGGCAGCCGCATCGTGCCGGGCCCCGACGGCCTCCCGGCCGCCTTCACCGCCCTGTACGACTCCACGTTCCTCGGACTGCCGCTGCCCGCCTACTACGTGCTCGCCCTCGTCGCCGTCCTCTGGGTGCTGCTGGAACGGCTGCCGCTCGGCCGGTACCTGTACGTCATCGGCTCCAACCCCCGGGCCGCCGCGCTCCTCGGCATCCCCACCCACCGTTACTCCGTCGTCGCCTTCGCCGCGTCGGGCACGATCACCGGTTTCGCCGGGGTCCTCCTGGCGGCACAGCAGCAGATCGGCAATCCGAGCGTCGGCCTGGACTACCTGCTGCCGGCCTTCGTCGGGGCCCTCCTCGGCTCCACCGCGATCAAACCGGGCCGGGCCAACGCCCTGGGCACCCTCGTCGCCGTGACCGTCCTCGCCGTGGGACTCGCCGGGATCGGCCAGCTCGGCGCGCAGTTCTGGGCGACGCCCCTGTTCAACGGCGCCACCCTGCTCATCGCGGTCGGCCTGGCCGGCTACTCCTCCCGCCGCCGGCTGCGCGCCGGTGCCACCGCGACCGGAGGGGCCGCGCGGACCCGGCACCAGCGGCAGGACGCCCCCTGAGACCACCTCGCAGCGCACCGAGCGTCAGGAGCACCGTGTACCCCCACCGCAAGAGCGCCCTCGCCGCCGCAGCCCTGCTCGCGGCGGCGGCCGCCGCCGTCGCCGGATGCGGCGGCACGGCCGGCACCACCGGGCCGTCGGCGGCCGGCTGCCCGGCCGTCCTCGAACGGGCCCGGGCCGACGTGCGGAAGGCCGAGAGCACCGACAGCGCGTGGACCGGCCCGACGACCGGCCCCGCGGCGGTCCCCGGCAAGAACATCGTCTACGTCGCGCAGACCATGACCAATCCGGGTGTCGCGGGAGTCGCGCAGGGTCTCCGGCAGGCCGCCGGGACCATCGGCTGGCAGGTGCGGGTGATCGACGGGGAGGGCAGCCCCGCCGGGATCCAGGCGGCGCTCAGCCAGGCCGTCACCCTCAAGCCCTCGGGCATCGTCATCGGCGGGTTCGATCCCCGCCTGACCTCGCAACAGGTGGCGCGGGCCGAGGCCGCGGGCATCCCGCTCGTCGGCTGGCACGCGGTCGACTCGCCCGGCCCGAGCACGAACCCGCCGCTCTTCACCAACATCACCACCAAGGTGCAGGACGTGGCCGGGATCAGCGCCGACTGGGTCATCGCCCGGTCCGACGGCCGGGCCGGCGTCGTCCTCTTCACCGACGACTCGATCCCCTTCGCCCGGACGAAGGCCGACCTGATCAAGCAGCGGCTCGCCGCCTGCCCCGGCGTGGAACTCCTGGCCTACGAGAACATCCCGATCCCGGACGCGAGCCGGCGCACCCCGCAGGAGGTCTCCTCCCTCCTGTCCCGCTTCGGCAGGAAGTGGACCCACTCGGTCGCCATCAACGACCTCTACTTCGCCGATGCCGCCCCGGCCCTGCGGGCCGCCGGAAGGCCCGGTGGCGGGCCGCCGGCCAACATCGGTGCCGGCGACGGCGATCCGTCCGCCTTCCAGCGCATCAACAGCAGGCAGTACCAGGCCGCCACCGTTCCGGAGCCGCTCACCCAGCAGGGCTGGCAGATCGTGGACGAGTTCAACCGCGCCTTCGCCGGCCGGCCGGCCAGCGGCTACGTCGCCCCGGTGCACGTCGTCACGGCCGAGAACAGCGGCGGGGCCACGTCCTGGGACCCCCGGGGCTACGAGCAGGCGTACGAGAAGATCTGGCGCGGATAGCCGCCGGGCCGCCTCCGCTCAGGCCACCGGGCGGGCCTCGGCACGTACCGGGGCCGGGGCGGACACGGCCGCACGGTCCCGGCGGAAGACGATGTCCGCCATCCGGCGCTCCGGGCCGCGGCGGCGCAGGACCTGGTAGCCGGCGAAGGCAGCCGGACCGAAGAACACCTGGGCGGGGATGATCCCGGGGGCGTCGCCGGTGGCCGCCGCGATCAGGTGCAGGGCGGCCACGGGCGCCACCGCCCCGAAGAGCACCACCAGGGCGATCCCGGTCCGCAGCCCCGGCTTCCCGTACGCCTTGTAGGCGGTGGTGGTGAACAGGGCGTAGGCCAGCAGGTCGCCCATGCCGACGACGGCGCCGAGGTCCTCGCCGATGCGCAGGCCCGCGGCCGGTGCGTACGGGTAGCCCTGGACGGCGTCGGCGAGCTCCTGGGTCAGCGGGACGACCCAGGCGAAGAAGGCGTCGTAGGCGGCCAGGGCGAGCAGGAACCACGCCACGTTCTTCAGCCGCATGCCGCCCTGGACGTTGAGGTTCGTGGCGGAGACGACGACCAGGCCGACGACGCAGCTGTTCGCCACCCAGTACGGCGGCGCGGTCTCGCCGAAGGCCAGGTGCGTGACGAGCACGCTCGCGATCAGCACGGTGATCAGTGCCCAGCGCAGCCGGCCGCCCGCGATCAGGGGCTGGTAGCCGACGGACAGCCCGCCGGCGAAGACCAGGGCGAGCACGCACGGGAGGACGACGCCGGGCAGCGCGAGGTAGACGTACGGCAGCGCGAGGACGAAGCCCATCATCAGGAAGATGTCCCGGCCGTTGAAGACGCCGACGGGCGGCCTCGCGGTGCGGACGGCGCGGAAGTACGCGATGGTGCCGGCGACGACCGCGAGCGCGAGGGCCGCGGTGACCGCGAGCTGGAAGAAGACCGTCATGCGTGGCTCCGGGTGAAGGTGTGCTCCAACAGGTCGCAACGGAGGGGGAAGCGGCGTGCGGCGTCCTCGTCGTCCAGCGGCAGGACGGTGACGCGCGCGTCGATGCCGCGGGCCAGCAGCCGCCCGGTCACCTCGGCCGCGGTCGCCGTCCGCGAGGCGACCTCGACGTGCAGGCGGCCGTCGGCCCCGGCCGAGGCCCGGTGGCGCAGCGGCCACGGCATGCCCGGGGTGCCGTCCAGGGCCTCGACGACGTCGCGCGGCGTCACGACCCCGCCGGCGGTGCGCAGCAGGGTGCCCGCCTTGCCGAGGATCTGCGACACGGCGGGTACGGCGGCCAGTTCGCAGTCCGGTTCGCCCTCCAGGGTGCGCACCACGTCGCCGGTGTTGTACCGCAGCACCGGCATGCACTCCCGGTAGGGGTAGTACGGCGTGACGGTCAGTTCCCCGAGCTGTCCGGGGGCGACGGGTTCGCCCGTGTCCGGGTCGAGCACCTCGGTATAGCCCATGTTGGGGTCGATGTGGAGGTGGCGGCGGCTGCAGGTGCGGCCGCCGACCGGCAGCAGCTCGGTCATGCCGAAGTTGTCGCCGACGGTCTCGGCGCCGAAGGTCTCGCGCAGGGCCGCCACGAAGGCCGGCGAGACGATCTCGCCGCCCGCGTAGATGGACCGGAGGCCGAAGTCGTCCGGTCCGTATCCGCGCCGGCGGGCCGCGGTGAGCATCCGGGCCAGATAGCTGGGATTGCCCGTGAGCAGGGTGGGGCGGGTGCCGTTGCCGCCGAGCAGGTGCTCGACGGACTCCTCGGGCGGGACCTGGCCGACGACGTGGCAGGAGGCGCCGACCAGTCGGCAGACCTCGACGTCCTCCTGCACGGCGGCCGTCGCCCGGGAGCTGAGGTTGATCTGCATCCGGTCGCCGGGGCGGATGTCGCCGCGCAGCACCACGGACAGGGCGATCAGGGCGGGCCAGAGCTCCATCTCGTAGCGGGAGAGCCACATCTGCACGGGGCGGCCGGTGGTGCCGGTCGTCTGGGTCGCGAGGTAGGGGGTGCTGCACAGGAAGTCGGCGGGGCGCTCGATGAGGTCGGCCTTGCGGGTCACCGGGATCCGGGTGAGCGTCTCGGTGGTCAGCCCGGCGAGGTCGATGCCGGCGAGGCGCTCCCGGTAGAAGGGCGATCGCTCGGCGAGTCTGCGCACGGTCCGCTGGAGCGCGCGGTTCTGCAGGTCGCGCCGCTCGTCCGGGTCGGCGAAGGGTCCGTCGGCCAGTTCGTCGACGTCGTCACCGAGCGAGCCGAACTCCTCCAGCGTGGCGAGGGCGTCGGCGACCAGCCGCTCCACGGCCCGTACGTTGAGCTTCCGGCCGAACACCATGGCCATCGCCACCCGGACCTGCCGGACACCGGTCTCCAGCACTCGTGCCTCCTCTCAGGCGTGAAGAAAAGGGGTGGGGGCGGCGCGCCGGAGCCGCCCGATGTACCGACGCTCCGCAGCGGCCGCTGTCCTGCTCGCCGCCGCACTGACGCTGACCGCCTGC
>NZ_JBFBGM010000027.1:0-113507 GCF_040684695.1 Streptomyces erythrochromogenes
GCGCTGGTGGTGGTGCTGTTCATCGGGGTGTACCTCGACGGATGTCAGTCGTGCTGGCGGTCGCTGTGGGGTCCAGCCCCGCCGGCGTTCGGCGCGGGGTGTGGGGCGGAGCCCCACGAGGCCCCGGCCCCGCCCCGCTACGTTCCCGGGGTGTCCTCGCCCGGTTCCTCCGGCGGAGCCTCCGGCTGTGGCGGGGTCACCGGCGGCTGCGGCTTCGGCGGGCGGGGGAGGCCCCCGCTCGTGTCCCGCAGGTACGAGCCGTCGCCCGGATCCGCCGCCGGGCCCGCCGCCGGGTCACGGCGGCGCAGGTACCGCTCGAACTCCCGGGCGATCGCGTCGCCCGAGGCCTCGGGCAGGTCGGCGGTGTCCCGCGCCTCCTCCAGCGTCTGGACGTACTCCGCCACCTCGCTGTCCTCGGCGGCCAGTTGGTCCACGCCCAGCTGCCACGCCCGCGCGTCCTCCGGCAGTTCGCCCAGCGGGATCCTGATGTCGATCAGGTCCTCCAGCCGGTTCAGGAGGGCCAGCGTCGCCTTCGGGTTCGGCGGCTGCGACACGTAGTGCGGCACGGCCGCCCACAGCGACACCGCCGGCACCCCGGCGTGCGTACAGGCCTCCTGCAGAATGCCCACGATGCCCGTGGGGCCCTCGTACTTGGTCTCCTCCAGGTCCATGGTCCGCGCCAGGTCCGCGTCCGAGGTGACCCCGCTCACCGGCACCGGCCGGGTGTGCGGGGTGTCCCCCAGGAGCGCCCCGAGGATGACCACCATCTCGACGCCCAGCTCGTGCGCGAAGCCGAGGATCTCGTTGCAGAACGACCGCCACCGCATGGACGGTTCGATTCCGCGCACCAGCACCAGGTCGCGCGGCTTGGCCCCGCCGATCCGGACCACCGAGAGCCGGGTCGTCGGCCACGTGATCTTCCGTACCCCGTTGTCCAGCCACACCGTGGGCCGGTTGACCTGGAAGTCGTAGTAGTCCTCGGCGTCCAGAGCCGCGAAGACCTCGCCCTTCCACTCCCGGTCCAGGTGTGCGACCGCACCGGAGGCCGCGTCACCCGCGTCGTTCCAGCCCTCGAACGCGGCCACCATGACCGGGTCGATCAGCTCGGGCACGCCCTCAAGCTCGATCACCCAGGTCTCCTTCCGAAGTTCCTTGCGTACGTGGGCCAGCCTAAGCCTTGAGGGGACACCGGCCACAGCCCACGACAGAGGGGCGGTTCCCCTCGGAACCGCCCCTCTTCCCCACCTGCGCGAGAGCTATGCCTTGCGGGCCAGCATCTCCTCGACGCGGGCCTTGACGGAGTCGTCGTCCAGGCCGCGGATCGTCACCGTCGTGCGGCGGCGCAGCACGTCGTCGACGGTCTCGGCCCACTCGTGGTCGCGGGCGTAGGCGACCTGCGCCCAGATCTCCGGACCGTCCGGGTGGATGCGCTCGGCCAGCGCCGGGTCCTCGTTCGCCAGGCGGGCGATGTCGAAGGCCAGGGAGCCGTAGTGCGAGGCCAGGTGGCGGGCGGTCAGCGGGTCCATGCGGGTGCCGGGCTCACGGTCCACCAGCAGGCGGTGCGCGACCGCGTTCGGGTTGGCGACACCCGGCAGCGCGATCCGCCGCACGAGGGACTTCACCGGCTCCATGTCCTCGGTCAGCGGGCTGCCCGGGAGCTTGGCCAGCTTGTCCATGACGACGCGGCCGATGTGGCGGTACGTGGTCCACTTGCCGCCGGCGACCGACAGCATGCCGCCCGCACCCTCGGAGACGACGGTCTCGCGCTTGGCCTTCTCCACGCCGCCGGGGCCGCCGGGCAGCACGCGCAGGCCGGCGAAGGCGTACGTCATCAGCGAGCGGTCGAGGTCGGCGTCCTTCACCGAGAAGGCCGCCTCGTCCAGGATCTGCTGGATGTCGGACTCGGTGGCGCGCACGTCCGCCGGGTCGCCCTCGTACACCTCGTCGGTGGTGCCGAGCAGCAGCTGGTCCTCCCACGGGAGGGCGAAGGTGATGCGGTACTTGTCGATCGGGGTGGCCATGGCGGCCTTCCACGGCGACTTGCGCTTCATGACGATGTGCGCGCCCTTGGAGAGGCGGATCGACGGCATCGAGTGCTTGTCTTCCATGCGCCGCAGGTGGTCCACCCACGGGCCGGTGGCGTTGAGCACGACGCGGGCGTCGATCCCGAACTCGGTGCCGTCCAGGCGGTCCCTGAGCTCGGCGCCGGTGACGCGGCCGCCGGTCTTGCGCAGGCCAGTCACCTCGGCGTGGTTGAGGACGACCGCGCCCGACTCGACGGCCGCGCGGACCGTCATGACGGCGACGCGGGAGTCGTTCATCTGGTGGTCGTAGTAGACCGCGACGGCCTTGAGGTTGTCGGTCTTCAGACCGGGGTTGTCGGCGACGGCACGGGCGGGGGATATGACCTTGCCCATGCCGTCGCCGAAGGCCGAGAGGGCGGAGTAGGCGAAGACGCCCGCGCCCAGCTTGGCCGCACCCACCGGACCGCCCTTGTAGACCGGCAGGTAGAAGGTGAGCGGGTTGACCAGGTGCGGGGCCACGTCCTTGGCCAGCACCCGCCGCTCGTGGTGGTTCTCCGCCACCAGCTTGACCGCGCCGGTCTGCAGGTAGCGCAGGCCGCCGTGGACGAGCTTGGAGGAGGCCGAGGAGGTGGCGCCGGCGAAGTCGCCGGCGTCCACCATGGCAACCCGCAGACCCGACTGCGCGGCGTGCCAGGCCACCGAGGTGCCCAGGATTCCACCGCCGATGACCAGCAGGTCGTACGTGGCCTTCGCCAGCTGCTCGCGGGTCTCGGCACGGCTCGCGTTCGCGCCGGCGGTCGGGTGCGTACCCAGGGCGGGGACGCTCTGCAGGGTGCTCATATCTCTTTCAGCTCCTCGTCGATTGACTCAGCTGGTGCGGATCAGCTGGCGTCTTCGTCGTCGACCCAGCCCATGGAACGCTCCACGGCCTTGAGCCAGCTCTTGTACTCGCGGTCCCGCTGGTCGGCGGGCATCCGCGGGGTCCACTCCGCCGCGCGGCGCCAGTTGGCGCGCAGGGCGTCGGTGTCGGGCCAGAAGCCGACGGCCAGGCCGGCGGCGTAGGCGGCGCCGAGGCAGGTGGTCTCGGCGACCATCGGGCGCACCACGGGGGCGTCCAGGAAGTCCGAGAGCGTCTGCATCAGCAGGTTGTTGGAGGTCATGCCGCCGTCGACCTTGAGGGCGGCGAGCTCGACGCCCGAGTCCTTGGTCATGGCGTCGGTGATCTCGCGGGTCTGCCAGGCGGTGGCCTCCAGGACGGCACGGGCGATGTGCGCCTTGGTGACGTACCGGGTGAGGCCGGCGATGACACCGCGGGCGTCGGAGCGCCAGTACGGGGCGAACAGGCCGGAGAAGGCCGGCACGAAGTAGGCGCCGCCGTTGTCCTCCACGGAGGAGGCCAGGGTCTCGATCTCGGCCGCGGACTTGATCAGGCCCATCTGGTCGCGCATCCACTGGACGAGCGAGCCGGTGACGGCGATGGAGCCCTCCAGGGCGTAGACCGGCTTCTGGTCGCCGATCTGGTAGCCGACCGTGGTCAGCAGGCCGCTGTAGGAGTTGATGATCTTGTCGCCGGTGTTCATGAGCATGAACGTGCCGGTGCCGTACGTGGACTTGGCCTCGCCCTCGGCGAAACAGGTCTGGCCGAAGAGGGCGGCCTGCTGGTCGCCGAGCGCCGAGGCGACCGGGACGCCGGCGAGGACGCCGTCCTTGACGTGGCCGTAGACCTCGGCGGAGGACTTGATCTCGGGGAGCACGTTGAGCGGGACGCCCATCGACTCGGCGATCTTCTCGTCCCACGCCAGGGTGTGCAGGTTCATCAGCATGGTGCGCGAGGCGTTGGTGACGTCCGTGACGTGCGCACCGCCCTGGGCGCCACCGGTGAGGTTCCAGATGACCCAGGAGTCCATGGTGCCGAAGAGGATGTCGCCGGCCTCGGCGCGCTCGCGCAGGCCCTCGACGTTGTCGAGCAGCCAGCGGACCTTCGGGCCCGCGAAGTAGCTCGCCAGCGGCAGGCCCGTCTCGCGGCGGAAGCGGTCCTGGCCGACGTTGCGGCCGAGCTCCTTGCACAGGGCGTCGGTGCGGGTGTCCTGCCACACCAGCGCGTTGTGGACCGGCTCGCCGGTGTGGCGGTCCCACAGCAGGGTGGTCTCGCGCTGGTTGGTGATGCCGATCGCCTTGACGTCGGCGGCCGTGATCTCGGCCTTGGCGATGGCGCCGGCGACGACCTCCTGGACGTTGGTCCAGATCTCGGTGGCGTCGTGCTCCACCCAGCCCGGCTTCGGGAAGATCTGCTCGTGCTCCTTCTGGTCGACGGCGACGATGCGGCCGTCGCGGTCGAAGACGATGCAGCGGGAGGAGGTGGTGCCCTGGTCGATCGCGGCGATGAAGGGGCCGGTGCTGCTGGTCATGATGGCTGCTCCTGGCAGGTCTGGTGAGTAGGCGGAATCAGGAGTGCGATGCGGATCTTACGAGCGCTGCAGATGCTGATCAGGCGAACGCGATGTTGTAAAGACCGCCGGCGAGCACGGCACCGACGAGCGGGCCGACCACCGGGATCCAGGAGTACCCCCAGTCGGAGCCGCCCTTGTTGGGGAGCGGCAGCAGGGCGTGGACGATGCGGGGTCCGAGGTCGCGGACCGGGTTGATGGCGTAGCCGGTCGGGCCGCCGAGGGAGAGGCCGATGCCGACCACCACGAAGGACGTGATCAGGACGCCGATGACGCCGAGTCCCTTGCCGCCGTCCTGCAGGCCCTGGGTCAGGATCGCCAGGACCAGGACGGCGGTGCCTATGATCTCGGTCGCCAGGTTCTGGACGACGTTGCGGATCTCGGGGCCCGTGGAGAAGATGCCGAGCACGGGGCCGGCCACGTCGTGCGGGTGCGGGTCCTCCGGACCGAGCTTGGCGTCGCGGATGTGCTCGGGGTCCGCGAGGTGGACGCGGAACTGGCCGTAGTAGGTGATCCACATCAGGACCGCGCCGAGCATGGCGCCCAGGAGCTGGCCGGCGAAGTAGACGGGCGTGTCGCCCCACTCGCCGGTCTTGACGGCGATGCCGACGGTGACCGCCGGGTTGAGGTGCGCACCGGAGAGCGGCGCGGACACGTAGGCCGCGATCAGGACCGCGAAGCCCCAGCCGAAGGTGATCGCGAGCCAGCCCGCGTTGCGGGCCTTGGAGCTCTTGAGTGTCACTGCGGCGCAGACGCCACCGCCGAGCAGAGTGAGCAGGGCGGTACCGATGGTCTCGCCGATGAAGATGTCGGAGCTGGACACCCGCGACTCCTTACGTACGTCCAGGGGTGGGCGGACACCGGGTCCCTCCGGTGGTTCCGCGCACTCGGTGAGTGCTGCACCGGTCCTTGGCCTTGTCGCATCCTAGCGCGTATTGCCGGTAGGTGTTCGACAATGCCGACCGATGAACGGCAGTTTTCCGCCCAGGTGAAGAATGCGTCAAGGGTCGGCCAGGCCAATGTGTCGGATCGTTACCAGCAGGTGCGATCAGCCAAATCCAGCCATTCGAAGGCCGAGATGTGGCGAAAAATGGGCAGATTAGGGCCAGGTGATGGCCGAAGCCTGTTAAAGGGAGGTCAGAACCGGCCTGCGCCGAGATCGCGTGAAACGGAGCGCGCACAGTCGCGCACCGAGGCCACGAGGGACGCACGGGGCTCCCCGCCCTCGCCGCACACCCGTTCCACCGCGCCCGCCACCGCGACCGCGCCCACGGGCATCCGGCGCCGGTCGTGGATCGGCGCCGCCACCGAGGCGATGCCTTCCCACGTCTCCTCGACGTCCGCGGCCCAGCCGCGCGCCCGGGTCAGGCCCAGGATCTCCTCGAAGCCGACGGCGTCGGTGACCGTACGCGGGGTGAACGCGTCGCGTTCCGCCTCCAGGGCCTCGGTGTGCGCGACCGGGTCGTAGGCGGACAGCACCTTGCCCAGGGCGGTGGAGTGCAGCGGCTGCATGGCCCCGACCTCCAGCACCTGGCGGCTGTCGTCGGGCCGGAACACGTGGTGCATGATCAGCACCCCGCTCTGGTGCAGCACGCCCACGTACACGCTCTCGCCGCTCGCCCGGGCCAGGTCGTCCGTCCACACCAGGGCGCGGGCGCGCAGCTCGTGGACGTCGAGATAGCTGTTGCCCAGGCGCAGCAGCTCGGCGCCCAGCTGGTAGCGGCCGGAGGCCGGGTCCTGCTCCACGAAGCCCTCCGCCTGCAGGGTGCGCAGGATGCCGTGGGCCGTGCCCTTGGCCAGGCCCAGCGACGAGGCCACGTCGGAGAGCCCCAGCCGGCGCTCGCCGCCCGCCAGGAGTCGCAGCATCGCAGCGGCTCGTTCGAGCGACTGGATGTTCCGTGCCATCGCGCAGCCTCCTGCTGACCTTCGTGTCTACTGACCATCTTGACGCGGTTCGACAATGCTGAACAGTATCGGTCGATGCCGACCTCGCGCACCGTCGGAGATCTGTTCGCCGTACGGTCACCGGGACACCCGCGCCACGTTCCCGCCACAGAATGCAGTCCGCCACGTGGGACACCCACACCGGGGCCGGTGCCTCACGGTTACCCTGGCCGCGTGCACCCCTGACACAGCGGGGGTGCAAAGCCGACAGCCGTCGCATCCCAGGGAGCACTCCATGGCCTCGTTGCCGAACCCGCCCGCCGACACACAGACCCGGGCCGGCGCCCTCCGGGAGGCGCTCGCGACCCGCGTGGTCGTCGCCGACGGGGCCATGGGAACGATGCTCCAGGCGCAGGACCCCACCCTCGACGACTTCCAGCAGCTCGAAGGCTGCAACGAGGTCCTCAACGTCACCCGCCCCGACATCGTCCGCACGGTGCACGAGGCGTACTTCTCGGTGGGCGTGGACTGCGTCGAGACCAACACCTTCGGCGCGAACTACGCGGCCCTCGCCGAGTACGACATCGCCGAACGCAACTTCGAGCTCTCCGAGTCCGGCGCCCGCATCGCCCGCGAGGTCGCCGACGAGTTCACCGCGTCCACCGGACAGCAGCGCTGGGTCCTCGGCTCCATGGGCCCCGGCACCAAGCTGCCCACCCTCGGCCACATCACCTACGCGCAGATCCGCGACGCCTACCAGACCAACGCCGAGGGCCTGCTCGCCGGCGGCTCCGACGCGCTGCTCGTCGAGACCACCCAGGACCTCCTGCAGACCAAGTCCTCCATCATCGGCGCCCGCCGCGCCATGGAGGCGCTCGGCGTCAGCGTCCCGCTGATCTGCTCCGTCACCGTCGAGACCACCGGCACCATGCTCCTGGGATCCGAGATCGGCGCGGCCCTGACCGCGCTGGAGCCCCTCGGCATCGACATGATCGGCCTGAACTGCGCCACCGGCCCCGCCGAGATGAGCGAGCACCTGCGCTACCTCGCGCGCAACGCCCGCATCCCGCTCTCCTGCATGCCCAACGCCGGCCTGCCCGTCCTGACCAAGCAGGGCGCGCACTACCCGCTGACCGCCCCCGAGCTCGCCGACGCCCAGGAGACCTTCGTCCGCGAGTACGGCCTCTCCCTGGTCGGCGGCTGCTGCGGCACCACCCCCGAACACCTGCGCCAGGTCGTCGAGCGGGTCCGCGGCACGGCCGTCGTCCCGCGCGACCCCCGGCCCGAGCCCGGCGCCGCCTCCCTCTACCAGACCGTGCCCTTCCGCCAGGACACCTCGTACATGGCGATCGGCGAGCGCACCAACGCCAACGGCTCCAAGAAGTTCCGCGAGGCCATGCTGGAAGGCCGCTGGGACGACTGCGTCGAGATGGCCCGCGACCAGATCCGCGAGGGCGCGCACATGCTCGACCTCTGCGTGGACTACGTCGGCCGCGACGGCGTCGCCGACATGGAGGAGCTCGCCGGCCGCTTCGCCACCGCCTCCACCCTGCCGATCGTCCTGGACTCCACCGAGGTCCCCGTCATCAAGGCGGGCCTGGAGAAGCTCGGCGGCCGCGCCGTCATCAACTCGGTGAACTACGAGGACGGCGACGGCCCCGAGTCCCGCTTCGCCAAGGTCACCCGGCTGGCCCAGGAGCACGGCGCCGCGCTCATCGCGCTGACCATCGACGAGGAGGGCCAGGCCCGCACCGTCGAGCACAAGGTCGCCATCGCCGAGCGCCTCATCGAGGACCTCACGGCCAACTGGGGCATCCGCGAGTCCGACATCCTCATCGACACGCTGACCTTCACCATCTGCACCGGCCAGGAGGAGTCCCGCAGGGACGGCATCGCCACGATCGAGTCGATCCGCGAGCTCAAGCGCCGCCACCCCGACGTCCAGACCACCCTGGGCCTGTCGAACATCTCCTTCGGCCTCAACCCGGCGGCCCGCGTCCTGCTGAACTCCGTCTTCCTCGACGAGTGCGTCAAGGCGGGCCTGGACTCGGCCATCGTCCACGCGTCCAAGATCCTGCCGATCGCCCGGTTCGACGAGGAGCAGGTCACCACCGCCCTCGACCTGATCTACGACCGGCGCGAGGGCGACTACGACCCGCTGCAGAAGCTGATGGCCCTCTTCGAGGGCGTCAACACCAAGTCCCTCAAGGCCGGCCGCGCCGAGGAACTCCTCGCCCTGCCCCTGGAGGAGCGCCTGCAGCGCCGCATCATCGACGGCGAGAAGAACGGCCTGGAGGCCGACCTCGACGAGGCCCTGGTGACCCGGCCCGCCCTCGACATCGTCAACGACACCCTCCTGGAGGGCATGAAGGTCGTCGGCGAGCTCTTCGGCTCGGGCCAGATGCAGCTCCCCTTCGTCCTGCAGTCCGCCGAGGTCATGAAGACGGCCGTGGCCTACCTCGAACCGCACATGGAGAAGACCGACGACGAGGGCAAGGGCACCATCGTCCTCGCCACCGTCCGCGGCGACGTCCACGACATCGGCAAGAACCTCGTCGACATCATCCTCACCAACAACGGCTACAACGTCGTCAACATCGGCATCAAGCAGCCCGTCTCCGCGATCCTCGAAGCCGCCCAGGAGCACAAGGCCGACGTCATCGGCATGTCCGGCCTGCTCGTGAAGTCCACCGTGATCATGAAGGAGAACCTGGAGGAGCTGAACCAGCGCAAGCTGGCCGCCGACTACCCGGTGATCCTCGGCGGCGCCGCCCTCACCCGCGCCTACGTCGAGCAGGACCTCCACGAGATCTACGAGGGCGAGGTCCGCTACGCCCGCGACGCCTTCGAGGGCCTGCGCCTCATGGACGCCCTCATCGCCGTCAAGCGCGGCGTGCCGGGCGCCACCCTGCCCGAGCTCAAGCAGCGCCGCGTCGCCAAGCGCGACACGCCCGCCCTGCAGGTGGAGGAGCCCGAGGAGACCGGCGGCCGCTCCGACACGTCCGTGGACAACCCGGTGCCCACCCCGCCGTTCTGGGGCACCCGGGTGGTCAAGGGCATCCCGCTCAAGGACTACGCCTCCTGGCTGGACGAGGGCGCCCTCTTCAAGGGCCAGTGGGGCCTGAAGCAGGCCCGCGCCGGCGGGGCCACGTACGAGGAGCTCGTCGAGAGCGAGGGCCGCCCGCGGCTGCGCGGCCTGCTGGAGAAGCTGCACACCGAGAACCTGCTGGAGGCGGCCGTCGTCTACGGCTACTTCCCCTGCGTCTCCAAGGGCGAGGACCTGATCATCCTCGACGACGCCGGCAACGAGCGGACCCGCTTCACCTTCCCGCGCCAGCGCCGCGGCCGCCGCCTGTGCCTCGCGGACTTCTTCCGCCCGGAGGAGTCCGGCGAGACCGACGTCGTGGGACTCCAGGTGGTCACCGTCGGCTCGAAGATCGGCGAGGCCACGGCCAAGCTGTTCGAGTCCGACTCCTACCGCGAGTACCTGGAGCTGCACGGCCTGTCCGTCCAGCTCGCCGAGGCCATGGCCGAGTACTGGCACGCCCGCGTCCGCGCCGAGCTCGGATTCGGCGGCGAGGACCCGGCCGCGGTCGAGGACATGTTCGACCTGAAGTACCGCGGTGCCCGCTTCTCCCTCGGCTACGGCGCCTGCCCCGACCTGGAGGACCGCGCGAAGATCGCCGACCTCCTCCAGCCCGAGCGGATCGGCGTCCACCTCTCCGAGGAGTTCCAGCTCCACCCGGAGCAGTCCACGGACGCCATCGTCATCCACCACCCCGAAGCGAAGTATTTCAACGCACGCTGAGCTCCGGCGACGTACACTTGTCGGTCCCATACAGGCCGGTCGCCTGTTCCCCGGGGGATGCCCCGCGGGAAGAGGTGACCGGCCTTCTCGTCCCTTCGAGAGGTACGCGCATGACGAGCACCGTTCCCGCCCCCGTCACCCGCACGGCCGACGGCTCGGCCCTGCAGGCGGTGCTGCTCGACATGGACGGCACCCTGGTGGACACCGAGGGCTTCTGGTGGGAGATCGAGGCCGAGGTCTTCCACGAACTCGGCCACCGCCTGGAGGACGCCTGGCGCGACGTCGTCGTCGGCGGCCCCATGAGCCGCAGCGCGGGCTTCCTGATCGAGGCGACCGGCGCCGCCATCGGCCTCGCCGAGCTGAGCGTCCTGCTCAACGAGCGCTTCGAGGCCCGCATCGCCGACCAGGTCCCCCTGATGCCCGGCGCCGAGCGGCTGCTGGCCGAACTGGCCCGGCACAACGTGCCCACCGCCCTCGTCTCCGCCTCGCACCGCCGGGTCATCGACCAGGTCCTGCTCACCCTCGGCCGCGACCGCTTCACGATGACCGTCGCCGGCGACGAGGTCGCCCGTACCAAGCCGCACCCCGACCCGTACCTGCTCGCCGCCCGGACGCTGGGCGCGCACCCCTCGCGGTGCGCGGTCATCGAGGACACCCGCACCGGTGTGGCGGCCGCGGAGGCCGCCGGCTGCCGGGTCGTGGCCGTCCCCTCGGTCGGCGTGATCGAACCCGCCCCGGGGCGTACGGTCGTCCGCTCGCTGGAGGACGTCGACCTGGCGTTCCTGCGCTCCCTCGTCGCCCCCATGAACTGAGAGTGACGAGCGGGCCGGGCCGGCGCCCGGCCCGCTCCCGGCGGGGACCCCGCTCCGCCCAATGGGACACATCGGCATGCAGTGCCCTACATCGGTATGCATCGCCACGCGCTGGAATCCTCTGAGCACGCTCCGTGCCGAATGGAACCCCGTCGGGCGACGTCCTGACGGAAGGATCTTCCGTCGCAGGCTCCGGAGGCTGAAATTCCATCCCCTCCAGGGTCGTTGCGCAGGGTGACCTTGGTCACGCGCCACACCCCCGACGGGCCTGTCCGGACGCCCCGGCGGCTTCCAATGTGTCCACATTGATCAGCCCCTGACCGAATCTGCGGAGCCCTGCCTGTGAACAGGCAGTTCCCTCCGATCACGGTGCGATTACGCCCCAAGTCCGGCCAGTTCCAGCCATCCCGCCCCGGACCACTAGTGTCGAGCCGGGCACTGCGCCGCACCCAGCCGCGTCCCGGACACACACCCCTGTTCCGGACCGCGTGGACCGATCGTCACAACACCGGCCCGATCGTTCCGCCCTGAACGGGCGACCGCCGCGAAGTGCCCTTCACACCGCTTTGAGCAAGTGCCGGTTACAGGGAGTACTTCCAGCATGAACCGCAAGACCATGGTGCTGACGGCCGCGGCCGGACTGCTCACCCCCGCGCTGGCCGCATGCGGCACCGCGAGCGGCGGAGGAGCAGGATCCGCGGCGATCGTCGTCGGGACCACCGACCGGTTCGAGGCCGCAGACTTCGCTCCCGCCCCCTTCGACCCCGCCTACGCCTACGACGCCGGCGCCTGGAACATCCTGCGCCAGACCGTCCAGACGCTGATGCACACCCCCCGCGGCGGCGGCCAGCCCGTCCCCGAAGCCGCCTCCGCGTGCCGCTTCACCGACTCCGGCAACGAGAGCTACCGCTGCACCCTGCGCCCCGGGCTCAAGTTCGCCAGCGGCGACCCGCTCACCGCCAAGGACGTCAAGTTCTCCATCGACCGCGTCCTCGCCATCAAGGACGAGAACGGCCCCTCCTCCCTGCTCTCCACCCTCGACAGCGTCGAGGTCAAGGGCGAGGACACCGTCGTCTTCCACCTGAAGACCCCGGACGCGACCTTCCCCTTCAAGCTCTCCACCCCCGCCGCCGGCATCGTCAGCGAGAAGAACTACGACGCCAAGAAGCTCCGCGAGGGCTTCGAGGTGGACGGCTCCGGGCCCTACACCATGAAGGCCGAGGTCAAGGAGAACCGCCTCGTCCGCGCCGTCTTCAGCAAGAACCCCCACTACAAGGGCGACATCAAGCTGCAGAACGACAAGGTCGAGCTGCGGACCTACCCCGACGCCCCGGCCATGGGCAAGGCCCTCACGGACGGGAAGATCCACATGGTCTCCCGCACCCTGTCGCCCGCCCAGATCACCGAACTCAGCGCCAACCCGCCCAAGGGCGTCAAGCTGGTCCCGATGCCCGGCCTGGAGATCCGCTACCTCGGCTTCAACACCGACGCGCCCGTCGTCAAGGACAAGGCCGTGCGCCAGGCGCTCGCCGCCGCCGTCGACCGCGGCGCGCTGATCTCCAAGGTCTACGGCAAGTCCGCCCAGCCGCTCTACTCGCTGGTCCCCACCAGCGTGACCGGCCACGTCAACTCCTTCTACAACAAGTACGGCGACGGCAACACGCCCAAGGCCGCCGCACTGCTGAAGGAAGCCGGCATCAAGACCCCGGTCAAGCTGACGCTGCACTACACCAGCGACCACTACGGCGACGGCACGGCCGCCGAGTTCGAGGCCCTCAAGGCCCAGCTCAACGCCACCCAGCTGTTCGACATCACCGTCCAGGGCAGCGAGTGGGCGGAATTCCGCCCCGCCCAGAAGAAGGGCGACCACGCCGCCTACGGGCTCGGCTGGTTCCCCGACTACCCGGACGCCGACAACTTCCTCGCCCCGTTCCTGGAGCAGGACAACTTCCTGGGCACGCCGTACGCCAACAACGCGGTGCGCACCAGGCTCCTCCCCGAATCCCGGCGCGCGGTCGACCGTAACGTCGCCGCCCCCGCGATCACGGAGATGCAGGACATCGTCGCCGAGGACGTACCCGTCCTGCCCCTGTGGCAGGGCAAGCAGTACGTCGCCGCACGCGACGGGATCACCGGAGTGGAGTGGTCGGTCAACGCCATCTCCGACCTCCAGTTGTGGGAGCTCGGCCGTGGCGTAAGCGGCTGAGCAAGGCAGAGACCGGCAGCGGGTGTCGCGGGCCGGAGCAACGAAACAGTTCGACTGTGAAGGACGTTCGCGTGAATCGACGTAACCAGTGGCTCGCGGCCCCGCTCGGCGCGGCCACCGCCGCCGCGCTGCTCAGCGGTTGCGGTTCGACCGATGGCTCCAATGCCGGCAGCGGCAAGGGCGTGGTCATGGGCATATCCGACAAGGTGAAGTCCACCGACCCGGCGTCCGGCTACGACCCGGGCTCCTGGCTGCTCTTCAACAACGTCTTCCAGTCGCTGCTGAGCTTCCCCAAGGGCGGCACCACCCCCGAGCCCGACGCCGCTCAGAGCTGCGGCTTCGAGGGCGGCGACAGCAAGCTCTTCAAGTGCACGCTCAAGTCCGACCTGAAGTTCAGCAACGGCAACGAGCTCACCTCGAAGGACGTCAAGTACTCCTTCGAGCGCACCCTGAAGATCAACGACGAGAACGGCCCCGCCGTCATGCTCGCCTCGATCGCCGGCATCGACGCCCCCGACGACAAGACCGTCGTCTTCCGCCTGAAGACCTCCGACGCCACCTTCCCGAGCAAGATCGCCTCGGGTGCGGGCTCCATCGTCGACCACCGCGAGTACCCGGCCGACAAGCTCCGCACCGACAACAAGGCCGTCGGCTCCGGCGTCTACAAGCTCGACTCCTTCAGCGAGAAGAGCGCCTCCTTCTCGGTCAACGAGTCCTACACCGGCAAGGCCAAGGCCAAGAACACCGGCGTCACCCTGAAGTTCTTCAACGGCGACCAGGCCGGCCTCAAGACCGTCCTGGAGAGCGGAGACGTCGACTTCGCCTTCCGCGGCCTCGCCGCCAAGGACATCGCCGCCCTCGCCTCCAGCAAGACCGGCGACGAGAAGGTCGACGTCGTCCAGGGCACCGGTGCCGAGGTCGAGCACATGGTCTTCAACATGAACGACCCGGTCGTCGGCAAGCTCCCCGTCCGCAAGGCCATCGCCTACCTCGTGGACCGCGAAGCCCTCGTCAAGGACGTGTACGCCGGCACCGCCACCGCGCTGTACTCCATCGTCCCCACCGGCATCGCCGGCCACACCACGCCGTTCTTCGACCGCTACGGCGGCACCCCGCAGCCCGAGAAGGCCAAGGCCGTCCTCAAGGCCGCGAACATCACCGGCAAGGTCAAGGTCACCCTCTACTCCACCCCGTCCCGCTACGGTCCCTCCACCGACCAGCAGTTCGAGGTCATTGCCAAGCAGCTCAACGACAGCGGCCTCTTCGAGGCCGACGTCAAGTCCGTCGAGTACGAGCAGTACGAGCAGGACATCCAGGCGGGCAAGTACGGCATCTACGTCAAGGGCTGGGTCCCCGACTACCCGGACGCCGACAACTTCACCCAGCCGTTCTTCGGCCCGGGCAACGTCCTGAACAACAACTACGACAACAAGGAGATCACCGGGACCATCATCCCGTCGACCTCCGCGAAGTCCGACCGCACCGCGGCCAACACCGACTACAACCGGCTCCAGGACATCGTCGCCGACGAGCTCCCGCTCCTCCCGCTCTGGCAGGGCAAGCAGTACGCCGTCACCCGCCAGAACGTCAACGGCCTCCAGTGGTCCCTGGACGCCTCCACCGTCTTCCGCTTCTGGGAGATCAGCAAGGGCTGATCCGGGCCGCCCCCGGACACACCACGGGGCCGCACGCACGAGAGAACCTCGCGCGTGCGGCCCCGCGGCCGTTCCCGGCACGGACCCCGGCCGAGGACGGGGCCGCGACCGCTGCGGCTACTGTGCCCCCGGACGCACCAGACCGCTCTCGTACGCGTACACCGCGGCCTGCACCCGGTCACGCAGCCCCAGCTTCGTCAGGACGTGCCCCACGTGCGTCTTGACCGTCGTCTCGCTCACGAACAGGTCCGCCGCGATCTCCGCGTTCGACAGGCCCCGCGCCACCAGCTTCAGCACCTCCACCTCGCGCTCGGTCAGCGTCCCCAGCGTGTCCGGGACGCGCTCCTCACCCGACGGCAGATGCCCCGCGTACTTGTCCAGCAGCCGCCGCGTGATGCTCGGCGCGAGCATCGCCTCGCCCGCCGCCACCACCCGGATCGCCTGCACCAGCTCACCCGCCGGCGCGTCCTTCAGCAGGAACCCGCTCGCCCCCGCCCGCAGCGCCTCCACCACGTACTCGTCCAGATCGAACGTCGTCAGCACCAGCACCTTCGCCGGACCGTCCCGGCCCGGACCCGTGATCTGCCGCGTCGCCTCGACCCCGTCCATCCGCGGCATCCGGATGTCCATCAGCACCACGTCCGGCTGCAGCGCCCGCACCTGGTCCAGCGCCTGAAGACCGTCCCCGGCCTCGCCGACCACCGCCAGGTCCTCCTCCGCCTCCAGGATCATCCGGAAGCCCGTGCGCAAGAGTGGCTGGTCGTCGACCAGGAGAACGCGGATGGCCACGGGCGAAACCTCGTATTCGTCGGACGGCTGCGGCGGACACGCCCATTCTGCCCTGATCCGACGATCAAGCGGCCCGGGCCCCGCAGGCCCTCCCGGCCCCGCTAGCCCTCCGCACCATCGGCCGGCCGCGGCACCACCGGCAACGGATACACCGGGGGAGTACCACCGAACTCCGGACACGACGCCCGGTGGTCGCACCACCCGCACAGCTTCGTCGGCCGCGGCCGCCACTCACCCGTCGCCGTCGCCTCCCGGATCGCCTCCCACAGCGCCAGCAGCTTGCGCTCCACCCGCTCCAGATCCGCCACCACCGGGTCGTACGTCAGCACGTCCCCACTGCCCAGGTACACCAGCTGCAGCCGCCGCGGCACCACCTGCTTCAGCCGCCACACCACCAGCGCGTAGAACTTCATCTGGAACAGCGCACCCTCGGCGTACTCCGGCCGCGGCGCCTTCCCCGTCTTGTAGTCGACGATCCGCACCTCACCCGTCGGCGCCACGTCCACCCGGTCGATGATCCCGCGCAGCCGCAGCCCCGACTCCAGCTCCGTCTCCACGAAGAACTCCCGCTCCACCGGCTCCAGCCGCGTCGGGTCCTCCAGCGTGAACCAGCGCTCGACCAGCGCCTCCGCCTCCGTCAGCCACTGCGCCAGCGCCGCCCCCTCGTCACCCTCCGGGAACAGCTCCGTCAGCTCCGGCCGCGACTGCAGCAGCCGGTCCCACTGCCCCGGGACCAGCCCCTTCGCCCGAGGCGCCGTCCGCTCCTGCGCCGGATGATCGAAGAGCCGCTCCAGCACCGCGTGCACCAGCGTCCCCCGCGTGGCCGCCGCACTCGGCTTCTCCGGCAGCTTGTCGATCACCCGGAACCGGTAAAGCAGCGGGCACTGCATGAAATCGCTCGCCCGGGAAGGAGAGAGCGAGGAGGGCGCCACAGCGCCCGGGCTGGCGGCTTCCGCCGCACCGGGCACGGCACCGGGGCTCGTCGTCATGCACAAAACCCTACGACCCGCCACGGACAGCACGCGCATACCATCGACGCACAGCACCCTCGCACTGCATGATCGGAGCATCACCGGGCGCTACGCACACCGCGCCGTACACGACGAGAACCCCACCTGAACCCCCAGCACCGAACGAAGGACAGACGTGGCAGACACCGACCAGACCGGCGAGCGCGATAACCGGCGCTCGGGACCGGGCGGCGGACTCCTCATGGGCCGCCCCTTCGGCGTACCCGTCTACGTCTCACCCAGCTGGTTCCTCGTCGCAGCCCTCATCACCTGGGTCTTCGGAGACCAGCTCGACCGCGTCCTGCCCGACCTCGGACCCGTCCGCTACCTCGTCTCCCTCTTCTTCGCCGTCGCCTTCTACGCCTCCGTCCTCGTCCACGAACTCGCCCACACCGTCGCCGCCCTCCGCTTCAAACTCCCCGTCCGCCGCATCCAGCTCCAGTTCTTCGGCGGCGTCTCCGAGATCGAGAAGGAGTCCGAGACCCCCGGCCGCGAATTCGTCCTCGCCTTCGTCGGCCCCCTCCTCTCCCTCCTCCTCGCCGGCGGCTTCTACCTCGGCATGAAGGCCGTCGACCCGGCCACCGTCCCCGGCGTCCTCCTCGCCGGCCTCATGATCTCCAACCTCCTCGTCGCAGCCTTCAACCTGCTCCCCGGCCTCCCCCTCGACGGCGGCCGCATGCTCCGCGCCGTCATCTGGGGCATCACCGGCAAACCCATGGCCGGCACCGTCGCCGCCGCCTGGGCCGGCCGCGCCCTCGCCGTCGCCGTCCTCCTCGGCCTCCCGCTGCTCACCCACACCGGAGTCCTCGGCAACCGCCCCCAGGAGATCGGCGGCATGGACACCGTCATGGACGCCCTCCTCGCCGCGATCCTCGCCGCCATCATCTGGACCGGAGCCGGCAACAGCCTCCGCATGGCCCGACTGCGCGAACACCTCCCCGAACTGCGCGCCCGCAGCCTCACCCGCCGCGCCATCCCCGTCGAGAACGCCACCCCCCTCTCCGAAGCCCTCCGCCGCGCCAACGAAGCCGGAGCCCGCGCCCTCGTCGTCGTCGACGGCCACGGAGACCCCACCGCCATCGTCCGCGAGAGCGCCATCGCCTCCGTACCCGAACACCGCCGCCCCTGGGTCGCCGTCAGCACCCTCGCCCAGGACCTCACCGACGGCATGAAGGTTTCCGCGGAACTCACCGGCGAAGAACTCCTCGACCACCTCCGCGCCACCCCCGCCACCGAATACCTCGTCCTCGAACCCGGCGGCGCCATCTACGGCGTCCTGTCCACCCTCGACGTCGAGAAGGCCTTCGTGAAGGCCATGGCACGGCCCCAGTCCTGAAGCCAATACACTGGTCACATGTCCGAACCGACCGGTGCCGCCCGCCGACGCGGGCCCTTCAAGGTCGGGGACCAGGTTCAGCTCACCGACCCCAAGGGCCGCCACTACACGTTCACGCTCGAAGCCGGGAAGAATTTCCACACCCACAAGGGTTCCTTCCCCCACGACGAGCTGATCGGTGCTCCCGAAGGCAGTGTTGTCCGTACCACGGGGAACGTCGCGTACCTCGCGCTGCGCCCCCTGCTCCCCGACTACGTCCTGTCCATGCCCCGCGGCGCCGCCGTGGTCTACCCCAAGGACGCGGGCCAGATCCTGGCCTTCGCCGACATCTTCCCCGGCGCCCGCGTCGTGGAAGCGGGAGTGGGCTCCGGCTCCCTGAGCAGCTTCCTGCTGCGCGCCATCGGCGACCAGGGCATGCTCCACAGCTACGAGCGCCGCGCGGACTTCGCCGAGATCGCCACCGCCAACGTGGAACGCTACTTCGGCGGACCCCACCCGGCCTGGCAGCTCACCGTCGGCGACCTCCAGGACAACCTCTCCGACACCGACGTCGACCGCGTCATCCTGGACATGCTCGCCCCCTGGGAATGCCTGGAGGCCGTCTCCAAGGCCCTCGTCCCCGGCGGCATCCTCTGCTGCTACGTGGCCACCACCACCCAGCTGTCCAAGACCGTCGAGTCCATCCGCGAGATCGGCTGCTTCGCCGAGCCGCAGCCGTGGGAGTCGATGATCCGCAACTGGCACGTCGAAGGCCTCGCCGTCCGCCCGGACCACCGCATGATCGGCCACACCGGCTTCCTCGTCACCGCCCGCCGCCTCGCGGACGGCGTCGAGCCCCCCATGCGCCGCCGCCGCCCCGCCAAGGGCGCCTACGGCGAGGACTACGAGGGCCCCGGCAGCGACCGCTCCGCGTAGGGACCCCCACCCCCCTCCGCACACCCAACACGACGGCGCTGCGGCGCAGTTCCCCCCACCCCGGGGGAACTGCGCCGCAGCGCCTTTTCGTTGTCTGCGCACCGACCTCGGACCCTGCCGTTCCACCCCCGTGTGAGGTGTGGCACGATGCTGGCTCCCCGTCACCCTTCGCACAGGAGACACCCCGCGTGCTGCACACCCCCGCCACGCTGGCAACCCCGGACACCCTGGCCCACACCCGGACCAGGCCCCTCCACTGGCTCGCCACGGCCACCGCCATGGCCGCCGTCATAGCCGCCGCGGGACTCGTACAGCCGGCCACGGGCAGCCCTGCCACCGGCAGCCCGGCCGCCACCGAGGAACCCGCCGCGAAGGGGCCACAGGCCGCCGCCCCCGACCCGGCCGCCGTCACCTACCCCCTCGACTGCAAGGGCGCGCCCCAGGCCGTCACCGCCACCGCCCAGGGCGACCTCGACGGCGACGGCCGCCCCGAAACCGTGGCGGCCGTCCGCTGCGACGCGGGCTCAGGCACCCCGCCCCACGCCATCTACGTACTCACCCAGGACCCCGCCGGGGGCTCCGCCCCCCGCGTCGTGGCCACCCTCCTGGACACCCCGCAACGCCAGACCGCCACAGAACTGACCGTCCGCGACCGAACCGTCACCGCGAGCCTCCTCGGCTACTCCGGACCCGAGGTCCCGCGCTGCTGCCCCGACAAGAAGCAGCTCGCCAAGTGGCGCTGGAGCGACGGAAAATTCCGCCAGGAGCTGACGGACTCAGCCGCCAGGAGTGTTTGAAGCGTCACTCGGCGTCCGGACCGAAGACCTCCACGCCGTCCGAAACGCGCCTTACGTGAATGCAGTCACCCGGACATTCCTTCGCCGAGTCCACCACGTCCTGGAGCAGCGGCAGCGGCACCGGAGTGGTCGCCCCGACCTCCTGCAGCAGCTCGTCGTCCGCGCTCTTCACATACGCCAGACCGTCGATGTCCAGCTCGAACACCTCGGGCGCGTACTGCGCGCAGATGCCGTCGCCGGTGCAGAGGTCCTGGTCGATCCAGACCTCGAGCGGCTCGCCGGCCCCGCCCGCGCCGCCCGTCGGAGCGTCCTGCTGCACGGTCATATCTCCTGCCGTTCCCTGCGGTGAGTGATCCATCCCGGTCACAACCCGCGACAAGTCGCACGGGCCCTGACGGGTGTTGAACACTTCGACCTTACAACCGGCGGCTTCCCGAGTTTGATGGGTGGGTATTTCCTTGGCGTGAGGGAGTACGCAAGGGTGAAGATCGGACACACCTCTATCGTCTTTGTGATCTAGGGGTTTCAATCACCACCAGCCCAGGTAGGGTCAGGAAGCGTCCAGCTCCCCTTGGAGGAGGTGAGGACCGTGGCAGCCCACGACGACGACATCAACCGCGGCATCCGGCCCGCGCGAGGGTCCGAGGACCCCGCCGGCCAGGTTGCCTATCTCGAGCAGGAAATCGCCGTCCTGCGACGTAAGCTCGCCGACTCTCCGCGACACACGAGGATTCTCGAAGAGCGGATCGTCGAGCTCCAGACAAATCTGGCCGGCGTCTCCGCACAGAACGAACGACTGGCGAATACCCTCCGTGAGGCCCGCGACCAGATCGTGGCCCTCAAGGAAGAAGTCGACCGGCTCGCACAGCCGCCGGCAGGCTTCGGTGTCTTCCTCCAGGCGAACGAGGACGGCACCGTCGACATCTTCACCGGAGGCCGAAAGCTCCGCGTGAACGTCAGCCCCAGCGTCGACCCGGAAGACCTCCGGCGCGGCCAGGAGGTCATGCTCAACGAGGCCCTCAACGTGGTCGAGGCCATGGAATTCGAGCGGGCCGGGGACATCGTCACCCTCAAGGAGATCCTCGAGGACGGCGAGCGCGCCCTGGTGGTCGGGCACACCGACGAGGAACGGGTGGTGAGGCTCGCCGAGCCGCTCCTGGACATCACCATCCGTCCCGGCGACGCCCTCCTGCTCGAACCCCGCTCCGGCTACGTCTACGAGGTCGTCCCCAAGAGCGAGGTCGAGGACCTGGTCCTCGAAGAGGTCCCCGACATCGACTACGACAAGATCGGCGGCCTGGGCGACCAGATCGAGCTGATCCGCGACGCGGTCGAGCTCCCGTACCTCTACCCCGACCTGTTCAAGGAACACGAACTGCGGCCCCCGAAGGGCATCCTGCTCTACGGCCCGCCCGGCTGCGGCAAGACGCTCATCGCCAAGGCCGTCGCCAACTCCCTTGCCAAGAAGGTCGCCGAGGTGACCGGACAGGCCCAGGGGAAGTCGTACTTCCTGAACATCAAGGGCCCCGAGCTCCTCAACAAGTACGTCGGCGAGACCGAGCGGCACATCCGCCTGGTCTTCCAGCGGGCCCGCGAGAAGGCCAGCGAGGGCACCCCCGTCATCGTCTTCTTCGACGAGATGGAATCCCTCTTCCGCACCCGCGGATCCGGAGTCAGCTCCGACGTCGAGAACACCATCGTCCCGCAGCTCCTCGCCGAGATCGACGGCGTGGAGGGCCTGGAGAACGTCATCGTCATCGGCGCCTCCAACCGCGAGGACATGATCGACCCGGCCATCCTGCGCCCCGGCCGCCTCGACGTGAAGATCAAGATCGAGCGTCCGGACGCCGAGGCCGCGAAGGACATCTTCGCGAAGTACCTCAAGGCCTCGCTGCCCCTGCACACGGACGACCTGTCCGAACACCAGGGCTCCACGGCCGGCACCGTCCACAGCATGATCCAGACCGTCGTCGAGCAGATGTACGCCGAAACCGAGGAGAACCGCTTCCTCGAGGTCACGTACGCCAACGGCGACAAGGAAGTCCTGTACTTCAAGGACTTCAACTCGGGCGCGATGATCCAGAACATCGTCGACCGAGCCAAGAAGATGGCCATCAAGGCCTTCCTCGAACACAACCAGAAGGGCCTCCGGGTCTCCCACCTCCTCCAGGCGTGCGTGGACGAGTTCAAGGAGAACGAGGACCTGCCCAACACCACCAACCCGGACGACTGGGCCCGAATCTCCGGCAAGAAGGGCGAGCGGATCGTATTCATCCGCACCCTCGTCACCGGAAAGCAAGGCGCGGACACCGGACGCTCCATCGACACGGTGGCCAACACCGGTCAGTACCTCTGAAGCGGAGCGGCTGCGGATGCCCTCCCCGGGCATCCGCAGCCGACTGCTTTACCCGACCGCTTTACCGGCCGCATTCCAGCCGGTGACAGGGCAGATTCAATGACGGAAATGATCTCCCCACGAGCGCGCAGTGGTTCTAGGCTCTTCCGTACCGCCGGACGCGCAGTGCGGGGACGGGCACCGCACAGTCACACGCACCGGAGCACCAGCGGTACTTGAGCGCCGCCCCCGGAGGGGGGCGCCGCCGGGCAAGGAGGGCCGCATGACCGTACGGCGAGTAATGGGGATCGAGACGGAGTACGGGATCTCCGTCCCCGGTCACCCGAACGCCAATGCCATGCTCACCTCGTCCCAGATCGTCAACGCCTACGCGGCGGCGATGCACCGGGCGCGACGCGCCCGCTGGGACTTCGAGGAGGAGAACCCGCTGCGGGACGCCCGCGGCTTCGACCTCGCCCGCGAGGCCGCCGACAGCAGCCAGCTGACCGACGAGGACATCGGCCTCGCCAACGTCATCCTGACGAACGGCGCACGGCTCTACGTCGACCACGCCCACCCCGAGTACAGCTCCCCGGAGATCACCAACCCGCTGGACGCCGTGCTCTGGGACAAGGCCGGCGAGCGGATCATGGCCGAGGCGGCCGTACGGGCCGCCCAGCTCCCCGGGGCCCAGCCGATCCACCTCTACAAGAACAACACCGACAACAAGGGCGCCTCCTACGGCACGCACGAGAACTACCTGATGAAGCGGGAGACCCCCTTCTCGGAGATCGTGCGCCACCTGACCCCCTTCTTCGTCTCGCGACAGGTCGTGACCGGCGCGGGACGCGTGGGCATCGGCCAGGACGGCCGCGAGCACGGCTTCCAGATCAGCCAGCGCGCGGACTACTTCGAGGTCGAGGTCGGCCTGGAGACCACTCTCAAGCGGCCCATCATCAACACCCGGGACGAGCCGCACTCCGACGCCGAGAAGTACCGCCGCCTCCACGTGATCATCGGCGACGCGAACCTCTCGGAGATCTCCACCTACCTCAAGCTCGGCACCACCGCGCTCGTCCTGTCCATGATCGAGGACGGGTTCATCGGCGTCGACCTGGCCGTCGACCAGCCCGTACGCACCCTCCACCACGTCTCCCACGACCCCTCGCTGAAGTACCTGCTCACGCTGCGCAGCGGCCGGACACTGACCGCAGTGCAGCTCCAGATGGAGTACTTCGAGCTGGCCAGGAAGTACGTGGACGAGCGTTTCGGTTCGGACGCGGACGAGCAGACCAAGGATGTGCTGGCCCGCTGGGAGGACGTGCTGGGCCGGCTGGAGAGCGACCCCATGAGCCTGTCGGGGGAGCTGGACTGGATCGCCAAGCGGGAGATCCTGGAGGGCTACCGGCGCCGGGACGGCCTCGACTGGGACGCGGCGCGGCTGCACCTGGTGGACCTCCAGTACTCGGACGTACGGCCCGAGAAGGGCCTGTACAACCGTCTGGTGGCCCGCGGCAAGATGAAGCGGCTGGTGGAGGAGTCCGCGGTGGAGCGGGCTCAGAGCAAGCCCCCGGAGGACACCAGGGCGTACTTCCGCGGCCGCTGCCTGGAGCAGTACGCGGACGACGTGGCGGCGGCCTCCTGGGACTCGGTGATCTTCGACCTCCCGGGCCGGGACTCGCTCCAGCGCGTCCCCACGCTGGAACCCCTGCGGGGGACCCGCAACCACGTCAAGGAGCTCCTGGACCGCTGCCGCACGGCGGAGGACCTGGTCCGGGTGCTTTCGGGGCAGTGAACGCGGCTGAAAGGGCGCCGGTCCGGGAATCATGAGAAGAACCGGACCGTGAAAGTACGGGGACGAATGTCGGACCATCCCTATAAGGTCCGACGTAGGGTCTGATCTTGAGAGATCCCGAATCCCGGGGTCTCTCGACATGAGCGTGCGAACCGAGCGGGGTGAGGTAGACATGGCGACCAAGGACACCGGCGGCGGACAGCAGAAGGCGACGCGCTCGACCGAGGAGGTCGAGGAGGCCGCGGTCGAAGAATCGACCGACCTCAAGGAGCGCCAGGAAAAGCTCTCCGACGACGTCGACTCCGTACTCGACGAAATCGATGATGTGCTCGAAGAGAACGCTGAGGATTTTGTTCGAAGCTTCGTTCAAAAGGGTGGCCAGTAAGGGCATTCCGCCTTCGAAATGAAGGTGGCCCTGATGTGCTGGGGCCATGTCGACGGAATCGAAACTATGTCGTGGATGCGGCCTGCAGCACCCGCTCAGTGCGTTTGCCGCGAACCGCTCCACGAAGGACGGCCTGCAGGCCCGGTGTCGCCCATGCGTCGCGTCGTACGGGGCGGAGTACTACCGGCGCCGGCAGGCCGCCAAGGGCAAGACGGTATGGGTGCGGGCGGAAGTCCAGCCGGGCTGGAAGCAATGCCGCTCCTGCGGGGAGGTCAAGCCCCATAGCGAGTGGCACAAGAACGCAACAGCACCTGACGGGCTCGCCACTTGCTGCAAGCCGTGTAAGGCGGCGCGCGGAAGGGCGGGCCACCTCAAGCGCTCCTACGGGATGACCGAGGCCCAGCGTGACGAGATGGTTGCCGCACAGAACGGAGTCTGCGTGATCTGCCAAGAAGGTCTGGCCGAGCACGTGGATCACGATCATCAGACGGGTAAGGTCCGAGGCGTACTGTGCTTCAGCTGTAACGCAGCCCTGGGGCAGTTCAAGGATCGGCCGGACGTCATGAGGCGTGCAGCCGCTTACGTGGAAGGAAACCTGTGGAACCCAACACTCGTAGCACAGGGCGTCTACCGGCAGCCTTCCTGACGCCGGGGTCCTCGTCCTTCATGGACTTCCTGGGCGCGCACTCGCCCGAGATGTTGCCCGGCAACCGCAGGCTGCCGGAAGGTGTCGTCGAGGCGCCGCACGGGACGACCATCGTGGCCGTCACCTTCCCCGGCGGGGTCGTGCTCGCCGGTGACCGGCGGGCGACCATGGGGAACATGATCGCGCAGCGGGACATCGAGAAGGTGTTCCCGGCCGACGAGTACTCCGCGGTCGGCATCGCCGGTACGGCCGGCCTGGCCGTGGAGATGGTGAAGCTGTTCCAGCTGGAGCTGGAGCACTTCGAGAAGGTGGAGGGGGCGACCCTCTCCCTGGAGGGCAAGGCCAACCGGCTCTCCACCATGATCCGCAGCAACCTCGGCATGGCGATGCAGGGCCTGGCCGTGGTGCCGCTGTTCGCGGGCTACGACGAGGCCAAGGAGAAGGGCCGGATCTTCTCCTACGACGTCACCGGCGGCCGCTCCGAGGAGCACGGCTACGCGGCGACCGGTTCGGGTTCGATCTTCGCGCGGGGCTCCATGAAGAAGCTCTACCGCCCGGACCTGACCGAGGACCAGGCCACCACGCTGGTGGTGCAGGCGCTGTACGACGCCGCCGACGACGACTCGGCGACCGGCGGGCCGGACCTGTACCGCCACATCTATCCGATCGTCACCGTCATCACCGACGAGGGCTTCCGCCGGCTGAGCGAGGACGAGTCGCAGGCGCTCGCCCGCTCGGTCACCGATCGTCGTCTCGAGCAGCCCGACGGCCCGCGCGCCGCACTGCTCTGATCGTCCGTCACCTCGTCGCCCAGAAGAAAGGGACGGAAAGCCGGTGTCGACTCCGTTCTATGTGTCACCCCAGCAGGCCATGGCCGACCGGGCGGAATACGCCCGGAAGGGCATCGCCCGCGGTCGCAGCCTTGTCGTGCTGCAGTACGCCGACGGCATCGTGTTCGTCGGCGAGAACCCGTCCCGTGCGCTGCACAAGTTCAGCGAGATCTACGACCGGATCGGCTTCGCGGCCGCCGGCAAGTACAACGAGTACGAGAACCTGCGGATCGGCGGTGTGCGGTACGCGGACCTGCGCGGGTACACCTACGACCGTGACGATGTGACGGCCCGTGGGCTGGCCAACGTGTACGCGCAGACCCTCGGCACGATCTTCTCCTCGGCCGGTGAGAAGCCGTACGAGGTGGAGCTGGTGGTGGCCGAGGTCGGTACGACGGCCGCCGGCGACCAGATCTACCGGCTGCCGCACGACGGTTCGATCGTGGACGAGCACGGCTCGGTCGCGGTCGGCGGCAACGCCGAGCAGATCAGCACCTACCTGGACCAGCGTCACCAGGACGGGATGACGCTGTCGGAGGCGCTGAAGCTGGCGGTGGCGGCGCTGTCCAGCCAGGCCAACGGCGCCGACAAGGCGATTCCTGCCGAGCGGCTGGAGGTGGCGGTGCTGGACCGGACCCGGTCGCAGCAGCGCAAGTTCAAGCGGATCCGTGGCCGGCAGCTGTCGCGGCTGCTGGAGGCGGACGTGCCGGCGGCCGCGCAGGCGGACGCCGTGTCGAACGACGAGGCTCCGGAGGACGACGCGGAGTAGGCGGTAGGCAAGCAGGATTCCGGTGCGTGGCCCCGGTCGCCCCTCCTGGGGTGGCCGGGGCTTCGTAGTGTCCGGGCGGCTACGGGGTGGGGGCCGGGCCCGTGGAGTCGCGGACGACGAGGGTGACGGGGATGTCGGGGGCGGTCCAGGGGGTGCCTTCGAGGACGGCGAGGAGGGCGGTCATGCCCTGTTCGCCGACGCGTTCGGCGGGGAGGTGGACCGTGGTGAGCTCGGGTTCGACGGCGGTGGCGAGGGCCAGGTCGTCGAAGCCGGTGACGGAGAGGTCCTCGGGGACGCGCAGGCCGAGGCGGCGGGCGGCCTTGCAGGCGCCGGCGGCGAGGATGTCGTCGTCGCAGACGATGGCGGTGGGCCGGCCCTGTGGGGCCGCGAGGGCGGCCTCCATGGCCGTACGGGCGTCGTCGGCGGTGAGGGGGGACCGTACGGTGCGCAGCTCGGTTCCGGGGCCCAGGAGGGTCGTGAGGGCTTCGGCGCGGGTGTCGAAGGTCCAGGAGTCGACGGCTGAGGCGAGGTGGAGGAAGCGGCGGTGGCCGAGGGCGAGGAGGTGCTCGGTGACCTGGCGCATGCCGTCGGCCATGGCGAGGTTGACGTGGGCGGCGGAGCCGGTGGCGCGGGGGTCGCTGTCGAGCATGACGAGGGGGAGGGTGTCACCGCCGATGGCGTGGAGGGCGTGGGCGGCCATGGAGGAGGCGATGACGCCGTCGAGGGCGGCGCGGGCGGAGGCGAAGGGGTCGCGGGCGGGTCCGGTGCCGTCGGGGGAGGGGTAGAGGACGACGCCGAAGCCGTGTTCGGCGGCGACGCGGGCGGCGCCGGTGTAGACGCGGGCGAAGAACTCGTTGGTGAGGGCGGGGACGACGAGGAGGGCGGTGCGGGTGGAGCCGAGGCGGAGGTTGCGGGCGGCGAGGTTGGGCCGGTAGCCGAGGCGGGTGGCGGTCTCGCGGACGAGGGCGGCGGTGCGTTCGGAGACGCGGCCGGGCCATTTGTCGCCGAGGACGAGGGAGACGGTGGCCTGGGAGACCCCGGCGGCGGTGGCCACGTCCCGGCTGGTGGGTCTCGTCACACGGGGCTCCTGTCGTGCGAGGTCAGGGGTGGTGGGGTGGTCCGTGGGGTGGACCCGCGGACTGTGGCCATGGTACGTATGACGCGTCAAGTTATACGTATTACCCCGGCTGGGGCCGGGCAGAAGGGGGCCGTCATGGCCGCGGGATACGCGGAGCTGCTCCGGACCCGGCACGCTGCGAGGCTGCTGGCGGGCACGCTCGTCGGCAGGCTGCCGAACGCCACCGCGCCGATCGCGATCGTGCTGTTCACGCGCGCGGAGGGCGGCAGCTACAGCCTGGCGGGGGCGCTGGCCGCCGTGTACGGGCTGGCGAACGCGGTGGGCCAGCCGCTGCTGGGGCGGGCCGTGGACCTGTTCGGGCAGCCGCGGGTGCAGCTGCCGGCGGCGCTGCTGTCCGCGCTCGGCATGGTGTGGCTGGCGCTCGCGGGCACCGGGTCGGTGGTCGCGGCGTACGCCGCGGTGGTGGTCGGCGGGCTCTTCACGCCGCCGCTGGAGGGCGGGCTGCGGGCCCTGTGGCCGAGCGTGCTGGGGGGCCGCGAGGAGAAGGTGCACGCGGCGTACGCGATGGACGCGGTGGCCCAGGAGGTCATGTTCACCGTCGGTCCGCTGCTGGTGACGCTGTTCGTGGCGGTGTGGTCGCCGGCCGGGGCGCTGCTGGCGCTGAACGCGATCGGGCTGCTGGGTGCGCTGTCGGTGGTGGTCAGCGAGCCGTCGCGGACGTGGCGCTCGGAGCCGCGGGAGGCCCACTGGCTGGGCGCCCTGCGCTCGCGCGGGCTGCTGGCGCTGCTGGGCGCGTTCTTCTTCGTGGGCATGGCGCTGGGTTCGATCACGGTGGCCGGCGTGGCGTACGCGGACGACAACGGGGGCCAGGCGGTGTACGGCTGGCTGATGGCGGCGCTGGGGCTGGGCGCGCTGATCGGCGGCGTGTTCTACGGTGCGCGCCAGTGGGCGGGTGCGCCCGAGCGGCGGCTGCGGCTGCTGGTGGCGCTGCTCGCGGTCGGCTACCTGCCGCTGCTGCTGATCCCGGGGCCGGTGGCGATGACGGCGCTGGCGGCGCTGTCGGGCGTGTTCCTGGCGCCGTCCCTGGCGTGCGCGTTCATCGTGGTGGACCGGCACGCGCCGGCGGGCACGGTGACCGAGGCGTTCTCGTGGCTGGTGACGTTCTTCGGTGTGGGTGCGGCGATCGGCACGGCGGCCGCGGGGCCGGCGGTGGAGCTGGGCGGTACCGCGTGGGGCTTCGGGGTGGCGTGCGCCGCGGGCGGTGCGGCGCTGCTGGTTCTGATGGTGACTCAGGGGGCCCTGTCAACTGCGGGGCACAGCCGTGCGGTGGCGGGTTCGGCGCAGGGAGTGCCGGGCGGAGCCGATGAGGTGGCCCCGCAGGCCCGGTCGGCGCAGTGACGGGCGGGCGCGTCGGTGCGGCGCGCCCGCGGCTTTCACCGGGCGCCCGCCGGGTGTCCGGCGGGCTGCTCGGGGGAACTGATCGAAACGGCGGCTCCGAACCCGGTTTCAGAAGAGGGCAGAAGGCGTAATGTTCAGTCATGGACCGCCGCATTTTCGGGCTGGAGAACGAGTACGGCGTCACGTGCACGTTCAGGGGACAGCGCCGACTGTCTCCTGACGAAGTGGCGCGCTACCTCTTCCGCCGTGTCGTGTCATGGGGCCGCAGCAGCAATGTCTTCCTGCGGAACGGCGCCCGCCTCTACCTCGACGTGGGTTCGCATCCGGAATATGCAACTCCCGAATGCGACAACGTGACCGAGCTGGTCACGCACGACAAAGCAGGCGAGCGCATTCTCGAAGGACTGCTCGTCGACGCCGAACGCCGCCTGCACGAGGAGGGAATCGCGGGCGACGTCTATCTCTTCAAGAACAACACCGACTCGGCGGGCAACTCGTACGGCTGCCACGAGAACTACCTGGTGGCCCGGCACGGGGAATTCTCCCGCCTGGCGGACATTCTCATCCCGTTCCTCGTCACGCGGCAGCTGATCTGCGGTGCCGGCAAGGTGCTGCAGACCCCTCGGGGTGCCGTCTACTGCGTGAGCCAGCGGGCCGAGCACATCTGGGAGGGCGTCAGCTCCGCGACGACGCGCTCGCGCCCGATCATCAACACGCGCGACGAGCCGCACGCGGACGCGGAGCGGTACCGCCGCCTCCACGTGATCGTGGGCGACTCGAACATGTCCGAGACGACCATGCTGCTGAAGGTCGGGGCGACCGACCTGGTGCTGCGCATGATCGAGGCGGGCACGGTGATGCGGGACCTGACCCTGGAGAACCCGATCCGGGCGATCCGCGAGGTCAGCCACGACATCACGGGCCAGCGCAAGGTGCGCCTGGCGAGCGGCCGGGAGGCCTCCGCGCTGGAGATCCAGCGGGAGTACTACGACAAGGCCGTGGACTTCGCCGAGCGCCGGGGCATCCGTACCGGCGTGGTGGACCAGGTGCTGGAGCTGTGGGGCCGCACGCTGGACGCGATCGACGCCGAGGACCTGGACCGGATCGGCACCGAGATCGACTGGGTCATGAAGTACCAGCTGATCGAGCGGTACCGGGGCAAGCACAACATGACCATGTCGAATCCGCGGGTGGCTCAGATAGACCTCGCCTACCACGACATCCACCGCCGGCGCGGGCTGTACTACCTGCTGGAGCGCAAGGGGCAGGCGGCACGGATCTGCAACGACCTCAAGATCTTCGAGGGCAAGTCGGTGCCTCCGCAGACGACGAGGGCGCGGCTGCGCGGCGACTTCATCCGGCGGGCGCAGGAGCAGCGGCGGGACTTCACGGTCGACTGGGTGCACCTGAAGCTCAATGACCAGGCGCAGCGCACGGTGCTGTGCAAGGACCCGTTCCGGTCGGTCGACGACCGCGTGGAGAAGCTGATCGCCGGCATGTAGCGGCCGGTGTGACGTCCCACTTCTCACCAGGGCCCCGTACGTTTCTCGTACGGGGCCCTGCTCACGGCTTAGAGTGGCGGGCGACCGTCTTGCCGTCTGAGATCTGAGGAACCCGTGCGCCGAATTGCCGGCCTGCTTGTCGTACCCCTCCTGCTGCTGTCGACTGCGGCGTGTGGCGACGACAGCGGCTCCGACTCCGCCCAGATGAAGAACGGAGCGCCCGCGATCACCAAGGGTGCCGAGTTCGGGGAGACTCCCACCCTGTCGAAGGGGAAGGGCGAGCCGCCCAAGGAGCTGAAGGTGGTGACCGTCAAGGAGGGCACCGGCCCGGCGCTGAAGAAGGGCGACATCGCCCAGGTCAACTACTACGGTCAGGTGTGGGACGGCACCGAGCCGTTCGACCAGAGCTTCGGCAAGGGCCAGCCGTTCGACGTGACGATCGGCGCGGGCGCCGTCATCAAGGGCTGGGACCAGGGCCTGGAGGGCCAGAAGGTCGGCAGCCGTGTCGAGCTGGTGATCCCGCCGGAGCTCGGTTACGGGGAGCAGGGCTCGCCCCCGAAGATCAAGGGCAACGCCACGCTGGTGTTCGTGGTGGACATCGTCAAGGGCGCCACGGTCCCGGCCTCGGCCACGGGCAAGGAAGTGGCCCAGGACAACAAGGACCTGCCGAAGGTCGGTACGAACACGGACGGCAAGGAAGTCTCCGTGGCCGTCCCGAAGGACGTCACCCCGCCGGCGAAGCTGGTCTCCAACTACGTCCTGGAGGGCGACGGTCCGGCCGTGACGGACAAGAACAGCGTCGTCGTCAAGTTCCACGGCAAGACGTGGAAGGACGACAAGACGTTCGAGAGCACCTACACCTCGGGCCAGTCGGTGACCTGGCCGCTGGAGCAGCTGCAGGTGAAGGGCCTCAAGGACGGCATCGTCGGCAAGAAGGTCGGCAGCCGCATCCTGCTGGTGATCCCGCCGGACATGGGCTTCGGCGACAAGGAGCAGGGGACCATCCCGGCGAACTCGACGCTGGTCTTCAGCCTCGACATCCTCGCGGTGATGTAAGACTGTCCCGGTTGTCCCATAGTTTGAGGAGCAGTTCCGTGAGCGACAAGCTCGAGAAGCCCGAGATCGACTTCCCCGAGGGCCCGGTCCCCACCGACCTCGTCATCGAGGACATCTGGGTGGGTGACGGCGCCGAGGCCAAGGCCGGCTCGCGCGTCTCCGTCCACTACGTGGGCGTGGCGTTCTCCACCGGCGAGGAGTTCGACGCCTCCTGGAACCGCGGTTCCGCGCTGCAGTTCCAGCTCGGTGTCGGCCAGGTCATCGCGGGCTGGGACCAGGGTGTCCAGGGCATGAAGGTCGGCGGCCGCCGCAAGCTGACGATCCCCGCCCACCTCGCCTACGGCGACCGTGGCGCGGGCGGTGCGATCGCCCCGGGCGAGACGCTGATCTTCGTCTGCGACCTGATGGCCGCCTGATACCGGGCCGCCGACAGCACGAGGGCCCCCGCCGTGAGGCGGGGGCCCTCGCTTTTGTCCGGGACCGCCGGGGCGGTACGGTCAACGGTCACGAGTGTGTCGAGAAACGGGGGATGGGCTTCGATGGCGATTGCCAAGGCCGAGCGTCTGATGAATCTGGCGCTGTGTCTGCTGGGGACCCGCCGGCCGCTGAGCAAGCGCGAGCTGCGCGGTTCCATCGAGGCCTACATGGAAGCCGGCAACGACGAGTCCTTCAACCGCATGTTCGAGCGGGACAAGGACGACCTGCGCGAGCTCGGTCTGGTGATCGAGACGGTGGAGAACCTGGAGGGGGAGACGGGCTACCTGGCCCGCCGGGACAGCAACCGGCTGCCCCCGGTCTCCCTGGACGCCGAGGAGGCCGCCGCCCTGGGGCTGGCGGCCAAGGTCTGGCAGCAGGCCCGCCTCGCGGGAGCCGCCAGCGGCGCCCTGCAGAAGCTGCGGGCGGGCGGGATGCCGGAGGCGGACAACCCGTACGAGGGACAGCACAGCGCCATCGAGCCGCGCATCCCGGTCCACGAGGCGGCCTTCGAGCCGCTGATGCTGGCCTGCCGGGACCGCCGCCCGGTGGTCTTCGACTACCGCAAGTCCACCGCGGCCCGGCCCGAGACCCGTCAGGTGGAGCCCTGGGCGCTGGAGTGCTGGCGCGGGCACTGGTACCTGGCCGGCTACGACCGTGACCGCGGGGCGGAGCGGGTGTTCCGGCTGTCGCGGATCACCGGGAAGGTCCGCTCGCGCGCGGCGAAGTACACCGCGGAGGTGCCGGACACGGTGACCGTGCGGGAGACCGTGGCGAGCTGGGCCGGGGAGAGCGCGGACCGCTCCGCGCTGATCCGGCTGCGGGCCGGGGCGGGCTACCCGCTGCGGGCCAAGGCCACGGCGGTGCACGAGGGCACGGACGGCTGGGACGAGCTGGAGATCCCCTACGGGCACGGGCTCGACGCCTGGCTGGTGGAGTTCGGGCCCGACGTCGTCGTGGTCGGGCCCTCCGATCTCCGGTCGGACGTGGTGGACCGGCTGCGAGCCGTCGCCGGCGCCTGACACGCTGTCCGGGGGGCGCCCGCCGTGCGGGTCCCGCCCGAGGTGCGGGGCCGGTCCGTCCGCCGCACCACTTCGAATCCGCGACATCCACAGACGTGCCCTGAGGGGGAGACGTACCAGCATGGCTGCCAACGCCATCGACCAGACCCGCCGGATGCTGTCCCTGGTGACGTACCTGCGCGAGCGCCCGGGGGCGCACGTCGCCGACGTCGCGCGTGCCTTCGGCATCACCGAGGACGAGCTGATCTCGGACCTCGACGTGCTGCCCATGTGCGGGACCAGCTTCCGGGGCGGGGACCTGCTCGACATCGACACCGACGGGGAGCGCATCTGGTGGCGCAATCCCGACGCTTCGGGGGAGTCCACCGCCGAGCCGCTGCGGCTGGCCGCCGACGAGGCGACCGCGCTGCTGGTCGCCGCCCGCGCCGTGGCGACGCTGCCGGGGCTGCGCGAGAGCGACCGGGACGCCCTGCTGCGGGCGACCGCCAAACTGGAGGCGGCCGCGGGCGAGGCGGCCGGGGCCAGCTCCCGGCTGTCGGTGACCTTCGAGTCCGAGGGCGGGGTGTTCGCGGACGTCGACCGGGCCATCGCGGAACGCCGGCGGCTGTGGCTGCGCTACTACTCGCCGGCCCGGGACGAGCTCACCGAGCGCGAGGTCGACCCGATCCGGCTCTTCGCGGTGGGTCACACCTACATGGAGGGCTGGTGCCACCTTTCCGAGGCCCGGCGCACCTTCCGCCTCGACCGGGTGGCCGAAATTCGACTCCTGGACGAGCGGGCCGAGCCGCCCGCCATCGAGCCGCGCGACCTGTCCGTGGGCCTCGTCCAGCCGGCCGCCGAGGACCCGGAGGTCGTGGTCGAGGTCGGACCGGGCGGCCGCTGGGTCGCCGAGTACTACCCGCACGACAGCGCCGAGGAGCTCGCGGACGGTGGCCTGCGCATCACGCTGCGCAGCCCGGACCCGGCCTCCCTGCGGCGCCTCGCGCTGCGGCTGGGCCGCGAGGGGCGGATCGTGGCCCCCGCCGAGCTGGCGGACAGCGCGCGCAGCGCCGCCCGGGAGGCACTCGCGGGGTACGGGGAACAGGTCTGAGGGGCGCGGTCGATGTCGCCAACGTCCGGGCCGGTCGCCTTCAAGGCCTCCTGTCCCGAGTGCCGCGCCCGCTTCGAGCTGGACGCGGGCGCCCTGCGGCTGGCCATCGGCGGCAGCCGCAGGGCCACCTTCTACTCCTTCACGTGTCCTGAATGCGGCGCCGCCGTCCGCAAACCGGCCGGGGACCGCATCGTGGAACTGCTGACCGGTGGCGGCGTGAGCACCCTGCGCAGCATCTGAGGCGGCCGGTGGCCTAGGCTCGGCCCCATGCTGTGGCCGATGTTCGCAATTGTCCTGGGCTTCCTCGGGGTCGCCGTGCTCGCCGTGCTGGCCGTGCGCGTGTACGCGGAGGTGCGCAGGCTCTCCGCGGAGGTCGCGCTGGCCAGCCGCCGGATCACCGCCGCGTCGGCCGACCTGGAGCGGGAGGCCGTGGGGCTGGCACGAGCGGGCGGCGACGTACGGCCGTGAACGGGCGCGACGGTCGTACGTCGCGCACGCGACAGGCCCGTGACCGGGGGATTGACAACCGGCCAGGACGCAAGACCGGGTACGCCGGGGGATTGCCGGGCGTTAACCCCCTGGGGTTACGATCCTGGGTAGAGACAGTCCCAGGCGCCTGTGCCGGTGTGCTGTGAACCTCGGAGAAAAGGAAGATACCTATGTTCGGCAACCTCAGGGGTTGGGAAATCTTCGTCATTCTCGGAGTCATCATCCTGCTGTTCGGCGCCAAGAAGCTCCCCGACATGGCCCGCTCCCTCGGCAAGTCGGCCCGCATCCTCAAGAGCGAGGCCAAGGCCATGAAGAAGGACGGCGAGGCCGACGACGCGGCCGCGGCCCCGGCCGCCGACCAGTCCGCGCAGGCGCCGGTCGCCCCGCGCACCATCCAGGCCGCGCCCGGTGACGTCACCAGCTCCCGGCCGGTCAGCGAGCCGAACCGCACCGCCCAGGGCTGACGAACGCCCTTCACGCCAGTCATCTGCAACGAGACAAGGGACGTGGGTTGCTCAAGTCTGCCCGCAAGCAGGGGAAACAAGAACGAAAGGCAAAGGACGCCGAAGGGCGCATGCCTCTCGTCGAGCACCTGCGCGAACTGCGTAACCGCCTGCTGAAGTCGGTCCTGGCGATCCTCGTCATCACGATCGTCGCGGCCTTCTTCTACCGGGACATCATCAACTTCCTGCTGAAGCCGATGCTGGACTCCGTCGGCTGCACGAACGGCGTGGTGACCCAGCGCAACGGACGGCCCTGCGCCGACATGACCGTGAACGGCCTGATCTCGGCGTTCTCGATCGCCCTCAAGGTCTCGCTGATGGCCGGTGTGGTGCTCTCCGCGCCGGTGTGGCTGTACCAGCTGTGGGCGTTCGCCGCGCCCGGGCTGCACAGCCACGAGAAGAAGTACGCGCGGAGCTTCGTCGCGGTCGGCGCGCCGCTGTTCATGGCCGGCGCCGTCCTCGCGTACAAGATCCTCCCGCAGACCGCGATGATCATGCTCGAGTTCACGCCCGACCACGCGCGCAACCTGCTCCCGGTCGACGACTACCTCGACCTGGTCACCCGCATGGTGATCGTCTTCGGTCTGGCTTTCGAGCTGCCGCTGCTGCTGATCCTGCTGAACTTCACCGGCGTCCTCAGCGGCAAGCGCCTGGCCGGCTGGTGGCGGGGCATGGTCCTCGGCATCACGATCTTCGCCGCCTTCGCCACGCCCACCGGTGACCCGCCGACCATGCTCGCGCTGGCCCTGCCCATCGTGGCCCTCTACTTCGCGGCCGTCGGGCTCTGCCTCCTCAACGACCGCCGCCGCCGGCGCAACAACCCCGACGCGGAACTGAGCGACGACGAGGCCTCGCAGCTCGACCTGACCCCGGCCCCCATAGGCGAGGTCGAATCGGCGCCGGCCCCCGCCGCGCTGCCCGGACAGGCCGACGGCGGACGCCAGCGGATCAACGGCTACGACGACGCCACCTGACGGCCGCACCCCGGTGGCCGCCGGGGCCCCCGGGGCGCCCCGGGCCCGTCACAGGGCTCCGGTACATTCCCCGGGTGAGCTACGAGGTCACCCTCTTCGTCAATCCCACCGCGGGACGCGGCCGGGGCGCGCACGCCGCGCAGCCGGCCGCTTCCGCTCTGCGGGCGGCAGGCTTCTCCGTACGGACCCTGGTGGGCGCCGACGCCCCGGACGCGCTGGCCCGGCTGACGGCCGCCGTGCGCGAGGGCACCGGCGCCGTGGTCGCGGTGGGCGGGGACGGCATGGTCTCCCTGGCGCTCCAGGCCCTCGCGGGCACCCCGGTGCCGTTCGGGGTCGTCGCGGTGGGCACCGGCAACGACTTCGCCCGGGCCACGGGACTGCCCGTCCGGGAGCCCGCGCTCGCCGGGCGGATGGCCGCCGAGGCGCTCAAGGAGGGCCGGATCCGCGAGACCGACCTCGGGCGGGTCGGCGCCACCTGGTACGGGACCGTGCTGTGCTCCGGCTTCGACTCGAAGGTCAACGACCGCGGCAACCGGATGCGGCTGCCGGCGGGCCGCTTCAAGTACGACCTCGCGATGATCGCGGAACTGGCCGCCTTCCGGCCCTTCCCGTACCGCATCACCCTCGACGACGGCCCCGTCATCGAGACCGAGGCCACCCTGGTCGCCGTGGGCAACGGCTCCTCCTACGGCGGCGGCATGCGCATCTGCCCGGACGCCGTGCCCGACGACGGCCTCTTCGACGTCACGGTCGTCGGCGACTGCAGCCGGACCACCCTGCTGAAGGTGTTCCCGCAGGTCTACCGGGGCGGCCACCTCTCCCACCCGAAGGTGAGCGTCCACCGCGCCCGGAAGATCACCCTGGAGGCGCCCGGCCTGACCGCGTACGCGGACGGGGAGCCGCTGGGGCCCCTCCCGGTGACCGCCGAGTGCGTGCCCGGGGCGGTCCGGCTCCTCACATAAATGATCGCGACTGTTGTCAGACCCGGCGGGTAGGCTCGACAGCAAGATGACCGAAGAACTCTCACCCGCCGAGCGGTACGCCGCTTCCCGGATCCGCGCCGCCGAAGAGGCCTCCGCCCTGGCCCCCTTCCGCGAGATGTACGACTTCGACCTGGATCCGTACCAGGTGGAGGCCTGCAAGGCGCTGGAGGCCGGCAAGGGCGTCCTCGTCGCCGCCCCGACCGGCTCGGGCAAGACCATTGTCGGCGAGTTCGCCGTGCACCTGGCCCTCGCGCAGGGCCGCAAGTGCTTCTACACCACGCCGATCAAGGCGCTCTCGAACCAGAAGTACGCCGACCTCGTCAAGCGCTACGGCGCCGACAAGGTGGGCCTGCTGACGGGCGACAACAGCGTCAACTCCGAGGCGCCGGTGGTCGTGATGACCACCGAGGTGCTCCGCAACATGCTCTACGCGGGCTCCCAGTCCCTGCGCGGCCTCGGCCACGTCGTGATGGACGAGGTCCACTACCTCTCCGACCGGTTCCGCGGGGCCGTGTGGGAGGAAGTGATCATCCACCTCCCCGCATCGGTGACCCTGGTGTCCCTGTCGGCCACCGTCTCCAACGCCGAGGAGTTCGGCGACTGGCTGGACACCGTGCGCGGCGACACCGAGGTCATCGTCTCCGAGGAGCGGCCCGTTCCGCTGTGGCAGCACGTCATGGCCGGCCGCCGGATCTACGACCTCTTCGAGGAGGAGTCCGACCACGGAGGCCGCGGCTCCGCGCGCCGGGAGGTCAACCCCGACCTGCTGCGCATGGCCCGCGAGGAGAACAGCCGCACCTACAGCCCGAAGGACCGCCGGCGCGGCAAGATGGTCCGCGAGGCCGACCGCGAGCGCGAGCGGCGCTCCCGCGGCCGGATCTGGACCCCGTCCCGCCCCGAGGTCATCGCCCGCCTCGACAACGACGGGCTGCTGCCCGCCATCAACTTCATCTTCAGCCGGGCCGGCTGCGAGGCCGCCGTCCAGCAGTGCCTGTACGCGGGCCTGCGCCTCAACGACGAGTCCGCCCGCCTCAGGGTCCGCGAGATCGTGGAGGCGCGCACCGCCGCCATCCCCACCGAGGACCTGCACGTCCTGGGCTACTACGAGTGGCTCGAAGGCCTGGAGCGGGGCATCGCCGCGCACCACGCGGGCATGCTGCCCACCTTCAAGGAGGTCGTGGAGGAGCTCTTCGTCCGCGGCCTGGTGAAGGCCGTCTTCGCCACGGAGACCCTGGCGCTGGGCATCAACATGCCCGCGCGCACGGTGATCCTGGAGAAGCTGGTCAAGTGGAACGGCGAGCAGCACGCCGACATCACCCCCGGCGAGTACACGCAGCTGACCGGCCGGGCCGGCCGCCGCGGCATCGACGTCGAGGGCCACGCGGTCGTGCTCTGGCAGCGGGGCATGGACCCGGCGGGACTCGCCGGGCTCGCGGGTACCCGTACGTATCCGCTGCGTTCCAGCTTCAAGCCGTCGTACAACATGGCCGTCAACCTGGTCAGCCAGTTCGGGCGGCACCGCTCGCGCGAGCTGCTGGAGACCTCCTTCGCGCAGTTCCAGGCGGACCGCTCGGTCGTCGGGATCTCCCGGCAGGTGCAGCGCAACGAGGAGGGCCTGGAGGGCTACCGGGAGGGCATGACCTGCCACCTGGGGAACTTCGAGGAGTACGCGCAGCTGCGCCGCGACCTCAAGGACCGCGAGACGGAACTGGCCAAGCAGGGCGCCGCCCAGCGGCGGGTGCAGGCGGCCAGTTCGCTGGAGAAGCTCAAGCCGGGTGACATCATCCACGTGCCGACGGGCAAGTTCGCCGGGCTCGCGCTGGTCCTGGACCCGGGCGTGCCGGCCGGACGGGTCCACGGCAGCCGCGGGTACGAGTACGCCGAGGGCCCGCGCCCGCTGGTGCTCACCGCGGAGCGGCAGGTCAAGCGGCTCGCCGCGATCGACTTCCCGGTCCCGGTCGAGGCGCTGGACCGGATGCGGATCCCCAAGACCTTCAACGCGCGCTCGCCGCAGTCCCGTCGGGACCTCGCCTCCCAGCTGCGCAGCAAGGCCGGGCACATCACCCCCGAGCGGCGCTCCCGCGGCCGGGCCGCGGCCGCCGACGACCGTGAGATCGCCAGGCTGCGCACCGAACTGCGGGCGCACCCCTGCCACGGCTGCGACGAGCGCGAGGACCACGCCCGCTGGGCGGAGCGCTACCACCGGCTCAAGCGGGACACGCAGGCGCTGGAGCGGCGGATCGAGGGCCGGACGAACACGATCGCCCGCACCTTCGACCGGATCCACGCCCTGCTGACCGAGCTGGACTACCTGCGCGAGGACGAGGTCACCGTGCACGGCAAGCGGCTCGCCCGCCTGTACGGAGAGCTCGACCTGCTGGCGTCCGAATGCCTGCGCGCCGGGATCTGGGAGGGCCTGAGCCCGGCGGAACTGGCCGCCTGCGTCTCGGCATTGGTCTTCGAGGCCCGGCAGTCCGACGACGCGGTCGCGCCGAAGGTGCCGGGCGGAGCGGCGAAGGCGGCGCTCGGCGAGATGGTCCGCATCTGGGGCCGGCTCGACGCGCTGGAGGAGGAGCACCGCATCAACCAGGCGGAGGGCGTGGGCCAGCGCGAGCCGGACCTCGGCTTCGCGTGGGCGGCGTACCAGTGGGCCTCCGACAAGAGCCTGGACGAGGTGCTGCGCGAGGCGGAGATGCCGGCCGGCGACTTCGTGCGCTGGTGCAAGCAGGTCATCGACGTGCTCGGGCAGATCGCGGCGGCGGCCCCCTCGGCCGGCGGCGACAGCGGCAGCACGGTCGCGAAGAACGCCCGCAAGGCCGTGGACGCACTCCTTCGGGGCGTCGTGGCCTACAGCTCCGTCAGCTAGGGGGACGAGGGTCCCAGACGGGTCGGCCGGCCGCCGCGCGAGGAACTCCTGGGCGCGGCGGCCGCGTCGTTCTCGGTCCGGGGACGCGCGGCCACCACCACGCGGGCCTGCCGTCGTCTAGGGTCCGGATTCCCAGCCGGGGCGGTCGTGCCAGGCCCGGAGGGCGCGGGTGCTCTCGAAGCGGTGGGCGGAGCCGGTGACCGGGTCGGTGAACGCCAGTACGCGGGCCAGGAGTTGCAGGGGCCTGCGGTAGTCGTCCGGAGCCGGATCGGTGACTTCCGGGTACACCGGATCGCCCAGGAGGGGCAGACCCAGGCCGTTCATGTGCACGCGCAGCTGGTGGGTGCGGCCGGTGTGCGGGGTCAGCCGATAGCGGCCCAGGCCGCCGCGTACGCCGACGAGCTCGACCAGGGTCTCGGCGTTGGGCGGGCCGGGCACCTCGGTCGCGGCGATCACCCCGCGGAGCTTCTCGATCCGGCTGCGCACGGTACGGGGGAGGGCGAGCGCCGGGTCGTGGGGCGCGAGGGCCTCGTACTCCTTGTGCACCTCGCGCCGCTGGAAGAGGAGCTGGTAGGCGCCGCGGTCCTCGGGCCGGACGCTGAACATCACCAGGCCGGCGGTGAGCCGGTCCAGGCGGTGCGCGGGGCTGAGCCCGGGCAGGCCGAGCTCCTCGCGCAGCCGGGCCAGGGCGGTCTCGGTGATGTGGCTGCCGCGCGGGGTGGTCGCCAGGAAGTGCGGTTTGTCCACCACCAGCAGGTGCTCGTCGCGGTGGACCACGCGGACCGCGAACGGCACCCGGGGTTCCGGTTCCATGTCGCGGTGGAACCACAGGTAGGCGCCGGGCTCGTACGGGTCGTGCGCGTGCAGGACCCGGCCGCCGGGGCCCAGGACCCGGCCCGCGGCCAGCAGCCGCGCCATGGACTCCTCGCCGCGGGTGCCGGCGTAGCGGGCGGCGAGGTGGCTGCCGAGGTCCGGCCAGGCGCCGTCCGGGTCGGGCGGCAGCCGGAGCCGGACCGGGTCGATGCCGGCCCGCTGGGGGAGGGGCGAGGGGGGTGGCTGGGCTCTGCGTCTCATCGGGGGACAGGCTATGCGGCTACTGCCGGGTGAAGGTGCCCAGGTGGTCGGCGTCGAGGTACTCCACGCGGAGGGTGCCGTCGGCGAAGGTGACCCCGGTGCGGCCGACGGCGTTCTCGCCCGTGGTCACGAAGCTGAAGGTGTCGCCGTCGTAGTGGGTCAGCGGGAAGCGCAGTGGCTTCGGGCCGAGGGCGAGGGTGAGCGTGCCGTCGTCGCCGGCGGTCACGGTGGCCCTGCCGTAGAACGGGTTGTCGTAGGTGCCGGTGTACGCGGCGCTGTCGCGGGCCGGCTTCGCACCGGCGGGCGGGTGGGCGTAGTCGGTGGGGGAGCGGCCCGCGGCGTCCATCTGCGCGTAGAGGGATCCGGCGAGGGCCAGCCAGTCGGCGGTGGCCCTGCCGTGCTCGGCGAAGTCGAAGAAGTCGAGGGCGACGGCGTCGGCCAGGCCCACGGGGGCGCCGTTGGTGAGGACGACGATGCCGAGCTGCTCCAGCGGGAGCATGGTGACGTTGGTGTTCGCGCCGAGTTCGAAGGCTCCGGAGTGGCTCAGGCGCAGCCGGCCCGCGTCGTCGTAGGAGACGTTCCAGCCGAGGCCGTAGAAGCCGGTGCGGGCGGTGGGGGTCGCGGGCGGCTGCGAGACGACCGCGGGAACGTGGGTACGGGCCAGGGTGTCGGCGGGGATGATCCGCTTGCCGTCGAGGGTGCCTCCGGCGAGCTGGAGCCGCAGCCAGCGGGACATGTCGCGGGCGGTGGAGCTCACTCCGCCGGCCGGGGCCTGGGCGTCCGGGTCGCGGACGTAGCGGGGGCTCCAGGTGCCGTCCGGGTTCTTGACGTGGGTGGCGGCGCGGTCCGGGGAGTCGGCGAAGGCGGAGAACTCGGTGCTGGTGTCGGTCATTCCGGCGGGCTTGAAGAGGGTGTCGTCGGCGAGCTTCTGCCAGCTGGTGCCCTTGGCCCGGGCGACGGCCTCGGCGGCGGCCGTGAAGCCGAAGTTGGTGTAGGCGTAGCTCGCCCGGAAGGGGGTGAGGGGCTCCAGGCGCAGGTGGTCGAGGATGTACGACTGGTCGTAGCCGAGGTCTTCGAGGAGGTCGCCGGCGTGGTCGGGCAGGCCGCTGCGGTGGGAGAACAGGTCGGCGGTGGTGACGTGCCCGGTCACCCAGGGGTCCTTGAGGGAGAACCCGGGGAGGGCGGTGTGCCGGTCCCACGCGTCGGGGTCGGTGAGGGTGCCGGCGACGACGGTGGAGGAGACGGGCTTGGAGAGCGAGGCGATCTGGAAGACGGTGTCGGGGTCGACGGCGGCGCTCGCGCCGGTGCGGCGGAGGCCGAAGCCCTTGAGGTGGACCACCTCGTCGTCGTGGACGACGGCCACCGCGACGCCGGGGACGCCGGTGCGGCGCATCATGTCCGTGACCGTGGCATCGAGGCGGGCGACGGCCTTGTCGACGGCGGCGTCGGTGAGTTGGGGGCGGGGAGCCGGGGGCGGGCTCGGCGCGGCCGTGGCGGCCGTGGCCGCCGTGGCCGCTGTGGCGGCGGATGCGGTGAGGAGGGCGGCGGCTCCTGCCGCCCCGAGGGCGCGGAGCGTACGCATGGGCACATTGTCCCGCCGTACGCCGTTCGGCGCGCGCCGTGGCTGCCGGGGCCTCCGGCGGGGCGGGTGCGGGTGCCTGCGGGTGCCTTGACGGGTGCGGCGCCGCTGCGGGGGCGCCGCCCCCGGACCCCCGCGCCTCAAACGCCGGCGGGGCTGAGACAGCGGGCGCGTCGAACTGCCCCGGCCACGGCGGGGAAGGCGGGGCGCTGCCCCCGGACCCCGCGCCTCAAACGCCGGCGGGGCTGAGATGGCGGGGGCGGTCCCTGATATTGCGGACCGCCCCGGAGGGGTCAGGCTGCGGCGCGGTGTTCCTGCTCGGCCTCGACCGTGGCGTTCCAGTCGCGCTTGATCGCGCGCCAGCCCTCGTCCGTCTCGCCCAGGCGCCAGTAGCCCGAGATCGACAGGCGCTCGCGTGCGATGCCGCGCTCCAGGCGGAGGTGGCGGCGCAGGTCCTTGACGAAGCCGGCCTCACCGTGGACGAACGCGTGGACGTCCGTCGAGGGGAACTCCATGGCCTGGACCGCCTCGACGATGGCCTGGCCGACCGGGCGGTCGCCGCGGTGGAGCCAGACCGGGGTGATGCCGTCGGGGGTGGCGATCTTCAGCTCGTCGGCGGGGCCGTCGATCTCCACGATGGCGTGGACCCGCGCACCCACCGGCATCCGCTCCATCGCCGCGGCGATCGCCGGCAGGGCGCTCTCGTCGCCGATCAGGAGGTGCCAGCCGGCTGCCGGGTCCGGGGCGTAGGCGCCGCCCGGCCCGAGGAACCGTACGAGTTCGCCCGGCTGGGCCCGGGCCGCCCAGGGGCCGGCCAGGCCCTCGTCGCCGTGGACGACGAAGTCGAGGGTCAGCTCCAGGTGGACCGGGTCCCAGTGCCGCACGGTGTAGGCGCGCTGGCGCGGCCACTGCGCCCGGGGAAAGTCGCCGCGGATGCGTTCCAGGTCCCACGGGGCGGGGTAAGTGACACCCTCGGGAGCGAAAAGGAGTTTCACGTAATGGTCGGTGTAGTCGCCCGCACCGAAGTCGGCCAGCCCCTCACCGCCCAGCACGAGCCGCACCATGTGCGGCGACAGCCGTTCGGTGCGTACGACAACGGCGGTGCCGACAGTGCGGCCGCGTCCTTCTGCCACGGTGACTCCCTGACTCCCATGAAACTTAGCCTTACCTAAGTTAGCACCTCAGGAGTGCAGGGCGCCGCTCAGACGGGACACAGCGCCGCCCAATCCCCACCGATGGGCTAGTGCGTCGACCAGTTCGGGCTGCGCCGGGACCGCCGGAAGCGCCGCGTCGAACTCCGGAAGCGGCACGTCAGAGGCCACGTGGACCACCTTCGGGGCCACCGCGAGGTACGGACGGGACTCGTCCAGCCGCTTGCGCTGGGTGGGTGTCAGTTTCGACTTCGGGTCGCCGACCGCCGCGATGATCCCGGCCAGGTCGCCATAGGCGTCGAGGAGTTTCGCCGCCGTCTTCTCGCCGATGCCCGGAACGCCCGGCAGGCCGTCGCTCGGGTCGCCCCGCAGCAGGGCGAGGTCGGCGTAACCGGGGCCGTCCACCCCGTACTTCTCCCGCAGCCACGCCTCGTCCGTCACCTGGAGGGTGCCCACGCCCTTGAGCGGGTACAGCACCCGCCGCTGCCGGGCGTCGTCCACGAGCTGGTACAGGTCCCGGTCGCCGGTGACGATGTCGACCGGTCCCGTCGCGCGGCCGGTGAGCGTCCCGATCACGTCGTCCGCCTCGTACCCGGCGACGCCGACCCGGGCGATGCCGAAGGCGTCCAGGGCCGCCTCGATGATCGGCACCTGCGGGGCGAGCGTGTCCGGGGTCTCCTCCACGTCGGGACCCGCCTCCGTCTCGACGGCGACCCGGTGGGCCTTGTAGGAGGGGATCAGCTCCACCCGCCAGTGCGGCCGCCAGTCGGCGTCCATGCACGCCACCAGGTCGTCCGGCCGGTGGTCCTGGACGAGCCGGGCGATGAAGTCGAGGAGCCCGCGCACGGCGTTGACCGGGGTGCCGTCGGGTGCCTTCACGGAGTCCGGCACGCCGAAGTAGGCGCGGTAGTAGAGGGAGGCGGTGTCCAGGAGCATCAGGCGTCGTGTCGTCACGCAGACGATGATGCCGCAACGCGGCGCACCGCCGTCCCGGCCGCCGGGACGCCCCGGCGTGCTCCCGTCCGCCCCCCGAGCACCACGCACGGTGAGTGGACGGGTACGGGAAGGTCGGTGCGGGCGAAACCGGAGCCCGTTGCTGCGTAAGGTGCTTACAGCACACCGATGTGCCACGGACATGGGGAGGGCAGCCCCGACATGAACGACAGGGACGGCAGGGACGGCCTGAACGGCAAACTGGACGACAGGGACGACAAGAGCAAGGACAAGGACGGCAAGGAACCGCTGCGGGTGGGGGTGGCCGTGCGCAAGCGCCGCCGCGCGCTCCACCTCACGCTCGCCGCCGTGTCGGCGCGCAGCGGCCTGTCGGTGCCCTTCCTGAGTCAGATAGAGAACGAGCGGGCCCGGCCCAGCATGCGGTCCCTGGAACGCGTCGCCGACGCCCTGGAGACCACGGCCGTCGAGCTGCTCGCCGCCTCCGACACCGCCCGCACGGTGGACCTCGTACGCGCCGGCGACGAGTCCGGGCTCACCCCGATCCCCGGCGTACGGCCCCTCGTGCGCGGGCACCACCAGCTCCACGCCATGGAGTTCACCGGGGACCAGGACGCCGGTCGCGAGTACCAGCACCGCAACGACGAACTGATGTACGTGGTCGAGGGTGCCTGCCAGGTCGAGGCCGAGGGACGGGCGTACCGGCTGGAGAGCGGGGACGCGCTGTTCCTGTCCGGAGGCGTGCGCCACCGCTGGCGGGCCGTCACCGAGGACACCCGGATCCTGGTGGTGGCGGTGGGGGACCACATCCACGCCACGTCCGAGCCCCCGTCACCCGGGCAGTGAGCGGCGGCGTGCGGCGCGTCGTGTCGCTGGTGCCGTCGCTGACCGAGGCGGTGGCGGTGAGCGCGCCGGGGCGGCTGGTCGGGGTGACCGACTGGTGCACGCACCCCGGCGACCTCGGGGCGGCGGAGCGGATCGGGGGGACGAAGAACCCCGACGTGCGCCGGATCGCGGAACTCCGCCCCGACCTGGTGATCGCCAACGAGGAGGAGAACCGGGCGCCGGACCTGGCCGCGCTGCGCGCGGCGGGGGTGGAGGTGCTCGTCACCGAGGTCCGGGACCTGCCGCAGGCGCTGCGGGAGCTGGACCGGGTGCTCGTGGGGGCGCTGGGGCTGGCGAGGCCGGCGTGGCTGGCGGACGCGGAGGCGGCGTGGGCCCGCGCGGAGCCGGTGGGGGAGCTCACGGCCTTCGTACCGGTGTGGCGGCGGCCGTGGATGGTGCTGGGGCGGGACACCTTCGCGGGTGACCTGCTGGCGCGGCTCGGCGTGCGCAACGTGTACGCCGGGCACGCGGAGCGGTACCCGAGGGTCCCGGTGGAGGAGCTGGCCGCGGCCGGCTGCGATCTGGTGGTGCTGCCGGACGAGCCGTACCGCTTCACCGCGGAGGACGGCCCGGAAGCCTTTCCCGGTCTGCCGGCGGCCTTGGTCGACGGGCGGCACCTGACCTGGTACGGGCCGTCGCTGGCGGACGCGCCGAGGGTACTGGCGGAGGCCCTTCGGCTCCCGCCGGGGTAGCGGGTCTGGTCTGCTTCGGCCGGGCCGGGCGGTCCTGCTCGGCCGGTGTTCCCGGGGCTCCGCCCAGGACCCCGCGCCTCAATCGCCGGCGAGGCTGAATGGGGCCGGGTTTCCGCGGGGCGGGATGGCGCTGGTGGGGCGGTGCCCCGGCGGAGTGTCTCCTCGGCTCGGCGCGTGCGGGTACCTCGCGGTCAGGCGGCCCGGGTTGCGCGCTCGTCCTGCGGGGACACTCCGCCGTGTCCCCACCCCACACCGGTGCTTCGGCGCTCGCGGAACCGGGCTCGCGCTGTCGGAGTGGGGACGGTGAGGGGTGTCCCCGCAGGACGAGGCGCGACCACCTTGCACAGCCGCGAAGTGGCCGCACGCGCCGAGCCGAGGAGACATCCCTCGGCGGCACCGCGACTCGGCCGCACGAAATCGGATTCCGCCCGGCCTCCTGCGAGGGACCCCGCACCGCGACCCGGCCGCACGATGCCGGATTCCGCCCCGCCTCCCGCGAGGGAACCCGCACCGCGAGCCCGGATCCCGCCCCGCCCCCCCCGCGAGGGGACTCGTACCGGGTGCGGGTCTGTTGGGCTCCCCGCTAGGGGAGGAGGCGGCCCGTGAAGAGGCCTCGCAGGGTGTGGGTGGCCGCCAGGAGCCAGGCCGTCAGCAGGGCGAGGAAGAGGGCCGCGGCGAGCCAGCCGAGGGCGGTGAGGCCGGTGTGGCGGGCCAGGCCGGCGGCGCCGGTGACGCAGGTGCCGACGGGGAAGGTCAGCGCCCACCAGGTCATCGCGAAGCCCATGCCGGCGCGGGCCGCCCGGACCAGCATGCACACGGCGAGGGCCAGCCACAGCAGGGCGAATCCCATCACGGGGACCCCGTAGACGACCGCGAAGGCGCCGAGCGCACCGGCGTAGGGGGCGCCGATGGACCGGGGCGCCATGTCGGCGAGCTGGTTCACGGCGGTGGTGGACTGCCCGAGGGGGCCGAGGACCAGGAACAGGGTCGGGGTCAGGGCCAGGGGGAGGGGGCCGCCCACGATCAGCCGGCCGAAGATCAGCGGGAGCATCAGCAGGGTGGCGAGCAGGCTGATGCCGAACATGGCGTAGCAGGCGAGCAGCATGGCCTCGCGGGGCTGGCCGGCGGGCAGGTGGGGTATCAGCAGCGGGCCGAGCGCGGCCGAGACCATGGGGGAGACGAGGGGGAGCAGCCAGACGGGGCTGGCCTGCTTCGGCTCGACCTTGTGGCGCACCACCATCAGGTAGGGCACGGCCACGGCCGCGACCAGGCCGATCGCGGTGCCCGCGGTGAACAGCACGGCGTCCACGGCCACGGCGGCGCCGGTTCCGATGAGGTCCTTGCCGACGATGAGGGTGCCGCCGCCGACGGCCAGCAGGGCCATCGCGAGGCAGCCGTAGAAGGGGGCGACGGCCGGGTCGAGGAGGTGGGCGCGGGCCTGGTCGCGGTGGTGGAGCCAGTGCCCGGCCCGGGCGGTCAGCAGGACGGCGAGGGCGGCGGCGGACAGCGCCCAGACGATCTGGCAGGCCACGCGCTGGCCGGGGAGCTGGTACGGGAGGGTCGCGCCCGCGTTGGCGACGATCGCGGTGCCCATGACGGAGGCGTACCAGTTGGGGCCGAGGTGTCGCAGCGCCGGTGCCTTGTGGGCGGTGGGTGCGGTGTCGGTGAGGGTGCGGGGTCGCACGAGGGTGGTGGCCATGGGTCCAGCGTCATGCCGGGGCGGGCCGAACGGCAGGGATCATCTTTCTATAAGGCCATAAACTGATGTTATGGGTGATGAGAACACGGTTCCGCTGGCACACCGCGTACCGGACCTGGGTGCGCTGGAGCTGCTGCTCGCGGTCGCCCGCGTCGGGAGCCTGAGCGGCGCCGCCCGGCGGCTGGGCATCACCCAGCCCGCGGCGAGCAGCCGGATCCGGGCGATGGAGGCGCGGCTGGGTGTGGCGCTGGTGGACCGTTCGCCGCGGGGTTCGACGCTGACGGCCGAGGGCGCGCTGGTCACCGACTGGGCCCGGCGGGTGGTGGAGGCGGCGGAGGCCTTCGACGCGGGCGCGCAGGCGCTGCGCGGTCGGCGTGACTCCCGGCTGCGGGTGGCGGCCAGCATGACGATCGCCGAGTACCTGCTGCCGGGGTGGCTGATCGCGCTGCGCGGGCAGCGGCCGGACACGGCGGTGTCCCTGCACGCGGGCAACTCGGCGGTGGTCGTGCAGCGGGTGCTCGCGCACGAGGCCGACCTCGGGTTCGTGGAGGGCCTGACGGTGCCCGAGGGGCTGGACTCGGCGGTGATCGCGCAGGACCGGCTGGTCGTGGCGGTGGCACCGGTGCACCCGTGGGCGCGGCGCACGCGGGGTGTGGAGGCGGCGGAACTCGCGGCGACTCCGCTGATCCTGCGCGAGCGCGGTTCGGGCACGCGGCAGGTGCTGGACGCGGCGCTCGCCGGGCACGGCGGGCTGGCCGCGCCGCTGCTGGAGCTGGCGTCCACGACGGCGGTGAAGGCGGCCGCACTGGGCGGCGCCGGGCCGTGCGTGCTGTCGGAGCTGGCCGTGGTGGACGAGCTGGCGGCCCGCCGGCTGGTGGAGGTGCCGGTGACGGGCGCCGGGCTCGGCCGGGCCCTGCGGGCGGTCTGGCCTGCGGGCGCCCGCCCGGCCGGCCCGGCCCGCGACCTGCTGTCCCTGACCCGGGGTACGGCTTAGGGCATCGGGCGGACGGTGAGGATCTGTTCGGCGTGGCCTACGGGGCCGTCGGCGTCGTGCAGGACGCTGCTGGTGAGCCCCTGCCCGGACGGGCCGAAGGTGACGGTGGTGTCCAGGCCGGTCCACGGGCCGCGCGGCTGACGGTGCAGGTGGATCGTCAGGTCCAGGTTCGGGAACATCCACGCGGTGGGGTCCTGCTGCACCGCGATCCCGTTCGCGGTGTCCACGAGCGCGATGTATGAGGCCAGGGCGCTGCTCGGCTCGCCCGCGACCAGGGTGAGGGGCGAGGACACCCAGGCCGCGGTGCGGCCCCGGCGGGTGGGCGGCGTGCGGCGGACCTCGATGGAGGTGACGTAGCCGCCGTCCCACACGTCGTCCATCGCCCAGACGCCGAGCTCCTCGGGGGCGGGGAGGCGGTCGTGCGGGCTGTCGGCCACGGCGGATGAGTCCAGGGTGGCCAGCAGCCAGGCACGGGCGCGGACCACCGGACGCCCGCCGATGGCCACGGTCGCTTCCAGGAGTTCGATCGTCCGGCCCGGGCGGACGGTCTCGACGGTGATCTCGCACTCGTCGAGGGCGATGCGGCCGAGGATGTCGTAGCTGATCCGCGCGAGCGCCAACGGCTCGGGCCGCCGCGCGAGGTGTCCGTCGATCGCGTGGACCACGAGGCCGGCGAGCGGGCTGAAGTGCTGCTCCTCGGTGCTCCACGCACCGCCCGCGTGGGCCGTGGGCTTGTAGCGGTGCTCGCCCGTCCGCTCGTAGTAGCTCTCGGGTGCGGCGTCGCCGGTGGTCACGGGATCGGTCTCCTCGGGCGGGGCAGGAAGGCACGGGAACGGTGTATCGATCACGCATCGTAGGAGGCGTCGCCGCGTACGGACGGGCGGGGGTCGTGCGCCCGTTCGGGCGAGGGCGGAACGATTCGCCGCCGCGCGGAGGGTGACCTCGGGCGGACCCGCCGCAAGGGTGGCTCCCGCACGTGTCACACCCCACGAGGAGAACCCCCTGATGCGTCTTCGCCATGCCGCCGTCGCCGCCTTCGGCGCCTTCACGCTCCTGCTGACCGTCCCGACCTCGGCCTCGGCCGCCACGGGAGAGTTCCAGTACACGGTCACGGGCCTCGACGGCCGCCCGCTGCGGGTGGTCCTGGAGGACCCCCGGAGCGAGCAGTGCATCACGCTGCCCGAGGTGGCCGACCCCGGTGCCAGCTCGCCGGCGCACTCGCCGCGCAACAGGACCACCTCCACGGCGACGGTCTTCACCGAACCCGGATGCGAGGGCGACTTCTTCACGCTGCGGCCGGTCACCGGCTACGGCTCGGCCCGCCTGCAGCTGCGGTCGGTCGTCTTCAGCTGAACCGCGCCGCGACGCCGGCCGGGCCCCCGCCGCGACGCCGGCCGGGCCCCCGCCACGGGCCCGGCCGGCGTCAGCCCGTGGCTCGGGACTCGGACTCGGCCTGGGACTGGGACTGCAGGCGCTTCGTCAGGAGGGAGCCGATGACGATCAGGCCGACGCCGAGCCACCACATGTTGTCGAAGATCAGGACGGCGATGCCGATCGGTACGAGCAGGCCCGCCAGCGGCACCAGGAAGCCGGCCCACCGCGTGGGCTCGGGAGGTAGTCCGGAGGCTTCGCGGACCGCCCGGGCACGGGCGACGTCCGGGTACCAGACGGTGAACTTCACCGCGGCGACGATCGCCAGGATCTGGATGATCCAGCCGGTCCAGATGTTGTTCGGGTTGTGCAGGACCAGGTCCCCGTACGCTCCCGCCACCGCCGCGATCAGGAAGGCGATGCCCCACGCCCCGGTGATCATGTAGTTGGTGCGCAGGAAGCCACGGGTGTGCCAGAGGGACGGATCGACCTGTTCACGGGCGTACTGGACGGTGAACGGCATCCGCACGGCCATCGACCCGAAGGCGATGACCGCCAGGGCGATGTTGGCGACCTCGCCGGCGTACGTCTCCAGCCAGCGCAGGGTTCCGTCGTTGACCAGGGCGCCGATGACGGCCATCGATGCGAAGAAGACCACGTCGGCCAGTTCCAGCAGTTTCCAGGAGCTGCCGCGGTTGACCAGGTGGCCCACGGCGATCAGGGCGACCGCCGTGGCGAGGGCCAGTCCGACGGCCAGTTCGAACCGCCCGGGTCCGACCAGCAGCGAGAAGATGATCCACGGCGCCATGCCCACGACCGGGTTGTCCAGGAACCCGGCCACCGGCCCCTTCGCCGTGCGGTGCGCGTCGGTGCTCACCCATCCAGCGTGCGCGCCCGTCGGCCGGAGGGCCATTCGTGACGGTCGCGCCGGGTGCGAGGGCGGGGGCGAGGGTGGGGCGGGAGCCGGCCGCGGGCCCCCGGCGCCGGGGAAGGTGCGCCGGAGTCCCGCGGGCGGCGGCCGGTCAGGCCACGGGGACCGCGCTGCGGACGGCGGCCGCCTCGATCAGCGACGCCATCACCCGGGTGTCCTTGTCGCGCTCCGGGTGCCACTGGACGCCCAGCACCCAGCGCGCCGGATCGGGCAGCTCGATCGCCTCCACCGTGCCGTCGAGCGCGTGCGCCGAGACGACCAGGCCGCTGCCGAGGCGCTCGACCGCCTGGTGGTGGTAGGTCGGGACCTGTGCCTCCTCCGGCACGAGGTCCGCGTACCGGGTGCCCGGGACCGGGCGCACCGGGTGCCAGGACATGACGCCCGGGGTGTCGACGTGGCCGTCGATGTGCTGGACCAGCGTGCCCCCCAGGGCCACGTTCAGGGCCTGCATCCCGCGGCAGATGCCGAGCACGGGCACGTCCGCCTCCAGCGCCGCGTTGATCAGGGCCAGCTCCCAGTGGTCGCGGACCGTCGCGGGGGCGCCGGTACGGGGGTCGCGCGCGGCCCCGTAGTGGACCGGGTCCACGTCCGGGCCGCCCGCGACGACCAGTCCGTCCAGCCGGCTCAGCACCTCCGCCGCCGAGCCGGGTTCGTCCGGGGGCAGCAGCACGGCCGCGCCGCCCGCCGCCTGGACGAGTTCGTGGTACCCGGTCGGTACGAGGGACGTCGGGAGGTCCCACACCCCGTAGCGGGTGGATTCCTCGACATAGGTGGTGATGCCGATGAGCGGCCTGGGCACGTTCGATACCTCCGGGACGGGGCGGGGCTGAGGGGAGCAGGATTTCAGTCGCGGGCCAGCTCCGCCTCGGCTTCCGCGAGGGCCGCGAACTCCTCCTCCGGGGCCGATGCCACGAGGCGGTGGCGGCTGTAGAAGGCGAAGTAGGCCAGGGCGACGGCGTACACGGCCAGGGCGATGAACGCCGCGTCCTTGTCCACCAGGAAGGTGGCGACCAGGGCCGACAGGGCGAGTACGAAGGCCACCGAGGAGGTCAGGACGCCTCCCGGGGTGCGGTAGGGACGCTCCAGCTGCGGCTCCCGGCGGCGCAGCACGATGTGCGAGAGCGCCATCAGGGCGTAGGAGATGGTGGCGCCGAAGACGGCGATGTTGAGCATGCGGGCGCCGTTGCCGGTGGACGCGGCCAGGGCGAAGCCGATCGCGCCGGGGATGATCAGGCCCAGGTACGGGGCCTTGCGCTTCGAGGTCAGGGACAGGAAGCGGGGCAGGTAGCCGGCGCGCGAGAGGGCGAAGAGCTGGCGCGAGCCCGCGTAGATGAGGGAGAAGAAGGATGCCACCAGGCCCGCCAGGCCCGCGTAGTTCACGAAGCGGCTCAGCGCGGTCGGGCCGCCGTCCCCCTCCAGGGCCACGACCAGCGGGTTGCCGGCCGTCTTGACGGCGTCCGCGCCCTGCGCGCCGGTCGCCGCGAAGAAGGTGATCAGGGCCAGCAGGGCGAGGATGCCCATGGAGATCGACAGGGCCCTCGGCATGGAGCGGACCGGGTCCTTCGCCTCCTCGGCCGCCAGCGGCACGCCCTCCACGCCGAGGAAGAACCACATGCCGAAGGGGAACGCGGCCCAGATGCCGAGCACGCCGAGCGGCAGCCAGGAGTTCGAGCCGAATGCGCTCGGGTCGACCGGGATGTCGTTCAGGCCGTCGGCGCTGAACTCGGTGAACGCGCCCACCGCGAAGATCAGCAGGGCGGCGACGGCGACGGCGGTCACGACGAGGCTGAAGCGCAGCGCCTCGCCGACGCCCCACAGGTGCACCCCGATGAAGATGACGAAGCAGCCGAGGTAGACGGGCCAGCTGGAGGTGAGGCCGAAGAGCCCGAGGGACTCCACGTAGTCGCCGATGAAGATGACGATCGCCGCCGGGGCCAGGATGTATTCGATGAGGATCGCGGTGCCGGTGCAGAAGCCGCCCCAGGGGCCCAGGGCGCGGCGGGCGAAGCCGTAGCCGCCGCCCGCCGTCGGCAGGATGGTGGACAGCTCCGCGAGGGAGAAGACCAGGCAGGCGTACATGGCGCCCATCAGGACGGTGGCGATGGCGAGACCGCCGAAGCCGCCCTTGTCGAGGCCGACGTTCCAGCCGGAGAAGTCCCCGGAGACGACGTACGCGACGCCGAGGCCGGTCAGGAGCAGCCAGCCGGCGCTGCCGCGGCGCAGGGTGCGGCGCTCCAGGTAGTCGTCCGGGCCGTCGCCCCCGGCGGGTGACGTGGTGGGTGCGGGTACGGCTGCCAGCCGTGCCTCGATGTCGTCGGCCATCGTGCGCTCCTGCCTCAGGGCAATGGTTGTGGGGCGTACCTTTGTCCTAATGGAGCGGAGCGCGCAAGACCTCTGCGTAAAACAGAAGTTACGAAAACCTCTCGGGCGCCCCGCGAACCCCCCTCCCCGCCCGGCTCAGGCGAGGAACCCCCGCAGCAGCGCCGCCGTGCCGCAGCAGTGCTCGCGCATGGTCTCGCGGGCCCCCGCCGCGTCCCCCTCCAGCACCGACTCCACCAGCGCGCTGTGCTGCTGCTGCGAGTGCTCCAGGTTGCGCACCAGCAGCGGGATGCAGTCGAGCAGGTCGTTGACCGTGGCCCGGACGGCCGCGTACTGGGCCGTCAGGGTGGCCGACCCGGCGAGCTCGCACAGGGTGAGGTGGAAGAGCGTGTCCTGGCGGCGGTAGTCCGCGAGCGGGGCGTCGTGGGTCGCCCCCAGCGCGGCGAGCAGCCGTTCGGTGCCCTCCTCGGTGAGCCCCTGGGAGGCGCACAGCCCGGCCGCGCCCACCTCCAGGACCTCCCGGAAGCGCAGGACGTCCTCGATGTCCACGCCCGCCACCCGCCTGCGCAGCTCCTCCTCGGTGCCGCCGGCCGGGGTGTCGGGGCGGGGCCGCACGAACGTCCCGCCGTACCGGCCGCGCCGCGCCTCCACCAGGCCCTGGTCCTGCAGTACTTTCAGGACCTCGCGCAGGGTGACCCGGCTGATCCCCATCCGCTCCGCCAGCTCGCGCTCGGGCGGGAGCCTCTCGCCGCCGGGCACCAGACCCAGGCGGACCACCTGGAGGATCTGCTCCAGCGCCTCCTCGAACCCGTTGCCCGCCCGCACCTGGCGCAGCACCGGGTTCAGGCGCCGGGCGGCGTCGCCTTCGCTCGCCGTATCGGTCATCTCGGCTCCTCCCCTTCCCAAGCAATGGTTCTATTCAATACCTTAGGCCTCCTCGGCTCACCGAAGGAGAGATTCCCGTGGTAGACCGCAAGCCGCCGCTCGCGCCCGAGGAGCTCCGCGCCCTCGTCGCCAGCGGTGAGATCGACACAGTCGTCCTGGCCTTCCCCGACATGCAGGGGCGGCTCCAGGGCAAGCGGTTCGCCGCACAGTTCTTCCTGGACGAGGTCCTCGCGCACGGCACCGAGGGCTGCAACTACCTCCTGGCCGTCGACACCGACATGAACACCGTCGACGGCTACGAGATGTCCTCCTGGGACCGGGGCTACGGCGACTTCGCCATGCACCCCGACCTCGCCACCCTGCGCCGCATCCCCTGGAACCCCGGCAGCGCCTTCCTCCTGGCCGACCTGGCCTGGAACGACGGCACCCCCGTCGTGGCCGCACCCCGGCAGATCCTGCGCCGCCAGCTGGAACGGCTCGCCGAGCACGGATACACCGCGATGGTCGGCACCGAGCTGGAGTTCATGGTCTTCCAGGACACCTACGAGCAGGCCTGGAACGCCAACTACCGGGGCCTGACGCCCGCCAACCAATACAACATCGACTACTCGGTCCTCGGGACCGGCCGCGTCGAACCCCTGCTGCGCCGGATCCGCAACGAGATGCAGGCCGCCGGCCTGATCGTCGAATCGGCCAAGGGCGAGTGCAACCTCGGCCAGCACGAGATCGCCTTCCGCTACGACGAGGCGCTCACCACCTGCGACCAGCACTCCGTCTACAAGACCGGCGCCAAGGAGATCGCCGCCCAGGAAGGCGTCTCGCTCACCTTCATGGCCAAGTACGACGAGCGCGAGGGCAACTCCTGTCACATCCACCTCTCGCTCACCGACGCCGACGGACGCAACGCGATGGCCGGAGAAGGCCACGAGGAACACGGCATGTCCCCCGTGATGCGCCACTTCCTGGCCGGCCAGCTCGCCGCGCTGCGCGACTTCTCCCTTCTCTACGCCCCGAACATCAACTCGTACAAGCGTTTCCGGCCGGGATCCTTCGCACCGACCGCCGTCGCCTGGGGCCTCGACAACCGCACCTGCGCCCTGCGCGTCGTCGGCCACGGCCGCTCCATGCGCTTCGAGAACCGCCTCCCCGGCGGCGACGTCAACCCCTACCTCGCCGTCGCCGGCCTGGTCGCGGCCGGGCTCTACGGCATCGAGAACCGCCTGGAGCTGCCCCCGATCTGCACCGGCAACGCCTACACCGGCGACTACGCACACGTACCGGCCACCCTGCGCGAGGCCGCCGAGCTCTGGGAGAACAGCGAGATCGCCAAGGCCGCCTTCGGCCCCGAGGTCGTCGCCCACTACCGCAACATGGCCCGCGTGGAACTCGACGCCTACGACTCCGCGGTGACCGACTGGGAGCTGCGCCGCTCCTTCGAACGCCTGTAGCCACCGCACGCCACCGAACGAAACTGTGAGGCACCACGTGTCCGATGCGCTGGAAGTGCTCAATCCGGCCACCGAGGAAACCGTCGCCGTCGTCCCGGCCGCCACACGGGACGACGTCGACGCCGCCGTCGCCCGGGCCGCCGCGGCCCAGCGCGCCTGGGCCGCGGCCGCCCCCGCCGACCGCGCCCGCCTGCTGCGGCGCTTCGCCGCCGTCGTCGACGGGCACATCGAGGAACTGGCACAGCTGGAGGTCCGCGAAGCCGGCCACACCATCGGCAACGCCCGCTGGGAAGCCGGCAACGTACGCGACCTCCTCGACTTCGCCGCCGGGGGAGTGGAACGGCTCTCCGGCCGCCAGATCCCCGTCGCCGGCGGCATCGACGTCACCTTCCTCGAACCCCTCGGCGTCATCGGCGTGATCGCCCCCTGGAACTTCCCCATGCCGATCGCCGCCTGGGGCCTGGCCCCGGCCCTCGCCGCCGGCAACGCCGTCATCCTCAAGCCCGCCGAGACCACCCCGCTGACCGCGCTGCGCCTCGCCGAACTCGCCCTCGAAGCCGGGATCCCCGAACACCTCTTCCAGGTGCTCCCCGGCCGCGGGGACACCGCGGGCGACGCGCTCGTCGAACACCCCGGCGTCGCGAAGATCGTCTTCACCGGCTCCACGCGCGTCGGCAAGCAGATCATGGCCAAGTGCGCCGACCGGGTGAAGCGCGTCACCCTCGAACTCGGCGGCAAGAGCCCCAACATCGTCTTCGCCGACGCCGACCTGGAAGCCGCGGCGGCCGCCGCCCCCATGGCCTTCCTCGACAACACCGGCCAGGACTGCTGCGCCCGCACCCGCATCCTCGTCCAGCGCTCCGTCTACGACCGCTTCCTCGACCTCGTCGCCCCCGGCATCGCGGCCGTGACCGTCGGCGACCCGCTCGACGAGAAGACGCAGATGGGGCCGCTGATCTCACGGACCCAGCTGGACCGCGTACGGTCCTTCGTCACCGACGACCTCACCGCGATCCGCGGCACCGCCCCCGAGGGCCCCGGCTTCTGGTACCCGCCCACCCTCGTCACGGACGTCGCCCCCACCGCGCCCGTCGCCGCCGAGGAGGTCTTCGGCCCCGTCGCCGTCGTCCTGCCCTTCGAGGACGAGGAGGACGCCGTACGCCTGGCCAACGCCACCGAATACGGCCTCTCCGGCTCCCTCTGGACCCGCGACATCGGCCGCGCGCTGCGCGTCTCGCGCGCCGTCGCCGCCGGCAACCTGTCCGTCAACTCCCACAGCAGCGTCCGCTACTGGACCCCCTTCGGCGGCTACAAGCAGTCCGGACTCGGCCGCGAGCTCGGACCCGACGCCCTCACCGCTTTCACCGAGACCAAGAACGTCTTCATCAGCACGGAGGCCTGAGAACCCATGTCCAGCCAGACCAACGAAGAGATCGTCTGCCGCCGCCTCGTCGGCCGCACCGCCGTCATCACGGGAGCCGGCAGCGGCATCGGCCTCGCCACCGCCCGCCGACTGGCCTCCGAAGGCGCCAACGTCGTCTGCGCCGACATCGACGAGACGGCCGGCAAGGCCGCCGCCGAGGAGGTCGGAGGCCTCTTCGTGAAGGTCGACGTCACCGACCAGGAGGACGTCGAGGCCCTGTTCAAGACCGCCTTCGACACCTACGGCTCCGTCGACATCGCCTTCAACAACGCAGGCATCTCGCCCCCGGACGACGACTCCATCCTCACTACCGGGCTCGACGCCTGGCGCCGGGTCCAGGACGTCAACCTCACCTCCGTCTACCTCTGCTGCAAGGCCGCCCTGCCCTACATGCAGCGCCAGGGCCGCGGCTCCATCATCAACACCGCGTCCTTCGTCGCCATCATGGGCGCCGCCACCTCCCAGATCTCCTACACCGCCTCCAAGGGCGGCGTCCTCGCCATGTCCCGCGAACTCGGCGTCCAGTTCGCCCGCGAGGGCATCCGCGTCAACGCCCTGTGCCCCGGGCCCGTCAACACCCCGCTGCTCCAGGAACTGTTCGCCAAGGACCCCGAGCGCGCCGCCCGCCGGCTCGTGCACATCCCGCTGGGCCGGTTCGCCGAGCCCACCGAGATTGCCGCCGCCGTCGCCTTCCTCGCCAGCGACGACTCCTCCTTCATCAACGCCACCGACTTCCTCGTCGACGGCGGCATCTCCGGGGCGTACGTCACCCCCCTCTAAACGCTCACCCCCGCACTGCCACATCCCCGCATCCCCGCACCACCCACCCGACAGCCGGGCGTCGCACGACGCCCGGCTGTCGTGCTCCACCGCCCGTGACGCCTTCACCGCCAAGGAGCGTTCACCCATGTCCCCACGCACCACCACCCGGCGCCTCCAGGCGCTCGCCGCCGCCGCGATCACCGTGGCGGCCCTCGTCGCCGTCGGCCCCACCGCCGACGCCGCCGCCGCGGGAGCGCCCTGCACCACCCCGCAGCTGAAGCCCGGCTGGTACGGCGACAACCAGGCCCGCCTCCAGCAGCTCATCGACCGGTACGACCGCTGCACCCCCCACCGGCCCACCCGCGCCAAGCCCGTCGCCGTCTTCGACTGGGACAACACCGTCATCAAGAACGACGTCGGCGACGCCACCATGTTCTGGCTGCTCCGCAACTCCCGGATCCGCCAGCCCGCCCGCGGCGACTGGAGCACCACCAGCCGTTTCCTGACCCCCGCCGCCGCCCGGGCCCTGGCCGACGCCTGCGGCGCCCTCGCCCGCCCCGGCAACCCGCTGCCCACCGGGACCCCCGCCGGAGCCGGCTGCGCGGACGAGATCAACGCGGTCTACGGCACCGCCGCGACCCGCACCGGAGCCGCCGCCTTCGCCGGCTGGGACCGCCGCACCATGGAACCCGGGTACGCCTGGCTGCCCCAGCTGATGCAGGGCTGGACCGCCCGCGAGATCCGCGGCTTCGCCGCCGCCGCCCGCACCGAGAACCTCACCGCACCCGTCGGCGCCACCCAGCAGGTCGGCACCGGCCGGGCCACCGGCTGGGTGCGCTACTACGACCAGCAGAAGGACCTGATCAAGAGCCTCCGCAAGGCCGGCTTCGACGTCTGGATCAGCTCGGCCTCCCCGCAGCCGGTCGTCGAGGTCTGGGCCGAGGGCGTCGGCATCGACGCGGACCGCGTCATCGGCATCCGCAACACCACGACCCGCGGCGGGGCGTACACCACCCGCCTCCAGGGCTGCGGATCCGTCCGGGACGGCGCCGACACGATGATCACGTACATCGACGGCAAGCGCTGCTGGATCAACCAGGAGGTCTTCGGGGTGCGCGGCCCCGCCGCCGAGAAGGTCCAGCCGGCCGCCCGCCGCCAGGTGTTCGCGGCGGGCGACTCCGACACCGACATCTCGTTCCTGCGGGACGCGACCGCCCTGCGGCTCGTCGTGAACCGGAACAAGAACGAGCTGATGTGCCGCGCCTACGACAACAGCGACGGCAAGTGGATCGTCAACCCGATGTTCATCGAGCCGAAGAAGCAGAAGACCGGCCCCTACCCCTGCTCCACCACCGGCTACGTCGACCACGACGGCACGCCCGGCCCGGTCCGCCGCGGCGACGGCACCGTCGTCCCGGACCAGACGGACACCGTGTACTGACGGACACCGTGCCCTAGAGGAAGGTGCGGCCCTCGCCCCGGTAGGTCGCCGCGCCGACGGTGACCCGGTCGCCCTCGACGAGGTGCAAGGTGTCGAACCGCTCGCACAGTTCGCCCGCCTTGGCATGGCGGAACCAGACCCGGTCGCCGATCAGCAGATCGTCGGCCGGGCTCCCCAGCAGCGGCGTCTGCACCTCGCCCGCGCCCTCCTGCGGGTCGTAGCGCAGCCCCTGCGGCAGGTACGGGACCGGCAGCCGGTCGGGGCCGGCCGCGCCGGACGCCGGATAGCCGCCGCCGAGCACCGTCACCACCCCCACCCCGGGCCGGCGCACCACCGGCTGGGCGAACAGGGCCGCCGGACGCCCGCTGAACGACGTGTAGTTGTCGAAGAGCCGCGGCACGTACAGACCCGACCCGGCGGCGATCTCCGTCACCGCGTCCTCGGCCGCGGTCTGCTGCACGCTGCCCGTACCGCCGCCGTTGACGAACTCCAGGTCCGGTACGACCTCCCGCACGGCCGCCACCACCGCGGCCCGCCGCGCCGCCAGCTCCCTGCGGGCCGCGCCCTGCATCAGCCGGATCGCCCGGGACCGCAGCGGACGCCCCGCCAGCGCGTCCCCGACCCCGGCGACATGGCCCTCGTACGCCATCAGGCCCACCACCCGGAACCCGGGCCGGGCTGCGACCGCCCGGGCCAGCGCCGCCAGCTGGGCGGGCTCGCGCAGCGGGGAGCGGCGCGCGCCCACCCGGACCCGGCCGCCCAACAGGTGCAGGGCGGTGTCCAGTTCCAGACACACCCGGATCTCCTCGGCGCCGCCGTCGCGGGAGGCGTCGATCAGCTCCAGCTGCGCCGGGTCGTCGACCATCACCGTGACGGCGGCGGCCAGCTTGGCGTCGCTCGCCAGCTCGCCGAAACCGGCCCGGTCGGCGGAGGGATAGGCGAGGAGCACGTCCTCGAACCCGGAACGGGCCAGCCAGAGCGACTCGGCGAGCGTGTACGACATGATCCCGGCGAACCCGGGCCGGGCCAGCACCCGTTCGAGCAGGGCGCGGCACCGGACCGACTTGCTGGCGACCCGCACCGGCTTGCCGCCGGCCCGGCGCACGAGATCGTCGGCGTTGGCGTCGAAGGCCTCGAGATCCACGATGGCCAGCGGTGCGTCCAGGTGCGCGGTCGCCCGGTCGTACCGGGCGCGGTCGGTGGCGGCGGAGTTCATGGGCGGCAGCTTGCCAGAGGTCTGTACCGGTGGGTAGGGCCCGCCCCGATCCGGCGCTCCGCCCCGCACCCCGCGCCTCGAACGCCGGCGAGGCTGAAGGGGACCCCGGCGGGGCGGGTCGGCCGGGGCGGGGACGGGGGCCGGGCCGACCGGACCTGGCCGTGAACCCCGTAGAGTACGGACAGGCAGCCGTACGGAACGGGGGGCGGAGCCGCCGGATGACCACGACGACACCGCGGACCACGATCCCGGGCGAGCCCGACCCCTGGTCCCCGCCGCCCCAGCCCGCCCACGCCCCACCGCGCCGCCACCCCGCCCGCGTCGCGGCCGCCACCCTCTGCGTCATCCTCGGCGGCGGCCTCGTCGGCGGAGCCGCCGTCACCACCTGGGCCGAGCACCGCGCCGCCAACCGCCCCCTGCCCGCCGACGCCGCCTACCGCAAGGCCGGCTCGCTGTGGCGCGCGGCCCCCGTGGACAGCCTCCTCCCGCCCGTCCTCGCCGGTCCCTCGGCCGGCCCCGGCGGAGCCGACCGCACCTGGACCCGCATCGCGCTCGCCCCCGACGCCGACTGCCCCACCGCCCTGCCCGCCGACTGGCAGGCCGCGGTCGCCGCGACCGGCTGCACCCGCGTCCTGCGCGCCACCTACACCGACGCCACCCGCAGCTCCCTCATCGCCGTCGGCATGGTCTTCACCCCCGCCGACGGGCCCGCGATGAACGCGCTCAACGGCCGGCTCCCCGCCCCGCCCGCCTACGGGTTCGCCGACAACCAGCGGGCCGCCTGGGCGGCCTCCGTGCGCACCGAGGCGCCCGTCGTCGTCTACGCCGTCTCCGCCTTCGCCGACGGCCGCCCCCAGGACGCCCCCCGCCCCGCCGAGGACCTCGTCAAGAAGGACGCCACGGGCGCCGCCGCCCAGGCGGGCCTCGGCCACGAGGCCAAGGCGGTCGCCGCCCGCCTCGGCGACGGCCTGACCGCGCTCGCCGCACCGCCCCCCGCAGGCACCGGAACCGGAACCGGCACCAACCCCGCCCCGAAGGCCGCACGATGAGCCCCGCCCGCGTCCGCACCCGCACCCGCGTCCTCCGCGGCGCCGCCGTGCTCGCCGCCACGGCCCTGCTCACCACGGCCACCGCCGCCCCGGCCGCCGCCGACACCATCCGCGACCGCCAGTGGGGGCTCCTGGCCCTGCGCGCCGAGGAGGCCTGGGGCACCACCCGGGGCGACGGCGTGACCGTCGCCGTCCTCGACACCGGCGTCGACGAGTCCCACCCCGACCTGTCCGGCCAGGTCCTCGCCGGCACCGACCTCATCGGCATGGGCGCCGGCCCCGGCGACCGCGCCTGGGCCCGGCACGGGACCGCCATGGCGAGCATCATCGCCGGGCACGGCCACGGCCCCAGCCGCGGTCAGGGCGTCCTCGGCATCGCCCCGCAGGCACGGATCCTGCCCGTGCGGGTGATCCTCGAAGAGGGCGACCCGGGCCGCGCCAAGGCCCGCGAGAGCAAGGGCGGCGCCCTCGCCGACGGCATCCGCTGGGCCACGGACCACGGCGCCGACGTGATCAACCTGTCCCTCGGCGACGACAGCGACTCCGCCCACCACGAGGCGGGCGAGGACGAGGCCGTGCAGTACGCCCTCGCCAAGGGCGTGGTCGTCGTCGCCTCCGCGGGCAACGGCGGCGAGTCGGGGGACCGGGTCTCCTACCCGGCCGCCTACCCGGGAGTCATCGCCGTGACCGCGGTCGACCGCCGCGGCCGGAAGGCCAAGTTCTCCACGCGCAACTGGTACGCCACCGTCAGCGCCCCCGGCGTCGACGTCGTCATCGCCGACCCCGACCGCTCCTACTACGAGGGCTGGGGCACCAGCGCCGCGGCGGCCTTCGTCTCCGGGGCGGCGGCCCTCGTCAAGGCCGCGCACCCCGACCTGTCGCCGGCCCAGATCAAGAAACTGCTGGAGGACACCGCCTCCGACTCACCGGCCGGCGGTCGCGACGACGCCCGCGGCCACGGAATGGTGGACCCCGCCGCCGCCCTCCAGGTCGCGGAGGCGATGCAGCCGGAAGCCTTGGCGCCCGCCCCGGCCGCGGCCGCCGGCACGTACTTCGGCCCGGGCCCCGAGCCGGTCCGCCCGCCCGAGCGCGGTGCCCGGCTCGGCGCGCCGGCCGCCGCGGTCGCCGGGGCCGCGCTGCTCGTACTGGCCGCCGTACTGGCCCGGCGCCCGCGACGGGGTCCCCGGGGCGGCGGCGCCCACCCGGCACAGTAGGGTCGGGTAACTGTGGCGAACATGGCGAACAAGAACATTCCCGACCCGGGCTTCTCCGACGACGACGGCTCCGCCGATCCCGAGCTGACCGCGGCCCTGGCCGCGTGGGCCGCGGACCGCACGCAGGAGCCGCGGGTGCTGGCCGCGCTCAAGGGCGCCCGGCTGCTGGTCCCCGTGGTCGCCGTACTCGGCGAGGTCGAGACCGACCCGGAGACCGGCCTGAAGCGGGAGAAGACCAGCGACATGGCCGTCCCGACCCTGCGCGCGGGAGACCGGCGGGCGCTGCCCGCCTTCACCTCGATCGCCTCGCTCGCCCTCTGGGACCCGGCCGCCCGGCCGGTCGCCGTCCCGCTGCACCAGGCCCTGGCGGCCGCCGCCCACGAGAAGGCCGACACCGTCGTGCTGGACCTGGCCGGCCCGGTCGCCTACCAGCTGACCGGCCCCGCGCTGCTCGCCCTCGCGGAGGGCCGTACGGACACCGACCCGCTGGCCGACCCCGCCGTGCGGGAGGCCGTACGGGCCGCCGTGTCCGGCGAGCCGGCCGTGCTGCGCGCCCACCTCGGCCCGGGGGGCGCGGACGTCGACGGAACCCTCGCGATCGTGCTGGCCGCCGACGCCCAGGCCCCGGCCGCGGCCCGCCGCGTCGCCGAGGCACTGGCGGCGGACACGACCCTGCGGGCCCGCCTGGTGCGCGGCCTGAACCTGGCGCTGCTGCCCTCGGACGCCCCGGTTCCGCCCGGCGAGCCCCTCTTCACCCGCTGAGCGGACCGCAGACACCACGCGGGAGACACCGCACCGGAGTACGACGCAGGAGGGGCCGGTCGTGACATCACGGCCGGCCCCTCCTGCGTCGTGCTTGCGCGTCGTGCTCCCGCCGGATCAGCCGAAGACGGGGCCGGTGAACTTCTCGCCCGGGCCCTGGCCCGGCTCGTCCGGGACGATCGAGGCCTCGCGGAAGGCCAGCTGCAGCGACTTCAGGCCGTCGCGCAGCGGGGCGGCGTGGAAGGAGCTGATCTCGGTGGCGCTCGCGGTGACCAGACCGGCGAGGGCCGTGATCAGCTTGCGGGCCTCGTCGAGGTCCTTGTGCTCGGAGTCCGGCTTGTCCAGGCCCAGGTTGACCGCCGCGGCGCTCAGCAGGTGCACGGCCACCGTGGTGATCACCTCGACGGCGGGCACGTCCGCGATGTCGCGGGTCATGGCGTCGTAGTCGGGGGAGCCGTCGGCAGCGGATTCGGTGGAGGCGGGGGGTGTCGCGTCAGTCATGCGCCCCACGATATGCCGTGCGGCGGGCTTGCAACGCGGGTGCTAGTATGTACATCGACCGGCCGGATGCTGTGGTGTCCGGCCCACAAGTGGAGGCTCCGTTCTCCCACCTGACCGCCTTCCGGGGCGGCGGGTCACCGGTCAGGCGGCATCCATCGTTCCGTACGGACGATGGAAAGCCGCCCGATTCTGCGCCCCGCGTGTTGCATGCGGCGGTGCTCCGGTTGTTTTGGAGCCCCTGCCTGTGCCCGGCGGGGCTTTTTTCATTCTCCCGCCGCGGTCGGTCCGACGGAAATACACGTCAGCGGCTGTCTGCCAGGCAGTCGTGTGGTGCTACCGAGGAGGATCCATCAGCACCGAGCCCCGCATCAACGACCGGATTCGCGTTCCCGAGGTACGACTCGTCGGTCCCAGCGGCGAGCAGGTCGGCATCGTGCCGCTTGCCAAGGCGCTTGAGCTCGCGCAGGAGTACGACCTCGACCTGGTCGAGGTCGCGGCGTCCGCACGCCCGCCGGTCTGCAAGCTCATGGACTACGGCAAGTTCAAGTACGAGTCGGCCATGAAGGCCCGTGAGGCGCGCAAGAACCAGGCGCACACGGTCATCAAGGAAATGAAGCTCCGGCCGAAGATCGACCCGCACGACTATGACACCAAGAAGGGTCACGTCGTTCGGTTCCTCAAGCAGGGCGACAAGGTCAAGATCACGATCATGTTCCGTGGTCGCGAGCAGTCCCGGCCGGAACTCGGCTACCGACTGCTGCAGCGTCTCGCTTCGGACGTCGAGGAGCTCGGCTTCATCGAGTCGAACCCGAAGCAGGACGGCCGAAACATGATCATGGTCCTCGGTCCGCACAAGAAGAAGACCGAGGCGATGGCCGAAGCCCGCGAGGCGCAGGCCGCCCGCAAGGCCGAGCGCCAGGGCACCGCCGCCGCCGACGAGGCGACTCCTTCCGAGGAGGCCGCCCCGGTCGAGGCGACGGACGCCACGGATGCCGAGGTCACCGAGGCCGACGCCGGTGAGGCGAACGCCGAGGCCTGATTCCGAGGCACCTGTCTCGAATCACCTACACACCATGACGCTCCCACCAGCCGGTCCGGTCCGGACCGGCGAGGGAGCGCCACCGACGAGGAGATAACGGCGCCATGCCGAAGAACAAGACGCACAGCGGTACCAAGAAGCGCTTCAAGGTCACCGGCTCCGGCAAGGTGCTCCGCGAGCGCGCCGGCAAGCGCCACCTGCTCGAGCACAAGTCGTCCCGTGTCACCCGCCGCCTCACCGGCAACGCGGAGATGGCTCCCGGCGACGCCGCGAAGATCAAGAAGCTTCTCGGCATCTGACATCCACCGCTCCCCCCGCAGGGAGCGGATGCATGTCGAGACCGGGACCCCATCGAATTTCCGGGTCGTGTGAAGACACCCACGGCCCCGCTACAAGGAGTTAAAAAGTGGCACGCGTCAAGCGGGCAGTAAACGCCCACAAGAAGCGCCGGGCGATCCTCGAGGCGGCCTCCGGCTACCGCGGTCAGCGTTCGCGCCTGTACCGCAAGGCCAAGGAGCAGGTCACCCACTCGCTGGTCTACAACTTCAACGACCGCAAGAAGCGCAAGGGCGACTTCCGTCAGCTGTGGATCCAGCGCATCAACGCCGCTGCCCGCCAGAACGGCATGACGTACAACCGCCTCATCCAGGGTCTGAAGGCCGCCAACATCGAGGTGGACCGCAAGATCCTCGCGGAGCTGGCCGTCAACGACGCCAACGCGTTCGCCGCGCTCGTCGAGGTCGCGCAGAAGGCGCTTCCGGCCGACGTCAACGCCCCCAAGGCCGCCGCGTAAGGCCTGGCCGGCCGCACCGGCGGTCGGCACCCTCGGACCCGCAGGCGATTCGCCTGCGGGTCCGAGTGCTTTCCCCGCTCCGCCGCGCCCCCGGCGCCCGCACCCCGAGAGAGAACCGCAGAGACCATGGCTGACCTGGGTCACCCCGCCGAGCTGATCTCCCCCCGATCCCCGCGGGTGGCCGCCGCCAGGCGACTGGCGCGGCGCAACTTCCGCACCAAGGAGCGCCGGTTCATCGCCGAGGGCCCCCAGGCGGTCCGCGAGGCCGTCGAGCACCGCGGCCCCACGGGCGCCCCGACCCTGATCGAGCTGTTCGCCACCGTCGAGGCCGCCGAGCGCTACGCCGAGATCATCGGTGCGGCCCTGGATGCCGGCGCCCGCGTGCACTACGCCTCCGACGAGGTGCTCGCCGAGGTCTCCCAGACCGTCACCCCGCAGGGCCTCGTCGGCGTCTGCCACTTCCTCGACTCGCCCTTCGAGGAGATCCTCAAGTCCGGGCCCAAGCTCGTCGCCGTCCTCGCGCACGTCCGCGACCCCGGCAACGCGGGCACGGTGCTGCGCTGCGCGGACGCCGCCGGTGCCGACGCGGTGGTGCTGACCGACGCCTCGGTGGACCTCTACAACCCCAAGTCCGTCCGGGCCTCCGTGGGATCCCTCTTCCACCTCCCGGTCGCCGTCGGCGTCCCGGTGGAGCAGGCCGTCGAGGGGCTGCGCGCCGCCGGCGTACGGATCCTCGCGGCCGACGGCGCCGGCGAGGACGACCTCGACGCCGAACTGGACGCGGGCACCATGGGCGGCCCCTCCGCCTGGGTGTTCGGCAACGAGGCCTGGGGCCTGCCGGAGGAGACCCGGGCCCTCGCGGACGCCGTCGTGCGGGTCCCGATCCACGGCAAGGCGGAGAGCCTGAACCTCGCGACGGCCGCCGCCGTGTGTCTCTACGCGTCCGCGCGTGCACAGCGGGCGCCCGGAGGGTGCCGCTCCGTGACCCCCAGCTAGTAATGTGGCGGCCCGGGGGCCCACTGCGCTACTCGGAGATGTGGGGTACGGGGACATGACCGTCGGAACGAACAGCTCACCCGGAGCCGCGGACGCGGCCGAGGAGCGGTTCCTGGACGCCCTCGAACCCCCGGCCGCGGCCGCCGACGGGCTGTGCGGCGTACCACCGCAGGCGGTGGACTCGGGGCGGGCCCGCATCGCCCGCCCGGTGGTCCCCGCCGCCCGGGAGGCCGCCGGGGGCGCCGGGTCCGCCGAGGCGCCCGGTGACCGCCTCGGCTTCGCCGTGGACCCGGACAGCCTGCCCGACGGGCTCGTCGTCGCCGACGACACCGGCCGGGTGGTCTGCTTCAACGCGGCCGCCGCCCGCATCACCGCACTCGCGCCGGAGCAGGCGCTCGGCGCCCCCATCGACCGTGCCCTGCCGCTGGAAGACCTCGAAGGCCGCCGCTGGTGGGCGCTCACCGACCCCTACGGGGGCCTCGCCACCCGCCGCGGACAGCCCGAGCGGAACCTGCTGCTCCCGGGCGGCCGCGAGGTGCTCGTCTCCGCGAGCTACGTCCGCAGCCACCCCACCGGCCCCGTGCGCCGGCTCGTCGTCACCCTGCGCGGCACCGAGGCCCGCCGCCGCACCGAGCGCAGCCACGCCGAGCTGATCGCCACGGTCGCCCACGAGCTGCGGTCCCCGCTGACCTCCGTCAAGGGGTTCACCGCGACCCTGCTGGCCAAGTGGGAGCGGTTCACCGACGACCAGAAGCGGCTGATGCTGGAGACCGTCGACGCCGACGCCAACCGCGTCACCCGTCTCATCGCCGAACTCCTCGACATCTCACGCATCGACTCAGGCCGCCTGGAGGTGCGCCGCCAGCCGGTCGACATCGCCACCGCCGTGGGCCGCCACGTACAGGCGCTCACCGCGAACGGCCAGGCGCCCGAGCGCTTCCTCGTCAGCGTCAGCCGCCCGCTCCCCGATCTGTGGGCCGATCCGGACAAGATCGACCAGATCCTCGGCAACCTCCTCGAAAATGCGGTGCGCCACGGCGAGGGAACGGTCACCATCGGGGTGTCGCCGCATGAGAAGGGAACCGCCGTCACCGTGTCCGACGAAGGCCCCGGGATCCCCGAGGAATCGATGGCCCGCGTCTTCACCCGCTTCTGGCGGGGGAGCAAGCGCGGCGGCACCGGCCTGGGCCTGTACATCGTCAAGGGCATCGTGGAGGCGCACGGCGGCACCATCACGGTCGGCCGCGGCCCCGGCGGCGGCGCCGAGTTCCGATTTATCCTGCCCGTGAGCGCCCCCGCGTACCTCACGCAGTAGTCCTGCGGAGCGTCCCGGCAGGCGGCCCACGGGCTCCTTCACCCCCAGCGACCTTTAGACTCGTCCTTTGGCACCTTTGTGTCCTTGTGCCGAGCGCGTCCTGCGCGTCGCGCGGGGGACCCAACCAGCCAGCCATCGGAAGTACGGGAAGAGATGTCGGCACCGAACAAGTCGTACGACCCTGTCGAGGTCGAGGCACTGAAACCGGAAGAGATCGAGCGCATGCGGGACGAGGCGCTCGCCGCCTTCGCGTCCGCCGGCGACCTCGACGCGCTGCGCGAGGCGAAGACCGCGCACATGGGCGACCGCTCGCCCCTGGCGCTCGCCAACCGCGAGATCGGCGCGCTGCCCCCGCAGGCCAAGGCCGAGGCGGGCAAGCGCGTGGGCCAGGCCCGCGGCGCCGTGAACAAGGCCTTCGGGGCCCGCACCGTCGAGCTCGAGGCCGAGCGCGACGAGCGGGTGCTGGTCGAGGAGGCCGTGGACGTCACGCTGCCCCACGACCGCACGCCCGCGGGCGCCCGGCACCCCCTGACCACGCTGATGGACCGCGTCGCGGACATCTTCGTCGCCATGGGCTACGAGGTCGCCGAGGGCCCCGAGGTCGAGGCGGAGTGGTTCAACTTCGACGCCCTCAACTTCACGCCCGACCACCCGGCGCGCCAGATGCAGGACACCTTCTTCGTCCAGGGGCCCGCGGGCACCGGGGGCGACGAGTCCGGTGTCGTGCTGCGCACCCACACCTCCCCGGTGCAGGCGCGCTCGCTGCTGGAGCGCAAGCCCCCCGTCTACATCGTCTGCCCGGGCCGCGTGTACCGCACCGACGAGCTCGACGCGACGCACACCCCCGTCTTCCACCAGGTCGAGCTGCTCGCCGTGGACGAGGGCCTGACCATGGCGGACCTGCGCGGCACCATCGACCACATGGTCAAGGAGCTGTTCGGCGAGGAGACCACCACCCGGCTGCGCCCGCACTTCTTCCCGTTCACCGAGCCGTCCGCCGAGATGGACATGCAGTGCTACGTGTGCCGCGGCGAGTCGGTGGGCAACCCCGACCGCCCGTGCCGTACCTGCTCCAGCGAGGGCTGGATCGAGCTCGGCGGCTGCGGCATGGTCAACCCCAAGGTGCTGACCGCCTGCGGTGTGGACCCGGAGAAGTACAGCGGGTTCGCCTTCGGCTTCGGCATCGAGCGGATGCTGATGTTCCGTCACAACGTTGAAGACATGCGAGACATGGTCGAGGGTGACGTCCGTTTCACCCGGCCCTTCGGGATGGAGATCTGATGCGGGTCCCGCTTTCGTGGCTGCGGGAGTACGTCGACCTCCCCGCCGGTGAATCCGGTCGCGACGTCGCGGCCAAGCTCGTCGACGCCGGCCTGGAGGTCGAGACCGTCGAGCAGCTCGGCTCCGGGCTCAAGGGCCCCCTCGTCGTCGGCCAGGTGCTGACCATCGAGGAGCTGGAGGGCTTCCGCAAGCCGATCCGCTTCTGCACGGTCGACGTCGGCTCCGCCAACGGCACCGGCGAGCCGCAGGAGATCGTCTGCGGCGCCCGGAACTTCGCCGTCGGCGACAAGGTCGTCGTGGTCCTGCCCGGCGCCGTCCTGCCCGGCGACTTCGCGATCGCCTCGCGCAAGACGTACGGCAAGACCTCGCACGGCATGATCTGCTCCGGCGAGGAGCTCGGCATGGGCGACGACGGCACGCACGGCATCATCGTGCTGCCGCCGGAGCACGAGACCGGCACCGACGCGATCGAGCTGCTCCAGCTCGTCGACGAGGTGCTGCACATCGACGTCACCCCGGACCGCGGCTACTGCATGTCCCTGCGCGGCATCGCCCGCGAGGTGGCCACCGCCTACGGCCTGCCGCTGCGCGACCCGGCGCTGCTCGACGTGCCCGGCCCGAACTCCTACGGCTACCCGGTCAAGATCGACGACCCGGCCGGCTGCGACCGCTTCACCGCCCGCACCGTCACCGGTCTCGACCCCGAGGCCCGCTCCCCGATCTGGCTCCAGCGCCGCCTCCAGAAGGCCGGCATGCGCCCGATCTCGCTCGCCGTCGACATCACCAACTACGTGATGCTCGAACTCGGCCAGCCGCTGCACGCCTACGATCGCTCGCGGATCGACGGCACCATCGGCGTCCGCCGTGCCGAGCAGGGCGAGAAGTTCACCACCCTCGACGGGGTCAAGCGCACGCTCGACGCCGAGGACCTGGTGATCACCGACAACAGCGGGCCGATCGGCCTCGCCGGTGTCATGGGCGGTGCCAACACCGAGATCGCCGACTCCGTCACCGACCCGGAGACCGGCATCGTCACCGGGACCACCGACGTGGTCATCGAGGCGGCGCACTTCGACTCTGTGTCGATCTCGCGCACCGCCCGCCGCATGAAGCTGTCCTCCGAGGCGTCCAAGCGCTTCGAGCGCGGCGTCGACCCGCAGGCCGCCGCCGCGGCCGCGCAGCGGACCGTCGACCTGCTCGTGCTCCTCGCCGGCGGCACCGCCGAGGCCGGGGTCACCGAGGTCGTCGCCCCGGGCGCTCCGCGTACCATCGCGATGGCCGCCGACCACCCGGACCGGGTCGCGGGCATGGACTACGGCCGTGAGACCGTCGTGCGCCGCCTCCAGGAGATCGGCTGCGACGTCTACGGCCAGGACGAGCTCGTCGTCACGCTGCCCTCGTGGCGGCCCGATCTCGCCGCGCCCAACGACCTCGCCGAAGAGGTCATCCGGCTGGAGGGCTACGGGAACCTCCCGTCGACCCTGCCGCAGGTGCCCTCCGGCCGCGGTCTGACCGCCCGGCAGCAGCTCCACCGCCGGGTCGGCCGCGCGCTGGCCGGCGCCGGCTACGTCGAGGCGCTCAGCTACCCGTTCCTCGGCGAGGGCGTCTTCGACCAGCTCCAGCTGCCGGCGCACGACGCCGCCCGCCAGGTCGTCAAGCTGGTCAACCCGCTCTCCGACGAGGAGCCGGCGCTGCGCACCACGCTGCTGCCGGGTCTGCTCGGCGCGCTGCGCCGCAACGACAGCCGGGGCAGCCACGACCTCGCGCTCTTCGAGACCGGTTCGGTCTTCCGGGCCGCCGCGCAGCCGGGTGTCGCCGTACGGCTGCCCGTCGACCGGCGTCCCACCGACGAAGAGGTCGCCACCCTGGACGCGGCGCTGCCCGCGCAGCCGCGGTACGCCGCGGTCGTGCTGGCCGGTGCCCGCGAGCAGGCCGGCTGGTGGGGCAAGGGCCGCCCGGCCGACTGGGCCGACGCCGTCCAGGCCGCCCGGGCGCTGGCCGTCGAGGCCGGCACCGAGCTCGTCGTCCGCCAGGGCCAGTACGGTCCCTGGCACCCGGGCCGCTGCGCCGAGCTGGTCGTCACCATCGACGGTGTGGAGCAGGTCATCGGCCACGCCGGCGAGCTGCACCCGCGCGTGGTCAAGGCCATGGGCCTGCCGGCCCGTACCAGCGCGATGGAGCTCGACCTGGACCGCCTCGCGGCGGCCGGCGGCGAAGCCGTCCAGGCGCCCCGGATCTCCTCCTTCCCGGTGGCGACCCAGGACGTCGCGCTGATCGTGGACGCGTCCGTCCCGGCGTCCTCCGTCGAGGCCGCCCTGCGCAAGGGTGCGGGCGAACTCCTGGAGTCGCTGCGCCTGTTCGACGTCTTCACCGGTGAGCAGGTCGGCGAGGGCAAGAAGTCCCTGGCGTACGCGCTGCGCTTCCGCGCGGCCGACCGCACGCTGACCGCCGAGGAGTCCACGGCCGCGCGCGACGCGGCGGTGGCGCTCGCCGGCGAGCGGACCGGGGCGGTGCTCCGGGGCGCGTAGCCGAACGGTCCCCGGACCCGTTCAAGGCCTGATGAGGGGCACATCCGCCGGCGGATGTGCCCCTCACTCATTCGGGTGAGAAGCTCCTGGGCCCATGTCGGGGGCCGCCGTCCGGTCGACACAATCGATCCGGCCGGAGGGGAGTCCTACGGATGATCACGCGCGGGGAGACGACCCGGGTGCGCCGGGTGTGCGTCGCGGCCTGGGGCGGGGCCGCGGTGTCCTGGGAGCTGTCCACGCCGGGCATGCTCGTGCCCAGCCTGGCCACGTGCGCCGCCTTCCTGCTGTTGGCCACCGCGTGCGCCCTGCACATCCGGCGCGGGCTGCTGGCCGAGCTGCGCCGGTCGCAGGAGATCGCGGGCGCCGCGCAGCGGGCCCTGCTCCGGCCGCTGCCGGGCCGGATCGACGGCCTGGCCCTGGCCGCCGCCCAGCTCTCCGCGAGCCGGGGCGCAGCGGTGGGCGGCGACCTGTACGAGGCCGTGCCGACGGCCCACGGGGTCCGGGTGGTCATCGGGGACGTACGCGGCCACGGGCTGCCGGCGCTGGGCGCGGCCGCGGCCGTCCTCGGGGCCTTCCGCGAGGCGGCGTACGACGAGCCCTCGCTCGGCGGCGTCCTGCGGCGCATGGAGCGGGCCCTGGGCCGGCACGTGCGCGACCGCGCCCGGGCCGAGCACCCGTCGGCCTGTTCCGCCGAGCCGGAGTCCCCGGCGGCGGAGGAGTTCGTGACCGTGCTGCTCCTGCAGATCGCGGCGGACGGCACCCTGCGGGCCCTGAACTGCGGCCACCCCTGGCCCTACCTGATCCGTCCGGCCCCGGTCCCGGAAACCTGTGCGGCGGGCGGCCGGGGCTCTGTCCCGGACCCCGCACCCCGGGTGGGGGCGGGGCAGCCGCACGCGCGGCCCGGCACGGGGGAACGCTCCCCGCGGCCGGCCCCGGAGGTCGGACCGCTCGGCGGCGATACGCTGCCGCCGCTCGGCGTGATGCCGTTGCCGCCGGTCCTGCGGGCGCACACGTGCGGGGAACTCCGGCCCGGGGAGACGTTGTTCCTGCACACCGACGGCGCCGAGGACGCGCGCGACCCGGCCGGGCGGTTCTTCCCGCTGCCGAGCGTCCTGGCACGGGCGCCGCTCACCCCCGCGCGGCTGGTCGCGGGCGTGCACGCGGCCCTGCTCCGGCACACCGGCGGGCGGCTCGCCGACGACGTGGCCCTGCTGGTGCTCCGCAACGACCGGCATTGACCAGGCGCTTGATGACGCGCTCGGCCACGCACGCCGGGCCCGGTGGATGGGCCCGGCGCGCGTCCGGTCCGGTCCGCTGCCGGGGCCCGGCGACCAACCGGGCGCCGGCGGAACCGGAAGGCGCCGCCCGCCTGCCATGGAGTGTCGGGCAGACAGCAGGACGGGCGGCGCGGTGACGGGTCGTCGCACTGTTCGAGGGGGAGCCGACGACCCGAGCTCCTCTTGGCGAGGGCCTTCAGTCAAGCGCCTCCAGGGGTCCGTGCGGCAGAGTGCGGATCGCATTTATGCGCGTACCTGGTTCACACCCCGTGTGAACCACGCACCCACTAGCCTGATACCGACGAGCTCCGGGAGCGGCCCATGCAGCCCAATGTCCTGCTCGACGCCCTCCTCGCCGAGGCGGGCATGTCCCACGCCGGGCTCGCCGCCCACGTGAACCAGGCCGGGCGCACGCGCGGTCTGGCCCTGCGTTACGAACACACCGCCGTGACCCGGTGGTTGAAGGGCCAGCGCCCCCGCGGCCAGGTCCCCGACCTGATCTGCGAGGTGCTCGGCGGCCGGCTGCGGCGGCCCGTCGGGCTGGACGACATCGGCCTCGGGGTCCCCGACCACCCGGTGTCCCTGCACGCCTCCCCGCTCAGCGGGTTCGTGGACCGGGCCGCCGCCCTGTGGCGCTCCGACGGCCGGGCGCGGCCCCAACTGCTCACCGCCGAGGCGGTCACCGGCACCCCGGCCGTCATCCCGGTCTGGGAATGGGAGAACCCGCCCGAGGACGTCGACGTCTCGCGCGACGGCCCGAACCGGATCGGTCCCGAGCACGTCGAGATCCTCAAGGCCGCCCGCGCCCACTACGAGCTGATGTACCGCCGGGCCGGCGGCGTGGCCACCCGCGACCGGATCGTCCGCTTCCTCGGCACGGAGACCGCGCCGATGCTGCGCGGGAGCTACCCCGACGACCTCGGCCGCCGGCTGCACCGGGCCACCGGGTCCCTGGTGGCGGTGGCGGGGATCTGCGCGTACGACTCGGACGCGCACGGGCTGGCGCAGCGCTACTTCCACCAGGCGCTGCGCCTGGCCAAGGCCAGCGGGGACCGGGGGCTCGGCGCGTACGTGATCGCCCTGATCGTCAACCAGTCCCTGCACCTGCGGGAGTACCGCCAGGCCGTCGCCTTCGCCGAGGCCGCGCTGCGCGCCGCCGGCCGGCACACCACCCCGGCCCTCGCCGCCGATCTGCACGCCATGCAGGCCAAGGCCTATGCCCAACTCGGCGACGCGCAGGCCGCGCTGGCCTGCATCCGCGGCGCCGAGGCGGCCGCCGCGCGGATCCGTCCGGGCAGCGAACCGGACGAGACCGGCTACGTCCAGCCCGGCCTGGTCAACGTGCAGGTCGCCGAGGCCCTGCTCAGCCTGGGGGATCTGGAGGCCGCGCGGGTCCAGGCGGCCGCCGCCGTCGGCACCCCGGCACACGACCGCGGCCGGGTGCACCGGCTGGCGATGCTGTGCGAGATCCAGCTCCGGCAGGGAGAGGCGGACCGGGCCGCGGCGGGCGCGGCCGAGATGGCCGAGCGGGCCCGGGGGATGGAGTCGCTGAGACTGCGCGACCGGCTGTGGGCGGTCCGCGAACAGCTTCTGACCAGCGGTTGTTCGGACGCGCAGGAGACCGTGCGGCTCATCGACGGGGCGCTGCGCGTTCCGCTGTGACAAGGCAGCTGCTGCGATGTTTGCCACCTACTCGAACGGAAGGTGGCACAGCCGTGCAGTGGACGAACCTGAGTGAGCAGACTGTGTACAAGAACCGCTGGTTCGATGTGAATCTCGCCGATGTGGAACTCCCCGACGGCCGGCACCTGGACCACTTCGTGATCCGGCTGCGCCCGGTGGCCGTGGCCACGGCCGTCAACGAGGCCAACGAGGTGCTGCTGCTGTGGCGGCACCGCTTCATCACCGACAGCTGGGGCTGGGAACTGCCCGCCGGGGTCGTCGAGGACGGCGAGGACATCGCCGCGGCGGCGGCCCGGGAGATGGAGGAGGAGTCGGGCTGGCGGCCCGGCCCGCTCCACCACCTGATGACCGTCGAGCCGTCCAACGGTCTGACCGACGCCCGCCACCACCTGTACTGGGCGGACGGGGCCACCTACACCGGCCACCCCGAGGACGACTTCGAGTCCTCGCGCCGGGAGTGGGTCCCCCTCAAGCTGGTGCCGGACATGATCGCGGACGGGGAGATCCCGGCCGCCAACATGGCGGCCGGGCTGCTCCTGCTGCACCACCTGCGGCTCGGCCGGCCGTAGCGGTCACCCCGCGGCGGGCCGGCCGGCTCGCGCGCGCGGTCAGCCGTACGGGTAGAAGCCCGCGCCGCTCTTGCGGCCCAGGCGGCCGGCGTCGACCATGCGCTGGAGCAGCGGGGGAGCGGCGTACAGCGGCTCCTTGTACTCGGCGTACATCGAGTCGGCGATCGAGGCGATGGTGTCCAGGCCGATCAGGTCGGACAGCTTCAGCGGGCCCATCGGGTGGGCGCAGCCCAGCTCCATGCCGTTGTCGATGTCCTCGCGGCTCGCGATGCCCGACTCGAACATCCGGATCGCGGACAGCAGGTAGGGGACGAGGAGCGCGTTGACGACGAAACCGGAACGGTCCTGGGCGCGGACCGCGTGCTTGCCGAGCACGTCCCGCACCAGGGCTTCCGCCCGCTTGATCGTCTCCTCGCCCGTGGTCAGCGCCGGGATCAGCTCGACGAGCTTCTGCACGGGGGCCGGGTTGAAGAAGTGGATGCCGATGACCTGGTCGGGCCGCGAGGTCGCGACGGCCAGCTTGACCAGCGGGATCGAGGAGGTGTTGGAGGCGAGGATCGCGTCCGGACGGGTGATCACCTGGTCGAGGACCTGGAAGATCTCGGTCTTGACCTGCTCGTTCTCGACGACCGCCTCGATGACGAGGTCGCGGTCCGCGAACTCGCCGAGGTCGGTGGTGAAGGTGAGGCGGGCCAGGGTGGCGTCCCGCTCCTCCTCGGTGATCTTGCCGCGCTCGGCGGCCTTGGTCAGGGAGTTGTGGAGCCGGGTACGGCCGATCTCCAGGGCTTCGCCGGTGGTCTCGGCGACCTTGACCTCAAGGCCGCTTCGGGCACACACCTCGGCGATACCCGCGCCCATCTGGCCACAGCCCACTACGCCGACCCGTGTGATGTCGGAAGGGAGGTCAGTCACTTCGTGCCTTTCGCAGCTCATCCGTCGGCGGGTCCCCCGTGTGATTCCGGCGCCCGCCACGCCCCCCGACGTTACTCCCGACCTTGCGCGGCGCGGCGGGCCGGGGCGGGCATGCTGGGCGGGCACCGCGCATCGTCACTCAGTGGAACGGAGTCGTCACATGGCGTACATCGGTCGACGGGCACTGCTGGCAGGAGCGGCGGGGGTGATCGCCGCCGCGACCGGGGGGTCGGCGTTCGCCGCGCTGCGGAACTCCGGCCCGCTCCCCGCGGGGGGCGCCGGCACCCCCGAGTTCCGGGGGATGTGGATCGCGTCCGTCTCGAACGTGGACTGGCCCTCGCGCAGCGGGCTGTCGGCCGCGACGCAGCGCAAGGAGCTGCTGGCCCTGCTCGACACCGCCGTCCGCCGCCGGCTCAACGCGGTGGTCCTCCAGGTCCGGCCGGCGGCCGACGCGCTGTGGCCCTCGCCGTTCGAGCCCTGGTCGCAGTGGCTCACGGGGCAGCAGGGGGTCGATCCGGGCTGGGACCCCCTCGGTACGGCCGTCGCGGAGGCGCACGCCCGCGGTCTGGAGCTGCACGCCTGGTTCAACCCGTACCGGGTCGCCAACCACGCCGACTTCGACCGGCTGGTGCCCGAGCACCCGGCCCGGCAGGACGGCTGGACGGTCGAGTACGGCGGGAAGCTCTACTACAACCCCGGGGTACCCGCGGTGCGGCGGTTCGTGCAGGACGCCATGCTCGACGCGGTCACCCGCTACCCGCTGGACGCCGTCCACTGGGACGACTACTTCTACCCCTACCCGGTGGAGGGGGAGTACTTCGACGACGACGACGCCTACGAGGAGTACGGGGGCGGCTTCTCGTCACGGGCGGCGTGGCGGCGGGGCAACACCGACACCCTGGTCCGCGAGATGTCCCAGCGGCTGCGCGCCCTGCGGCCCGCGGTCAGGTTCGGGATCAGCCCCTTCGGGATCTGGCGCAACTCCGACCGGGACCCGGCCGGCTCGCCGACCCGCGGCCTCGCGGCGTACGACGACCTGTACGCGGACACCCGCAAGTGGGTCAGGGAGGGCTGGATCGACTACGTCGTGCCACAGGCCTACTGGCACATCGGGCACGCCACGGCCGACTACGCGGCGCTCGTCCCGTGGTGGGCGCGGACCGTCGCGGGCACGAAGGCGGACCTGTACGTGGGCGAGGCGCTCTACCGCTGCGACGCGGACAGCCCGACCGCGGCCTGGCGGGATCCGGCGGAGCTGTCGCGGCACGTGCGGTTCGCCCGCGGATACCCGGAGGTCCGCGGCCACGTCTACTTCTCGGCGAAGCAGGTGGCCGCGGACCCCAACGGGGCGATGGCACGCGTCGTGGCCGACCACTACGGCTCGGCCGTGCCCCCGCGGTGAAATCAGTGCCTGGGCTCTGCGGGGTGGCGGACGACGCAGTCGGGTCCGGGAGCCATCAGCGCTTCGTGTCCGTCCTGGAAACGGACCCGGTACGGGGGCGTCCCGTTCTCGCCGAGCACCTGGGTGATCTCGCCCACCTTGTCGGGTTGTCCGACGATCCTGCCGTGCTGCACCAGCTGGTCGCCCTCGGTAGCTCGCATGTCTGACCTCCTCGGTGGCGCTCCGATCCGGTGCTAGCAGTTTAGGTCGTTCTATGACTGTTTGACCCGTTGGGTCACCGCAATGCAGACGAGAACCGCGCAGGCCGCGGCCGGTGCGGCGGGCGCGAGGTGCTCCCCGAGGAGCGCCACGGACCAGACCAGCGTCAGCAGCGGCTGCGCGAGCTGGAGCTGGCTGGCCCGGGGCGCCCCGATCTCGGCCATGCCGCGGTACCAGACGTACAGGCCGAGGAAGGTGGACCCGGCCGCCGCCCACACCAGCCCGGCCAGCCCGTGGCCGGTGAGGTGCACCGGCTCGTACGCGAGCCCGAGCACCGAGCCGGCCGCGCTGAGCGGCAGGCACAGCACCAGGGCCCAGCCGATCACCTGCCAGCCCGGCAGGGTGCGGGCCAGCCGCCCGCCCTCGGTGTACCCGGCCGCGCACACCAGCAGCGCGGCGAACAGGTAGCCGTCGCCGGCGGACAGGGAGCCGCCGCTCTGCGCGAGGGTGAAGCCCAGCACCACCACGGCCCCGGCCACGGCCGCGGCCCAGAAGGCCCGCGGGGGCCGGTTGCCGGTACGCAGTGCGGACAGCGCGGCCGTGGTCAGCGGCAGGAGGCCGACGACGACGGCGGCGTGCGAGGTGGTGGAGGTCTGCAGCGCCAGGGTCGTCAGCAGCGGGAAGCCGACGACCACCCCGCCGGCGACGACGGCGAGGCCCGCCCAGTGCTCGCGGGCCGGCGGCGCCACCCGGCGGGCCAGCAGGAAGACGCCCGCGATGGCCGCGGCCAGGACACTGCGCAGGGCCACCAGCGACCACGGGCCGAAGCTCTCCAGGCCCCAGGCGGTGGCGGGGAAGGTCAGCGAGAACGCGACGACGCCGAGCGAGGCGAGGGCCGTGCCCCGCAGCAGCGGATGCTTCACCGCTATCGCGGTCGGGAGAGTAGCGCTATTCTGTGCTGTCATGTATGAGCGTAGCAGTGTGGCGGAGCTGGCAGATTCTCTGAGGTCTGAACTGAACCGCTACTCGGTGGGTGGAAAGCTGCCGTCGAGCCGTGCTCTGGTCGAGCGCTACCGGGTCAGCCCCGTCACCGTCTCCCGGGCCCTCGCGCAGCTCGCCGCCGAGGGCCTCGTCGTCACCCGGCCCGGCGCCGGTGTCTTCCGCGCCGCCCCGCGCACGGCGCTCCCCTCGGCCGGGGACACCTCCTGGCAGGAGGTCGCACTCAGCGCCGAGGGAGCCGGGGACGTCGTTCCGCGGTCGGTGGACGCCTCCGGGGTGCTGGCCTGCCTGGCCGCGCCGCCGCCGTCGGTGATCCCCCTCAACAGCGGATACCTGCACGCCTCCATCCAGCCCGAGCGGGCCATGGCCGCCGCCCTCGCCCGGGCGGGGCGGCGCCCCGGCGCCTGGGACCGGCCGCCCATGGAGGGCCTGCCCGAGCTGCGCGACTGGTTCGCCCGCGAGATCGGCGGGGCGGTCGGGGCCGCCGACGTCCTGGTGACCGCGGGCGGGCAGAGCGCGCTGACCACCGCCCTGCGGGCGCTGGCCCCGCCCGGGGCGCCGATCCTCGTGGAGTCCCCGACCTACCCCGGGCTGCTGGCCATCGCCCGCGCCTCCGGGTGCCGGCCGGTGCCCGTACCGGTGGACGCCGACGGGGTCCGGCCGGAACTCCTGGCCGCCGCCTTCGAGGCGACCGGCGCGCGGGTGTTCGTCTGCCAGCCGCTCTTCCAGAACCCCACCGGCGCGGTACTGGCCCCCGACCGGAGGGCCGAGGTGCTGCGGATCGCGCGCGCCGCGGGGGCCTTCGTGGTCGAGGACGACTACGCCCGCTCCCTCGCCCACGACGACTGCGGGCCGCTGCCCGCGACCCTGGCCGCCGAGGACCACGACGGGGTGGTCGTGCACGTCAGGTCCCTGACCAAGGCCACCTCGCCCAGCCTGCGGGTCGGCGCACTGGCCGCCCGCGGCCCGGTGGTGGACCGGCTGCGCGCCGTCCAGGTCGTGGACAGCTTCTTCGTGCCCCGGCCGCTCCAGGAGGCGGCGCTGGAACTGGTCGGCGCCCCCGCCTGGCCGCGCCACCTGCGCACGGTGGCCGCCGAACTGCGCCACCGGCGCGACGTCCTCGCGGGCGCGCTGCGACGGGAGCTGCCCGGTCTGACCGTGCCCCACCTGCCCTCGGGCGGCTATCAGCTGTGGGCCAGGATGACCGGCGGCGGGGACGACGCGTCCTTCGCGGCCACGGCCCTGCGCGCCGGGGTGGCGGTGGCCCCCGGCCGCCCCTACTTCTGCGCCGAGCCGCCCGCTGCGTACGTCCGCCTGAGCTTCGCCGGAGTCTCCGGCCCGGGCGAACTCGTGGAGGCCGTGCAGCGGGTGCGGTCGGGCCTGGGGGAGGAGGCGCGTACTCCGGACGCTTGACCCGCTGCCCCGCGCGGCCCACCATCACCGCATGCATGTTCGGGTTTCGCTTGTCGCAGCAGCCCGTAGTTCCTCGCTGCTCGCCGAGCGCTTCGACGACGACCGCCCGCTGGACGGGGTCGGCTGGCGGACGGTGGAGTCCGCCGCGCAGGGCCTCGTACCCCTGGGCGCGGCCGAGTTGCGCTACTGCTCGCCCACCCCGCGCAGCCGGGCCACGGGCGAGGCCCTCGGGTACGCGCCGCTGGCCCAGCCGGCGCTGCGCGAGTGCGACATGGGCCGCTGGCGGGGGCTGACCCTCGCCGAGGTCACCGCACAGGAGCCCGAAGCCGTCGACCAGTGGCTCAGCGACCCGCGGGCCGCCCCGCACGGGGGCGAGTCGCTGCTCGCCTTCATCTCCCGGATCGGCGGATGGCTCGACACCCGGCCGGCCGACGACGGCGGCGCGATCGTGGCGGTGGCGGAACCCTCGGTGGTCCGGGCCGCTCTGGTCTACGCCCTGAACGCGCCCCCGCTGACCTACTGGAACGTGGACGTCCGGCCCCTGTCGACGGTGACCCTCACGGGCTGCCCCGGCCGGTGGCACCTCTGCCTGCAGGCCCCCGCGTGAAGACCGCGTGACATCCGGCCCGGCCCCGCCCCGACGGCGGCCGGGCCGCCACCGTCCCGCCCGCCTGCCCGCCGCCGTCTCGTCGACGGGACCCCGCTCACGGCACCGGACCGCCCAGCACGGTCCAACTGCGGGACCGGCTCCCTGCGTCACCGGCGCAATCGGCGCCGCGGCGGGGGCTTTCCTGCTACACATCTTCCGGAGGGGCGCCGGCGCGTCCTCGTTCTCCGGGAGGCCCTTCCGCCGAGATCCACGACATTGCATAAACGTGCAGCGGTACGTATAGTCATGCCATCGATGAGGAGGGTCCGATGGTGGTACGTGTAGCGGTGGCCGGAGCGAGCGGGTACGCGGGCGGAGAAGTCCTGCGCCTGCTGCTCTCGCACCCCGAGGTGGAGATCGGCGCCCTGACCGGCAACTCCAACGCCGGACAGCTCCTCGGCTCCCTGCAACCGCACCTCGTGCCGCTCGCCGGGCGCACCCTGGAGGCGACCACCCCGCAGGCCCTCGCCGGCCACGACGTCGTCTTCCTCGCCCTCCCGCACGGCCAGTCCGCCGCCGTCGCCGCCCAGCTCGGGGACGACGTCCTCGTCGTCGACATGGGCGCCGACCACCGGCTCAAGGACGCGGCCGACTGGGACAGGTTCTACGGCGCCCCGCACGCCGGCACCTGGCCCTACGGCCTCCCCGAACTCCCCGGCGCCCGCGCCGCGCTGGAGGGCACCAAGCGGATCGCCGTCCCCGGCTGCTTCCCCACCGCCGTCTCCCTCGCCCTCTACCCGGCCTACCAGGCCCAGCTCGCCGAGCCCGAGGCCGTGATCGTCGCCGCCACCGGCACCTCCGGCGCGGGCAAGGCGCTCAAGCCGCACCTGCTCGGCGCCGAGGTCATGGGCAACGTGACCCCGTACGGCGTGGGCGGCGGCCACCGGCACACGCCCGAGATGGTGCAGAACCTCAGCCCGCTCGCGGGCGAACGGGTCTGCGTCTCCTTCACGCCGACCCTCGTGCCCATGGCCCGCGGCATCCTCGCCACCTGCTCGGCCAAGGCCCGCCCCGGCACCACGGCCGAGTCGCTGCGCGCGGCCTACGAGAAGGCGTACGCGGACGAGCCCTTCGTCCACCTGCTGCCCGAGGGCCGGATGCCGTCCACCAAGTCCGTCCACGGCTCCAACGCCGTCCACGTCCAGGTCGTCCACGACGAGTCCGCCCGGCGGATCATCGCCGTCAGCGCCATCGACAACCTCACCAAGGGCACCGCCGGCGGTGCGGTGCAGAGCATGAACATCGCCCTCGGGCTCCCCGAGCAGCTCGGGCTTTCCACGATTGGAGTCGCGCCGTGAGTGTTACGGCTGCACAGGGATTCGCGGCGGCGGGCATCGCCGCCGGGATCAAGGCCAACGGCAACCCGGACCTGGCCCTCGTGGTCAATAACGGGCCGCGCCTGGCCGCCGCCGGCGTCTTCACCTCCAACCGCGTCAAGGCCGCGCCCGTCCACTGGTCCGAGCAGGTCCTGCGCGGCGGCACCGTCAGCGCCGTGGTCCTCAACTCCGGCGGCGCCAACGCCTGCACCGGCCCCAAGGGCTTCCAGGACACCCACGCCACGGCGGAGAAGGTCGCCGCCACCCTCAACGCGATCGGTCTCGGCGCGGAGCACAACGCCGGCGAGGTCGCCGTCGCCTCCACCGGACTGATCGGCGTCCTGCTCCCCATGGACAAGCTGCTCCCCGGCATCGAGACCGCCGCCGCGGCCCTGTCCGAGGACGGCGGCGAGGCCGCCGCCATCGCCATCAAGACCACCGACACCGTGCACAAGACCGCCACCGTCACCCAGGGGGGCTGGACGGTCGGCGGCATGGCCAAGGGCGCGGGCATGCTCGCCCCGGGCCTGGCCACCATGCTCGTCGTCCTCACCACCGACGCCGACGTGGAGGGTGCCACCCTCGACAAGGCGCTGCGCTCCGCCACCCGCACCACCTTCGACCGGGTCGACTCCGACGGCTGCATGTCCACCAACGACACGGTGCTGCTGCTCGCCTCCGGGGCCTCCGGCCAGGTCCCCGCGTACGCGGACTTCGCCGACGCCGTGCGCAAGGTCTGCGACGACCTCGCCCGCCAGCTGATCGGCGACGCCGAGGGCGCCAGCAAGGACATCCGCATCGAGGTCATCGGCGCGGCCACCGAGGACGACGCCGTCGAGGTCGGCCGCTCCATCGCCCGCAACAACCTGCTCAAGTGCGCCATCCACGGCGAGGACCCGAACTGGGGCCGCGTGCTGTCCGCGATCGGCACCACCGGGGCCGCCTTCGACCCGGACCGGCTGAACGTCGCCATCAACGGCGTGTGGGTCTGCAAGAACGGCTCGGTCGGCGAGGACCGCGACCTCGTCTCCATGAAGGACCGCGAGGTCCGCATCACCGCGGACCTCTCCACCGGCGCTGAATCGGCCGTCATCTGGGCCAACGACCTCACCGCCGAGTACGTCCACGAGAACAGCGCCTACTCCTCATGAGCGACGAGAAGGCCGGACAGCCCGGCACCTCCGGCGGCACCGCCCGCAAGCACACCGCCCTGCCCAAGGCCCAGATCCTCATCGAGGCCCTGCCCTGGCTCCGGCGCCACAACGGCAAGGTCGTCGTCATCAAGTTCGGCGGCAACGCCATGATCGACGAGGACCTCAAGGCCGCCTTCGCCCAGGACGTGGTCTTCCTGCACCAGGCCGGCCTCAAGCCGGTCGTCGTGCACGGCGGCGGCCCGCAGATCAACGCCCAGCTCGACAAGCAGGGCCTGGTCAGCGAGTTCAAGGCCGGCCTGCGCGTGACGACCCCGGAGGCCATGGACGTCGTACGGATGGTCCTGGCGGGCCAGGTCCAGCGCGAGCTGGTCGGACTGCTCAACCAGCACGGGCCGCTCGCCGTCGGCATGACCGGCGAGGACGCCCGCACCATCACCGCGACCAAGCACAGCCCGGAGATCGACGGCGAGCTCATCGACATCGGCCGGGTCGGCGAGATCATCGACGTCGACACCGGCGCCATCGAGGCGCTGCTGGCCGACGGCCGGATCCCGGTCATCTCCTCCATCGCGCGCAGCGCCGACGACCACCACGTCTACAACGTCAACGCCGACACGGCGGCCGCGGCCCTCGCGGCCTCCCTCGGCGCCGAGACGCTGATGGTCCTCACCGACGTCGAGGGCCTCTACGCCGACTGGCCGAACAGCGACGAGGTCATCAGCAAGCTCACCGTCGGCGAGCTGGAGAAGCTCCTGCCCGAGCTGTCCAGCGGCATGGTGCCCAAGATGGAGGGCTGCCTGCACGCCGTGCGCAGCGGCGTCGGCACCGCCCGCGTCCTCGACGGACGGATCCCGCACTCGATCCTGCTGGAGATCTTCACGGACTCCGGCATCGGCACGATGGTCGTGCCCGACCAGCAGCCAGGGGGAGCAGCATGACGCAGGGCACCGGCAACCAGGAGTACGGCGCACGGTGGCAGGGGGCGCTGGCCGACAACTACGGCACGCCCGCCGTCGCCCTCGTGCGCGGCAGCGGCGCCCAGGTGTGGGACGCCGACGGCAAGCAGTACACCGACTTCGTCGGCGGCATCGCCGTCAACGCCCTCGGCCACGCCCACCCGGCGATCGTGACGGCCGTGACCGAGCAGATCTCCACCCTCGGCCACGTCTCCAACCTCTTCATCTCCGAGCCGGTCGTCGCCCTCGGCGAGCGGCTGCTCCAGCTCTTCGGCCGCCCCGGCAAGGTCTTCTTCTGCAACTCCGGCGCCGAGAGCATCGAGGCCGCCTTCAAGATCGGCCGGCTGACCGGGCGGACCCACATGGTCGCCACCGACGGCGGCTTCCACGGCCGCACCATGGGCGCCCTCGCGCTCACCGGCCAGCCGAAGAAGCAGGAGCCCTTCCTGCCCCTGCCCGGCGACGTCACCCACGTCCCCTACGGCGACGTCGAGGCCCTGCGGGCCGCCGTCACCGAGGAGACCGCACTCGTCGTCATCGAGCCGATCCAGGGCGAGAACGGCGTCGTCGTGCCCCCGGCCGGATACCTGACCGCCGCCCGCGAGATCACCCGGGCCACCGGCACCCTGCTGGTCCTCGACGAGGTCCAGACCGGCATCGGCCGCTGCGGCCAGTGGTTCGAGCACCAGGCCCACGAGGGCGTCGAGCCCGACATCGTCACCCTGGCCAAGGGGCTCGGCGGCGGCCTGCCCATCGGCGCCGTGGTCGCCTTCGGGCCCACCGGCGACCTGCTCCGGCCCGGCCAGCACGGCACCACCTTCGGCGGGAACCCGGTCGCCTGCGCCGCGGGCCTCGCCGTCATCGACACCATCGCCGCCGACGACCTGCTCGACCGGGTCAAGGCGCGGGGGGAGCGGCTGCGCTCGGGCATCGAGTCCTCGGGGCACCCACTGGTGTCCCACGTCCGCGGCGCCGGACTGCTGCTGGGTATCGTGCTGACCGAGCCGCTCGCACCCAAGGTGCAGCAGGCGGCTCAGGACGCCGGCTTCCTGGTCAACGCGCCCGCCCCCGACGTCGTACGGCTCATGCCCCCGTACGTGCTCACCGAGGCCGAGGCGGACGCGTTCGTACGGGCCCTGCCCGGCATCCTTGACGCAGCAGGCGGGGACGGATCCGGAGAATGAGACGACGATGACCCAGGCGCAGGACAACGAGCACGGCGGACAGGCCGTCCCGCAGACCCGCACCGCGCGGCACCGCCGGATCGTGGACATCCTCAACCGGCAGCCGGTCCGCTCCCAGAGCCAGCTGGCGAAGCTGCTCGCCGACGACGGGCTGAGCGTCACCCAGGCGACGCTCTCCCGCGACCTCGACGAGCTGGGCGCGGTGAAGATCCGCAACACCGGCGGCGAGCTGATCTACGCCGTGCCCAGCGAGGGCGGTTTCCGCACCCCGCAGGCGCCTCTCGGCGAATCCGCGAAGGAGGAGCGCATGCGGCGCCTCTCCGGGGAACTGCTGATCTCCGCCGAGGCCTCGGCGAACCTCGTGGTCCTGCGCACGCCGCCGGGCGCCGCGCAGTTCCTCGCCTCGGCCATCGACCAGGCCGAACTCCGCGAGATCCTCGGCACGATCGCCGGTGACGACACCCTGATGCTGATCAGCCGGGACCCGGCGGGCGGCCAGGCCCTCGCCGACCACCTCCTGCGGCTGGCGCAGAAGGAGGGCTGAGCCGGGGCGGGGCGCGGGCAGAGCCGGCGGGGAGAGCCGGGGCGCCGGAAATCCCGGTGCTGCGGCGGCGTCCGCCGACATAGCCTCCGGGCGTGCGCCAATTCGCCCTCGCCGTACTGGTTTCCGCCGTGACCGCAGCCGTCTACGGGCCCGTCGCCCTGCTGTGGTGGCGCCGCGCGCGGGTCCGCGGCCGGACGCTCCGGCTGGTCGCCGCCGTCGAGCTGGAGCCGTACCACGCCGCCCAGTTGCGGCAGGAGGCGACCGAGGCGGCCGCCGCCGAACTCGTCCTCGACGGGTACCTCCGGATCGACGGGGAGGGCGCCGCGTTCCTGACCGGGCGGGGCCGCGACCCCGCCCGGACACCCGCCCACCCGCTGCCCGCCGCCCTGCTGGAGGCCGTACGCCGGCACGATCCGCAGCCCGTGTCGATCGGCTGGATCGACCGGAGCGACGAGGAGTACCGGCAGCGCCGCAGCGCGTACCGGAGCGAACGGGACGCGGCGCTGCCCGTGCTCCCGCGGATGCCCGACGGGCCGGGGAACCTCTTCCTGACCTGCGTCACCTGTGCGGGCATCGCCCTGGTGATGCTGTTCTGGCTCCTCGCGGGCGCGCTGCTGGTGACCGGTCGCCCGCAGGGCCTGCGGGAGGGGGCCCTCACCGTGGTGGCCGCCCTCGGCCTGGCGGCGCTGCCGCTGGCCGCGAAGGCCGCAGGGGCGGTCCGGGAGCGCACGGACCCCGGCGACCCGCTGGGCGACATGGTGCGCTCCGCGCCGCACCCGGCCCTCGCGGCGCTGGACGAGGAGCGGCGCACGCTGGTGCTGCGGAGCGGCGCCGACCTCGACACGTGGCGCGGCGCCGACACGGTCGTCCACGAAGAGGCCGACGAGGGGGCCGACGACGAGGACGACGCGTGGCTGGACGACAAGGTCTGGTGGGAGGACGCGTACGAGTACCGGGCCTCCGACGAGCACGAGCACGACCGCGCGGACCAGGACCAGGACGGGCCTGACGCCGCGCCCGGCGCCGCCGCCCCTAGTAGCGGGTGATCGCGAGCGGCCCCTCCTGCGTGCCGATCGCGATGTGCGGGCGCCGGTCCGGGTCCGCCCAGCGCAGCAGCGCCCGCATGTCCCGCTCGGGCACCGACACGCAACCGGCCGTCGCACCCTTGCCGTTGACGTGCAGGAAGATCCCGGCTCCCCGTCCGCGCACCGGCCGGTCGTAGTTGAAGGCGATCAGCAGCGCGTGCGCGTACTGCTTCTCGTAGGTGACCAGGTGCTCGGCCTCGCCCGGCGCGCAGTCCGCGGGCAGCGGCTCCACCCAGCGGTTGTACGCGGCCGAGGCGTTGTCCTGGCACCACCAGGAGTCCGCGGTCACCCGCCGGTAGCCGTACTGCGTCCCGGCCGGCGCCCGCCGGATCCCGAAGGCGTACGGCAGCGCGTACAGGCCCGTCGGGGTGGTGCTCGTGCCCTGGGTACGGGTCGCGCCCTCGGTCAGGCCGTTCGCCCCGAACCGGGCGGGCGCGCTCCCGGCCTCGTACCAGCGCCCCGCCCGCCGGTCCCACCAGGTCAGGCGGCCGGTCGTGGATCCCGGCGCGGGCGCGACGGCGGTGATCAGCTGACTGCCGCCGCCGGTGTCGGCGAGACGGGCGGGCAGGGGCCCGGACGAGGACCCGGCCCCGTGCGGGAGCAGGGTCGTGACGATCAGTGAGCCCGTGACGAGAGCGGTACGCAGCACATGTCAGACGGTACGGGCAGGAAGGGGCAGGGGCAGTGCAGGCAGGCCGTCGAGGCTCGTCGCGATGTGCTCCTTCTTCTCGCAGTACTCGGCGAACTCCTCGTCCGTCTTGCGGGCGAGGTACTCCGAATGGAGGGTGCGTTCGCCCTGGTACTCCATGAACGGCACGGCGTAGCCGCACACGTCGGCGATCCGCCGGGCGCGCACGAGGACGATCGCCCGCGCGCCGGGCCCGTCGGCCTCACCGAACAGGCCGATCAGCCCGGGCCAGCGCGGGTCGTCGCGGAAGACGGCCTCGCCCTCGCCGTGGATGCGGACGATGTTCGGGGGACCGCTGAAGGCGCACCACATGAGGGTGATCCGGCCGTTCTCGCGGAGGTGGGCGATGGTCTCGGCGCCGCTGCCGCCGAAGTCCAGGTAGGCGAGCCGCTGTTCGTCGATGACGACGAGGGTCCCGGCGCGGCCCTTGGGGGACAGGTTGACATGGCCGTCACCCGAGAGCGGGGCGGTCGCGGTGAAGAAGACAGGCTGCTCCTCGATGAACGTGCGCAGTCTGCCGTCTATGCGTTCGTAGAGCTTTCCCATGAGCAGATTATCTGCCCACGATCGTGGTGAGAGCCGCAGGATTTCAGCTCGTGAGGCCCAACCGGCCGCGCCGCAGGCCCAGTCCGTAGTCGTCGAAGAGCTTCGCGGACCGCTTCAGCAGGGCCGCCAGCTCCGCCCTGTCCGCCTCCCCGTCGAACCGGGCCGGGTGCCACGGGCAGGCGTACACCGCCGCCCGCGCCGTCGCGCGCGTCCTCGGGTGCCAGTCGTCGATCAGCGCGACAGCCGCCCGCAGTGCGTGGATCCCGCCCCGGGCGCGCAGCAGCCGGAAGGCGGCGCGCCGGACGTGCAGCGGGCCGCGGACGTCCAGCCGCTCGGCGAGGTACGAGGGGTCCAGGCGCCGGACCACCGGGAGCAGGGCCAGGCTCGCCTCGCGGGCCACGGACGGCGCCGGGTCGTCCAGCAGCGCGAGCAGGACGGAGTCCTCCACGACGGCCTCCCGGCGCCGCAGCCCGGCCAGTGCGGCGGCCCGGACCGGGCCGACCGGGTGTGCCACGAGCCCGCGCAGCAGATCCGTGTCCTCCTCCCGGCCGCACTCGGCGAGTCCCGCCACGGCGTACGGGGACGGCCCGGCGGGGTCGCGGACCAGCCAGCGGTAGTGCCCGTGGGCGTCGCCGCCGTCCTGGCCGACCAGCCAGCGGGCGCACGCGCGGACGAGCCCGGAGCCGTCGGCGAGGTACCGCGTTCCTTCGGCGGCGCGGCCGGCCCGGCGCAGCGCGGTGACCCCGGCGGCGCGCACGGCCGGGATCCGGGCGCCGGTCAGGACGTCGATCACCGCGTCCGCCTCGGATCCGGGGGCGGCCAGGGCGGCGTCGGTCCAGAGCGCGGCCGTCGCCGGGTCGGGCTCGGCGGCGGCCCGCCGGGCGCACTCCAGGGCGTCGGCCCGGCCGGGGCCGGTGAGGGCCAGCCGGACGGCGAACTGCCGTGCCTGCCGGTCGGGGCCGTCCAGCAGTCCTGCGAGGACGTGGGCCGTCGTGCCGCCCGATGCCGTCGCACCGCCCGGCGCAGTCGCACCGCCCGGTGCCGCCGTGCCGCCCGATGCCGTCGGCGGTCCGGGCAGGTGCCACCACGGCGGGGCGGCCGCGGCCTGCCGCAGCAGCGCCTCCTCGAACCGCTCCAGGACCCAGTCGCCCCGGTGGCGCCGGCCGAGCCGCAGCGCGAGCGGGGTCACCGCACGCAGGGTGGCCTCCGGGCGGGTGCGCAGCGTGCGCTCCATGAGGGTGCGGGCCCGGTCCCGTACGGGCGCGGCCCGGTCGGTGGTCAGGACGGCGACCAGTTCCACGGGGGCGTCGGGCTCGGCGAGGGCGGCCTCGCGGATCCACCCGCTCGGGTGGCAGAGGCGCAGCGCCGGGGGAGCCGGCACCGGCGGCCGCCGCCCTCCGTGGGCGCGGCTGCGGACCTGCTCCGCGAAGGCGAGCCAGACGTCCGGCCCGGCACCCGGCGGCGGCGCCGCGGCCGCGCACCCGTCCAGCAGCTCCTCCGCCAGGGCTCGCCCCGCCGCGGCATCGCTTCCGGCTCCCGTGCCGCGTTCTGTGCGGTGCATCCGTCGCCACCCCTCCCGAAGACCTTCGGGGCCCGATCGTAGGCGGCGGTCACGCCCCGTGCCCGGAATATCCGCCCTGGTCACGCGCCTGCCACCCGCCCACGATTGACGAAACATACGGAGCAATGCATAGTTATGCCTGTCGTCGGACGCACCGCAGGGAGAAGCCCCGTGACCGAGCGCGACCCGGCCTGACCCTCCGCCGCACAGCCCGCACGAAGACGGCCTCCCCGTTACCTCCGCGGCGGGGAGGCCGTTGCACATCCATACATGCAGTCTTGAGGAGCAGTAGCTGTGAGCAGCAACAACGCTGGTGACGTCCGGCTCTGGGGCGGCCGGTTCGCCGACGGTCCCGCCGAGGCCCTCGCGAAGCTGTCCGCGTCGGTCCACTTCGACTGGCGCCTCGCGCCCTACGACATCGCCGGCTCGCGTGCCCACGCCCGCGTGCTGCACACGGCCGGACTGCTCACGGCCGACGAGCTCGAGCGCATGATCGCCGGCCTGGACCGGCTGGAGGCGGACGTCGCCGACGGCTCCTTCACCGGCACCATCGCCGACGAGGACGTGCACACCGCGCTGGAGCGGGGCCTGCTGGAACGGCTCGGCGCCGACCTCGGCGGCAAGCTGCGGGCCGGCCGGTCCCGCAACGACCAGGTGGCCACCCTCTTCCGGATGTACCTGCGCGACCACGCCCGGATCATCGGGGGCCTGATCGCCGACCTCCAGGACGCGCTGGTCGGCCTCGCCGAGAGCCACGCGGACGTGGCGATGCCGGGCCGCACCCACCTGCAGCACGCGCAGCCGGTGCTCTTCGCCCACCACGTACTGGCCCACGTGCAGTCCCTGTCCCGGGACGCGGAGCGGCTGCGGCAGTGGGACACGCGGACGGCCGTCTCGCCGTACGGCTCGGGCGCGCTGGCCGGTTCCTCACTGGGCCTGGACCCGGAGGCGGTCGCCGCGGAGCTGGGCTTCGAGCGGGGTTCGGTGGGCAACTCGATCGACGGCACGGCCTCGCGCGACTTCGTCGCCGAGTTCGCCTTCGTCACCGCGATGATCGGGATCAACCTGTCCCGGATCGCCGAGGAGATCATCATCTGGAACACGAAGGAGTTCTCCTTCGTGACGCTGCACGACGCCTTCTCCACCGGCTCGTCGATCATGCCGCAGAAGAAGAACCCGGACATCGCGGAGCTGGCGCGCGGCAAGTCCGGCCGTCTCATCGGCAACCTGACCGGTCTGCTCGCCACCCTCAAGGCGCTGCCCCTGGCCTACAACCGGGACCTCCAGGAGGACAAGGAGCCCGTCTTCGACTCCTGCGACACCCTCGAGGTCCTGCTGCCGGCCTTCACCGGCATGATGGCCACGCTCACCGTCAACCGGGAGCGGATGGAGGAGCTGGCTCCGGCCGGCTTCTCGCTCGCCACCGACATCGCGGAGTGGCTGGTCAAGCAGGGCGTGCCGTTCCGCGTGGCGCACGAGGTGGCCGGCGAGTGCGTCAAGGAGTGCGAGGCGCTCGGCATCGAGCTGGACGAGCTGACGGACGAGCAGTTCGCGAAGATCTCGGAGCACCTGACCCCCGAGGTCCGCACCGTCCTCAACGTCAAGGGCGCGCTCGCCTCCCGCAAGGGCCGCGGCGGCACCGCCCCCTCGGCGGTGGCGGTCCAGCTCAACGAGCTGAAGGCCGACCTGGTCATCCAGCACGCCTGGGCCGTCCACAAGCAGTAGACGGCCCCCACCGCTTCCGCCGCCCTGCGGCCCGCACGCCCGTGGGACCCGGACCCCGGGTCCGGGCCTGTACGTCCGCACGCGGCGGAATGCCCGGAGGGGCGGCAGGAGCCCTGTGCTCCCGCTGCCCCTCCGGCGCGTCCGGCGTCCTGCGCCCGGTGTCCGGCGCCTGATCAGTCGAGCGGGTGGTCCGGCTCCCAGTTCGTCAGGACGCAGCCCTCGACCTTGGACTTCTCCAGCCGGTAGCCCGCCGGGGCGGAGAAGCCGGGAACGCAGTTCAGGTACAGGAACTGCAGCTGGTAGAGGCCGCGCCGGGACGACGGGCTGTTGGTCTCGACGGCGATGTTCTCCCCGACGAGCAGCCGGCTCGCGGTCTCCTTCAGCCTGCCGTCGTCCTTGTAGTCGGCCAACTGGGCCGCCTTGGCCTTCGTCTGGAGCAGCTTCATGTCCACGACGGTGTCGAGCCAGCTCAGGTCGCGGGCGCGCTGCGCCCCGGCGGGCTCCCCGCACAGGGCGCGCCCCGACAGGCCCCACTCCAGGACGCTGCCCGTGACCACCGGCGCGTAGTCGATCGACTCGATCGCGACGGCACCGGGATCGGTCGAGAAGTGCTTCTCGCAGTCGAGGCTGCTGCCCACGAGGGTCCGGAGCTCGGCCATGCTGCCGGCGCGGGGGAGCCCCAGGCTGCCCGTCGTGGGCTGGCCCGGCTTCTCGCCCCCGCCCGCCGGGTCCTGCGGGGTCTCCAGGTTCGGGCTGCCGGATCCGTCCTGGGAGCCGACGAAGTCGCTGAGGTTGCAGTGCTCCACCAGCGGGTCCTGCCGCTTGTAGCCCTTGGGGACGGGGGCGCCCGGGTTGCAGGTCAGGACCCGCAGGTCGGAGCGGACCAGCGCGAGCGCCGTCCTGGTGCTGGTCGGGACCGCGACGAAGCCCTCGCCGATCAGGATCCGGCTCTCCATCCCGTAGGAGCCGTCACCGCCGTCCATCCGGTCCAGGACGTACTTCTTGTAGCCCTCCTGGAACTGCTTCATGTCCGCCGGTACGGCGATGGCGATCTCGCCCTGGCGGACCTTGTCGCTGCAGACGCCCAGCTCCTTCACCGACCACTGCCCGGCCTTGGGGAAGTCGCCCTTGGGCATCCGGGGGTCGTCGGGCCTGTCGCTCAGGTCGTCGCAGTTGGCGAACTGCCGCAGGTACTGCTGGGCCTTGACGAGCGGGCCCGTCCCGGCGGCGGCCGCGGACGGCGACGAGGCCGGCGGGCCCGGCTGCCCGCCCTCCTCGCACGCGGGGAGGGTGGCCAGACAGCACAGGGTGGCGGTCGCGGCGAGGATCCGCTTCAGGCGCATGGGTCGCTTTCGTCCGTACGGGGAGGGGGGCATGCGCATGCTAAGTCGCGGCCGGATCATGATCAAAACCCCCGCCCGTGGTGGCCGTCGGCCACCGCTCGTCACGCCGCCCAGTCCGCCAGGGCGTCGAAGTCCTCGCGGACCAGGCCGATCCGCTCGTCGATGCGCATCAGCAGGGTCCGCGCCGGGTGGCGCTGGTCGACGTACTCGCGGTCCATCGCCGTGATGTCGTCGTCGATCCAGGCGAAGGGCCGCTCGCCCGCGTACGGAAGGATGTACTGGGTCTTCCAGAAGGTGCCGCGCGGCGCCCGGCCGTGCATCACCGGCCAGTCGATGAACGGGAGCCGGGGCAGCCCCAGGTGCGGGCCTATCCAGTCGTTGGCCTCGTCCTTCCAGGTGGTCGCCCAGACCAGTTCGTACGCGTCCGCGAGCGCGAGCAGCTCCGCACCGTGGCCGTGGTTCAGCCAGACCCGCAGCGGCTTCGCGCTCTCCTTCTCGCTCCAGCCCGTCGGTCGCATCCGGTGGGTGGAATACCCCTCGGGGCGGCGCTGCGGCCGGGCCGCGTAGGGGTTCAGCGGTCCGTCGACGTCGATCAGTAGCAGTGGCTTCATCCCGGCAGGATTCCCTTCCGGCCGCCCGGAGGCAGCCCGTTTTTCCAAAGAATGAGACGCGCATGTCTCAATTGGGGTATGTTTGTCTCATGGCCATGGATCGTGACCAGGTGCTCCGCGACGCGGCCGCCCTGCTCTCCCGCAAATCGACCGCCACGATGGACGAGGTCGCCCGCGCCGCCGGAATCGGCCGCGCGACCCTCCACCGGCACTTCGCCGGGCGCGACGCCCTCGTGCGCGCCCTCGAAGACCTAGGGATCCGCGAATTCGAAGTGGCATTCGACAACGCCCGCCTCGACGAGGACACGGCGGTGGAGGCGCTCCGGCGCCTCGTCGCCGAGGCCGAGCCCAACGCCCAGCTCCTGGCCTTCCTCGTCACCGAGAACCAGCTGTTCGAGGGCGACGAGGTCAACGAGGGCTGGGCCCGGCTGGACGCCCGCGTGATCGCCCTCTTCCGGCGCGGTCAGGAAGAGGGCGACATCCGCATCGACCTGAGCCCCGCCTGGCTCACCGAGGCCCTGTACGGCCTCATCGGCAGCTGTGCCTGGGCCGTCATGGACGGCCGGGTCGCCGCCAAGGACTTCCAATACATGATCATCGAGCTGCTGCTCGGTGGCGCCCGACGGAGTGTGGAGAAATGAGCCGTACCGAACAGCTGATACGTCAGACGGGGGTGGAGGAGAAGAGCCGCGGCCGCTGGCTCGCGCTCTCCGTGCTCGTCCTGGCCGTGCTGCTCGTCGCGGTCGACGCCACGGTCCTCGGCCTCGCCACGCCCTCCCTCAGCGAAGACCTCAAGCCGTCCGGCACCCAGCTGCTGTGGATCGGCGACATCTACTCCTTCGTCATCGCCGGACTCCTGGTGTCCATGGGCTCCCTCGGCGACCGGATCGGACGCAAGAAGCTGCTCCTCGTCGGCGCCACCGCCTTCGGCGCCGTCTCGGTCCTGAACGCCTACGCCACCAGCCCCGAGATGATGATCGTCGCCCGCGCCCTGCTCGGCGTGGCCGGCGCCACCCTGATGCCGTCCACCCTGGCGCTGATCCGCAACATCTTCACCGACCCCAGGGAGCGCAGCCTCGCCATCGGCATCTGGGGCGCCACCGCCTCGGCCGGCGCGGCCGTCGGCCCCGTCGTCGGCGGAGCCCTCCTGCAGCACTTCTGGTGGGGCTCGGTCTTCCTCATCAACCTCCCCGTGATGATCGCCCTGGTCCTCGTCGGAATCAAGCTCCTTCCCGAGTCCAAGAACCCGGTCGCCGGTCCCTGGGACCTGCTCAGCGTGGGCCTCTCCCTCGTCGGCGTCATCGGCGTGGTCTACGCCGTCAAGGAAGCCGCCACGCACGGCTTGACCTGGGAGGTCGCGGTCGCCGCGATCCTCGGCGCGGGCGCCCTGTACGGCTTCGTCCGCCGCCAGTTCACCCTGCCGTCCCCGCTGCTCGACATGCGGCTCTTCCGGCACCGCGGCTTCTCCGGCGCGGTCCTCGCCGACCTGCTCACCGTCTTCGGCCTGTCCGGACTGGTCTTCTTCCTCTCCCAGTTCCTCCAGCTCGTCCAGGGCCGCGGCCCGCTGGAGGCCGGCCTGGCCGAACTGCCCGCCGCCATCGGCGCCGTGGTCACCGGCCTGGTCGCGGGCCGCTACGCCCGCCGGTACTCGGTGCGCTCCGTCGTCACCGGCGGCCTCGCCGCCATCGGCGCCGCCCTGGCCGTCCTGACCGTGATCCACAAGGAGAGCGGCTACCCGCTGCTCGGCGCGGCCCTGCTCGTCGTCGGCCTCGGCGCCGGCTTCTCCTTCACCGTCACCGCCGACGTGATCCTCTCCAGCGTGCCCAAGGAGCAGGCCGGATCGGCCTCCGCCGTCTCCGAGACGGCGTACGAGCTCGGCGCCGCCCTCGGCATCGCCCTGCTCGGCTCCATCGTCACCGGCGTCTACCAGTCCTTCACCGCCCCGGCCTCCGTGAGCGGACCGGTGGCCGACGCCGCGCACGAGTCCCTCGGGGGCGCCGTGGAGGCCGCAAAGACGCTGGACCCGCAGACCGCCGCCCACATGGTCGGCGCCGCCCAGGACGCCTTCGTCGACGGCCTGCGCCTCGCCTCCGGAGTCGGCGCGGCCGTACTGCTGGCCACCGCCGCGGCCGCCTGGTTCCTGCTCCGGGGCCAGCGGCTCCAGGACGGCGTCGAACACTGACCTTCGCCGCACCAAGGGGCGGTGTCCCGGACCGAGTTGACAGTCCGTCGAACCCGGGACACCATCCCCGCGATGGAGATCAACGATCTGACCCCGGCCGAGCGCCGCGTCTGGGAGGCCTTCCCGCGCGGCGACGGAATCGACTTCCGCGAGCACCCCGAGGACAGCTCCGTCGACGGCGCCGGCTGGGGCCCCGACCGCACCCTGCGGGCCGAGGTGCTGCGCGCCCTGCTGCTGGGCGCCGCCCCCGCCGCCGAGGGCCGGGTCGCCGGGCTCAAGATCAAGGGCGCGAGGATCGTCGGCAAGCTCGACCTGCGCTACGCGGTGGTCGACCACCCGATCCGGATGCGCGACTGCTGGTTCGAACGCAAGCCGCTCCTGTACGGAGCCCAGCTCAAGGCCCTCGTCCTCGGCTACTCCACCCTGCCGGGGCTCACCGCGTCCACCCTGCGCGTCGAAGTCGTCCTGCGGCTCTCCTGCTGCCGGATCAGCGGCCCCGTCCGGCTCCAGGGCGCCAAGATATCCGGCGGCCTCTTCCTCCAGGGCGCGGTGGTCGGCCCCACGTCGGGCGAGGAGGCGGACGAACCCCCGCTCCAGCTCAACCACGCCGAGGTCGGCACCGACATCATCGCCAACGACCTGACCGTCCACGGCCAGTTCCGCCTCAACGGAGCCGTCGTCGGCGGCCAGGTCAGCCTCGACAACGCCCGCCTGCTCACCCCGGGCGGCATCGCCCTGCACGCCGAGACCCTGTCCGTCGGCACGGACCTGCGGGCCCACCGACTGGAGGCCCGCGGCATGGTCAACCTCACCGGTGCCCGGATACCCGGCCAGCTCAACCTGGCCCGCGCGGTCTTCGCCAACCCGGGCGGAACCGCCCTGCGCGCCTCCAGCTGCACCATCGGCGAGGTGTGGCTGCGCCGCTGCGACCGCATCCAGGGCATGGTCAACCTGCGTCGCTCCCACGTCGACATGCTGCACATATCGCCCGAGACCTGGCCCGATCAGATCCGCATCGACGGCCTGACCTACCGCACGCTGGCCCCGCACCTGCCCGCCGAGGAGCGGTTGCCCGCGCTGGAGCGCGAGGAGTCGGGCTACCTCCCGTACGCCTACGAACAGCTGGCGGCGGCCTACCGTACGGCGGGCGACGAGGCGGCCGCCCGTACCGTCCAGCTCGCCAAGCTGCGCAGGCACCGCCGCACCCTGCCCCGGCACACCCGCCTGTGGGGGCTCCTGCAGGACGCGACCGTCGGCTACGGCTTCCGCCCGCTGCGCGCGGCGGGGTGGCTGACGGCGCTGCTGCTCACCGGGGCGATCGCGTTCGCGCTGCAGCCGCCGCGCCCGCTCAAGCAGGGCGAGGCGCCGGACTTCAACGCCGTCTTCTACACCATCGACCTGATGCTGCCGATCATCGGATTCGGCCAGGAACAGGCCTTCGCGCCGAGCGGCTGGCACCAGTGGCTGTCGTACCTGCTGATCGTGACCGGCTGGATCCTCGCCACCACGACGGCGGCGGGCGTCAGCCGGTCACTGCGGCGACAGTGAGGACCGCGGGGGAGCGGGGGCGGGCGGTCCTACGCGGCCTTCGCCTTGGTCGCGTACATGTCCACGTACTCCTGGCCCGAGAGCCGCATGACCTCGGCCATCACCGAGTCGGTGACGGCCCGCAGCACGTACCGGTCGCGGTCCATGCCCTCGTAGCGGGAGAACTCCATCGGCTCGCCGAACCGGACGGTGACCCGGCCCGGGCGCGGCATGCCGGCGCCGCCGGGCTGCAGCTTGTCCGTGCCGATCATCGCGAACGGCACCACGGGGGCGCCGGTCATCAGGGTCAGGCGGGCGATGCCGGTACGGCCGCGGTAGAGCCGGCCGTCGGGGGAGCGGGTGCCCTCCGGGTAGATGCCGAAGATCTTGCCCTCTTCGAGGATCCGGCGGCCCGTCATCAGGGCCGCGACCCCGCCGTTGGCCCCGTCGCGGTCGACGGGGATCATGCCGGCGCCGGTGAAGAACCACGCCATGAGCCGGCCCTTGATGCCCTTGCCCGTCACGTACTCGTCCTTGCCGATGAAGTGGACCGTACGGTCGCACACCAGCGGGAGGATCATGGAGTCGATGAAGGTGAGGTGGTTGCCCGCCAGAATCACCGGTCCGGACCCGGGGATGTTCTCGACGCCCTCCACGCGGGTGCGGAACATCGTGCGCATGACCGGTCCGACAGTGGCTTTGATGAGCTTCGTACGGAACAACGTGGGCCCTCCGGCATCGAAAAGCGGCGCGCGCCCCCACCGCTCGGTGGTGGCGCAGGTGAGGACGATACTCGCGGGTCAGCTCCGAGCGCACATCGGGTTCACGTGTCGGATACGTATTGTTGACGCGCGTTTTCGCCAAGTTCCCCGGATGTGCCTTCGAGGCACCCCCCGCGGCCACCCCCCTTTGCCTACCATCGGCACGCCGATCGCGGGCCGCGGAACGCCGTGACGCCACAGGTCGCGGGACCGCCGGCCCCTTTCACGACGAGGAGTGGCAGTCATGACACAGGGTGGGGCAGCGCGGCGCACGGTCCTGGGGGCGGCGGTCCTGGCGGCGGGGACGGGGATCACCTCCCTCGCGGCGGGCACGGCCTCCGCGGCCTCCCCGTCCGCGGCGGGCGGCGGGCACGGCGGCGGGGGCTACCGGGGCCTGCCGTACCCGACGGTCATCGGCCATCGCGGTGCGAGCGGCTACCGGCCGGAGCACACGCTCGGCTCCTACCGGCTGGCCCTCGACCTGGGGGCGGACGTCGTCGAGCAGGACCTGGTCCCGACCCGGGACGGCCACCTGGTGTGCCGCCACGAGAACGAGATCGGCGGGACCACCGACGTCGCCGACCACCGCGAGTTCGCCTCCCGGCGCACCACCAAGACCGTCGACGGGGTCGCGGTCACCGGCTGGTTCACCGAGGACTTCACCCTCGCCGAGCTGAAGACCCTGCGCGCGAAGGAGCGCATCCCCGCCGTCCGCCAGCGCAACACCCTCTACGACGGCCAGTGGGCCGTCCCCACCTTCGAAGAGGTCCTCCGCTGGGCCGACCGCGAGGGACGGCGGCGCGGCGAGCCCGTCTGGCTGCACGTCGAGACCAAGCACCCCAGCTACTTCCGCGGCCTCGGCCTCGGCCTGGAGGAGCCCCTCGCCCGGCTGCTGCGCCGCTACGGGCGCGACGGCCGCGACGCCGCCGTCTTCCTCCAGTCCTTCGAGCCCTCCAGCATCCAGCGGCTCTCCCGGCTGGTCTCCGCGCCCCGCGTCGTCCTGCTCTCGGCCGCGGGCACCCGCCCCTGGGACTTCGAGCAGGCGGGGGACCCGCGCAGGGTCGCCGACCTGGTCAAGCCCGAGGGGCTGAAGTGGATCGCCGGGTTCGCCCAGGGCATCGGCCCCACCATGGACCTGATCCTCCCGCGCGACGCGGCCGGCAAGCTCGGCACTCCCACCACGCTGGTCAAGGACGCCCACGCCCGCGGACTGCTCCTGCACCCCTACACCGCGCGCAACGAGAACAGCTTCCTGCCGGCCGAATACCGCCGGGGCACGGACCCGGCCGCGTACGGCGACGCCCTCGGCGCCTTCCGCACCTACTTCGAACAGGGCATCGACGGCATCTTCACCGACAACCCCGACACCGGACTGCTCGCCGCCGAGGCCTTCCGCCCGGGCCGGCGCCCCGTCAACGGCTGAGCCCCGCTTCCCGAACGAGTGGGCCGCGCCCGGCGGGGAAACCGCCGGGCGCGGCCCACTCGTCCCGCTCGGCATGGACCTGCTGAAGGACCCCGACCTCGTGACCGAACTGGGCCCGCTGCTCTCCGCGGAAGCGGCGGCGGAGGCCCCGGGCGCCGGAGTGGACGCGGCCGACCTCGAACAAGCCGTCTGGGTCAGGCTGCTGGAGAGCGGCCGGCGCGCGCCCGATCGCGCCGACCCGGCCGAACCCGCCCGCTGGCTGCGCCGGGCGGTACGGGCGGAGGCCCGCCTCGCACGGCGCCGGGCGCGGCGCGAGATCCCGTACGACCACCGTCGCCGGCCCGCGGACGGGCCCGTGCCCGAAGACGCCCTGCTGCACGGGGAGGTGAACCGCGCACTCCGATCGGCCGTCGCCCGGTTGCCCGGACGCTGTCCCGAGCTGATGAAGGCACTTCTTTCGCCCAGAGACCTCACATACCGTGAAATCGCAGGAGAGTTGGGTATCTCACAAGGAAGTTTAGGGCCCGTGCGTTCCCGTTGCCTGGGATGTCTGCGCAGAATGCTGACGGCAGAGGTTGCGGCTCCTGGCCTTCGGGGAATGGAGCGGTAGACCAAAGGGCTACCAGGTGAGCTGGAGGCATGCGCACATGGGCATGAGCGTGACCATTTCGGCGGCGGTCGCCGAGGACGCCGAGCAGATCTTCAAACTGCAGTACCTGGCCTTCCAGCGCGAGGCGGAGCTGTACGGCAACTACCTCATCCAGCCGCTCACCCAGTCCCTGGACTCCCTCAAGGGGGAGCTCGCGACGGACACCGTCCTCGTGGCCCGGCTCGGCGACGAGATCGTCGGCACCGTGCGCGGCAGCGTGGACGAGGAGGGCACCGCCAAGATCGCCAAGCTCTGCGTCCACCCCCGCCTCCAGGGCCACGGACTCGGCGCGCGCCTGCTGCGCGCCGTGGAGGAGGCCCTCGCCGGCCCCGGCACCGCCACCCGCTTCCGCCTGCACACCGGTCACAAGAGCGAGTCCAACCTGCGCCTCTACCGCAAGGCCGGCTACGTCAAGGTCGGCGGCCGCACGGCCTCCGACGGCGTGCAGCTGGTGATCCTGGAGAAGGAAGCCAAGGACCCGACCGACTACGCGGTCAGCGCCTGAGCCCGACGACGGCGCCTAGCGCTTGCGCAGCCAGAGCATCCCGGTGATCGGCAGGATCACCGGGATGAACAGGTAGCCCATCCCGAACTGCGACCAGACCGTCGTGTCGGGGAAGGACTCCGGACGCAGCACGGTCCACGTGCCCACGGCCAGTACGCCCGCCAGTTCCGCGGCGCAGCAGACCAGCGCCGCCTTGCGCGCCGTCTCGCCGCCGCGCACCAGCGAGTACGTGATGAACGCGTAGGCCAGTGCCGCCACCGCGGACAGCGAGTAGGCCAGCGGCGCCCGGTCGAACTCGGTGGAGATCTGGAAGGCCGACCGCGAGACCGCGCCCACCACCATCACCCCGTACAGCCACACCAGCAGCAGCCCGGGCCCGGAGACCAGCCGCTTGCGCCCGGCGGGGGTCGCGGTCGTCGTGTCAGCGTCAGGCACCGGTCGTTCCCCAGATGTCGTAGAGCCGTACTTCGAGGACGGCGAGGACGACCGCGCCCGCGGCCACCGTCACCGAGCCCCACTTGGTCCGCTCGGTCAGCGAGAGCAGCCCGGCGGCCGGTACCGCGGCGAAGGCGCCGAGCAGGTAGGCCACGAAGATCACCGAGCCCTCGTCGGGCTTCTCGCCCCTGGCCAGCTGGACCAGGCCGATCACCAGCTGGGCCAGGACCAGGACGGTCACGACGGCCATGCCGATGAAGTGCCAGTCCTTGGTCGGCTGGTCCCGCAGCGCGGCGAAACCGCACCAGGCGGCGAGGGCGAGTGCGGCCACGCCGATGGCGACCGTCAGGGCGTCGAGCATGCAGCGAGGGTATTACGGGCCGAAAGACCCGATGCGCGCGCCCCTTCCCGCCACGGCCGGGGCGCGGCCGCCGGACCCGTGCCCCGGCCGTGGCCTTGACCACAGAAGAGCCCGCGGCCGGCCCCCGCGAAGACGTCCGGCGGCGGCTCGGGACAGCGGCGTCGGCGCAGGTCAGCGGCGATGTCGGCAGAGTGGGACGGATGGTCGTGACTGACCGGTGTAGTCCGATATGCGGTCGATTCGCGTCCGCTATCCGGACAGCTTTGATCGGTGAGGGGATACGTCTGCTTTACTGGGGCCCATGACCACGACGAGCAGCCGCACCCTTGCGACCGAGGCGACGATGACGCCCGGTGCTCGCTGTATGTGTCGAATGTGCGCCTTCTGAGGGCCCCTTCCTGAGCCTCGCGCCCCGAAGCGAGACCGGCCGCGCCAGTACGTCACCGCCTGATGGACAGCACGGCCCACTCATGCCCCGCGCACGCGTCGACCCCATCGATTTCTGACGGTTCGTCCCGTATCGCGTCCCCAGATGTTTGCCCCGTGCCCGGCACACCCCGCTGCGCCGCGCACTCGACAGCGACGGAATTCCTGTGATCACCACATCGGGCCTCACGAAGGTCTACCAGTCCCGTGGCCGCGAGGTCACCGCCCTGGACGGCGTCGACCTCCACGTCCGCGAGGGCGAGGTGTACGGAGTCATCGGCCAGAGCGGCGCCGGAAAGTCCTCCCTGATCCGCTGCGTGAACCTGCTGGAGCGCCCCACCACCGGCACCGTGCGCGTCGACGGGGTCGACCTCACCGCGCTCGCCGGCCGCGGACGCCGCGCCGGCAAGGAACTGCGCGAGGCCCGCAGCCGCATCGGCATGGTCTTCCAGCACTTCAACCTGCTGTCCTCGCGCACCGTCCAGGCCAACGTCGAGCTGCCCCTGGAGATCCTCGGCCTCTCCGGCCGCGAGCGCTCCCGCAAGGCCCTCGAACTCCTCGACCTGGTCGGCCTGGGCGACAAGGCCAAGGCCTACCCCACCCAGCTCTCCGGCGGCCAGAAGCAGCGCGTCGGCATCGCCCGCGCCTTGGCCGGCGACCCCAAGGTGCTGCTGTCCGACGAGGCCACCAGCGCCCTCGACCCCGAGACCACCCGCTCCGTGCTGGGCCTGCTGCGCGACCTCAACCAGCAGCTCGGCCTCACCGTCCTGCTCATCACGCACGAGATGGACGTCGTCAAGAGCGTCTGCGACTCGGCCGCGCTGATGAAGAAGGGCCGCATCGTCGAGTCCGGCACCGTCGCCGAACTGCTCGCCACCCCCGGCTCCGAGCTCGCCGGCGAGCTGTTCCCGGTCACCGGCGCCGCCTCCGGCCCCGACCGCACGGTCGTCGACGTCACCTTCCACGGCGAGGCCGCCGCCCAGCCGGTCATCTCGCAGCTCTCGCGCACGTACAACATCGACATCTCGATCCTCGGCGCCGCGATGGACACCGTCGCCGGCCGGCTGATCGGCCGCATGCGCATCGAGCTGCCCGGCCGCTACGAGGACAACGTCGTGCCCGTCGGCTTCCTGCGCGAGCAGGGCCTCCAGGTCGACGTCGTCGACGAGATCGACAACGAACTGGCCGCACTGGCCGAACTGGCCGAGGATGGTGCCAAGTGACCTGGTCCGAGATGCAGCCCCTGCTCACCCAGGGCACGTACGACACCCTCTACATGGTGCTTTGGTCCACCCTGGTGACCGTGCTCGGCGGACTGCCCATCGGCATCCTGCTGGTCCTCACCGACAAGGGCGGCCTGCTGCAGAACCAGCCGCTCAACAAGGTCCTCGGCGTGATCGTGAACATAGGCCGCTCGCTGCCGTTCATCATCCTGCTGATCTTCCTGATCCCGGTCACCACGGCGGTGGTCGGCACCTTCATCGGCCCCACCGCCATGATCGTGCCGCTCGCCATCGGCGCCATCCCCTTCTTCGCCCGGCTCGTCGAGACCGCCGTCCGCGAGGTGGACCACGGTCTCATCGAAGCCGTCGAGTCCATGGGCGGCGGCATTCCGACCCTGGTCGGCAAGGTGCTCCTGCCGCAGGCCCTGCCATCCCTGGTCGCCGGTGTCACCACCACCGTCATCACCCTCGTCGGCTACTCCGCCATGGCGGGCGCCGTCGGCGGCGAAGGACTCGGCTCCAAGGCCATCACGTACGGCTTCCAGCGCTTCGAGACCGGCTTCATGATCGCCACCGTCGTGGTCCTCATCGTCCTCGTCACCGTGGTCCAGCTGATCGGCGACGGCGTCGTGCGCCTGCTGGCCCGCCGCGGACGCACCGCCTGACCGGCACCGCGCGCGCCGACCGGCACCACGGGCGCGCCGCCCCACAGATTTCCCCCATAGAGCCCGCACTTGTCGTGCTTGGGCCGCCACCACCAGCAAGTCCTCGGTACTTGTTCAGCAAGAAAGGCACTCTTCGTGCGTAAGAACATCAAGCTCACCGCCCTCGCCGCCACCGCCACCGCGCTGACCCTCGGCCTCACCGCCTGCGGCAGTTCCTCGGACCCGTCCTCCGCCAAGGCCGACGGCGGCAAGGCCGACGAGAGCAAGCCGCTCGTCATCGCGGCCTCCCCGAGCCCCCACGCCGACATCCTGAACTTCGTGAAGGACAAGCTCGCGGCCAAGGAGGGCCTCAAGCTGGAGGTCAAGGAGTTCACGGACTACGTCCTGCCCAACACCGCCACCGAGCAGGGCCAGGTCGACGGCAACTACTTCCAGCACAAGCCGTACCTCGACGACTTCAACAAGAAGAACAACACCCACGTCGTCCCCGTCGTGAACGTGCACCTGGAGCCCCTCGGCCTCTACTCCAAGAAGGTCAAGGCCCTCTCCGACATCAAGCCCGGCCAGACCATCGCCGTCCCCAACGACACCACCAACGAGGGCCGCGCGCTCCAGCTGCTGGCCGCGAACAACCTGATCACCCTGAAGGAGGGTGTCGGCACCGGCGCCAAGCTGTCCGACATCACCGACAAGAAGGGCCTGGAGTTCAAGGAGCTGGAGGCCGCCACGGTCCCGCGCGCCCTGGGCGACGTGGACGCCGCGGTCATCAACGGCAACTACGCCCTCGAAGCGAACCTGGCGCCCGCCAAGGACGCGCTCGTCCTGGAGAAGGCCGAGGGCAACCCCTACGCCAACTTCCTCGCGGTCAAGGACGGCAACCAGAACGACCCGCGGATCCAGAAGCTCGCCAAGCTCCTGAACTCCGACGACGTCAAGAAGTTCATCGAGGAGAAGTACCAGGGCTCGGTCGTCCCGGCCTTCGGCACCCCCGCCTCCTGACCCCCGCCCCGCCCGACCCCGTCGGGCCCGGACGGTCATGCATCTCGGCCCCGCACGCCCCTGACGGCGCGCGGGGCCGAGTCCTGCCCGCTCCCGGAGCCGAGTCCTGCCCGCCCCCCGGGCAACCCGGCCCTGCACATCCCCCGTTCGATGCTGCATGCTGTGGCTTACGACCCGCGGATCAGGTCCCGCACCGACGGCCCCGCACCACGGTCGCATCGCACCACGGTCGCACCACGTTCTCAGGCATGGAGCTGCGCATGACTACCACCTTCCCGGACGTCACCATCAGCACGGAACGGCTGGTGCTGCGACCGTTCGAGGAGGAGGACGTCACCGCGCTCGCCGAGATGATGAACGACGAGAACATCACCGCCTGGACCTCCGCGCCGTACCCCTACACCCAGGCCGACGCACGGGCCTGGGCCACCCGGGACTCCCACGCCGAACGAGCCGAGGGCCGGGGCATCGTCTTCGCCGTCACCGAGTTCCTCACCCAGCGCCTGGTCGGCATCGTCCACCTCCGCAACACCGACTGGCGCATCCGCGCCACCGAGGTCGGCTACGTCACCGCGCCCTGGGCCCGCGGCGAGGGCTACGCCAGCGAGTCCGTCCTGGCCGTCGCCCAATGGCTCTTCCGCGAGCAGGGGTTCGAGCGCCTCGAACTGCGCACCGCCGCCGACAACACCGCCTCCCAGCAGGTCGCCCAGAAGATCGGCTGCATCAGCGAGGGCGTCCTGCGCAACGCGTGGACCGTGCGCACCCAGACGGACGGCGGCGGCTGGACCGACACCCGCACCGACCTCATCGTGTGGAGCCTCCTGCCCGAGGACCTCGACGAGGGCGACGGCCTCGACGGGTACGACGGCTACGAGAGCCACGACACCCACGTCGGCCACGGCACCCACGCTCCGCACGACACCCACGGCGGCCCCGCCGCGCACCCCGGCCGCACCGTCCCCGGGCAGCGGTCCGACGCGACCGGCCACCCGGTCGGCGCCGACCGGAAATGAACCGATGACCGGGTAGTCTCACCGTGCCCGCCCCTCCCTCCACCCCCCACTCCAGGAGACAGAAGACGATGGCCGACCGGGTCACGGTGATCGGCTGGGACGGTTCGCCCCTGACCTCGGCCGCCCGGTCCGCGCTCTCCGCCGCCACCCTCGTGGCCGGCGCCGCCCACCACCTCGCCCTCCCCGAAGTCCCGCCCACCGCCGAACGCATCCGCCTCGGCAGCCTGGGCCTGGCCGCCCGCCGGATCGCCGGCCACCGCGGCACCGCGGTGGTCTTCGCCGACGGGGACCCCGGATTCTTCGGCGTCGTACGCACCCTGCGCGCCCCGGAGCACGGCCTGGAGGTCGAGGTCGTCCCCGCCGTCTCCTCCGTCGCGGCCGCCTTCGCCCGCGCCGGGATGCCCTGGGACGACGCCCAGGTGGTCGTCGCCCACCCCCGCACCCTGCGGCGCGCGGTCAACGTCTGCCGCGCCCACCCCAAGGTCGCCGTCCTCACCTCGCCCGGCGCCGGCCCCGCCGAACTCGCCCTGCTCCTCGACGGGGTCCACCGCACCTTCGTCGTCTGCGAGGAACTCGGCACGGACCGCGAGCAGGTGAGCGTCCTCACCTCCGACAAGGCCGCCGACCACAGCTGGCGCGACCCCAACGTCGTCATCGTCATCGGGGGCGCGGGGCAGCCCCAGACCGCCGACCCGGGCTGGCTCCTCGGCCAGAGCGCCGCCCACTCCGGCGAGCGCGGCTGGGCCCGCCCGCAGACCGGCGCGGGGGAGGGGGAGTCGGCCCTGCTGCACGCGGCCCAACTCGCCCGGCTCGGCCCGCGTGCCGGCGACCTCGTCTGGGACATCGGCACCGGATCCGGGGCCGTCGCCGTGGACGCGGCCGCCCTCGGCGCCGCCGTCATCGCCGTCGACGCCGACCCCGCGGCCCGCGAGCGGGTGACCGCCGCGGCCCGCAAACGGGGCGTGCAACTGCAGTTCGTCGCCGGGCGCGCACCGCACGTCCTGGAGAACCTGCCCGAACCCGACGTCGTCCGCGTCGGCGGCGGTGGCGGCGAGGTGGTCGCGGCCGTCGCCGACCGGCGCCCCGAACGGATCGTCAGCCACGCCTCCACCCGCGACGAGGCGGAGGCCATCGGCCGGGCCCTCACCGAACACGGTTACGACGTCGAGTGCGCCCTCCTCCAGTCCGTGGGCCTGGACCCCCGGACCTGGGCGGAACAGGACCGTTCCGTGGTGTTCCTCCTGGCAGCTCAGCGCCCTGTCGCCCGCTGATACGAGGGCCGGGTAGGCTGGCCGATCGTCGTACTGCGCGGACGTTTCGGGCATCGCGACACGGCCTGGACGCGCGACGTGGCGCAGTCCACAGAGGACCGTGGTGGTTATGGCCGCCACGATCGCTAACGGGCGCGACAATGCTTACTGGTTGTCGCGCAGGCGCACGTGAGACGGACTCGTCGCACCCGCGACACCGCACGGCAACTCCGCTCGGAGGCCTCGTGGGCGACCGGGTGATCGAAGAGGCAACACCGATGGGCGAGGGGTAAGCATGACTGACACCGGCCAGGTCCCGGGCGAGGGTCTCCCGGACAACACGGGCATGGTGGATCAGCAGGGCATCCCCGCCCCGGTCCAGATCCCGGCACCGATGCCCGGTTACGCCTTCCAGGACCTCATGGACAATCCGGCCGAGCCGGAGGACGAGGAACTCCTGCTCATGCCGAGCGGCCAGGGCGCCTGGAGCGACCCCCAGGTCGTCCCGCAGGTCCCCGCCTTCCCGGTCGAGCCCCAGCTCGCCGAGCCGCCGGTGTACGCCGACGCGTCCTACGGCGCCGAGTCCGCCTACGCCGGCGCTCCGACGGGGTACCCCGAGCCCGCCGCGTACACCGAGTTCCCCCAGCCCGCCTTCCCCGACGGCTCCTACAGCGCCGGCGCCCACGAGACCGGCGGCCGGGACTCCGGCCAGCTCGACCTCGGCGGGCTCGTCGTCCCGCCGCCCGCCGCCCCGGTGGCCCCCGCGGCCACCGCCCGGCGCCCGCTGCACATGGGCCCGCCCGTGCCCGACGCCACCGGCGGCGTCGTACGGTCCCTCGCGGACCGCGGCCCCGCCGCCGCGCCAGCACAGCCCGCCCCGCTCGTCTCCGCGCTCGGCGCCGCCGTGCCCGTCACCCCGCTCCACCAGGCGGGCCCCCCGACCGTCGGGCCCGAGTACCTGGACGTCCCGCGCGCCGACGCCGCCCAGGAGCCCGCGCCGCAGCTCGGCGAGGTCCCCCCGCAGGCCGGGACGCCGTGGACGCCGGAGCCCGTGGCCGCCCCCGAGCCGCTGCCGGCCGAGGCCGCCCAGGCCCCCGAGCCGGCCGTGGCTCCCGAGCCGGTGCAGGCCGCCGCGGAGCCCGGGCCGGATGCCCAGCCCGGCTCCGCGGAAGCGGAAGCGGTGGCCCAGCCGCCGCAGCCCGAGGCCGTGCCCGCCGAGGCGCCCGCCGCGCCGGTGGAGACTCCCGAGCCCGCGGTCGCCGAGCCCGTCGCGGCCGAGGTGCCCGCGGCCGAGCCGGTCGCTCCCGCGGAGGCCGCTCCTGCCGAGGCTGCTCCCGCCGAGGCCGCCCCGCCGGCCGCACCCGTCGAGGCCGCCGCCGTCGAGCCCGCCGCCGAGCCGGTCCACCAGGCCCCCGTCGAGGCCGTCGCCGCCGTTCCGGCCGAGCCGGTGGCGGTGGCCCCCGAGGAGCCGGCCCAGCCCGTCGCGGCCGAGGCCGTGCCCGCCGAGGCGCCCGCCGCCCCGGTGGAGGCCGCCGAGGCCGCCGAGCCCGCAGAGGCAGAGGCCGGCGTCGCGCCCGAACCGGTGCAGCCCGTGCCGGCCGAGGCCGTCGCCGTCGTCCCGGCCGAACCGGTGGCCGCCGCAGAGCCGCAGCCCGTCCCGGCCGCCCCGGAGGAGCCCGCCGCCCCGGTGGCCCCCGTCGAACCGGTCGAGGCCGTCCTGCCCGAGCCGGCCGAGGCCGTCGCGGCCGCCGAGCAGCCCGAGGCGGCGGCCGAGGCGCCCGCCGCCGCCGAGCCCGTCGGCGAACCGGCCCCCGGCTACGACGACGCCGAGCGCGAGGCCGTCCTGCGCGTCATGCGCGAGCGCCGCGACATCCGCAAGGGCTTCCGGACCGACCCCATCCCGCACGAGGTGCTGCTCCGCGTCCTGGAGGCGGCCCACACCGCCCCCAGCGTCGGCCACTCCCAGCCCTGGGACTTCGTCGTCATCCGCTCCGCCGACACCCGCCGGACGATGCACGAGCTCGCCCAGCGCCAGCGCGAGGCCTACGCGAAGTCGCTGCCCAAGGGCCGCGCGAAGCAGTTCAAGGAACTCAAGATCGAGGCCATCCTCGACACCCCGGTGAACATCGTCGTCACCGCCGACCCCACCCGCGGCGGCCGGCACACCCTCGGCCGGCACACCCAGCCGCAGATGGCCCCGTACTCCTCGGCCCTCGCCGTCGAGAACCTCTGGCTCGCGGCGCGCGCCGAGGGCCTCGGCGTCGGCTGGGTCAGCTTCTTCGACGAGCGCGAGATGGTCCGCGAGCTCGGCCTGCCCGAGCACCTGGAGGTCGTCGCCTACCTGTGCGTCGGCTACGTCGACGAGTTCCCGGAGGAGCCCGAGCTGGCCCAGGCCGGCTGGTCCCAGCGCCGCCCGCTCTCCTGGGTCGTCCACGAGGAGACCTACGGCCGCCGCGCGCTGCCCGGCGAGGAGCCGCACGACCTGCTCTCCGAGACGGTCGCCAGCATCCGCCCGCTCGACGCGAAGGCCCTCGGCGAGGCCTGGGAGCGGCAGAAGCGCATGACCAAGCCCGCCGGGGCCCTGGGCATGCTGGAGATCATCTCCGCCCAGCTCGCGGGCCTCTCCCGGGTCTGCCCGCCGCCGATCCCGGAGCCGGCCGCCGTCGCGATCTTCGCGGGCGACCACGGCGTGCACGCCCAGGGCGTCACCCCGTGGCCCCAGGAGGTGACCACGCAGATGGTCGCCAACTTCCTGGGCGGCGGAGCGGTCTGCAACGCCTTCGCCAACCAGGTGGGCGCCGAGGTCTGCGTGATCGACGTCGGCGTCGCCGGGGACCTCCCGGCCACCCCCGGCCTGCTGCCCCGCAAGGTCCGCCCCGGCACGGCCGACCTCTCCACCGGCCCGGCGATGACCCGCGAGGAGGCCGTCGCCGCCATCGAGGTGGGCATCGAGACGGCCCGCGACCTGGTCGCCGCCGGCAACAAGGCGCTCCTCACGGGCGAGATGGGCATCGCGAACACCACGGTCTCCGCGGCCCTCATCTCGGTGTTCACCGGCGTCGACCCGTCCGAGGTCACCGGCCGCGGCACGGGCATCAACGACGAGACCCACGCCCGCAAGGTCGAGGTCGTCCGCCGTGCCCTGGAACTGCACCAGCCGGACCCGGCGGACCCGATCGGCGTCCTCGCGGCGATCGGCGGCCTGGAGCACGCGGCCATCGTCGGCCTCCTCCTCGGCGGCGCCTCCCTGCGTACGCCGGTGATCCTGGACGGCGTCAGCGCGGGCGCGGCCGCCCTGGTGGCCCGCGCCATCGCGCCCGAGTCCCTCTCGGCCTGCATCGCGGGCCACCGCAGCGCCGAGCCGGGCCACGTGGCGGCCCTGAACAAGCTGGGCCTGCGCCCCCTGGTCGACCTGGACCTCCGCCTCGGCGAGGGCACGGGCGCCCTGCTGGCCCTCCCGCTGGTCCAGAGCGCGGCCCGCGCCATGCACGAGGTCGCCACCTTCGACTCGGCGGGCGTCACCGAGAAGTAACCCGCCCGACCGGTTCCCGGCCCCGCGCCGGGTCCCGGAGGGCGACTGCGGGTGGGGCGGTGCACCTCGGCACCTCCCCGCAGGCCGGGCGAACCCGTCGCCGGTCGGCGGGCCGAGCCGTCCCGGCCCGCTGCCCGGCCACCGCCGCACACCACCGGCCCCGCCGGCGTACGAGGCACGGGGTCCGGGCGGAGCCCCGGGGAGCCGGGCCGCGCTGCCGCCCGCGCAGCCGCGGCCCCGTCCGCGCTGTGGGACGGCCCGCGCCGTATGGTGGACCCGCACCAAGAACCCGCACGTCAGTACCCCGCCAGTACCCCGCCGCTTCAGAGCCGCAGCGGCACGACAGAACGACCGCCGCATCAGGAGCCGCACCGCCATGGCCGACACCCCCGCCTACCCCGTAGGACTCCGCCTCGCCGGCCGCCGCGTCGTCGTCATCGGCGGTGGCCAGGTCGCCCAGCGCCGCCTCCCCGCGCTCATCGCGGCCGGCGCCGACGTCCTGCTCGTCTCGCCCTCCGCCACCCCCTCCGTGGACGCCATGGCCGAGACCGGCGAGATCCGCTGGGAGCGCCGCCGCTACCAGGACGGCGACCTCGCCGGCGCCTGGTACGCCCTCATCGCCACACAGCACCGCGACGTCAACGAGCGGGCGTCCGCCGAGGCCGAGCGCGAGCGGGTCTGGTGCGTCCGGGCCGACGACGCCTCCGCGGCCACCGCGTGGACCCCGGCCACCGGCCGCATCGAGGGCGTCACCGTCGCCGTGCTGACCGGCAACGACCCGCGCCGTTCCGCGGCCGTCCGGGACGCCGTGGTCGAGGGCCTGCGCGACGGCAGCCTCGCCGCCCCCGGCCACCGCCACAGGTCCGCCCCCGGCGTCGCCCTCGTCGGCGGCGGCCCCGGCGACCCCGACCTGATCACCGTGCGCGGCCGCCGCCTCCTCGCCGAGGCCGACGTGGTCATCGCCGACCGGCTCGGCCCCCGCGACCTGCTCGACGAGCTCCCCCCGCACGTCGAGGTCATCGACGCCGCGAAGATCCCCTACGGCCGGTTCATGGCCCAGGAGGCCATCAACAACGCCCTGATCGAGCACGCCAAGGCCGGCAAGGCCGTGGTCCGGCTCAAGGGCGGGGACCCGTACGTCTTCGGCCGCGGCATGGAGGAGCTCCAGGCCCTCGCCGAGGCCGGCATCGCCTGCACCGTCGTCCCCGGCATCTCCAGCTCCATCTCGGTCCCCGGCGCGGCCGGCATCCCGGTGACCCACCGCGGGGTCGCCCACGAGTTCACCGTGGTCAGCGGCCACGTCGGCCCCGACGACCCGCGCTCCCTCGTGGACTGGGCCTCCCTCGCCAAGCTCACCGGCACCCTGGTCATCCTCATGGGCGTCGACAAGATCGGCCTGATCGCCGAGGCGCTGGTGCGCCACGGCCGCTCCGCGGACACCCCGGTCGCCGTCGTCCAGGAGGGCACCACCGCCACCCAGCGCCGCGTGGACGCCACCCTGGCCACCGTCGGCGAGACCGTCCGCGCCCAGGAGGTCCGCCCGCCGGCGGTCATCGTCATCGGCGAGGTCGTCCGCGTCGGAACCCCGGACGTTCCCACCACCAGCGCCTGACAGGCCGTTGGCACCGCACCCAGGACAAGGCAGTATCACCCTGTGGCTGATCTCATCACCATCACCGACCCCGACGACCCCCGCCTGCGCGACTACACGGGCCTGACCGACGTCGAACTCCGGCGCAGGCGCGAGCCCGCGGAAGGCCTCTTCATCGCCGAGGGCGAGAAGGTCATCAGACGGGCCAAGGACGCCGGTTACGAGATGCGCTCGATGCTGCTCTCCGCCAAGTGGGTCGACGTCATGCGCGACGTCATCGACGAGATCCCGGCACCGGTCTACGCCGTCAGCCCCGACCTCGCCGAACGCGTCACCGGCTACCACGTGCACCGTGGTGCCCTCGCCTCCATGCAGCGCAAGCCGCTGCCCACGGCCGAGGAACTCCTCGCCGCGACCCGCCGCGTGGTCGTCATGGAGGCGGTCAACGACCACACCAACATCGGGGCCATCTTCCGCAGCGCCGCCGCCCTCGGCATGGACGCGGTGCTGCTGTCGCCCGACTGCGCCGATCCGCTCTACCGGCGTTCGGTGAAGGTTTCCATGGGCGCGGTGTTCTCCGTCCCCTACGCCCGCCTGGAGGCCTGGCCCAAGAGCCTGGACTCGGTGCGCGAAGCCGGCTTCAAACTGCTCGCGCTGACCCCGCACGAGAAGGCGACGCCGATCGACGTGGCCGCGCCGCAGTCCCTGGAACGGGTCGCGCTGATGCTCGGCGCCGAGGGCGACGGCCTGTCCACGCAGGCGCTGGTCGCCGCCGACGAGTGGGTGCGCATCCCCATGGCCCACGGCGTGGACTCGCTGAACGTGGGCGCCGCCGCCGCGGTGGCCTTCTACGCGGTGGCCCAGGGCCGCTAGGCCGTCTCTTTCGGATCTTGCCGGGCCCGCGCTGCCCGGCACCGCACCTCCCTGCGTTGTCGGGGCTCCCGAGTACGCCCAGTACGCGAGGAGCTCCTCC
>NZ_JBFBGM010000028.1:0-110199 GCF_040684695.1 Streptomyces erythrochromogenes
AACTCCTTGAGCACCGCTTCGGTCACGTTGAAGGAGTCGTGGGAGACGAGCGTGACGGTCTTGGACTTCGGGGCGTCGCTGGTGCCCGCGGTCTTGTCCTTGGCGTCGCCGCCGCCGCAGGCGCCGAGCGTGGTGACGCCCAGCGCTGCCGCGAGCACGGCGCCCGCGATCTTCTTGGTGGTGCTCACTGGTGATTCCTCCTGGGATGACCAGGAGAAGACGCGGCCCTGCCCGGCGCTCTGTGGGAGCGGACGCCGGGCAGGGCGCAACAGCTTGAGTGGTGACCGAACTTCCTACCCCGAATGACCGGGGCGAGGTTCAGAGGGTCTGCGGATGACGGATACCGCACTCTCAGCGCTGTGGCGCTCCCCTGTCGGAATATGCAATTGGTTCGGCCACAGGGTACCCCGTGGCCGAATGTGACCGGCCAGAACCGGACGCTAGCGCTCCGAAGCGGCCAGCTGGCCGCACGCGCCGTCGATCTCCTGGCCCCGGGTGTCCCGTACGGTCACGGGCACGCCGTGCCGGGCGATGGCCTCCACGAAGGCCTTCTCGTCCTCGGGGCGCGAGGCGGTCCACTTGGAACCGGGCGTCGGGTTCAGCGGGATCAGGTTGACGTGTACGCGCTTGCCCTTGAGCAGTCGGCCCAGCAGGTCGCCGCGCCAGGCCTGGTCGTTGATGTCGCGGATCAGGGCGTACTCGATCGAGATGCGGCGGCCGGACTTCTCGGCGTACGTCCAGGCGGCGTCGAGGACCTCGCGGACCTTCCAGCGGGTGTTCACCGGGACCAGGGTGTCGCGCAGCTCGTCGTCCGGCGCGTGCAGCGAGACGGCGAGACGGCACTTGAAGCCCTCGTCCGCGAAGCGCAGCATGGCCGGGACCAGGCCGACGGTGGAGACGGTGATGCCGCGCTGGGACAGGCCCAGGCCGTCGGGCTCCGGGTCGGTGAGCCGGCGGATGGCGCCGACGACGCGGTTGTAGTTCGCCAGGGGCTCGCCCATGCCCATGAAGACGATGTTCGACAGCCGGGCGGGGCCGCCGGGGACCTCGCCGTCGCGCAGCGCGCGCATGCCGTCGACGATCTGGTGCACGATCTCGGCGGTGGAGAGGTTGCGGTCCAGGCCCGCCTGGCCGGTGGCGCAGAACGGGCAGTTCATGCCGCAGCCGGCCTGCGAGGAGATGCACATGGTGACCCGGTCGGGGTAGCGCATGAGCACGGACTCCACGAGCGTGCCGTCGTGCAGCTTCCACAGGGTCTTGCGGGTGGTGTCGTCGTCGCAGCTGATGTGCCGGACGACGTTCATCAGGTCCGGGAGGAGCTCCTGCTGGAGCTTGGTCCGGGAGCCCGCCGGGATGTCCGTCCACTCGGCCGGGTCGTGCGCGTAGCGGGCGAAGTAGTGCTGGGAGAGCTGCTTGGCCCGGAAGGGCTTCTCGCCGATCGCGGCGACGGCCTCGCGGCGCTCGGCCGGGGTCATGTCGGCGAGGTGCCGGGGCGGCTTCTTGACCCCGCGGGGAGCGACGAAGGTGAGCTCACCCGGAGCGGGACGGGGGGCCATGCGGTACTCCTCAGTACGACGAGGTGGGGGTCACCCCGCGCGTGCAGGGCCGGTCCGCGGCTCGGCCGCTGGACGGAAAGGGCGCGCCGCGTACACGCGGCGCGCCCTCCAGGATAACCCGACCGGGACCGGTCAGCCGGTGCCGACGAAAGCGGCCAGCAGCAGCCACACCACCGGGGCGGTGGGCAGGAGCGAGTCCAGCCGGTCCATGATGCCGCCGTGCCCCGGCAGCAGGGTGCCCATGTCCTTGATGCCCAGGTCCCTCTTGATCATCGACTCGCCCAGGTCGCCCAGGGTGGCGCTGACCGCGACCGCGAGGCCGAGCAGCAGGCCCTGCCACCAGGCGCCGCCGTCGATCAGGAACTCCATGCAGAGGGCGCCGGCGACCATGGCGAAGGCCACCGCCCCGAACAGTCCCTCGCGGGTCTTGCCGGGGCTGATGCGCGGCGCGAGCTTGGTCCTGCCGAAGCGCCAGCCCACCGCGTAGGCCCCGGTGTCGCTGACCACGGTCAGCAGCAGGAAGGTGATCACGCGCTGCGGTCCGTCGTCGGCGGTGAGCAGCATCGCGACGAAGGTGGCCAGGAAGGGCACGTAGAACGCCGCGAAGGCGCCCGCCGTGACGTCCTTGAGGTAGTCCTCGGGCGGTTCGGTCATCCGCCACACCAGGACGGCCAGCACGGTCAGTGCCATGGCCACCCAGGCGCCCTCGGCCCCCCGGACGTATCCGGCGATGACCATGGCGGCGCCACCGACCGCGAGCGGGACCAGAGGGGCCTTGATGCCCTTCTTCTCCTGCAGGCGGGAGGTGAGCTCCCACAGGCCGACGACGACGGCGACGACCACGACGCCGACGAAGACCGCCTTGACGATCAGGAGCGATGCGAAGATCACCGCGCCGAGACCGACCCCGACCCCTATCGCGGCACGCAGGTCCCGCCCCGCCCGCTTCTTCTGCGGCGGGGGGGAGGAGTCCTGCGGGTGCTCGGCATGCGGGGGCGGGGGGCTGGGCATGGGCTCCTGCGGCGGCGTATCGGCGCGGAAGAGGGGACCGCCGTGCGGGGCGGCCCCCCGATCGCGTGCTTCCCGGTCGTCGAAGTCACGGCCGGCGGCATCGGGCACGATGGGCATGGGCCGAGTGTGCGGGCCCACCTGCGCATCGTATGCGGGACCCGCCGGAACCGGCTCCGGCTGCCAGGAAGAGTCGTTCATCAGACTTCGAGGAGCTCGGCTTCCTTGTGCTTGAGGAGCTCGTCCACCTGCGCGACGTACTTCGCGGTGGTGTCGTCGAGCTCCTTCTCCGCGCGACGGACCTCGTCCTCGCCCGCCTCCTTGTCCTTGACGAGCTTGTCGAGGGCGTCCTTGGCCTTGCGGCGGACGGAGCGGATGGAGACCTTGGAGTCCTCGGCCTTGTTCTTGGCGACCTTGATGTACTCCTTGCGGCGCTCCCCGGTGAGCTCGGGGAAGGTCACCCGGATGATGCGGCCGTCGTTGCTCGGGTTGACCCCGAGGTCGGAGTCGCGGATGGCCTGCTCGATGTTGCGCAGCGCGGACGCGTCGAACGGCGTCACGATGGCCATGCGCGGCTCGGGAACCGCGAAGGAGGCGAGCTGGTTGATGGGCGTGATGGCGCCGTAGTAGTCGGCGACGATCTTGTTGAACATCGCCGGGTGCGCACGGCCGGTGCGGATCGCGGCGAAGTCCTCCTTCGCGACGACGACGGCCTTCTCCATCTTCTCCTCGGCCTCGAGGAGGATTTCTTCGATCACCACGTGCTCCTGCATGTCTTGAATGGATGGTTCGGGCGGGCGGGCGGGCCGGTCGGGGCCACCCGGACCGGCAGCGGACTGCTCAGGCCCGGGTTTCCTGGTCGCTGACGAGCGTGCCGATCTTCTCACCCTTGACGGCGCGGGCGATATTGCCCTCGGCGAGCAGCTCGAAGACGAGGATCGGCAGCTTGTTGTCACGGCAGAGGGTGATCGCGGTGGCGTCGGCGACCTTGAGGTCGCGCGAGAGCACCTCGCCGTACTCCAGCGCGTCGAACTTCACCGCGTCCGGGTTCTTCTTCGGGTCGGAGTCGTAGACCCCGTCGACGCCGTTCTTGCCCATGAGGAGGGCCTCGGCGTCGATCTCCAGGGCACGCTGGGCGGCCGTGGTGTCGGTGGAGAAGTAGGGCATGCCCATGCCGGCGCCGAAGATGACGACGCGGCCCTTCTCCAGGTGGCGCACGGCGCGCAGCGGGATGTACGGCTCCGCGACCTGGCCCATGGTGATGGCCGTCTGCACGCGGGAGTCGATGCCCTCCTTCTCCAGGAAGTCCTGGAGGGCGAGGCAGTTCATGACCGTGCCGAGCATGCCCATGTAGTCGGACCGCGCGCGGTCCATGCCGCGCTGCTGGAGCTCGGCGCCTCGGAAGAAATTGCCGCCGCCGATCACGACGGCGATCTCCGCGCCGTCGCGGACCACCGCGGCGATCTCACGCGCGATGGCGTGGACGACGTCGGGGTCGACGCCCAGTCCTCCGCCACCGGAGAAGGCCTCGCCCGACAGCTTCAGCATGAAGCGGCGGCCCTTCTTGAACTGGTCGCTCTTGTCGTCGGATGCGGTGTGGGGGTCCACGCCCTGATTCATGGAGATCTCCTCGTGCACATACGAAGAAGGCCATTGCCGGTGGGTCCTTGCGGTTCCCTCTTCGGCAATGGCCTCCTCGTCAGATCTGCGGTCGCCTCGCGCAAGCGCGGACGACTGCTTCAGACCCTACCGGGGTCCGGTGTCCGTCGCGTACGGACGGACTCAGATGCCGACCTTGATGCGGGTGAAGCGCTTCAGGGTGACACCGGCCTCGTCCAGGACCTTCTGGACGGACTTCTTGTTGTCCAGGGCGTAGGCCTGGCCGAGCAGCGTGGCGTCCTTGAAGAAGCCGTTGACGCGACCCTCGACGATCTTCGCGATGGCAGCCTCGGGCTTGCCCTCCGCGCGGGTGACCTCTTCGGCGATGCGGCGCTCGGACTCGACCTTCTCGGCCGGGACGTCCTCGGCGGACAGCCACTGCGGGGCGAACGCGGCGATGTGCTGCGCGACGCCGCGGGCGACCTCGGCGTTCTCCTTGTCGAGCTCGACCAGGACGCCGATCTGGAACGGCAGGTCGGGCATCGTGCGGTGCATGTACGCGGTCACGTAGCCGCCGGAGAACTGCGCGAAGCGGTCCAGGACGATCTTCTCGCCGAGGTTGGCGTTGGCCTCGTCGACGAAGGCGGTGACGGTCTGACCGGGCTTGATCTCGGACGCGAGCAGCGCCTCGATGTCGGCCGGGGAGGTGGCGGCGACGTGCGCGGCCAGCTCGTTGGCGACGGCCAGGAACTTCTCGCCCTTGGCGACGAAGTCGGTCTCGCACTTCAGCTCGACGATGACACCGGAGGTGTTGTCGTCGGCGATGAGGGAGACGACGGCACCGTTCTCGGCAGAACGGCCCTCGCGCTTGGCGACGCCCTTCTGGCCCTTGATGCGGAGGGCTTCCTGGGCCTTGTCGACGTCACCGTCGGCGTCCACGAGCGCGTTCTTGCAGTCCAGCATGCCGGCGCCGGTGAGCTCGCGGAGCTTCTTGACGTCAGCGGCGGTGTAGTTCGCCATGAGTCTGTGATTCTCTCTCGAAGTCGTAGATCTACGGGTGAACGGCGGAGGCGCCGCGCTCGTGGCGCGGCTCCCCCGCCGTCATCGTCCGTGCTGTGAGTGCCCGGCGCGTGAACACCGGGCGCTCTCAGTGGGTCAGGCCTGCTCGGCGTCGGCGGCCGGGGCCTCGACGGCCGGGGCGGCCTCGGCGTCGGCGGCCGGGGCCTCGTCAGCCTTCTTGTCACCCTCGAGCAGGTCGCGCTCCCACTCGGCGAGCGGCTCGGCGGCGGCCTTCTCGCCCGGCTTCGAGTCACCGGTCGCAGCGCCGGAGCGGGCGATGAGGCCCTCGGCGACGGCGTCGGCGATCACGCGGGTGAGCAGGGTGACGGAACGGATCGCGTCGTCGTTGCCCGGGATCTTGTAGTCGACCTCGTCGGGGTCGCAGTTGGTGTCGAGGATCGCGACGACCGGGATGTGCAGCTTGCGCGCCTCACCGACGGCGATGTGCTCCTTCTTGGTGTCGACGATCCAGACGGCGCTGGGAACCTTCGACATCTCGCGGATACCACCGAGGGTCTTCTCCAGCTTGGCCTTCTCGCGGGAGAGGACCAGGAGCTCCTTCTTGGTGAGACCCGAGGCGGCGACGTCCTCGAAGTCGATCGCCTCAAGCTCCTTCAGACGCTGGAGGCGCTTGTAGACGGTGGAGAAGTTGGTGAGCATGCCACCCAGCCAGCGCTGGTTGACGTACGGCATGCCGACGCGCGTCGCCTGCTCGGCGATGGCCTCCTGGGCCTGCTTCTTGGTACCGACGAACATGATGGAGCCACCGTGCGCGACGGTCTCCTTCACGAACTCGTAGGCGCGGTCGATGTACGACAGCGACTGCAGCAGGTCGATGATGTAGATGCCGTTGCGCTCCGTGAAGATGAAGCGCTTCATCTTCGGGTTCCAACGACGGGTCTGGTGACCGAAGTGGACGCCGCTTTCCAGCAGCTCCCGCATCGTGACGACGGCCATGGCCATCTCCTTGGTTTCTCGGTTTGGTTCCTGACGCCCCACCGCGCCCTGCCCCCATGAGGGGACCGAGAGACGCTGCCACCTGGCCGTTTCGGGCTGGTGCCGGGGCGTGCGAAGTCGACCCGGTGACCCGGATCGCCACAAGAAGTGTACGGGACCCGGCGGTATGCCGGGTGACGCCGTTGTCCACAGCGCCCGGACCGTCCACAGCCCGGCCCGCCGCCCCCGGGGACCGCGGGAGGCTGCGGTGCATGACGACACTGCTGCTCAGCCTGCTCCTGGCCGCCCTGGCCCTGCCGCCGGCCCCGCCGTCCCCGCAAGCCGGGTCGGCCGGGCCGCCGGTCCGCCCGCTGCCCGCGCCGCTGGCGGTGGTGCGCTGGTGGGATCCGCCCCCGACCCCGTACGCGGCCGGCCACCGCGGGGTGGACCTGGCCGCGCCGGTGGGCGCGGAGCTGCGGGCGGTCGCCGCCGGCCGGGTCCACCACGCCGGGCAGGTCGCGGGCCGCGGGGTCCTCTCCCTCGCCCTGCCGAACGGTCTGCGCACCACGTACGAGCCGGTCCGGCCGCTGGTCGCGGAGGGTGAGGAGGTCGCGGCGGGGCAGGTGGTGGCGGTACTCACGGAGGGGTCCCACTGCCCGGAGCCGTGCCTGCACTGGGGCCTGCTGTCGGGGGAGGCCTACCTCAACCCGCTGGCGCTGCTGGCCCGGCCCACTCCGCGCCTGCTGCCCGGAACGGGGCCGCTTCCCGGGCCGGGCCCCGGCTCCGGCCCGGCGGCGGGCGGCCCGTGAGGCGCGGCGTGCCGGCGCCGGCGGCGGGGCTTCAGCCCCGGACGCCCCGCAGGGCGATGGCGAGCGCCGTCTCGGTGATGACCTCGGGGTCCTCGGCCGCGCCGAGCTCGATGCGGCGCACGGCGGCGTCCACGACCCCCTGGAGCAGCATCGCGGCCAGCCTCGGCTGCTCCTGACCGAGTGCGGCCAGGGCCTCGACGATCATCGCGATCAGCCCGCCGTGCGCGGCACGGATCTTCTCCCGGGCCCCGGCGTCCAGCTCACTGGCCGAGATCGCCACGACCGCCCGGTGCCGCCGGTCCCCCACGAGGGCCAGCTGGCTGCGCACGTAGGCCTCGACCTTCGCCTCCGGCGCATCGGCCCGTTCCATCGCCGCCTCGATCTCGGCGGCCCATACGGGGAAGTCCACGGCGCACAGTTCTTCGACCACGGCCGCACGGGAGCGGAAGTACTCGTACACGGAGGACCGGGCGAGTCCGGTCCGCTCCGCCAGGGCGGGGAAGGTCAGGGCCTCCGTACCGCCTTCGGACAGCAGGGAGCGCGCGGCGTCCAAGAGGGCGCCGCGCTGCATCGACCGGTGCTCGGCCACGGAGGCCGCTCGAATCCTGGGCACACGTCCACTCTACGGAGGTACCGCAAGCTCACCGCCCCACATCTGCCAACTTTGCGCGTAGTTGCAGCACGGACTTGGTGTGGATCTGGCTGACCCGGCTCTCGGTGACGCCCAGCACGTTGCCGATCTCGGCCAGGGTGAGCCCCTCGTAGTAGTAGAGGGTCACCACGGTCTTCTCCCGTTCGGGCAGCGTGTTGATGGCCCGGGCCAGCAGGCGCCGCAGTTCGCGGTCCTCCGCCACCTCCACCGGGTTGTCGGCGGCCGTGTCCTCCAGCGTGTCCATCAGCGAGAGGCGGTCGCCGCCCTCCCCGCCGACGTGCAGCAGCTCCTCCAGGGCGACCACGTTCGCCAGGGACAGCTGGCTGAAGACCGTGTGGAGGTCCTCCACCCCGATCCCCATCTCCCCGGCGACCTCGCTCTCCGTCGGGGTGCGCCGCAGCTGGGCCTCCAGCGTGGCGTAGGCCCGCTCCACGGCCCGCGCCTTCTGCCGGACCGAGCGGGGGATCCAGTCCAGCGCCCGCAGCTCGTCGATCATGGCGCCGCGGATCCGGGTGATCGCGTACGTCTCGAACTTGATCGAGCGTTCGATGTCGAACTTCTCGATGGCGTCGATCAGCCCGAAGACCCCGGAGGAGACGAAGTCGGCCTGCTCGACGTTGGGCGGCAGGCCCACGCTGACGCGGCCGGCCACGTACTTCACCAGGGGCGAGTAGTGCAGGATCAGCTGCTCCCGCAGCCGTTCGTCACCCGAGGCCTTGTACGAGCGCCAGAGCACCTCCAGGGACGAGGGCGCGGTGGACCGCACGCTGCCGCGGGCAGCGGGGGGCACCGCAGCGCGGTCGGACCCTGAGGTGTGCTGGGGCATGCGTCGCCTTTGCCGGAGCCGGATTCCTTGGGAGCGTAGCGTGACGGAAGTGTCGCGGTGCGCGAAGAGTACGGGATGGCGCGGGGGCCGAGGGGCGCCCCGGCTCGCGCGGGCGACCCGGGACCGGCGCCTCGCGCACGGTCCCGGCGACTGCCACCGGGAGGACCGCGTCTCTCATCGGTTTCACTCTTTCACCGGAAGTCCCCAGGTCAACGACCGCCTCGCCGGGGAACCCGGGTTTGCGTGCCCTCTCCAGCCGTATTCGCGCTCAACCGCCAGCCGTCGCCCTGCCGTTCGACGAACCCCAGAGAGTGAAGTTCGTACAGTCTGCCGATGACTTCATCGGTGCCGGTGCCCGCGGCAAGTGCCAGCTCGGCCGCGGTCGCCGGGCGTCCGGCCGGGAGGGCTTCGAGCACGCGGGCCGTGTCCCGGTCCAGCAGGTCGCGGGCGAGCACCGGGCCGCGCCGCTCGGGCGCCAGCTCCCCCATGGAGCCGACGAGTTCGACCACCTCCGCGGCGTCGGTGACCACCACGGCCTCACCGCCCCTGAGCAGTTCGTGCACGCCTGCCGAGAGTCCGCTGGTGGCGGGCCCGGGGACACCCATGGTGAACCGCCCGAGCCGCTGGGCCCGCCGGGCGGTCACCAGGGAACCGCTGCGGTGGGCGGCCTCCACGACGACGGTGCCCCGGGTGAGGGCGGCGATGACCCGGTTGCGCAGGACGAACCGGCTGGGCGTGGGATGGCTGCCGGGCGGCAGCTCCCCCACGACCAGCCCCTGGCGGGCGATCCGGCCCAGCAGCCCGGCGTGTCCGCGGGGATAGGCGACGTCCACCCCGCAGGCCAGCACCGCCGCGGTCGCGCCGCCGGAGGCGAGGGCCCCGCGATGGGCGGCGCCGTCGATGCCGAAGGCCGCACCGGAGACGACGACCCAGCCCCGTTCGGCGAGGCCGGCGGCCAGCGTCTGCGCCATGTGCGCACCGTACGGGGTACAGGCCCTGGCCCCGACCACGGCGACCGAACGCAGCGCCCAGGTACGCAGGTTCGGCCGGCCCCGGAGCCAGAGCCCGACGGGGCGTTCGTCCCCGAGGTCGTCCAGCTGCGTCGGCCACTGCGCCGACCCCGGGAACACGAACCGGCCTCCCGCGCCGGCGGCGAGCTCCAGGTCCCGGCGGGGGTCGGCCAGCGCCGCCCGCCTGCGGTACGCGGCGAGCCGATCCGGCCCCACCCCGGGCGGAGACGGCCACTGCGTCTCCGGGCCGGTCAGCAGCCGGAGCAGCCCCGTGGCGCCGTGCTCCCGGATCCAGCGCCCGCCGTGTGCGTCCCCGGGCTCCAGCACCCGTGTCAGCGCCGCCCGGGCCAGCTGCTCCTCCTCCCCGGCGGCGCTCATGTCCCGGCCTCCGTCAGCGACATGGCCCCCCGGGCGACGCCGGTCCGCAGTTCCAGCGCCACGGCCACGTCGAGCGCCTCGGGCCGGTCCCGCCCCCGCAGGTCGGCGACGGTCCAGGCGACCCGCAGGACCCGGTCCAGGCCGCGCGCGGTGAGCAGCCCCCGCTCCAGTTCCCGCTCGGCCTGTGCCGGAGCCCCCGGGGCCGGCCGCCAACGGGTCCTCAACTCCTGCCCGGGCACTTCCGAGTTGAGCCGCCATGGAGTGCCGGCGAGCCGGGCCGCGGCGCGTTCCCGGGCCTGGCGCACCCGGTCGGCGACCACCTCGCTGGACTCGCCCCGGCCGCCCTGTCCCAGCAGGTCGCTGCGGGTCACGGGTTCCACCTCCACCCTCAGGTCGACCCGGTCGAGCAACGGCCCGGACAGCCGTGCCTGGTAGCGCCGGATCACCGAGGGCGGGCATTCACATCCCGCCCCGTGCACGGTGTGCCGCCCGCAGGGGCAGGGATTCGCGGCGAGGACCATCAGGAACCTCGCGGGCAGCCGTACCACCCCGGCCGCGCGGGCGATGACCACGTGCCCCGATTCGAGGGGCTGGCGCAGCGCGTCCAGCGCCCTGCTGTGGAACTCCGCGGCCTCGTCCAGGAAGAGCACCCCGCGGTGGGCGAGGGAGACCGCTCCGGGCCTGGGCACCCCGGTCCCGCCGCCCACCAGGGACTGCATGGTCGCCGAGTGGTGCGGCGCGCAGTACGGCGGCCGGGAGACCAGTGGCTCGCCGGGCGGCAGGATTCCCGCGACCGAGTGGACCGCCGTGACCTCCAGGGAGTCCTGCCGGGTGAGCGGCGGCAGGATCCAGGGCAGCCGCTCGGCCAGCATCGTCTTGCCGGCGCCGGGCGGCCCGCTCAGGAACAGGTGGTGCCCTCCGGCCGCCGCGACTTCGAGGGCGCGGCGGGCCGTGTGCTGCCCCGTCACATCGGCGAGGTCGGGGAAGTCGGCGCAGTCCCCGCCCGGGCGGCCCGGGGCGAGGCCGGTGCCCAGGCCGGCCCCGGGAACGAGCAGACCGGCCAGCATCGGGTCCGGTCGGCCCGCCGGCTCCCCGGGATCCTCCTCGGGCACCTCCCCGTCGGTCAGGACGGCGATCAGCTGCCGCAGGCTGCGCACGCCGAGCACCGAGACGTCCGGCACGAGCGCGGCCTCGGTGGCGCACTGCTGCGGCACGACCACCTGCCGGTAGCCCGCCTCGGCCGCGGCGAGGACGGCCGGCAGGATGCCCCGGACCGGGCGCACCCGCCCGTCCAGCCCCAGCTCGCCGATCAGCACCAGGTCGGCGATGGCCGCCGGGTCGACCACCTCGGCGGCCCCGAGCACCGCGATCGCCACGGCGAGGTCGAAGCCGGCGCCCGCCTTCGGGACGGAGGCCGGGCTCAGCCCGACCGTGAGCTTCTTCTGCGGCCAGGCCGCGCCGGAGTTGACCACGGCGGCACGCACCCGGTCCCGGCTCTCGACGAGGGTCTTGTCCGGCAAACCCACCAGGGTGAAGGCCGCGACTCCGGGCTCCAGGTCGGCCTGGACCTCGACCACCACGCCGTCGACGCCGACCAGGGCCACGGAGCAGGCCCGCGCGAACCCCATCAGGCCACCCCCCTGACGTGTTCCACCAGGGGCGCGCCGCGCCGCGGCAGCAGGACTCCGACGAGGTCGATGCGGACCCCGCCCGGCGGTGGTCCGCCGTGGTCGGCGAGCCATCGCCCGGCGAGCCGGCGCAGCCGGTCCGCCTTCGCGGCCCGCACGGCGGCCATCGGATGCTCGAAGTCCCCCGTGCGCCGGGTCTTGACCTCGCACACGACGAGGGCGTCCCCGTCGCGCGCGACGATGTCGATCTCCCCGCCGCGGCACCGCCAGTTCCGCGCGATCACGGTCATCCCGGCCTCGGTCAGCCGTCGTGCCGCGAGCTCCTCGCCGTACCGCCCCATCGCCTGCCGTGCCACGCTCTTCGCGTCCATCGGGCACCACCTCCGGCACCCACGCTCCCGCGTCCCCGCCCACCGTGTGGATCTTGGTGGACAACCCGGCGTCTGTGGACGGTCCCGTCACCCGTGCGGGTGAGGCGGCTCAGCTCCCGGGCAGTTCGAGGTCGGTCTTGTTGAGCTCCTCGATGTTCACGTCCTTGAAGGTCAGCACGCGGACCTGCTTCACGAAGCGGGCCGGCCGGTACATGTCCCAGACCCACGCATCGGCCATCGAGACCTCGAAGAACACCTCGCCCTGGACCGAGTGCACCTGCATCTCGTAGTCGTTGGTGAGGTAGAAACGGCGTTCGGTCTCGATCACGTACTTGAACAGCCCGACGACGTCGCGGTACTCCCGATAGAGCTTCAGCTCCATCTCGGTCTCGTACTTTTCGAGGTCCTCGGCACTCATGGCATGTTCCCCTTCAGCCGTGCGTCCCCCTATTGTGCGCCAGCGCCGTGCGCCCCTAAACGATTTCCGGGGCCAGGACCACCGGCGCACCCGGAGGACCCTCGTCGAGCAGCGTGCGGAGCAGCTCGGCGAGCCTGGTCGGGTACACCGTCTCACGTGCCGCGAGAAGTTCCTCGGAGGTCCACCACCTGGCTCCGGTGACGCTGCGCCGCTCCAGCTCGGTCAGACCGCCCATCCAGGTCGTGGTCCGGCTGGTCCGGGCCAGGAAGTACCACTCGTCCTGTTCCCAGCGGCGGCCGTCGAAGGGGAAGGAGCAGAAGCGGTGCCACAGCACCGGCCCCAGCTCCACCTCGGTGATCCCGGTCTCCTCCGCCAGCTCGCGCAGCGCGGCCTCGGCCCGGGTCTCCGTCCCTTCGAGGCCGCCGCCCGGGGTGAACCACCAGTCGTCCGAGGGGTCGGCCGGTTCGAAGCCGTGCAGCAGCAGGATCCGGTCCGCCGGGTCGAGGAGGATCACCCGGGACACCTGCCGGGGGGCATGGCCGCCGGCCGGTTCAGGCGACACCGGCCCGCTCCCGCCGTCCGCGCCCCAGGATCCGTACGAGGGGCCCGTACGCGGCCCCCAGCACCACCAGGGCCGCCCCGGCGGCCACGGCGGCCACCTGGAGCCGGAGCGGCCCGTGCCCGGAGATCCCGCCGGGCAGGGCCGCGTACGTCTTCGGGCGCTCCAGCATCGCCATGGAAGGCCAGGCCAGGGCGTCGACGCGGGCGCTGACGGCCGACCGGGGCACGGTCCCCTGCCCGGCCTCCTGGAGGTGGGCCCGCGAGTCCAGCGAGGCGGCACGCCGGTCGCCCAGCAGGAAGAGGTTCCCCTCGGGGACCGTCACCTCGAAGGGGGTCCCGGGGGGCGGGGCCTGCCCGGGCGGCATCGCGAGGCCCGAGTCCGGCCGGCTGGTGTCGGCGTAGGGCTCGTCCAGCGGGGTGCCGTTCACGGTCAGCCCGCCCTCGGCCCCGCAGCACTTCACGGTGTCGCCGCCGATGCCGACGACCCGCTTGACCATGGGCGAATCGCTCCACATGGAATCAGTGAAGACGACCACGTCGCCGCGGCGCACCTCGGCGCCGTCGATGCGCTGCGCCAGCACCCGGTCGCCCGGGCGCACCGTCGGCATCATCGAGTCGGTCGGGACCGTGTAGGGCTGGTAGACGACCGCCCCCCACACGAAGCCGCCGAGGAAGAGCGCAAAGCCGATGGCCACGGCGATCCCCGACAACACGTTGCCGAGGCCGCCGCGGCCGTCCTTGCCACTGCGTATCGCTTCTGTTCCGCCCATTCCAGCGCCCCCACATCGGGATCGTCGACCTGGGCGGCACCCTACCCGTCGGTACGGCCGCCGGTCAGCTTCCGGCGACGCCACATCACCAGCGGGACCGCTCCGGCGAGCCCCAGCGCGGCCGGGCCGAGTCCGACGGGCGCCAGTCCGGCGGCCCCGAGGCCGAGCGCGGTGGCCGCGGCCTGGTTGCCGATGCCCGGCTGGTCGAAGGTGTCCGGGATCGGCAGGGTGGACCAGCGGGTGACCGGCCACGCGATCACGACGGCCCGCCCGACGACCTTGTCGACCGGCACGAAGCCCCCGGTGGAGTCCTGCATGTGGTAGCGGGAGTCCTGGGAGTTCTGCCGGTGGTCGCCCATCACCCAGATCTTGCCCTCGGGCACCTTGAGCGGGCCGAAGGGGGCGTCGTCGCACGGGGTGTTGCCGGGGTAGATGTACGGCTCGTCGAGCGCCTTGCCGTTGACGACGACCGGTCCGCCCTTCTTGCACTCGACCGTGTCACCGCCGACGGCGATGGTCCGCTTGATCAGGTCCTTCTCCTCGGCGGACGGCATGAGGCCGATCCAGCTGAGGGCCTTCTGCACGATGTTCGGCTCCGGCGTGGGCTCGCCCGAGAGCCAGTTCGCCGGGTCGTGGAAGACCACGACCTCGCCGCGCTCCGGCTCGGAGCCGAACCACGGCGTGAGCTTGTCGACCAGCACCCGGTCCCCGCGCTGCAGGGTGTCCTGCATCGAGTCGGAGGGGATCGAGAACGCCTGGACCAGGAAGGTCTTGATCAGCAGGGCCAGCAGCAGCGCGATGCCGATGAGGAGCGGGAGCTCCTTCCAGAAGGAGCGGTGCGGCTTCTCCAGAGCGCCGTCCTCCTCGGTCTCGTGCGCGACGGCGTCGTCCGGCCGCTCCTCGCCCTCGTCGCGTCCGGACCGTGCGCCCACCGCCACGTCCCCCACATCCACTCCTCACTCACGTTCGCCGCCCGTGCCGAACCTGACACGGGCTCTCCCCTCCCTTAACGAGCGGGAGTTCCCTAAGGCGCGGGAGACCGAGGACACACTATGCGAACGTCACGCCCGTGCGGCGTCGCCTGCGGCCGCGTCCCTCGCGGCGCGCCTGATCGGGCACCATGCGGAAGGTCGCGGGCTGCTCCAGACGGGTCCAGTGCCCGAAGGGCCAGGCGATCACCACGGCCTCTCCGACGACTCCGTTCTCGTCGATGGTGCCCTCGAAGGCCTCGTCGAGATGGAAGCGGGAATCGGCCGAATTCGCTCGGTGGTCGCCCATGACGAAGAGCCTTCCGGCGGGCACCTGCACCTCGAAGGGGATGTCCGACGGCGTGTTGCCCGGGTTGACGTACGGCTCTTCGAGCGGCGAACCGTTGACCGTGACCCGGCCCCGGGCGTCGCAGCATTTGACGGTGTCGCCGCCGACGCCGATGACGCGCTTGATCAGGTCCTGTTCGTCGGCCGAGGGCAGCAGGCCGATGAAGGTCAGGGTCTGCTTGATCTGCTTGACCACGACCGGGTCCTTGGGGGGCCGGGCCGCCTCGCCCTTGAGCCAGCCGCCGGGGTCCTTGAACACGACGATGTCGCCGCGCTCGATCTTGGAGCCGAACCACGGCGTCAGCTTGTCCACGAGCACGCGGTCGCCGATCCGGATGGTCTGCTCCATCGAGCCCGACGGAATGAAGAAGGCCTGCACCAGGAAGGTCTTCAGGAGCAGGGCTATGCACAGCGCCACCACCACGAGCAGCGGCAGTTCGCCGGCCCGGCGCGTGCGGCGGCGCCGCCGCACCTTGCGGGCGAGCCGGCGCCGCTGGGCCCGGCCGCCCTCCGCCACGAACGGCTGGGGCTCGCGTTCGGGCTCCCGCTGCTCGGGCTCGGGCTCGCGCCGGCTCCGGGCCCGTCCGCGCGGCTGCGGCTCGGGCTCGGGCTCGTCGTCGAGCCAGTCCCGGGGGCTCCGCGTCCGCCCGCGCGGCTCCGGTTCGGGCTCGCGCTCCCGTCGGCCCCTCGGCCGCCCCCGGCTACCCATGGCCGCCGCCGACGGCGCCCCAGCGCGACACCGGCCAGCCGATCCAGTCGGCCCGCCCGATCACCTTCTCCACCGGCACCATCCCCCCGCCCGGTTCCCCGAGGTGGTCCCGTGAGTCCCGGGACTGGGAACGATGGTCGCCCATGACCCACAGGGTCCCCAGCGGTACGACGATCCGGAAGGGCACCTTCGAGGGGGCGTCCCCGGGATACAGGTACGGCTCGTCCAGCGGGACGCCGTTGACCGACACCCGCCCGCCCGCGTCGCAACAGACCACGTCGTCACCGCCCACGCCCACCACCCGCTTCACGAAGTCGGTGTCGGAGGGCTCCGCGAGCCCGAGCGCCGAGGCGGCGCCCTGCACCAGGTCGCCGACCGGTCCGCCGCCCGCGCGTTCCCGCACGAAGGAGCCCGTGCCGTCGAAGACCACCAGGTCCCCGCGGCGCGGCTGATCGCCGAAACGGTACGCCAGCTTGTTGACCAGTACCCGGTCGCCGACCCGGAGCGTCGGCTCCATGGAGTGGCTCGGGATGAGGAAGGGCTGGACGACGAAGTTGCTGAGCAGCAGCAGGAAGACCGTGCAGATCACACCGAGTGCCCCGGCCCGGCGCCAGGTCAGCTGACGCCCGGAGGGCCGGTCCGCGTCGGATCCCTCCGAGGGCGTCCCGTCGGCCGTCCGGGAGAACGCAGAACGCGGCCACCCTCGCCCCTCGCGGGGGGAAGAGTGACCGCGCTGCGTGTGAGGTGCTTCGGTGTCCATCGTGGGGCGAGCCTATCCGGCCGCCGCCGGACACCGGAGGCGACCTTACTTGTCGCGCTTCTCCTTGATCTTCGCGGCCTTGCCGCGGAGCTCACGGAGGTAGTACAGCTTCGCACGGCGGACGTCACCGCGGGTGACGAGCTCGATCTTCTCGAAGATCGGGGAGTGGACCGGGAAGGTACGCTCCACGCCGACGCTGAAGGAGACCTTGCGAACGGTGAAGGTCTCGGAGACACCGGCGCCCTGGCGGCGGATGACGACACCCTTGAACTGCTGGATACGGGAGCGGTTGCCCTCGATCACGCGGACGTGCACGTTGATCGTGTCACCCGGGCGGAAGGCCGGGACGTCCGAGCGGAGCGCGGCGGCGTTGACGCCATCGAGCAGGTGAGACATGTTCTTCGTCTGCTTTCTTCGCATGACGCCACAGGTCGCCAGTGCGGGTTTCCGTAGAGAATTCGGGAGCCGTGCCACTCGGCGGCCGACGGTCCCCCTGTGGCAGGGGCGTCCGGCGAGCACACAGCAGCCGCCTATTCTTCCACGGCCTGCGGCCTGCGCCAAAATCGGCCGTCCGGCGACGGCTGCCAGCCCAGGATCGACAGCATCTCGCGGTCCTTCTTGTCGAAGGCGGAGGCCTCGCAGCGCTCGATCAGGTCGGGGCGGTTGGCCGCGGTCCGGCGGAACGCCTCGTCCCGGCGCCACCGGGCGATCTTGCCGTGGTGGCCGCTGAGCAGCACGTCGGGGATGTCCCGCCCGCGCCACACCGGCGGCTTGGTGTAGACGGGCCCCTCCAGGAGGTTCGCCATCTCGCCGGGCGCGAAGGAGTCGTCCCGGTGCGACTCGGCGTTGCCGAGGACCCCGGGCAGCAGCCGCGCCACGGCCTCGGTGACGACCAGGACGGCCGCCTCGCCGCCGGCCAGGACGTAGTCGCCGATGGATACCTCGTACACCGGCATGCGCGTGGCGTACTCGTCCATGACGCGGCGGTCGATGCCCTCGTAGCGGGCCGGCGTGAAGATCAGCCACGGCCGCTCGGAGAGCTCGACGGCCAGCTCCTGGGTGAACGGACGGCCGCTGGGCGTGGGGACCACCATGACGGGGCCGCGCGCGCCGGCCTCGTACCCGTCGGCCAGCGCCTCGTCCAGCGCCTCGCCCCAGGGCTCGGTCTTCATGACCATGCCGGGGCCACCGCCGTACGGGGTGTCGTCGACCGTGTTGTGCCGGTCGTGGGTCCAGTCCCGCAGGTCGTGGACGTGCACGTCCAGCTGTCCGCGGGCGCGCGCCTTGCCGACGAGCGAGACGTTCAGCGGTTCCAGGTACTCGGGGAAGATCGTGACGACGTCGAGCCGCATCAGGCGTCGCCCTCGGTGCTCGCGCCGGTGCTCGCGTCGGTGCTCGCGGCCTCGGCGTCACGGGCGGAGGCGACTTCGGCGCGGTCGTCGATCAGCCCCGGCGGCGGGGTGATGACGCAGCGCTGCTCCTCCAGGTCGATCTCGGCGACGATCTCCTCGACGAAGGGGATCATCACCTCGGTGCCGTCGGGGCGCTCGACGATGAAGAGGTCCTGCGAGGGCAGGTGGGAGATCTCGGTGATCCGGCCGATCTCGGTGCCGTCCTCGAGCACCACGTCCAGGTCCATGAGCTGGTGGTCGTAGTACTCGTCCTCCTCCTCGGGCAGCTCCGCCGGGTCCACGTCGGCGATGAGGAGGATGTTGCGGAGGCCCTCCGCGGCGGTGCGGTCCTTGACGCCGGCGAAGCGCAGCATCAGCCGGCCGCTGTGCACACGGCCCGTCTCGATGGTCAGCGGGCCCGCCGAAGCCGGTTCGGTGCGCAGCACGGCGCCGGGGCTGAGCCGCAGTTCCGGCTCGTCCGTGCGCACCTCGACGGTGACCTCACCCTTGATGCCGTGGGCGCGGCCGATCCGCGCGACTACCAGCTCCACTGTCTGTGCCTCTCCTGTTCAGACGACGACGGGCCGGGGCGGGCACGTATGCCCTCCCCGGCCCGTGCCGGTGATTCAACTGCTCAGCGGACCTGGTCCACGTCGACGAGGTCGACGCGGATCCCCCGGCCGCCGATGGCGCCCACGACGGTGCGCAGAGCACGTGCGGTGCGGCCGTTGCGGCCGATCACCTTGCCGAGGTCGTCGGGGTGGACCCGGACCTCGAGCACCTGTCCGCGGCGCAGGTTGCGCGAGGCGACCTGCACTTCGTCGGGGTTGTCCACAATGCCCTTTACGAGGTGCTCAAGAGCCTCCTCGAGCATGCTCAGGCCTCGGTCGACTCGGCGGCGGCGTCAGCCTCGTCCGCCTTCTTGTCGGCCTTCTTCTTCTGCGTGATGGCCTCGCCCTTGCCCTCGCCGATGCCCTCGAGGGCCTTGGCGAACTCGTCGAAGGAGCGACGCTTGTCTTCCTTCGTGGCCGGCTGCAGCAGCGGCGCGGGGGCCGGGAGGCCCTTGTGCGCCTGCCAGTCACCGGTGAGCTTCAGGATGGCGAGAACGGCCTCGGTCGGCTGGGCGCCGACGGAGAGCCAGTACTGGGCGCGCTCGCCGTTGACCTCGATGCGCGAGGGGTTGTAGGTCGGCTGGTAGATGCCGATCTCCTCGATCGCGCGGCCGTCCCGACGGGTGCGGGCGTCGGCGACGACGATGCGGTAGTGGGGAGAGCGGATCTTACCGAGGCGCTTGAGCTTGATCTTGACTGCCACTGGAGTGGTGTCTCCTGAACTTGACGTGGTTGGGCACATGAGATGCCACGTGGGGTTGCGGTACTCGGGTGCCCGATGGACGCGTCAGCCGGAGGAGAGAGGGGTCCTATGCGACTGTCGAGTACAGCTAGCCATTGTGCCATACGCCTGCGGCGCGCTCGGCCGACGGGGAGGATCACTCCGGTCGGACGAGCCCGCACGTCACGCCCGGCGTCGTGCGCCGGGCGCCCGCAGCGTCAGGAGGCCGCCGCGATGGCGACTTCGGGGATGCGGAAGGGCTTCATGCAGCCCCCGCACACGATCGGCGCCTGGGCGAGCACGGAGGGGACGACCCGTACGTTGCGCCCGCAGTCGCAGACCGCCTTGACCCGCACGCCGCCGCCCGAGGAGCCGTGCCGGGCGGCCGGCCCGCGGAAGCTGCGCTTGGTGTCGGCGGCGGTGGCGGCCGTGTGTGCCTTCAGCGCCCGCTGGAGGCGCTCCATGGTGGGACGGTAGCGCCGCTTCGCCTCGGGATTGAGGGTGACCAGCGAGAAGCCGCTGCTGGCGTGCGGCTCGTCGGAGTGGTCCAGCCCCATCTCCTCGGCGATCGCGAGGAATCTGCGGTTGTGGTAGCGGCCTGCGCGCGAGGTGTCCCGGACACCGCGGGCGGCCGCGATGCCGTGGACTGCCTCGTGCAGCAGTCGCTCGAAGGAGAGCTCGGCGCCGCAGGCGGACGAGGATTCTCCGATCAGGGACTCGGGCGCGGCAAGGTCGGGCAGCTCGGGGTGGTACCGCTGAATGTCGGCCCACGCCTGCGCCAGCTCTGCGGCGAGAACAGGTGGTGTCGTGCTCACGTCGTGACAACGAGCCGGGGTGCCCGGGTGTTCCGATTCCGGGCCATTCCAAATTTTTTGCACGTACCAGTCAGTTCAGCCTCATGCGTCCCGACGAGGACGGGTGCGCCGAACTCCGGAGGAGTCGGTACGTAACGTCGACCAAAAAGCACCGGCCCCGGCGCGCGGCACCAGCCGCACGCCGGGGCCCGGAAGCCTTCGGCGACGAGATCAGTAGGAGCGCGCCACGATCGCGAGGGTACCGGGAGCGTCGTCGGCGTCCGGAACGGAACCGTCCTCCGCCACCAGGCAGCGCACGGAGACGGCCTGCTCGGCCAGCTTCGCCTCGCCCTCCGGACCGAGGTCGGCCCACGGGATCCGCGCCCAGCCGCCGGCGACGGCGGCCTCGGCGGCCTCCTCGATGGTCGCGACGTCGGACGTACGGGACTCGCGGCGCTCGCGGGACTCGCGCAGCAGCTGCGCCTGGTCCTCGTCCAGCACCTTCGGCAGCAGGTCGACGAGCGCGTCGATCTGGACCGGGGTCTTCCCGCCCGGGATCCGGCGGGCGAGCATCGCGGTGCCGGCCTCCAGGTCGCGGGGGCCGATCTCGATGCGGACCGGTACGCCCTTGAGCTCCCAGTCCACGGCGCGGCGGCCGAAGGGGGTGTCGACGCGGTCGTCGACCTGCACGCGGATGCCGGCGGCCTTCAGCCGGTCGCCCAGCTCGCGGACCTTGGCGACGGCCTCGTCGCCCTTGATCGCCATGACGACGACCTGGACGTGCGCGAGGCGCGGCGGGACGCGCAGGCCGTTGTCATCGCCGTGGGACATGATCAGGCCGCCGACCATGCGGGTCGAGACGCCCCACGAGGTCTGCCAGACGAGCTCCTGCTTGCCTTCCTTCGACAGGTACTGGGTGTTGAAGGCCTTGGCGAAGTTGGTGCCGAGCTCGTGGCTGGTGCCCATCTGCAGGGCCTTGCCGTCGCCCATCATGCCCTCGAGGGTGAGGGTGTTGATGGCGCCGGCGAAACGCTCCTTGGCGGTCTTGCGGCCGAGCACGACGTCGATGCCGAGCACGTTCGTCATGAAGTCGCCGTAGACGTCGCGGTGGATGCGGGCGGCGTACTCGCGGGCGTCCTCGTAGGTGGCGTGGGCGGTGTGGCCCTCCTGCCAGAGGAACTCGCTCGTGCGGAGGAAGACGCGGGGGCGCATCTCCCAGCGGACCACGTTGGCCCACTGGTTGATCAGCAGCGGCAGGTCGCGGTAGCTCTGGACCCACTTGGAGAAGTAGTCGTTGATGATCGTCTCGGACGTGGGGCGGACGACGACCGGCTCCTCCAGCTCCTTGCCGCCGCCGTGCGTGACGACCGCGAGCTCGGGGGCGAAGCCCTCGACGTGCTCGGCTTCCTTCGTCAGGTACGACTGCGGGATGAAGAGGGGGAAGTACGCGTTCTGGGCGCCCTGGTCCTTGATGCGGGCGTCCATCTCCTGCTGCATCCGCTCCCACAGGCCGTAGCCGTACGGTCGGATGACCATGGTGCCGCGGACCGGACCGTTGTCGGCCAGCTCGGCCTTGTTGATCAGATCCTGGTACCAGCGGGGGAAATCCTCCGCCTGCGGGGTGAGAACGGGTGCCTTTGCCATGCCGCGAATCGTACGGCGCCCGGCACGGGATGCGTGAATCGGGTGCCGCGCTCCTCTGGACGCGGGGGCGAATGGGGAGTTCTCTGGCAACGGGGGCTGGGGGGCGAGACGGAATCAGGAGCGCTCTTTCGATGACACCGACGCCGACCGCGACGCTCGTCGCCCGGGACTGGGCGGAGATCCAGGAACGGATGCTGGTACCGCTGTACGAGGCGGTCTACGACCGGCTGGAGGTCGGGCCGGGCGACCGGCTGCTGGACCTCGACTGCGGGGCCGGCCTGGCCCTGCTGCTGGCGGCCGCGAGGGGAGCCGCGGCCACGGGCGTGGAGGCGGATCCGGCCCGGCGGGCGCTGGCCCGCGAACGGCTGCTGGAGGTACTGGCGGCGCCGCCGCCGGCCTCCTCCGCCGCCCGCCCCTACGACGCCCTGCTGGCCTTCTCCCCCGCTCCGGCGGCCCTGGCCTCCGCCCTGCCGGCCGTCAGACGCGGCGGCGCCGTGGTGCTGGCCGACTGGGGTCCCGCCGAGCGCTGCACGGTGCCCTCGGTGCTGGGCGGCGGCCCCGTGCCCCGGGACCTGGACGCGGTCGTGGAGCGGGCCGGGCTGCGGCCGGACGGGTCGGGGCGGGTGTTCTGCCCCTTCGGCTACGCGGACGTGGACAGCGCGGTGCGCGGGCTGCTGTCGACCGGGCTCTACGACGGCGCGTCGGACGCCGCGCTCGCCGAGAAGGAGCTCGCCGAGGCGCTTCACCCGTTCGAGCGAGCCGACGGCGCCGTGTGGCTGCCGAACATCTTCCGGTACGTGATCGCCCGGGTGGCGTAACGGCCGGGTGTCAGTCGGTTCCGTGGTCCTTCACCGACCGGTGGATGCCCGCGGCGGCGTAGGCGGCCGGTTCGTCGAGGGTCTCGTTGGCGAGGAGGGCCTGGGCCAGGGCGTCCAGTTTCGGCCGGTGCTCGCGCAGCAGGCGGCAGGCCTCGACGTAGCACTCGTCCACGATCCGGCGCATCTCGTGGTCCACCGCGTCGAGCGTGGCGGGCGCGGCGGACAGGCCGTAGGGGCTCTGCCCGTCGCCGGGGATCGCGGTCAGGCGGCCGATGCGCTCGCTCATGCCCCAGCGGCCGACCATGCCGCGGACGATGGTGGTGACCTGTTCCAGGTCGTTCTCCGCGCCCGTGGTGATGACCTCGTAGACGATCTGCTCGGCCGCCATGCCGCCGAGCGCGCCGATGATGCGGCCGCGCAGGTACGGCTCGGTGTACGCGTAGCGGTCCGCGTCCGGGGTCGAGAGGGTGACGCCGAGGGCGCGTCCGCGGGGCACGATCGTGATCTTGCGGACGGGGTCCGCTCCCGGCTGGAGCATGCCCAGCAGGGCGTGGCCGCTCTCGTGGTAGGCGGTGCGCCGCCGCTCCTCCTCCGGCATGACCAGGGGCCGCTCGGCGCCCAGTTGCACCTTCTCCAGGGCGTCCGACAGGTCGGCCTGGGTGACCTGCGTCTGCTGCCGTTTGACGGCGAGCAGCGCGGCCTCGTTGGCGAGGTTGGCGAGCTCGGCCCCGGTCATGCCGGGGGTGGTACGGGCGACCTGGCGCAGGTCGACGTCCCCGGCGAGCGGGATGTCGCGGGTGTGGATGCGCAGGATGGCCTCGCGTCCGGCCCGGTCGGGCGGGGGGACGACCACCATCCGGTCGAAGCGGCCGGGGCGGGTCAGCGCCGGGTCCAGCACGTCGGCGCGGTTGGTGGCGGCGAGCACGACCACGCCCTCCGAGCCGGAGAAGCCGTCCATCTCGGTGAGGATCTGGTTCAGGGTCTGTTCGCGTTCGTCGTGTCCGCCCAGTCCGGCGCCGCCGCCGCGGGCCCGGCCGATGGTGTCGATCTCGTCGATGAAGATGATCGCGGGAGCCACCTTGCGCGCCTCGGCGAACAGTTCCCGCACCCGGGAGGCTCCGACCCCGACGATCATCTCGATGAACTCGGAGGCGGAGGCGGAGAAGAAGGGCACCCCGGCCTCGCCCGCGACCGCGCGCGCGAGCAGGGTCTTGCCGGTGCCGGGCGGGCCGGACAGCAGGACCCCGCCGGGCATGCGGGCGCCCATCCTGCGGTACTGCTGAGGGTTCTTGAGGAAGTCGACGACGTCGCCCAGTTCTCCCTCGACCTCGTCGATGCCGGCGACGTCCTCGAAGGTGGTGCGCGCGGCGCCCGTCTGCAGTTCCACCGGCCGGGGCGGCGCCTTGCGTCCCAGCGCTCCCATGCCGGCGCCGGCCGCGCCGCCCATCCGGCGGGCGATGACGACCCACAGCAGGACCAGCAGGATCATCGGGGCGAGGGAGAGCAGCAGGTTGGCGAGGAAGCTGCGCTGCACGACGACCGGGGAGGCGGTCACGGTGACGTTCTGCCGGGTGAGCTCGGCCCACAGCGCGTCGTCGGCGAAGGCCGGGCGCTGCGTGACGAACTTGGTGTAGTCCCCCTTGTCACCGTCGGGCAGCGGCTGCCCGGCCTTGAGCTCGCCCTGGATCGCGTCGCCCTTGGAGTAGATCTTCGAGACGTTGCCGTTCGCGACCTGCTTGCTGAACTCCGTGTACGAGATCGTCGGCTCGTCGCCCTCGTTGAAGAAGGACAGCACGAGGTTGGCGATCAGGAAGACGATCAGGGCGGCGAGGACCAGGCCCCGCCAGCCGCCCGGCATCCGCTTCCTGGGGGACGGGGCGGCCGGTGCGCCTTCCGAGCGCCAGGGCGTGTCGGCCCGGTCCCGGGGAGGTACGGGGGTGGGGCTGGGCACGGGGCGCCTCCTTCTGCCGTCCATCCTCCCGGCCGACGATAAGGGACGAATCGCCCTCCTGCCCGGGTGGAGACGGCAAGGGCCCCGACCGTACGAGCTGCTGCTCGCACCCTGGTCGGGGCCCTCGTCGCGGATGTCCGCGGCCTGCCGCGCCTCTTACTTCATGAACTTCTTGAACTCGTCCGGAAGGTCGAAGTCCTGGCCGTCCTGGCCGCCGGCGGGCAGGCCGAACGGGTTGGACGCGGCCGCCGGGTCGATCGCCTGCGGGCCCTGCTCGCGGCGGGCCGCGGCGGCGGCCTCCTCTTCCTTGCGCTTCATCGGGTTGCCGCTCTTGCGCTTGCCCTTGGCCTGCTTGACCTGCTTCTTCTGCCGGCCGGGGCCGCCGCCCATCCCGGGGATGCCCGGCATACCGGGCATGCCGCCGCCCTGGGCCATGCGCGACATCATCTTGCGGGCATCGAAGAACCGCTCGACCAGCGACTTCACGGCGCTGACCTCGGTGCCGGAGCCCTTGGCGATACGGGCGCGGCGCGAGCCGTTGATGATCGTCGGGTCCTGGCGCTCGGCCGGGGTCATCGACTTGATGATCGCCGCGGTGCGGTCGACGTCGCGCTCGTCGATGTTGTTGATCTGGTCCTTGATCTGCCCCATGCCGGGGAGCATGCCGAGCAGCTTGGAGATGGAGCCCATCTTGCGGACCTGCTCCATCTGGGCCAGGAAGTCGTCGAGCGTGAACTCCTTGGGGCCCTTGGCGAGCTTGGCCGCCATCTTCTCGGCCTCGGCCTGCGAGAAGGTCTTCTCGGCCTGCTCGATGAGGGTGAGCATGTCACCCATGTCGAGGATCCGGCCCGCCATGCGGTCGGGGTGGAACGCGTCGAACTCGTCGAGCTTCTCGCCGTTCGAGGCGAACATGATCTGCTTGCCGGTGACGTGCGCGATGGAGAGCGCGGCACCGCCGCGGGCGTCGCCGTCGAGCTTGGAGAGCACGACGCCGTCGAAGCCGACGCCGTCGCGGAAGGCCTCGGCGGTGTTGACCGCGTCCTGGCCGATCATGGCGTCGACGACGAAGAGGATCTCGTCGGGGCTGACGGCGTCGCGGATGTCCGCGGCCTGCTGCATCAGCTCGGCGTCGATGCCGAGGCGGCCGGCGGTGTCGACGATGACGATGTCGAACTGCTTGGTGCGCGCGTACTCGACGGAGTCCTTCGCGACCTGGACCGGGTCGCCGACGCCGTTGCCCGGCTGGGGGCCGTAGAAGGCCACGCCCGCGCGGTCGGCGACGACGGAGAGCTGGTTGACGGCGTTCGGGCGCTGGAGGTCGCACGCGACGAGGAGCGGGGTGTGGCCCTGCCCCTTCAGCCAGAGGCCGAGCTTTCCGGCGAGGGTGGTCTTACCGGCGCCCTGGAGGCCGGCGAGCATGATCACGGTGGGGGCGGTCTTGGCGAAGCGCAGCCGCCGGGTCTCGCCGCCCAGGATGGTGATGAGCTCGTCGTTGACGATCTTCAGGACCTGCTGGCCCGGGTTCAGGGCCTTGCTGACCTCTTCGCCGCGCGCGCGTTCCTTGACGTTCGCGATGAAGGAGCGGACGACCGGGAGGGCGACGTCGGCCTCGAGGAGGGCGATACGGATTTCCCGGGCCGCTGCGTCGATGTCAGCCTCGGACAGCCGGCCTTTGCCGCGCAGGCCCTTGAAGGTATTCGCCAAGCGGTCGGAGAGCGTATCGAACACGGTGGTCGCGATTCCTCGGGTCGGGGGCGTTGTGGTCGTCCCCCAGGGTATCCGCCCGCGCCGTCCGTCCGGCCCGGCGGGCGGGTTTCCCTCGTACGGCGGGGGTCCGGGAGGTCTCCGGACCCCCGCCGGGTCATGTCAGGGCGGTCGTCACCGAGGCCGCCAGGGCGGTCGCCGCCGCGGGGTCCAGGGGCTTGCCCTCGGGCGTGGTCACGTACAGCGTGTCCACCGCGTTGGCTCCCAGCGTGGAGACGTGGGCGCTGCGCACCCTGACGCCCGCCGTCTCCAGGGCCCGCCCGATCCGGTGCAGCAGGCCCACGGCGTCGGGCGCCCGCACCTCCAGCACCGTGGCCAGCGGGGAGACGTCCGGGACCACCGTGACCCGGGGCGGCGGCGGGACGACCCCGCGCCGGCGCGGGTAGGCCGCCTCGCGGTCGGCCAGCTTCGCCGGGACGTCCAGCGAGCCGTCCAGGGCGCGCACGAGGTCGGTGCGCAGCCGGGCGGCCTCGGGCAGCGCCCCGTACTCGGCCGCGACCCGCCACCGCAGCACCAGGACCTCGCCGAGGCGGTCCGGGAGTTCCACGGAGCGCAGGTCCGCGGCCCGTACGGTGAGCCGGTGCAGGGCCAGTACCCCGGCCGCGGCGGGGAGGACCCCCGGCTGGTCGGGCACCGCCACCACGAGTTCCACACCGACCGCGTCCGCCTCCTGGCGGGCGTGCAGCGCCAGCACCGGCTCGCGGGTGCGCAGGGCCTCCACGGCCAGGCGTTCCTGCTCGGCGCTCGGGATCTCCGGTTCCCGCTCCGCGGGGGCCGCGCCCCGCAGCACGGCGGCGACGCGCGCGACGAGGTCGGCCACGAGCGAGCCGCGCCAGGCGCTCCACGCGGCCGGCCCGGTGGCCAGGGCGTCCGCCTCGGTCAGGGCGTGCAGTATCTCCAGCGTGCCCACCGACCCGACGGCCTCGGCGACCGTGCGCAGGGTGGCCGGGTCGTCCAGGTCGCGCCGGGTCGCGGTGTCGATCAGCAGCAGGTGGTGCCGTACGAGTGCGCCCAGCACGGCGGTGTCCCGGGCGTCGAAGCCCACCCGTGCGGCGACGTCCCGGGCGATGGTCTCGCCGGCCACGGAGTGGTCGCCGGGCCAGCCCTTGCCGATGTCGTGCAGGAGCGCGGCCATCAGCAGCAGGTCGGGGCGGCCCACCCGGCGGGTGAGGGCGGCGGCCCGCACGGCCGTCTCGATCAGGTGCCGGTCCACCGTCCAGGTGTGGACGGGGTTGCGCTGCGGGCGGCAGCGCACCCGTTCCCAGTCGGGGAGCAGCCGGGTGATCAGCCCTTCCGCCTCCATGGCCTCCCAGACGGCCACGGTGGGCTCCCCGGCCCCCAGGAGCGTGAGGAGCTGCTCCCGGGCCTCGGCGGGCCAGGGCACCGGCAGCGCCTTGGCCTGCTGCGCGAGCCGGCGTACGGCGTGCGGCGACACGGGGAGCCCCGCCTGCGCGGCGGCCGCAGCCAGCCGCAGGGGCAGTACGGCGTCGCGGTCCGGGCGGGCGGCCAGGGCCAGGACGGCCTCGCCGTCGGACTCGACGACGCCTTCGGCCAGGGGGGCCCGGGCGGCGGCGGGGGCGCCGCGGCCGCCGAGCAGTCCGCGCAGCCGGGGCCGGGCGGCGCGGGCCCGCAGGACCCGCCCGACCTCCCGCCAGGTCACGTCGCCGGCGTACGCGACCACGCGCGCGGCCTCGTAGACCTCGCGCAGCAGGGCGTCGGCGTCGAGCAGTCCGAGTCGGGCGGCGACCTGGTCCTGTTCCTGGAGCGAGAGCCGGTCGGTGGCCCGGCCGGTGACCAGGTGGAGGGCGTCGCGCGCGTCCAGGAGGCGGCGGCGGGCCTCGGCGAGGCCCTCGCGCGGGGCGTCGGCGAGCCAGGAGGCGGCGACCGCCCGCAGTGCGGTGGCGTCCCGCAGGCCCCCGCGGGCCTCCTTGAGGTCGGGTTCCAGCAGGAAGCGGAGTTCACCGGCCCGCTCGCTCCGCTCGCGGCACAGGGAGTGCAGCTCCGGGAGGCGTTTCGTGGCCTGGTTGCGCCAGTCGGCCAGTACGGAGGTCCGCAGGCCGGCGAGGAGCCCGGCGTCGCCCGCGACCGTCCGGGCGTCCAGCAGGCCCAGGTGCACCTTCAGGTCCTCGGCGGCCGTCCTGCGGGCCTCGCCGGGGGTGCGCACCGAGTGGTCGAGGGCCACGCCGAGGTCCCACACCGGGTACCAGAGGCGGTCGGCCAGGGCGCCGAGGGCCCGGGGCTCGGCCTTGCCGTCGTGCAGCAGCAGGAGGTCGAGGTCGCTGCGGGGGGAGAGTTCGGCCCTGCCGTAGCCGCCGACGGCCACGAGGGTGGCGCCGCGGACGCCCGTCTCGCGGGCCGCGGTGGTGAACAGGGCGCTGAGCCATGCGTCGGTCAGCCCGGCCAGGGCGGAACGCCGCGCGGGCCCGGACTGCGACTCCTCCTGGAGGAGTCGCAGCCGGGCCGCGGCGTACCCGCCGGGTCCCGGGTCGGCCGTGTGGTCGGTGGTGTCTTCGACGCTCGTCACCCGGGAGCTCCCGTTCCTACAGCGCGTCCGCGCCGCGCTCGCCGGTGCGGACCCGGACGACCGAGTCCACGGGGACGCTCCACACCTTGCCGTCACCGATCTTGCCGGTGGACGCCGCGCTGACCACGACCCGGATGAGCTCTTCGGCGTCGGAGTCGTCGACCAGCACCTCGATGCGGATCTTGGGGACGAGGTCGACCTGGTACTCGGCGCCCCGGTAGACCTCGGTGTGGCCGCGCTGGCGACCGTAGCCGCTGGCCTCGCTGACCGTGAGGCCCTGCACTCCGAAGGCCTGGAGTGCTTCCTTGATCTCGTCCAGCTTGTGCGGCTTGACGATCGCGGTGATCAGCTTCATGCGTCAACCTTCTTGCTCGCGGCGGAGGGGGCGGGGGCGGCGGTGCTCCGCGCGGCGGCTCCGCCACCGGCTCCGCTGAAGTCGTATGCGGTCTCGGCGTGTTCGATCTGGTCGATGCCGGCGACCTCGTCGTCCTCGGAGACCCGCATCCCGATCGTCTTGTCGAGGAGGAGGGCGAGCACCGCGGATGCCACCAGAGAGTAGGCGAGGACGGAGAAGACTCCGACGGCCTGCTTGCCGAGCTGCTCCAGGCCGCCGCCGTAGAAGAGGCCGGCGACGTCGGACTGGACCCCGCCGGTGGCGAAGAGGCCGACGAGCAGGGAGCCGGCGACACCGCCGACGAGGTGGACGCCGACGACGTCGAGGGAGTCGTCGTAGCCGAACTTGTACTTGAGGCCCACCGCCATGGCGCACAGCACGCCGGCGATGGCGCCGACGGCGATCGCGCCGAGCGGGCTGACGGCACCGCCCGCGGGGGTGATGGCGACGAGGCCGGCGACCGCGCCGGAGGCGGCGCCGAGGGTGGTGAAGGAGCCGTGGCGCAGCTTCTCGTAGGCGAGCCAGGCCAGCATGGCGGCGGCGGTGGCGACCTGGGTGTTGACGAACATGACCGCGCCGACGCCGTCGTCGTTGCCGAGCCAGGAGCCCGCGTTGAAGCCGAACCAGCCGAACCACAGGAGACCGGCGCCCAGCATCACGAGGGGGAGGCTGTGCGGGCGCATCGGGTCCTTCTTGAAGCCGACGCGCTTGCCGATGACGAGGATCACGCCGAGGGCCGCGGCGCCCGCGTTGATGTGGACGGCGGTGCCGCCGGCGAAGTCGATGACGCCCATCTCGAAGAGCCAGCCGCCCGCGCCCCACACCCAGTGGGCGACGGGGAAGTAGACGACGGTGACCCAGAGCGCGGTGAACAGGACCCAGGCGCCGAACTTCACGCGGTCGGCGAGGGCGCCGCTGATCAGGGCCGGGGTGATGACGGCGAACATCAGCTGGAAGACGGCGAAGACGTAGACCGGGATGGTGTAGCCGTCCCAGAGCTCGGTGATCCCGATGCCGCTCAGGCCCACGTAGTCGGAGTTCCAGCCGATGAGGGAGCCGGAGTCGGTGCCGAAGGCGAGGCTGAAGCCGTAGAGGACCCAGAGGATCGTGACGATCCCGAGGCTGATGAAGCTCATCATCAGCATGTTGAGGCTGCTCTTGACGCGGACCATGCCTCCGTAGAAGAAGGCGAGTCCCGGGGTCATCAGCATGACCAGGGCGGAGCAGATGAGCATGAACCCGGTGTTCGCGGCAGACAGCGTCGGGGCGTCTGCTGCGAGGGTCGTGATGGCTGATGCCATCGGCGTCTCCTCGTCGTCGGTACGTTCGCGTGCGGGCGATCGTGAGAACCTGAGCGGCGGCAGAAGGAACTGGCCGGTTATTGGCCATGAGATTCGCGCAGGCCGGTTTCCGGCGGCGCCGCTCGGTGTTTCGCTCCGATGACGAAGAGGTCGGGCGTGTTACGCGTCCATGAACTGGTCCGGGGTGCAACCGGCCGCGGCAGTGACCCGGACGTCCTGGCTGGGGGAGCCTGATCGGGCTTCACGGGGTGACTGCCGCGGCCGGAGTCTGGGGGCCGGCCGCAGGGGCCGTCAGACGGCCTCCGCGGCTTCGGGGAGCCGCGAGGCGAGGTGGTCGGTGAGCCGGACCACCTCGGCGACGTCGCCGTATTCACGGGCGGCGCTGTCGACGGTCTTGCGCAGGCGGGTGTTCACCCGTTCGGAGCGCACCTTTCCCGCCACGTCGAGGGCGCGGTCGACGAGGGCCGCGGCCTGCTCGGGCTCGCGCTGGAGCAGGTGGACGGTGGCCATGCCGATGAGGTTGAGGGCGTACGAGCGCTGGTGCTCCTGGTCCTTCTCGAAGAGCTCGACGGCCCGTTCCATGACGGGTTCGGCGAGGGAGGCGTACATGGGGCTGCGCCCGGCGACATAGGCCAGGTCCCGGTACGAGTGGGAGTTCTCGCCGTTCAGCTCGGCCTCGGAGAAGAAGCGGATCCAGTCGGGTTCGGGCTCGCCCGCGAAGCCGACGTCGCCGAAGGTGTCCTCGGCCATCCGCACGGCCCGCTTGCAGCGGCTGGGCTGGCCCATGTTGGCGTAGGCGCGGGCCTCCATCGCATACAGCATGGCCTGGGTGCGCGGGCCGGCGCAGTCGCGGCTGCCGTACTGCGCGAGGTGGATGAGTTCGAGGGCGTCCTCGGGCCGGCCCAGGTGGATCATCTGCCGGCTCATCCCGGAGAGGATGTACGAGCCGAGCGGCTTGTCCCCGGCCTCCTTCGCGGCGTGCAGCGCGAGGACGAAGTACTTCTGCGCGGTGGGGTGCAGGCCGATGTCGTAGCTCATCCAGCCGGCCAGCTCGGCCAGTTCCGCGGCGACCTTGAAGAGCCGCTTCATGACCGGGGCGGGGTGGTTCTCCTGGAGCAGGTCGGTGACCTCGTGGAGCTGGCCCACGACGGCCTTGCGGCGCAGGCCGCCGCCGCACTGGGCGTCCCACTGGCGGAACATGACGGTGGTGGCGTCGAGGAGGTCGAGCTCCGGCTCGGAGAGCCGGGGCGGGCGGTGGCCGCCGAGGGCCCCCGTCGGCCCCGCCCCGCGCGGTCCCGGGTCGGCGGCCGGGGCAGGGACGAGCCAGCGCTGCATGGGCTCGATGAGGGCCGGGCCGGCGGAGAGCGCGAGGGAGGTCCCGAGGAAGCCGCGGCGGGCCAGCATCAGGTCGCTGCGGGAGAACTCGCCGAGCAGCTCGACGGTCTGCGGGCCGGCCCAGGGCAGGTCGACCCCGGAGACGGAGGGGGTCTGGTGGGCGGTGCGCAGACCGAGCTGTTCGATGGCGACGACGGAGCCGAAGCGCTCGGAGAACAGCTCGGACAGGATGCGCGGAACGGGTTCGCGGGGCTGTTCGCCGTCCAGCCAGCGGCGCACCCGGGAGGTGTCCGTGCTGATGTGGTGCGCGCCCATCTGCCGGGCCCTGCGGTTGACCTGCCGGGCGAGCTCGCCCTTGGACCAGCCGCTGCGGACGAACCACGACGTCAGCTGGTCGTTGCGCGCAGCAGCATCGTCCATCGTTCCGCTTGCGCCATTGCCGCTCACTGGAACGCCCCCATCCGCTCAGCCTCTTCCTTACGAAACCCTGGCCGGGAAGCCGAGCGTCTCCACGGACCTTCACAGGTCCTCCACTCATTGCCTCCGGCATACCCACGCGCGGGGCCCGTCCCGGGGTTCGTGTACCGAAAGTAATCCTACGATCACCCCTGCGGCGAGGTCGTTTCCAGAAACGCCACCATTCGCCACCCCTTCGAATGAACTCGCCACCGGCCAGGCGCGATTCACTTGACACGAAGGTGAAACGGACCGGTTGGACTGGAGTGCGTCCGGGGCGCGCGCGGCGAGGAGTGCGCCGGGCGGACGACGCGGCCACTCCCCCGGCGGCCACGCGGCGGGCATCCGCGCGGCCCCGGCGGCGGGCTCCGCCGGCGCCCTCACCACAGGCGTCGTAACCACCGGCGCGTCCGACCCGTTGGAGGGGGCATGGGCATGGGCTTCACGATCGGCAGCAGCCGCGGCACCAAGGAGTTCCGTTCCGGTACCCGGCGCCGCGGCCGGACCTCGGAGTGCACGACGGTGGCGGAGTACACCGGGCTGTGGGGCTGGGACGTGGTTCCCGGGGCGCGCGCCGCGGCACCCTCCCGCGACTGCTCCTGCGGGGACGGCCGGTGCGCCTCCCCCGGGGCGCATCCTCTGGCCTTCGCGCCCACGGTCCCGGCCGGCGCCACCCTGGACGAGGTCACCGACGCCTGGGGCGACTACCCCGGCGCGGCGGTGATGCTCCCGGTGGGCCGCGCCTTCGACGTCATCGAGGTCTCCGAGGAGGCCGGCCGGCGCGCGCTGGTGCGTCTGGAGCGGATGGGCCTGCCGCTCGGCCCGGTCATCGTCACCGCGGACGGCCGGGCGCAGTTCTTCGTGGCCCCCGGCGCGGCGGCGGAGCTGCCGCAGCTGCTGTACCGGATGGGCTGGGACGACGCGGACCTGGACCTGCGCGCCCTGGGGCCGGGGGCCTTCGTCACCGCCCCGCCCTCCGACCGGGCCGGGCTCGGCCAGGTCTGCTGGCTGCGCCCGCCCGCGCTCGACTCGGCCGGGGGTCCGCCGCAGGCGCGGCTGCTGCTGGGGACCCTGGCGTACATCTGTCACCGGTTCCGCCGCTGAGCGGTCCCGTACGCGCCGGTGCCCCCGCGTTCCTCACGGAAGGCGGGGGCACCGGTGTGTGCGCGGGAGCCGTGCTCAGTCGCCGATCAGGGCGTCCACGAACGCCTCCGGCTCGAAGGGCGCCAGGTCGTCGGCGCCCTCGCCGAGACCGACGAGCTTGACCGGGACGCCCAGCTCGCGCTGGACGGCGACGACGATGCCGCCCTTGGCCGTGCCGTCGAGCTTGGTCAGCACGATGCCGGTGATGTCCACGACCTCGGCGAAGACGCGCGCCTGGGTCAGGCCGTTCTGGCCGGTGGTGGCGTCCAGGACCAGCAGGATCTCGTCGAGCGGGCCGTGCTTCTCGACGACGCGCTTGACCTTGCCGAGCTCGTCCATGAGGCCGGTCTTGGTGTGCAGCCGGCCGGCGGTGTCGATGAGCACGACGTCGGCGCCCTCGGCGATGCCCTCCTTGACCGCGTCGTAGGCGATCGACGCCGGGTCGCCGCCCTCGGGGCCGCGCACGGTACGGGCGCCGACGCGGTCGCCCCAGGTCTGCAGCTGGTCGGCGGCGGCGGCGCGGAAGGTGTCGGCCGCGCCGAGCACCACGCTGCGGCCGTCGGCGACGAGCACCCGGGCCAGCTTGCCGGTGGTGGTGGTCTTGCCGGTGCCGTTGACGCCGACGACCATGATCACGCCGGGGGTGTCCTCGCCGCTCTCCGTCTTCACGGCGCGGTCGAAGTCGGTGCCGACCAGGGTCAGCAGCTCTTCCTTGAGCAGGGCGCGCAGGTCCGCCGGGGTGCGGGTGCCGAGGACCTTGACCCGCGAGCGGAGCCGCTCGACGAGCTCCTGGGTGGGCACGACGCCGACGTCGGCGACGAGGAGGGTCTCCTCGATCTCCTCCCACGTGTCCTCGTCGAGGTGCTCGCGCGAGAGCAGCGTGAGCAGCCCCTTGCCGAGGGAGTTCTGCGACCGGGCGAGGCGGGCGCGCAGCCGGACCAGGCGGCCGGCGGTGGGCTCGGGCACCTCGATCTCGGGCGCGGCCGGGGCCTCCGGCTCGGCTGCCGGCGCCTCGACGGGAGCCTCGGCCTCCGGGAGTCCGACCTCCTCGATCGTGCGGCGCGGCTCTTCCGCCGTCTCTACGGCGTCCTCCCCCACCTGCGGCTCGGCAGGCGGGGCAGTGATGGTCGGCGTGCTCGGCGGTGCCGGGGGCGGCAGCTGCTTCTTCTTGCGGCTGCTGACCACGAGCCCGCTGATCGCGCCGACCGCGACCAGGGCGATGACTACAGCAAGGATGAGGATGTCCATAACCCCACCAGTATCGGCCACGGCCACCTCGGAGCCGGGAACCCGGGCGCTCGGACCAGGACGTACGCCGCGGTTTGTGGTTTTAGCGGCAAATCCCTGATGATGGGCGACTTCCCCTCACACCTCCCAGGGAGCATCCGCATGCCTGCCGAGCCCGCCGACGGCGGAACCGAAACCGCGATAGAGACCCGCGGCCTGGAGCCGGTCCCGGACGCCGAGCGCGGCGGGCGGGTCCGCGAGCTGGTCCCCACCTGGGTCGCCGCCAACATCAGCGTGCTGCTGCTGACCATGGGCGCGGGCCTGGTCATCTTCAACAAGCTGAACATCTGGCAGGTGCTCGTCGTCGCCGTGGCCGCGCCGGTGGTGTCGTACGGGATCGTCGGCCTGATCTCGATCGCGGGCAAGCGCGGCGGGGCTCCCGGCATGGCCCTGTCGCGGGCCGTCTTCGGGCAGCGCGGCAACCTCTTCCCCGGCGCCCTGATCTGGGTGGCCCGCTGGGGCTGGGAGACCATCAACGCGGTCAGCGGCGCCTACGCCGTGCTGACCGTGCTCGACCTGCTCTTCGGGATCAAGAGCAACACCACCCTCATCGTGGTCACCCTGCTGTTCTTCGTGGGCTGCACCTTCGTGGTCTCGGGCCTCGGCATCAGCGCCCTGCGGGTGTGCTCGACGTGGTCGACGTACCTCTTCGGCGCCTTCAGCGTGCTCGTCCTCGGCTACCTGCTCTTCACCACGGACTGGTCGGCCGTCTTCGGCAAGCCGGCCGGCTCCACCGCGATGATGGTCGCGGGCATCGGCACCATCGCGGCCGGCGGCATCAGCTGGGTGCCCTCGGGCCCGGACTTCACCCGCTACCTGCCGCGCACCGCCTCCTCCAGGGGCATGGTCGGCGCGACGATCGGCGGCGCCGGCATCGTCGTGCTCCCGATGGTCCTGATGGGCGCGGTCATGGCCGTCGGCACCCCGGACCTGGCCACCGCCCAGGACCCGGTGTCCTTCATCGGCGAGCTGCTGCCCACCTGGATCGCCGTCCCGTACCTGCTGATCGCACTCGTCGGCATGCTGCTGATCAACTCGATGTCCATGTACTCGGCCGGCTTCACCGCGCAGACCCTCGGCATCAAGGTCCCGCGCGCCTGGGCGGTCAGCGTCAACGCGGTCATCAGCCTGGTCTTCGGCTTCCTGCTGATGGTCGTCGCGACCAGCTTCTTCGGCTCGTTCATCTCCTTCCTGACGCTGCTGGCCGTGGCCTTCTCGGCGTGGATCGGCGTCTTCGGCGTGGACATGCTGCGCCGTACGGACTACGACGGGCCCGCGCTGCTGGACACCACGCGGACCAGCGCCTACTGGTACAAGGGCGGCTTCGCCTGGCAGGCCATGGCGGCCTGGGCGATCGCCCTCGCGGTGGGTCTGCTGTTCACCAAGGTGGACTGGTTCAGCGGCCCGCTGGCCACCACCTGGATCGGGCAGAACGGCCTCGGCTGGGTGGCCGGCATCGTGACCTCCGGCGTGCTGTACGCCGTACTGCCCCGCACGGCGCCCGCCGGTCCGGCTCCCGCGCCGGAGCGGGAGGCCGAGCCGGAGCCGGAGCGCGCCGGATCCCTGTCCAACTGACGCCACGTCAGCTAACGTCCCCCTTCGCCAGCCCACCCCATCCGGCGAAGGGGGACTTCTCCATGCCCATCACCGTGGCCCGGTTCAATCTCGTCGACCCGAACGGCACCCCCGAGTCCCTCTCCGCCCGCTACAAGGCGGCGCTGGAGATGGCCCGCTACGCGGACGACCGCGGGATCGACACCGTCCAGACCGAGGAGCACCACGGCACGGACAACAACTGGCTGCCCTCCCCCTTCGCCTTCGCGGGCGCGGTCTTCGGCGCGACCCGGCGGATCGCGGTCACGGTCTCGGCGATCATCGGCCCGCTGTACGACCCGCTGAAGGTCGCCGAGGACATCGCCGTCCTCGACCTGCTGAGCGGCGGCCGCCTGGTCACCGTCGCGGGCATCGGCTACCGGCCCGAGGAGTACGAGCAGCACGGCGTGGAGTGGGGCCGGCGCGGCCGGCTCCAGGACGAGCTGCTGGAGACCCTGCTGAAGGCGTGGACCGGTGAGCCGTTCGAGTTCCGTGGCCGCACGGTACGGGTCACCCCGACGCCCTTCACCCGGCCGCACCCGCTGCTGCTGGTGGGAGGCAGCTCACAGGCGGCCGCGCGGCGCGCCGCCCGGCTGGGGCTGCCCTTCTTCCCCAGCGCGCACCTGCCGGAGCTGGAGGCGTACTACACGGCGCGGCTGGCGGAGTACGGCACGGAGGGCTTCTGCATGATGCCGGCGGCCGAGACCCCGCTGCTGCACATCGCCGAGGACCCGGACCGGGTGTGGGCCGAGTACGGAGAGCACTTCCTGCACGAGGCGGGCATGTACGCGTCCTGGCAGTCCAAGGACATCCGCAGCGCCGTACGGTCGTCCGCGCGCTCGGTGGCGGAGCTGCGCGCGGAGGGCGTCTACCGGGTCCTGACCCCGGACGAGGCGGTGGCGTACGGGCGGGGCGCGGGCGAGGCGGGGAATCTGGTGCTGCACCCGCTGTGCGGCGGGATGCCGCTGGACGAGGGCTGGCGCAGCCTGCACCTGCTGTGCGAACAGGTACTGCCCCGGCTCAAGGGCTGAGCCGGGGCAGTACCGAGGAGAAGGGGTGGTGGCGGGGGTGGTTACCCCATCTCCTCCAGCGCCTTGCCCTTGGTCTCCGGCACCCACTTGAGGACGAACGGGATCGAGAGCAGTGCGAAGACGGTGTAGATCACGTACGCACCGGACAGGCTCCAGTCCGCGAGGGACGGGAACGAGACGGTGATGACCCAGTTGGCGATCCACTGGGCCGAGGCGGCGACGCCGAGGGCCGCGGCACGGATGCGGTTCGGGAACATCTCGCCGAGCAGCACCCAGACCACCACGCCCCAGGAGAGGGCGAAGAAGAGCACGAAGGAGTGCGCGGCGACCAGGGCCACCGTGGCCTGGGCGTCGGGCATGGTGATGTCGTCGCCGGTGCCGGTCGTGAAGGAGAAGGCCCAGGCGCACAGGCCGAGGGAGACGGCCATGCCCGCCGAGCCGATGAGGGCGAGCGGCTTGCGGCCGATCCGGTCGACGAAGATCATCGCGATCACGGTGCCGATGATGTTGATGATCGACGTGGTGAAGGAGTAGAGGAACGAGCTGCTCGGGTCGATGCCGACGGACTGCCACAGCGAGGAGCTGTAGTAGAAGATCACGTTGATGCCGACGAGCTGCTGGAAGACGGAGAGGCCGATGCCGATCCAGACGATGGGCAGGAAGCCGAAGCGGCCGCCGAGCAGGTCCTTGAAGGTGGACTTGGTCTCGGAGTGCATCGCGTGCTGGATCTCGCGGACCCGCCCGTCGAGGTCGACCTTGGAGCCCTCGACCTCGGCCAGCACCTTCTTGGCGTCGTCGGTGCGGCCGACGGAGACCAGGAAGCGCGGGGACTCGGGGATGACGAAGGACAGCAGGCCGTAGAGCACGGCCGGGACGACCATGACGCCCAGCATCCACTGCCAGGCCTCCAGGCCGCCGAGCTCGCCGCGCTGGTCGCCGTCGGCGAGGTTGAGGATGCCCCAGTTGACGAGCTGGGAGACGGCGATGCCGATGACGATGGCGGCCTGCTGGAAGGAGGCGAGCCGGCCGCGGTAGGCGGGCGGGGAGACCTCGGCGATGTAGGCGGGGCCGATGACCGAGGCCATGCCGATGCCGAAGCCGCCGATCACGCGCCACATGGCGAGGTCCCAGAGGGCGAACGGCAGGGCCGAGCCGATGGCGCTGGCGGTGAAGAGGACGGCCGCGATCTGCATGCAGCGGATTCGGCCGATCCGGTCGGCGAGGCGCCCCGCGGTGGCGGCGCCGATGGCGCAGCCGATCAGCGCGGCGGCGATCACCTGGGCGAGTGCCTCCGAGCCGACGTCGAAGCGTTCGCGGATCGCGACGACGGCGCCGTTGATGACGGAGCTGTCGTACCCGAAGAGGAAGCCGCCCATGGCAGCGGCCGCGGTGATGAAGATGACGTGGCCGAGGTGGTCGGGCTGGGGCGAGGATCCGCCGCCGGACGCCGGGGTCTGCGCAGTGCTGCTGGTCAAGGTGTGCTCCGTGGGGGTTTCGTCCGTCCTTACAGTGGCGCACAGTTCAAGATCGGGCACCACCCGAAGGCGGGGGACAGCGGAGCGAGCCTATGCGTTCAGTTTCTGAAGTCAATACCCGGGATGAACTTCTCGTGAGGCGCAGAGCGGTCCCGATGAATTCACTTCTTGAACTAAAAGCGCGTCAGCGCAGCCTCTGGCTGATGACCTTGGAGACCCCGTCGCCCTGCATGGAGACGCCGTAGAGCGCGTCGGCGACCTCCATCGTCCGCTTCTGGTGCGTGATCACGATCAGCTGTGAGCTCTCCTGGAGTTCCTCCATGATCCGGATCAGCCGCTGCAGGTTGGTGTCGTCGAGCGCGGCCTCGACCTCGTCCATCACGTAGAACGGACTGGGGCGCGCCTTGAAGATCGACACCAGCATTGCCACGGCCGTCAGCGAGCGCTCGCCGCCGGAGAGCAGCGACAGGCGCTTGACCTTCTTGCCCGGTGGGCGGGCCTCCACGTCCACCCCGGTGGTCAGCATGTTGTCCGGGTCGGTCAGCACCAACCTGCCCTCGCCGCCCGGGAACAAGCGCGAGAACACCCCCTCGAATTCTCGGGCGGTGTCGCGGTAGGCCTCGGTGAACACCTGCTCGACGCGCTCGTCGACCTCCTTCACCACTTGAAGGAGATCGGCCCGGGTCTTACGGAGGTCCTCCAGCTGCTCGCTGAGGAACTTGTGGCGCTCTTCCAGCGCCGCGAACTCCTCCAGGGCCAGCGGGTTGACCTTGCCGAGCTGCTGGTACGCCCGTTCGGCCGCCTTGAACCGCTTCTCCTGCTGCGCCCGGACGAAGGGGCCCGGCCGGTTGCGGGGGTGCTCGGGGTCCTGCGGGAGCTCCTCGCCGTCGGCCGGCGGGGAGGGGGGCACCGGCTGGTCCGGGCCGTACTCGGCGACGAGCGCGCGCGGCTCCATCCCGAGCTCCTCCAGTGCCTTGGCCTCCAGGGCCTCGATGCGCAGCCGCTGCTCGGCGCCGAGCACCTCGCCCCGGTGGACGGAGTCGGTGAGCTTGTCGAGCTCGCCCTTCAGGTCGCGGCCGCAGTTGCGGGCGTCGGTGAGCTCGCGCTCGCGCAGTCCCTTGGCCCGCTCGGCCAGGGAGCGTTCCTCCTCCGCCCTGCGGAGGGAGACCTCCACGTGGGCGAGGAGCTGGCGGGCCCCGTCGGCCACCGCGCGGGCCACGTCCGCCTCGTGGCGCCGGCGGGCGCGGCGGCGTTCGGCACGGGTCCGCGCCTCACGTTCCGCCCGGGCCGCCCGGTCGAGGGAGTCGGCCCGTCCGGCCAGCCCCTTGACCCGCTCCTCGTGGGTGCGCAGCTGCAGCCGGGCCTCCATCTCGGTCTGTCGGGCGTTGGCCCCGTCGGCGGCGAGCCGGTCCCTTCGGGAGCTGTCCGGCTCCTCCTCCACCGGCATCTCCTCGGCGACGGCGAGCCGCTCCGCGCACTCCTCGACCTCGGCCAGCGCCTGCTCCAGGGCGTCCTGCGCCTTGGCCGCGGCCGCGGCGCCGCGCTCGGCCTCGCCGGCCGCGCCCTTCGCCTGCCCGGCGAGCCGTCCGAGCTGCTGGGCGACCCCGGCCCGGGCCTGCTCCGCGGCGCGCCGCCGCTCGGCGAGCTCCTCGACCAGGGTGGCCGCGTCCTGCCGCCGGGACTGCGCGGCGGCCTGCGCGGCGGCGAGTTCCCCGCAGCGCACGCCCAACCGGGTCAGCTCCGCCGCGGCCTCGTCGACGGCTGCCTGCACCTCGATCAGGCTCGGCGCCCCGGCGGACCCGCCCTGGGCGAGGTGCGCACCGAGGACATCGCCCTCCACGGTCACGGCCACGGCGTCGGGGTGCCGCGCGACGAACGCCTCGGCCTCGTCGAGCGTGCCGACGACGACGTGGTCGCGCAGCACCCACGCGAGTGCCCGCCGCACCTCCTCGTCCCCGGACAGCAGCGCCACGGCGGGTACGGGCCGGACGGCTGCGCCCGGCGCCAGGGCCGGGGCCGGGTGGGGCCCGTCTCCCCCGGCCGCTGCGGACACCGGCTCGCCACCGCCGACGGCGGCCGCCGAAGCGGTCTCGGGGCCGGCGACCCGGCCCGGTGCCGCCCGTCCGCCGTCCGGCGCGGGCACGGGAACGGCCTCGGTCCCGCCCCCCTGCCCCGGCAGCGCGACCGGCGTACCCGCGTCCGGGGCGGACCCATCCCCTGCGAACCGGCCCGGCGCGGGCGCCGAACCGTCCGCACCGGAAAGGGCGTCGGCGGCTGCGACCGCAGGCCCGGGCGCCCCGCCCTGCCCCGGCAGGACGGCCGGACCGCCCGCGGCACGGCCCTCAACGGCGGTGTCCGGCCGGGCCGGAGCGGCCCCTGGTCCGGATCCCTGGCCGGGCAGGACGGCCGAAGCGCCCGTACCCGCACCCCCGCCCGGGAGGGCAGGCGCAGGCACAGGGGTGATCAGGAGCGTGGCGCGGCCCGCGTCCGCTTCGCGCAGGTGGCGGATCGCCCCGGCCGCCGCCGACGGGGAGGCCACCGCCAGGGCGTCCGCCGCCGAGCCGAGCGCGGCGGCCACGGCCGCTTCGTACCCCGGAGTCACCGACAGCCGCTCCGCCGCCGGACCGAGCACGCCGGCCAGCCGCTCCCGGGCCGCGAGCAGCGCCCCCGTACCGTCCTTGCGGCGCAGCCCCAGCGCCAGTGCGTCCCGGCGGGCCGACACCGCCGCCCGCGAGCGCTCCGCCGCCGCCAGCGCCTCCCGCGCGGCGCCGAGCGCGGCCTCCGCCTCCTTCAGCTCCGCCCGCGCGGCCTCGTGGTCCGTCTCCGCCGACGGGTCGTCGAGCCCGCCGACCTCCTCCGCCAGCGCCTCGTACTCCGCCTGTGCGGCCTCGGCCCGGCTGCGGGCCTCGTCCCGCGCCAGGGAGAGCCGGTCGATCTCGGCCTGGGCGGCCCCGGCCCGGGAGCGGGCCGCGCCGAGCCGCCCGGTCAGCCGGGCCAGCCCCTCGCGCCGGTCGGCGATGGCCCGGGCGGCGTCCCGCAGCCGGCGTTCCTCCTCGGCGAGTTCCCGCTCCAGCTCCGCGCGGTGCCCGGTGGTGTCCTCCAGGGCCCGCGAGGCCGCCTCCAGCGCGGCCGTCAGCTCCGCCTCCTGCTCGCGGATCCGCTCGGCCTCCCGCTCCATGTCCTCGGGGTCGCGGCCCCTGCGCTCCTCCTCGACGGGGGCCGTGGCGCTCTTGACCCGTGCATCCGCCAGGGACGCGGTGCCCCGTACCCGTTCGGCGAGCTGCGACAGCTCGTACCAGGTCTGCTGCGCCCGCTGGAGCCGCGGCGTGAGCTCCCGCACCGCCTCCTCCAGCTCCGCCTCGCGCCGCAGCGCCTGCGCGAGCCGGGCCTCGGCGGCCTCCTTGCGCTCCTTGAGCGCGGCCTCGTCCGCGATCTCCGCGTCGAGCGCGCGCCGCAGGGCGACCAGGTCGTCTGCGAGCAGGCGCAGCCGCGCGTCGCGCAGGTCCGCCTGGATCACGGCGGCCCGCCGGGCGACGGCCGCCTGGCGCCCCAGGGGCTTGAGCTGTCGGCGCAGCTCGTCCCCGAGGTCCTGCACGCGGGCGAGGTTGGCCTGCATCGCGTCGAGCTTCCGCAGCGCCTTCTCCTTGCGCTTGCGGTGCTTCAGTACGCCGGCCGCCTCCTCGATGAAGGCGCGGCGGCCCATGGGGTCGGCGTGCAGGACGGAGTCCAGCTGGCCCTGACCGACGATGACGTGCATCTCGCGGCCGATGCCGGAGTCGGAGAGCAGCTCCTGGATGTCGAGCAGCCGGCAGGTGTCACCGTTGATCTGGTACTCGCTGCTGCCGCCGCGGAACATGATCCGGGTGATGGTGACTTCGGCGTAGTCGATGGGCAGCGCGCCGTCGGAGTTGTCGATCGTCAGGGAGACCTCGGCGCGCCCGAGCGGCGGACGGCCGGTGGTCCCGGCGAAGATGACGTCCTCCATCTTCCCGCCGCGCAGGGACTTGGCCCCTTGTTCGCCCATGACCCAGGAGAGCGCGTCGACGACGTTGGACTTGCCCGAGCCGTTCGGACCGACGACGCAGGTGATGCCGGGTTCGAAGCGCAGGGTGGTGGCGGAGGCGAAGGACTTGAAGCCACGCAGGGTCAGGGACTTGAGGTGCACGCCGCCGGACTCTACCTTTCACGTTCGGTTTCACCCATGAAGGTGCAGGGCACGACTGACGTCAAAGGCATCAGGCCCCCCGCCTGGCCCTGTGGTCCCGGATGAGGAGTCCAAAGAAAGAAGGGACGCCGGAGCGTCCCTTGCAGATCATGCGGGGCTGGATTCGAGCGACGAGTGAGCGCGGATCAGGTGAGCGCAGGCTCCGCCTGGGGTACGTCGATGTCGATGCTGTCCAGCAGCGAGTCTCCGTCGTGCTGAGCGGCGGCCGCGTTCAGCGCGTCATTTTCGGACTGAATCCGTACGAGCTCGGACTCGAGGTCCTGGACGCGCTGCTGAAGCCGTCGCATCTCGGCGAGGAGTCGCGGGTCGGAACCGCCGACGTAACCGAGAAGCGCCTTTGCCATGATGGATGGTCCTCCACACTGAGTGACCGACCGAAGCGGTGTGGGTCGTGAGGGAATCGCACCCGCGGATGTCCGGCAGCGACTGTCAGTCACTGCGCTTACTACTGCCAACACTGCCAAACAGCTCAGGTGCGCGGGGCTTCCAGCGTCTCACCAAAAAGTTTGACGGTCAACACGATCACGCCCCGTATCGGCGGGCATCCCGGCCCCCGCATGGGGCGTGGAGATCATCCTCATCTCCGAGCCTTCCACGGATCGACCCCGGCGGCAACGCGTCGACGACGAATGCCCAGTTCCGACCGGGTCCGGGCGATCAGAGATGTGATGAGTGCATGATCAGTCGATCGCTCACCGCATCCCGAAACCGTCGTAGCCACCGCGCGGTGTGCCCCAGATCTCTGTCACCCCGTCCACCCGGCCGGGCGTGTCGGAGGACCGCAACCAGTCCAGCAGCCGGTGGCAATTCTCACGTTGACCTTCGGCGACCACCTGCACCCGCCCGTCGTCGAGGTTGAGCGCGAAGCCGACCATCCCGCCGATCTCCAGGGCGTTCTCCCTGGTGAACCAGCGGAAGCCCACTCCCTGCACACGGCCGCGCACCCAGGCGGTCAGACGGACCTCTTCATTCATGCGCGAACGCTATCGGGGTGCGAACTTTCCGGTCACATCGCCCCCAGGGCCCCATGCCGTACAGTCGCGCACCAATGAACTCACCCATTTGGGTGAGTAAGGGACGATCTTGATCCATTCAGGAAGGCACGACACCGATGGGACGCCACGGACTCCACGCCGCGCCGCGCCGCGGCGGCAAGCGCGGTACCGCCCTGCGCACCGGCCTGCTGGGGGTCTCGGTGGCCGTCGCCCTGGGCGCCGCCGCCGTCACGACCGGCATGGTGCCGGTCGGCGCCTCGTTCCCGTACGTGGGGGTCAGCGGTACGGACACCACCGCGAAGGCGGGGGCCGCCAAGTCCGCGCCCGACTCCGCCTCCGACTCCGGGATCGAGCGGCAGGGCGGCCTCGCGAGCCTGTCCGGTCGCGGCTCGGCGACGAGCGGCGCACCGACTCCCCCCGCGACCCGGCCGGCCCCGCCCGCCGCATCGGCCTCGCCCTCCCCGTCGGGCTCCCCCTCGGCGTCGGCTTCGCCGACCCCGTCCGCGTCCGCGCCCACGTCCGCACCGCAGAAGCCGTCCCCCGGCACCGCGGCGCCCTCCGCTCCGCCGAGCACCGCGCGCCGGACCCCGGCCGCACCCGTCCCGGCCGCACCGGTCCCCTCCTCCGAGGCTCCGAAGAGGACCGAAGCCCCGAAGAAGACCGAGACTCCCGAGAAGACCGAGGCCCCGGCGCCTTCCGCATCGGCTCCCGCCCCGACCGCCACCGCGACCCGGCCGAGCCTCGACACCCATTCGGCGGAGGAGGCGGCCGTGGTCACCCTGGTGAACCAGGAGCGCGCCCAGGCCGGCTGCGGTCCGGTCCGCGCCAACCCTCCGCTGGCGGCGCTGGCCGGCGCCTTCAGCAAGGACATGGCCGCCCGCGGCTTCTTCGGCCACGACGACCCCGAGGGCAACACCCCCTGGGACCGTGCCGCGAAGGCCGGCCTCTCGGGCCTCGGCGCCGAGAACATCGCCCGCGGCCAGGGTGACGCGCAGTCCGTGATGCGGGCCTGGATGAACAGCCCCGACCACAAGGCGAACATCCTCAACTGCGAGTTCCGCACCCTCGGTGTCGGCGCCCACTTCGCCGCCGGCGGCCCCTGGTGGACGCAGGACTTCGGCTTCTGACAGCCGGCGTCAGGCGGACGCGGCCGCCAGGGTCGCGCGGCCCGCGACGACGATGCGGGTGTGCTCGGCCACGCGGCGGCCCAGGTGCTCGGCCGTGGCGATGTCGGCCTTGTGGACCGCGTCCGCACCCTCGTCGGAGTTGGACTGGGCGGCCGCGCCGGAGAAGAAGCCCAGGCGGTTGAGGTCGTTCTCGGAGGCGGTGCTGGAGTTCCAGCCCGGCTTCAGACCCAGGTTCACCCAGTTCATGCCGTGCTGCGCCGCCAGCACCTGGAAGAACTGCAGCGTGTGCAGCTTGTCGCCGCTCTTCGAGGCCGAATTCGTGAAGCCCGCGGCCACCTTGTCCTGCCAGGCGTCGCCGAACCACCGCTTCGAGGACGCCTCTGCGAAGACGTGGAAGGCGCCCGAGGCGGTGCCCATGTACGTCGGGGAGCCGAAGACGATCGCGTCGGAGGCGTCGAGCAGCTCCCAATGCGCGTCGTCGATCTCGTCGACCTTGATCAGGTGGACGGTCGCCCCGGCGTCGAGGGCTCCGCTGCGGACCGCCTCGGCGACGACGGCGGTGTGGCCGTAGCCCGAGTGGTAGGCGATCGAGACGACGGGGGTGTGCGTGATACCGGACACGGCGGGTTTCTCCCTCGGAAAGACTCTCGCCGCAGCACGGGGCGTGCCGCGACGAGAAGAAGAGAACCACTAACTTTTAGAAAGCGCAAGCTCCGGGTTAGCGCTGCCTGCGGGTACGCTTGTTCTATGGAGACCCCTGCCTGTACCGAAGCCGACGCCGCGCACGGCGACCTGCCGTTCGACGTGTTCGCCCGCTCCTGCCCGTCCCGCGAGACGCTGGAACACGTCACCGGTCGCTGGGGAAGCCTCACCGTGGGCGCCCTGCGCGAGGGCCCGGTCCGCTTCAACGAGCTGCGCCGCCGGGTGGACGGCGTGAGCGAGAAGATGCTCTCGCAGACCCTGCACGCGCTGGAGCGCGACGGGATCGTCCACCGCGAGGCGCAGCCGACCAACCCGCCGCGCGTGGACTACGAACTGACCCCCCTCGGCATCGAGGTGGCGGACCGGCTCCTCGCGCTGATCCACCACCTGGAGGGGAGCATGCCGGCGGTGCTGTCCGCCCGGGACTCCTACGACGCGACCCGCGGCGGCCGCTGACAGCGCGGGCAGAAGTAGCTCGACCTGTTCATCCAGGGCCGCCGCCGCATCGGGGTGCCGCAGCGCCGGCAGGGCTCGTCCTCGCGCCCGTAGGCGTCGAGCGAACGGTCGAAGTACCCCGACTCCCCGTTCACGTTGACGTACAGGCTGTCGAAGCTCGTGCCGCCCACGGCGAGGGCCGCGTTCATGACGTCCCGGACATGGCCGAGGAGTTCCGCGCTGCGGGGGCGCGTGAGGTTGGCCGTCGGGCGTTCGTAGTGCAGCTTCGAGCGCCACAGCGCCTCGTCCGCGTAGATGTTGCCGACCCCGCTGATCAGCGACTGGTCCAGCAGCGCCCGCTTGACCGTGGTCCGCTTGGCGCGCAGCGCGAGGTGGTAGGCCGCCTCGTCGAACAGCGGGTCCAGGGGGTCGCGCGCGATGTGCGCGATGACGTCGGGCAGGCCCTCGGCGCTGTCGGCGACGGTCTCGTGCAGCGAGAGCCCGCCGAAGGTCCGCTGGTCCACGAAGCGCAGCTCCGTCCCGGCGTCGTCCTCGAAGCGCACCCGGATCCGCAGGTGCTTCTCGTCCGCGGCGCCCTCGGGCTGCACGAGCAGCTGCCCGCTCATGCCCAGGTGCCCGAGCACCGACAGGTCCCGCCCCGCCAGCGGCAGCCACAGGTACTTCCCGCGCCGCTGCGGCACCCCGAGGGTCTCCCCCCGAAGCCGCGCCGCGAAGTCGGCCCCGCCGCCCGGGTGGCGCCGCACCGCACGCGGGTGCAGGACCTCGACGGCCTCGACGGTCCGCCCGGCGACCCAGCGCTCCAGCCCCCGCCGCACGACTTCGACTTCGGGCAGCTCGGGCACGGGGAACCTCCGGTGGGTGCGGATCTGGGCGCTGCCGCGAGCGTACCGGCCGCCCGGAAACGGCAACGCCCGCCCCTGCTGTGCAGGGGCGGGCGAAGGAATGCCCGAAGGAAGGTCAGGCGTCCGGCGCAGGATCGGCGGGCGTCGGCACCCCGCCGTCCACGGCCTCGGCCGAAGCCGGGACCTCTGCCGGAGCGGCGGCAGCCGCCGCCGCGATCCGCTCGTCCGCCGCGGCGCGGATCCCGCGCCACGCCGACTCGGCGGCCTGCTGTTCCGCTTCCTTCTTGCTGCGGCCGGTGCCGGTGCCGTACGAGACACCACCGACGCGGGCGGCAGCAGTGAAGGTCTTCTCGTGGTCCGGACCGGTCTCGGTGACCAGGTATTCCGGTACGCCAAGACCTTCGGCCGCCGTGAGCTCCTGGAGACTGGTCTTCCAGTCCAGGCCGGCCCCGAGGTTCGAGGACTTCTCGATGAGCGGGTCGAAGAGCCGGTGGACCAGCTCCGAGGCCGCGTCGAGGCCCTGGTCGAGGTAGACCGCGCCGATGACCGCTTCCAGCGTGTCGGCGAGGATGGAGGCCTTGTCCCGGCCGCCCGTGCCCTCTTCGCCCCGGCCGAGCCGGATGAAGGAGCCGAGGTCGAGGCCGCGCCCGACCTCCGCCAGTGCGCGCGAGTTGACCACCGCGGCCCGAAGCTTGGCCAGCTGGCCTTCGGGGAGGTCCGGGTGGGTCGTGTACAGCGTGTCCGTGACCACCAGGCCCAGCACGGAGTCCCCGAGGAACTCCAGGCGTTCGTTGGTGGGCAGACCGCCGTTCTCGTACGCGTACGAGCGGTGGGTCAGTGCACGCACCAGAAGGGCGGTCTCGAGTCGGTACCCGAGCCGCCCTTCCAGAAGCGTGTGGGACGAGGCCGCGTTGTTACTGTCTGCCTGCTTCTCAGCGTTGGACAGCTCAGACATTGCGCCTCTCACCAGCCGCTCAGACCTCGAGGACCTGGCGCTTGTTGTAGGTGCCGCAGCTCGGGCACGCGATGTGCTGGAGCTTCGGCTCCTGGCAACGCTCACACGAAACCAGGGTGGGGACCGCAGCCTTCCACTGCGACCGGCGGTGGCGCGTGTTGCTGCGCGACATCTTCCGCTTCGGAACAGCCACGGCTACTTCTCCTGCTTCTCGGCGGCGCTCTGAACTCCGTCAGACGCAGTGCCGCTCATGTTGTCCTTCTCATCGCCCTGATCGGTGACGAGTCCCTGCAATGCCGCCCAACGGATGTCGACGGCGTCGTGGTGGTGGTCCGGGTCGTCGTTCAGACCGGCTCCGCATTCGGGGCACAGTCCGAGACAGTCCTCCCGGCACACCGGCTGCATCGGCAGTGCGAGCACCACCGCATCCCGCAGCACGGGTTCGAGGTCGAACAATCCGTCCTCGAGGAAGAGCGTGTCCTCGTCGTCCTCGGCGTCGTCGGCCGGCTCCGCCTTGGCGCGGCCCCGGTCGTCGGCGTCAGGGTACGAGAACATCTCCTGGAAGTCCGCCTTGAGCTCGCGCTCGACGGTCTCCAGACACCTTACGCACTCCCCCGTCGCCGATGCACGGACGGTGCCTGTGACAAGCACCCCTTCCATGACCGACTCGAGGCGGAGGTTGAGCTTCACCGGGGCGCCTTCCGGCACTCCGATCACGTCGGCCAGACCGAGGTCCGCCGGTGCGTCGATCTCACGGGACAACCGCTGCATGGCACCAGGACGCCGACCCAGCTCGTGCGTGTCGAACACGAGGGGGTTGCGGTGGTCGAGGCGGGTGTTCAGGGCTGTTCCTGCTTTCACGGATCGCTGAAGATCAAAGATTCCGCCGCTCACGGGCAGCATGGATCGCGACGCATACGCGCGACCGAAGAGCCAGGATACCCGCAGCGGGGCCGTGCGCCCAATCCGGTGTCAGCGGCCCTGTTCGTACTGGCGCAGTTGGTCCAGGTTGATCATGCTCGTGTCGAAGAAACTGGTCTCGTCGAGCGAGGGCTGCTGGGCCTGCTGCGGGTGCTGGGGCTGCTGCGACTGCTGCGGCTGCTGGTAGGCGGCGTACGGGTCGGACTGCTGCGCATCGTAGTGCGCGGCGTAAGCCGCTCCAGTGGAGCCGGTGCTCGCACCGGAGTACGGGTCCGGCTGCTGCTGGTAGCCCCCGTACGGGTCCTGGTAGGCGTACGGGTCCTGCTGCTGGGCGGCGGGCTGCTGATAGCCGTACGCGTCGTACACGGGCTCCGGCTGGGCCGGGATGTGCGCCTGCACGGGCCCCGGCTCCGGTTCCGCCAGGCCGGCCAGGAAGTCCGAGTCGCTCGCGGAGCGGGAGGGCTGGCCGGCCGCCGCGTCCTGGGCGGCCATGTGCACGCCCAGGTCGTCGGTCGGGACCCGGCCGAGCAGCTTCTGGCGGCCGCGGCCCACGGCCTCCAGGGTCTTGGAGAGCACCGCCTCGAAGGTCGCGAGCTTGGTGTCCACGTACGCGTCCGCCTGCTGCCGCTGCGTCTCGGGGTCGTGGCTGCGCTCGGGCGCGTCCGCGTCCGGGTAGCCGTCCTCGTCCAGGCCCGGGCCGCGGCCCAGCAGCTTCTCCCGGCCCCGGTCCACCGAGCCGATCGTCTTGGTCAGCACGACCTCGAAGTTCGCGAGCTTGCTGTCGACGTAGTCGTCGGCCTCGGCCCGGATCTCCTCGGCCTCCCGGCGGGCGTCCTCCAGGATCCGGTCCGCCTCGGCCTGGGAGCGCCGCGCGATCTCGGTGTCGGCGATCAGCGAACCGCGCTGGTCGTGGGCCGCGTCGATGATCCGCTCCGCCTCCCGGCGGGCGTCCTCGACCATCTGCTCCCGGCCGCCGATGAGCTCCTGGGCCTGGGCGAGCGAGCCGGGGAGGGCCTGGCGGACCTCTTCCAGCTGGGCGAGCAGCTCGGCGCGGTTGATCACGCAGGAGGCCGACATCGGCATGGACCGGGCGCCGCCGACGGCCGCGACGATCTCGTCGAGCTTCTTCTGCACGTCCATGGGGGCTCGCACTCTCTCGGCCTCAGGCGGTTCCTGAGACGGACGGGTCGACTGTAAGGCCACCGGGCGGGCCCCCGACACCGACTGACGGCCCGTCAGATGCTCAGCGCTCGCGCAGCCGCTCCAGGAGCGCCGCGTGCACGTGCGCGGGCAGCAGGTGGGCGACGTCGCCGCCCCATGCCGCGACTTCCTTGACCAGCGAGGAGGACAGGAAGCTGTAGGAGGGGACCGTCGGGACGAACAGCGTCTCGACGCCCGACAGGCCCAGGTTCATCTGGGCCATCTGGAGCTCGTAGTCGAAGTCGCTGACCGCGCGCAGGCCCTTGACGATCGCCGGGATGTCCCGCTGCTTGCAGAAGTCGACGAGCAGTCCGCGGAAGGCCTCCACCTGGACGTTGCCGTAGTCCGCCGTCGCCTCGCGGATCAGCTCGATCCGCTCCTCGACGGTGAACAGGCCCTGCTTCGACTCGTTGATCCCCACGGCGACGTACACGACGTCGTACAGCCTGGAGGCGCGTCCGATGATGTCGAGGTGTCCGTTGTGGATGGGATCGAAGGACCCCGGACAGACGGCGCGGCGCAACTGAACTCCCTCGTTCATGAGTCTTCGCTGGTGAATGCGGCGCGGCCGTACCAAAGGGTGCCCTCGCCGTACTTGCGCGACCGGAGCGGCTCGAAGCCCTCGGGCCACGGGAAGGCGCCGCTCCTGGTGCTGCGCTCCACGGTGACGAGCGCGTCGTCCGTGATCCAGCCGTTGGACCGGAGTGTGAGGAGGATCTCCCGCAGGTCCGCGCTGTCCACGGCGTACGGCGGGTCCAGGAAGACGACGTCGTACGGGTCCCCGCCGGCGCGGGCCGCCACGATCTGCTCGGCCCGGCCGGCCCGGAACTCGGCCCCGGGCAGGCCCAGCGTCCTGATGTTGTCCCGGATCGCCTTGGCGGCCTTGGGGTCGGCTTCGACCAGCAGGGCGTGGTCCGCGCCCCGGGAGAGGGCTTCCAGGCCGACGGCGCCGGAGCCGCCGTAGAGGTCGAGCACCCGGGCCCCTTCGACCCCGTGGAGCGACTCCCAGGTGGAGAAGAGGCCTTCGCGCATCCGGTCCGAGGTCGGCCGGGTGCCGGTGCCGGGGGGCACGGCCAGCCGTCGCCCGCCGGCGCTGCCGGCGATCACGCGGGTCATCTGGGGTCCTTCGGTACGGCGGTAGGGGGGCGCGCGGCGGTCCGCCGCGGCACTCCAACGATAGGTCGTACCGCTCAGCCCTTCTCCAGGTACTGCTCGCGCTCGGTGTCGAGCAGGGCCTCCAGCGCGGTCCGCAGGCCCGGCAGCCGCTCCAGGGCCGGGTCCTCGGCCACCACGCGGGTGGCTTCCTCCCGGGCCTGGGCGATGACCTCCTCGTCGTCGATGACGGCGAGCATGCGCAGCGAGGAGCGCACACCCGACTGGGCCTGGCCCAGGACGTCGCCCTCGCGCCGCTGCTCCAGGTCGATGCGGGAGAGCTCGAAGCCGTCGAGGGTGGCGGCGACGGCGGCGAGCCGGGCCCGGGCGGGGCTCGCCTCGTGCATCTCGCTGACCAGCAGGCACAGCCCGGGGGCGGAGCCGCGGCCGACGCGGCCGCGCAGCTGGTGGAGCTGGGAGACGCCGAACCGGTCCGCGTCCATGATCACCATGACGGTGGAGTTGGGGACGTTCACGCCGACCTCGATGACGGTGGTGGCGACCAGCACCTTCACCTCGCCGGCCGCGAACCGGCGCATGACGTCGTCCTTGTCGGCGGGGTCCATCCGGCCGTGCAGCACCTCGACGCTCAGCCCGGCCAGCGGTCCGCGGCCGAGCTGTTCGGCGATCTCCAGGACGGCGAGCGGCGGCCGCCGGTCGGCCTCCTCCGCGGCCTGCTTCTTCTTGGGGTCGTCCTCCCCGTCGCCGATGCGCGGGCAGACCACGTACGCCTGGTGGCCCTTCTCCACCTCCTCGCGGACCCGCTCCCAGGCCCGGGCGAGGAAGTGCGGCTTGTCCTGGGACGGCACCACGTGGGTGGCGATCGGCGAGCGCCCGGCGGGCAGCTGGTCCAGGACGGAGGTCTCCAGGTCGCCGAAGACGGTCATGGCGACGGTGCGCGGGATCGGGGTGGCGGTCATCACCAGCAGGTGCGGGGGCTGCTTGCCCTTGGAGCGGAGCGCGTCGCGCTGCTCCACGCCGAAGCGGTGCTGTTCGTCCACGACGACCAGGCCGAGGTCGTGGAACTGCACCTTGTCCTCGATCAGGGCGTGCGTGCCGATGACGATCCCGGCCTCGCCGGTGACCAGGTCGAGCAGGGCCTGGCGGCGTGCCGGCATCCCCATCGAGCCGGTGAGCAGCACGACCTTGGTGCCCTGGTCGGAGCCGCCGAGCATGCCGCCCTCGGCCAGTTCGCCCATCATCTCGACGATGGAGCGGTGGTGCTGCTGGGCGAGCACCTCGGTGGGCGCGAGCATCGCCGCCTGCCCGCCGGAGTCCACGACGGCCAGCATCGCCCGCAGGGCCACCATGGTCTTTCCGCTTCCGACCTCGCCCTGGAGGAGGCGGTGCATGGGGTGGCTGGTGGCGAGGTCGTCGAAGATCTCCTTCGAGACCTTCTGCTGGCCCTCGGTGAGGGTGAAGGGGAGCTTGGCGTCGAAGGCGTCGAGCAGGCCGCCGGGGGCGGCGCGGCGCGGGACGGCCGGGAGCTGGGCGTCGGCGTGGCGGCGGCGGGCCAGGGCGACCTGGAGGACGAAGGCCTCGTCCCACTTCAGGCGTTGGCGGGCGTCCTCGATGTCGGCCTTGGTGGCCGGCCGGTGGATCTTCAGCAGTGCCTCGGTGAGCGGGACCAGTCCGCGGCCCTCGCGCAGGGCGGGCGGCAGCGGGTCCACCGCCTCCTGGGCGCTGGGCAGCACCGCGTCCACGCACTTGGCGATCTTCCAGGACTCCAGCTTCGCGCAGGCCGGGTAGATCGGGATCAGCTGGTTCGCGAAGGCGGTGGCGGCGTCCCGGTCGGAGGCGTCCGCGCCGAGCGGCTCGTACGCGGGGTGCGCGAGCTGGAGCTTGTGGTTGAACCTGGACACCTTGCCGGCGAACATCGCGCGGCTGCCGGGGAGCAGTTCCTTGTGCGGCTTGTGGACCCCTGCGCCGAAGAAGACCAGCTGGAGGCGGCCGCTGCCGTCGGTGATGGTCACCTCCAGCCGCTTGCCCCGGCCCCCGTTGAAGGTCAGGACGCGGGCGTCGGCGACCTGCGCGACGACGGTCACGTGCTCGTCGATCTGGTCGGCGAGCTCGGCCAGCGAGGTCAGCTCACCGCGCTCGGCGTACCGCCTCGGGTAGTGGTGGAGCAGGTCCAGGGCCGTGTGCAGGCCGAGCTGCTCGGCCAGCACCTTGGCGGTGGCGGGACCGAGCGTCTTCTTGAGGTCTTCGTCGAGCGCGGGCACGTGTTCCATTGCACACCATGGCGCTGACAAGCCCGCTATTCCACCCCGATGAGGAGCGGCGCCGAGTACCGGCCGCCCCGGTAGGTGACGGTGTCCACGGCGAGGTGGCCGTGCTGGACGTACGCCTCCAGGCGTTCGGCGACGCCGTCCGGCACCTCGGGTCCGAGGACCAGGGTGACCAGTTCGCCGCCGGAGCCGAGCATCCGGTCCAGCACCGCCTCGGCGGTCTCGGTCAGGCCCGCGCCGATCACGGCGACGTCGCCGTCGATGAGGCCGAGCACGTCGCCGGCCTGGCAGATGCCGGCCGAGGTGAAGGACTGGCGTTCGGCGACGGCCAGTTCCCCGTAGCGGGTGGCGCCGGCGGCCGCGGTCATGGCCACCACGTCCTCGTCGAAGCTGCCGTCCGGGTCGTGCACGGCGAGTGCGGCCAGGCCCTGGACGGCGGAGCGGGTGGGGATCACGGCGACCCGCACGCCCTCGGCGCGGGCCTGTTCGGCGGCCGTGGCCGCCGCCGCGCGCAGTTCCGTGCCGCCCGGCAGGAGCACCACCTCGCGGGCATGGGCGCGGCGGACGGCGTCGAGGAGTTCGGCGGTGGCCGGGACCTCGCCGGGGCGCACGAGCACGGTGGTCGCGCCGGCCTCGGCGCACAGTCCGGCCAGTCCCTCGCCGGGCACGACGGCGACCACGGCCCGCTGGGCGCGCTCGCCGCGGCCGCGGCGGCGCTCGTCGCCGAAGTGCGTGATCCGTATCCGGTACGGCCGCCCCGCGACGACCCCCGCTTCCACGGCCGCGCCGGGGTCGTCGACGTGGACGTGGACGTTCCACAGCCCGTCCCCGCCGACCACGACCAGGGAGTCGCCGAGGCCGTCGAGCTGCGCGCGCAGTTCCGCGACCGCCGCGTCCGAGGCTTCCAGCAGGTAGATGACCTCGTAGGCGGGCCCGTCCTCGTGCTGCTCGCACGGGTCGTCCGGCTGCGCGGCGGGGGCCGCGGCGGCCGCGGCCCGGCCGGCCACGGGTCCGGCGGGCGGTTCCTGCCCCGACAGCGCCTGCCAGAGGGCGCCGAGTACGGCGACCAGTCCGCAGCCGCCGGCGTCGACGACTCCGGCCCGGCCCAGCGCGGCGAGCTGCCCGGGGGTCTCGGCGAGTGCGGCGCGGGCGGCGTCGTAGGCGGCGCGTGCCACGTCGGCCGCGGTGCCGGCGGCCGCCGAGGCCGCTTCGCCGGCCCGCGCGGCGGCGCCCGCGACGGTGAGCATGGTGCCCTCCACCGGGTGCGCGACGGCCGCGTACGCCTCCTCGGCGGCCCGGGTGAGCGCGTGCGCCAGCATGCCGCCGGGGGCGCTCTGCCGGTCCGCGTGCTCGGCGCCGAGCACGTCGGCCACCCCGCGCAGCAGCTGCGCGAGGATCGTCCCGGAGTTGCCGCGGGCGCCGACGAGCGCGCCGTGCGCCCAGGCCCGTACGGCCTCGGGCAGGGTGGTGGGTGCCGCGGCGGCGCGGGCGGCGCTGTCGAAGGTCTCGGCCAGCGCGCGGTCGGCGGACTCGGCGGTGAGGTAGAGGTTGGTGCCGGTGTCCGCGTCGGCGACCGGGTATACGTTGATCGCGTCGATGTCCTCGCGGGCCCGGCCCAGTGCGGCCAGGGCGAGCGAGCTCCAGGTGCGCACGGCCTCGGCGTCGAGCTCGTCGGCGGACTGCGGCTGCGGCTCGTGCGGCACCGGGCGTTCCTCCTTGTGCGGGCCAGGGTTCACCGCAGGGTAACGAAGGACCGCGCTCCCGGGGTCAGGACCGCGGGACGGGGCCGCCGGCCGTCATGGTAGTTTTCTTGGACGGGCGCAGTCGTTGTATGCTGCTCCGGTTGCCCGATGAGAGTCGGGTCTTTTCCCCGGCAAACCACTTCAGACCTCTGATTCCGGTGCGCCGGATTCACTGTAATTGCATCTGAAGTCTTTGGAGTGACCTGTGGCTGCCAACTGCGACGTTTGCGCCAAGGGGCCGAGCTTCGGCAACAACATCTCCCACTCGCACCGCCGCACCTCGCGTCGCTGGAACCCGAACATCCAGCGCGTCCGTGCCGTGGTCAATGGGACGCCGAAGCGCCTCAACGCCTGCACCTCGTGCATCAAGGCCGGCAAGGTCTCGCGCTGACGCCCGTCGTAGCGCAGCCCCTTCCGGTTGCCAAGAAGGCCGGTTCACCTCTGGTGAACCGGCCTTTTGCCTTGTCCGGGGGGTTCCGCCGGCGCGGATCCCGGTGCTCCGGGCGGGGTCAGCGCAGCCGCCAGGCGTGATCCACCGGGCCGATGCCCGCGCCGAGCGCGAAGCCGGCGGCGATGCCGCCCGTGACGTACTCCTTGGCGGCCGTGACCGCCTCCGGGACGGCCAGGCCCCTGGCCAGGCCGGCCGCGATGGCGCTGGCCAGGGTGCAGCCCGTGCCGTGCGTGTGCCGGTTGGAGTGGCGCGGGGCGCGCAGCCACCACTCCCCCGTTCCGTCGGTGAGCAGGTCCACGGCCTCGTCGCCGTGCGCCGCGAGGTGGCCGCCCTTGATCAGCGCCCAGCGGGGCCCGTGGCCGAGGATCGCGTCGGCGGCCCGGCGCATGTCGTCCTCGCTCTCCACGACGATGCCGGTGAGCTGGGCGACCTCGTCCAGGTTGGGCGTGGCCACGGTGGCCCGCGGCAGCAGTTCGGTGCGTACGGCGTCCAGCGCCGAGGCGGCGAGCAGGGCGTCCCCGTGCTTGGAGACGCCGACGGGGTCCACGACGGCCGGGGCGGCGGTGTCGGCGAGCAGCGCGGCCACGGTCTCCACCAGTACGGCGGAGGAGAGCATCCCGGTCTTCACGGCCTGGACCCCGATGTCGTCCACGACGGCCCGGTACTGGGCCGTGACGGCCTCGGCGGGCAGCTCCCAGGCTCCCCGTACCCCGAGCGAGTTCTGCGCGGTCACGGCGGTCACCACGCTCATCCCGTGGACGCCGAGCGCCAGCATGGTCTTGAGGTCGGCCTGGATGCCCGCGCCGCCGCCGGAGTCCGATCCGGCGACGGTCAGGCACAGCGGCGGCGCCGTGTTCACAGCGCGCCCTCCGGGGCGGCCGGGTCGGCCCCGAAGTGGTCCCAGCCGCCGGTGCTGGTCCAGGGCGCGCCGTCGACGGTCACCTGGGGCAGCGCGGAGCGGTTGAGGACCTCGCCGATGACCTTCCAGCGGGCGGGGAGCTTCACGTCGGGCGGGAAGGTCGCCACGATCGCGTGGTCCTCTCCCCCGGTGAGCACCCACTGGAGCGGGTCGACGCCGACGGCCTGCCCGATGTCGTGCATCTGGGTCGGGATGTCGACGGCGGCCGAGCGCAGGTCGATCCGTACCTTGCTGGCCTCGGCGATGTGGCCGAGGTCGGCGATCAGGCCGTCGCTGACGTCGGTCATGGCGCTGGCGCCGAGCCCGGCGGCCGCGGGACCGGCGTGGTACGGCGGCTCGGGGCGCCGGTGGGCCTCGACGAAGGCCCGCGGGGAGCGGAAGCCGCGCGAGAGCACGGCGAAGCCGGCCGCCGACCAGCCGAGCCAGCCGGTGACGGCGACGACGTCGCCGGGCTGGGCGCCGGAGCGCAGGACCGGCTCGTGGTTGCGCAGGTCGCCGAGGGCGGTGATGGAGACGGTGATGGTGTCCCCCCGTACGACGTCCCCGCCGACCACGGCGGCGCCGGCGACCTGGCACTCGTCGCGGATGCCGTCCATGAGTTCGGTGGGCCAGGTGACCGGGAGCTCGGCGGGTACGACGAGGCCGAGCAGCAGCGCGGTCGGCACCGCTCCCATGGCCGCGATGTCCGCCAGGTTCTGCGCGGCGGCCTTGCGGCCCACGTCGTAGGCCGTGGACCAGTCGCGCCGGAAGTGCCGGCCCTCCAGGAGGATGTCGGTGCTCGCCACGACCCGCCGGTCGGGGGCCGACACCACGGCGGCGTCGTCGCCGGGTCCGAGCCGGACCGCCGGGGTGGTGGTGAGCCGTGAGGTGAGCTCCCTGATCAGCCCGAACTCCCCCAGCTCGCCGACAGTGCCCTTCATCGCTGTGCCCCTTCTTGCCCAGTCCGCTTGCGGTCGCGAGCCGTCACAGCTCTGGGTACCGTCAACAGATACGTCAACTTCTGCTCTCCGTACGCCCCGCTGTGCGTGGCGCCGGGCCCGCAGGTCTCCCCGTGGCGCACGGCGACGCGGTACCGTGGCGTCCCTTCTTCCCCCGGCCCTGTCCATCGTGTGGGGTCCACCCGAAGATTAGGGGAAATGATCCTCGTGGCCGCCCTGGAGGTTCCGTGGTACAGGCGTACATCCTTATCCAGACCGAAGTGGGCAAGGCGTCGTTCGTCGCCGAGTCCATCGGCCAGATCCCGGGGGTGATCCAGGCCGAGGACGTGACGGGTCCGTACGACGTGATCGTGCGCGCCCAGGCCGACACCGTGGACGAGCTCGGCCGCATGGTCGTGGCCAAGGTCCAGCAGGTGGAGGGGATCACCCGCACCCTGACCTGCCCGGTGGTCCATCTGTAGCCCCCGTCTACTCTTGGCCGGTGATGTCCCTCCACCGCCGGCCCGTCCGTGTCCTGGCCATGCCCGTCGCCCTGGCCGTGTCCGCCATGGCGGCGTGCTCCCCGGGCGGTTCCGAGGCCCGGGTGGAACCACCGCCCGCGCCGCCGTCCGACGTCGCGGGGTTCTGTGCGGCGCTGCACGAGGAACTCCCGGAGACGGTGGCCGGCCTGGCCCGGACCCGGACCGAACCGGAGTCCGACCTGACCGCCTCGTGGGGCGGCTCGGCGATCGTACTGCGGTGCGGTATCGCCAAGCCCCCCAAGATGCTGGATCCGAAGCAGGAGGGCGTCCACGTCAACGACGTGGCCTGGCTGCTGGAGAAGCTCGACGACGGCGGTTTCCGTTTCACCACCGGTCTGCGGCTGGCTTACACGGAGGTCCGGGTCGACAAGGAGCATGCCACGGACGCGGGGATGCTCGTCGGTCTGTCCACGGCGATCGCCGCGACCGTGCCCGAGGGCGTCTCCTCCTACTGAGTTCCGGTACACCGCCGCCCGCCGGCCGCCCCGTGGAGGGGCGGCCGGCGGGCGGCGGCCTTGCGTGGGTGCTAGCGCAGCCCCGTGGAGCGGCGCAGGGCGGCCTGGATCAGGCGGTCCACCAGCTCCGGGTACGCGATGCCGGACTTCTCCCACATCAGCGGGTACATCGAGATCGGCGTGAAACCGGGCATCGTGTTGATCTCGTTGATGACGAACTCGCCGTCCTCGGTGAGGAAGAAGTCGGCGCGCACGAGACCCTCGCACGAGGCGGCCTCGAAGGCCTCGACCGCGAGCCGCTGGACCTCGGCGGTCTGCTCCGGGGTGATCGGGGCGGGCACGATCCCGGAGGCGGAGTCGATGTACTTCGCCTCGAAGTCGTAGAAGTCGTGGCTGGAGACCGGCGGGATCTCGGCGGGCACGCTGGCGCGGGGCCCGTCCTCGAACTCCAGGACGCCGCACTCGATCTCGCGGCCGCGCAGCAGCGCCTCCACGATGATCTTCGGGTCGTGGCGGCGGGCCTCCTTGACGGCGGCCTCCAGGCCGGAGGCGTCGTCGACCTTGGTGATGCCGATGGAGGAGCCGGCGCGGGCGGGCTTCACGAAGAGCGGCCAGCCGTGCTCGGCGGCGAAGTCCAGGATCCTGGCCGTGGCGGCGTCCCGGTCGGCCTCCCACTCGCGGGGGCGGATCGTCAGGTACGGGCCGACGCTCAGCCCGAAGGACGTGAACACCCGCTTCATGTAGTCCTTGTCCTGCCCGACGGCCGAGGCGAGGACGCCCGAGCCGACGTACGGGATGCCGGAGAGCTCCAGGAGGCCCTGGAGGGTGCCGTCCTCGCCGTAGGGGCCGTGCAGCACGGGGAAGACGACGTCGACCTCGCCCAGGGCCTTCGGGACGGCGCCCGGCTCGGTGTAGACGACCTGGCGGCTGGCCGGGTCGACCGAGAGCACGACGGCGCCGTCCTCGGACTCGGCGAGGTCCTCGACGCTCGGGAGCGTGCGGTCGGCGATGGCCATCCGCGCGGGCTCGTCGGCGGTCAGCGCCCACCGGCCGTCCGTGGTGATGCCGATGGGCAGCACCTCGTACTTGGACCGGTCGATGGAGCGCAGTACGGCGCCCGCCGTGACGACCGAGATGGCGTGTTCCGAGCTGCGGCCGCCGAACACGACGGCCACGCGGGGCTTGCGGCCCTGCTGCTCAGGGGTCTGGGGGAGGTTCTCGCTGCTCATATCGGCATGAGAGTACCCGCTCAAGCGTCCGGATCGGAGTCAGCGACGTTCCGGTTTCGCGCTGCGGCCCATCAGCTCCTTCAGGGCCACGAGGGTCGGCTTGCCGTGGTGGACGATGTCCACGACGGTCTCGGTGATCGGCATGTCCACCCCGTGGCGGCCCGCCAGATCGGCCACCGACTGGCAGGACTTGACTCCCTCGGCGGTCTGCTTGGTGACCGCGATGGTCTCCTCCAGGGTCATCCCGCGGCCGAGGTTCGTGCCGAAGGTGTGGTTCCGGGAGAGCGGCGAGGAGCAGGTGGCGACCAGGTCGCCGAGGCCGGCCAGGCCGGAGAAGGTGAGCGGGTCGGCGCCCATGGCCACGCCCAGGCGGGTCGCTTCGGCCAGGCCCCGGGTGATGAGCGAGCCCTTGGTGTTGTCGCCCAGGCCCATGCCGTCCGCGATGCCGACGGCGAGGCCGATGACGTTCTTGACGGCGCCGCCGAGTTCGCAGCCGATGACGTCGGTGCTGGTGTACGGGCGGAAGTACGCGGTGTGGCAGGCGGCCTGGAGGCGCTGGGCCACGGCCTCGTCCACGCAGGCGACGACGGAGGCGGCGGGCTGGCGGGCGGCGATCTCGGCGGCCAGGTTGGGGCCGGTGACGACGGCGATGCGCTCGGCCGGGACCTTGGCCACCTCCTCGATGACCTCGCTCATCCGCTTGGCCGTGCCCAGTTCGATGCCCTTCATGAGGGAGACGAGCACCGTGTCGGCGGCCAGCAGCGGGGCCCAGGCGGCGAGGTTGTCGCGCAGGGTCTGGGAGGGGACGGCCAGGACGGTGAAGTCGGCGCCCGCGGCGGCCTCGGCCGGGTCGCCGGTGGCCCGGATGTTCGCGGGGAGTTCGACGTCGGGGAAGTAGTCCGGGTTGGTCCGGCCGGTGTTGATGGCGTCGACGACCTCGGTGCGGCGGCCCCAGAGGGTGACCTCGCAGCCGGCGTCGGCGAGCACGATGGCGAAGGCCGTGCCCCAGGAGCCTGTTCCGAAGACGGTCGCCTTCACGGGACGTGTCACTTCTTGCCCTCCCCTGCGGCCTTGCGCCGCTGTTCCGCCCTGGCGTTGCGATGGTCGTACGGCTGCTCGGGGGCGGTCTCCCCCCGCACCTCCTCCAGGAGGACGGTGATGGCCGCCATGATGACCTCGGTGGCCTGCTTGAGCACGTCCGGGGTGGGCTCCCGGTCGTAGAAGGCCGAGAGGTCCACGGGCGGTCCGGCGAGCACCTGGAGGGTCTTGCGCGGGAACAGGCGGACCTTGTTCTCCTTGGCGTAGGGCGGCATCGCGAGGTTCGCGCCCCACTGGGCCACCGGAATGACGGGCGCCCTGGTCATCAGCGCGACGCGGGCGGCGCCGGTCTTGCCGGCCATCGGCCACATGTCGGGGTCGCGGGTGAGGGTGCCCTCCGGGTAAAAGGCCACGCATTCGCCGCCCTCGATGGCGTCGACGGCGGCCCGGAATGCGTCGAGGGCGTTGGTGCTCTCGCGGTAGACGGGGATCTGCCCGCTGCCGCGCAGGATCGACCCGACAATGGGGACCTTGAAGAGGGCGGCCTTGGCGAGCAATCGGGGCACCCGGCCGGTGTTGTACTGGAAGTGCGCGTAGGAGAGCGGGTCCAGATACGAGTTGTGATTGACGGCGGTGATAAAGCCGCCCTCGGCCGGAATGTGCTCCATTCCCCGCCAGTCCCGCTTGAAGAGCACTACCAGCGGCGGTTTTGCGATGACCGCCGCCAGGCGGTACCAGAAGCCGATTCTGCGGCGGGACACTCGGACACCTTCCTCTAGGACCGGTGCGCGGCTGGGGCACCTCGTCGGCCGGACAAGTGTCACCCCGGGCCCGGTCTCTGTCGAGAACACCGTACGCCCCGCTCACACCGCCGGGCCCCCGGGCCGCCCGGGCGGGGGCGACAATGGGCCGACACATGACCCGGCCATGACCTGACCTTGGCCCGGGGAGGGGTCGGAGCGCACCGCGGGGAAGGGGTCCGTCACGAACGCCGTCTGGAGTCTGGTGGTTCCGCTGAAGCCTCTGTCGGTGGCCAAGAGCCGTCTCGCGGCGGCGGTGGGGGCCTCCCGTCCGGGGCTGGCCCTGGCCTTCGCCCAGGACACCGTCGCGGGGGCGCTGGCCTGCGCCGCGGTCGCGGATGTGGTGGTGGTCACGGACGACGCGGCGGCCGGCCGGGAACTGGCCAGGCTGGGGGCGCGGATCGTCCCCGACGCCCCGGCGGCCGGGCTCAACGCGGCGCTGGCCCACGGGGCGCGGGCGGCGCGGGAGCGGCGGCCCGGCGCCGCGGTCGCGGCGATGAACGCCGACCTGCCGGCGCTGCGGCCCCCCGAATTGCTACGCGTGCTCGAAAACGCCTCGGTATTTCCCCGGGCATTTCTGGCCGATGCGGCCGGAATCGGGACGACTCTTCTTTCCGCCGCACCGGACGTGGAATTGGCACCGTCCTTCGGGGGTCCGTCGCGGGCCCGGCATTCCGCCTCGGGAGCCGTCGAAATCGCACTGGCGGACGTCGACAGCGTGCGGCGGGACGTGGACACCGCGGCGGACCTGCGGACGGCGCTCGCCCTCGGCGTGGGGCGTCACACGGCCCGATACAGTGCGGGTATGCAGGCGACCGCGTACACGTACGACTCCCAGACCCGCAGCGGCAGCGTGCTGCTGGACGACGGCACCCCGGTGTCCTTCGAGGCACCGGCGTTCGACGCGGGCGGGCTGCGGCTGCTGCGTCCGGGTCAGCGGGTCCGCATCGAGACGGACGGCAAGGGCGCGGGCCTGAGGATCACCCTGATCACGCTCCAGACCTTCTGAAACCGGTCCCGCCCGACGCCCGCAGGGCGTCCGGCGGCTCCGGAACGCACCGCGGGCCGGCTCCCCCAGAGGAGGGAAGCCGGCCCGGCGTGTGTGACTCGTGCCCCTACTTCTTGCGGGCGGTGGTCTTCTTCGCGGTGGCCTTGCGGGTCGCCGTCTTCTTGGCCGGCGCCTTCGTCGCTGCGGTGACCTTCTTGGCCGCCGGGGCGGTCTTCTTCGCGGCGGTGGTGGTCTTCTTCGCCGCGGCCGTGGCCTTCTTGGCGGTGGTCGCCTTCTTGGCGGCGGTCGTCGCCTTCTTCGCCGCGGCCGTGCTCTTCACCGCCGCCTTCTTGGCGGTGGCGGTGGTCTTCTTCGCCGCGACCTTCTTTGCGACCGTGGTCTTTGCCGCGGCCTTCTTGGCGGTGGTGGCCTTCTTCGCCGCGGCCTTCTTGACCGTCGCGGAGGCACCGCCGGTGAGGCTGCCCTTCGGCGCCTTCTTCACCGACACCTCGCCGCCCTTGGGCAGCTTCTTGGTGCCGCTGACCAGGTCCTTGAAGCCCTGGCCGGCACGGAATCGGGGCACCGAGGTCTTCTTGACCCGGACGCGCTCACCCGTCTGCGGGTTGCGGGCGTAACGGGCCGGACGGTCGACCTTCTCGAACGAGCCGAAGCCCGTGACCGAGACCCGGTCGCCCGCGACGGTAGCGCGGACGATGGCGTCCAGTACCGCGTCGACAGCGTCCGCGGCCTGCTGGCGGCCGCCCAGCTTGTCGGCAATCGCTTCTACGAGCTGCGCCTTGTTCACGTCTTCCCCTTCGGAGACTTCGCCAGAACGAATGTGTTCAAGCTTATTTCGCACGTTAGGCGGATATATACCGCAAATCAAACACGAAACGGGCTAATCACCCTAGTGCCGCAACGCCGGAGGCGGTTACGGAGTTCCTTCGCATCAGTCGCCTTCAGGGAATCGACCCTCGTCGAGGTCCTTCATCAACCTGTCCAGGCGCCTTGCCGCATCGGCGAGATCGTGCTTCGCCGCGGCTGTGACGACCAACAGCTTCCGGGACAGCGCCATCCTTACGCCCTCCGGGACTTGCAGTGAGCGCACCCGTGTGTGTGCTTCTTTCAGCCGGTCCGCGACGAGTTCGTAGAGCTCGAGTTGACTGTCGCGTTCCATGCACAGATTGTGCCATCTGGGGCGAGTTGTCGCCTCACGGGGCCTCAACAAACGGCTGTGCCCCCCGCCGGAGGGCGGGGGGCACAGTGTTGTCGATGTGATCACCCGGGGGTGAATAACCGCTGATCAGGCAGGAATCAGGCCTGAATCGTGCGCGGCTTGAAGGCCGGGCGGGTGCTTTCGTAGGTGGCGATGTCCGCTTCGTTCTGAAGGGTGAGCGAGATGTCGTCCAGGCCCTCCAGCAGACGCCAGCGGGCGTTGTCGTCCAGTTCGAACTCGGCCACGACGCCTTCCGCGCGGACCTGGCGGTCGACCAGGTCGACCGTGATCTCGGCGGTGGGGTCGGCCTCGGTCAGCTCCCACAGCCGGTCGACGGTCTCCTGCGGGAGCACGACGGTCAGCAGGCCGTTCTTCAGCGAGTTCCCGCGGAAGATGTCGGCGAAGCGGGAGGAGATGACCGTCTTGAACCCGAAGTTCTGCAGGGCCCAGACGGCGTGCTCGCGCGAGGAGCCGGTGCCGAAGTCGGGGCCGGCGACGAGCACGGTCGCGCCGGCGCGCTCCGGGCGGTTCGTGACGAACTCCGGGTCCTTGCGCCAGGCCTCGAAGAGCCCGTCCTCGAAGCCGTCGCGGGTGATCTTCTTGAGCCAGTGGGCCGGGATGATCTGGTCGGTGTCGACGTTGCTGCGGCGCAGCGGGACGGCCCGGCCGGTGTGGACGGTGAAGGCTTCCATGGTTCAGACTCCGGCGGTCGCGTCGGCGGCGGACAGGTCGGCGGGCGAGGCCAGATGGCCCAGCACCGCGGTGGCGGCGGCCACCTGCGGGGAGACCAGGTGGGTGCGCCCGCCCTTGCCCTGCCGGCCCTCGAAGTTGCGGTTGGAGGTGGACGCGGAGCGTTCACCGGGCGCCAGTTGGTCGGGGTTCATGCCCAGGCACATCGAACAGCCCGCGTGCCGCCACTCGGCGCCGGCCTCCTTGAAGACCTTGTCCAGGCCCTCTTCCACGGCCTGGAGGGCGACGCGGACCGAGCCCGGGACGACCAGCATCCGTACGCCGTCGGCGACTTTGCGGCCCTCGATGATCCCGGCGACGGCGCGCAGGTCCTCGATGCGGCCGTTGGTGCAGGAACCTACGAAGACGGTGTCGACCTTGATGTCGCGCAGCGGCTGTCCGGCGGTCAAGCCCATGTACTCCAGGGCCTTTTCGGCGGCGAGGCGCTCCGAAGCGTCCTCGTACGAAGCCGGGTCGGGGACGTCGGCCGACAGGGGCGCGCCCTGGCCCGGGTTGGTGCCCCAGGTGACGAACGGGGACAGCGCGGCGCCGTCGATGACGACCTCGGCGTCGAAGACCGCGTCCTCGTCGGTGCGCAGGGTCTTCCAGTACGCGACGGCCGCGTCCCAGTCCTCGCCCACGGGGGCGTGGTCGCGGCCCTGGAGGTAGTCGAAGGTGGTCCGGTCGGGGGCGATCATGCCCGCCCGGGCGCCGGCCTCGATCGACATGTTGCAGATGGTCATGCGGGCTTCCATCGAGAGCCGCTCGATGGCTTCGCCGCGGTACTCCAGGATGTAGCCCTGGCCGCCGCCGGTGCCGATCTTCGCGATGATCGCCAGGATCAGGTCCTTGGCGGTGACGCCCTCGGCCAGCTCGCCGGTGACCGTGATCGCCATCGTCTTGGGGCGGGCCAGCGGCAGGGTCTGGGTGGCCAGCACGTGCTCGACCTGGCTGGTGCCGATGCCGAAGGCCAGCGCGCCGAAGGCGCCGTGCGTGGAGGTGTGCGAGTCGCCGCAGACCACGGTGGTACCGGGCTGGGTCAGGCCCAGCTGCGGTCCCACGACGTGGACGACGCCCTGCTCGACGTCACCCAGCGAGTGCAGGCGCACGCCGAACTCGGCGCAGTTCGCCCGCAGCGTCTCCAGCTGGGCGCGGGAGACCGGGTCCGCGATGGGCTTGTCGATGTCGAGGGTGGGGGTGTTGTGGTCCTCGGTGGCGATGGTGAGGTCGAGGCGCCGGACCTTGCGGCCGGCCGCCCTGAGCCCTTCGAAGGCCTGCGGGCTGGTCACCTCGTGCAGCAGGTGCAGATCGATGAAGAGGAGGTCGGGCTCGCCTTCGGCGCGCCGGACGACATGGTCGTCCCAGACCTTCTCCGCGAGAGTCCTACCCATCGCTTTCCCTCCGGCCGGCGGGTTGTGCCGGCGCTTCCTAGAGATCTGTGCCGCCGGCCGCCCGTACCCCACGTCCCGGACGACGGCTCGGACCCAGTGGTTCGTGGACCCGCACATACAGACTCGCTGGTTCTTGGAAAAATTGAACTTGCGTTTCACAGTGTGAGACGCGAATATCGTTTCATGGACAACTCTAGCGGCGTCGGCGTTCTCGACAAGGCAGCTCTGGTATTGAGCGCACTGGAGTCCGGTCCGGCCACCCTCGCCGGGCTGGTCGCGGCGACAGGGCTCGCACGACCCACGGCACATCGCCTTGCCGTGGCACTGGAACACCACCGGATGGTGGCGAGGGACATGCAGGGCCGGTTCATCCTCGGTCCGCGGCTGGCGGAGCTCGCCGCCGCGGCCGGCGAGGACCGACTGCTGGCCACGGCGGGACCGGTACTCACCCACCTCCGTGACGTGACGGGCGAGAGCGCGCAGCTCTACCGCCGTCAGGGAGACATGCGCATCTGCGTGGCGGCGGCGGAACGGCTGTCCGGCCTTCGGGACACGGTCCCGGTGGGCTCGACCCTTCCGATGAAGGCCGGCTCGGCCGCGCAGATCCTGATGGCCTGGGAGGAGCCCGAGCGGCTCCACCGCGGGCTCCAGGGCGCGCGCTTCACGGCGACGGCGCTCTCGGGCGTACGTCGCCGCGGCTGGGCGCAGTCGATCGGCGAGCGGGAGCCCGGCGTGGCGTCCGTCTCGGCGCCGGTGCGCGGGCCGTCGAACCGCGTGGTGGCCTCCGTGTCGGTCTCCGGGCCGATCGAGCGGCTGACCCGCCACCCGGGCCGGATGCACGCCCAGGCCGTCATCGACGCGGCCGCCCGTCTCACGGAGGCGCTGCGCCGCTCCGGCTGACGCCCCGACCCCATCCGCTCACCCCCGGGCCCGGGGGCGCGTTCGACGCCGCACACGTCCGAACACGCGCCTCCGGGCCCGTACTTGTACCTGCGGCCGGCGCGTCCGGAGCACAGCGAAGAGGCCCTCCGCGACGAACGCGGAGGGCCTCTTCGATGCGTACCCCCGACCGGATTCGAACCGGCGCTACCGCCTTGAGAGGGCGGCGTGCTAGGCCGCTACACAACGGGGGCTTGCTTGTACTGCGCTGGGCTACCAGGACTCGAACCTAGAACAAAGGAACCAGAAACCTTCGTGTTGCCAATTACACCATAGCCCAATGTGGTCTATACCAGACCAGTACCCCCGACCGGATTCGAACCGGCGCTACCGCCTTGAGAGGGCGGCGTGCTAGGCCGCTACACAACGGGGGCCCTAGCGATCCTGCATCAAGACGTCCGGGAGCTACCCAAAAGGAGATCTTGCGGGAAGGATCTGTACCCCCGACCGGATTCGAACCGGCGCTACCGCCTTGAGAGGGCGGCGTGCTAGGCCGCTACACAACGGGGGCAAAGCACTGCGTTACTGCTGCACTGCGCTGGGGTACCAGGACTCGAACCTAGAATAAGGGAACCAGAAACCCTCGTGTTGCCAATTACACTATACCCCACCGAAAGTCAAGCCCCTGGGGGTTTTTCTTTCGAGTGGCGCCTCCGTCCGGCCTTTCGGCCCGCTCCGGCGGCGCAGAAAGAACATTACCGGATGCCTGACCGTGCTCCAAAACGGGTATCCCGCGCCAGCAGCTCGGGCAGCCGGTCAAGGGCTTCGATCCGGTGCGCCCCTTCGGGGCCGGGTCCCCGGCCCCCGTCCCGGTCGATCCAGACGGCGAGCAGCCCGGCGTCGCGGGCGCCCCGCGCGTCGATCTCGGGCTGGTCCCCCACGTACGCCACGTCCCCGGGCGGCAGTCCGAGCGCCTCGCAGGCGGCGAGGAACGCCCCCGCCTCGGGCTTGCTGACCCCGAGCTCGACGGCGCAGACCAGCACCTCGAAGCGTTCGCGCAGGCCGAGCTGACGCAGCTTGGGGTCCTGGTTGGCCGTGGAGGAGTTGGAGAGCACCCCGTGGCGGTAGTCGGCCGCGAGGGCGTCGAGCGCCGGCACGACGTCGGGGAAGACGGTCCAGGCGGCCTTGTAGTGCTCGACGTAGCTGTCGAACCAGGCGTCGGCCTCGGCCGCGGTCATGCCGGGCCGGTCGAGGAACTCCCGTACCCGCTCCTGGCGCTGCCCCTGGAAGGTGCCCACGCCCGCGGCGAAGTTCGCCCAGTGGCGGTCGGTGATCTCCCGCCAGCGCGCGAGGGCCTGCGCGGGGGTCCCGTACCGCTCGGCGAGCCGCACGGCCTCCAGCTGCGCCGCGAGACCGGCCGCGTCGGCCCCCGTGTAGTCGAAGAGGGTGTCGTCGATGTCCCACAGCACGGCGCGGATCGGCATGTGCCCGAGCCTATGCCGAAGCGCTCGCCTGCGGGGGCACGACGAGGAAGTCCGTGACGAAGCAGGTAACCCGGCCCTCGGCGTCGCGCCCGATCCAGGTCGGATAGCAGCCGTCGCCCCACCCGGAGGTGAAGCCCGCGAGGGTGTGGCCCTCCTCCCCCTCGGCCAGGAAGACCGCCGGGCCGTGGCCGACCGTCTCCATGGCGGCCCACACCGCGCCCTCCTCCTCCTCGGTGCCGGGGAACGAGCCGTCGGCGGCGGCGTCGTAGAAGCAGCCGGTGCCCGCGTCCACGCCGTACCCGTAGAACTCGTCCTCGCCGAGGAGGGACGGGTCCTGGCCCTCCTCGACGGCCATCTCCCAGCTCACGGCCGGAGCGTCCCGGATGACCAGGCGCGCCGCGGCGACCCGCGTGTGGGGGACGGCGCCCTGCGGGGTGTCGGGGCGGACCAGGGTGGCGACGGCCGCCTCGGCGCGGTAGCGGCCCGGGGCCACGGTCACGGCGAACGGCTCCGCGTCGCCCGACCCGAGGAGGACGAAGGGGTCGCAGGCGACGACCCGCCCCGTGGGCAGGGTCACGTCCCCGATGACGACCGGGGCGAGCGTCCCCGTCGTCCCGTTGTGGTGGGCGAAGGCGGAACCCGGCGTGAAGTGCCAGGCGTAGTCGGGCGGGGTCATCGGCACGGCGGAGCCTTCCGGGGATGCGGGGGGGGCGATCGGTTGCGCCGGAGCCTACGGGGCGCCGCCGACAACGCCGCAGGGGGCGGCGGCCCGGAATCGGGCGCCGCCCCCTGCGGGACGTACGGGTGCTGCGGCGGGTCAGCCGGCCAGCTTGGCCAGGGCCGCGTCGATGCGGGCCAGCGAGCGCTCCTTGCCCAGGATCTCCAGGGACTCGAAGAGCGGCAGGCCGACCGTGCGGCCGGTGACGGCCACGCGGACGGGGGCCTGGGCCTTGCCGAGCTTGAGGCCGTGGGCCTCGCCGGCGGTCAGCACGGCCTGCTTGAGGGACTCGGGGTCCGCCCAGTCGGCACCGGCCAGGTTCTCGCGGGCGGTGGTCAGCAGGGCCGCCGGCTCGCCCTTCATCGCCTTGTCCCAGGAGGCCTGGTCCTCGACGGGCTCCTTGCGGAACAGGAAGTCGACGTTGGCCGTGATCTCCGACAGGACGCCCACGCGGGTCTGGGCGTACGGCGCGATGCGCTCCCAGGCCTCGGTGTCGAAGTCCTCCGGCGCCCAGTTGGCGTGCGGGGCCTGCAGCCACGGGGCGCAGCGGTCCGCGAAGACCTTCGGGTCGAGCAGGCGGATGTGGTCGCCGTTGATCGACTCGGCCTTCTTCAGGTCGAAGCGCGCCGGGTTGGCGTTCACGCCGTCGATGTCGAACTTCTGGACCATCTCCTCGATCGAGAAGACGTCCTGGTCCTTGGAGAAGGACCAGCCGAGGAGCGAGAGGTAGTTCAGCAGGCCCTCGGGGAGGAAGCCGCGCTCGCGGTACAGGTTGAGCGAGGCCTCGGGGTCGCGCTTGGAGAGCTTCTTGTTGCCCTCGCCCATCACGTACGGCAGGTGGCCGAAGGCGGGGGTGCCCTTGGCGACGCCCAGCTCGATCAGCGCCTTGTACAGGGCGATCTGGCGCGGGGTCGACGAGAGGAGGTCCTCGCCGCGCAGGACGTGCGTGATCTCCATCAGGGCGTCGTCCACCGGGTTGACCAGGGTGTAGAGCGGGGCGCCGTTGGCCCGGACGATGCCGAAGTCCGGCACGTTGTCGGGGGTGAAGGTCAGCTCGCCGCGCACCAGGTCGGTGAAGGTGATGGGCTCGTCGGGCATCCGGAAGCGGACGATCGCGGGGCGGTTCTCGCCCTGGTACGCCTCGACCTGCGCGGCGGTGAGCTCGCGGCAGTGGCCGTCGTAGCCGGAGGGCTTGCCGGCCGCGCGGGCGGCGGCGCGGCGCGCGTCGAGCTCCTCGGTGCTGCAGTAGCAGTGGTAGGCGTAGCCGCCGTCCAGCAGCTTCCGGGCGACGTCCTGGTAGATGTCCATGCGCTCGGACTGGCGGTACGGGGCGTGCGGGCCGCCGACCTCGGGGCCCTCGTCCCAGGTGAAGCCGAGCCAGCGCAGCGAGTCGAGCAGCTGGTCGTAGGACTCCTCGGAGTCGCGGGCCGCGTCGGTGTCCTCGATGCGGAAGACGAACGTACCGCCGTGGTGGCGCGCGAACGCCCAGTTGAAGAGGGCGGTGCGGACCAGGCCCACGTGGGGGTTGCCGGTCGGGGAGGGACAGAAACGTACGCGGACGGGTCCGTTAACCACGCTTGATCACCTTGTTGGTGAGAGTGCCGATGCCTTCGATGGTGACGGCGACCTCGTCGCCGACGTTGAGGGGGCCGACTCCGGCCGGGGTCCCCGTGAGGATGACGTCGCCGGGGAGCAGCGTCATGGCCTCGGTGATGTGGACGACCAGGTCCTCGATGGAGCGGACCATGTCACTGGTGCGGCCCAGCTGGCGCTGCCGGCCGTTGACCGTGCACTGGATGGTCAGGTCGCCCGGGTCCAGGTCGGTCTCGATCCAGGGGCCGAGGGGGCAGGAGCTGTCGAAGCCCTTGGCCCGGGCCCACTGCTTCTCCCGCTGCTGGACGTCGCGCGCCGTGACGTCGTTGGCGCAGGTGTAGCCGAGGATGACGTCCTTGACGCGCTCCTTGGGGACCTCGCGGCACATGCGGCCGATGACCACGGCGAGCTCTGCCTCGTGGTGGAGGTCCTGGGAGAAGGAGGGGTAGGTGATCGGGTCACCCGGGCCGACCACCGAGGTGGACGGCTTGAAGAACGTGATGGGGGCGTCCGGGACCTCGTTGCCGAGCTCCGCCGCGTGCTCCGCGTAGTTGCGGCCGATGGCCACGACCTTGTTCGGGAGCACGGGCGGCAGGAGCCGGACCTTGCTCAGCGGGACCTTGGTGCCCGAGAGCTCGAAGTCCGCGAACGGGATGCCCTTGATGATGTCGAGCACGAGCGACGCTTCGTTGCCGGGGGCGGCGTCGCCCTCGACCGCGCCGAACGCGACATTGCCGTCGATCGAGAACCTGGCGATGCGCACGTGTTGCGTCTGCCCCTCTGTATTTCCGCTGGCTGGAGTCTGCGGTCTCCAGGCTAACGCGGCGGGCAGCGGCGCTTCACGTTCCGTGCGGGGCGGCTTACTGCGCGGCGGCGGCGACCGGCGCGTCCATGAGGACCGTGCGCCGGGGGTTGGCGGTCTGCGTCGGCAGCTCGACGGCGTGCTCCGGGGTGGCCGGTGCCGCCTGCAGCTCCTCGGCGTCCTTGAGGTGCGCGAGGGTGGTGCGGCGGGGGTTGGCTATGTTGCGGAACATCGTCGTCGTCTTCATCGGAGTTCGGGGTCCTCGGTTCGGTCTGTGGATGTCGGCCGGCGCACACACCAACCCATGCGCCAACCCTTTAAGGGGCAAGGCTAAACATCTGAATCCCCCGCCGAACCGGGAAGTAATGGCCACGGCTATGTGAGTTTGCTCACCCGTGACCAGACATTGCTTCCATATCGGACAGTCAACGAGACCCGTCGAAACGGACATTGCGCCACTGAATGCGCCATTCCGCTCCTGATCATCGCGACTGGGACACCTTGCCAGCCATGTTGTTTGGATGGCGTAAGTCCGATTTCAACCGAATGCGGTCGCACATCGCGTAGTGCGTCTGTCACGTGAAGTGACCGACTCTCCGGGGAACGCGCGCACCTTGTTGGAGATCCGCCACTGTGCTGGAATTCGCGGGACCGCCGCGGGACTCAGTCCGGCGCGCAGGTGGCGCGACACCGCGCCGAGCGGCGGAAAGAAAGGGAGACGCGCCGGTCACCGACGACCACCATGGGGCCGAAAGCGCCCCACGACTCGACACCGTTCCGCCGGTCGCCCGGCGGGACGCCTGGTCCAGAGGTTGCGACGCTAGTGCAGGGACGATTCAAGAGGGATGGCAGCGCTGCGGCGGAGCAGGAGCCGCGCGGCGGGACCGACCGTGGCTCCTCGCCCCAGCACGCCCAGAACCGCGGGCCGGCTGTCGAGGGCGCAGGCCCCGACGCTTCCGCAGCGGTGAAGGCCAAGGGCCGTGTGAAGTCCGTGAAGTCCGTGAAGGCCAGGTCCAAGGACAAGGCCGGGTCGACCGAGCAGGACGTGGCGATACCGAAGGCCCCCAGTGGGCCCGGCTCTCGCCTCGCCATGCAGAACTGGCGCATCAGCACGCGACTCGTGTCGCTGCTGACCCTGCCGGTCGTCGCCGCCACCACGCTCGGTGGCTTCCGCATCAACGACTCGCTCAATGACATCGCGCAGCTCGAGCACATGCAGCTGCTGACGACCATGACGCGACAGGCCACCAACCTGGCCGCCATGCTCCAGGAGGAGCGCGACCTCTCCGCGGGTCCGCTCTCGCTCTCCGGGGGCAAGAGCAACAGCAGTGTCGACGGCGCCCGCGCGCAGACCGACACCGCCGCCAAGGCCTTCGCCGCCGCGACCGACAAGGTCGACAGCACGGGCGAGAAGGACGACACCCTCAAGTCGATCCGCAACAACGTGCTGCAGATCGGTCGTCAGCTCACGAACATCGAGACGATCCGCACCAAGGCGTACGCCAACGGCGCCCAGCAGACCGTCAGCGAGTACAACGCGATGATCGTCTCGCTGCTCTCGCTCTCCCAGGACATGGCGCAGGCCACCTCCAACCCGGAGATGATCAAGCGTACCCGTGCCCTGGCCGCGTTCTCCGCCGCCAAGGAGTACGCCTCCATCCAGCGCGCGATCATCGCCGCCTCGCTGCCCGAGACCTCGGACAAGCAGGGCCGGCTCCAGGAGAACGACCGTCTCTACGCCCTCTCCGCCCAGAAGGGCGAGCAGCAGGCGAAGACGACCTTCGAGCTCGTCTACCAGGGCCGCACCGAGGAACTCCTCGCGGGTCTGGGCGACAGCAACTCCGAGATCTCCAGCGCCGACCACTACGCACGCCGCGTGCTGGCCAGCCAGGACGCCTTCCTCCGCGAGAAGAACCGGTCCTGGCTGGACTGGTACGACGCGGACGGCACCAAGCTCCAGGCGATGAAGGTCATCGAGCTGACCCTGCTCGAGGAGATGGAGCAGAAGGCCCGCGAGCTGAAGAACGAGGCCCAGCAGGACGCCATCATCAACGGTGCGCTGATCCTCCTCGTCCTCGGTGTCTCCCTCGTCGGCGCCTTCGTCATGGCCCGCTCGATGATCCGCTCGCTGCGCCGCCTGCAGGACACCGCGACGCGGGTCGCCCAGGACCGTCTGCCCGAGCTCGTCAAGCAGCTCTCCGAGTCCGACCCGCAGGACGTGGACACGTCCGTGGAGTCGGTCGGTGTGCACACCCGCGACGAGATCGGCCAGGTGGCCGCGGCATTCGACGACGTGCACCGCGAGGCCGTCCGCCTCGCCGCCGAGCAGGCCCTCCTGCGAGGCAACGTCAACGCGATGTTCACCAACCTCTCGCGCCGCTCGCAGGGCCTCATCCAGCGTCAGCTCTCGCTCATCTCCGAACTGGAGTCGCGCGAGGCCGACCCGGACCAGCTGTCCTCCCTCTTCAAGCTCGACCACCTCGCGACCCGCATGCGCCGTAACGGCGAAAACCTCCTCGTCCTCGCGGGCGAGGAGCCGGGCCGCCGGTGGACCCGCCCCGTCCCGCTCGTCGACGTGCTCCGCGCCGCCGCGTCCGAGGTGGAGCAGTACGAGCGCGTCGAGCTGGCGTCGGTGCCCGGCACCGATGTCGCCGGCCGCGTCGTCAACGACCTCGTGCACGTCCTCGCAGAGCTGCTGGAGAACGCCACCTCGTTCTCCTCCCCGCAGACCAAGGTCAAGGTCACCGGTCACGCGCTGCCCGACGGCCGCGTGCTCGTCGAGATCCACGACACCGGCATCGGTCTCTCCCCGGAGGACCTCGCCGCGATCAACGAGCGGCTCGCGTCGCCGCCCACCGTGGACGTCTCCGTCTCCCGACGCATGGGTCTGTTCGTGGTCGGCCGCCTGTCCCTGCGACACGGCATCCGCATCCAGCTGCGCCCCTCCGACTCGGGCGGCACGACGGCCCTCGTCATGCTCCCGGTGGACGTCGCCCAGGGCGGCAAGAAGCCGGGTCCGACGCCGGGTCAGGGCGGTCCGGGCGGTGCCCAGGGCGGCCCCGGTGCCCAGGCCTCCGTGCCCGGTCCGGGCGGACGCCCCACCGTGGCCGCGGGCCCGCAGCGCGGCCAGGTCGGCGGGGGTGGCCAGCGCGCCGCCCTGCCGGGTCGCGACGGCGGCGCCGGCCAGCAGCGTCCGCAGGGCGGCCGGTCCCCGCAGCAGGGCGGCCCGGGTGCTCCCGGCGCCCGTCCACAGCAGCCGGGTCAGACCACCGCCGGACAGGGCCAGGGCGGCTTCGGCGCCGCCGGGCCGCTGCCGACGCGCGGTCCGGTCCCCAGCGTCGGCTTCGGCGGCAACCCGCAGTCCCGTCCGGCTCCCGCCGGTGCCTCCGGCTTCCAGCAGGGCAACGCCTTCGAGCGTCCGCAGCAGCCCCAGCCCCAGCAGGCTCAGCAGCAGCCGACCGGTCCCGCGGCTCCGGCCGCGGGCGGCCAGCGGCCGCAGCTGCCGCCGCGCGGCGGCGCCGGCGCCGGTGCCCGTGCGGAGCTGCCCGGGCCGCAGACCACCAGCTGGGGGTCGGACCAGGCCCGCGGTCACGACGAGCTCTCGGGCCCCGGCTCGACGGCCGAGTTCGCGCGCCCCGACTTCAACGCGCCGATGCCCCAGGGCGACGGCGCGGGCAGCACCACCGGCCAGTTCGAGCGTCCGGACGTACGGGGCCCCATCGACCCGTCCAGCACCGGTCAGTTCGAGCGCCCGGGCTACCAGCCCCAGCGGCCGGGCGGTCCCGGTGTCGGCGGCTTCGCCCGCCAGCCGCAGGCCCCGCAGCAGCCCCAGCCGCAGCACGTGCAGCCGCAGGGTCAGCAGCCGGTCGGCGAGTACGCCCCCGTACCGTCCGCGCGGCCCGAGGCTCCGCGGCTGCCGCAGGGCCACCGGCCCGAGGCGCTGCCGCCGGCCCAGAGCCCCGGCGAGGCCCGCAGCCCGATCTTCGACACGCTGGAGTCGAACTGGTTCCGCGAGGAGGGGCAGCAGCCCCCCGCGCAGGTCCCGGCCGTACCCCAGCAGCCGCAGCAGTCCGCTCCGCCGGCCCCGCAGCAGCACCAGCTGCCGCAGCGCGGCCAGGAGCACGCGGCCGAGTCCGCCCAGTCGGCGACCGGCAGCATGCCGACCGTCAGCTGGAAGTCGTCGCCGAACGACGAGCTGATGCGGCAGGCCGAGCGCGTGCGCCAGCCCGCCGCCGGCGGCATCACGACGTCGGGGCTGCCCCGCCGGGTCCCGCGAGCGAACCTCGTGGCCGGCACCGCGCAGCAGCAGGCCGACGCACAGGCGGGTCCGCAGGTCTCGCGGGCGCCGGACGACGTCCGCGGCCGTCTGACCAACCTCCGACGCGGTATCCAGCAGGGCCGTCAGGCTGGCAACAACAGCCAGACGACCGGCAGTTACCACATCGACCCCACTTACCAGCAGGAGCGTTAGTTGAGTTCGATGAGCCAGGCGGCACAGAACCTGAACTGGTTGATCACCAACTTCGTGGACAACACCCCCGGGGTGTCCCACACGGTGGTGGTCTCCGCCGACGGCCTCCTTCTGGCGATGTCCGACGGATTCCCCCGCGACCGCGCCGATCAGCTGGCGGCCGTGGCCTCCGGACTGACCTCGCTGACCGCCGGTGCCTCCCGCATCTTCGAGGGTGGCGCCGTCAACCAGACCGTGGTCGAGATGGACCGGGGATTCCTGTTCCTCATGTCCGTGTCCGACGGATCCTCGCTGGCCGTACTGGCGCACCCGGAGTGCGACATCGGCCTCGTGGGCTACGAGATGGCTCTTCTGGTGGATCGCGCGGGCAGTGTCCTCACCCCGGACCTGCGCGCCGAACTGCAGGGAAGCCTGCTCGGCTGACTTCCCCTCTCCCGGCCGGACGGTACTACCGGCCGGGAGACCGGGGCCCACGCCCCGGAATCCAGTACCACCGCCAGGCCGTCATACCGTTCCCCCCACCGGCCGCCCCGTCAGACGGCACGCTGACCACTGCTGTCCAGCCCGGAGGATCCATGACCCCGCCCCCCGCCTACCCCGATGCGTACGGAGATTCGTACTCGGAAGGCGATCAGCCGCTGGTGCGTCCCTATGCGATGACCGGCGGCCGGACCCGGCCCCGCTACCAGCTCGCCATCGAGGCACTGGTCAGCACCACCGCCGATCCGATGCACCTGTCCGGCCTGCTCCCCGAGCACCAGCGCATCTGCACCCTGTGCCGTGAGGTCAAGTCGGTCGCCGAGGTCTCCGCGCTGCTGTCCATGCCGCTCGGTGTGGCGCGCATCCTCGTCGCCGACCTGGCCGAGGCCGGCATGGTGGCCATCCACCAGCCGGGCAATGGAGAGGCCGGCGGCACGCCGGATGTAACACTGCTCGAAAGGGTGCTCAGTGGCCTTCGGAACATCTAGCGGAGCGGCTCCCCGCTCCACCACCTCCGCGAAGATCGTGGTGGCGGGCGGCTTCGGCGTGGGCAAGACCACGTTCGTCGGAGCCGTGTCCGAGATCAACCCGCTGCGCACCGAAGCCGTCATGACCAGCGCCTCCGCCGGTATCGACGACCTCACGCACACCGGTGACAAGACGACCACGACGGTCGCCATGGACTTCGGCCGCATCACGCTCGACCAGGACCTGATCCTGTACCTCTTCGGTACGCCGGGCCAGGACCGCTTCTGGTTCATGTGGGACGACCTGGTCCGCGGCGCGATCGGTGCGATCGTGCTCGTCGACACGCGCCGTCTGGCCGACTGCTTCCCCGCGGTCGACTACTTCGAGAACAGCGGCCTGCCCTTCGTCGTCGCGCTCAACGGCTTCGAGGGACACCAGCCGTACACGCCGGAGGAGGTGCGCGAGGCCCTGCAGATCGGCCCCGGCGCCCCCATCATCACCACGGACGCCCGCCACCGCGCGGACGCCAAGAGCGCGCTCATCACGCTCGTCGAGCACGCCCTCATGGCGCGGCTCAAGTAGCGGAGCGGGCAGCAGGGCGGCTCCAACTGCCGCACGGGAGGGGCGGGCTGTGTCTTATGACACGGCCCGCCCCTGTCGTTCATAACGTTTCGACAGAGAATTGACGCCAGTTGGCAACGGGATGCGTTCGGCCGGTGCCGCTGCGCTCACAACCGCCCCGGCTTTTGCCGCAGGACGCTCTTTATGTCCGGTTTATGTGAGGCATAAGTCTCCAGGACTCACGGATTTCAACTGTTTGGAACAGGGCCGTCAACCGTGCTGGAATTCAACGAACTAGCTAGTAGCACCGCCGAGAGGTTGTTGGTCGAGTGAGGCGAAGCAACGCAAGCCCCGCGGATGAACCCGCGCGCGGCAACTTCACCCCGCCGCCGCGAGCGGCCACGTCGCCCGCCGACGTGCCCGTGGAACCGCCTGTGAAGAGCGGGAGCACCAGCAGGTTCTCTCCCCGCAACTGGCGCGTGCCGACCCGCCTGAACGCCATCCTGCTCGTGCCGGCCCTCGTGGGCCTGGTCATGGGCGGATTCCAGGTGAAGGGCTCCGTCGACACGTGGAACGAGGCCAAGGACGCCGAGCAGATAGCCCGGGTCGTCCAGGCCGCCTCGGAATACAGCCAGGCACTGCTCAACGAGCGTGACCTGACCGCCGAGCCGCTCCTGAACGGCCTGACCAAGGACGACAAGGTCACCAAGGCCTACGCGGCGACCACCGCGGCCAAGGAGAAGTTCGACAAGGCCGTCCAGGACCTGCCCGAGAACCAGGGCATGGAACGGCGTCTGGAGCTCTTCCGCGCGGAGGAGCCCAAGCTGACGGACGTCCGTCAGACGGCCTACCAGGCCGCGATCGAGAGCCCCAAGAAGAACCCGCCCGCTTCGTTCGGCCCCATCCCGACCGAAGAGGGCTACGTCACCGTCCAGCACTACCTGATGCAGTTCGCCAACGAGCTCGGGCTCGGCACCGGCAACGTGACCTCGTACGGCCGCATGGTCTACGCGATCCAGCTGGCCAAGGCGGCGAACTCGCTCCAGCGCTCCGTGGGCACGCACCTGCTGGTGCGCCCGAGCAACGACGAGAACACCCGCAAGGCCCAGCTCGTCGCCTTCTCCTCCTACGCCTACCTCGAGGAAATCGCCATCGGCGAGTACGTCGCGGCGGGTACCGAGGAGGACGTGAACCGTCTGAAGACGGTCATGGCGAAGAAGTCCGAGGAGGGCGCGGCGAAGCTCGCGGAGGCGAAGGCCGCCGCCGAGCAGGCCGGCACCCCCTTCAAGGCCCCGCCCGTCTCGCCGATCAACAAGTCGATCCTCACCGGCATGACCGAGGCGATCGCCAGCGGCGAGCCGAAGAAGAAGGTCATCGAGGGCGGCACCACGCCGGCGGCGTGGCAGTTCGCCGCGACCTCCAAGTTCGACGGCTACGACGAGGTCGAGAAGGAACTCCTCGAGAAGGCCGTCAACGACGCCGTCGCGGTCTCCGACGACGCCCGCGCCGACGCCATCACCAACGGCGCCATCGTGGTCGTGGCCCTGCTCGCCGCCTTCATCCTGGCCGGCATGATGGCCCGCCAGATGGGCCGTGCGATGGGCCGCCTGCGCACCGCCGCCTTCGACATCGCCGAGCAGCGCCTGCCGTCGCTCGTCGACCAGCTCTCGCGCACCGATCCGGGCAAGGTCGACACCCGTGTCCACCCGATCCCGATCGACTCCCAGGACGAGATCGGCGAGGTCGCCCGCGCCTTCGACCAGGTCCACCGGGAAGCGGTCCGGCTCGCCGCCGAGCAGGCGCTCCTGCGAGGGAACGTCAACGCGATCTTCACCAACCTCTCCATGCGCAACCAGTCGCTGATCGAGGGCCAGCTGACCCTCATCACCGACCTGGAGAACAACGAGGCCGACCCGGACCAGCTGGAGAACCTCTTCCGCCTGGACCACCTGGCCACCCGCATGCGCCGCAACGGCGAGAACCTCCTCATCCTCGCGGGTGAGGAGCCGGGCCGCCGCTGGGACCAGCCGGTGCCCCTCGTGGACGTGCTCCGCGCCGCCTCCTCCGAGGTGGAGCAGTACGAGCGCATCGAGCTCTCCGGCGTCTCCGAGGCCGAGATCCACGGCCAGGCCGTGACCGACCTCGTGCACCTGCTCGCCGAGCTGCTGGAGAACGCCACCACGTTCTCCTCCCCGCAGACCAAGGTCCGCGTCAACGCCACGCGTCTGCCCGACGGCCGCGTGATGGTCGAGATCCACGACAAGGGCATCGGCCTCACCGCCGAGGACTTCGCGGACATCAACCACAAGCTCGCCAACCCGCCGACCGTGGACGCCGCGATCTCGCAGCGCATGGGTCTTTTCGTGGTCGGCCGGCTGGCGGACCGCCACAACATCCGCGTCCAGCTGCGCCCCTCGGGCGAGGCCGCGGGCACCACCTCGCTGATCATGCTCCCCGACGCCATCACGCACGGTGGCGGTGGCGAGGGCATCCCGGACGACGACTTCACGGTCTCGCAGATCATTCCGGAGCAGAAGAGCCAGCAGGCCGCCCCGATGCGCACGGCCGCGGAGCTCGGCTTCGACGACTCGCGCTACGAGCAGGGCGGCGAGGTTCCCGGGCTCGACCCGGTCGGCCGTTCGCTCGGCCGCGAGGAGCGGCGTGCCGCTCTGGAGGCCCAGGTCGGCCCCTCGCAGGAGCAGCAGGGCTACGCCGAGCAGGGCGGCCAGGGCTATCCGGAACCTCAGCCTGAGCACGGGTACCAGCCGTACCAGGGCTACGAGCAGCAGTCCGAGCAGGGTTACGAACCTGCGTACGACGGACAGGGCGCGCAGCAGGGGTACGAGGCGTACCCGCAGCAGGACTACGCCTATACGGAAGACGGCTACCCGGACCAGCAGTCGAGCACTCAGAGCTACGACGGGGGCTACGAAGCCCAGTCGGGGCAGGCCGAGTGGCCCGAGCAGAACACGTATCCGGCTGCCTACCAGCAGGATTACGGGACTGAATCGGAATCCCAGGCCGTCCCCGAACCGGCCGCGGAGCGCGTAGGCTTCGACCGTCCGGGCGCCGCTGCCGACACCGGTCACCAAATGACCGGAGCGGGCCTGCCGCGACGCGGCAGCCAGCAGCAGTGGCAGCCGGCACAGCAGGAAGCGGAGTCCCCCGGGTCTCTCTTCGAGCAGCGGCCGCAGCGTCAGCGGCAGGCCGCGGCGGCGGAGCAGGACCAGGACCAGGACGGTGGCACGGCGTGGCGCTCGGGCAACGACGAGCGCTGGCAGCAGGCCGCCAAACTCCGTGAGCCGAAGGCGGGCGGGGTCACCTCGTCCGGTCTCCCTCGGCGCGTGCCCAAGGCCAACCTGGTCGAGGGCGCAGCGGAGACGACCCCGCAGGGCGGCCCCCAGGTCTCCCGCGCTCCGGAGGACGTCCGCGGCAGGTTGAGCAACCTGCGGCGGGGTGTCCAGCAGGGACGCAGCGCGGGTACTGAGCAGTCAAGTAACAGCTATGACCAGGAGCGTTAGTGTGAGCCCGATGAGCCAGGCGGCACAGAACCTGAACTGGTTGATCACCAATTTCGTGGACAACACCCCCGGGGTGTCGCACACGGTGGTGGTCTCCGCCGACGGCCTTCTTCTGGCGATGTCCGACGGATTTCCGCGCGACCGCGCCGATCAGCTGGCGGCCGTGGCCTCCGGACTGACCTCGCTGACCGCCGGTGCCTCCCGCATCTTCGAGGGTGGCGCCGTGAACCAGACCGTGGTCGAGATGGACCGGGGATTCCTGTTCCTCATGTCCGTCTCGGACGGATCGTCCCTCGCGGTGCTGGCGCACCCGGAGTGCGACATCGGCCTCGTGGGCTACGAGATGGCTCTTCTGGTGGATCGCGCGGGCAGTGTCCTGACCCCGGACCTGCGCGCCGAACTGCAGGGAAGCCTTCTCAACTAGCAAACAGGCAGTGCGTTTCGCGCCATCGCACCGTAGGGTGCGGTGGCGCGGTTCCACAGGGAGTACTGCGTTCTTGGAGTCGGAGGAGGAGACGTGACAACACCCGGAGGACATCCTTATGGCGGCGCGCAGCAGCCGCAGGGTGGGCACGACCAGAACCGCTTCAACTTCCCCTCCGCACCGAGCCGGCCCGTGCCGGAGCAGAACCACTACCAGCAGTACGGACAGCCCCAGCAGCCCCAGATGCCCCCGCAGGCGCCTCCGCGCGCCCCGCGGCAGCCGGCGCCGAAGGCCCACAACCCGCTGGTGCGCCCGTACGCGATGACCGGCGGCCGTACTCGGCCGCGCTACCAGCTCGCCATCGAGGCGCTGGTCAGTACCACGGCGGATCCCGCGCGTCTGCAAGGGCAGTTGCCCGAGCACCAGCGCATCTGCCGCCTGTGCCAGGAGATCAAATCCGTCGCGGAGATCTCGGCACTCCTCTCCATTCCTCTTGGTGTCGCCCGCATCCTCGTAGCCGACCTGGCGGAGGCGGGCCTTGTCGCCATTCACCAGCCCGGCGGCGACGAGTCTGCCGGTGGCCAGCCAGACGTGACACTGCTCGAAAGGGTGCTCAGTGGACTTCGCAAGCTCTAACGGCGGAGCGGCTCCCCGCTCCACCACCTCCGCGAAGATCGTGGTGGCGGGCGGCTTCGGCGTGGGCAAGACCACGTTCGTCGGGGCCGTGTCCGAGATCAACCCGCTGCGCACCGAAGCCGTCATGACGTCCGCGAGCGCGGGCATCGACGACCTCACCCACACCGGTGACAAGACGACCACCACGGTCGCCATGGACTTCGGCCGCATCACGCTCGACCAGGACCTGATCCTGTACCTGTTCGGCACCCCCGGCCAGGACCGCTTCTGGTTCATGTGGGACGACCTGGTCCGCGGCGCCATCGGCGCCGTCGTGCTCGTCGACACGCGCCGTCTCGCCGACTGCTTCCCCGCGGTCGACTACTTCGAGAACAGCGGCCTGCCCTTCGTCATCGCCCTCAACGGCTTCGACGGGCACCAGCCCTACACGCCGGAGGAAGTCCGCGAGGCCCTGCAGATCGGCCCGGACGCCCCCATCATCACCACGGACGCCCGCCACCGCGCGGACGCCAAGAGCGCGCTCATCACGCTCGTCGAGCACGCCCTCATGGCGCGCCTGCGGTAGGAACCGGCCGCGTCCCGACAGGCCCCTGTGTCCACGACGCGGGGGCCTTCGCCGTGGCCTTCGCCTGCGTGGGCTCCGCGGTGGCACGGACGCGCGACGGTACGCGGAAGGCCCCGCACCCTGGACGGGTGCGGGGCCTTCGGTGCTTCGGGACTCAGCCCTGCCAGCTGTGCGGGGCGCGGAAGCCCGGGGTGCGCTCCAGTCGGCGCCAGCCGGCCTGGCGGGGCAGGCGGACCGCGGTCTCCTCGGGAGTGGCGGCGGCGCGGGCGAGCAGGATCGCGGTGATCGCGGCCAGCTCCTCGGGCGCGGCGTTGCCCTTCTCGACGCGGAGCAGGGTGTCAGAGGCGTGGGTCATGGGGTGGCAGATCTCCTTCGCGGTTACTGCGGCGGGTTGCCGTGCTTGCGGGACGGCAGATCGGCGTGCTTGTTGCGGAGCATCGCGAGGGCGCTGACGAGCACCTCGCGGGTCTCGGCGGGGTCGATGACGTCGTCGACGAGGCCGCGCTCGGCCGCGTAGTACGGGTGCATCAGCTCGGACTTGTACTCCTTGACCATGCGCGTGCGCATGGCCTCGGGGTCCTCGGCGTCCGCGATCTGCTTGCGGAAGATGACGTTGGCAGCGCCCTCGGCGCCCATCACGGCGATCTCGTTGGTGGGCCAGGCGTAGGTGATGTCGGCGCCGATGGACTGGGAGTCCATGACGATGTACGCGCCGCCGTAGGCCTTGCGCAGGATCAGCGAGATCCGCGGGACGGTGGCGTTGCAGTACGCGTACAGCAGCTTGGCGCCGTGGCGGATGATGCCGCCGTGCTCCTGGTCGACGCCCGGCAGGAAGCCGGGGACGTCCAGCAGCGTGATGATCGGGATGTTGAAGGCGTCGCACATCTGGACGAAGCGCGCGGACTTCTCCGAGGCCTCGATGTCGAGGACGCCGGCGAGGTGGGCGGGCTGGTTGGCGACGATGCCGACGACCTGGCCGTCCATCCGCGCCAGGGCGCAGATGATGTTGCGGGCCCAGCGCTCGTGGATCTCCAGGACGTCGCCGTCGTCGACGAGCTCCTCGATGACCTTGTGCATGTCGTACGGGCGGTTGCCGTCCGCGGGCACCAGGTCCAGGAGGACCTCGCTGCGCCGGTCCGCCGGGTCGCTCGTCTCGTGGACGGGCGGGTTCTCGCGGTTGTTCGAGGGGAGCATCGAGATGAGGTAGCGGACCTCGGAGATGCAGGTCTCCTCGTCGTCGTACGCGAAGTGCGCGACGCCCGAGGTCTCGGCGTGCACGTCGGCGCCGCCGAGGCCGTTCTGGGTGATCTCCTCGCCGGTCACCGCGCGGACCACGTCCGGGCCGGTGATGAACATCTGCGAGGTGTCGCGGACCATGAAGACGAAGTCCGTGAGGGCCGGGGAGTACGCGGCTCCGCCGGCGCACGGGCCGAGCATCACCGAGATCTGCGGGATGACGCCCGAGGCCTTGGTGTTGCGCTGGAAGATGCCGCCGTAGCCGGCGAGGGCGGAGACGCCCTCCTGGATACGGGCGCCGGCGCCGTCGTTGAGGGAGACCAGCGGGGCACCGGCCGCGATGGCCATGTCCATGATCTTGTGGATCTTGGTGGCGTGGGCCTCGCCCAGGGCGCCGCCGAAGATCCGGAAGTCGTGCGCGTAGACGAAGACCGTGCGGCCCTCGACCGTGCCCCAGCCGGTGATGACACCGTCGGTGTACGGCTTCTTGTTCTCGAGGCCGAAGCCGGTCGCCCGGTGGCGGCGCAGCTGCTCGACCTCCCTGAAGGAACCCTCGTCGAGGAGCAGTGCGATGCGCTCGCGCGCCGTCAGCTTGCCCTTCGCGTGCTGGGCCTCGGTCGCACGGTCACTCGGTCCACGCCGCGCCTGCTCGCGCAGGGAGTGCAGCTCGGCCACGCGCCCACGGGCGTCCGTCGGCTCGCTCGGGATCTGGTCCACAACGGTCATGTACCGACCTTACGAAGATCGTGATGAAAAACCTCCGTTCATTCCGCACAGTCTCGGGAGTCTTCCGCTGTCCGGCCCGCACAGAACCACCGGTGGAAGTAAGGACTCCGCCAGATGGCGTCATCGCCGGTTGTAGGACTCTCACAGAATTCGCCGACACCCCGACCAGTGGTTGAAATTTGAACGGAATGGTTCTAGTGTCTGTGGTGTCGAAGTCGTTGAAACTTAAACAGCTTCGGCGCCCCCCACACGGAATCACTACCGAGGAGTTAGTCATGGGTCTCTTCAACCGCCGCACCCCGGAGAACACCGCCGCCGTCGCCACCCTGGAAGTGGACCCGGCGCTGGCCGCCCTCACCGGCGACTACGTCATCGACCCGGCCCACAGCAGCATCGGCTTCACCGTGCGCCACGCGATGGTGACCAACGTCCGCGGCTCCTTCGCCGACCACGAGGGCACCCTGCACCTGGACGGCTCCGACCCGGCCCGCTCCACGGCCTCCATCGACGTCAAGATCGCCTCCGTGGACACCGGCATCGCCGACCGCGACGGCCACCTGCGCAGCGGCGACTTCTTCGACGCCGAGGCCTTCCCGCTGATGACCTTCCGCTCCACCGAGGCCGCCTTCCTCGGCGGGGACACCTACCGGATCACCGGCGACCTGACCATCAAGGACGTGACCCGGCCGCTCTCCATCGACCTGGAGTTCAACGGCTCCGCCACCGACCCGTACGGCAACCAGCGCGTCGGGTTCGAGGGCAGCACGGACATCCTGCGCTCGGACTGGGGCCTGACCTGGAACGCGGCGCTGGAGACCGGCGGCGTCGTGGTCAGCGACAAGGTGAAGCTGACCTTCGACATCTCCGCCATCAAGCAGGCCTGACCGCCCGCACGGCGACCCGGGGGCGGCGCGCTCTAGAAACCGCCCCCGTCGAATCCGCCGCCGTCGAACCCGCCTCCGCCGCCGAAGTCCCCGCCGCCGAAGTCGGACGGGTTGAAGTCGGCCCCGGAGTAGTCCCCTCCGTCGTAGCCGCCGCCCATGCCGCCGCCGTAGTCAGCGGCGTAGGCCGGCGTCGACATCACCGAACCGAGCATCGTGCCCACGAGCAGGCCGGGCAGGATGCCGCCGCCGAAGTAGCCGCCGGCCCAGGGCCCGTACGCCGGGCCGGCATCGTAGTAGGGCCGCGGTCCGCGCTCGGTGTCGACCGTGCGCACGGCCGGGTCCAGACCGTCGCGCAGCCGCACCGCGTCCGCCGTGCAGACGGGCACGGTACGCGCAGCACCGGCGGCCGGGGCCCACGTGGCGTCCTCGGTGCTCGGCCCGTGGCGCGGGTCGAAGAAGCACGGGGCGCGGCGCTCCGGCACCGGCTCGCCCCGCCGGCGCGCGTCCAGACGGGCCAGGGCGTACCGGCCGTCCTCCAGGGCCTGGGTCACCCCGGTGACCTCCTCCGGGTACCGGACGGAGGCCATGATCTGCTTGGCCTTCTCGTAGGAGTCGAGCCCGCGCTCGTAGTCCTCGCGCATGGCGTCGTCGGCGCCGGGCTCGCCGGGGTGGAAGTCGAGGCGCTCCAGCTCCTCGCCGAAGGCCGTGATGTCCTCGTCGACGACCACGCTCAGCCGCTCCACGGCCTCGCGGCGGGCCTCTTCCTTCTTCCTGCGGTTGCGGCGGACCAGCGCGTAGGCACCGCCGCCGCCGATCGCGGCCACCGCCCCGAGGGTGACCAGCCCGCCGACCGGGACGCCGGCGTCGGCGCCGGTGGTGCCCCAGGAGCCGGGGGCGCTGCCCCCGGTCTGCGTCAGGGCCTGGTCCACGAAGTTGTTGAGCTGGGTGCTCGCGTCGACCGGGGCGCCCGTCTTGACCGCCTCGGTGAGGTTGCGCACGGCGTTGGTCGGCATGACCGCCCGGTCGGCGCCGGCGTTGAAGCCGTCGCCGAGCCGGATCGCGTAGAGCCCGGTGATGCCGGTCTCCGCGCGGACCGCGGCGAGCACCTTGTCCTGCGGGAACTCGGCGGTGGCCGGGAGCACGGCGACGAAGACCGGCTTTCCGGCGTCCTTGATCTTCTTCGCGAGCGCATCGGCCTCGGCCTTCGGCAGCTGCGCCTGGGCCCGCGGATCGACGTAGACGGGCCCCTCCTTGAGGGCCTCGGCCACGGCGGCGACTCCGGTGGCGGCCGACGCCTGCGGTGCGGCCGCCAGGGCGGTCGCACCGAGGGCCAGCAGCAGACCGGACAGCAACGATCCCCAACGTATGGATATCAGCCTGGTCCTCATATCCATGACGCTACCCGAACCGGTACTTTCCCGTGTGAGCAGGACATAAGGGCCGCCCGGCCGGTGGCCACCGGTGCGGCGCCGAGCTCTACTCGGCCGGCTCGACGCCCGCGTGGAGGAGGCCGTAGGTGAAGGCGTCCTCCAGGGCCTGCCAGGAGGCGGCGATCACGTTCGGGGCGACGCCGACCGTCGACCACTCGCGGACCCCGTCCGTCGTGGCGACGAGCACGCGCGTCGTGGACTCCGTGCCGTGCGTGCCCTCCAGGATGCGGACCTTGTAGTCGACCAGCTCGAATTTGGCGAGCTGCGGGTAGAACCGCTCCAGCGCCACCCGCAGGGCCCGGTCCAGCGCGTTGACCGGTCCGTTGCCCTCGGCCGTCGCGACGATCCGCTCGCCCTTGGCCCACAGCTTGACCGTGGCCTCGTTGGCGTGGGTGCCGTCCGGGCGGTCCTCGACGATCGCGCGCCAGGACTCGATGCGGAAGTACTTGCGGGCCCGCCCCTCGGCCTCGGCCCGCAGGAGCAGCTCGAAGGAGGCGTCGGCCGCCTCGTAGGTGTAGCCCTGGAGCTCGCGCTCCTTGACCCGCTCCACGACGCGGGAGATCAGCGCGCGGTCCCCGCCGAGCTCGACGCCGAGCTCCTTGCCCTTGAGTTCGATGGAGGCGCGGCCCGCCATGTCGGAGACCAGCATCCGCATGGTGTTGCCGACCCGCTCGGGGTCGATGTGCTGGTAGAGGTCCGGGTCGACCTTGATCGCCGAGGCGTGCAGGCCCGCCTTGTGCGCGAAGGCGGAGACGCCGACGTAGGGCTGGTGGGTGGAGGGCGTGAGGTTGACGACCTCGGCGATGGCGTGCGAGATCCGGGTCATCTCGGCGAGCGCGCCGTCGGGGAGCACCTTGCGCCCGTACTTGATCTCCAGTGCGGCGACGACGGGGAACAGGTTGGCGTTGCCGACGCGCTCGCCGTACCCGTTGGCGGTGCACTGGACGTGGGTGGCGCCGGCGTCGACGGCGGCCAGGGTGTTGGCGACGGCGCAGCCGGTGTCGTCCTGGGCGTGGATGCCGAGCCGGGCGCCGGTGTCGGCGAGGACGGTGGCGACGGTCGCCGTCACCTGGGCGGGCAGCATGCCCCCGTTGGTGTCGCAGAGGATGACGACGTCGGCGCCGGCCTCGTGGGCCGTGCGCACGACGGCCTTCGCGTACTCGGCGTTGGCCCGGTAGCCGTCGAAGAAGTGCTCGCAGTCGACGAAGACCCGGCGGCCCTGGGCGACCAGGTGGGAGACGGTGTCCCGGACCATCTCCAGGTTTTCGTCCAGGGTGGTGCGCAGGGCGAGCTCGACGTGGCGGTCGTGGGACTTGGCAACGAGCGTGATCACGGGGGCGCCGGACTCCAGCAGGGCCCGCACCTGCGGGTCCTGGTCGGCCGAGCCGCCGGCCCGGCGGGTGGCGCCGAAGGCGACCAGTTGGGCGTTCTTGAAGTCGATCTCCGCCTGGGCGCGGGCGAAGAACTCGGTGTCGCGGGGGTTGGCGCCGGGCCAGCCGCCCTCGATGAAGCCCACTCCGAAGTCGTCCAGATGGCGGGCGATCGTCAGCTTGTCGGCGACCGTGAGGTTGATGCCCTCACGCTGGGCGCCGTCGCGCAGGGTGGTGTCGAAGACGTGGAAGCTGTCGTCCAGGCCCCCGGCGAGCGCGGTTGCCGCCTCTGGTGTCGTCGTCATGCTGATCTGACTCCTGTCGGATGAGTGGTTCCGGAAACCCGCCAAGGGGGAAGGCCGCCGTCACTGCCCCCATCATCGCGCGCAGTCCGCTCCCGGCAGGGATGGGCCGGGAAACGAAAAAACCTCTCGCGGGTAGCGAGAGGTCTGCACGCGGGTCCGAGGCACGGTGGCCGCCACCGCGGAGTTCTTCCACGGTTCAGCGGCCACGGGGGACCGGCGCGCTGCTGGCAATAATCATGAGCTGAGCAGGCACGCCCGCAGTGTGGCACACCGCCCGCCGCGGATGGACAGCCATCTCACCATGCGGGCACGGAGGTCGGCCTACGTGCCGTGCGGGGCGAGCGCCTCGCTGACGTACTCGCGCACGTGCTCCAGGATCTCCTCGCGGGAGGCGGTGGGCAGGCCCACCGCCAGCTGGATGCTGAAGCCGTCGAGCAGGGCCCGGATGCGGGTGGCCACGCGCTCGGCGTCCACGGGACGGAACTCCCCGCGCGAGATGCCCTCGGCGAGGAGTGCGACCAGGTCGCGGTGCCAGGCGCCCTCGATGGCCGCCTGCCGGTCGCGTTCCTGGGGTCCGGCGTTCTGGGAGCGGTTCCACACTTCCAGCCACAGCGTCCAGTGCGGGTCGCGGGCCTGCGTGGGCACGTACAGGTCCACGTACGCCCGGAGGCGCTCGGCCACCGGCCCGCGGCGGGCGAGCAGGGCCCGCCGCGCGCCGCCCAGTTCGGCCTCGCTCCACTCCAGCGTCTGGAGCAGGAGCTCGTCCTTGCTGCGGAAGTAGTAGAGGAGGTGGCCGCTGCTCATGCCGACCTCGCGGCCCAGACCGGCCATGGTCAGGCCTTCCAGCCCGCGCTCGGCGATCGTGGCCATGGCGGCGACGAGTACGTCCTCGCGCGGGGGCGCGTTCTTGCGCGCCGCCCGTACCGGTACTCCACCCGCCGCCATGGGTCACTCCTTCGTGAGGTCCGCCGCAGGTCAGACCTTCGGCTGCTGCTGGGTGATGCAGTGGATGCCGCCACCCCCGGCGAAAATCGTACGTGCGTCGACGAGGGTCACGGTCCGTTCGGGGAACAGGCCGCGGAAGATCTCGGCGGCCTCCTCGTCGCGCGGGTCGTCGAAGGAGCACAGCACGACGCCGTCGTTGCACAGGTAGTGGTTGATGTAGGAGTAGTCGACCCACTCGCCGTCCTCCTCCAGCACGGTCGGCGCCGGGATCTCCACGACCTCCAGCTGCCGGCCCCGGGCGTCGGTGGAGGCGCGCAGGATCGCCGCGATGGTCTTGCAGCGCTCGTGGTCCGGGTGGGTCGGGTCGGGCTGGGTGTGCACCATGACCACGCCGGGGCGGGCGAAGGCCGCGACGATGTCGACGTGCCCCTGGGTGCCGTAGGTGCCGTAGTCGCCGGCCAGGCCGTACGGCAGCCAGATCGCCCTGGTGGTGCCGAGGTGGGCGTGGATCTCGGCCTCGACCTGCTCGCGGGTCCAGTCGGGGTTGCGGCCCTTGCCCAGCTGGACGGTGTCGGTGAGCAGCACGGTGCCCTCGCCGTCGACGTGGATGGCGCCGCCCTCGTTGACCAGCGGGGTGCTGAACGTGCGGGTGCCGAGCAGGTCCGAGACCTGGCGGGCGATCTTGGAGTCGTGGTCCCAGCGGGCCCACTCCTGGGCGCCCCAGCCGTTGAAGGTCCAGTCGACGGCGGCCAGCTCGCCGGCGTCGCTGATGACGAAGGTCGGGCCGATGTCGCGCATCCAGGCGTCGTCGAGTTCGCACTCGACCACGTCGAGCGGATGGCCGTCGCCGGCGCCGGCGATCGCCCGGGCGTTCTCGGCGTCGCCCGGGGGGACGACGAGGGTCACGGGCTCGAACGCGCGGACGGCGCGGGCGACGGCGCCCCAGGCCTCGCGGGCCTCGGCCAGCTCCTGCTCGTCGGTGAAGGTCGGGTTCGGGCTGGGCCAGGCCATCCAGGTGCGCTCGTGGGGCGTCCACTCGGCGGGCATCCGGAATCCGTTGTGCACGGGCTTGGTGGTCATGGCAGGCAGGTCCTTACGGGCTGTGCTGACTTAGAGCATCACTCTAACTCTTCATTTCCTTGCTGGGAATCATTGACCTGAACACAGGGCTTGAGTCACATTGAGTGTCGCTCAAATACAAGCGCACCCACCCCCCGCCCTGCCAAGGGAGTCCCCCATGCCCATCGAACAGCGCGGAGTCGACACCATCCCGGAGGAGGAGCGGACCAGCGGACCCCGTGACCTGGTGTCGATCCTGCTCGGCTCCAACCTGTGCCTCGGTGTGATCGTCTTCGGCTGGCTGCCCCCGTCCTTCGGACTGGGCCTGTGGCCCTCGGTCACGGCCATCGTGACCGGCACCCTGGTCGGCATCGCCTTCACCGCGCCGCTGGCGCTCGTCTCCCTGCGCACCGCGACCAACCTCTCCACCTCCAGCGGCGCGCAGTTCGGTGTCCGCGGACGGCTCGTGGGCTCGGTGGTGGGTCTGCTGCTCTCGCTCGGATACACCGCCCTCACGCTGTGGATCGGCGGCGACGTGATGGTCGGCACCCTCGCGCGGCTCACCGGGCTCCCGGACACCGGGCTCTCGCGTGCGGTGATGTACGGCCTGCTCGCCGCGTGCACCGTCGTCGCGGCCGTCTTCGGCTACCGGCTGCTGCTGCGCATGAGCAAGGTCCTGTCCATCGCCATGGTGGTCTTGCTGGCGGCGGGCTTCGTCGCGTACGCCCCGGACTTCACCACCGCCGCGCCGCCCGAGACGGCGTACCTGCTCGGCTCCTTCTGGCCGACGTGGCTGCTGGCCGCCGTCGCCGCCGGGCTCAGCGGGCCCGTCGCCTTCATCACCCTGCTGGGCGACTACACGCGCTACATCTCCCCGCGCCGGCACGGCTCGCGCAAGGTCCTGTGGGCCACCGCCTTCGGGCTGCTGATCGGCCTGCTGATCCCGCAGCTCTTCGGCACCTACACGGCGCTCGCGGCCCGGGCGGGCCTGGACTACGCCGGTCCGCTGGTCGAGGCCGCACCGCTGTGGTACCTGCTCCCCCTGCTGACGGCCGCCGCGGCGGGCTCGGTCGGCAACGCCGGGCTGATGCTCTACTCCATGGGCCTGGACCTCGACGCGATCGTCCCCCGGGCGACCCGCACCACGGCCACCGTGATCGCCGCGGCCGTCGCGACCGCCTTCGTCTTCGTCGGGTCCTTCGAGTGGGACGTGCAGTCCGCGATGACCTCGTTCGTGCTGGTGCTGACCGCGATCGGCACCCCGTGGGCCGTGGTCACCCTGATCGGGCACGTGCGCTGCCGCGGGGTCTACGACGCCGACGCGCTCCAGGTCTTCAACCGCCGCTCGGTGGGCGGGATCTACTGGTACCGCTCCGGCTGGAACCTCGCGGCCACGGCGTCCTGGGCGATCGGCGCGGCCGTCGGCCTGCTCGCCGTGACCACCCCCTTCTACGAGGGGCCGCTGCTGGCCCTCACCGGCGGCGTGGACTGCTCCTTCGTCCTCTCCGGGCTCACCGGAGGCCTCGTGTACGCCGCGCTCACCGCCCGCCGCGCTCCCGCCGAGGCCCCGGCGGCGGCCGTGGAGGAGCCGGCGAACGCCTGAGGCCCCGTACGCGAGCGGGCCCGCGCCCCCGGAGATCCGGAAGGTGCGGGCCCGTCGGCGTACGCGGGGAAGAACTAGCCCAGGGGGTGCATCCAGCCGTGGGTGTCGGCGGCGCGGCCGGTCTGGAGCTCCAGCAGCGCCTTGCGCAGGCGCATGGTGACCTCGCCGGGCTCGCCGTCGCCCTGGGTCCAGTCGGCGCGCTCGGACTTGACCGAGCCGACGGGGGTGATGACGGCGGCCGTGCCGCAGGCGAACACCTCGGTGAGGGTGCCGTTGGCGTTGTCGCGCTGCCAGTCCTCGGTGGTCAGGCGGCCCTCTTCGGCGGTGTAGCCGAGGTCGCGGGCGATGGTGAGGAGGGAGTCGCGGGTGATGCCGGGGAGCAGCGAGCCGGTGAGTTCGGGGGTGACGATGCGGTCGCCGTACACGAAGTACAGGTTCATCCCGCCCATCTCCTCGATCCAGCGGTGCTCGACGGCGTCCAGCCAGACCACCTGGTCGCAGCCGTGAGCGGCGGCCTGGGCCTGGGCGACCAGCGACGCGGCGTAGTTGCCACCGGTCTTGGCCGCGCCGGTACCGCCCTTGACCGCGCGGACGTAGTCCTCGGAGAGCCAGACGGAGACGGGCTTGACGCCGCCGGGGAAGTACGCGCCGGCGGGCGAGGCGATGACGATGAAGAGGAACTCGTTGGCCGGGCGGACGCCGAGGCCCACCTCGGAGGCGAACATGAAGGGCCGCAGGTACAGCGAGGCCTCGCCGGAGTCCGGCACCCAGGCGCGGTCCTGCTTGATCAGGGCGTCGCAGGCCTCGATGAAGAGCTCGACCGGCAGCTCGGGCATGGCCATGCGGCGGGCCGAGGCCTGGAAGCGCGCGGCGTTGGCCTCGGGGCGGAACGTGGCGACGGTGCCGTCGGGCTGGCGGTAGGCCTTGAGGCCCTCGAAGATCGTCTGCGCGTAGTGCAGGGTCATGTTCGCCGGGTCGATCGAGAGCGGCGCGTACGGGACCAGTTCGGCGTCGTGCCAACCGCGGCCCTCGGTCCACTTGATCGTCACCATGTGGTCGGTGAAGTGGCGGCCGAAGCCGGGGCTGGCCAGGATCGCTTCGCGCTCCGCGTCGGACAGCGGGTTCGAGGAGGGCTTGAGCTCGATCGTGGGCGTCGTCATGAGTGCTTGTCCTTCACCGGTTGTGTATGGCGGACCGCGCTCACGGCGTACTAGGACGTCCGAGCTTCCCCGCATTCCGCGGCCTCGCGTTCGATTATCGCGCGCGGGCAGGCTTCGGAGAAGCGGGGGATTGCGGCCCAGGGGAGATGGTGGCACCCGGGGCCGCACAGGAGAAGCCGCCGGGTCCCATTGTGACCCGGCGGCTTCCTGAGGCGGAGCGGCCGGGTCAGCCGGCTACTCGCGCGGCGAGGGCGTCGCCGATCGCGTCGGTGGAGCGGAAGGTTCCGTCGCGCTCGGCGAGGTCCGCGGAGACCGCGTCCTCGATGCGGACGGCCTCGGCCTCGTAGCCCAGGTGGCGCAGCAGGAGCGCGACGGAGAGGATCGTCGCGGTCGGGTCGGCCTTGCCGGTGCCGGCGATGTCCGGGGCCGAGCCGTGGACGGGCTCGAACATGGACGGGAAGGCGCCGGTCGGGTTGATGTTCCCGGAGGCGGCCAGGCCGATTCCACCGGTGACGGCGGCGGCCAGGTCGGTGAGGATGTCACCGAAGAGGTTGTCCGTGACGATGACGTCGAAGCGCTCCGGCTGGGTGACGAAGAAGATCGTCGCGGCGTCGACGTGCAGGTAGTCCGTGGTGACCTCGGGGTACTCCTGGCCGACCTTGTCGAAGATGTTCTTCCACATGTGGCCCGCGTACACGAGGACGTTGTTCTTGTGGACCAGCGTCAGCTTCTTGCGGGGGCGGGAGTCGGCCCGCTCGTACGCGTCGCGGATGACGCGCTCGACGCCGTACGCCGTGTTGATGCTGACCTCGGTGGCCACCTCGGCCGGGGTACCCGTGCGCAGGCTGCCGCCGTTGCCGGTGTACGGCCCCTCGGTGCCCTCACGGACCACGACGAAGTCGATGTCCGGGCGGCCCGCCAGCGGGGTGGCGGTGTTGGGGAACAGCTTCGACGGGCGCAGGTTGATGAAGTGGTCGAAGGCGAAGCGCAGCTTCAGCAGCAGGCCGCGCTCCAGCACGCCGGACGGGACCGAGGGGTCGCCGATCGCGCCCAGAAGGATCGCGTCGTGGTGCCGCAGGGCTTCGAGCTCGGCGTCCGGGAGGGTCTCGCCGGTGCGGTGCCAGCGCTGGGCACCGAGGTCGTATTGCTTGGTCTCCAGCTTCACATCCTGGGGCAGGACCGCGGTAAGGACCTTGAGTCCCTGAGCCACGACTTCCTGGCCGATGCCATCACCGGGGATCACTGCGAGATTGATGCTGGTCGACATGGCGAAACCGTACTCCGTGTCCAGCCCTCAGACATTTCACGTCCACGATGTGGACGTGAAATGTCCCGGGCGGGCGTTGTGTCAGGGGTGCCGTCAGTGGCCGGTCGAGCCGCCGTTGTCGCGGCGGTCGAGGGCGCGCTGCAGGGCGGCGGCGGCGTTCTTGCGCTCGTCGGCCGAGGCGGAGGCGTGGCGGGTGCGGCGGGCGGTGGTGGTTGCGTTCATGGTGATCGACTCCTTGAGATCACGGCGTGGCGGGGCCACGGATGAGGGGTTCCTTCAAGGCGCCGGAAGAGGCGGGGAGCCGGCGCCGCAGGGGTTGCCTGCCAGGGGCGCGCGCTCTCGACCGCCATTCGCCTGATCGGCGAGACGTTCGGCTCCTACAAAGCTAGGGCAGGTCCCGCTGTATGTCTCGGCAGTTACTCGGACTTCCTACTATCTGAGACGCGAATCCCCTCGAAAAGCCGCTTCCCGGGAGTCCGTTTCAGCCCCTCTCGGAGCGAAGTTCCCTGATCAGAGCCCTGATGGCGAGAGTGGAGGCCGCTTCCGCCGTAGTGACGTATCCCACCTGCCTCACCGGCCCCCGCGGGCCCAGTCCGGTGATCTCCACGGCCTCGGTCGCCTCCCTCAGCGAGAGCTCGGGCATGATCGCCATCCCGAGGCCCCGGGCGACCATGGTCAGCACCATCGCGTCGTCCTCCGCCTTGACCGTCGCCCGCGGGATCCAGTCCTGCGCCCGCCACCAGGCGCGGGTGTAGGAGCCGCAGTTCTCGTCCCAGTCCATGAGGGGCAGCGCCCTCGGGTCGGGATGCCCTGCCGGGTGCACCAGGTGGTACGCCTCCTGCGTGAGCACCCCGGTCAGCAGGCCGGGCGGCGCCGCGTCCGGCGAGCCGCCCAGGGTGGCGATGGCCAGGTCCGCGCGTCCCGCCGCGACTTCCCCGGCCGCGCCGGCGCCGATCTCGCGCACCACGCGGACCTCGGGACGCAGGCCCGGGTGCCGGGCGGTCAGCCGCTGGAGGGCGGGGGGCAGCAGGTGCAGGGCGGCGCTGCGGAACGCCGCGATCCGCAGGACGCCGCCGAGCGTGTCGGGGCCGCCGTCCCGGCCCGCCCCGCGCGCCTCGGCGCCCATGACCTCGTACAGCCGCAGGATGCGGCGGGCGTGGCCGACCGCCCGCTCCCCCGCCGGCGTGGGCGACGCCCCGGACCGCCCGCGCTCGAAGAGCACCGCGCCGAGCTTGGCCTCGCTGCCGCGCACCGAGTGCGACACGGCCGACTGGGTGAGGCCCAGCGCCGCGGCCGCGGCGGAGAAGCCGCGGGCTTCCGCGACGGCCACCAGGATCCGCAGTTCCTGCGGGAGGAGATCGGACACCGGGGCCCCCACCTCGTTGTATGAGCGATGTTCATGGATGTGTGACGTCCATGAACCCAACCCCCTGCCCGGCTCCGGGATTCCTTCCTAGCGTTCGGAGCATGACCACGAACACCGCTCGCGCCGTCCACCAGATCGCCCGCCCCGAGGGCTTCCCCGCCGCCTCCGACTTCGCCCACGTCACCTTCCCCGTCCCCGAGCCCCGGCCCGGCACCGCCCTGGTGGAGAACCTGCTGCTGTCCGTGGACCCGTACCACCGCGGCCTGATGGACGGCGGCGAGGGCGGCTTCGAGCTGAACGCCCCGCTGGAGGGCCGCTCGGTGGGCCGGGTGACCGCCTCCCGGGACCCGGGACTGCGCGACGGCGACCTGGTCTTCCACCGCGCGGGCTGGCGCACGCACGCCCTCGTCACCCTCGGTGTGGACGGCACCCGCACGCTGCGCGGCCACGAGGGCGTCCCGCTGGAGGCGTACCTCTCGATCCTCGGCGGCACCGGCCTGACGGCGTACGCCGCGCTGACCCGGACCGCGGCGCTCCGTGAGGGCGAGGACCTGTTCGTCTCCGCCGCCGCGGGCGGGGTCGGCACCGCCACCGGGCACATCGCGCGGCTGCTGGGCGCCCGGCGGATCATCGGCAGCGCCGGGTCCGCGGCGAAGGTCCGCCACCTCACGGAAACCCTCGGCTTCGACGCGGCCTTCGACTACCACGACGGCCCGGTCGGCGAGCAGTTGGCGAAGGCGGCTCCGGACGGCATCGACGTCTACGTGGACAACGTGGGCGGCGAGCACCTGGAGGGGGCGATCGGCGCGCTGCGGGAGTTCGGCCGGATCGCCTGGGTCGGCGCCGTCTCGACCTACAACGGCGACCGCTCCCCCGCCGCGCCCCGCAACCTCTTCGAGGTCGTACACAAGTCGCTGCGCCTGGAAGGCGTATTGGTCCGCCATCACACCAATCTTCAGGACGAGTTGGAGGACTTCCTCGTCCCCCATCTGCGCTCCGGCCGGATCGGCACCGACACCACCGTTGTGCAGGGCTTCGAGCACACCGTGGACGCCTTCCGGGGCATGCTCCGCGGGGAGAACACCGGCAAGATGCTGGTGCGGATCGACGGCTGATTCCGGCCACCCGGAAGTTCACCGAACTCTTACCGCACGGCTGTAGACCTTTGAAGCCGTCCCCGCCACCCTTGCCGTCGATGTGCCACCGGGGCACCACAGGGGGAGGCGAGGGGCCAGTGACACCGATCAGCCGAAGAGGTTTCGTGGGAATCGGCGCCGGGCTGGTGGCGGGGGCGGCCCTGCCCGTCGCGGCGCCCTCGTCGGCGGCCGCGGCCGCGGCGAGCGGCACCATCACCGACGTGAAGCACGTGGTGGTCCTGATGCAGGAGAACCGCAGTTTCGACCACTACTTCGGCCGGCTCAAGGGCGTCCGCGGGTTCGGCGACCGGGCCGCCGGCAACATTCCGGGCGGCTGGGGCACCTTCAACCAGCCCAACTGGGGGGCCCGGCAGTACCCGTGGAAGCTGTCCGCGACCCCGCCGGCGGGCGGCGCGGACGGCGCGACCCTGGCCCAGTGCAGCGGCGACCTCCCGCACAGCTGGACCTCCCAGCACGCGGCCTGGAACAAGGGCCGGATGGACAACTGGGTCCTGGGCGTCGGCAACACCCGCACCCTCGGACACCTGGACCGGGGCGACATCCCCTTCCACTACGCCCTCGCCGACCACTACACGATCTGCGACGCGTACTTCTGCTCCGCCCTCAGCGCGACGGGCCCGAACCGCACGTTCCTGTGGAGCGGGAAGATCGACGCGGCCAGCAAGGACGGCGGCGACGAATCGGGGCTGACCTGGGAGACGTACGCGGAGGCCCTGCAGCGCGCCGGAATGACCTGGAAGGTCTACCAGAACGCCCAGGACAACTACGGCGACAACGGTCTCGCCTACTTCAAGAACTTCACCGACGCGGCCCCCGGCAACCCGCTGTGGGACCGGGGCATGGGCTCGGTCCCCAGGGTCACCGGCTCCACCCCGGACGACATCGCGGCCGCGATCCGCGCCGACGTCGTCGCCGGCACCCTGCCCCAGGTGTCCTGGGTCGTCGCGAACGAGGCCTTCTCCGAGCACCCCTACGCCCCGCCCGGCGACGGCGCGCACTTCGTGGACCTCGTCCACCGCGCCCTCGCCGCGAACCCCGAGGTCTTCGACTCCACCGTCCTGTTCCTCAACTACGACGAGAACGACGGCTTCTTCGACCACGTGCCGCCGCCGGTCGCCCCGCCCGGCACCCCCGGCGAGTACCTGGACGGCCTCCCGATCGGGCTCGGCTTCCGCGTCCCCATGCTGGTCATGTCCCCCTGGACGCGCGGCGGATGGGTCAGCTCGGAGGTCTTCGACCACACCTCGGTGCTCCGCTTCATGGAGACCTGGACCGCCGCCCTCGGCACCCCCGCCACCTGCCCGAACATCAGCGACTGGCGCCGCAGGGTGGTGGGCGACCTGACCGGCGTCTTCGACTTCGCGCACCCGGTGTACGGGGTGCCCGCGGGCCTCCCGTCGACAGCCAAGGTGATCGGCCAGGCCACCTGCGCCCCGCTGCCCAACCCGGTGCCCCAGGACAACGCCCTCCCGGCGCAGGAGCCCGGCACCCGCCCGGCACGCGCCCTGCCCTACCAGGTCAACGGCAACCTCGACCGCTTCGAATTCGGGGCGGCCGGCCAGATCACGGCCTGGTTCTCGATGACCAACCAGGGCGCCCGGGCCAAGCGCCCGGCGCACTTCTCGATCCACCCGCACCAGCACCGGGACACGACGGCCTGGCAGTACACGGTGGACCCGGGCGGCACGGCGGCGGACTACTTCCACATCGGGCTCGGGCACGGCTCCGGCAAGTACGACATCTCGATGTACGGGCCGAACCGCTTCCTGCGGCGCTTCATCGGCGACGCGTCCAAGGCGGGGAGCGCCATCGAGGTGGCGGCGCGGTTCGCGGTGGAGCCCGGTACCGGCAAGACGGCGATCTGGTTCAAGATGACGAACTCCTCCGCCTCCCCCGTCACCTTCACCATCCGCTCGAACGCCTACCGCACGGACGGCCCGTGGACGTACACCGTCCCGGCGAACTCCTCCCGCGAGGACTTCTTCAACGCGGTGGCCTACCACAAGGGCTGGTACGACTTCACGATCCTGGCCGACTCCGACGGCACCTGGTCGCGCCGCTACACCGGCCACATCGAGACGGGCTCGGCGAGCGTCTCGGGCTAGGCCGTCTCTTTCGGATCGTGCCGGTGTCCTACAGGACGTCCCCGTCGCGCCAGTCGAAGTCGAGCCGCGCGGCGGGGTCCGGCCGGACCCCGCCGGGCGGTGCCCACACGTAGGTGGAGCCCTCCTCCTCGGGCAGCCGCACCGGCCCGTCCGGCGAGAGCGCCCCCACCTCGCCCGGCCACACCGACCAGCCGCGGGCCAGGTACAGCCCCGCGCCCTCCTCCGAGGCGGACAGCGCGCCCAGCACGTAGGCACCCGCCACGACCTGTTCCAGCCGGGCCATCACCCTGCCGCCGAGGCCGCGGCGGCGCAGGTCCGCCCGTACGGCCACCGCCTCGACGTATCCGGTCCGCAGGGCGCGGCCCCGGTGCAGGACCCGCCGCTGCACGACGCTGCCGTGCGCGGCGAGCCGGCCGTCCGCGCCGATCAGCACGTGCATCCCGCCGAGCGCGTGCTCGAAGTCCTCGTCGGCGAAGTCCCCGTCGAAGGCGTCGTCGAGCAGCGACCGGATCGCGCGGAGCTCGCCGGCGGTCAGTTCGCAGGTGTGCGCGGTCCTGATGTCCATCACTGCTCCAGCCGGTCGGTGTACCGGGTTCGCGCGTCCCAGTCGCTCGTCCCGCGAACGTACCAAGGACCCGGCCGCGCCCGGCACCGCATTGCGGACGCCGAACGCCGCACACCGGCCGCCATCGGCCGAAGCGGCACTGGCGGTCCGGACCAATGCGTCGGCACACTCGCTCCATGTCGCCCGATACCCAGCAGTGGACCCCCACCCACGGCCAGCCGTACCGCCCCGCCGCCTACCGGCCCGAGCGCATGCCGCAGCACGAATCCCTGGCGCGCGCCGCCGAGTTGCGGGCCAGGATGGACGAGCGCCGCACCGTACGCCACTTCTCCCCCGACCCGGTGCCCGAGCAGGCCGTCCGGGACGCCATCGCGTGCGCGGCGACGGCGCCGTCCGGCGCGCACCAGCAGCCGTGGACCTTCGTGCTGGTCAAGGACCCGGCCGTGCGCCGGCAGATCCGCGCGGCGGCGGAGCAGGAGGAGGAGCTCTCCTACGACGGCCGCCTCGGCGACGAGTGGCTGGCGGCGCTGCGCCCGCTGGGCACGGACGCGGTGAAGACCCACCTGACGGACGCGCCGGCCCTGATCGTCGTCTTCCAGCAGCGGTACTGGCTCGGCCCCGACGGCACCAAGCGCAAGCACTACTACGTGGACGAATCGGTCGGCATCGCGGTCGGCATGCTCCTGTCCGCCCTGCACCTGAGCGGCCTCGCGGCCCTGATCCACACGCCGAGCCCGATGCGCTTCCTGAGCCACGTCCTGAACCGGCCGGCGAACGAGAAGGCCTTCGCCGTCATCCCGGTCGGCTACCCCGCGGACGACTGCGTGGTCCCGGACCTGATCCGCAAGTCCCTCGACCAGGTCATCGTCGAGGTCTAGGGCTCGCCCTGCGGCCCGGTGGGCGGCGCCCCCCCCTACGGACCGGCGGCGGGGAAATGGAAACCGCCCCCGCTCCGGACTTGGGGGTACCGGAGCGGGGGCGGGGTCGCTGGGGCCGTGATCAGCCCATGTGGGGGTAGCCGTACTCGGTCGGCGGGACCAGGGTCTCCTTGATGGAGCGGGTCGAGGTCCAGCGGAGCAGGTTCGACGCGGCGCCGGCCTTGTCGTTGGTGCCGGAGGCGCGGCCGCCGCCGAAGGGCTGCTGGCCGACGACGGCGCCGGTGGACTTGTCGTTGATGTAGAAGTTGCCCGCCGCGAAGCGGAGCTTCTCCATCGCGTCCGCCGCCGCGTAGCGGTCCGCGGCGATGATCGAGCCGGTCAGGGCGTACGCCGAGACGGACTCCATCTGCGCCAGCATGGCTTCGTAGTTCTCGTCCTCGTAGACGTGGATCGCCAGGATCGGGCCGAAGTACTCGGTCGTGAAGACCTCGTTCTCCGGGTCGGTGCACACGATGACGGTCGGGCGGACGAAGTAGCCCTCCGAGTCGTCGTAGGTGCCGCCGGCGACGATCTCGCAGGTCGGGTCGGCCTTGGCGCGGTCGATCGCGGCCTTGTTCTTCGCGAAGGAGCGGTCGTCGATGACGGCGCCGATGAAGTTGGTCAGGTCGGTGACCGGACCCATCGTGATGCCGTCGACCTCGGCCGCGAAGGCCTCCTTGAAGCCGTCGTTCCAGATGGAGGCCGGGACGTAGGCGCGCGAGGACGCCGAGCACTTCTGGCCCTGGAACTCGAAGGAGCCGCGGGTCAGGGCGGTCTTCAGGATCGCGCGGTCCGCGGACGGGTGCGCGACGACGAAGTCCTTGCCGCCGGTCTCGCCGACCAGGCGCGGGTAGGACTTGTACGTCTCGATGTTGTTGCCGACCGTCTTCCACAGGTACTGGAAGGTCTTGGTCGAGCCGGTGAAGTGGATGCCGGCCAGCTCGGGGTGGTTCAGGGCCACCTCGGAGACGGCGATCCCGTCGCCCGTCACCAGGTTGATGACGCCCTTGGGCAGGCCGGCCTCCTCCAGGAGCTCCATGAGGAGGACCGCGGAGTGGGTCTGCGTCGGGGACGGCTTCCACAGGACCACGTTGCCCATCAGGGCGGGGGCGGTCGGCAGGTTGCCGGCGATGGCCGTGAAGTTGAACGGCGTGATCGCGTAGACGAAGCCTTCGAGCGGGCGGTGGTCGCTGCGGTTCCACACGCCGGCGGAGTTCGCGACCGGCTGCTCGGCCAGGATCTGGCGGGCGAAGTGGACGTTGAAGCGCCAGAAGTCGACGAGCTCGCAGGGGGTGTCGATCTCCGCCTGCTGGGCGGTCTTCGACTGGCCCAGCATGGTGGAGGCGGCGAGCTTCTCGCGCCACGGGCCGGACAGCAGCTCGGCGGCGCGCAGGATGATCGCGGCGCGGTCGTCGAAGGACATCGAGCGCCAGGCCGGGGCGGCGGCCAGGGCGGCGTCGATGGCCTCCTGGGCGTCGGCCTGGGTGGCGTTGGCGTAGGTGCCGAGCACCGACTTGTGGTCGTGCGGCTGGACCACGTCGAAACGCTCGCCGCCACCCATCCGCTTGACGCCGTTGATCGTCATCGGGAGGTCGACCGGGTTCTCGGACAGCAGCTTCAGCTGCGCCTCGAGACGCGCGCGCTCCGGGGTCCCGGGGGCGTACGAGTGGACCGGCTCGTTGACCGGCGCGGGGACCTGGGTCACAGCATCCATGGGGCTGGTAACTCCTTGAGCTAGTGGGGTGCCTAGTTCTTGGTGATCATCGAGCGGACGAAGAAGAGCAGGTTGGCCGGCTTCTCCGCGAGGCGGCGCATGAAGTAGCCGTACCAGTCCGTCCCGTACGCGGTGTAGACGCGCATCCGGTGGCCCTCGGCGGCCAGCCGCAGGTGCTCCTCGCTGCGGATGCCGTAGAGCATCTGGAATTCGTACTCGTCCAGCTTGCGCCCGGCCTTGCGGGCGAGCTCCTGGCCGATGGCGATCAGGCGCGGGTCGTGGGACCCGATCATCGGGTAGCCCTCGCCGTCCATCAGGATCTTCAGGATGCGGACGTAGGCCTTGTCGATCTCGGCCTTGACGAGGTACGCGACCTCGGCGGGCTCCTTGTAGGCGCCCTTGACGATGCGCACGCGGCTGCCGTTGGCGGCCAGGCGGCGGGCGTCGGCCTCGGTGCGGAAGAGGTACGCCTGGATCACGCAGCCGGTCTGCGGGAAGTCCTTCCGCAGCTCCTCGTGGATGGCGAACATCGAGTCGAGGGTGGTGTGGTCCTCGGCGTCCAGCGTCACGGTGGTGCCGATGGCGGCGGCGGCCTCGACCACCGGGCGGACGTTGGCGAGCGCCAGCTCGTGGCCGCCCTCCAGGGCCTGGCCGAACATGGACAGCTTGACGGACATCTCGGCCTTCTCGCCGAGGCCGAGCTCCGCGAGGCGCTCGATGAGCAGGAGGTAGGCGTCACGCGCGGCGTAGGACTGCTCCACCTCGGTGATGTCCTCACCGACGACGTCGAGGGTGACCTCCAGGCCGGCCTGCGTGAGGTCCTCCACGATCGGGATGACCTGGTCGACCGTCTCGCCGGGGATGAAACGGTTGACCACGGGCTTGGTCACCGGGGCGGCGGAGACGATACGACGCATCTTGTCGCTGCGCGAAGCGGCGAGGATCACGGGACCCAGCACGGGGCACCTCCAGCGGGTGGCAGAAGAAAAGCGCAAGTAAAACCACCGTGAAACCTAAGGATCGCTTTGATCCTCTGCCATCGACAGCTGTCACGCATCCGTGTCCGCGATCTCATACATCTGTCTGAAGAGTCGGGCCGCGGGTGGGAGAATGTCCGCGTGAAGGGCGATTACCAGGACCTGGTGGACGAGATCTCGGCGCTGCTCGGCGCCCCGGCGACCCTGGAGAACCGGGACTTCCGCCTGATCGCCTTCGGCGCCCACGACAGCGACAGCGATTCCGGCGAGCTCACGCTGGACCCCGTGCGGACCCGGTCGATCCTGACCCGGCAGTCGACGGCCGCCGTCCGGGCCTGGTTCGAGGGCTTCGGCATCGCCCGCGCCACCGGCCCCGTCCGCATCCCGGCCGCGCCCGACGCGGGGGTGTTCCGGGGGCGGATCTGCCTGCCGGTGCGGTCCCGGGGCATCGTTCAGGGCTACGTGTGGCTGCTCGACCAGGAGCCCGGCAAGCCCGGCCCCGACCCTGCGGCGCTGGCCGCGGCCATGGAGGTGGCCCAGCGGATCGGGGTGCTGCTCGCCGAGGAGGCGAAGGCGGGCGCGGACCTGTCACGGGAGTTCCAGGCGGTGCTCACGGCCGGGCGGGGGTGGCAGCAGGACATGGCGGTGGCCGCGCTGCGGGCCGCCCTCGGACCGGGCGGCGACGGCCTGCACGCGGCGGTCTGCGTCGCGCCGTGGCCCGGCGAGACCCCGGCGTCCGTGCCGGGCGCGGCGGCCGTGTGCGTCGTGCCCCTGCGGGGCGGTGGCGCGGGCGAGCCGGGCGACGCGGCCGCCGCCGGGCCCGCGGGCGGCCTGGCCCTGGCCGTACTGCTCCGGCTGCGGTCGACGGACGCGCTGGCTCCGGCGCTGACGGCCGTGGCGCGGCTGCTGCCGCGGGCCGCGGAACCGGCCGCGGCCGCGGCGGGCAGTGCGGCCGGTGCGGGCACGGCCGGATCCCGGGGCAGTGCGGGCACGGCCGGATCCCGGACCGGTGCGGGCACCGCAGGATCCCGGGGCGGGGTGGGCGCCGCCGGATCCCGGACCGCGGCGGCGGCCGGCGCGTCCACGGGGACCGGGTCCGCGGGCCCGACCGGCCCGCAGCGGATGACCGCGGGCGTCGCCGACCCCGTCCGCGGCCTCGCCGAACTGCCCGCCGCCTGGGAGCAGGCCATGGCCGCGGCCCGCGCGGCCGCGGCCGAGCCGCGCTTCGGCCCGGTCGCCCAGTGGGCGCAGATCGGCCCGTACCGGCTGCTCGCGAGCCTGGCCTGCGACCCGGTGGACGATCCGGCGGCCCGGACCCTGCTCACCCCCGCCCACCGCGAACTCGCCCGCACCGCCGAGGTGTTCCTGGACTGCGCCGGCCAGGCGGGCCGCGCCGCCGCCGCCCTCGGCATCCACCGCCAGACCCTCTACTACCGCCTCGGCCGCGTGGAACAACTGACCGGCCTCGACCTCGACGCGGGCGAGGACCGCCTCCTGCTCCACATGGCCCTGAAGGCCTCCCGCCTGGCCTGAGGGGGCACCCGGGGCGTCACGGCGCGGGCCCGGCCCACTCAGCCGGTCTGCTCCTGCGGCCGGGCCATCATCCCGGCGGCCCGTCGCATGCCCTCGGTGAACTCCTCGGCCGTGGCCGCCGATTCCGGGTCGAAGAGCCACTGGATCATCAGGCCGTTGAGCAGCGCCTGGTAGAAGGTGCCCAGGGTGCGCACGTCCCGCTCGTCGAGCTCGTCCTCCGGGGTGCCGGTGAGCATCGAGATCAGCCCGCGGCGCCCCTCGGCCTGCGAGGCCGCGAGCATCTCCCGCAACTCCGGCCGCCGGTCGCGGCCGAGCGCCACCTCCAGGCTCGCCGCCCAGACGGGCGCGGACTTCTCGTGCTGCGCGAGGACGCCTTCCCACAGGGCGCGGAAGCGCTCCAGCGAGCCGCCCTCACCGGCCAGGCCGTCCTGGAAGGGCGCCCCCCACTCCTCCATCAGGCCGATGAAGGCCTCGGCGAGCAGGGCGTCCTTCGAGCCGTAGTGGTAGCCGATGGAGGCGAGGTTCGTCCCCGAGGCGCTCACGATGTCGCGCGCGGTCGTGCGCACGAACCCCTTTTCCACCAGGCACTTCTTGGCGCCTTCGAGCAGATCTTCGCGGTGTCCCATGACCTCACGGTAGCAAGACAACTGTCCTAGACGGCAGTTCTATACAAGCGTCATAGACAAGCGTTTTATACGTGTGTATGTTTCTCGGCATGACGAACCCCGCCGCCACAGCGCGACGCGCCGGCCGCCGCGAATGGACCGCCTTCACCGTCCTGCTGCTGCCCCTGCTCCTGGTCTCGATGGACGTCTCGGTCCTCTACTTCGCCATCCCGGCCATCACCGAGCAGCTCGACCCGAGCGCCACACAGCAGCTCTGGATCTTCGACAGCTACGCCTTCGCCCTCTCCGGTCTGCTGATCACGATGGGCTCGCTCGGCGACCGGATCGGCCGCCGCAGGCTGCTGCTGATCGGCGCGACCGCCTTCGGCCTCGCCTCGATCGGCGCCGGCTGCGCCACCAGCGCCGAGATGCTCATCGCGGCCCGCGTCCTGCTCGGCATCGGCGGCGCGACGCTGATGCCCTCCACGCTGGCCCTCGTACGGAACCTCTTCCAGGACGACCGGCAGCGCGGCAAGGCCATCGCCCTCTGGTCCGGGGCCATGACCGGCGGCATCGCCCTCGGCTCGGTGCTCAGCGGCGTGATGCTGAACCACTTCTACTGGGGCTCCGTCTTCCTCATCAACGTGCCCGCCATGCTGCTCCTGCTGCTCCTGGTCCCGGTCCTGGTACCGGAGTTCAAGGACCCCGCCCCCGGCCGCTTCGACCTGTGGTCCGTCCCGCTCTCCATGGCCGCCGTACTGCCAGTCGTCTACGGGCTCAAGGAGATCGCCGCCGAGGGCTTCGAACCCCTCTACCTGGGCTGCCTCGCCGTCGGCCTGGCCTTCGGATACGTCTTCCTCCGCCGCCAGCGCACCCGTGACGACGCCATGGTGAGCCGGACGCTGTTCCGGGGCCGCGGTTTCGGGGCGGGCATCGGCCTGAACACCGTCGCCGCCTTCGCCATGATGGGTTCGGCCTACTTCACCACCCAGTACCTCCAGTCGGTGCTCGGCATGGGCGCCCTGGAAGCCGCGCTGTGGAGCCTGGCGCCCTCCGTCGTCATCGGTGCATCGGCCCCCGTCTCCGCGGCCCTCGCCCAGAAGGTGGACCGGGCCCACGTCGTCGCCGGCGGGTTCGTCCTCGCCGCCACCGGATTCGCGCTGATCGGCCTGGTGGGCACCGACTCCCTGTGGCTGCTGCTGACCGGCGCGGGCGTCCTGGCCTCGGGCATCGTCACCGTGATGTCCCTGGTCTCCGACATGGCCCTGGGTGCGGCCCCCGCCGAGAAGGCCGGTTCCGCCGCCTCCCTGCTGGAGACCGGTACGGAGTTCGGCGGCGCCCTGGGCATGGCCGTCCTCGGCAGCCTGGGCACCGCGGTCTACCGCAGCGACCTGGCCGGCGCCGAGCCCGCCGCACGGGAGACCCTCGGCGGCGCCGTCGCCACCGCCCACCGGCTCGGCGGGGCGGCCGGCGAGCAGCTCCTGACGTCGGCCCGCGAGGCCTTCGTCCACGCGATGCAGTACGCGGCCTGGGGCGGTACGGCGCTGCTGCTCGGGGCGGCCGTGCTCGCCGCGGCCCTGATGCGGGGGATCGGCGCCCCGGCCGCGGCGCGGCCCGCCCGGGCCGCCGGGGCGCGGGAGCACGAGACGACGTACAACTGACCGGTGCGGCGCGGTGCGTCGGACGCACGGGGAACGAGCAAGGGCCCGGGGTCTCCCCCGGGCCCCTCCTCATGTCACTGCCGCGGCGGCGTCAGGCGAGGCTGACGGTGCGCGCCGAGGCGGCGCCGATCTCGGAGGCGATGTCCGCGAGGACGCCCGCCGGCACCTCTGCGTCGACGGTGAGGACCGCGAGGGCCTCGCCGTGCTCCTCCGCACGGGCGACCTGCATGCCCGCGATGTTCAGGCCGCCCTCGCCGAGGACGCGGCCGACGGTGCCGACCACGCCGGGGCGGTCGGTGTAGCGCAGGACGACCATGTAGTCGGCGAGCGCCAGGTCCACGTCGTACTCGCCGATGCCCACGATCTTCTGAAGGTGCTTCGGGCCCGCGAGCGTGCCGGAGACCGAGACCTCCTGACCGTCCGACAGGGTGCCGCGGACGGTCACCACGTTGCGGTGGTCCGGGGACTCCGAGCTGGTGGTCAGGCGCACCTCGACACCGCGCTCCTGCGCGAACAGCGGGGCGTTGACGTAGGAGACCGTCTCGTCGACGACGTCCTCGAAGACACCCTTGAGCGCGGACAGTTCGAGCACCTTGACGTCGTGCTGGGTGATCTCGCCGCAGACCTCGACATCGAGGCGGACCGCGACCTCGCCCGCGAGGGCGGTGAAGATGCGGCCGAGCTTCTCGGCGAGCGGCAGACCCGGACGGACGTCCTCGGCGATGACGCCGCCCTGGACGTTGACCGCGTCCGGTACGAGCTCACCGGCGAGGGCGAGGCGCACCGACTTGGCGACCGAGACACCGGCCTTCTCCTGGGCCTCGTCCGTGGACGCGCCGAGGTGCGGGGTGCAGACGACCTGGTCGAGCTCGAAGAGCGGGGAGTCCGTGCAGGGCTCCTTCGCGTACACGTCGAGGCCGGCGCCGGCGACGCGACCCTCCTTGATGGCCGAGTACAGGGCGGCCTCGTCCACGATGCCGCCGCGCGCGGCGTTGACGATGCGGACGGACGGCTTGACCTTGTGCAGGGCCTCGTCGCCGATGAGACCGAGGGTCTCGGGCGTCTTGGGCAGGTGCACCGTGATGAAGTCGGCGACCTCCAGCAGCTCGTCCAGCGTCAGCATCTTGACGCCCATCTGGGCGGCGCGCGCGGGCTGGACGTAGGGGTCGTACGCGACGATCTTCATGCCGAAGGCCGACATGCGCTGGGCGACGAGGACACCGATGCGGCCGAGGCCGACGACACCCAGGGTCTTCTCGCTGAGCTCGACACCCGTGTACTTGTTCCGCTTCCACTCGCCGTTCTTCAGGGCGGTGTTGGCCTGCGGGATGTTGCGGGCGGTGGCGACGAGCAGGCCGCAGGCGAGCTCGGCGGCGGTCACGATGTTCGAGGTCGGGGCGTTGACGACCATCACGCCGGCCTTGGTGGCGGCGGAGACGTCGACGTTGTCCAGACCGACGCCGGCACGGGCGACGACCTTCAGCTTCTTCGCCGCGGCGATGGCCTCGGCGTCGACCTTCGTCGCGGAGCGGACGAGGATCGCGTCGACGTCGACGATCGCGGGAAGCAGCTCCGCGCGGTCGGCTCCGTTGACGTGCCGGATCTCGAAGTCCGGACCGAGCGCGTCCACCGTGGCGGGCGACAGCTCTTCGGCGATGAGTACGACAGGTTTCGAGCTCACGTGGGTCATCCTCACAAGTCCAGTGCGGACGGCCGTCCCGACGGCCGCAGGCGGTGGAGGGGGTAGCCGCGTGGAAGACGCACGACACTGTGGGCCTGACGCGTATGTGTTGAGCAGTGTAGTGGCGCGGGCGGACCGGTTTTCCGCCTGTACGGAAGGATCACTCTTCCGTGGTTGGCCGGGGTGGACAAGCGGCCCCCGCGAGGGCGGCGGCCCCGGCGCTCCGGTCACCGGTGCGGCAGGTGCCGTACCGCACGGTGATGCGCGGCGGGGCCGGGACTCGACCGTCCCGGCCCCGCCGCCACGAGATCAGCTCTCGTCGTTGTCGACCCAGCTCATCAGCTTGCGCAGCTTCTTGCCGGTGGTCTCGAGCAGGTGCTCGGAGTCGGCCTTCTTGTACTCGTTGTACTTGGGCAGACCGGCCTTGTACTCGGCCATCCACTCCTCGGCGAACTTGCCGCTCTGGATCTCCTCGAGGACCTTCTTCATCTCGGCCTTGGTGGCGTCGGTGATGACGCGCGGGCCGGTGATGTAGTCGCCCCACTCGGCGGTCTCGGAGACCGACCAGCGCATCTTCTCCAGGCCGCCCTCGTACATGAGGTCGACGATGAGCTTCAGCTCGTGCAGGCACTCGAAGTAGGCGATCTCCGGCTGGTAGCCCGCCTCGGTCAGGGTCTCGAAACCGGCCTTGACCAGCGCGGACGCACCACCGCAGAGGACGGCCTGCTCACCGAACAGGTCGGTCTCGGTCTCCTCGGTGAAGGTGGTCTTGATGACGCCGGCGCGGGTGCCGCCGATGCCGGCCGCGTAGGAGAGCGCCAGGTCGAAGGCCTTGCCGGTGGCGTCCTGCTCGACGGCGGCGATGCACGGAACGCCGCGGCCCTCCTCGTACTGGCGGCGGACCAGGTGACCGGGGCCCTTCGGGGCGACCAGCGCGACGTCCACGTTGGTGGGGGGCTTGATGAAGCCGTAGCGGACGTTGAAGCCGTGGCCGAAGAAGAGCGCGTCGCCCTCCTTGAGGTGGTCCTTGATGGACTCCTCGTAGATCTCGGCCTGCAGCGGGTCCGGGGTGAGGATCATGATGACGTTCGCCCACTCGGCGGCCTCGGCCACGGGGACGACCTTCAGGCCCTGCTCCTCGGCCTTGGCCTTGGACTTCGAGCCCTCCTTGAGGCCGACGACGACGTCGACGCCGGAGTCACGGAGCGACAGCGCGTGGGCGTGGCCCTGGCTGCCGTAACCGATGACCGCGACCTTGCGGCCCTGGATGATGGACAGGTCGGCGTCGTTCTCGTAGAACAGCTCGGCCACTGGGATATCTCCTTGGTGCGCTGGTGTTGCTCCCACCGTACGGCGGGGAACGGAATCTGAGTTTGTCGGTCTCGCTATGCGGGCCGAGCGTGTCCGGAGCGGCCTGACGCGGCCGCCGTCATGGGCCAGCTGCGGATCGTCCTGCGCGCGTACGCCGCCGAGGGACACTCGCCCGGCACCGTCATGGCCAGGGCGTCCGTC
>NZ_JBFBGM010000029.1:0-109502 GCF_040684695.1 Streptomyces erythrochromogenes
ACGGAAGACCAACGGGGGGGGGTGTGATGACCGGGGAGGGCGCCCCCCCCCCCCCCCCCGCCGCGGCCGCGGCCGCCGGGGGGGGGGGGGGGGCCCCCCCCCCCCCCACCCCCCTCCGCCGAGGCAGCGCCTAGCGGATCGGCATGCCGGAGATCGTGCGCGCGATCACCAGCCGCTGGATCTCGCTGGTGCCCTCGAAGATGGTGTAGATCGCGCTGTCCCGGTGCATCCGCTCGACCGGGTATTCGCGGGTGTAGCCGTTGCCGCCGAGGATCTGGACGGCCTGGGCGGTCACCTTCTTGGAGACCTCGCTCGCGAAGAGCTTGGACATCGAGCCCTCGGCCGATTCGAACGGCCGTCCCGCCACCGCCATCCACGACGCCCGCCACACCAGCAGCCGGGCGGCGTCGATCTGCGTGCGCATGTCGGCGAGCTGGAAGGCCACGCCCTGGTTGTCGATGATCGGGCGGCCGAACTGCGTACGGGTCTTCGCGTAGTCGAGGGCGACCTCGTACGCGGCGCGCGCGGTGCCCACGGCCATCGCGCCGACGGCCGGCCGGGAGGCCTCGAAGGTGGCCATCGCCGCGTTCTTGACCCGCTCGCCCCCGCCGCTGCGGGCGCGCTCGTGGGCCCGGGCGAGGCGCTCGTCCAGCTTCTCCTTGCCGCCGAGCAGGCAGTTGCCGGGGATCCGCACGTCCTCCAGCACCACCTCCGCGGTGTGGGAGGCGCGGATGCCGTGCTTCTTGAACTTCTGGCCCTGGGACAGCCCGGGCGTGCCCGGCGGCACGATGAAGGACGCGTGGCCCTTGGTGCCCAGCGCCGGGTCGACGACGGCCACGACGATGTGGACGTTGGCGATACCGCCGTTGGTGGCCCAGGTCTTGGTGCCGTTGAGCACCCACTCGTCCTTGGCCTGGTCGTACACCGCGCGGGTGCGCATCGAGCCGACGTCGGAGCCGGCGTCCGGCTCGGAGGAGCAGAAGGCGGCCACCTTCACGTCGTCGGGGGTGCCGTACATCTGGGGGATCCAGGTGCCGATCTGCTCCTCGGTGCCGTTGGCCACGACGCCGATCGCCGCGAGCCCGGTGCCGACGATGGACAGCGCGATGCCGGCGTCGCCCCAGAAGAGCTCCTCCATGGCCATCGGGATGCCGAGTCCGGTCGGGTCGAAGAACTGCTGGGCGTAGAAGTCCAGGGAGTAGATGCCGACCTTGGCGGCCTCCTGGATGACGGGCCACGGAGTCTCTTCGCGCTCGTCCCATTCCGCGGCGGCGGGTCGCATCACGTCGGCCGCGAAGCCGTGGATCCAGTCCCGCACCTGCTTCTGGTCGTCGTTCAGCTCCATGGTGAACTCCGCCATGTTCCCTCCACCTGTCCGCACTCGTCGCTCCGGAGGTTACTAGCGGTAACCCACGCGAGGGCCACAGTCTGTTACCGACGAGTAAGCACTGTCAAGCACGAGCGATGCCGCCCAGAGCCCGCAGTCGGTGTCCGCCGATTCGATCGCCGGGGTGCCTCGGGTGTTACGTTGCGTGTGCGTCACGCACATCGCAAGGGCGGGGAGAGAACACGTCATGGAGACCACGCAGCAGACGGGCGAACCGGGAGCGGCCGAACGCCGCCGGCGGGAACTGCTCGAAGCCGCCGACCGGGTCGTGCTCAGGGACGGCCCCAAGGCCTCCATGAACGCCATCGCGGCCGAGGCCGGCATCACCAAGCCCATCCTCTACCGGCACTTCGGGGACAAGGCGGGCCTCTACCAGGCCCTCGCCGTCCGGCACACCGATGCCCTGCTCGACTCGCTCCGGGCCGCGCTCGACGCCCCCGCGGAGCGCCGCCGGCGGGTGGAGGCGACCCTGGACACCTATCTGGCCGCCATCGAGGCCCGCCCGCAGGTCTACCGCTTCCTGATGCACCCGGCGGAGGACTCCCACACCGCCGAACGGGGCTTCGACGTCGGGCTGCACTCGGCGCCGCTGCTGCGCAGGCTCGGAGAGGAACTGGCCCAGGTCATCAGCGAGCGGGTGGACCTCGGCTCCGACGGCGAGCGGCTGGCCCGGGTCTGGGGCCACGGCATCGTCGGCATGATGCACGCGGCCGGCGACTGGTGGCTCGGCGAACGCCCCTGCGACCGCGCGGACCTGGTCGCGGCCCTCACCGACCTCCTCTGGGGCCGCCTCGCCACCGCCGGCAACCGCAAGGACGGCCCGGGCTTCTGACCCCTCCGCCCCCACCGGTCACCTTCAGCCCCGCCGGAGCAACTCCAGCCTCGCCGGAGCAACTCCAGCCTCGCCGGCGTTTGAGGCGCGGGGTCCCATCCCCAGCCTCGCCGGCGTTTGAGGCGCGGGTCCGGGCGGAGCCCGGTTCCCGGAGGGGCAACGGGGCCACCCCGGAAGTGATCCGCCTAGCCGCGCAGCGACTCGGCTCCCCAGGACGTCTTCGCGATCGCCCGCCGCAGGCGACGGGCCCGCATCCCCGTCACACGGTCCGCGTACACGGTCCCGTCGAGGTGGTCGCACTCGTGCTGGAGGCAGCGCGCGAAGAACCCCGTACCGGAGACCCGTACGGGAGCGCCGTCCGAGGTGACCCCCTCCACCACCGCGTGGTCGAAGCGGGCCGTGCCCGCCTCCAGCCCCGGCAGGGACAGGCAGCCCTCGGGTCCGAGGAACTCGTCCCCGTCGGCCGTCACCAGCCGCGGGTTGACGATGTGCCCGACGTGCCGTACGTCTTCGTCATCGGGACAGTCGTAGACGAACACCCGCTGGGCGACACCGATCTGGTTCGCGGCGAGGCCGACCCCCTCGGCCGCGTACATCGTCGCGAACATGTCCTCGATCAGCCGGTCGAGGGCGGGGCCGAATTCGGTGACCTCCGGGCAGGGAGAGTGGAGCACCGGGTCACCCAGCAGGCTCATGGTGCGGACGAGACCGGTGGTACCGGGGATCAGGCGCTGTCGCATGGCGCCAAGCCTACGACGGGCGACTATATGAGGAGATCCGCGGCGGGGCGGGGGCGCCGCGGTCAAGGCTGCGGCAGGTACTGGATAGGCTGGGGCCGACCGACGCTAGGAGGACAAGGGACGATGGCAGGCAACACGGAGCCGCTTTCGCCGCGGGCCAAGCTGGCCGTGACGGCGGGCAAGGCCGCGGCGGCGGTGTCGCGGGCCGCGGGACGCGGAAGCGGATCGGTGATCGGTGGCAAGGTCGCACTCAGGCTCGACCCCGATCTTCTCGGCGCGCTGGCGCAACACCTCGACGTCGTCCTCGTCTCCGCGACGAACGGCAAGACCACGACGACCCGGCTGATCGCCGAGGCCCTGCGGGCCAGCGGTCCGGTCGTCTCCAACGCCCTCGGCGCCAACATGCCGGCGGGCATCACCTCGGCGCTCGCCGGCGGCTCGGACGCCAAGTACGGCGTCATCGAGGTCGACGAGAAGTACCTGGCCGGAGTGGCCCGGGACGTCACCCCCAAGGTGATCGCCCTGCTCAACCTCTCCCGCGACCAGCTGGACCGCGCCGCCGAGACCCGCATGCTCGCGGAGAAGTGGCGCGAGGGCCTCCAGGGCTCCAAGGCGGTCATCGTCGCCAACTGCGACGACCCGCTGATCGTCTGGTCCGCCTCCTCCTCGCAGAACGTGGTGTGGGTCGCGGCCGGCCAGGAGTGGAAGGACGACGCCTGGTCGTGCCCCTCCTGCGGCGGTGTCATGCAGCGCCCGGGCGACGACTGGTTCTGCGGCGAGTGCGGCTTCCGGCGCCCGATCCCGACCTGGGTGCTCTCCGGCGACCACGTCCTGGACCCGCACGGCTCGGCCTGGCCGATCCACCTCCAGCTGCCCGGCCGCGCCAACAAGGCCAACGCCGCCACCTCGGCCGCCGTGGCCGCCGTCTTCGGCGTCCCGCCGCAGGTCGCGCTGGAGCGGATGTACCAGGTGCAGGCCGTCGCCGGCCGCTACGACGTGGTCAACTTCCAGGGCCGCGAGCTGCGCCTCCTGCTCGCGAAGAACCCCGCCGGCTGGCTCGAAACGTTTTCGCTGATCGACCCGCCGCCGACCCCGGTGATCCTCTCCGTGAACGCGCGCGGCGCCGACGGGACCGACACCTCCTGGCTGTGGGACGTCGACTACCCGCGCCTGGCCGGCCACCCGATCTTCGTGATCGGCGACCGCAAGCTGGACCTCGCGGTCCGCCTGGAGGTCGCGGGCCTGGACTTCCGGGTGTGCGAGAGCCTCGACGAGGCCGTGCAGCTCGCGCCGCCCGGACAGATCGAGCTGATCGCCAACTACACCGCCTTCCAGGACGTGCGCCGCCGCGTCGGCAACTAGTACTCATACCCCCAGAGGACACAAGAGCATGAGCGACAACAGCCTGCGTCTGGTGTGGGTCTACCCCGACCTGCTCAGCACGTACGGAGACCAGGGCAACGCCCTCGTCGTGGAGCGCCGGGCCCGCCAGCGCGGCCTGGACGTGCAGCGCGTGGACGTGCGCAGCGACCAGCCCATCCCCACCTCGGGCGACATCTACCTGATCGGCGGCGGCGAGGACCGGCCGCAGCGCCTGGCGGCGGAGCGGCTGCTGCGCGACGGCGGTCTGGAGCGTGCCGTCTCGAACGGCGCGATCGTCTTCTCCGTCTGCGCCGGCTACCAGATCCTCGGCAAGGAGTTCGTCAACGACCAGGGCCAGCGCCAGGAGGGCCTCGGCCTGCTGGACGTCGTCACCGTGCGCGGTGAGGGCGAGCGGTGCGTCGGCGACGTCCTCGCCGACATCGACCCGCGCCTGGGCCTGCCGCAGCTGACGGGCTTCGAGAACCACCAGGGCGTCACCCACCTCGGCCCGACCGCCAAGCCGTTCGCCCGGGTGACCATGGGCCGCGGCAACGGCACCGGCGACGGCACCGAAGGCGCGTACAACGACACGGTGTTCGGCACCTACATGCACGGTCCCGTGATGGCCCGCAACCCGCAGATCGCGGACCTGCTGCTGAAGCTGGCCCTCGACGTGAACGCGCTGCCGGCCATAGACGACCGGTGGTACGAGGCGCTCCGCGCGGAGCGCATCGCGGCCGCCACGCAGCCCGCGTAGCACCCGCGAAAACCGCTCATCAGGGCGGCCCCCGCATCATGTGTTCGGCCCGGTTTTCCCTTGGGGGAACCGGGCCGACGTCGTTTTGCACGAAGGGTGCGACCAGCATGTGGAGGATGGTTCAGTGCACTGCTAAACCGCTTGTAGGGTGGCCGTAGTTCCAACCGGACGACGTGGTCCGGTCGCCGGCCCACGTTGCAAAGGTCTCTTCTGCCATGCGCATAGGTGTGCTCACGTCCGGTGGCGACTGCCCCGGCCTCAACGCCGTCATCCGCTCCGTCGTACACCGTGCCGTCGTCGACCACGGCGACGAGGTGATCGGCTTCCACGACGGCTGGAAGGGCCTGCTGGAGGCGGACTACCGCAAGCTCGACCTCGATGCCGTCGCCGGCATCCTCGCCCGCGGCGGCACCATCCTCGGCTCCTCCCGGGTCCAGCCCGAGCACCTGCGCGACGGCGTCGAGCGGGCCCGCGGGCACGTCGCCGACCTCGGGCTCGACGCGATCATCCCGATCGGCGGCGAGGGCACCCTGAAGGCCGCGAACCTGCTCTCGCAGGCCGGTCTGCCGATCGTCGGCGTCCCGAAGACCATCGACAACGACATCGCCTCCACCGACGTCACCTTCGGCTTCGACACCGCCGTCGGGGTCGCCACGGAGGCGCTGGACCGGCTGAAGACCACCGCCGAGTCCCACCAGCGCGTGATGGTCGTCGAGGTCATGGGCCGCCACACCGGCTGGATCGCCCTGCACTCGGGCATGGCGGCCGGCGCGCACGCGATCGTCGTACCGGAACGCCCCTTCGACATAGACGAGCTGACGGCGATCGTCGGCGAGCGCTTCTCCGCGGGCAAGCGGTTCGCCATCGTCGTGGTCGCCGAGGGCGCCAAGCCGAAGCCCGGCTCGATGGCCTTCGAGGAGCGCGGCAAGGACATCTACGGCCACGAGCGGTTCGCCGGCATCGGCAACCTGCTGGCCGTCGAGCTGGAGAACCGCCTGGGCAAGGAGGCCCGGCCGGTGATCCTGGGCCACGTCCAGCGCGGCGGCACACCCACCGCGTACGACCGGGTCCTCGCGACCCGCTTCGGGTGGCACGCGGTGGAGGCGGCGCACCGGGGCGAGTTCGGCATGCTGACCGCGCTGCGCGGCACCGACATCGAGATGGTGCCGCTCGCCGAGGCGACCTCGACCCTGAAGACCGTCCCGGCCGAGCGCTACGACGAGGCCCAGACCGTTCTCTGACCGTTCTCCCGCCGGTCTCCGACACACCTTTCCGACGCCCCTTTTGTCCTGGGCCGCCCCCGCGCGCACGAGCGTACGGGGGCGGCACTAGTGTGGTGGGGCAGCACAGTCGAGGGAGTGAACAGATGGACCACAGCGGGCACGGCATGGACATGCACATGGACTTGCCGCCGTTCACTCTCGGGCGCGGGCTGGAGTTCTCCTTCGACGCGTTCTTCCTGTTCGGCTCCCTGCTCGGGCTCGCCCTGTACGGGTGGGGCGTGCTGCGGCTGCGCCGGCGCGGGGACTCCTGGCCGCTGGGCCGGACCATCGCGTTCACGCTGGGCGTGCTGACCGTGCTCCTGGTGATGTGCACCAAGCTGAACGACTACGGCATGGTCATGTTCAGCGTGCACATGGTCCAGCACATGGTGATCAGCATGATCACCCCGATCCTGGTGCTGCTGGGCGCGCCGGTGACGCTGGCGCTGCGCGCGCTGCCGCCCGCCGCCCGCGGGCGCAAGGGGCCGCGCGAGCTGCTGCTGGCGCTGCTGCACAGCCGGTACATGAGGGTGATCACGCACCCGGCCTTCACGATCCCGATGTTCATCGCGAGCCTCTACGCGCTGTACTTCACCCCGCTCTTCGACTTCCTGATGGAGAGCCGCGCCGGGCACATCTCGATGATGGTCCACTTCTTCGCGGTCGGCATGATCTTCTTCTGGCCGATCATGGGCATCGACCCCGGTCCGCACCGTCCGGGCTACGTCATGCGGATGCTGGAGCTCTTCGCGGGCATGCCCTTCCACGCGTTCTTCGGCATCGCCCTGATGATGGCGAGCCAGCCGATGATCAAGACCTACGCGAACCCGCCGGCCTCCCTCGGCATCGATCCGCTGCTCGACCAGCAGTGGGGCGGCGGCATCGCCTGGGCGTTCAGCGAGATCCCCTCCGTGCTGGTCCTGATCGCCCTGATCTACCAGTGGTACCACTCGGAGCAGCGGGCCGCGAAGCGCTCCGACCGGGCCGCGGACCGCAACGGGGACCAGGAGCTGGAGGCGTACAACGCGTATCTCGCCTCGCTCCAAGCGCGTGGCCAGTAGCGCGATCCCGTCCCGGCGCGCCACCATGGGGCATGACCGGATCCGTTAAGGCGATGGCAGTGATGACCTTCGCCGCACTGGTGGCCGTCGCCACGTACTCGGTGGTCCTCGGCAGCAACGGCTGGCTGTGGTTCGGCTGGGTGGTGCTGGGGCTGCTGACCGCGGGGATGGCCGCCTCGCGCAATGCCTGAGGAAGGTCACCGCCGCCCCCTCCATCCCGGGGCTCACCGTCCGTAAAATGGCCGTGACGACGGGATACCGACAGGAGCGGCCTGGTGTTCTACCACTTGCTCAAGCACGTGTTCCTCGGCCCGCTGCTGCGGCTGCTGTTCCGGCCGCGGATCGAGGGCCTGGAGAACATTCCGGCGGAGGGCGCCGCGATCGTCGCGGGCAATCACCTGTCGTTCTCCGACCACTTCCTGATGCCGGCGATCCTGGCCCGGCGGATCACCTTCCTGGCGAAGGCCGAATACTTCACCGGCCCCGGGCTCAAGGGCAGGCTCACGGCCGCGTTCTTCCGCAGCGCCGGGCAGATCCCCGTGGACCGGTCCGGCAAGGACGCCGGCCAGGCGGCCCTGCGCGAAGGGCTGGGAGTCCTCGCCAAGGGCGAGCTGCTGGGCATCTACCCGGAGGGCACGCGCTCGCACGACGGCCGGCTGTACAAGGGCAAGGTGGGAGTGGCCGCGATGGCCCTGGGCGCCGGGGTGCCCGTCATCCCCTGCGCGATGGTGGGCACCTTCGAGATCCAGCCTCCCGGCCAGAAGATCCCGAACATCCGGCGGGTGACGATCCGCTTCGGTGAGCCGCTGGACTTCTCCCGGTACGCCGGGATGGAGCGCGAGCGCGCCGTCCTGCGTGCGGTCACCGACGAGATCATGTACGCGATCCTCGGGCTGTCCGGCCAGGAGTACGTCGACCGGTACGCGGCCGAGGTGAAGGCCGAGGAGGAGGAAGCGCGGAAGAAGGCCCGGCGCACGACGCGCTGAGCCTTCTCCCGCTTCACGGGTCACGCGGGGCGGCCCGCGTCACCGTCCTCAACGGACGGCGGGCAGCTCCTCGAGCGCCGGGAGCGCGGCCGGGGCCGCGTCCAGCGAACGGGCGGCCGCCGCGGGCGGGGCGACCGGGGTGGCGTGCGGGGCGCACGTCACGTCCTTGGCATCGACCTTGCCGGTGAGCAGGTAGGTGTCCACACGGGTGTTGACGCAGCTGTTCACCAGGCTGGTGACGCCGTGCGAGCCGGCGTTCTGCTCGGTGATCAGGCGCGAGCCGGCGAGCCGGCGGTGCAGCTCGACGGCGCCCTTGTACGGGGTGGCCGCGTCCCGCTCGGACTGGACGATCAGGACCGGGGGCAGGCCGCGCTTGGCTCCGACCTCGATCGGGGTGCTCTGCTTGGACCTCCAGGTCGCGCACGGCAGGTTCATCCACGCGTTCGACCAGGTCAGGAACGGGTACTTCTCGTGCAGCTTGGTGTTGTCCCGGTCCCACTTGTTCCAGCTGGTGGGCCACTTCGCGTCGGCGCACTCGACGGCGGTGTAGACGGCGTTGCTGTTCTCGGCCGACGCGTTGCCCTTGGTGTCCGACATGTCCGGGGCGATGGCGTCGATGAGCGCCTGCTCGTCGCCGGCCGCCCAGGCCGCGAAGGTCTGGGCGACGGGCACCCAGGAGGAGTCGTAGTACGGAGCGCTCTGGAAGAAGCCGATCAGCTCGGCCGGGCCGACGATCCCGCCGAGCGGGTTGGCCTTGGCCTTGCCGCGCAGCTCCTGCCACTTGGCGTCGACCTTGGCGCGGGTGTCGCCGAGGTGGAAGACGGCGTCGTTCTTGGCGACCCAGTCCTGCCAGTCGTTCCAGCGCATCTGGAAGGCGACGTCCTGGCCGAGGTTGGCCTCGTACCAGATGTTGTCCTGCGAGGGGTCCACCACGCTGTCGACGATCATGCGGCGCACGTGGGTCGGGAAGAGGGTCGCGTAGACCCCGCCCAGGTAGGTGCCGTAGGAGACGCCGAGGTAGTTCAGCTTCTTCTCGCCGAGGGCGGACCGGACCACGTCGAGGTCGCGCGCGGTGTTCGGCGTGGTCATGTGCGGCAGCATCTCGCCGCTGCGCTCCTTGCAGCCGTCCGCGTACTCGGCGGCGAGCTTGCGCTGGGCGCGCTTGTCGGCCTCGCTGTCCGGGACCGGGTCGGCCTTGGGGGCCTTCACGAACTCCTGCGGGTCGATGCAGGAGATGGGTGCGGAATGGCCGACACCGCGCGGGTCGAAGCCCACGAAGTCGTAGGCCTTGGAGGCGTTGACCCACAGCGGGCTCTTGGTGGTGACGCGGCGCGGGAAGCGCATGCCGGAACCGCCCGGGCCACCGGGGTTGTAGACGAGGGCGCCCTGGCGCTCCTCCTTGGTTCCGGTGCTGCCGATCCGGTCGACGGCGATGTCGATGGTCTTGCCGTACGGCTTCGCGTAGTCCAGCGGTACCTTCACCCAGCCGCACTGGATGGGCTTCTCCAGGCCCCAGTCGGCCGGGCAGTCCTTCCAGTCGATGCCGGTGCGGGCGGCGCGGGCGGCGGCGATCTGCACGCCCAGCGCCTCCGGGAGCCGGAAGTCCTGGTCGGCCGGGGCCGCGGCGGCCGGCGGGGCGAGCAGCAGGCCCGCGGCCAGCGCGCCGGTGATCAGTGTGGCGGCGCTCCCCAGCGCCGCGTTGCGTATCACGTGGTTGTTCCCCCTGCGTCAAATGCCGCCGTGGGCGGCCGGGTTGGCCGCTGCGGTCGTCGGCGTGCAGGGGGATCCTGTCGCCTGCTCCCGTCCCGGCGACAGGGTGCTGTCGACTTCTTTGCCAAGCCGATAACCGGACAGGCGAGTACCGCTGAGCGGTGCCCGATTCGTCCGGCGTTCAGCGGTGGTAGGCGCGGCAGGCCTCGTCGAGGACCTCGCGCAGCCGGAGGGCGTCCCCGGCCAGGGCCGTCACCAGGACGGCCGGACCGGCCAGGGGTGTCGCGACGGCGCACTCCCCCAGCACCGCGGGCGGCGGCGGGTCCTCGGCGAAGGCCGGGTCCACGACGAGGAGCTGGCCGACGGCCCGGTGTCCGGCCAGGCCGGCCGGGCCGTCCCAGCCACCGGGGGCGCCGGGACCGCAGGCGAGCTCCTGGTCCAGCAGGGGCCGGCCGCCGCGGGTGACGGTGAGGCGGCTGCGGAGCAGGCCGGGCTGCTCCCCGTGGCGCCCCAGCACCTGCTCCTCGCGCAGCAGCAGGCGGGCGGTGGGGGCCAGCCGGACCCGGGTGCGCACCCGGAGGTCGCTCCCGCGGACCGAGACGAGCTGCTCCGGCAGCCAGCGCAGCGCGGCGCCGTCCTCCAGGTCCAGCTCCACGTCGTAACGGGCCGGCTCGCCCGCCCGGCCGGGCAGGGCCAGGGTGGCCGCCGCCGAGGTCAGGGCCAGCCGGGCCGCGGGGCCGACGGTGGCGCGGACCGTGAGGTGGTCGCCGCCCAGCGGGGCGCTCATCGCGCCGACGAGCACGACCCCGGCCTCGGCCTCGCGGCCGCGGGTCCGCCGCAGGGCGAGCGGGCCCTCCCCGGCCAGCAGGGGCAGCGCGGTCCCGCCCCGCCCGTCGGCCACGGCGTGGATGCGGGCGGTGGCCCGCACTCCCGCGGCCGGCGGGGGAACGGCGGGCGCGGTGGTCACCGTACGACCCAGGCGGCGATCCGCTCGCGGACCCAGGCGGCGACCGGGGCCACGCCCTCGGGGCCGCGCAGGGACTGGAAGGCGACGGGCAGGTCGCCGCGCTGCGCGGCGGCGTCGCGGGCCATCCGGTCGAGGTCGGAGCCGACGTGGGGGGCGAGGTCGGTCTTGTTGACGATGAGGAGGTCGGCGGTGGTGACGCCGGGCCCGCCCTTGCGCGGGATGTCGTCGCCGCCCGCCACGTCGATGACGAAGATCTGGGCGTCGACGAGGCCCCGGGAGAAGGTGGCGGTGAGGTTGTCCCCGCCGGACTCGACGAGGACCAGGTCGAGCGGGGCGTGCTCGCGGAAGGCCTCCTCCAGTTCTTCGACGGCCTCCAGGTTGGCGGAGATGTCGTCGCGGATGGCGGTGTGCGGGCAGGCTCCGGTCTCGACGGCGGTGATCCGCTCCGGCGGCAGGACCGCTTCGCGCAGCAGGAACTCGGCGTCCTCGCGGGTGTAGATGTCGTTGGTGACCACGGCCATGGACAGCTCGGTGCGCAGGGCGCGGCACAGGGCGGCGACGGTGGCGGTCTTGCCGGAGCCGACGGGTCCGCCCAGTCCGATGCGCAGGGCCCGCCGGGTGCCGTCGGCGCGCAGCGGTGCGGCGCTGTGGGTGTGCCGGTGGGTGTGGGCGACGGCGTGGTCGAGGTGCATGGGGTGCTCCCGGTGGTCGAAGGGGTAGGGGGTGCGGTCAGGAGGCGAACAGGCGGACCGGCCAGTCGGCATGGACCTCGGCCGTGATCTCCAGCAGGGGCGAGGAGGCCGCGGGCAGGGCGTCCACCCCGTCCCGCAGGGCCTGGTGGGCCGCCTCGGCGGCGCGGGCCGCGATGCCGTCGAGCTCGGGGGCGAGCCGGGCCAGCACCCCGCTCGCCTCGAAGGGGTCCAGGCCCAGCAGCCGTACGGTGGCGGTCGCCGGTCCGCCGACGCTCTCGTACGCCGCCACGTGCGCGGCGTCCAGCGGCCCGAGCCCGGCCGCCCGGGCGGTGAGGCCGAGCACCACGGGCTGGTGGGCGCCGCGCGGGAACGCGGCGGCCAGCCGCTCCAGTCCGGGGTCGGGCCAGGTGGCCCGCGCGGCCCGGAGCAGCTGGCGGCCCAGCCGCCGCGCCGCGGTGCGCAGCGCGGGCGACGGGGTGCGGGCGTCGGCCGCGGCGTCGAGCACGGCCGGGTCGAGTCCGGCGGCGGCCGCCGCCGCGAGGGCCGCCGCGGTGAGCCCGGCGGTGTGCAGCCGGCCCCGGCAGAAGTCCTCCAGGGTGGCGGCGTCGTGGATCCGGCCGGCCTTGCAGGCGGCCTCGGCGCCGCCGGAGTGGGCGTGGCCGCCGGCGGGGAACCGGCCGTCCGCGAGGACGAGCAGCGCGGCGAGGCTCATGTGTCGCGGCCCATCAGAAGAGGAAGTAGCGCTGGGCCATGGGCAGTTCCGCGGCGGGCGCCGGTTCGATCGCTTCGCCGTCGATGGTGACGGTGAAGGTGTCGGCGTCGACCTCGACCCGCGGCATGGCGTCGTTGTTGCGCATGTCCGCCTTGGTCACCTTCCGCGTGGTCTCTATGGCGGCGAACCGCTTGCCGAGTCCGAGCCGTTCGGGCAGGCCGTCGTCGAGCGCCGCCTGCGCGGTGAAGTTCAGCGAGTTCAGGCCGGGCGCGCGGCCGTGGCTGCCGAACATCGGCCGGGGCAGGACGGGCTGCGGGGTGGGGATGGAGGCGTTGGCGTCGCCCATCTGGGCGTAGGCGATCTGGCCGCCCTTGATGACGAGCTCGGGCTTGACCCCGAAGAAGGCGGGGTTCCACAGCACCAGGTCGGCGAGTTTCCCGGTCTCGACCGAGCCGACGTCGCGGGCGATGCCCTGGGCCACGGCGGGGTTGATCGTGTACTTGGCGACGTAGCGGCGGGCCCGGTGGTTGTCGGCCGGCCCGTCGCCGGGGAGGAAGCCGCGGCGCCGCTTCATCACGTGGGCGGTCTGCCAGGTGCGCAGCACGACCTCGCCGACGCGGCCCATGGCCTGGGAGTCGGAGGAGATGATGGAGATGGCGCCGAGGTCGTGCAGGACGTCCTCGGCGGCGATCGTCGAGGGCCGGATGCGGGACTCGGCGAAGGCGAGGTCCTCCGGGACGGCGGGGTTGAGGTGGTGGCAGACCATCAGCATGTCGAGGTGCTCCTCGACGGTGTTGACGGTGTGCGGCCGGGTGGGGTTGGTGGAGCTGGGCAGGATGTTCGGCTCGGAGACCACGGTGATGATGTCGGGTGCGTGCCCGCCGCCCGCGCCCTCGGTGTGGTACGAGTGGATGGTCCGCCCGGCGATGGCCGCGAGGGTGTCGGCGACGAAGCCGGCCTCGTTGAGGGTGTCGGTGTGGATGGCGACCTGGGCGCCGGTCTCGTCGCAGACGCTCAGGCAGGCGTCGATGGCGGCGGGGGTGGCCCCCCAGTCCTCGTGGATCTTGAATCCGAGGGCTCCGCCGCGCAGCTGGGAGTGCATGGCCTCGCGGGAGGTGGTGTTGCCCTTGCCGAGGAGGCCGATGTTGACCGGGTAGGCCTCCAGCGCCGCGAACATGCGGGCCAGGTGCCAGGGTCCGGGGGTGACGGTGGTGGCCTTGGTGCCCTCGGCCGGTCCCGTGCCGCCGCCGACCAGGGTGGTGATCCCGGAGGCGAGGGCCTCGTCGATGACGGTCGGGGAGATGAAGTGCACGTGCGCGTCGATGGCGCCGGCGGTGACGATCTTCCCGTTGCCCGCGATGATCTCGGTCTCCGGGCCGATGACGAGCGCGGGATCGACGCCGTCCATGGTGTCGGGGTTGCCGGCCTTGCCGATGCCGCAGATCCTGCCGTCGCGGATGCCGAGGTCGGCCTTGACGATGCCCCAGTGGTCGAGGATCACGACGCCGGTGATCACGGTGTCGGGTGCGCCCTCGGCCCGGGTGGTGCGGGCCTGGCCCATGGATTCGCGGATGACCTTGCCGCCGCCGAAGACGGCTTCGTCGCCGGAGCGGCCGGGGCCGCCGCCGAGGTCCTGCTCGATCTCGACGAAGAGGTCGGTGTCGGCGAGCCGGATCCGGTCGCCGGTCGTCGGTCCGAACAGGTCGGCGTACACCCGGCGGGAGATCTCAGCCATCGAGCGGCCCTCCGGTCTCGCCGCGCAGTCCCGGTACGGTGCGCAGCCCCGCCAGCGGAACCAGTTCCACCGACGCCGGGATGCCCGGCTCGAAGCGGACGGCCGTGCCGGCGGCGATGTTGAGCCGGAGCCCGTGGGCCGCGGCGCGGTCGAAGTCGAGGCCGGGGTTGGCCTCGGCGAAGTGGTAGTGGGAGCCGACCTGGACGGGCCGGTCGGCGGAGTTGAGCACGGTGAGACGGGTGACGGGGCGGCCCTCGTTGAGCAGTACCGGGCCCTCCCCGAAGGCGATTTCGCCGGGGATCATGCGGGGTACTCCTTGTCAGACGATGGGGTCGTGGACCGTGACGAGTTTGGTGCCGTCCGGGAAGGTCGCCTCGACCTGCACGTCGTGGATCATCTCGGGAATCCCCTCCATGACGTCCGCGCGGCTCAGCACGGTGCGGCCGGAGGCCATGAGCTCGGCCACCGTCCGGCCGTCGCGGGCCCCTTCGAGGATGTGGGAGGTGATCAGCGCCACCGCCTCGGGGTGGTTGAGGCGCACTCCCCGCGCCCTCCGCTTCTCGGCCACGTCCGCGGCCACGTGGATGAGCAGTCGCTCCTGTTCGTGCGGTGTCAGTTGCACTCGTATCACCAAGCTTCCGGGACAAGATCGACTTCGCGCCGAGGTGACCTTAGCGGCGTTCAACACTCTGTTGACCTGCGCATTTCCGACCCAAGCGTCTCTTGCCCAACGCAGAGGAAGGCTTTCCGTTCCGCCCACCGCAGCTTTACCGGCTCATGGGTGATCATTGGTGGTCGCACGTGACCGCCACGCTAAGGGCCGCACTTTTCCGCAGAGTTAACCCACGTTTCGGGAAGGCACCCGGTTCGGGTCCGCCGTCCCCCGGCCGCGACTTCCGTATACGGAAAACGCCGGGGGCCCGATGGGGGCCGCCCGGCGTCCGGGGTCGTCCGGCGCTCAGCGTCGTCCGGCGCCCAGGGGGGGCCGGCGTTCAGGGGGGGCCGGCGTTCAGGAGGGGCCGGCGTTCAGGGGGGCCGGCGGTGCTCCGGGCAGCGGTCAGCAGCCCCCGGCGGCCGCGGCCGGCGCGCCCGCGGTCCAGGGCAGCGCGATCCACACCGTCTTTCCGCCGTCCTCGGTGGGGGTGACCGAGAGCCGGCCCCCCGCCTCCACGGCGAGCCAGCGGATGATGACCATCCCGCGGCCGTTGTCCTGCTGGACGGCGGCCGGAAGCCGCCTGGGCCAGCGCGGGTGGCTGTCGGTCACCCCGACCCGCAGCCATTCCTCGCGCTCCAGGCGGATGTCCACGGTGAAGGTGGGCGACTGGCCGAAAGTGTGCTGTACGGCGTTGGTGGCGAGCTCCGAGACGATCAGCCGGACGCTGTCCGCGGTCTCGGCGTCATCGGGCAGTCCCCATTCACACAGGACCTCCGCGACGTAGCGTCGGGCAGCGGCCACCGAGGCGGGATCGCTCGGCAGAGTGACGGATGCTTCCTGGTGGTCTGCCATGGCGACGTCCCTTTCCCACCGGAGCGGCAACGCCCCGGATCTGTGCTGGACGCCAGAGTGCCACCCATCCTGCCTCCGCATCAGGGTTTCCCCAAAGATCTGCATATATCTGTCGCCCGATGCGGTGAACTCTGCTACGGAAGAGCGTATTTGGACGGCAGACTGGTGCGACCTGTGCCGGTGGAAGGAGGCGGGTGTGCAGCACGGTCCCGCGGTGCGCCGGCGCAAGCTCGGCGAGGAACTGCGTGCCCTGCGTGACCGGTCCGGACTCACCAGTGGTGAGGCCGCCCGGATAGTGGGATGGCACCAGTCGAAAATCAGCCGTATCGAGACGGGTCGCAGCGGCGTGAAACCGGAGGACATCCGGCTGCTCCTCGACGCCTACGGCGAGGTCGTGAGCCCCCAGCAGCGAGCGCTGCTGGAGGCCCTCTCCGCCTCAGCCGCCGGCCCCGGTCCCGGCGGCGACACCGGCCGGGGACGCCAGTGGTGGCACGACTACCGGGGGCTCCTGCCGCAGGAGTACCGGGACTTCATCAGCCTGGAGGCGGGGGCCCGCTCGGCCCGTACCGTGGAACTGTCCGTGGTGCCGGGGCTGTTGCAGACCCCCGACTACGCGCGGGCCGTGACCCGGGCCGCGCTCGGCGGGCTGCCGGAGCCGAAGGTGGACGCGCTGGTCGACGTACGGCTGGCCCGGCAGGCGGTCCTGCGGGCCGATCCTCCGCTGGAGCTGAGCGCGGTGCTGGACGAGGCGGTGCTGCGCCGGCAGATCGGCGGGCCCGGGGTGATGGCGGAGCAGCTCCGGCATCTGGTCCGGGTGGCCCGCCTGCCCCAAGTGAACCTCCAGGTGCTGCCGTTCAGCGTGGGTGGCCATCTCGGCCTCACAGGACCGTTCGTCATTTTCTCATTTACGAACATCGCCGATCTGGATGTGGTGGTACTCGACCATTTGACGAGTAGCCTCTATCTGGAGCGGAAGGAAGACCTAGAGGCGTACGGCGCCGCGTTCCGCACCATCCAGGCGCACGCCCTGCCGCCCCAGGACTCTTCGGAACTCATCGGCTCACTCGCTGACGACGCGTAGAGGAGGCACCCCCGTGTCCGCAACCCCCTTAAGCACCGGCGGACTTCTGATCAGAACTGCGCGGTGGCGGCGCAGCAGCCGCAGCACCGGAATGAACAACTGCGTGGAAGCGGCCGTCCTCGGCGACGGCCTGCTGGCCGTCCGCGACTCCAAGCGGACGGACGGCCCGGCCGTGCTCTTCACCGGGCCGGCCTGGGACGGCTTCCTCGCCTCCGTACGGGCGGACGCCGACGCGTACGCGTCGGTCTAGTCCCGGCGGTCCGTGGCCCCGGCGGGCGCGGTCGCGAGGATCGTCGTGACCGCCCGATCGATCTCGTCCCCCGTGAGGTCGGCCCGGGCGGTCAGCCGCAGCCGGGAGATGCCGTCCGGCACCGACGGCGGGCGGAAGCACCCAACGGACAGACCGGCCTCGCGGCAGTCGGCGGCCCAGCGCAGTGCCGCCGGGGCCGACGGGGCCCGCACCGACACCACGGCCGCGTCCGGCCGGGCCGCGGTCAGGCCGGACGCGGTGAGCCGCCCGTACAGCCGGTCGGCCACCTCGCGGGCGCGGTCGGCGCGCTCCGGCTCGCGCCGGAGCAGGCGCAGGCTCGCCAGGGCCGCGCCCGCGGCGGCCGGGGCCAGCCCGGTGTCGAAGATGAAGGTGCGCGCCGTGTTGACCAGGTGCCTGATCACCTTGGCCGGGCCGAGCACGGCACCGCCCTGGCTCCCCAGCGACTTCGACAGCGTCAGGGTGGCGACCGCGTAGGGCGCGCCTGCGAGCCCGGCGGCGTGCAGCGCGCCGCGGCCGCCCTCGCCCAGTACGCCCAGGCCGTGGGCGTCGTCCACGAGCAGGGCCGCGCCCTCGTCACGGCAGGCGGCCGCGTACTCGGCGAGCGGGGCGGCGTCCCCGTCCACGGAGAACACCGAGTCGCTGACCAGCAGGGCCCGGCCCTCGTGCGCGGCGAGCGTCTTGCGCGCGGTGTCCGGGTCGGAGTGCGGGACCACCGCGGTCCCGGCGCGCGAGAGCCGGCAGCCGTCGACGATGGAGGCGTGGTTGCCGGCGTCGGAGACGACGAGCGTGCCCCGGTCGCTGAGCGCGGTGACGGCGGCGAGGTTGGCCGCGTATCCCGAGGACAGGACGAGGGCGGCCTCGAACCCGCAGAAGGCGGCGAGCTCCCGCTCCAGTTCCGCGTGCAGTTCGGTGGTGCCGGTGACGAGACGGGAGCCGGTGGCCCCGGCGCCCCAGCGCTCGGCCGCCTCCTGCGCCCCGCGGACCGTCGCGGGGTGCCGGGACAGGCCGAGGTAGTCGTTGCTCGCGAGGTCCAGCAGCGGCGACACCGGCGGCCGGGGGCGCAGCGTGCGGACCAGTCCGGCCTGCTCCCGAGCGCGTTCCGCGGCGTCGATCCAGGCGAAGACGTCCGCTGGGTCGGGAGTGTGCTGGGGCATCGGCGTGTCCTCGTGTTTTGTCGGCAGTCCACAGACCTGCCCGACCCTAGCCGCCGCGACTTGTCCGCCAGGTGTGGTGATACACACACACCCATCCGGCCATGTTGTTCAATCTCTCCTTGGCCGGGATGGGTCCCGTGGGACAGGATCTGCTCCATGGACCTGCTGAACACCCTGGTGGACAAGGGGCTGCGGCGCGAGCTGCCGACCCGCGAAGAGGCGCTCGCCGTACTGGCGACTTCCGACGACGAACTGCTCGACGTGGTGGCCGCGGCCGGCAAGGTGCGCCGTCAGTGGTTCGGGCGTCGGGTCAAGCTGAACTACCTGGTCAACCTGAAGTCGGGCCTGTGCCCGGAGGACTGTTCCTACTGTTCCCAGCGCCTGGGCTCGAAGGCCGAGATCCTCAAGTACACGTGGCTCAAGCCGGAGGAGGCCTCCCAGGCGGCCGCCGCCGGTGTCGCGGGCGGCGCGAAGCGGGTCTGCCTGGTGGCGAGCGGCCGCGGCCCGACGGACCGTGACGTGGAGCGCGTCGGCAGGACGATCGAGGCGATCAAGGAGCAGAACGAGGGCATCGAGGTGTGCGCCTGCCTCGGTCTGCTCTCGGACGGCCAGGCGGAGAAGCTGCGCGATGCGGGCGCCGACGCCTACAACCACAACCTGAACACCTCCGAGGCCACCTACGGCCAGATCACCAAGACCCACACCTACGCCGACCGCGTGGACACCGTGGAGAAGGCGCACGCGGCGGGCCTGTCGGCCTGCTCGGGCCTGATCGCGGGCATGGGTGAGACCGACGAGGACCTCGTCGACGTGGTCTTCTCGCTGCGCGAGCTGGACGCCGACTCCGTGCCGGTCAACTTCCTGATCCCCTTCGAGGGCACCCCGCTGGCCAAGGAGTGGAACCTCACCCCGCAGCGCTGCCTGCGGATCCTGGCGATGGCGCGGTTCGTCTGCCCCGACGTCGAGGTGCGGCTGGCGGGCGGGCGCGAGGTGCACCTGCGCTCGATGCAGCCGCTGGCGCTGAACATCGTCAACTCGATCTTCCTGGGTGACTACCTCACCAGCGAGGGCCAGGCCGGCCAGGCCGACCTCGACATGATCGCGGACGCCGGTTTCGAGGTGGAGGGCGCCGGTACGACGACCCTCCCCGCGCACCGCTCCGACGTGGCGGACGCGGCCCCGGCCGGCGGCGGCTGCGGTTCCAAGGGCGGTGCCTCGCTGTGCGGTTCGGGCGCGGGCGCGTCCTCGGACGCGGCCGGGGACGCCGCGGGCTGCGGGTCGGCGTGCGGCGGCTGCTCCGGGCACGCGCACGCGGAGCCCGCGGCGGTGGCGGCGCAGCCGGCGCAGGCCGAGCCCGGCGCGCTGCGGTCGGACCTGGTGGCGGTACGCCGCCGCGGCGCGGGGACGGACATCGCGCCCAATGCCTGACCAGCCGTACCCGCTGCCGGCCGGCGCGGACCTGCTCGCGCTGGACCGGCAGCACGTCTGGCACCCGTACGGCCCGATGCCCGGACGGCAGGAGCCGCTGGTCGTCGCCTCCGCCTCGGGGGTGCGCCTCAGGCTCGCCGACCCCGCGCAGGGGCAGGGCCACGACGAGCTGGTCGACGGCATGTCCTCCTGGTGGTCGGCCATCCACGGCTACAACCACCCGGTGCTCAACGAGGCCGTGACCGCGCAGCTCGGGCGCATGTCGCACGTGATGTTCGGCGGGCTCACCCATGAGCCCGCCGTCCGGCTCGCCGCGAAGCTCGTCGAGATCACCCCGCCGGGACTGGAGCACGTCTTCCTGGCCGACTCCGGTTCGGTCTCCGTCGAGGTCGCCGTCAAGATGTGCCTGCAGTACTGGCGTTCCCTGGGGTACACCGGCAAGACCAGGCTGCTGACCTGGCGCGGCGGCTACCACGGGGACACCTGGCAGCCCATGGCCGTCTGCGATCCCGAGGGCGGCATGCACGAGCTGTGGCAGGGTCACCTGCCGCGGCAGGTCTTCGCGGACGCCCCTCCCGGCGGCTTCGACACGCCGGTGGATCCCGCGTACGCCGACCACCTGCGCGACAAGATCGCCGCGCACGCGGACGAGCTGGCCGCCGTGATCGTGGAGCCGGTGGTGCAGGGCGCGGGCGGCATGCGCTTCCACCACCCGGGCCACCTGCGGGTGCTGCGCGAGCTGTGCGACGAGTACGGGGTCCTGCTGATCCTGGACGAGATCGCCACCGGCTTCGGCCGGACCGGCGCGCTCTTCGCGGCCGACCACGCGGGGATCACCCCGGACGTGATGTGCCTGGGCAAGTCCCTGACCGGCGGCTACCTGACGCTGGCGGCGACCCTGTGCACGGCGCGGGTCGCCGACGGGATCTCCCAGGGCGAGGTGCCGGTGCTCGCGCACGGGCCGACCTTCATGGGGAACCCGCTGGCCACGGCCGTGGCGCTGGCCTCCGTGGAACTGCTGCTCGGCCAGGACTGGGCGCTGGAGGTCAAGCGGATCGAGGCGGGGCTGCGCGAGGGCCTGGCCGCCGCGGCGGGCATCCCCGGCGTGCGGGACGTACGCGTGCTCGGGGCCATCGGCGTGGTCCAGCTGGACCACGAGGTCGACGTGGCCGCGGCCACCCGGGCGGCGGTGCGCGAGGGCGTGTGGGTGAGGCCGTTCCGGGACCTGATCTATGTGATGCCGCCGTTCGTCACGGGCGACGCGGATGTGGCCCGTATCTGCCGCGCGGTGTGCGCGGCGGCCCAGGAAGGCTGAGAAGGCTGAGATGTCCGTACTGATCGTGTCCGGGACGGGCACGGAGATCGGCAAGACCGTGGTCACCTCGGCCGTCGCGGCGGCGGCCGTGGCGGCCGGCCGCTCGGTGGCGGTGCTCAAGCCGGCGCAGACCGGTGTGGGCCCGCAGGAGCCGGGGGACGCGGCGGAGGTGGTGCGGCTGGCCGGCCCCTCCGTCACGGCGATGGAACTGGCCCGCTACCCGGAGCCCTTGGCGCCGGACACGGCCGCCCGTCGCGCGGGGCTGCCGACGCTGGCCCCGGCGCAGATCGCGGAGGCCGCGCGACGGCTGTCCGAGGACCACGACCTGGTCCTGGTGGAGGGTGCGGGCGGACTGCTCGTGCGCTTCGACGAGGCGGGCAACACGCTGGCCGACGCGGCGCGCCTGCTGGACGCCCCGACCCTGATCGTCGCCCAGGCGGGTCTGGGGACCCTCAACTCCACGACCCTCACGGCGGAGGGGCTGCGGGCCCGCGGCCTGGCCGCGCTCGGCGTGGTGGTCGGCAGCTGGCCGCACTCCCCGGACCTGGCGGCCCGCTGCAACCTGGCCGACCTCCCGAAGTCCTCGGAGCTGCCGCTCCTGGGCGCGGTCCCGGAGGGCTCGGGCACCCTGCCCCCGGAGCGCTTCCGCGCCGCGGCCGCCTCCTGGCTGGCCCCGCCCCTGTCGGGCACCTGGTCGGCGGAGTCCTTCCTCACCACCTGGTCCCCGCCGGCCTACACCCCGGCCGACGCCTGAAACCGCCCCACCCCCGAACCGGCCCCGGGCCCCGTCCCACACCTGGGCCGGACCCCCGGGCCCGGGCCCACACCCGGCAACACCGCCCAGCCCCAGCCGGTGCTGATCCAGCCTCGCCGGCGTTTGAGGCGCGGGGTCCGGGGCGGAGCCCCGATCTTGAGCCCGCAGGCGCTGGCGGCGGGGGCCCCGGGCCCGGACCTCACGTTCACGCGGATCCGGGGGCGCCCCCGGAGAACTACGGCACCGCAGCCGTCCGCAGCGCGGGGTCCGGGGCGCAGCCCCGCCATCGGCACCCCGGGTTCACGCGGATCCGGGGCGCCCACCCCCGGAAACCTGCGGCCCCGCCGGCGAGGCGAGCGGCTTGGCCCACCGCGTCCACGCCTCCTGCGGCCCGTACCCGGCCGCCTCCCACGCCGGGTGTGCCCGCTCGTTGCGGTCGAGCACCATCGCGTCGGCCCGCCGCCCGCCCAGCGCGGCGAAACGTTCCTCGGCGGCGGCCAGCAGCGCACTGCCCACCCCCTGCCGCCGGTGCCCGGGATGCACGGCGAGCCGGTAGAGGTGACAGCGCCAGCCGTCGAACCCCGCGATCACGGTCCCGACCAGCTCACCGTCGCGGCGCGCGAGGAGCAGCGCCTGGGGGTCCCGTTCGTGCAGCCGCCCGATGCCCGCGAGGTCGTCGCTGATGCTCGTCCCCTCGGCGGCGGTCTTCCAGAAGTCCAGTACGGCACCGAGGTCTCCGGCCGAGGCCGGGCCTATGTGAAGATCGCTCATGCCCGGATCCCATCATCAGGCGTGCTCCGCCAAAAGGACGATCCACACGCTTTGCCGTTCCTTTACCATGTGGAGCAGACCCCTCCCGAGTGAAAGGTGTGTGAGCGTCCGCCCATGGGCGAGCCTCCCGGTCCACGACATCCCGCTGCGCCGCGACATCGCGCGATCCCCCTCTTCCTGGCCGATCATGGGACGGAGGTGATCGACCGATGACCGAGGTGCTCCTGCTCGTCGTGGCCTTGCTGCTCTGCCTCGCCTGCGGCGTCTTCGTCGCGGCCGAGTTCTCCCTCACGACCGTCGAGCGCAGCGAACTCGAGCGGGCCGCCGAGCGCGGTGAGCGCGGTGCCGACAGTGCCCTCGCGGCCGTCCGCACCCTCACCTTCCAGCTCTCCGGCGCCCAGCTCGGCATCACCGTGACCGGCCTGGTCATCGGCATGCTCGCCAAGCCCTCGATCGCCGCCCTGCTCCAGGGGCCGTTCGAAGCCATGGGGCTGTCGGCGAGCGCCGCTTCCTCCACGGCCCTGGTCCTCGGAACGGCCCTGTCCACCGTCGTGCTGATGGTCGTCGGCGAACTGGTGCCGAAGAACTGGGCCATCTCCTCCCCGCTGGCGATCGCCAAGCGGGTGGCGACCTTGCAGCGGATCTTCAGCCGGGCGTTCCGGCCGCTCATCAGCCACCTCAACACCACCGCGAACCACCTGGTGCGCCGCTTCGGCATGGAGCCGACCGAGGAGCTGGCCTCCGCACGCACCCCGCAGGAGCTGGTCGCCCTGGCCCGTCACTCCGCCAAGCAGGGCGCCCTGGAGAAGGACACGGCCGAGCTGTTCGTGCGGACCCTGAACCTGGCCGACCTGACCGCGGAGAACGTGATGACCCCGCGCGTCCAGGTCACCGCCCTCGACGTGCAGACCACCGCCGAGGACGTGGCGAACGCGACGATGGCCACCGGCCTGTCCCGCTTCCCCGTCTACCGCGGAAGCCTCGACACCGTCGTCGGCACCGTCCACATCAAGGACGTGCTGGCGCTGCCCGCCGAGGAGCGGCGCCGCCGCCCGGTGTCGCAGCTGCTGCGCGCGCCCCTCCTCGTACCGGAGTCGCTGACCGTGGACCGGCTGCTGGACCGGCTGTCCGGCAAGCAGACCATGGCCGTGGTCATCGACGAGTACGGCGGAACGGCGGGCGTGGCGACGCTGGAGGACATCGTCGAGGAGGTCGTCGGCGAGGTGCGCGACGAGCACGACCCGCACGAGACCCCCGACCTGGCCCCGGCCGGTACGGACGCCTCCGGCCGGCAGCTGTACTCCGCCGACGGCGCCGCGCGCACCGACCAGCTCCGGCGGATCGGGCTGCGGGTGCCGGACGGCCCGTACGAGACCCTGGCGGGCCTGATAGCGACCGAGCTGGGCCGGATCCCGGCCGTCGGCGACAGCCTGCAGCTGGACGGCTGGGAGCTGGACGTGGTGGACGACATCGGGCGCCGGGCGGCCCGGGTGCTGTTGCACGCGCCCGACGGGACCGCCGGGGCCGCGGAGGGGACGGAGGACGCGCGATGACCGTGATCCAGCTGTTGATCGGCCTGGCGACCCTGGTCGTGAACGCCTTCTTCGTCGGCGCGGAGTTCGCGCTGATCTCGGTCCGGCGCAGCCAGATCGAGCCGTACGCCGAGCAGGGCGACCGGCGGGCCCGCGCCGTCCTGTGGGGGCTGGAGCACGTGTCGGCGCTGATGGCCGCGGCGCAGCTCGGCATCACCCTGTGCACCCTGGTGCTGGGTGTGGTGGCCGAGCCCGCCATCGCCCATCTGCTGACCCCGCTCTTCGACCTGGTCGGGGTGCCGTCGGGGCTGACGCACGCGATCTCCTTCGTGGTGGCGCTGGCCCTGGCGACGTACCTGCACATGCTCTTCGGCGAGATGCTGCCGAAGAACGTGGCGCTGTCCGAGCCGGTCCGTACGGCGCTGGCGCTGGGGCCGCCGCTGGTGACGCTCACGCGGGCACTGCGGCCGGTGATCTTCGCGATCAACGCCTTCGCCAACACCCTGCTGCGGCTGCTGCGGGTGGAGGTCAAGGACGAGGTCGCGGCGACCTTCTCGGACGACGAACTGGCCCGGATGGTGAAGGACTCCAGTGACGCGGGGCTGCTCGACGACCGGGCGAGCGAGCGTCTGCACGACGCCCTCGAACTGGGCCGGCGGCCGGTGACCGACGTGGTGCTCCCGGCGGAACGGGTGATCTCCGCGCGCCAGGGCATCACCCCGGCCGGGCTGGAGCGGCTGTCGGCCGAGAGCGGGTACTCCCGTTTCCCGGTGGTCGACGCGCAGCAGGGGATCCTTGGCTACCTGCACGTGAAGGACGCCCTCGACGCCGACGGGGAGTCGCGCGACGAGCCGTTCCCGGCGTCTGCGCTGCGCCCGATCGCGCAGGTACGGGCGGAGACCCCGCTGGACGACGTGCTGACCGCCATGCGGCGCAGCCGCACCCACCTGGCGGCGGTCCTCGGGGCGGAGGGTGCCATGACGGGCCTGGTGACGATGGAGGACGTGCTGCGGGAGCTGTTCGGCAGGCCGGCCTCCGCGTAGTGCGCGCGGGGAGCGCGGGTCCCCGGCCCTGCGGGGTCGGGGTACCGCGCGGTAACATCACTCCGCCATGGAGATGAATGCCTCTTACACCAGTTTTGTCGCGGTCGGCGACTCCTTCACCGAGGGCATGTCCGACCTCCTGCCGGACGGCTCCTACCGGGGCTGGGCCGATCTGCTGGCCGCCCGCCTCGCGGCGCGCGAGCCGGACTTCCGCTACGCGAACCTCGCGGTCCGCGGAAAGCTCATCGGGCAGATCGCGCAGGACCAGGCCCCCGTGGCCGCCGCGATGGGCGCCGACGTGGTCACCCTGGTGGGCGGGCTGAACGACACCCTGCGCCCCAAAGTCGACATGGGCCTGGTCCGGGAGCACCTGGAGTCGGCCGTCGAACTGCTCGCGCCCTCCTGCAAGCAGCTCGTCCTGATGCGCTCCCCGGGGCGCAACGGGCCGGTGATGGAGCGCTTCCGCCCCCGCATGGAGCAGCTCTTCGCCACCATCGACGAGCTCGCGGCCCGGCACGGCGCCCTGGTCGTGGACCTCTACGGCGCCCCGGTCCTCGCGGACCCCCGGATGTGGGACGTCGACCGGCTGCACCTGACGGCCGAGGGCCACCGCCGGGTGGCGGAGGCCGTCTGGCAGACTCTGGGCCTGCCCGCCGAGCTGGACTGGCGCACCGAACTGCCCGTCGCCGAGCCGCCCGGCTGGGCGGTGCGCCGGTCCCAGGACCTGAGCTTCGCCCGGCAGCACCTGCTCCCCTGGATCGGCCGCCGCCTGACGGGCCGCTCCTCGGGGGACGGCCGCCCGGCCAAGCGGCCCGAACTGCAGCCCTACCGGGACCTTCCGCTCTCGTAGCAAGGCACAATCGCGAGCGGTCGCCCGACCTGCGTAAACACACAGCTGCGGCCCAAGTAGAATCCCTACACGTGACTGCCAAGCCCCGCATCCCCAATGTCCTGGCCGGCCGCTACGCCTCCGCGGAGCTCGCCGTCCTGTGGTCCCCCGAGTACAAGGTGACGCTGGAGCGGCGGCTGTGGCTCGCCGTGCTGCGCGCCCAGAAGGACCTCGGTATCGAGGTCCCGGACGCGGCCCTCGCCGACTACGAGCGCGTCCTGGAGAACGTGGACCTCGCCTCCATCGCCGAGCGCGAGAAGGTCACCCGGCACGACGTGAAGGCCCGGATCGAGGAGTTCAACGACCTCGCCGGCCACGAGCACGTCCACAAGGGCATGACCTCCCGCGACCTCACCGAGAACGTCGAGCAGCTCCAGATCCGGCTCTCGCTGGAGCTGGCCCGCGACCGTACGGTCGCCGTGCTCGCCCGCCTCGGCAAGCTGGCCGGCGAGCACGCCGAGCTGGTCATGGCCGGCCGCTCCCACAACGTGGCCGCGCAGGCGACCACCCTGGGCAAGCGGTTCGCGACGGCCGCCGACGAGCTGCTGGTGGCCTACGACCGCCTGGAGAACCTCCTCGAGCGCTACCCGCTGCGCGGCATCAAGGGCCCCGTCGGCACCGCCCAGGACATGCTCGACCTCCTCGGCGGCGACGCCGCCAAGCTCGCCGACCTCGAGCAGCGCATCGCCTCCCACCTCGGCTTCGCGCACGCCTTCACCTCGGTCGGCCAGGTCTACCCGCGCTCCCTCGACTACGACGTGGTCACCGCCCTGGTGCAGCTGGCCGCCGCACCGTCCTCGATCGCGAAGACGATCCGCCTGATGGCCGGCCACGAGCTGGTCACCGAGGGCTTCAAGCCCGGCCAGGTCGGCTCCTCGGCGATGCCGCACAAGATGAACACCCGCTCCTGCGAGCGCGTGAACGGCCTGATGGTCATCCTGCGGGGCTACGCCTCGATGACCGGCGAGCTGGCCGGCGACCAGTGGAACGAGGGCGACGTCTCCTGCTCCGTGGTCCGCCGCGTGGCCCTGCCGGACGCCTTCTTCGCCTTCGACGGCCTGCTGGAGACCTTCCTGACGGTCCTCGACGAGTTCGGCGCCTTCCCGGCGGTCGTCGCCCGCGAGCTCGACCGCTACCTGCCCTTCCTCGCGACCACCAAGGTCCTGATGGGCGCGGTGCGTGCGGGCGTGGGCCGCGAGGCCGCCCACGAGGTCATCAAGGAGCACGCCGTGGCCTCCGCGCTCGCCATGCGCGAGCAGGGCGCCGAGCGCAACGAGCTGCTGGACAAGCTGGCCGCCGACGAGCGGATGCCGCTGGACCGCGCCCAGCTCGACGCGCTGATGGCCGACAAGCTGTCCTTCACCGGCGCCGCGGGCGACCAGGTGTCGACGGTCGTGGCCCGCATCGAGGCGATCGCCAAGCAGCACCCGGAGGCCGCCGGGTACGCGCCGGGGTCGATCCTCTGACCCCCGAAGAGCTGAACGCCGCCCGCGACCGCGTCCTCCCGGACGTGGTCGCGGGCGGTCTGCGTGTGCTGTTCTGCGGGATCAACCCCGGTCTCCTCTCCGCCGCGACGGGCCACCACTTCGCCCGTCCCGGCAACCGCTTCTGGCCGGTCCTGCACCTGTCCGGCTTCACCCCGCGCCGACTGGCTCCCGCGGAGCAGGAGGAGCTGCTGACCTACCGCCTCGGCATCACCAACGTCGTGGCCCGCGCCACGGCCCGCGCCGACGAACTGAGCGCCGAGGAGTTCCGCGAGGGCGGCCGCATCCTGACGGCCAAGGTGGAACTGCTGCGCCCCCAGTGGCTGGCGGTGGTGGGAGTGACCGCCTACCGCACGGCCTTCGGCGAGAAGAAGGCACAGATCGGCCCCCAGGAGCGCACCATCGGCTCCACCCGCATCTGGGCCCTCCCCAACCCCAGCGGCCTCAACGCCCACTGGACCGCCGACACCATGGCCCAGGAATACGCCCGCCTCCGCGAAGCCGCGGAATCCCCCGGGCCCTCTTCACAGCAGCTCGACGGACAGATGCCCGACGCGGAAGCGTTCTAGCGTTCGCGAGCGGGCGATGACCAGCTGTCGGCGGCATGCCTCCGGCACGACGGACGGCCCCATCACGGGCGGCAGCCCAGCCTCAGGGTCAAGACATGCCGTCGACGCTCCGCAGGTGATCGACGAAGGCATCCCGTGTCTTCATCAGCCGGCGAGCCGGCTCGACGAGAGCAGCCCCGTTCCCCGACCGCGCGGCCTCAGCCACCAGGCGGTAGACCGGGGCGATCTGTCCCTCCAGGCTTGTGATCAAGGTGAATGCACTGCGCGGTCCAACAATCCGGGCCACCGTGCCCTGCCGCCGGACTTGACCCACAAGGTCGTCGATCCGGTCCGCGACCGCTTGCATGTCGACATCTCGGCCTTCGTCGATCTGTTCAGCTGTCTGCCTCAGCGTCCGCGCGATGTCGGTGACGGCTTGCAGGAGTTCCGTAAACGACTCGAGAGAGCGGACACGCTGCTCGCTCCGCTGGCTCTGGCGCCACTTGCTGCGCTCCAAGAGCGCGTTGCCCAGGAGCGTGAGAGCGACCCCCGCAAGCGCGGAGACCACGGGGATCAACTGCCCTGATATGTCAGCCACGGCCAGAGTCTGGCAGGAGTCGGCACGTCGCACGGGGCTCCGGCTGGAATCGGGTTCCACCCCGCCGGCGCGCTGAAGGTATCGGCCCGCGCCCTTGAGCAGCCGAGGCACTTCCGGCCGCAGGACTGCCCTCCCCGGAGCCGTTCGGTCAAGCGGGCCAGGCGACCCGTCCGCTCTCGACCTGGAGGGCGTCGGGGACCTCGGCCTCGTGGAACCTGAGGAAGCCGATCCCGACGGTGCCGTCTCCACGCACGTGTGTCGGGTGGGCCCTTGCGGCCAGCCAGCAGAGCCGTCGGCCGACCTCGTCGAAGTCGTCCGGGTGTATCTCCTGCCGGGACATCAGCGACCAGCCCTTCCGCGCCCGGTCCGCACGGCTCGCCAGTGCCGAGCAGAGGGCCCCGCCCACCCGCCACGCGGCGCCCCGCCCGGCGAGCAGTGGGCGGGGATCGTCCTCGATCACCGGCAGGCCCGCGTCGTCCAGCACCACGACCGGGAATGCGGTGACGATGGTCAGGCGCTCCGGCCGGGGACCGGTCCCCAGATGCCAGTTCAGCTCGGACAGTTCCGCCTCGGAGATCTCGTCCCGCAGGTCGAGGGCAATCATCAGCTCGTACACGTCGCTCACGCGGGCCACCCTAGGGCGGGTCCACGACGGTGGCACCCGCCGTCAGCAGGTAGGGGTCCTCTTCGTCCCGCTGCGTCACACAGGCCACCAGCCAGTGCTCCCCGACCCGCCACAGGTGGACGTGGTCGGTGCTGCAGCACAGTTCCTTCCATGGATCCGGTATCTCCTCCCCCGCCACCACACGGTCCCTCAGCGTCCCCAGGCTGAAGATCTGCGGTTCTCCCCACCGGTCGGTCGCGGCCTGCGCGAGCGCCGTGTATTCGGCACTGATCTGGTCGGCGGCCTCGATCCGGCCCGAGCCGTCGTCGTCCCAGAAGGGCCGTGTCCGGGACAGCCGCACCAGGTGGAATCCCGGACCGCTGCTGCTGTCGACGGTCCGCACCGGCTCCCGGGGGAACTCCTCCGCCAGGAGCCGGTCGATCGTGTCGAGGTGCTCTGCCGTGGTCATGCCGTCAGTATCCCGACCGGCACTGACAACTGGCCCGCTGTCACGCGTCCCTGCGGCGCACCGCCAGCCAGCCGCCGAGCACCGCGGCTCCGGCCCACAGGGCCATCACGCCGAGCCCGCTCCAGGGACCGAGGTCGCCCTGCGTCTGGGCGTGCAGGACCAACTGGCCCGCGCGGTCCGGTAGGAACTGGGCCGCGCCGCCCGCGGCCTCTCCGACGACGAAGGACACCAGCAGGACGAAGGGTATGAGCAGGCTCAGGACGACCGTCCCGCTGCGGAGCACCGCAGTCAGCCCGGCCGCGAACAGCGCCATCAGCGTGAGGTAGAGCCCGCTGCCGACGACAGCACGGTAGGTACCCGGGTCGCCGAGCTCAAGGGCGTACTGGCCCATGAACGCCTGGCCCGCGACGAAGGTGACGAGCCCGGTGACCTGACCCGCCAGCAGGGCCAGGACGCCCACCGTCGCGATCTTCGACAGGTAGAAGCGGGTGCGGTTCGGCACCGCCGCCAGCGAGGTGCGCAGCGCCCCGTTGTGGAATTCGCAGGACACGGCGCCGGCGCCGAAGACCATGGCGGCGATCTGGCCGAAGGAGATGCCGTAGTAGGCCGCGAAGAGCGGATCGTCGCCCATGCTGCCGTCCTCGGACCGGCCGATGGCCGCTGCCGTGAGCGCCTGGATGCCGGCGGTGACGACGAAGACGGCTATGAGTCCTCCGAGGCTGCCGCGCAGGGACCGTATCTTGATCCATTCCGAGTGCAGGGTGGGGACGGTGGGCAGAGCGGCGCGCATGGCGGAGCCTCCTGTGGTCGGGACGTCAGTGGGTTGCGGTGAACTGCGCGTGGTCGGCGGTGAGATCGAGGTAGGCCTGCTCCAGCGAGGCGCGCTCGTCGGACAGTTCCAGCACGGGAATGCCCTCCCGGGCGGCCAGGTTGCCGAGCTGCTCGGCCTGTATGCCCTCGACGGTCCATCGCCCGTCTCCCGCAACGGCCAGGTCGAAGCCGTCCCGGGCGAGGGCGGTCCGCAGCCGGCCCGGTTCGGAGGTGCGCAGGCGCACCCTCCGAGTGCTGCGGGCATCGATGAACTCCTCCATCGACGTGTCGGCCAGCAGCTTTCCGTTGCCGAGTACGACCAGGTGGTCGGCAAGCGCGGAGGTCTCGGACATGAGGTGGCTGGAGACCAGCACGGTGCGCCCTTCGGCGGCGAGGCCGCGCATCAGCTCGCGGATCCAGATGATGCCTTCCGGGTCGAGGCCGTTGGTCGGCTCGTCCAGGAGGAGCACCCCGGGATCGCCCAGCAGCGCGGCGGCTATGCCCAGTCGCTGGCGCATACCGAGTGAGAAGGACTTGATCCGCCGCCCGGCCACGGACGCTATCCCGGCCTGCTCCAGAACCTCGTCCACCCGGCGTGCCGGGATGCGGCCGGCGGCGGCGAGGAAGCGCAGGTGGTCACGGGCGGTGCGCCCGCCGTGCGCCGACTGCGCGTCCAGGAGGGCGCCGACGCGGTGCAGCGGGTCGGGAAGGTCGAGGTAGCGCCGGCCGCCGATGGCGGCCGTGCCGGAGGTGGGCCGGTCCAGGCCCAGCAGCAGGCGCATGGTGGTCGACTTCCCGGCGCCGTTGGGGCCCAGGAATCCGGTGACCCGCCCGGGCAGGACATCGAAGGTGAGGCCGTCCACCGCACGGTGGGCGCCGTATGCCTTGGTCAGTTCTCGGAGCTCGATGCTGTTCATGGCTCAAGATTCGCCGCCGGCCCCACCCCCTTTCCTCCCCCGTGCGAGGGTGCCGTCTCCCCCACGTGGGGGAGACGGAAGCGAGCAGGCCCCTGCCACGATGGACCCATGTACCGACTGCTGCGGGCTCCGTTCCAACCAGTGACCTATTCACGCTGGTTGCACCTCTGCGTGCCCCTGCTGCTGCTCGCCATATGGATGTTCGTGGTGCCGGAGTGGCCGTGGGGGCCGATGCTCCTCGTCATGCCCTTCGGGCTGGTCCCCTGGGTGCGGCTCGCGGAGGGCCTCCAGGCTCAGTTCCTGCTCACGCCGTACGACCGTGGCTCCGCCGAAGGCGCCATAAGCCTGGCTCCTTCGGCGCATTGGGGCGACCGCTGGCGGACGGTGCTGTGGCTGGAGACGCGGATGGTCATCGCGACGGGTGCGGTGGCCGCCACCGTCTGGATGCCCGCGCTGACCGTCGAACTCATCGCGAACGCCCTCGGCTATTCACCGGATCCCGGGCCCTTGGCGCCGCTCATACCCGAGAGCCGGTGGGTCGCCGCGCTGCTGGCACCCGTTCCGCTCCTCGTCCTGATGGTCGTCGTGGTCCTGCTCGGCGAGTTGATCACTGCGATCGCGACCCGGTTGCTCAGTCCCTCCGCGGCCGAGCGGCTGAGTGCCCTGGAGGCGCGTACGGAGCAGTTGCTGGAGCGCACCCGGATCGCGCGGGAGCTGCACGACTCCATCGGGCACGCGCTGACCGTGGCCGTCGTGCAGGCGGGGGCGGCGCGTGCCGCGGGTGATCCCGCCTTCACCGACCGGGCGTTGGCCGCCATCGAGGAGACGGGCCGCGCCGCTCTGGAGGACCTGGAGCGGGTGCTCGGGGTCCTGCGGGAGTCCGGGCAGCCGCCGTCACAGCGGCCGACGCTGGCGGAGGCCGACCGGCTGCTGGAGTCGGCCCGGGCCTCCGGCTCCGAGGTGGACGCACGACTGACGGGGCCGCTGGAGAAGCTGCCGGGGCCGGTCACCCGGGAGGGGTACCGCATCCTGCAGGAGTCGCTCACCAACGTGCTGCGGCACTGCGGTCCCGTGCCGGTCCGGGTGCGGGTGGAGATGGCCGTGGACCGGCTGGACCTGGAGGTGACGAACGCACTGCCCGAGCGCCCCGGTGTCACGCTCGGCGGCGGCAGCGGACTGCGCGGGATACGTGAACGGGCCGCGCTGCTCGGCGGGGAGGCCGAGACCGGCCCGTACGGGGGCGGTTGGAGGGTGCGCGCACGGCTTCCGCTGGAGCGAATACGCTGACCGGATGCCGGTTACCGTACTGCTCGTCGACGACGAACCCCTGGTCCGCGCGGGTCTGCGCGCCGTCCTGGACTCCCAACCCGACATCGAGGTGGTGGGTGAGGCGGCCGACGGCGCCTCCGTGATCCCGCTCGTGCGGCAGCTGCGGCCGGACGTGGTCGCCATGGACGTACGGATGCCGCTGCTCGACGGGATCGAGGCGACCCGAGCGGTGCTGCGCACGGTGGACTCCCCGCCGAAGATCCTCGTGGTGACCACCTTCGAGAACGACGAGTACGTCTACCAGGCGCTGCGGGCCGGAGCCGACGGGTTCCTGTTGAAGCGGGCCCGGCCTTCCGAGATCGTGCACGCCGTGCGGCTGGTTGCGGAGGGCGAGACCCTGCTCTTCCCGGCGGCCGTGCGGGCCCTGGCCGCGGAGTACGGCAACCGGCAGGCACGGGCGGTGCTGGAGCGGGCCGCCCTGACGGAGCGGGAGGAAGCGGTCCTGCGGCTCATGGCGCGGGGGCTCACCAACGTGGAGATCGCGTCCGAGCTGATCATTGGCACGGAGACCGTGAAGTCCCATGTCAGTGCGATCCTGGCGAAGCTGGGAGCCCGGGACCGCACCCAGGCGGTGATCACGGCGTACGAGTCGGGCTTCGTCTCACCGGCCTGAGCCAAAGGGCCCGCTCCGGCCGATGGGGGGCTGCTTCTCGCCGCCGCACCCGGCGCGCAGTACGATCCGGCTGACAAGCTCGCTAGCTGGGAGGACACACGTTGGGGCAGCTGACCGGCGGGGATCCCTCTCTGCTTCGGCGGATCAATTCCGCGGTGGTGCTGCGGGCACTGCGGACGGCCGGGTCGCCGACCCTCACCGACCTCACACGGCTGACCGGGCTCTCCCGGCCGACCGTCGAAGGGGTCGTGGAAGGGCTGATCGGGACCGGGCTCGTCGTCGAGGCCGACGCGGAGGAGGGCGCGCGGCGGCAGGGGCGTCCGGCCAGGCGGTTCCGGTTCCGGACCGAGGCAGGGCACCTGCTCGGCATAGAGATCGGCTCACACCGGGTCGCGGTCCTGCTGTCCGGGCTGGACGGCCGCATCATCGGCGCGGGCACCAAGGAGGTCGCCGAGACGGCCTCGGCCGACGAGCGGCTGGAGCGGGTGCGCGCGGCCGTCGCCGATCTCCTGCGCCGTGCCGGAGTGCCGCGGGACTCCCTGCGTGCCGTGGGGGTCGGCAGCCCCGGGATCGTGGAGGCGGACGGCACCGTACGCCTTGGCACCGCCCTGCCCGGCTGGACCGGGCTGCCGCTCGGGGACCGGCTGCGGCGCTCGTTCCGCTGCCCGGTCCAGGTGGAGAACGATGCCAACGCGGCGGCCGTCGCCGAGCACTGGAAGGGCGCCGCGCGGGACACCGGGGACATGGTGTTCGTGATGGCGGGGCTCAGTCCCGGCGCGGGCTCGCTCATCGGCGGCCGGCTGCACCGGGGCTTCGGCGGGGCGGCCGGGGAGATCGGCGCCCTGCACCTGCTGGGCCGCGAGGCGACGCCCGAGCGGCTCCTGTCGACCACGGGCGAGCCCCTGCACCCGTTGGACGAGGCGGCCGTCGCCGAGGTCTTCGCGAAGGCCAGGCGCGGCGACGAGCGGGCGGTCGCCGCCGTGGAAAGGTTCCTGCAGCGCCTGGTGCACGATGTGGCGGCGCTGGTGCTGGCGATGGATCCGGAGCTGGTGGTCGTCGGCGGCTGGGCGGCCGGCCTGGACGGCGTCCTGGAACCCCTGCGCCGGGAGCTGGAGCGCTACTGCCTGCGCCCGCCACGCGTGGCCCTGTCGCTCCTCGGCGAGGCGGCGGTGGCGACCGGCGCCCTCCGGCTCGCGCTCGACCACGTCGAGGAGGAGCTCTTCGCCGTGGAGAAGACCGTCACGGCCCGCCGCCGCTGACACCCCGTACCGGACGAGCGTGCGCGGGTCCGCCCGCGCAGCCCGGAGCGCCGGTACGCGAGTGGCCCCGCCCCCGCAGACGCGGGTCGGGGCCACTCGTGTACCGGCTCTGCCGGCTCTCCCGGCTCTCCCGGCTCGTAAGCCGTCAGGAGGCGACGGGCTCGTGCGTGATCTCGACCCCGCCCGAGTCCCCGAAGGTGAGGCGGCAGGTGTCGGCGCGGTAGGTCGCCACCGAGACGGCGGCGGTGCCGGCCGCGGTGAAGTACCGGGTGGTGACCAGGAGCACGGGAGCGCCGGGCAGCCGGTCCAGTTCCTTGGCGTCGTCGGCGCGGGCGGATCCGAGCTCCACGGAGCGGTCCTGCCCGTCGAGGACCAGCCGCTGCAGCTCGCGCAGCACGGCACGCGCACGCGCGGGACCCGACGGGGCCTCGATGGCGGGCAGTCCGGGCACCGAGGCGGCCGGCACGTACAGCAGCTCGGCGGCGACGGCCTGACCGTTCGTCATCCTGGTGCGGCGCACGGTGTGGACCGGCTGGTCGGCGGCGAACGCCCCACCGGTTCCGAGGAGCTTCAGCACCGCGGCGGGCGGCAGGGCCTCCGAGGCGTCCTGCGGCTCCCAGCCGTCCACGGCCTCCCCGGGCCAGCTGTGCTGCGCGCTGCCGACGGCGACGCCGACGCGCGGCGGGGCGACGGTGGTGCCCACACCGCGGCGGCGCTGCAGCCGGCCTTCGAGCTCCAGCTGCTCCAGCGCCTGGCGCAGGGTCGCGCGGGCGACCCCGAAGCGGGCTGCGAGTTCACGCTCGTTGGGCAGCACCTCGCCGACGGCGAAGTCCTGGTCGAGCGCCTCGCTGAGGACGGTCTTGAGGTGCCAGTACTTCGGTTCCGGCACCGTTTCCAGCTGCGTGGTCCCCACCCTGACTCCTCCTGCCATCGCTGCACTCGCCGTGTGTTCCAGCGGCAGTTCCGCGCCCTTGTTTATTAAAGGTTCCTGCACTATCCCTGCGACGATAGGACGGTGCACCCCCTTGGTCAAGACCAATGCTCATACCTTTGCCGGGCAGATCGGGCATATGTATCAAGCCGTTCACGGGATGTTCTCGCGCACCACAAGGGCTTGTAGTCAAGGGCTACCCGACGGTAATCATGGCGGTGGGCACTCCTGACAGCCTGTCTCGCAGCAGTCCAACCGACGAGGAGCAGCATGACCGCCACGGTCTCCTTCACGATCGATTCGCCGCTCGGCCCCCGCACCACCACCGTCGCCTACGAGCGCAAGGGCTCGGGCGAACCACTCCTGCTGCTGCACGGCATCGGCCACCACCTCCAGGCCTGGCAGCCGGTGACCGACATCCTGGCCGCCGAGCACGACGTGATCGCCGTCGACCTGCCGGGCTTCGGCGCCTCGGAGCCGCTGCCCCAGGGCGTTCCGTACTCCCTGGAAACCGTGGCCCCGGCCCTCGGCGCGCTCTGCACGGCCCTCGGCGTGGAGCGCCCGCACGTCGCGGGCAACTCCCTGGGCGGCCTGCTCGCCCTCGAAATGGGCCGGAGCAATCTCGTCCGCTCGGTCACGGCCCTCTCCCCCGCCGGCTTCTGGACCGAGGGCGAGCGGCGCTACGCCTTCGCCGCGCTCCTCGCCATGCGGGCCGGCGCGAAGGCGCTCCCCCTCCCCGCCGTCGACCGGCTCTCGCGCAGCGCCGCCGGCCGCGCCGCACTCACGGGCACCATCTACGCGCGCCCGTCCCGCCGTTCGCCCGAGGCCGTGGTCGCCGAGACCCTCGCCCTGCGCCACGCCACCGGGTTCGAGGACACCTTGGCCGCGGGCGGTTCCGTACGCTTCGCCCACGACGTGCCGGGGCTTCCGGTCACCATCGCGTGGGGCACCCGCGACCGGCTGCTGCTGCGCCGCCAGGGCGTCCGCGCCAAGCACACCGTGCCCGGCGCACGGCTGGTCCGTCTCCCGGGCTGCGGCCACGTCCCGATGAGCGACGATCCGGCGCTCGTCGCCCGCGTGGTCCTGGACACGGCCCGCAGCGCCGCCGCCCCGGTCGCGTGAGTGTGCGGGGCCGGCTGCGGTCAAGAGGTTGAACGTCTGAACGGATGAGCTGCTGGCGGCTGTTCATCCGCGGTTCGCGTGGGCGACGCGGCCGGGCCGGTGCGCGGCGGCACCCTGGTCCGACCCGTCCTCGCCGCCCCCCTGGAGACGCACCGATGGCATCGACCCCGCACACCCGACGGTCCCTCATCGGGGGTTCCCTCGCCCTGTCCTCCGCGCTGCTGGCCGCTCCGGCGCTCGCCGCCCCCGCCTTCGCCCGCTCCGGGCGGCCGAACGCGTACTGGGGCGTCCAGTCCGGCGAGATCACCGCACACTCGGCCACCGTGTGGACCCGCTCCGACCGCCTCGCGCGGATGTACGTCGAGACCTCTCCGAGCGAGGCGTTCCGCTACGCCGTACGCCGCCACCGCGGCCCACTGCTCGGCCCGTCGAGCGACTTCACCGGGACCACCGTCCTGCGCGACCTCCCGCCCGGGCAGCAGATCCACTACCGGGTCGTGCTGGCCGACCCCGACGACCCCCGCCGCACCTCCGAGCCCGTCCACGGCGCCTTCCGCACCACCCCGGTCTCGCGCCGCCGCGACGTGCGCTTCCTGTGGTCCGGGGACCTCGCGGGCCAGGGCTGGGGCATCAACCCCGACGTCGGCGGGTACCGCGTCTTCGACGAGATGCGCCGTCGCGACCCCGACTTCTTCCTCTTCAGCGGGGACACCATCTACGCCGACGGGCCGATCAAGTCGGCCGTGCCGCTGCGCGACGGCACCGTCTGGCGCAACATCACCACCGCGGAGAAGTCCAAGGTCGCCGAGACCCTCGAGGAGTTCCGCGGGAACTTCCGCTACAACCTCCTCGACCGCAACCTCCTGGCCTTCAACGCCCAGGTGCCCGTCCTCGCCCAGTGGGACGACCACGAGGTGCGCAACAACTGGTACCCGGGCCAGCTGATCGACGACCCCCGCTACACCGTCAAGGAGGCCGACACCCTCGCCACCCGCGCGCGGCGCGCCTTCGGCGAGTACTTCCCGGTCACCGACCTGCGCGGGGGCCGCACCGAGGGCCGTATGTACCGCGTGATGCGGCACGGCCCGCTCCTCGACGTCTTCGTGCTCGACATGCGCACCTACCGCAACGCCAACTCCCCCGGCGACCAGGCCGAGGACCCGATCGGCATCCTCGGCGCCGAGCAGCTGGCCTGGATCAAGCGCGAGCTCTCCCGCTCCCGGGCCACCTGGAAGGTCATCGCCTCGGACATGCCGCTGGGCATCGTCGTCCCCGACGGGGCGGCGAACTTCGAGGCCGTCGCCCAGGGCGACCCGGGGGCCCCGCTGGGCCGGGAGCTGCAGATCGCCGAACTGCTGCGGCACATCAAGCACCAGCGGATCACCGGAACCCTCTGGCTCACCGCCGACGTGCACTACACCGCCGCCAACCACTACGCGCCCGAGCGGGCCGCCTTCACCGACTTCGCGCCGTTCTGGGAGTTCGTCTCCGGCCCCATCGGGGCCGGCGGCTTCCCGGCCGGGCGGCTCGACGCCACCTTCGGCCCCCGGGCGGCCTTCGTGCAGTCGGCGCCCTTCGCCAACATGTCGCCGTCCGAGAACCCCCCGTACTACGGGGAGGTCGACATCGACGGCGGCAGCGGGGACCTCACCGTCCGGTTGCGCCGCCAGGGCGGGGGCGTGCTCTTCACCCGGACGCTCCGCCCCGGGCGCGTGGGCCAGGCGGGCGACCTGGAAAAGGCCCCGAAAACTGGGTGAAATCGGCCAGATGGACACTTAACCAGTCGGTCACAGATCGTTCGTGATCACGCAACACCCCTGAGCAACAGTGGTGTGCATGACTGACCGTACCCACGCCTCCGCCCAGCGTCCCCACCGCCACCACTGGCGCCGCGACGTCGTCGAACTCGCCGCACTGTTCTGCGCCGTCGCGGTCGCCGACGCCATCGCCAATCTCGTCGTGCACGGCCCCAGGGGCCCGATCCTGCTGGTCGCCTCGGCCATCGCGCTGCTGGTGACCGCGGCGTTCCACACCTGGTGGGCGCGGCGCCACAGCCATGCGCCGCCGCCCGGCACGACGCCGCCGGGCGATCCGGCGCCGTCCGCGGCCACCACCCCCGGAACTGCCGCCCCCGGAACCGCCGGGGCCGCCGGGGCCGCCGGGGCCACCGCCCTGTGGCGGATGCGCACGACCGTACGCGACCAGCCCGGCTCCCTGGCCGTCCTGTGCACCGCCCTGGCCCGCAACGGCGTGGACATCCTGACCCTCCAGACGCACCCGCTGCCCGAGGGCGGCACCGTCGACGAGTTCCTGCTGCGCGCCCCGCAGCAGCTCCCCTCCGGCGACCTCACCCGGGCCGTCTCCCGGGCCGGCGGCCACAGCACCTGGATCGAGCGCGCCGACGCCCACGACCTCGTCGACACCCCGACCCGGCTGCTGGGCCTGGCCACCCGCACCGCGCTGGACGCCGCCGAGCTCCCCCTCGCCCTGCGTCAGCTGCTCGGCCGCTGCACGATCCACTCGATCCCGGCGACCACCCTCTCCGGCCGCCCGAACGCCGGTGCGGACGCCCCGGTCGAGGGCGTGCTGGAGGCGACGGTCATGCGGTTGCGCGACCCCTCGGGCGGCGCGATCACCGTGGAGCGGCCCTACCTGCCGTTCACCCCGACCGAGTTCGCCCGCGCCCGCGCCCTCGTCGAGCTCGACGCCCGGCTCGGCCCGCGCGTCCCGCGCAGCCAGGACGTGCTGACCCTCCCGGAGGGCAACGAGATCACCGTGCGCCGCGCCGACGGCTCCGACCTGCCCGCGGCCCGCGCCATGCACGACCGCTGCTCCGAGCGGACCCTCGGGCTGCGCTACCACGGCCCCGTCGCCGACGCCGACCGCTACCTCGGCCACCTCCTCAGCCCCCGCTTCGGCCGCACGCTCGCCGCCACCACCGCGTCCGGCAGGCTCGTCGCCCTCGGCCACCTGCTGTGGGACGGCGACGAGACCGAGATCGCCCTGCTCATCGAGGACGACTGGCAGCGCCGCGGCATCGGCTCGGAGCTGCTGCGCCGGCTCGTGGCCATGGCCGTCGAGGCCGGGTGCGACAGCGTGTACGCCGTCACCCAGGCCGCCAACACCGGCATGGTCGCCGCCATGCGCGGGCTCGGCCTCCCCCTCGACTACCAGATCGAGGAGGGCACTCTGGTGATCACGGCCCGGCTGGACGCGACCGGTGTCGGCTCGCGGCAGGCGTACGGGCTCCCCCGCGGACTGCCGCAGGAGCACCGGGCTCAGCACCGCCCGCACTGAGCCCCGGCCGACCGCCACACCCCCGGGCGCCCGCTCCGGCCGGAGCGGGCGCCTCCGTTCGGATCCGGCCAAACTGCGGACCGCGCCTTCCTCGACCGCGTCCCCTCCGTCCCCTGAAGTCGCTTGTGCCCAGGGCCGGTTGATCACCGCGGGCCATCTCCGCCAGCCGTGCCCCGGCCCGTGTCAGGAGGCTGACGACAATCGGTGATGACGGGAGCATGCATGACATACGAAGATGGCCGCATGTCAGAGACCCTCCACACCGGCAGCGCCCCCCGGCTGCCCCGCCAGGTGGCCGACGATTACGTCGACGGCCTCATCGCCCTCGACCCGATCACCGGCACCTACCTGGGTGTAGCCGAGAGCTCCGCCAAGCTCCCGGACTTCTCCCCGGCGGGCCGCGCCGCCGTCGCCGAGCTCTCCCGCGAGACCCTCGCCCGCCTCGACGCCGCCGAGGCGCTGCCCGGCGCCGAAAGCGACGCCGAGCGGCGCTGCGGCCGGCTGCTGCGCGAACGGCTCACCGCCGAGCTCGCGGTCCACGAGGCCGACGAGGACCTGCGCGCGGTCAGCAACATCCACAGCCCCGTGCACTCGGTCCGCGAGGTCTTCTCCCTGACCCCGGCCGACACCGACGAGGACTGGGCGGCCATCGCCGAGCGGCTGCGCGCCGTCCCGGCCGCCTTCGCCGGCTACCGCGAGACCCTGCAGCTCGGCCTGGAGCGCGGTCTGTACGGCGGCCCGCGCGCCACCGGGACCATGGTCGGCCAGCTGACCACCTGGGCCGGCCAGGACGGCACCGCCGCGCCCTTCTTCGAGGACTTCGCCTCCGGCGGCCCGAAGGGGCTGCGCGCCGAGCTGGACGCCGCCGCGGCCGGCGCCACCGCCGCCGTCGTCGAACTGCGCGACTGGATGACCGCGGTGTACGCGCCCGCCGTCGAGGGCCGGCCCGACACGGTGGGCCGCGAGCGCTACGCCCGCTGGTCCCGGTACTTCAACGGCACCGATCTGGACCTGGACGAGGCGTACGCCTACGGATGGTCGGAGTACCACCGGCTGCTCGCCGAGATGAAGACCGAGGCGGCCAAGATCCTCCCGGGTGCCGGCCCCTGGGAGGCGCTCAAGCACCTGGACGAGCACGGCACCCACATCGAGGGGGTGGAGGAGGTCCAGGCCTGGCTGCAGGGCCTGATGGACGAGGCCATCGAGAACCTCGACGGCACCCACTTCGAGCTGGCCGAGCGCGTGCGCAAGGTGGAGTCCCGCATCGCCCCTCCGGGCGGCCCGGCGGCTCCGTACTACACCTCCCCCTCGGAGGACTTCTCCCGGCCCGGCCGCACCTGGCTGCCGACCATGGGCCAGACCCGCTTCCCGGTCTACGACCTGGTGTCCACCTGGTACCACGAGGGCGTGCCGGGCCACCACCTGCAGCTCGCGCAGTGGACGCACGTGGCGGACCAGCTCTCCCGCTACCAGGCCACGGTCGGCTGGGTCAGCGCGAACTGCGAGGGCTGGGCCCTCTACGCGGAGCGGCTGATGGACGAACTGGGCTACCTCAAGGACGCCGAGCAGCGCCTGGGCTACCTGGACTGCCAGATGATGCGCGCGGCGCGGGTCATCGTCGACATCGGCATGCACCTGGGCCTGGAGATCCCGGCGGACTCGCCGTTCCACCCGGGCGAGACGTGGACCGTGGACCTCGCGCAGGAGTTCTTCGGCCTGCACAGCGGCCGGCCGGCCGAGTTCGTGGAGAGCGAGCTGACCCGCTACCTGTCCATGCCGGGGCAGGCGATCGGCTACAAGCTGGGCGAGCGCACCTGGCTGCTGGGCCGGGACAACGCACGTGCGGCGCACGGCGATTCCTTCGACCTGAAGGCCTGGCACATGGCGGCGCTGTCGCAGGGTTCGCTGGGTCTGGACGACCTGCTGGACGAGCTCTCGAAGCTCTGACGCCACCGCGACCGCACGCCGTACGGGCCGCTCGTCTCCCTCGGGAGCGAGCTGCCCGTTCGCGTGGGCCGGGCACGTCAGCAGCCGCAGTCGTCCGAGTCGGTCGGCGCGGTCAGCGGGTCGGCCTCGCCGCGCTGCTGCGGGCCCTGCCAGGTCTCGACCTCGAAGCCCTCGCGGATCCAGTACTCGATGCCGCCGAGCATCTCCTTGACCTGGAAGCCCAGTTCGGCAAGGGCGAGGGCGGAGCGGGTGCCGCCGTTGCAGCCGGGGCCCCAGCAGTACGTCACCACGGGGAGGTTCTTGTCGAGGAGCCGCTCGGCCTGCTCGGGGATCAGGGCGGTGGGCAGGTGGACGGCGCCGGGCACGTGCGCCTGGTCCCAGGAGGGCGTGGAGCGGGAGTCGACGAGCTGGAAGCCGAGCTCGGCGCCCGACTCCCGGTGGGCCTTGAAGGCGCTCGCGACGTCCGAGACGTCCGCATGGAAAGCCAGGCTGGCGGCGAAGTACGCGGCGGCCGCGGCCGGGGAGGCGGGGGGCACACGGAGCACGGGGTTGGTGGCGGCGGGGGCGGAGGAGGCGGGGGAGGCGTTCTGCGTCGTCGTCATGGCCAGAAATCTACGATCCGTTGATCATCACTGGAAGTGGGATTCCCCGGCCTTCTCCTTGTCTCGCCGGGGAATCCCCTGCTAGACCTGCCCCATGACCGACTATTCCCCTGATGCCACCGACTGGCGGATCCTCGAAGCGCTCCAGCGGGACGGCCGCGCCAGTTTCACCGACCTCGCCCGCTCCGTGTCGATGTCCGCGAGCGCCGTCACCGAGCGGGTCCGCCGGCTGGAGGAGGCCGGCGTGATCACCGGCTACACGGCCGTGGTCGACCCCGAGAAGCTCGGCAAGTCGATCCTGGCGCTGGTGCGGCTGCGCTATCCGCACGGCAACTACAAGCCGTTCCACGACTTCCTGGAGGCCACCCCGGAGATCCTGGAGGCCCACCACGTCACGGGCGACGACTGCTTCGTCCTCAAGGTCGCGACCCGCTCGATGGGACACCTGGAGGAGGTCACCGGCCGGATCGCGGGACTCGGCTCGGTGACGACCAGCGTCGTCTACTCCTCGCCGCTGCCCCGCCGCCCGCTCAGTCCGTGAGGGCGGCCGTGCGGTGGCGCACCACCGAGCCGCCGCGCTGCTTGACGATCTCCAACTGGGCCTGGACGCGGGTCCGCAGATCGGCGACGTGGCTGACGATGCCGACGCTGCGGTCCCGCTCCCGCAGGGAGTCCAGCACGTCGAGCACCTCGTCCAGCGCCTGGTCGTCGAGGCTGCCGAAGCCCTCGTCGATGAAGAGGGTGTCCAGGCGCGTGCCGCCCGCCTCGTCGGTGACCACGTCGGCGAGGCCCAGCGCGAGGGCGAGCGAGGCGAAGAAGGTCTCGCCGCCGGACAGGGTGGCGGTGTCCCGCTCACTGCCGGTCCACGCGTCGACCACGTGCAGCCCGAGGCCGGAGCGGCCCCGTCCGCCCGCTCGCGCGTCGGAGTGGACCAGGGTGTAGCGGCCGCCCGACATCCGCAGCAGCCGTACCGTCGCGGCGGCGGCCACCTGCTCCAGCCGGGCGGCCAGTACGTAGGCCTCCAGACGCATCCTGCGCTCGTTGTCGGCGGAGGTGCCCGCGGTCAGTCCGGCCAGCCGGGCCACGCGGTCGTAGGCCTCGCGCAGCGGGCCGAGCGCGCGCAGTTCCTGCTCCATCTGCCGGGAGAGCCGGTCCAGCTCGGTGCAGCGGACACGGGCCGCGTCGCAGGCGGAACCCGCCGTACGGAGCTTCGCCGCGGCCCGTACCGCGTACGCCTCGGCCGCGTCCGGTGCGGCCGGAGGCAGCGCCGCCGCCTCGGCGGTGCCGCTCTCGCCGAGGCGGTCGGCGAGGAGGGCCTCCTCCGTCTGCCAGGCGTCGATCCGGTGCTGGAGCGCGGTGCGTTCGTACTCGGGGAGGACGGCGTCGGCGGCGGCCTCGATGGTGTCGAAGCCGGCCTTGAAGGCGGCGTCGGCGAGCTGGTCGTCGGCCTCCTTCAGCCGGGCGGCGGCCGTCTCGGCCCGGCGCAGGCAGGCCGCGGCCCCGGCGACGATGCGGACCCGGTCCTCCAGGGTCCGGGCCCGGGCCGCGACGGTGGGCGCGTCGCGGCGCACGAGGGCGAGTTCGGCCTCCAGCGAGGCCTGTTCCCGGTCCAGGGCCTCGCGGCGGGAGGCCCTGGCGGCGGCCCGGGTCTCGGCGTCGAGCCGGTCGGCGCTTCGCGCGGAGTGCTCCCGTTCGGCCCGGGCGAGCCGCTCGCGGGCGGCGTGCAGGCCTGCGGCGTCCGTGTGGGCGGCGGCATGGCGGGTGCTCAGGTCCGCGGTCAGGGCCAGGAGTTCGGCGGTGGTGGCGTCGCCGGCGGCGGACGCGGCCTCGGCCCGGGCCTCCCGGGCGGCGGCGAGGCGGCGCTCGACGGCGGCACGGGCCTGCTCGGCCTCTTCGAAGGCGGCGTGGGCGGCGTCCTCGGCGGCCCGGTCCACATGGCCGGGAGCGGGGCGGGCCGGAGCGGGGTGCTCCGCGGATCCGCACACGGTGCAGGCCTCTCCGGCCACCAGTGCCTCGGCGAGCTCGGCGGCGATTCCGCGCAGCCGTGCCTCCTTGAGCTCCAGCCAGCTCTCGCGCGCGGCGGCCGACTCCTCGCGCAGGTCGAGCAGTTCGCCCTCGGCGCGTTCGGCGTCGGCGGCGAACTCGTCCCGCCGGCGGGCGGCGCTCAGGTTCATCCGGGCCGGCTCCAGCCGGCCCGCGAGCTGCTCGGCCAGGGTGGCGGCCTGTTGGGCGGCGTCCGCCCGCTCCTGGAGCGCGGTGCGGGTCTCCTCCCAGCGCTCCAGCCACTCGGCGGACTCCTGGTGCTGTTCCTCGGCGGCCCGGGACTCCCGTTCCAGGTCGGCCCGTTCGCGGCCGATCTCGGCGCTGCGCTGCTCGGTGCGGTGGGCGGCGCCGAGCGCGCCCAGCTCCTCGCGCAGCCGCTGCTCGACGGTGGCCAGTTGCTCGGCGCCGGCCTCGCGCAGCGGGGGCGGCAGTTCCGACCGTGCCGCGGTCTCGGCGTGGGCGGCGGCGAGGTGCGCGGAGGAGGCCGCGCCGCGCAGCTCCAGGGCGGGGGCCACCAGGGCGCCCCGCCGGGCCCCGTCCAGCAGGCCGCGCACGCGCTCGCGCTCGGGCTCCGCCTCGGCGAGCAGGGCGGCCCGGCGGGTGGTCTCCGCGTGCCGGCGCTGGAGCCGGTCGAGTTCGCGCGCGTCCTCGGCGGCCCGCCGGGCGGCGGCGTGCCGGCTCTCGACGGCGGCCAGCGCGTACTCGGCGACGTCGAACCGTTCCCGGGCCGAGCTGCGGGCGACGGCCGCCCAGGCGCGGACCGCCCCGGCCAGCCCGGGATCCCCCGGCTGGTGTCCGGGCAGCGGCCAGGCCCGCAGGTCGGCGCTGTCCCCGGCGGCCTGGGCGAGCCGCTGGGCGGTGTGCAGCACCTTCTCGTCGCCGGCCCGGACCCGGGCCTCGGCGGCCCGGCGGCGCTCCCCGAGCAGGGTCTCGACGGCGGCGAACCGGCGGGTGTCGAAGAGCCGGCCGAGGAGCCGGCCGCGGGCCGCCTCGTCGGCGCGCAGGAAGCGGGCGAACTCCCCCTGCGGCAGCAGCACGACCTGGCAGAACTGCTCGCGGCTCATGCCGAGCAGCTGCTCGATCTCCTCGCCGATCTCCTGGTGGGAGCGGCTGAGCGCCTCCCAGCCCTCGCCGGTGTGCTCGCGCAGCCAGCTCTGCGCCTTGTCCTTGGTGGTTCCCGTGCCCCGCTTCTTCGGACGCTCCTGTTCGGGGCGGCGGGTGATCTCCAGGCGTCGGCCGCCCGCGGTGAGTTCGAGGGTGACCTCGGTGGGCGTGCCCGCGGCGGCGTGGTCGCTGCGCAGGCTGGTGCCGGGGGCCTGGCGGGCGCCGGGCACGGAGCCGTAGAGGGCGTAGCAGACGGCGTCGAGCACGGAGGTCTTGCCCGCGCCCGTGGGTCCGTGCAGCAGGAAGATCCCGGCGCCGGAGAGGGCGTCGAAGTCGACTTCCTGGGGGGCGGCGAAGGGGCCGAAGGCGGTGACGGCCAGCCGGTGCAGCCTCATCGGTGGGTCTCCCGGCGGCTGTCGTCGGCGCGTACGTCGTCGAAGGCGCCCTGGAGGACGGCCCGTTCGGCCTCGTCGGGGTGGCCGCCGCCGCGTACGTGGGCGACGAAGTCCTCGGCGATCTGCTGGTCGGTGCGGCCGCGCAGCCGCTGGGCGTAGGAGGCTCCTGCCTCCTCGCGGCGGCCCTCGGGGTCGAAGGCCAGGGTGAGGGTGTGCGGGAAGCGGGCGGCGAGGCGGGCCATGGGGTCCTCGGGGCGGACCGGGTCGGTGAGGGTGGCCTCCACCCAAGCGTCCTCGTGCACGGCGTGCGCGGGGTCGTCGAGGAGGTCGTCGATGCGTCCGCGCAGCCGGGCGAGGGCGCGCGGCACGGGGGTGTCGATGCGCTCGGCGGCGGCGATCTCGCCCCGGGCGCCGAGCTCGACCAGCCACATGGTCTTACGGTGGTCGGCCTCGGAGAAGGAGTAGGCGAGCGGGGAACCGGAGTAGCGGACCCGTTCGTCGATCGTCTGGCAGCCGTGGAGGTGGCCGAGGGCGGCGTAGTCCACCCCGTCGAAGACGGAGGCGGGCACGGCCTCCACTCCGCCGACGCTGATGTCGCGCTCGCTGTCGCTGGCCTGGCCGCCGGTGACGAAGGCGTGCGCCAGGACGACGGAGCGGGTGCCGGGCGGGCGGGTGGCGAGGTCGGCCCGGATCCGTTCCATGGCCGCGCCCAGGACCGCCTCGTGGCTGACCTTCCGCGCGGCGAACTCGTCCTTGACCAGGGCCGGCTCCAGGTACGGCAGCCCGTAGAACGCCACGTCACCGTGTACGTCGGCCAGTACGACGGGATCGGCGCAGCCGGCCGGGTCGGTCCGCAGGTGGATCCCGGCGCGGCCGATCAGCCCGGCCCCGACCCCGAGCCGGCGCGCGGAGTCGTGGTTGCCGGAGATCATGACGGTGGGCACCCCGAGTTCGGCGAGCCGGTGCAGGGCCCGGTCGAACAGCTCGACGGCGGGCAGCGGGGGCACCGCGCGGTCGTAGACGTCGCCGGCGACGAGGACGGCGTCGACCTCGTGCGTGCGGACCGTCTCGACGAGGTGGTCCACGAAGGCGGCCTGGGCACCGAGCAGGTTCACCCGGTGGAAGGCCCGGCCGAGGTGCCAGTCGGAGGTGTGCAGGAACTTCACTCGCCGGCCCCGCCGCCCATGCCGTCTCCCCCTGGTCGTCTCCCGCTCGCTGAACCCCTCTACGCTAACCCGTCCCCGGGGGCGCTCAGGGCGCGTACGTCTCCCCGCCGAGGGTGAGGGCGGCGCTTCCGGCCGTGGTGTCGGCGAGCCAGGCCTCGAAGGCGGGCAGGTCGGCCTCGGGGAGCGCGACCTCGATCTCCACGGCGGCCCCGTAGCGCAGGTCCACCACGGTCCGGCCGGTGGAGCGCAGGTCGTTCTGGGTCTTGCCGGCCCGCTGGTGGTCGACGGTGACGGTGGCCAGCCGGTAGCGCCGCCGGGTGACGGTGCCGAGCTCGTCGAGCGCCTCGCCGACGACGCCGCCGTAGGCGCGGATGAGCCCGCCGGCGCCGAGCTTCACGCCGCCGTAGTAGCGGGTGACGACGGCGACGGCGTAGCGGACGTCCCGGCGCATGAGCATCTGCAGCATGGGTACCCCGGCGGTACCGCCGGGCTCCCCGTCGTCGCTGGCCTTCTGGACGGCGGCGTCGGCGCCGATGACGTAGGCGTAGCAGTTGTGCGAGGCGGTGGGGTGCTCCTTGCGGATGCGCGCGACGAACTCCTGCGCCTCCTGCTCGGTCGCGGCGGGCGCGAGCGAGCACAGGAAGCGCGAGCGGTTGATCTCCGACTCGTGCGCGCCCTCACGGGCCACCGTCACGTACTGGTCTGCCTTCACCGCTCCACCCTAGTCCGTGGCCGCGCCCGCCCCGCCCGCCCGACCAGGGCCGACACCCCTTGCCCGGACCGGCCGCGCGGTGCTCGCCGGGACGGCGGGAATCGGGCGGGCGGGGTTTCGGTTGTTGCGGCTGAGCAGCAGACGACGGCAGGCAGACAGCAGCAGGAGGCGGCACGCATGTACGGCGATCCGGCAACCATTCGCAAGATCCTCACCGAGCTCGGCGACACCTGGGCCGTGGTGGGCCTCTCGAACAACCGGGACCGGGCGGCCTACGGGGTGGCCCGCGTGCTCCAGCAGTACGGCAAGCGCGTGGTCCCCGTGCACCCCAAGGCCGAGACCGTGCACGGCGAGCAGGGTTACGCCTCGCTGGAGGCGATCCCGTTCAAGGTGGACGTGGTCGACGTGTTCGTGAACAGCGAGCTGGCCGGGGCCGTGGCCGACCAGGCGGCCGCCGTCGGGGCCGACGCCGTCTGGTTCCAGCTCGGCGTGATCGACGAGGCCGCCTTCGACCGGACCCGCGAGGCCGGGCTGACGATGGTGATGGACCGCTGCCCGGCGATCGAGATCCCGGCGCTCTAGTCTTCGCGGCTCGCGGCCGTGCCGCCGTGGGCGTGCGCGGTCGCGGGGAGCGGGGCGGACACCGGCGGGACCGACACCGCGAGGGTCATCTCCATCGGTACGGGGCCTTCGTTGCGGTAGGAGTGCGGGAGGTTGGCCTCGAAGGCGGCCGCGGCCCCGGCGGGGACGCGGAACTCCTCCTCGCCGACCACCAGGGTCAGCTCCCCGGCCGTGACGTGCAGCATCTCGATGGTGCCGGAGGGGTGCGGGACGGAGTCCGTGCCCTCCCCCGGCACCAGGTGCCAGGTCCACAGCTCCATGGGCCCGCGCTCGTCGGTGCCGATCAGCATGGTCGTCGAGCTGCCCGCCTCGCTCGACCAGATCCGCACCACCTGTTCCGGCGGGACGACCCGGACCTGCGGGCCGCGCTCGTAGTCCAGGAGTGCGGAGATGCTGACGCCCAGCGCGTCGGCCAGCCGGACCGTGGTGCCCACGCTGGGGTTCGTACGGGCCTGCTCGATCTGGATGATCATCCCGCGGCTCACACCGGCGCGGGCCGCCAGGGAGTCCAGCGTGAAGCCGCGCTCCGCGCGCCACCTCTTGAGGTTCCGGGCGAGTGCCTGGCTGAGCTGTTCGAGATCCGACACCATTCCGTCCAATATCCTGGATGACACGGTCCAACAGGGTGCACTAACGTGTTCCGTATTCGATGCTGCACTGCGGCGTTCACTGCACTGTACTGCGAGGCCCCCCGATGACCGCCCTCTTCGCCCTGGCCACAGCCGTGCTGTGGGGCCTCGCCGACTTCGGCGGCGGCCTGCTGACCCGCAAGATACCGGCGCTCACGGTGGTCGTCGTCTCGCAGGTCGTCGCCGTCGCCGTGCTCGGCGCCGTGGTCATCGGCACCGGCGCCTGGCACGAGGCCGACGCCCGGCTGTGGTTCGCGGTCGCCGCCGGCGTGGTCGGACCGGTCGCCATGCTCAGCTTCTACAAGGCGCTGGCCCTCGGCCCGATGGGCGTGGTCTCGCCGCTCGGATCCCTCGGCGTGGTGGTGCCCGTCGCCGCCGGGCTGATCCTGGGCGAGCGGCCCGGCCCGGGGCAGTTCGCCGGCATCGCCGTGGCCGTCGTCGGCATCGTCCTCGCCGGCGGCCCGGAGCTGCGCGGCGCCCCCGTCCAGCGGCAGGCGGTGGTCCTCACGCTGGTCGCTGCCTTCGGCTTCGGCGCGGTGATGGCCCTGATCGCCCAGGCCTCCACCACCGTCACCGGGCTCTTCCTCGCCCTGTTCGTCCAGCGGGTCACCAACGTCACCGTCGGCGGCGCCGCCCTCTGGGTGCAGTCCCGGCGCGGCGTACCCGCCCTCCCGGAGGGCACCGGCCCGCGGATCCTGTGGACGCTGCTGCCCGCGCTGGCCTTCATCGGCCTGGCGGACGTCGCGGCGAACGGCACGTACTCCGTCGCCGCCCAGAACGGCCCGGTCACCATCGCCGCCGTCCTGTCCTCGCTCTACCCGGTGATCACCGCGCTCGCCGCCTTCGCCGTCCTGAAGGAACGGCTGCGCACCGTCCAGGCAGCGGGTGCGGGCCTGGCCCTCGCGGGAACGGTCCTGCTGGCCGCCGGCTGAGCAGTTCAGCGCTGGCTCCAGCTCCGGCTCCGGCTCCCCGCGGCGTGCTACTTCTCCGCCTCGGCGAGCGCCGCCTCCGCGAGCCCGGCCTCCGCGAGCCCGGCGTCCGCGCGCTCGACCTCGGCCAGTTCGGCCTCGGTGAGCTCGGCCAGCACCCGCAGCTGCTCCGGGGTCGTCCCGTCGGGGATCGGTACGGGCGCCGGGGTACGCAGCGGCGGCTGCCAGCCCTCCTCCGGCGTCCAGCGCCGTACGACGCGCGCCGGCGCTCCCGCGACCACGGCGTGGTCGGGCACCTCGCCCCGTACGACGGCCCCCGCGGCCACGACGACGTTGCGGCCCAGTCGCGCGCCCGGCAGGATCACCGAGCCGGTGCCGAGCCAGCACCCGGGACCGATCTCCACCGGCGCGCTGCGCGGCCACTGCCGCCCGATGGGCTCGTGCGGATCGTCGTAGCTGTGGTTCGTGGACGTGATGTAGACGCCGGGCCCGCAGAAGGTGTTCGACCCGATCGTGATGGGGGCGTCCGCGATGACGTGGCTGTCGCGGCCGATGACCACCCCGTCGCCGAGGACCAGCATCGGTTCCGTGCCCAGGTCGAGGTCCGGCATCATGCCGGCGGTCAGCGTGACCTGTTCGCCGATGATGCAGTGCCCGCCGAGCCGGATCCACCGCTCGCCGAAGACCGTGCCCTGAGGGAAGGCGAGCCGGGTGCCGTCCCCGATCGCGCCGAACCGCAGCCGGCCCGGAGTCTGCGCGGTCACGGCTCCGGCCTGCTGCATCCAGCGCCAGCCGGTGTGGACCACGCGGCTCGCCAGCCTGCGGCGCAGGGCCGCCACAGATGAGAACGTGTTCTGTTTCTTCGGCACCCGGCCACGGTAATGCGCCGGGCCCCGGTCGTCCGGACGACGATCCTGTGATCTTCACCCCATCGCGGTCGCGGTGGGCCGTGTGCCCTACCGTGCTGTTGGCGCGGCACCAGGACGACGGACCACGAACGACGGACGGCAGAGGAAGAGAACATGACGCACCAGGCGGCCCAGGCACTCGTGGCGGGTGTCGGCGGCAAGACCCCGGACATCGACCCCACGGCCTTCACCGCGCCCACATCGGTCGCGGTCGGCGACGTCACCCTCGCCGCCGGCGCCAGCATCTGGTACTCGGCGGTGCTGCGCGCCGACTGCGGCCCGATCACGCTCGGCGCCGACAGCAACGTGCAGGACAACTGCACGCTCCACGTCGACCCCGGCTTCCCCGTGTCGATCGGCGAGCGCGTCTCCATCGGCCACAACGCCGTCGTGCACGGCTGCACGGTGGAGGACGACTGCCTGATCGGCATGGGCGCCACCATCCTGAACGGGGCGGTGATCGGAGCCGGTTCGCTGGTCGCCGCGCAGGCGCTGGTCCCCCAGGGCATGGTCGTCCCGCCCGGCTCCCTGGTCGCGGGCGTCCCCGCGAAGGTGCGGCGCGAGCTGACCGAGGAGGAGCGCGAGCACATCCGCATCAACGCCCTGATGTACGTGGAGCTGGCCAAGCAGCACCGCGCCTCGGTCACCCCCGAGGTCTGACCCGGCCTCCCGCGCGGCCGGGAGCAGCGCCTCGACCGCCCCGGACCGGTTCGACCGACCGCTCCGACCATTCCGACCGCTCCGGTCGGTCCGGCTCCGGTGTCCGCGTCGCCGTCACTCGCCGACGGTGGCGCGGGCGGCCGCCGGCTGCGCGGGGATCTCCGCGTCGGCCGCTCCGGCGGCCCCGGCCGCCTCGGCCGCCTTCTTCATCCGGCTGCGCACCACCAGGGTCACGACGAGTCCGAACGCCACGGCCAGGCCCAGGGCCAGCCAGGAGAACCGCTTCAGCCAGGGCTCCGCGACGATGCCGACCGAGTAGATGACGGCGGTGGTTCCGCCCGCCCAGAGGATCCCGCCGAGGACGTTGGCGACGAGGAACCGCCAGTACGGCATGTGCAGCACGCCCGCGAGCGGACCGGCGAAGATCCGCAGCAGGGCGACGAACCGGCCGAAGAAGACGGCCCACATGCCCCACTTCTCGAAGGAGCGTTCCGCCAGGGCCACCTGCTGGGGCCCGAAGTGCTTGGGGAAGCGCCGGCCGAGCCGCTCCAGCAGCGGCTTGCCGCCCCTGCGTCCGATGGCGTAGCCGATCGAGTCGCCCACGATGGCGCCGGTGATCGCGCAGAGCCCCAGCACGACGGGGTCGATCTCCCCGTGCTGCGAGGCGAGCAGCGCCGAGCTGACCAGGATGATCTCGCCGGGGAGCGGGATGCCGAGGCTCTCCAGGCCGATGACCAGGCCCACCAGGAGATAGATGCTGACCGCCGGAATCGTCTCCAGCCATTCCTGGATGTGCACCGGTGCGTCCTCCCGAATCGTCCCCGGCGCGCCCCCTGTGACACGCCGAACGGGCAGCCTATCGGCTCGCCGGTACGACCTTCGCCCTCAGAGGCAGTTCCCGCGAGGAACGTCCCGCGAACACCTCACGGCGGCCGGTGCCCCGCACCCAGGCGTGCTTCTCCGGATCCCACGACGACAGCGTCCGGGCGTCGATGTCGACGGTGACGCGCTGCGCCGCGCCCGGCGCGAGGGTGATCCGCCGGTAGCCGGCCAGTGCGCGCACCGGCTGGTCGAGCCGGAGTTCCTCGGACGGGCCCAGGTACACCTGGGCCACCTCCGTCCCCTTGCGCCGACCGGTGTTGCGGACCGTGAACTCCACGCGCAGTCCGCCGCGCTGCGGACGGACCGTGAGCTTCTCGTACTGCCAGGCCGTGTAGGACAGGCCGTGCCCGAAGGGGAAGAGCGGGGTCGCCCGCTTGGCGTCGTACCAGCGGTGGCCCACGTGGACGCCCTCCGCGTACTCCTGCCGGCCGCCCACCCCCGGGTAGCGCGACGGGTCCGCGCCGACCGGGGTCGTCCGTTCGTCGGCCGGGAAGGTCTGGGTGAGGCGGCCCCCGGGGTCCACGTCGCCGAAGAGCACGTCGGCGGTGGCTCCGGCGCCCTCCTGTCCCGGGTAGTACATCTGCAGGACCGCTCCGGTACGGGAGAGCCACGGCATGGTCGTGGCGGACGGGGTGTTGAGCACGACCGTCGTACGGGGGTTCGCGGCGGCCACCGCCTCGATCAGCCGCTCCTGCCCGCCGGGGAGGGCGAGTGAGGTGCGGTCGCGGCCCTCGGTGGAGTCCTCGTAGGCGAACAGGACCACGCTGCGGGCCGCCTTCGCCGTCCGCACCGCCTCGGCCAGGTCCGCGGCCCGGATCGCCCCCGTGATGTGCCGCAGGCGCAGTCGCTGGCCCTTGTCCCCGCCGGCCGCGGTCACGGCGAGCCGGTGGGTGCCCGCCTTGAGCGCGAGGGTGCGGCGGCGCACGGCCATCCCGTCGGGTGCGGAGCCGAGCAGTCCGCCCGCGTAGTGCTCGGCCGTGCCCTGCCGGACGGGGAACAGCTCCTCCCCGTCGAGGCGTACACCGGGGCGCTTCCCGGTGTAGTGGACCAGGAGGGTCCACTCGTCGTCCGCCGCGAGGCGGAACTCGCCCTCGTACGTCCACGCGCGCCCGGGGCCGACCTCGCGGGCCTCCAGGTCGACGCCCGGGGTCAGCAGCTTCGCCGGGAGCGGCCGCCCGTAGAGGTCCTCGCCGAGGGCGTGCTGCACGGCCCCGCCCTTCCCGGCCCGCCGCCGGATGGCGGTGAGCGGGGCGGCCGCGCCGTCGGGGACCACGTGCGAGCTGCCCCCGCCGCCGGTGAACGGCACCTGGGCGGTGGGCCCGATCACCGCGATCGAGCGGGCCGCGGCCCCGGTCAGCGGCAGGGTGCCGTGCTCGTTGCGCAGGAGCACCGCGCCGGCGGTGGCCACCTTGCGGGCGACCCGGGCCCCGGCCGCGGCATCGCGCGGCGGCCGGGCCGGCTGCCGGGCCGCGAGCAGCCCGAAGCGGTCCATGGTGGCCAGGATCCGGTGCACGGCCTGGTCCACGGCGGCCTCCGGTACGGAGCCGCCGCGCACCGCCTCGCGCAGCGGCTCGCCGAAGTGGGTGCCGCCGGGCATCTCCATGTCGAGGCCGGCGCGGATGGCGGCGACGGTGCTGTGGGCGGCGCCCCAGTCGGAGACCACCCAGCCGTCGAACCCCCAGCCTCCCCTCAGCAGTTCGTCGAGCAGCGGCTTGCTCTCGCAGGCGTGGACGCCGTTGACCTTGTTGTAGGCGCCCATCACGGCGCCCGCGCCGGCGGCCACGGCGGCCTCGAAGCCCCGCAGCTCGGTCTCGCGCAGGGTCTGCTCGCCGACGGTCACGTCGACGGTGTCGCGGCCCTGTTCCTGGTTGTTGAGGGCGAAGTGCTTGACGGTGGCGATGAGCCCCTCGTCCTGGATCCCGCGGACCAGCTCCCCGACCAGGTCGGCGGTCAGGCGCGGGTCCTCGGAGAAGGTCTCGAAGTTCCGGCCGGCGTACGGGGTGCGGATGAGGTTGACCATGGGGGCCAGGACGACGTCCTGGCCGAGGGCCCGGCCCTCGCGGCCGATGACGCGTCCGTACTCGCGGGCCAGCGCCGGGTCGAATGCGGAGGCGAGCAGCACGGGCGCGGGCAGTGCGGTGGCGGGCCGGTCGGTCCGTACCCCGGCGGGCCCGTCGGCCAGGCGCAGGGCCGGGATCCCCAGCCTGGGTACGCCGGGCACGTATCCGGCCTGGCCCCGGGAGGCGGGGTCGGGGGCCCCGTGCAGCAGGGCGGTCTTCTCCTCCAGGGTGAGCCGCTCCAGCAGGGCGTCGATCCGGGCGGCGCCGCCCGTACCCGTTCCGCTGCCGCTCCCGGCGGCGGGTGCGCCCGGTGCGCCGCTCGCGGACGCCCGCCGGGCGGCGCCGGGCGGCGGCACGGTGGGGGCGCAGCCGCCGGCTCCGAGGGAGGCACCCACCGCGCCCGCCGCGGCGATCAGCCTCATCGCCGAACGTCTGGACACGTCCTCGCTCATGGTGCTCCCTGCGGCGTGGGTCGGCGGGAGCGGCCCGCGCCGGACCGCTCCCGGTGCCACTGTGCGCCGCGGGAGCGCGGGCCCGGCCGAGACGCGCCACCGGGGGCGCGCAGGTTCAGCCCTCCGGCAGGGGCGGCAGGCTGTCGGTGCTGCGGCGGGGTTCGTCCTGGCGCTGGACGCGCGCCTCGGTGCGGTGTCCGCGCGCGATGTAGTCCCGTACGACGGCCTCCACCGCGTCCTGCGGGGAGCCCACTCCGGCGAGCACCATCACCTCCACCACGAGCTCGGCGTCGAGGCTGATGTTGACCTTGGCCACGGGTACCCCCTCCATCGTCGTGGCAGGACTCTAGCGCCGGAAGCAGGCGTGCCCGTCGCCCTTGGGGCGACGGGCACGTACCGGGCCGGACGTCACGCGTTGGGGCGCAGGGTCCAGACGACGGTCATTTCGCCGGTGACGGCCTCGTCCTCGCGCTGGATGGCGATGGTGACCGGGAACTCGGGGCGGCCGCCCGCGTCGAGTTCGGCCACGACCTCGGCGGCGGGGCGGCCGAGGGTGGCGGTGGCGGTGACGACGCCCTTGGCGAGCTTCTTGTAGCCGATCTCGGCCTTCACGGCGAGGGGCACGGCTCGGGAGAGCTGGTCGCCGAAGGCGGCCAGGACGATGGCGCCGCTCGCGGACTCGGCGAGGGTGAACATGGCTCCGGCGTGCGGGCCGCCGACGTGGTTGTGGTAGTCGGGCTGGTCGGGAAGCCGGACGACCGCACGCTCGGGGGTGGTCTCCAGGAACTCGAGGTTCAGGGTCCGGGCCATCGGAACGGTCGCGGCGAGCAGTTCGCCCACGTTCATCTGATCTGCGCTCATGAAACGCGATGTTACCCACGAGTAGACAGGATTGGCCAGAGCTCTTCAGGGGGCGGCCGTGGCCCGCCCGCACCGCTCCCACTATCGTTACCGGCCATGTGGCCAGGACAGCAGCAGCCGCCCGGGGGCGAGCAGAACCCCCAGGACGCGCATCAGAACCCGTACGCGCAGCCGCCGGGACAGCCGGCTCAGCCGAACCCGTACCAGCAGCAGCCGGGTTACGGATACCCGCAGCAGCCCGGCTACCCGCAGCAACCGGGCTACCAGCAGCCCCAGGCCGGCCCCGGCCAGCCCTGGGGCCAGCCCCAGCCGCCCCAGGCGCCCCAGCCCTCCGGCGGGAGCCCGTACTCGACGAAGACCGTGGCCATCGTCGCGGCCGCCGCGGTGGTCGTGGCGGCCGCCGCGACCGGCGCGTACGTCCTGACCCGGGACGACAAGAACACCGAGGCCGACGGCAAGCCGGCCACGAGCTCCTCGGCACCGGTGGAGGCGCCCGCCCCGGCCGGCAGCAGCGCCAACCCGCGGGCCGGCGGCGCCATGCAGCCCGTCATCCCGGGCTGGAAGGTCGTCACCAACACCAAGTACAACGTCGCCTACGACGTGCCCCCGGAGTGGAACGTCAACGACCCCGGCGTCTCCCTCTTCTACGACGACGAGGTCAAGAACGACGGCAAGCCGGTCATCACCATGTCCGGCACCGCCACCCTCAAGCAGGAGTGGTGCACGGTCGACAAGGACGCCGACGGCAACCTGGAGAAGTTCTCGATCGCGGACGCCGGCGTCAAGGGGGCCCAGGGCGCCAAGGACACCGCCCAGGCCGCGACCGACAACACCGGCACGTGGGTGTGGGCGGGCTTCGCCCAGAAGGAGCCCAAGGGAACGGTCAAGGTGACCGAGCCCAAGGAGTTCACGACCTCCTCCGGGATCAAGGGCCACATGGTCGTCGCCACCGCGCCGAACGTGAAGAAGGAGCACAAGTGCTCCACCGACGGCAAGGCGGTCGGCTTCGCCTTCAAGAACGCCGCCGGCGACTTCGCCAGCTTCGCCCTGGTCACCGCGGCCGGTGTGAAGGAAGAGGTCCCGACGGACGTCTCCGACAAGATCCTCAGCTCCATCCGGCTCTCCACCGGATGATCTCCGGCTGAAACCGCCCCGCCCCGGACCGGATATCCATTTGGATTTCCCGGCCCGGGGCGGGGATAGTCCGGGGGTGAGTTCTCCCCCCGACGCACCCCACCGCACACCCGCGCCCCTCCCCCGCCGCAGCCGGCCGGAGTGGGCCGGCCGCAACTACACCCTGCTCACGGGTGCGGCGGTGGTCACGAACCTCGGCAGCCACGGCGCGCTCATCGCCTCCGCCTTCGCCGTCCTGGAAGCCGGCGGCTCGGGTGGCGACGTGGGCCTGGTCGCGGCCGCCCGCACCCTGCCGCTCGTCCTCTTCCTGCTCGTCGGCGGGGCCGTGGCCGACCGGCTGCCGCGCCACCGCGTGATGGTCGCCGCCAACGCCCTGAACTGCCTCTCGCAGGCCGTCTTCGCGGTGCTCGTCCTCACCGGCGACCCGCAGCTGTGGCAGATGATGCTGCTGACCGCCCTGTGCGGCACGGGTACGGCCTTCTTCAACCCGGCGGCCGAGGGCATGCTGCTCTCCACCGTCTCCGGCGAGCACGCCAACCGCGCCTTCGCCCTCTTCCGCATGGCCATGAACGGCGCCGGCATCGGCGGTGCGGCCCTCGGCGGGGCGATGATCGCCGCGATGGGCCCGGGCTGGGTACTGGCCGTGGACGCCGCGGCCTTCGCGGTCGCCGGGGCGCTGCGCGCCTTCCTCGACGTCAGCCACACGCCAGGCCGGGCCCCCGGCGGCGGTCTGCTGGCCGACCTGCGGGAGGGCTGGGTGGAGTTCCGCACCCGGCCCTGGCTCTGGAGCATCGTGCTCCAGTTCTCCGTCGTCGTCGCCGTCGTCGGCGCCGCGGAGGCGGTCTACGGTCCGCTGGTCGCCCGGGACCGGCTGGGCGGGCCGGCTCCCTGGGGCCTGGCCCTGGCGCTGTTCGGCGTCGGCACCATCGCGGGGGCCGTCCTGATGATCGCGTGGAAGCCGCGCCGGCTGCTGCTGGTCGGCACGCTGTGCGTGTTCCCGCTGGCGCTGCCGTCGGCCGGACTGGCCGTGCCGCTGCCGGTGTGGGGGCTGTGCGCGGTGATGTTCGTCAGCGGAGCCGCGATCGAGGTCTTCGGCGTGAACTGGATGACGACGATGCACCAGGAGATCCCGGAGGAGAAGTTCTCCCGGGTCTCCGCCTACGACTGGTTCGGCTCCGTCTCGATGCTCCCGCTGGCCACGGCCCTGGCCGGGCCGGTGGAATCGGCCTTCGGCCGCACCGAGGCCCTGTGGGGCTGCGCGACCCTGGTCGTCCTGGTCACCGCCCTGGTCCTGCTGGTCCCGGACGTGCGCCGGATGACGCGCAAGTCGTCCGTCCACAAGACCGGGGGGCCCGTCGCCCCCGGCCCCGCGGCCGCCGAGGCTTCCGCGGACTCCTCGCCGTCCTCGCAGTCCCCGTCCAGCCTCACCCCAGGCTGAAGGCGCCCTCCGGCGGAGCCGGCGAGGGGGCCGCGTCCGCGTCGCCCACGGTGGCCGCGCCCCTGACCAAGCGGGCCAGGCCGTCGCCGTACTCGACCCGCGCGGGAAAGGCGTCGGACGCGCACCGCCGGGCCAGCGCCCCCACGCCCAGCGGGGCGTCGGAGGCCAGCAGCACGGCGTTGCCGAAGCGGCGCCCCCTCAGCACGGACGGCTCGGCGACGAGGGCGACCTCCGCGAAGGCTGCGGCGAAGTTGGCAAGTTGCGTCCGCAGGAAGGCGAAGGGCGCCCCGTCCGCCAGGTTCGCCGCGTACAGCCCGCCGGGCCGCAGCACCCGGGCGGCCTCCCGTGCGTACTCCAGCGAGGTCAGCTGCGCCGGCACCCGCGAGCCGCCGAACACGTCGGCCACCACCACGTCCGCGCTGTCCGCGGGCGCCGCCTCCAGCCAGGCCCGGGCGTCGGCGGTGTGCACCGTGATCCCGGCCCCTTCCGGCAGCGGCAGGTGCTCGGCGACCAGCTCGACCAGGCCCGCGTCGAACTCCACCACCGACTGCCGGGATCCGGCCCGGGTGGCCGCGGCGTAGCGGGGCAGGGTGAGCGCGCCGCCGCCCAGGTGCAGGAGGTCCAGCGGGAACCCCGGCTCCGCCGCGCAGTCCAGGACGTGCGCGAGGCGGCGTACGTACTCGAACTCCAGGTGCTGCGGATCGTCCAGGTCCACATAGGACTGCGGGGCCCCGTCGACGGTCAGCAGCCAGGCCCGTTCCCCGTCGACGTCCGGCATCAGTTTGGCGGTGCCCTGGCCCACGTCCCGTATCACCGGGATCCGTTCGTCGCTCACCGCTCCATTGTCCGGCAGGCCCCGGCACACCGGAACGGGGGCCTCAGGACGTCCGGTCCGGGCCCCGGTCCGTCCCGCCCGACCAGACGGCGGCCGCCTCGGCGGCGTGGTCCGCGGCCTGCGCCAGGCCGGCGCGGGCCGCCGGGTCCCGCCGGGCCGGGTCCAGGACGTTGCGCCCGAAGGCCTTGCGGGCCGCGGCCGACGGGGTGATGAGCAGGACCTTCGCGCCCGCCTCGCGCAGCCGGGCCGCCTGCGCGGCCGGTGCGGGGACGAGCCCGGAGCCGAGGGCGATCGGGGCGATGATCACCACGCGTGCGCAGCCGGCGGCGAGGTCGGCGTTGGTGGCGGAGCGGATGCCTCCGTCGATGAAGCGCCGCCCGCCGACCGTCACCGGGGGCCACACCCCCGGGACCGCACAGCTCGCCGCGACGGCGTCGATCAGCCCGCTGCCGCTCTCCCGGTCGAAGGCCTTCAGCTCACCGCTGAGCGCGTCGACCGCGGTGACCAGGAGCCGCCGCTCGGGCCACTCGTCGCGGACCAGCCGGGCCGCCAGCACCTTGCGGCGTTCCGCCTCGGGGCCGGTGTCCGCGGCCAGGGCCATCGCCCCCACCCGCCGGCGGTAGGCGGCAGCGTCCCTGCGCGAGCGCACCATCGCCAGCGCGTACCGGGCGAGGACGCCCGCGCCCAGCTTCGCGGCGATCTCCCCGGTGGCATCGCCCAGCTGGCGCTCGTACAGCTCCTGCGCACTGAACCGTCCCGAGGTGAGCTGGGCGCCGACCACGGAGCCCGCCGAGGTGCCCACCACCAGGTCCGCGGTGGTGAGGTCCACGCCCGCGCGGGCGAGCCCGTAGAGGATCCCGCACTCCCATCCGACGCCGGTCAGTCCGCCGCCGCCGAGCACCAGTGCCGTGTCGCCGCCCATCCCGTCCGCCCCCTCCGCCGTGCGCATGCCTGTGGTGACGGCAGTCTGGCGCAGCCTTCCTGCCGCCACCACAGCGGGGTCCGGTCGGGCGGGTCAGCCCAGGACGGCCGTCACCGTCCCGGCGCCGACGGTCCGTCCGCCCTCACGGATCGCGAAGCCGAGCCCCGCCTCCAGCGGGACGTCCCGTCCGAGCTCGACGGTCATGGCGACCGTCTCGCCGGGCCGGGCGAGGCCCGCGAGGCCGAGGTCCACGTCCCCCACCACGTCGGCGGTGCGGATGTAGAACTGCGGCCGGTATCCGCTGGCGACCGGTGTCGTACGGCCGCCCTCGCGCCCGGAGAGCACGTACACCTGCGCGCTGAAGCGGCGCTTGGGCGTCACGCTGCCGGGGGCGGCCACCACGTACCCGCGGCGCACGCCGTCGCGGGGCACCCCGCGCAGCAGCAGCGCGACGTTGTCGCCGGCCTCGGCGGACTCCATCGGCTTTCCGAAGGTCTCCAGGCCGGTGACGACCGTCTCCAGCGGCTCGCCGTCGCCGCCCAGGAGGGCGACGCGGTCGCCGAGGCGTACGCGGCCCCGCTCGACGGCGCCGGTCACCACCGTCCCGCGGCCGGTGATGGTCAGCACGTTCTCCACGGGCAGCAGGAACGGCGCGTCCGTGTACCGCACGGGGGTCGGCACGTACGTGTCCACCGCGTCCAGCAGCGCCTCGATCGCCCCCGTCCAGCGGGGGTCGCCCTCCAGCGCCCCGAGCCCGGAGACCCGTACGACGGGCGCAGCGTCACCGCCGTACCCGTGCGCGGTGAGCAGTTCGCGGACCTCCAGCTCGACCAGGTCGGTCAGCTCGGGGTCCCCCGCGTCGGCCTTGTTGAGCGCGACGACGATGTGGTCCACGCCGACCTGGCGGGCCAGCAGCACGTGCTCCGCCGTCTGTGGCATGACCCCGTCGAGCGCGGAGACGACGAGGATCGCCCCGTCGAGCTGCGCCGCTCCCGTGACCATGTTCTTGATGTAGTCCGCGTGACCGGGCATGTCGACGTGGGCGTAGTGGCGGGTGTCGGTCTCGTACTCGACGTGCGTGAGGTTGATGGTGATGCCCCGCCGGGCCTCCTCGGGGGCCCGGTCGATGCGGTCGAAGGGCACGAAGGACGCGCCCCCGCGCTCGGCGAGGACCTTGGTGATGGCGGCGGTGAGGGTGGTCTTGCCGTGGTCGACGTGACCCATGGTGCCGATGTTGAGGTGCGGCTTGGTCCGCACGAAGGCCGTCTTGGCCATGATCTCTTCCCGTTGCTCGAAGCGTGGACGGGACCCCTGAACCGAGCCGACCCTCCCCCTGCGGGGTCCGCCGGACGATCCGGGAAGGGTCAGCTTCGTGCGCCGTCGAATGCGGCGAAGACGGGTGCGTCCGCGAATTCGGCAGCCTTCGGCGCGTCCGCGACTGCGGACGGCGCTGCGGGGAAGGCGTACCGGGACATGTCCCCGATCCTGCCGGACCGGTCCGCGTCCGTCGAATGATTTACCGGTGAACCGGCTGGGGCTCAGAGGTTCTTGAGCGCTTCGCGCACGGACAGCGGGGACAGGGCGGCGCGTTCGGCGTCGACGAAGGCGCGCACCGCGTCCGGGTCGGTCTTCGCGTACTCGCGCAGGGCCCAGCCGATCGCCTTGCGGAGGAAGAAGTCCGGGTGGCCGGCCCGGCGGCGGCAGTAGGTGAAGAGCCGGCCGGTGTCGGTGGCGTCCTTGTAGCGGAGCTGGTGGAGCAGGGCCGTGCGGGCGAGCCACAGGTCCTCGGCGTCGATCCACGCGTCCATGACGGGGGCGAGGCCGGGGTCCGCGGCCACCAGCGGGCCGACCGTGTGCGCGGCGAGCAGGTCGACGGTGTCCCACCAGGGGACGGTGGTGATCAGGTGCCGGGCGACCGGCAGCAGCCCGGAGGAGCACGTGCCGACGTGGCGGCGCAGGTAGTCCACCGCGAAGTAGTGGTACTCCCGCTCGGGGAGCCGCCAGCAGCGCAGCGCGAGCGCCGCGACGTCCGCCTCGGACGGCCGGGGAGTGTTCTTGGTCACTGTCCTGGACAGCTCGCGGCGCAGCGGTGCGGGGATGCCGAGGAAGGGTGCGGCGTGCTTCATGTACGCGGTCATGGCCTCGGCCCGCACGGGATCGGCCGCGGGCGCGTACGTCCGGGTCAGCCGATCCAGCAGGGTGTCCGCGAGGGTGCTGCGGGGAACCGCGGGGGGTCGCCCGTCGTTCGACAGCATGAGGCCCAGATTACGGCGCAATGCCGCATGGCTGGGCTAGTCTCCCGGGATGTCCCTCCTCCTCGCGCCGTGGACCCGGCTGGCGCTGCTCGTCGTGCTGCTCGCCGCGGCAGGCGTGTGCGTGCTGGTCTTCGAGCCCCAGCGGATCCTCTCGGAGGGCTGGCCCCCGGGTCTCCCGGTCGGCGCGGCCGTGCTGTTGTTCGCAGCCGTGTACGGCGTGTGCTCGGCGGCGTTCGTGCCGCGCCCCCTGCTCAACCTGGCCGCGGGAGCCGTCTTCGGCACGCAGTTCGGCCTCGTCGCGGCGGTCGGGGGCACCGTGCTGGGGGCCGGGATCGCCTTCGGGCTCGGCCGGGTGATGGGCCAGGAGGCTTTGCGTCCGTTCCTGCGCGGACGCTGGCTGGAAGCGGCCGACGGACAGCTCAGCCGGCACGGGTTCCGCTCGATGCTGGCGGTGCGGCTCTTCCCCGGGGTGCCCTTCGTCGTGGCCAACTACTGCGCGGCGGTGTCCCGCTGCGGCTGGGCTCCGTTCCTGCTCGCGACGGCGCTCGGCGTGGTCCCGAACACCACGGCGTACGTGATCGCGGGAGCCAGCGCGTCCTCCCCCGGATCGCCCGCGTTCCTCATCTCGTTCGGCTTCATCGTGGTCTCCGTGGTGGGCGCGGGGATCGTCGGCTGGCGCAAAAGGCACCGCCTGGCACCCCCTCGAACCGGCGGTCCGGTGTATGAACTGACCCCCCAGCACCCCCCAGTGGTCAGCGGCGCTCCGCACGGGCCCTAGCATCGGACCCGAACTGCCCGACGATCACAAGGACGAGCGCACCCCGACATGAGCTGGTTCGAATCCCTAATCCTCGGTCTCGTCCAGGGGCTTACGGAGTTCCTCCCGATCTCCTCCAGCGCCCACCTGCGGCTGACCGCGGCATTCGCCGGCTGGCACGACCCAGGAGCGGCCTTCACGGCCATCACCCAGATCGGCACCGAGGCCGCCGTTCTGATCTACTTCCGCAAGGACATCGCGCGGATCGTCTCCACCTGGTTCCGGTCCCTGTACACCAAGGCCCTGCGCTCCGAACAGGACGCCAAGATGGGCTGGCTGGTGATCGTCGGCTCGCTCCCGATCGGCATCCTCGGCCTCGTCTTCAAGGACGCGATCGTCGGCCCGGCCCGCGACCTGCGGCTGACGGCCACGACCCTGATCGTGATGGGCATCGTGCTGGGTGTCGCCGACCGGCTGGCCGCGCGGGACGAGGAGGGCGGCCGGCACCGGGCGATCCGCGAGCGCAAGACGCTCCGGCAGCTGGGCGTCAAGGACGGTCTGATCTTCGGTTTCTGCCAGGCGATGGCTCTGATCCCGGGCGTCTCCCGCTCCGGTGCGACGATCTCCGGCGGTCTGCTCCTGGGCTTCACCCGCGAGGCCGCCGCCCGCTACTCCTTCCTCCTCGCCATCCCGGCCGTGCTGGCCTCGGGCGCCTTCGAGATCAAGGACGTGATGGAGGACCCGGGCCACATCTCCTGGGGTCCGACGGTCTTCGCGACGGTCATCGCCTTCTTCGTGGGCTACGCCGTGATCGCGTGGTTCATGAAGTTCATCACCACCAAGAGCTTCATGCCCTTCGTGATCTACCGGATCCTGCTCGGCATCGTGCTGTTCGCGCTGATCGGCATGGGCGTGCTGAGCCCGCACGCCGGCGAGTCCGGCTCGTGAGCGCCGGATTCCACCACTTCGCGTGAATCGGAGGCCGCCCGGGAACGTTCCCGGGCGGCCTCCGCGTCGTTGTTCACGAAGAGAACGGAAGGCAAGCAGCAGGGGGTGTCCCATGGGACGAGTGGTACTGGAGCGTTTTCCGGCCGGAAGTCCGCGGGGGAGCTGGCCCGCCGAGGAGTATGCGGCGCAGCGGATGCGCGAGGGCGTACCGGCGGAAGTGGTCATGGATCTCGCGAGCGACGCGTTCCTCGTCGTGGTCAGGCAGCGGGAGGCACGTTCCGGTCACTGACGGGCCGCGCGGAGATCCGGTCGGCGCACGCCCCTTGGCCTCGCGGCCGCGCAGCCCCACACTGACCCGATGACTCAGCGTGTGGATCTCGCGACGGTAATGGACCGGCTGGCGATCGACGACGTGGTCACGGGCTACGCGGTGGCCGTCGACGACGGCGACTGGGTCGCCTACCGGGCCCTGTTCACCGCCGGCGGGCGGGCCGACTACAGCTCGGCGGGCGGGATCGAGGGGCCGGTGGCGGAGGTCGCCGAGTGGCTGGCGCAGACCATGGAGCTCTTCCCCGTGCGCCAGCACCTGATCGTCAACCGGCTGATCCGGCTGGAGGACGTCGCCGGAGCGCCCGGCGACGTCGCCGAGGTCCGCGCGGACTTCCTCAATCCGATGCGTCTGGAGGGACCGGAGGCCGACGGCTCGGTCACCTCCCCCAATTTCGTGGCCGCGGGCCGCTACACCTTCGCCCTGGCCCGCACCCCGGACGGCTGGCGGCTCACCCGCGTCACCGTGCACGAGAAGTGGCGGCACATGACCGCGTGAGCGCGTCCGCCCGGACCCCGTTCGCCCGGCCCGGAGGGCGGTTCCGCCCTCCACTGCCACACTGGAAGCGGAGGCGCGCCATGATCCCGAAGCACGACGGGTGGTCCCGCCGCTGGCGCGCGCCCGCCGCGGTCGCCGCCGGGGCACTGCCCGCCCTCGCGTTCCCCGCCCCCGCGCTGTGGTGGTTCGCCTACGTGGCCCTCGTGCCCTGGATGCTGCTGCTGAGGTCGGCCCCCCGCGGGCGGCGGGCGGCCCTGGAGGGCTGGCTCGGCGGCGCCGGGTTCATCCTGGCGGTCCACCACTGGCTGCTTCCGAGCCTGCACGTGTTCCTGATCCCGGTGGCGGCTCTGCTGGGGGTGCTGTGGATCCCCTGGGCGCTGCTGGTGCGGGAACTGCTCGGCGGCCGGCCCCCGGCGGGCCGGGCGGCCTGCGCGATGGTCCTCGTACCGGCGGGGTGGCTGCTGTCGGAGCTGGTCCGCTCCTGGCAGGGGCTGGGCGGGCCGTGGGGGCTGCTGGGGGCGAGCCAGTGGCAGGTCCCGGCGGCGCTCCGGCTGGCATCGGTGGGCGGGGTGTGGCTGGTCAGTCTGCTGCTGGTGGCGGTGAACTGCGCCGTGGTGCTGCTGGTCGCCGTGCCCGGGGCGCGGGTGCCGGCGGTGGCCGGGCTCACGGGCTGCGCGCTGCTGACCGGCACGGTGTGGGTCTGGGCGGTGCGGCCGACGGAGTCGGGCGGGCTGCGGGTGGCCGTCGTACAGCCGGGGCCGGTGCCCGACGGCCCCGACAGCGCGGAGCGGCGGTTCGCGGCCGGTGAGCGGCTGACCCGGCCGTTGGCCGGGCAGCGGGTCGACCTGGTGGTGTGGGGCGAGAGCAGCGTGGGCGAGGACCTGTCGGCCCGTCCGGACCTGGCCCGCCGGCTGGCGGCGCTGTCCGCGGAGGTCGGGGCCCCGCTGCTGGTGAACGTGGACGCGCGGCGGGCGGACCGCCCGGGGATCTACAAGAGCGCGGTGCTGGTCGGGCCTGGCGGACCGACGGGTGACCGCTACGACAAGATGCGCTTGGTTCCCTTCGGGGAGTACGTGCCGGCCCGGGCGCTGCTAGGCTGGGCGACCTCGGTCGGCCGCGCGGCCGGCGAGGACCGGATGCAGGGGGACGCCCCGGTGGTCATGGACCTGCCGGGACGACGCGCCGCGGACCCGGTCGTCCGGCTCGGCCCGCTGGTCTGCTTCGAGTCCGCGTTCCCCGACATGAGCCGGCGCCTCACCCGTGACGGGGCCTCCCTGCTGATCGCCCAGTCGGCGACCTCCACCTTCCAGGAGAGCTGGGCGCCGGCGCAGCACGCCTCCCTGGCGGCCCTGCGGGCGGCCGAGAACGGCCGCCCGATGGTGCACGCGACCCTGACCGGGATCAGTGTCGTGAACGGCCCGTCGGGCGAGCGCATCGGCTCCGCACTGCCCACGTCGGCCCGGACCGCCGAGGTGTACGAGGTGCCGCTGGCCCGGGGCTCGACCCTCTACGTCCGCTTCGGGGACTGGCCGGTGACCGCGGCCCTCGGCGCCCTGGCCTTCTCCTGCGGAGCGGTGGGCGCCCGGGCGCTCAGGAGGCCTTCGCCGCCTGCTCCAGAGCCGAGTTCACCACCAGCTCGCACAGCTCGTGGGTGAGCAGCGCGTCGCGCGCGCCGAGGGTCCGGCCCTCCGCGACCGCCTGCAGGAAGTGGTCCACGACCTGTTCGATGCCGCGCTGACGGGCGACGGACACCCAGTCGCCGCGGCGGCGCACGGTGGGCTGGCCCTTGTGGTCGATCACCTCGGCGAGGTTGACGACCTGCCGCTTGGTGTCCGTCCCGGAGACCTCCAGGACCTCCTCGTTCGATCCGGACAGGCGGTTCATGATGCCGAGCGCGCTGAATCCGGCGCCGGAGAGGTGCAGCACCACCTGGCACATCAGGCCGTCGCGCAGCACCGCCCGTACGTCGGTGTGTTCGACCTCGCCGGGCAGCAGGAAGCGCAGGGTGTCGACGACGTGGATGAAGTCGTCGAGCACCAGGGTGCGCGGGTCCTCGGGCAGGCCGACCCGGTTCTTCTGCAGGACGATCAGGTCGCGCGGGTGGTCGGCGCACTGTGCGTACCCGGGCGCGAAGCGGCGGTTGAAGCCGACGGCGAGCGAGACCCCGCGTTCCTCGGCCAGTTCCACGAGGCGCCGTGACGCCGCCAACTCGTAGGCGAGGGGCTTGTCCACGTACGTCGGCACCCCGGCCTCCAGCAGCCGGGAGACGATTTCGGGGTGGGCACCGGTCGGCGCGTGCACGAAGGCCGCGTCGAGGCCTTCGGCGAGGAGGGAGTCGAGATCGGTGTGCCGGTGCGCGGCGGGGATCCGGTGGGTCGCGCCGACGCGTTCGAGGGTCTCGGGGGTGCGGGTCTGCAGGTGCAGTTCGATGTCCGCGCGGGTGGTGAGGACGGGCAGGTACGCCTTCTGCGCGATGTCGCCGAGTCCGATGCAGCCGACCTTCACCGGGGCCTCCAAGTTCGGTCCTTGTGGGATCTTGGCAGCTTAATCGCTGTTAATCCCCTGGTGACCGGGGACCGGTTCGCTCAGGATGGGCCCCATGACCACCAGTTCAGGATCACACCGCACCGAACCGTCCACCACCGCCGCCGAACGCGAGATGCTCGACGGCTGGCTCGACTACCACCGCGCCACCCTCATGTGGAAGTGCGAGGGACTGCAGGACGAGGAGCTGCGCAGGACCGCGCTCGCGCCTTCCGAGCTGAGCCTCCTGGGGCTCGTACGGCACATGGCGGAGGTGGAGCGGTACTGGTTCCGGCAGATCATGCTGGGCGAGGAAGTGCCCGATCTGTACGTCACGGACGAGGACCGGGACGGCGACTTCCACCTCACCGACGCGGCCACCTGGGCCGAGACCGAGCCGGTGTGGCGGGCGGAGGTCGAACTGGCCCGGAAGGCCGCCGCGGGCCGGTCGCTGGACCTGGTGTCGAAGGCCGAGAGCCACCGCCGCGGCGAGGTGTTCAGCCTGCGCTGGGTCTACACCCACATGATCGAGGAGTACGCGCGCCACAACGGCCACGCGGACCTGCTGCGCGAGCAGATAGACGGCGCCACCGGCGAGTGAGCCGGCGGGCGGCCCCGGGTGCCCGCGCTCGGCCGGTCACCCGGCCGCCCGTCACCCGTGCGGGGTGAATATGGGCTCCGGGTTTTCACAACGGGGTCCTCGCACAGCAGAGTTGCGCGGGTGCATCCCACGCGAACGACGACAAAGCTGCTGCTCGGAGTCGCCTGCGCCGTATCGGCGGTCTCCGGCTGTGTCCATGTGAGCCCCGGACCGGTGCAGCCCGCGGCGGCCCCCGCCGCCGGGGTCCCGCCCCGGCACGAGCCGCGCGGCGGGCCGGGGGCCGCCCCCGTGGCGGTCCGGGCACCCGCCCTGGAGGCGCTGGAGGCGGTCGAGGCGGCCCCGGAGCAGCCCGCGCGGCCGGCGGCCGGGGCTCCCGCCGTACGGACGGCGGGGCGACCCGCCCAGGGCTCCCCCGGCGGGCCCGTGCAGGACGCTCCGCCGGTCCCCGACATCCCGGAGCCCCGGCGGGCCGCCGAGCCCGCCCAGGGGCGTCCTGACGGCCCCCGGCGCCATGCCCGGCCCGATGCCGAGGCGGAGCGTGAGCTGGTGCGGAAGCTGCCGGTGCGGCCGGCGGACGTCTGCGCGCTGGGGCGGCGCCACGGCCGCTGGCACCCCGACAGCCCGGAGGCCCGGATCTGCGCGGGCGTGCACGGCGGCTGAGCGGGCCTACGCCTGTTCGGGGAAGGGCCAGGGACAGCCGCCGCCCGGTTCGGCGGCGAGCCGGCGCTCCAGCCGGGCGATGGCCGCCCGTACGCCGTTGCCGTAGCCGTCGTCGGACAGGGCACCGGTGGCGGCGCGGGCCCGCGCCAGGTGGACCCGGGCGGCTCCCGGCCGCTGGAGCTTGAGGTAGTCGGCGGCCAGGCTGAGGTGCAGGGACGGGTAGAACACGCGCATCGCGGGGAGCGGTTCCCGCTGCGCCCAGCGCTCGTCCCCGTGCCCGTCCCCCTCCCCGTGCCCGGGCTCGTCGCCCAGGGCGTCGGCGGCGGTCAGGGCCCGCAGGTCCCAGGCCAGCTCGTCGCAGGGATCGTCCTGGGCGTCGGCCATGTAGTGGGCGAGGGTGCACCGGTGGAGGGAGTCCCCCTCCTCGCCGATCTCCTGCCAGATCTCGCCGAGCCGGTTGCGGGCCTCCTCCCGGTCCCCGGCGTGCAGCAGGATGACCGCCTGGCCGATCCTGGTCATGACGGCGTCCTCCGACGCCTCCTGCTGCTCGGTCACGGCGGCCTCCGGCTCGCTCTGCCGGACCTGCCGCGGTCCGGTCGTCACGAAGCTAGCCGGAGGCACCGGCTGTGGCGCCGAGGCGCGGTGGGGCGTCAGCCGAGGTCCGGGATCCGCCAGTCGATCGGCTCATGGCCCTGGGCGGCGATGGCCTCGTTGATCTGCGTGAAGGGCCGGGAGCCGAAGAACTTCTTGGCAGACAGCGGGGAGGGGTGGGCGCCCTTGACGATCACGTGCCGCTCCTCGTCGATGAGCGGGATCTTCTTCTGGGCGTAGGCGCCCCACAGGACGAAGACGGCCGGGTCGGGCCGCTCGGACACCGCGCGGATCACGGCGTCGGTGAACTTCTCCCAGCCCTTGCCCTTGTGCGAGTTCGGCTCGGCCTCGCGGACGGTGAGCACCGCGTTGAGCAGCAGGACGCCCTGCTGGGCCCAGGGCATCAGGTACCCGTTGTCCGGGACCTCCAGGCCGAGCTCCTCCTTCATCTCCTTGTAGATGTTGCGCAGCGAGGGCGGGGTCTTGACCCCGGGCTGCACGGAGAAGCACAGGCCGTGGCCCTGGCCGGCGCCGTGGTAGGGGTCCTGGCCGAGGACGAGCACCTTCACCTGCTCGAAGGGCGTGGCCTCCAGCGCCGCGAACACCTGCTCGCGGGGCGGGTAGACCGGCCCGTTCGCCCGCTCCTTCTCGACGAACTCGGTGAGCTCTTTGAAGTAGGGCTGGTCCAGCTCCCCGCCGAGGACGGGGAGCCAGGACTCGGGCAGCATCTGGGTCACGGCGACAACCTCCGGTACATGTTCGTGCAACTGCTCCAGAACCTACCGGGGGCCACTGACAACGCGTCGGCCGCCCGGGAGATCTCCCGGGCGGGACCGCGGCTACCAGCTGGTCTTGCGGTACAGCTCCCACATCTGCATGGCGGTCTGCGGGTCGAGGGCCCGCTCGGCACCCGCGATGTCCTCGCGCGCCGCGACGTAGAGCTTGCCCTGCCACAGGGGCAGCAGCCGGACGTCCTCGGCGAAGATCTGCTGGGCCTTCTCGAACTCCTGGACCCCGGAGGAGCGGTCGCTGTCGCGGCGGGACTTGGGGAGCAGGTCGGTGAGGATCTCGTTCTGCTCGTACGGGGTGCCGACCGCGTTCTCCTTGCCGACGAACGGCGCGATGAAGTTGTCCGGGTCCGGGAAGTCGGGGAACCAGCCTCGGCCGAAGACCGGGTACTCCTGGCCCTTGTAGCCCTCCTGGAAGGCCTTCCAGGGCTGGCTGCGCAGGGTGATCCGGAAGAGGTCGCTCTCGTCGAGCTGCCGCTTGATCTCGGTGAACTCCTCGGCGGTGGAGGAGCCGTAGCGGTCGGTGGTGTACCAGAAGGTCAGGTCGACCGGCTGGTTGATCCCGGCCTCCTTGAGGATCTTCTTGGCCTTGGCGACGTCCGCCGCGCCGTACTTGTCGTAGAAGGGCGTCTTGTGCCCGACGACGCCCTTGGGGACCATCGAGTACAGCGGCTCCGCGGTGCCCTGGTAGACCTTGGAGACGAGGGTGCCGCGGTCGATGACCTGGGCGATGGCCTGGCGGACCGCGAGCTTGTTGACCGCCGGGTCCTTCGGGTTGAAGACGAGGTAGCGGATCTCGGCGCCGACGTTCTCGACGACCTGGACGCCCAGCGCGTGCGCGGCGGGGCTCTGGAGGTCGGTGACCTGCGGGGCCGACAGGCCTCGGTAGGTGGCGTCCAGCTCCTTGGCCTTCAGGTCCGCGACCATCTTCTGGGAGTCCGCGTAGTAGCGGATGGTCACGGCCTTGTTCTGGCGGTTCGCGAAGCCGGTGTAGGTCTTGTTCTCGGAGAGGACGGCCTCGCCGCCGTCCTTGTACGAGTCCAGCACGTAGGGGCCGGAGCCGGTGATCTTGCCGTCCTCGCGCACCTTGTCGGCGGGGTAGTCCTTGGGCGCGACCAGCGAGGCGGCGGGCGAGCCGAGGACGTACGGGAAGGTGGCGTCCGAGGTCTTCAGGTGGAAGACGACGGTCAGCGCGTCCGGGGTCTCGATCTTGTCGAGGCTGCCGAAGAGGTCCTTCGGGCCGACCTTGGAGCCGATCGTCCTGATCCGGTCGATGGAGTGCTTGACGGCCTTGGAGTCGAGGGGCTCGCCGTTGGAGAACTTCAGTCCCTTGCGCAGGGTGCAGCGGTAGGCCTGGCTCGCGCCGTCCGTGAACTCGCAGTTCTGGGCGGCGTCCGGCTGGGGCTTGGTGGAGCCCGTGGGGAAGGCCATCAGGGTCTGGTAGACGTTCCGGTACAGCTCCCAGGAGCCGTCCCACGCCGCGGCGGGGTCGAGGGTGCTCGGCGCGCTCGTGGTCCCGACGACGATCCGCTTCGCTTCGTCGCCGTCGTCATCCGACAGCAGGCCGCAACCGGCGAGCAGGGATATGGACGCAAGGGCCGCAGTGATCTGCAGGCATCTGGTCCGGTTGAACACGTGCACGCTCCTCGATCAGCCAGGGGTGCGGCAGACCCTACCGCAGTGCCTCACGAATCCAATGGGTTGGTTTCGTGAGGCACTTGACCGGTTCCGTGCATATTCGATACACATTTACCTCCCTTTCGGAGGCAAATACGTCCGATTATCGGTCAGTGCACCCCGGCATTGAGGAACATCCCACCGTCGACGACCAGAGTTTGCCCCGTGATCCATTCCGCTTGTGCAGATGTAAGAAACGCGGCGGCCCCGCCGATGTCCTCCGGGAGCCCGAGCCGGCCGAGCGGATAGGCCGCCGCGGCCTCCTGCTCGCGGCCCTCGTAGAGCGCCTGGGCGAACTTCGTCTTGACCACCGCCGGGGCGATCGCGTTGACCCGGACCCCCGGCGCCATCTCGTGGGCGAGCTGGAGGGTCAGGTTGACCATGGCGGCCTTGCTCATCCCGTACGCGCCGATGAAGGGCGAGGCGGAGACGCCGGCGATCGACGCGATGTTCACGATCGCGCCGCCGTTCTCCTTCTGCCACGCGTGCCAGGTCCGCTGGGCGAATCCGAGCGCCGAGACCACGTTCGTCTCGAAGACCTTCCGCGCGACCCCGAGGTCCAGGTCCGCGATCGGGCCGAAGACCGGATTGGTGCCCGCGTTGTTCACCAGGAAGTCGACCCGGCCGAAGGCCTCCATCGTGCGCTCGACGGCGTGGGCCTGGTGGGCCTCGTCGTGCGCCTTCCCGGGCACCCCGATCACCCGGTCCGCGCCGAGGCGCTCCACGGCCTCCTTGAGGGCCTCCTCGTTGCGCCCGGTGATGCAGAGCCGGTCGCCCCGGGCGACCAGCGCCTCGGCGATGCCGTAGCCGATGCCCCGGCTCGCCCCGGTGATCAGCGCGACCCTGCCGTTGTCGGTACCGCTGTACGTCATGACGTACGCCCTGCCTCTCGTCGTCGCGTCAGTTGAGGGGGCCGCCGGCCACGTACATGACCTGGCCGGAGACGAAGCCCGCGGCCTCGCCGGTGAAGAAGGCGATGGCGTTGGCGATGTCGTCCGGGCGGCCGACGCGCTGGACCGGGATCTGGGTGGCCGCGGCGGCCTGGAAGTCCTCGAAGCCCATGCCGACGCGGGCGGCCGTCTGGGCGGTCATCTCGGTGACGATGAAGCCGGGGGCGACGGCGTTGGCGGTGACGCCGAACTTGCCGAGCTCGATGGCCAGGGTCTTGGTGAAGCCCTGCAGACCGGCCTTGGCGGCCGAGTAGTTGACCTGGCCGCGGTTGCCGAGCGCCGAGCTGCTGGAGAGGTTCACGATGCGACCGAACTTCGCCTCCACCATGTACTTCTGACACGCCTTCGACATCAGGAAGGCGCCGCGCAGGTGGACGTTCATGACCGTGTCCCAGTCGGTCTCGCTCATCTTGAAGAGCAGGTTGTCGCGCAGCACGCCCGCGTTGTTGACCAGGATGGTGGGGGCGCCGAGCTCGGCGGCGACGCGCTCGACGGCCGCCTCCACCTGGGCGCCGTCCGAGACGTCGCAGCCGACCGCGAGGGCCCGGCCGCCGGCCGCCGTGATGGCTTCCACGGTGTCCTTGCAGGCCGCCTCGTCGAGATCGAGTACGGCGACGGCGCGGCCCTCGGCGGCCAGGCGCACGGCGGTGGCCGCGCCGATGCCCCGGGCCGCCCCGGTCACGATCGCGACGCGCTGCTCGGTGGTGGACATGCTGTTCTCCTCGCCCTTGAGAAGCGATCACCCAGAGGTGAGCAACCGCTTAGTAGCTTCAGCTGAGGAGACGCTAGGAGCCATGGCACCCCGTGTCAACGGCCGCCGGTTCGACACCGGCCGCGGACACCGGCCACGGACACCGGCTAGCGGACGAGGAGGTCCAGCAGCCGTTCCACCTCCGCCGCGGGGTCGGCCGTCAGGCCGGTGTGCACCGGTCCCGGCTGCACCACGGTGCTGCGCGGGGCGATCAGCCAGCGGAACCGGCGCCCCGCGTCGTCGCCCGCCGCCTGCCCGGCCGCTTCGCCGCCGCCGCACACGCCCTCCACCCCGCGCAGGGCGGCCCGTACGCCGGCCACGTCGGCCCCCGGGTCCAGCGCGAGGAGCTTCGCCTCGTCGAGGTGGGTGCGCGCGGCGACGTAGGAGTGCGCGCGGCAGTAGACGATCACGCCGGCGTTGAAGCACTCGCCGCGTTCCATCCGGGGTACCACGCGCACCAGCGCGTACTCGAACACGTGCCGCTCGGTCACTCGTAGCCGCTCTTCTTCGTCTGGGTCTTGTGGGGCCATTCCGGCAGGTGGTCGGTGAGCCAGCCGGGGGGCCCGGCCGGCGCCTTCACCTCGGCCTCCAGCGAGATCCTCTCGTGGATCGTGGCCGCGCGCGGCAGCAGCACCTCCACATAGGCGCGGCGGAGCGCGTCCGTGGAGTCGAACCCCGGCTCGTCGACCAGCCACTCGTCCGGCACCTCGGCGGTGACCTCCGTGAGCAGTTCCTCGGTGACCAGCGGGGCGAGGGCGGCGGCCGCGGCCTCGATGTCCGGGCCCACAGGGGCCAGTACGTGGTCGGAGGCGTTGTAGGGCTTGGCGGCGGCGGCCCGGGCCGTGGGCCAGTTGTGGTGCCAGATCATGGTGGCGCCGTGGTCGATGAGCCACAGGTCCCCGTGCCAGACCAGCATGTTCGGGTTGCGCCACGACCGGTCGACGTTGTTAATCAGGGCGTCGAACCAGACCACGCGCCCCGCCTCGGCCGCGTCCACCCGGTAGGCGAGCGGGTCGAAGCCGATGGAACCCGGCAGGTAGTCCATGCCGAGGTTGAGGCCGCCGCTGGCCTTGAGCAGCTCCTGGACCTCCTGGTCGGGCTCGGCGAGCCCGATCACGGGGTCGAGCTGCATCTGCACCAGCGTGGGGACCCGCAGGCCCAGCCGCTGGGCCAGGCGGCCGCAGATGACCTCGGCGACCAGGGTCTTGCGGCCCTGGCCGGCTCCGGTGAACTTCATGACGTAGGTACCGAGGTCGTCGGCCTCGACGATCCCCGGTAGCGAGCCGCCCTCACGCAGGGGCGTCACATAGCGGGTCGCGATCACTTCTGTGAGCATTTTCCCAGGCTATCCGGCAGACAAGGTGCATGTTCAAAGGATTTTGGTGCCTCGGGCGGAATCCGGCGGATCCGGCCGCCCCTGCGCTCAGGCCGGCGGGGCGGCCGCCTCCGCCCCCGAGGGCTGGACCGCGGGGATGCGCTGGGTGAAGAACAGCGCGAGGAGCGCGGCGAGGGTCAGGACGGCGAGGGCCGCGCGCAGCCCGTCGAGCCTGGCCTGCTCGTTCGCCTCCATCGTCGCCGCGGTCAGTTCCGGGCCGACGCCGGCCTCGGCGAGCGCGGTCTCCAGCTGGGCGTCCGAGAGGAAGGGCGCACCGCTCGACAGCTGGACGACCGCCTGGTTCTTGACGGTCTCCGGGACGGCGGGGTTCTGCTCGACGCTGGTCAGGAAGGAGGTGGTGAGCGTGGCGATCATGATGGATCCGGCGAGTGCCGTACCGATGGAGGAGCCGAGGTTGGTCACCGCGTTCTGGACGCCGCCGACCTCCGCGGACTGCGCCTGCGGCACGGCGGAGACGGTGACCGCGCCGAGCTGGGAGGCCAGTGCGCCCATGCCGAAGCCGATCAGCAGGAGCGGGACGGTGACCACCTCGGCGCCCGCGTCGACGTCGAGCGCGGCCATCAGGACCACCGCCCCCACGAGCATCGCCAGGGTCCCGAGCCGGACCACGCGACGCGGCGAGACGTGCGGCAGGAAGCGCGGGATCAGGGTGGCGGCGGCCAGCAGCGTCACCGACAGCGGCAGCAGCCGGGCGCCGGTGGACAGGGCCGACAGACCCAGGGCGACCGACAGGTAGAGGGGGACGACGAAGAAGACGCCCATCATCACGAGGTACTGGAAGAAGAACATCGTCAGGCCGCCGGCGAGCTGCCTGTTCTGCAGCATGGCCGGGTCGACCAGCGGGTCCCTGCGCCGCGCGACGAGGCGGGCCTCCCAGCGCAGGAAGAGCCAGACCAGGAAGAGCCCGGCCAGGATGCACCACACGGTCAGCGAGATCCCGAGCCACACGGGCGCGCCGGGCTTCGGCCGGAACCAGCCCCACTCGTCGGAGCGGAGCACCCCGTAGACGAAGATCCCGAGCCCGAGCGCCGACAGGAGGACGCCGAGGAGGTCGATGCGCGGGCGTTCCTCGCTCACGGCGTCGACGATGGGGCGGGCGAGGACGAGGATGCCGATCACCCCCAGCACCTCGCCCGCGAAGACCCACCGCCAGGAGAAGTAGGTCGTCGCGATGCCGCCGATGAGGGGCCCGAGGGCGATGGCGATGGCGCCGGCCGCCGCGACGAGGCCGTAGGCGGCGGGGCGGCGTTCGACGGGGAAGTTCCCGGCGACGAGCGCGACGATCGCGGGCAGGATCAGCGCCGCCCCGACCCCCTCCAGGAACGACCAGCCGATCATCAGCACGGTGAGGTTGGGCGCGAGGGAGGTGACGAGGGAGCCGCAGCCGTAGATGACGCAGCCGATGAGGAAGGCGCGTTTGCGGCCGATCAGCGCCCCGACCTTGCCGCCGGGGATCATGAGCATGGCCATCACCAGGGTGTAGGCCGTGATGGCGCCCTGGATCCCGGTCACGGTCGTGCCGATGTCGTCGGCGACCGTCGCGATGGAGACGTTCATGACGGAACTGTCGAGCGCCATGAGGAACTGGCCCGCGGCGAGCGTCATCAGGACGAGTCGTGCCTTCGACGGGTTCCCGGTCGCCGTCCCTGCCGTGGATGCCATGGGGGGCATGCTTCCAGCAGGCGGGGGGAGCGGCCGGACGACCCGCCCGGGAGTCAGCCGGACGGACAGTCGGCCACCGGGTCGTCGTGGACGAGGGCGCAGACCATCTGCGCGCCGCGCCCGTGCTCGGGATGGGCGGCGAGGAGTTCCTCCTTGAAGGCGTTCCACTGGCGGGTGATCTCGGCGGTGGCGCCCGCGGTGGCATGGCGGAAGTTGTCGTCCGTCATGGCCCGGGCGGACGCGGGGGTGTCCTTGTTCAGGTCGCGGTTGTGGGCGACGCGGCCCGTACAGTCGGCCGGTTTGACCCCGGTGGAGTCGAAGTCCGGGTAGCAGCCGGTCGCGAGGTCCTCGGGGACGAGGGCCCGGACCTCCCGGTTCCAGTCGGCGTCCTCCATCGCGCTGTAGCGGCGGATGTCGAAGAACGGTACGACGCCGGAGCGGCGCAGCCCCGGCGGGTTGGCGACCCCGATCGCGCCCGGAGCCGCCTCGTCCGTCCAGTTGGAGTGCGAGTAGAAGTCCTCCAGCTGGTGCCAGCCGCGGCCGAGCTGTTCGAGGACGTCGCACTTGGCCGGGCCGGGCCGTTCGTCCCAGGTGCAGTGCGCGGACAGGTCGGTCTGGTCCGCGCGCACCCTGCCCTCGGCGTCGACGAGGCCGTCGGCGGCCCGTACGGCGTTGCGGAAGCGGGCGACGGAGGTGCCGACGCAGGCGATGAGCTCGGTGGTGGCCTCGTCCCGGGTGCGGGGGTAACGGGGGTCGTGGCGCGGCGCCAGGTAGTCGGCGTTGTCGCAGTGCAGGGGGCCGAGGTCGAAGTACGGGCGCTTGTCGTTGGCGTTGACCGCCCCGTCCCGGGCGTCGGCCATCTCCGTGAGCGTGGCGGGCTCCCAGGGCAGGGCGCGACGGGTGATGTCCTCGTGGTTGTCGCCGGTGAACGCGTGGGCCGTGCCCCCCGGCAGGGCGACGAGGGCGGTGAGAGCGGCCGCCGTCAGGAGGGCCGCGGCGGCGCGGGCCGCCGGCGCGGGGCTCGGGCTCGGTCTCGGGCTCGGTCTCTTCACGGGATGCTCCCGGCGCGGGGTGGTCGGACGGGGTGCTTCCATGCTGCGCACCGCCCCTCGTCCCCGCACCCGCACCCGGGGCGGCGGCCCTGGAGCGGCCCGCACGCCCTTCCCGGAGGTGTCCCTGAGTACCGCGCCCGCCCCGTACGGTGACCGCCGTCCGCCCTCGCGCGCCCGGCGGACGGCAGACCTAGAGTTGAGGGCGAGGCTGCGCGCCGGGACTCGGGGCGGCCGCTCCCTCGGACTTCCGTCCCCGCGCCCGGCGCGACAACACCCCAGGAGGGCATGCGACATGTCCACTGCATCTGAAACCCCGGTTCTGGACACCCTGGCCGCCATGACGGGCGATTCGCTCGAGCGCTGCGGGATGGACCCGAACATGCTGCTCCTCGTCCGCATCGCGGCCCTCGCCGCGTCGGACGCTCCCCCGATCTCCTACGTCGCGCACATCGACCCCGCCCTCAAGGCCGGGCTGACGGCGGAGCAGTTGCAGGACGTACTGGTCGCCATCGCCCCCATCGTCGGCACCGCCCGCGTGATGACGGCGGCGGGCAACATCACCCGGGCGCTCGGCGTGGCCATAGCCGTCGCCGAGGCGGAGGCCGAGGCACAGATGGAGGCCATGGGCTGAGGCGGGAACGACCACCCCCGGGAGCCGGCCCGGCCGCCGGCCCCGGGGGTCGGTCATCGTGGGTCACCCTTCGGCGGCACCACCGGCTCAGCAGGTCGGCAGGGTCGGCCGGTCACGTTCGCAGGCACGCAGATCAGTCAGGCCAGGCAGTCAGGAGGGCCTCCATGTCCCGGAGTGCGATCACCGCGATGCGCGCGGTGCCCGATGCCACGCCCGAGGAGCGCAGGGCGATGGGCAGGGAAGCCCGACGCCGCTGCCCCCGGTCGGGGCACGCCGTGTACCAGCCGTCCCCCGACCGGCAGGACCCCTTGGCGATCCTGGAGGCGCAGTCCGCGACGCGGGTGCAGGAGCTGGTCCCCATCCGCTACGCCCGGATGACGGAGTCTCCGTTCCGCTTCTACCGGGGAGCCGCCGCGATCATGGCGTCCGACCTGGCCGGCAGCCCGGACTCGGGCATCGCCGTACAGCTCTGCGGTGACGCGCACCTGCTGAACTTCCGCCTGCTGGCCTCGCCGGAGCGGCGGCTCATGTTCGACATCAACGACTTCGACGAGACACTGCCCGGCCCGTGGGAGTGGGACGTCAAGCGGCTGTCGGCGAGTCTTGTGATCGCCGCCCGGGCGAACGGCTTCGACGAGGCCGAGCGCGCCCGCATCGTGAACTCCGCGGTGCGCTCGTACCGCGAGTCGATGTCCGGCTTCGCCGGGATGGGCAACCTCGACGTCTGGTACGCGAAGATCGACGCGGAGGGCCTGGAGGCCCTGGTCACCGAACAGCTCGACAAGCGCGGCCGCAAGAAGCTGGCCACGGCGATGGCGAAGGCCAGGTCGCGGGACAGCCTGCAGGTCTTCGACAAGCTCACCGAGGTGGTCGACGGCCGGCCGAGGATCGCGCCGGACCCCCCGCTGCTGGTACCGCTCGCCGACCTCCTGCCGGACTCCGAGCGCGACGAGCTCGTGGACCGGCTGGGGCAGCTGGTCGGCCACTACGGCCACACGCTGGAGAGCAACCGGCGGTCGCTGCTGGAGGACTACCGGCTGGTGGACGTCGCCCGCAAGGTGGTCGGCGTCGGCAGCGTGGGCACCCGCTGCTGGATCCTGCTCCTGCTCGGCAGGGACGGCCGCGACCCGCTCTTCCTCCAGGCCAAGGAGGCCGACACTTCCGTGCTCGCCGACCACGTGGGCGCCAGCGTGTACCGGAACCAGGGCGAACGCGTGGTGTCGGGGCAGCGGTTGATGCAGGCGGCGAGCGACATCTTCCTCGGCTGGGAGCGGGTGGACGGCATCGACGGCAGGAAGCGGGACTTCTACGTCCGCCAACTGCGCGACTGGAAGGGCATCGCGATGCCGGAGACGATGTCGCCGGCGCAGCTGGAGACGTTCGGCAACGCCTGCGGGATGACCCTGGCCCGTGCGCACGCGCGTTCCGGCGACCGGGTGGCGATCGCGGCGTACCTCGGCCGGGGCGACGTCTTCGACCGGGCGCTGGCCGAGTTCGCCGAGGCGTACGCCGACCAGAACGAACGCGACCACCAGGCCCTGGTCGACGCGGTGCGGGCGGGCCGCCTGCCCGCGGCGGAACTCCCGGCGGCCTGACCGCCGCGCCCGCCCCCGGCCGGCCCCCGGCCGGACGGCCCCCGGCCGGACGGCGCCCCCTCCCCCGGCGCCGTCCGGCGGGGCGCCCCGATCAGAAGGCGAAGACCGCGTTGCCGTTCAGGGTCGCGCCCATGGTGCAGGAGTTGGCGAAGGTGTGGTCCCAGGCCACCCGGCGGCCCTCCCACACGCCGACCGCGGAGACGGTGACGGGCGCGTAGTGCATCGGGCACGCGCGGTCCGGGTTCGGCGTGGACAGGAGCCGGTCGAAGCTGCCGCCGGTGGACTTGAGGGCCGCGCAGGCGGCCTTCGGGTCGGGGTGCGTCCCCTGGGCGCCGGGCGCGCAGCTGAGCGTGGTGGCGCGCAGCACGGTGGGGGCGGTCACGTCGTCGCCCTGGGCGACGCTGAAGACCATGGCCGAGGGGGCGTAGAGGCTCTCGGGCTTGGCCTGGGCGATGCCGGTGGCACCGGCCAGACAGAGGAGCGCGGCGGCGGAGACGGCGGCGGAGCGACGGTAACGCACGGGAAGACTCACTTTCGATTCATTGGTTGAACGCGCCCATTACTTTCGGTATCGCGTTCCGTTGCGCCAAATCCTCGCTGAGTCCAAGGGGCATTGCACATCGACGACCGATTTACGGACACCCTGTTCGCATAACGGAGATCGAAGAGGCATTCGAGCAGCTCAGACGGGGTGCGATCATCCGGTCACTCCGTGCGACCATCGACGGCTGCGGACGGTGACGTGCGGCGATGCGGACGCCGCACCGCCCGCGGGCGCCCCGGGTTCACCGGACGGCCACCGAGCTTGTCCGGAAGTACGCGCTCGGGGCCCGCTCGGAGCCCGCTCCACGCGCGATCGGCCCACGATCGGCCCACGGTCAGCCCGCGATCAGCCCGCGGGGACCCACGCCTCGAGCAGGGCCTCGGCCGTGGTGATGGCGGCCACCAGTGCGAGCGAGTTGCGGATCACCTCGGCGGTGCAGGAGGCGGGGACCCCGGCGATGGCGTCGGACGGGACCACGACCCGGTAGCCGAGGTTCACGGCGTCGAAGACGGTGTTCGGGATGGCGATGTTGGAGGAGACCCCGGTGACGACGAGGGTGCGGATCCCGAGATTGCGCAGGAGGGCGTCCAGGTCGGTACCGGCCATGGGCGAGAGCCCGTGCAGCCGCCGTACGACGAGGTCCCGCCCGTCCACCGTGATGGGTGCGGCCACCTCCACCGCGCGGCTCCCGGTCAGCTGCCGCACCGGCAGCTTTCCGGCGGCCCGGAAGAGCCGTGCGTTGGTGTTGGCGCCGAGCCCGTCCGGCCGCCGTTCGGCGACCGCGTGCAGCACCTGTACGCCGGCCCCGCGCGCGGCGTCGACCAGCGCCGCCACCCGCTCCAGCATCCCGGAGTCCCGCGCCTCCTTGGCCAGTTCGGGCAGCGCGCTCTCCTCGCCCACGACGCCGTTCTGGCACTCGACGGTGAGCAGCGCGGTCGTGGCGGGATCGAGATCCGGCATGACTCCCCCTGGCGTGGCGTCGGAAGAGCCCTCATGATTCCTGACACATAGTCAGATGGGAAGGGGCGCGGGACCGGTGGACGAGACCCAGCGGCGGGGCCGCCGCATCATGATGAGCGAGGCGGAAGTGGACGCCTTCCTGAGGGAGCAGCGGACCTGCCGGGTGGCGACGGTCTCGCCCGACGGGCGCCCCCACGTGGGCGCCCTGTGGTTCGCGTGGGACGGCAGCTCGCTGTGGCTGTACTCGATCACCCGCAGCCGGCGCTGGGCGGACCTGCGCAAGGACCCGCGGATCTCGGTGGTCGTGGACGCGGGCGAGTCCTACGACGAGCTGCGCGGCGTGGAGCTGTCCGGCAGCGCGGTCTTCGTGGGCGAGGCGCCGCGCACGGGCGAGCCCTGCCCCGAACTGGCCGAGGCGGAGCGGATCTTCCCGGTCAAGAACTTCGGGATCGAGGAGATGCCGCACGACGGCCGCCACGCCTGGATCCGCCTCACCCCTGACACGGTCGTCTCCTGGGACTTCCGCAAGATCTGACGGCCCGCGGGTCCCGAGGGCGCCTACGCGCGCTGGAGCTCGGCGGACGTCCTCTGCAGGGCGTCGACCGCGGCCCGGATGGAGGGCCGGCGGTCGGCGTCCGCACGCCAGACGGCGTACACGTGGCGGCGTACGGCGTCGCAGACGGGCAGCAGGCGCACCCCGGGCGGTACCGGGCCGCGGCCCAGCTTCGGCGCGACGCACACCCCGAGCCCGGCCTCGACGAAGGCCAGCTGGGTGTGGTGCTCCTCGGCGATGTGCGCGATGCGCGGCTCGATGCCCGTGCCGCGCAGGGTGAAGACCAGCCACTCGTGACAGAACTGGCCCTCGTTCCAGGAGATCCATTCGTCGTCCGCGAACTCGGCGAGGGAGATCGCGGTCCGCTCCGCCAGCCGGTGGCCGGACGGGACCGCGATGTCGACGGAGTCGTCCAGCAGGTGCGTCCGGGTCAGTTCCGCGGGCACCGGCATCCGCTTGTTGTGCCAGTCGATCGCGAGTGCCATGTCGAGGTCTCCGCGCACGACGGCCGCCATGCTCTCCTCGGGTTCCTGCTCGCACACCCGGACCCGCAGCTCCGGGTGGCCGGTGCGCAGCGCGGTCAGGGCCTGGGGCAGCAGGCCGCGCATGGCGGTCGGGAAGGCACCGATGCGCAGTTCGCCGACGGCGCACCCGCGCTGGGCCTCGACGTCGGCCTGGGCCTGCTCGACCTGGGAGATGATCCGGGCCGCGTGGTCGGCGAGCAGCCGTCCGGCGTCGGTGAGGCGGACCCCGCGGCCGTTCTTCGCCAGCAGGGGCTGGCCGACCTCGCGCTCCAGCTTGGCCATCTGCTGGGACACGGCGGAGGTGGTGACGTGGAGCCCGTCGGCCGCGCCGCTCACCGAGCCGTGGCGGGCGAGGGCGTCGAGGGTGCGCAGGCGCTCCAAGTTCAACATGTAAGCGATGCTACGCCGTCACCATGAGAAACTCTCGCTTGTCCTACGAAGTTGATACGAGCACAGTAAGGGTCATGAGCGCACCCGCAGCCCCCCGGCCGACCCTCGGACCACCTTCCCCGTCCTCCACCACGGCCGCGGCCCCCACAGCCACGGCGGCGGCCGCCACCACCAGCGCCCGTCGGCGCGGCCTCCTCGACTGGCGCGTGCGGTTCGCGATCCTCTCGGTGGTCTGGGGCTTCAGCTTCCTGCTGATCAAGGTGGGCACCGAGGCGTACGCGCCGTTCCAGGTGGCCCTGGGCCGGGTCCTGTTCGGGGCGCTCGCCCTCATGGCCGTCCTGCTGGTCCGCCGCGAGCCGCTCCCCCGGGGGCTGCGCACCTGGGGCCACCTCACCGTGGCGGCGCTCCTGCTCAACACGGCACCGTTCTCGCTCTTCGCGTACGCGGAGCTGAGCATCCCCTCCAGCCTGGCCGGCATCTGCAACGCCACCTCCCCGCTGTGGGGCATGGCCCTGTCGATGGTCGCCCTCTCCGAGGACCGCCCGACCCGCCGCCGCTTCGCCGGCCTGGGCCTGGGCTTCCTGGGCGTGCTGACCGTGCTCGGCGCCTGGCACGGATTCTCCGGAGTCGACGCCAAGGGCACCGCGTTCGCCCTGCTGGCCTCGCTCTGCTACCCCATCGGCTGGATCTACGTCCGCCGCACGCTGGCCGGCACACCCGGCTCCCCGGTGGCCCTGACCGGCGCACAGCTCATGATCTCGACCCTCCAGCTCGCGCTGGTCAGCGCCCTGTTCACCTCGGCGCCGACCGCGTTCCCGCTGTGGCCGACCCTGTCGGTGATCGCGCTGGGCGCCCTCGGCACCGGCATGGCCCTGCAGATGCAGTACGGCTTGGTGACGGAGGTGGGCCCGACCACCGCCCAGATGGTCACCTACTTCATCCCCGTCATCGCCACCACGGCCGGGGTGCTGGTCCTCGGCGAGCAGCTGCACTGGAACACCCCGGTCGGGGCCGCGATCGTCCTGGCGGGCGCCGCCCTCACCCAGACCCGCGCCGCCCCGCGCCAGCCGTCCTGACCGGCGCCCGCCGGGCCGCGTCCACCGGGTACCGCCCGCCCCGTCGGTCCTGTCGGCAGGACCGACGGGGCGGGCGCACGGGGTGGGCGCGCGGCGGGCGCACCGGGCCGCGCCCCGCCCGCCGGCCGGCTCCCGCCGGTCAGTCGCCGCGCCCGCCCGGCACGCCGGGGCGGACCGCCGCGGCCACGGCGTCGGCCAGGGCGGGCACCTCGGCCGCCTCCAACTGGGACACCGTCAGCCGCACCCCCGGTCCCGCCTCGACGCGGAAGACGGCCCCGGGAGCCACCGCCCATCCCGCGGCGAGCAGCCGCGTGACCACCACCGTCTCGTCGGCCACCGGCACCCAGACGTTCAGTCCGGTCCGCCCGTGCGCCCGTACCCCCCGCTCCCGCAGGGCCTCGACCAGCGCGTCCCGCCGCTCCGCGTAGGCCCGGGCGACCGCGGTCCGGTCGACGGCCCGCGAGGTCCACAGCTCCACCACGGTGTGCTGGAGCAGCCGGCTCACCCACCCCGGGCCCAGCCGCTGGCGCCCCCGCACCCGGTCCAGGGTCACCTCGTCGCCCGTCAGCACGGCGAGCCGCAGGTCGGGCCCGTACGCCTTGGCCGTGGACCGGATCGTCACCCAGTGCCGGGTCACCCCGCCCAGGGGGTGCACCGGCAGGTCGACGATGCCGTGCCCGTGGTCGTCCTCGATCAGCAGCACCCCGGGATGGCGCGCCAGCAGCTCCCGCAACTCCCCCGCCCGCTGCGCGCCCACCGCCGCACCGGTCGGGTTCTGCGCCCGGGAGGTCACCACCAGCGCCCGCGCCCCCGCCGCGAGGGCCCGGGCCACCGCGTCCGCCTGCGGTCCCTCGTCGTCCACCGCCACCGGAAGCACCCGCAGCCCGAGGGCCGGCACCAGGTCCAGCGAGCCGCCCCACCCCGGGTCCTCGACCGCCACCGCGTCACCGGGCCTCAGATGGGCGGTCAGCACCCTCTCGATGGCGTCCAGCGCGCCCGAGGCCACCGCGACCGGCCCGGGCGGCACCCCGTCCGCGTCGAAGTCGGCGCGGGCGATCCGCGCGAGGTCGGGCGCGACCGGGTCCGCGCCGTAGAGGGTGGGCTCCTGTGCGTGGCGGCGGGCGGCGGCGGCCAGCGCCCCGTCCAGCGCGGGCAGCAACGACACGTCGGGATTGCCCTGCGCGATGTCCCGCACGCCGGCCGGGACCACCATCCGCAACGCATCCCGCGGGGTGTTCGACGGGCGGGCCCGCACGCGGCTCCCGCGCCGCCCGTCCGTTTCGATGACCCCGCGCTCGCGCAGTGTCCTGTAGGCGGCCGCCACGGTGTTGGGATTGACGCCCAGCACACCCGCCAGCTCCCGCATCGGCGGCAGCAGCGATCCGGGCGGCAGCTCGCCCGAAGCCACACCCGCCTCGACACTGGCCGCGATTTCAGATGTGCGACGCCCTGCGATCCGATACTCTCCTAGCACAAACAACATTATGCACTAGTGCAATGGAGTTCGCACCATGACCGCCACGCCTGCCACGGAGACGACGGACAGCACCGGGACGACCGGTGCGTACGAGCCCACCGACCGCACGGTCCCCAGCCGCTCCCGCGACCGGGCGCGCTACGACCGCGAGACGGTCCACTCGATACTCGACGAGGCCTACATCTGCCACCTCGGCTTCGTCCGCGACGGTGCGCCGGTGGTCCTGCCGACGCTGTTCGCGCGGGTCGGGGAAGCGCTCTACATGCACGGTTCCACCGGGTCCCGCCCGCTGCTCGCGGCCGGCCGCACCGACCCGGGCCTGCCCGTCTGCGTCACCGTCACCCACGTCGACGGCCTGGTACTGGCCCGCTCGGCCTTCCACCACTCGCTCAACTACCGCTCGGTGGTCGTCCACGGCACCGCCCACCAGGTGACCGACGAGGAGGAGTGCCGGACGGCCCTGGACGCCATGATCGACGCCGTCGCCCCGGGCCGTTCCGGCGACGTGCGGCCGGCCAACGCCAAGGAGCTCGCCGCCACCGCGGTGATCCGGGTGGACCTCGACGAGGTGTCCGCGAAGCTCCGCACGGGCCCGTCGAACGACGACGCCGAGGACCTGGGCCTGCCGCACTGGGCGGGAGTCGTCCCGGTCGGCACGGTGTACGGGAGCCCCGTGCCCGCCGCCGACCTGGACCCCGGCATCGCCCTCCCGGACTACCTCGCCGCGCTCTGAGGAGCCGGTCGTCGGGCGGCGGCGGATCCTGCCGGCCCCGCGGATCCTGCCGACCCGGCGGGCCCGGCCGACCCGCCGGCTGCGCCCGCCGGACGGCGGGACTCCGCGGCGATCAGCGCGCCGACCGCCGTCAGCAGCAGCACGGTCCCCAGCACCACGGCGCCGGTCAGCCGCTCCCCGAGGACGAGGACGGCGATCGCCGCCGCGCTCACCGGTTCGATCAGCATGATCACCGAGACGGTTGCGGCGCGCACGGCCGCGGCTCCCGTGAAGTAGAGCGCGTACGCCAGCGCCGTCGGCACGGTGGCGACGTACAGCAGCAGCCACAGCACCCGCCCCAGGTCCGCGGTGTGCGGCAGCAGCCCCTCCGCCGCGGCGAGCGGCAGCAGGCACACGGCGCCCACCGCGACGGACCAGGCGGTGGTCACCAGCGGGTCCCCGGCCGCCCCGCGCTGCCCGAGGCGGCGGGCCCGCAGGGTCATCCCGGCGTACCCGGCCGCCGACAGCAGCGCCCAGCCGACGCCGAGCGGGCGCACCTCGGCGCCGCCGCTGCCCAGGACCAGGACGAAGAGTCCGGCAAGCGCCCCCGCGACGGCGACCGCACCGCCGCGGCCGAGGCGCTCTCCCATCCATGAGCGCGCGCCGAGGGCGATGAGGACGGGCCCGGCGCCGAGGGTGACCACGGTGCCGACGGCCAGGCCGGTCTCGCGCACGGCGGCGAAGTAGGCGGCCTGGAAGAGGGTGAACAGCAGCCCGGTGACGATCAGCGAGCCCGCCGAGGGCGAGCCCGCCGAAGAGGTGCCGGCGGCGGGCCGGACCCGACCGCGCCCGGAACGGGCCCGCCGCAGGGCGAGCACCCCGAGCAGCACGACGAGCCCGCCCGCGCACCGCCAGAACGACAGGGCGAGCGGGCCGAGGTCACTGACCAGGAAGAGGAGGGAGGCGGCCGCCCCGGCGGTGCCCCAGGCGGCTCCGGCGACGACGAGGTACAGCAGGCTGCGCCCGGCAGCGGGCGAGTGGTTCGACACGTGTGTTCTCCGCGCGTGCGTGAAGGATGAGTGGTTCGGGTCATCGCTTCGCGGGCAGCGCCGACCCGCCCGGGTGCTCCCCGGGCCGGGTCGTCATCGTGGGGGCGCCGCCCGCTAGAACGCGGGAGGCGGAAGCACGGTCGAAGGCATGCCCGCCACCTTACAGGGGGGCTTTGGTGGGCTCGCGGTCCACCGGGACCGGTTCGGCCACGGGCTGCGGGGCCGGCCGGGAGGACTGCGCGATGAAGGCACCGCCCAGTACCAGGGCGCCGCCGACGATCTGCCAGGTGGAGAGGTACTCGCCGAGCAGGATCCAGGCCAGCACCGTGGCCACGACGGCCTCCAGGAAGGCCACCACGCCCGCGACCTGGGGCGAGAGCCTGCGCACCGAGACCACGCCGGTGACGTACGCGAAGACGGTGGCGACGAGCACGACCCAGCCGAGCAGCACGGGCGCGGGCACCATCGTGCCGCCGACGGAGGCGTCCCCGCCCAGCACATGCCAGTCCATCTCCCACGGCCGGGCGATGACCGTCATCACCAGCGCGCCGATGAGCATCCCGTAGGCGATCACCCCGAGCGGGTCGGGGGCGTCCTTCCCGTCGGAGCCCTGGTCGGCGAAGACGAAGTAGCAAGCCTGGCAGCAGGCCGCGGCGAGGCCGAAGAGCACGCCGAGCGGGTCCAGGCTCAGCCCGGCCCAGATCTCGACCACGCAGGCCAGGCCGACGACGGCCACGGCCGCACCGGCGGCGGCTCCGCGCGTCACGGGCTTGCGCTGCACGAAGCGGATGTAGCCGAGCAGCAGCGCGGGGCCCAGGTACTCCAGGAGCAGTGCCACGCCGACCGGGATCCGCGACAGGGAGGCGAAGTAGAAGGCCTGCACGCCCGCGACGGCGATGAGGCCGAAGCCGGCGAGCAGCGCGGGCCTGCGCAGCAGGAGGTCGCGATGGCGCCAGGCCAGCGGGGACAGCACCAGTGCCGCGCCGGCCACCCTGAGCCAGACCATGTGGAGGGGGTCCAGACCCGCCTCGATCAGCGGCTTCGCAGCCACTCCGGAACCACCGAACGCGAACGCCGAGACGAGGGCGAGGCCCAGTCCGGCGTTTTTCCCTGTCGCTTGCATCCGGCCATCATGACAGGGCCGGTCAGGAGCGTCACTGCGGTGACACCTGTTGAGACAGACCTGAGATCACACCCGTCCGCCCCCACCGGATCTGACAGGTCGTCAGTATTGAATGTTTCCGCCGCCGGGGCTACCTTCCGCGCACGTACCCGACGAGAAGGGGTGGTCGCATGGCTGAAGTCACCGCGGAATCACGCATCGAGGCGTCCGCCGCGCAGCTCTGGTCCCAGTTGACGGACTGGGACGCGTACGGGCAGTGGAGCATGACCCACACGAACTTCCCACAGGGCGGCCCGCAGACCCTGGCGGTCGGATCGACCTTCGCCGAGAACATGAAGATGATGGGCTTCCCGGCCGAGGTCGTCTGGACCGTCTCGGAACTGGAGGACGAGCGCCTCTTCGCCATCACCGGCAAGGGCCCGATGGGCGTCGCCGTCCTCACCCGCTACACCCTGACGCCGGACGGCGGGGCCACGACGGTCCGCATCGACGGGGAGTTCACCGGGGCCGCCGTCTCCCTGATGGCGGGCAAGCTGAAGGATTCGGCGACCGCCGCCCTGAACGAGTCGCTGCGCAAGCTCGCGGGCCTGGTCGTCTGACCCGGCCGCGGCCACCGCGGCACACACGGCGGCGCGCCCCGCGACGAGATGTCGCGGGGCGCGCCGCTTTCGGCGAGGTCCGCTCGGGCCGCCCCGGCCGTTCCGGCCCTCCCGGCTCGGCGCTCAGTGCTCGTCGGCCAGGATCAGGTAGAGCTTCTTGCGGGCGTCGGTGAGGACCGCGAGCGCCTTCTCCCGCTGCTCGGGCGAGCCGGTCCTGAAGACCTGGCCGAAGGCCTCCATCAGGCCGGCGCCGGCCTGTCGGACCTCGTGCATCGCCTCGAAGTCGAAGCCCCGCCCGGCGTCCTCCCAGGGGGCGTCCGGCCCCGACTCGGCCTCGGCGCGGCCGGCCTCGGTGAGCGTGAACAGCTTCTTGCCGCCCTCGCTCTCGCTGCTGATGAGCCCCTCGTCCTCCAGCAGGCTCAGGGTCGGGTAGACCGAGCCGGGGCTGGGCTTCCAGGCCCCGCCGCTACGCTCGCCGATCTCCTGGATCATCTCGTAGCCGTGCATCGGCCGGTCGGCGAGCAGCGCCAGGATCGAGGCGCGCACGTCACCGCGCCGGGCCCGCCCCCGCGGTCCCCCGCGGCCGCCGCGGCCACCGAAGGGGCCCGCACCGAAGGGCGGCCCGAACGGGCCGAAGGCCGCGCGGAATCCCTGGAATCCCTCCCGACGGTCCGGCCCGCAGTGGCCGTGGCCCCGTCCGTGCTCGTGCCCGTGGCCGTGCTGTCCGTGCTGTCCGTGTGAACGCATGTCTGCGCTCCTTTCGTCACGTCGTGTCCGTTTCATCGGTTCTCCGATGTATCCACTATCGATGAGCGATCGCGATCCGTCAACGATATATCGGAAACTCTTCACCGAACAGCTTCGGAGAAGGCCAGTCACCCCGGATTGGCCTTTGTCGACGATCAAGGAACCGTCCTACCGTCGCTCCATGCGCATCCGAATCGTCGACGCCTTCACCGACCGCCCCTTCCACGGCAACCCCGCCGGAGTCCTGCTCCTCGACGGCGGTTTCCCCCCGGACACCTGGCTCCAGCAGGTGGCGTCCGAGGTGAACCTCTCCGAGACCGCCTTCGCCCACCCCCTGCCGCCCGGCGGGGACGCCGACTGGGTGCTGCGCTGGTTCACCCCGGCCGCCGAGGTCGACATGTGCGGCCACGCCACCCTCGCCACGGCGCACGTGCTGGCCACCGCCGGACTCGCCGAGGGGCTGATCCGCTTCTCCGCCCGCTGCGGCGTCCTCACGGCCGAGACCGGCGCGGACGGCACCATCACGATGGACTTCCCGACGTCGTCCCTGACCGCGGTCCCGGCGCCGCCCGCCGTCGACCACGCCCTCGGCGGGGCGCCGATCCTCTCCGTCCACGACACCGCCGCGCACATCGGCGACCTCGTCATCGAACTCGCCGACGAGAAGACCGTCCGCGAGCTGGAGCCGGACCACGCCGCCCTGCGCGCCTTCGCCAAGCGGGGTGTGATCGTCACCGCCCCCGCCGAGGACCCCTCCCGCGGGTACGACTTCGTCTCCCGGGGCTTCTTCCCCGCCTTCGGGATCGACGAGGACCCGGTCACCGGCAGCGCCCACACCGCGCTCGCCCCGTTCTGGGCGCAGCGCCTGGGCCGCACCGAACTGACCGGTCTCCAGGGCGGCGCCCGGCAGGGGCTCGTACGGGTGACCCTGGCCGGCGACCGCACTCTGCTGACCGGCCACGCGGTCACCGTCCTCGACGGGGAGCTCCTCACGGCCCCGTGACCGTACGGCGGCGGCGCACCGGGCGTACGGGGACGGGGCGCGGGCGTGGGCGCGGGTGCGGGCGGCGGGGCCTCCCCGGACGGGGCGGGCGTGAGGGGGCGGGTCAGCCCGCCGCCTCGCGCCGCTTGCGCTCGTTGTCCTCCCAGGCCTGGGAGTCGATGCGCTTGCGGTAGACCTGCCCCGGCTCGGCCTCGCCCAGACGGACGGTCCACAGCCACAGGACGGCCGACACCACGAACATGCCGACCGCCGTCAGGAGGTAGGAGGAGATCTCGTCGGACTCGGGGACGCCCTCGTCGTGCATGAAGCCGGGTACGCCGGAGACGAGCGCGTTCACCCACCAGGCGAGCGCCAGGTTGAACAGGGCGAGGGAGATCCAGTACGCGACCCGCACGCTCCTCGCCGGGCCCGCCAGCTCGCCCAGCAGCAGCAGACGGCGCAGCGAGACGGGACCCGACCGCTGCTGCCCGCCCGCGTCCGCCTTGGCCCGGCGCACCGACGCGTAGCAGTCGTCCAGCCAGCGCCCCGGCTCCGGGTCGGGAGCCGGGCCGTCGGACGGGGCCAGCTCCCTGGCCTGGATCCAGCCGGTGATGAACTGGACCTCCAGCTGGGCCTTCTCCAGCCGCCTGCGGTACTTGTGGTCGGCGCTGCGCGCCTCCCGGCGGTCCCGGATGAGGAGGCTGGCCCCGCCCACCAGGCCACTGATCACGGGCACCAGGAACGGGGCGAACGACACCAGGGAGTCCATGACAGCCACCGCGCGCGCCTCCTCACTCCCCCCAGCGTCGCACCGCAGCGGCCCACGGCGCCGCTCTGCGGGGCCGATCGGGTGCGCCGCCGCGTCACGGCGTCGGCAGCCACCCCACCTTGCCCGCGAGCAGGGCGTACCCGCCGAAGGCCACGATGTCGAGCAGCGCGTGGGCCACCACGAGAGGTCCGACCCGTCCCCACCGGCGGTAGGCCAGCACGAAGACGACGCCCATCACCATGTTGCCGATGAAGCCGCCGATGCCCTGGTAGAGGTGGTAGGAGCCGCGCAGCACCGCACTGGCCGCCAGCGACGCCATCGGCGACCAGCCGAGCTGGTCGAGCCTGCGCAGCAGGTAGGCCAGGACGATGACCTCTTCCACCACGGAGTTCTGGATCGCGGAGAGGATCAGCACGGGGAACTTCCACCACACGTCGGGCAGGGCCTCCGGCACCACCGTGAGGTTGAACCCGGCGGCCCGCGACCCCAGGTAGAAGGCCAGCCCGGCACTCCCGATCCCCGCCGCGACGAGGACGCCCCGGCCCAGGTCCTGCAGGGGCCGGGTGAGGTCGAAGCCCAGCACCCGCAGACCGGGTGCGCCCTCACGGGTCAGCAGGTGCGCGACCAGCAGTACGGGGACCAGCGCGCTCGCGATGCCGAACAGCTGCCAGGCCAGGTCCAGCCACGGCCGGCCGGGGGCGTAGGAGCCGTTGAGCGTGGCGGCCTGGTCCTTCAGGCCCCCCGGCTTCGTCAGCGAACCGATGAAGCTGATCAGCGCCGAGAGCGCGCTCGCGCCCAGCGACAGGGCCAGGACGAGCAGGGTCTCGGTGCGCAGGAGGCCCCGCCGCCCGTCCTCGCCCAGTTCCACGAACACCGGCTCCGGCTCAGCCCGCACGCCCGACTCCCGTCCTGCCATCCCGTTGTGACCACCCATACTGCCTTCTCGGCCGGGCGGGTGGATCACCGAGGGAGGGTCGCAGGAGGGCGCCGGGCGCGGCGGGGCACCTCAGCGCACGACCGGCAGTGCCGCGCCCACCTCCTCCGTCAGCCCCACGGGCCAGGTGTGCACGGGGTCGCCCTTGTGCATCAGCTCGCTGTAGCGCCGGGTGGTCGCGGCCAGCGCCTCGTCCCGTTCCAGCCCCGCCGCGAGGGCCCGGTGGTAGGTGTCCACCTGCCACGTCGCACCGTTCACCCGCCGTCGGCAGCGCTCCTCGATGATGCCGAGGTAGTGGTCCCGGTCGGCGGGCTCGATGCCCCAGGCGTCCAGACCGGCCGCCGCCATCGGCAGCAGCTCGTCCAGGACCAGCCGTACCGCCGGCACGCTGACCAGGCCGCCGGCCCGGCCCCGGCGCGGCCACCGCAGCCGCGCGTCGATCCCGTACCGGCAGGCCGCGTCGAAGTTGGCCTCCGCCTCGGCGAAGGGCAGCCGGGTCCACACCGGACGCGGCTCGTCCGCCAGGGTGCGCACGAGACCGTAGTAGAACGCGGCGTTGGCGACGACGTCGGTGACGGTGGGGCCGGCCGGCAGCACCCGGTTCTCCACCCTCAGGTGCGGCACGCCGTCCGCCACCCCGTACACGGGCCGGTTCCAGCGGTAGACGGTGCCGTTGTGCAGGACCAGCTCCTGCAGGCTCGGCACCCCGCCCTCGGCCAGCACCCGCAGGGGCTCCTCCTCGTCGCATATGGGCAGCAGGGAGGGGAAGTAGCGGACGTTCTCGGCGAAGAGCTCGTACGCCGAGTCCACCCACCGCTCGCCGAACCAGGTGCGCGGCCGCACGCCCTGCGCCTGGAGCTCCGGCGGCCGGGTGTCGGTGGCCTGCGTGAACAGCGGCGGCCTCGACTCCCGCCACAGCTCTCGTCCGAACAGGAAGGGCGAGTTGGCGCCGACGGCTATCTGTGCCGCGGTCACCGCCTGCGCCGCGTTCCACACGGCCGAGAACCGGGCCGGAGTCACCTGGAGGTGCAGTTGTACGGAGGTGCAGGCGGCCTCGGGCACGATCGACCCGGAGGTCCAGATCAGCCGCTCGACGCCGTCGATGTCGAGCGTGAAGTCCTCCCCGCGCATCATCAGGATCTGCTCGTTCAGCAGGGAGTAGCGGTCCACCGCCGAGAGGTTCGCGGTGACCAGGTCCGTGCGGGAGATCGTCGGCAGGATGCCGATCATCACCACTCCGGCGTCGATCTCCGCGGCCTGGCGGTGGGCATATCCCAGCCCCGCGCTGAGTTCCTCGGCGAGCTGGTCGAATACCCGGCCGCCGAGCCGGTGCGGCAGAACGTTCACCTCCAGGTTGAACATTCCCAGTTCGGTCTGGAAATCGGGGCTGGCAATCCGCTCCAGCACCTGGGCATTCACCATGCGCGGCAAACCGTCGGTTCCCGCGAGATTCAGCTCGATCTCCAGCCCCATCATGTTCTTGGGGCGATCGAACCTCTTCTCCGCCAGAAGTCGCTCCAGTCCCTCCAGACACTCATGGAGTTTCCTTCGATACCGCTGCCGATCGGACAGGTCGAATCCGCCCGCCACGACCTTCTCCCCCATCGAAGCGTCCCTCCTCGAGTGGGCCTGGCCCGGGGCATCCAGGCGCGCGTTACGGTCGATGATGCCCCGGCATCGTGATCCATAACGCGGAGGGGGTGTGCGTGGCGAGGAGCGCGCGCCGGGTTGGCCGAAGGGCGCTTCGGCACATTCACCTGGCAAGTCGCTTCATGCAAATTCATCTTGACATTTGCCCGCTCCTGAAAACAGGTGCTTTCCAGCCGAGCCCCCTTCCGGTAACCTCCGAGGTCAGCGCGGCACGTTCGCGCGCATCCGGCATGAATGCCATGTCAGCGGGACCGGTAAGCGCCTTGTCGGCAATAGGCGGGACAGCTAGCCGAAACACTGCGTGAACACATGTCGTATAAACTCCGCAAACGAGGCAGAGAGTTGGCGCGCGGCCATTGCCCCTCGGCCCCCCTCTGGCCCCAGAATGCGACAGCGCCGTCCCGCACCTGCCCCCGTTCCACAGGTCTCCCAAGTGAGAGGCGACCCACCATGCCGCTGCACGTCCCCCCGGCTCCCGCACCCGCCCTGCGCAGCGTCCTCGCGGCACTCGGTTCCCCCACCGCCGTCCACGAGGCGCACACCCCGGCCCTGCGCGCCATCCAGGGGCCGCTGACCGCCGAACTCCCCCTGCCGGTCCACGTCCTGGACCGGCTGAACCTCTCGGACCTCGCGTCCGCCGGCCGGCCGCCCCGCACCCGGCTCGTCGGCTGGCGGTTCCTGATCCGCAGCGGGGACCGCCACGTCGCGGCGGCCGACACGCGACTGACGCCCGACGGCTGGACCTTCTCCCATTTCTTCGAGGGCCCCTACGTCGCCGCCACCGAGCGCGCCCTGCGCCAGGCCGAACTGCTCACCACCGGCTACCAGCCCCGGCTGCTCTCCGTACCGGAGCTCTACATGCTGACGCTGTGGCTGCACGGGGCCGTGGGCGCGGACGCCGCCGCCGGGCTGCCCGCCGGCGAGGACCTGCTGGTACCGCTGGCCCCGGCCCCGCCCGGGATCGCCGCCTACCGGCCGCATCCGGTCTCCGAACTCCTGCCCGTGCTGACGCACCGGCTCACGCCCGCGACGGCGCCGGTCCCGCCGTCCCTGGCCGCGCCCGCCGCCTGACCCGATTCGCCCATTCGGCCTAGTCCCCCCGGGCCACTCCCGAACCATCCGAAATGACAGGGGAGTTGGCCTGAACCGCCCGCACGAGTGATGCGTCATCAATCCATGAGGACAGCTGCCGGGAAATACCTGCGAAGCGGCTGTTGTGGGGGAACACTGATGGCAAGCGCCCCGCGGCTGCGGGGATGACCCAGGGGGACGGCCATGAATCAGGTATCGAGCCGTAGCACTCAGACCACACCGCAGCGAAAGAACGCATCCATGTGCCAGCACCAGCCAGCCTGCCCGTCTGCCGAATCCGCCGACCGGGAGGCCGCTCGCCCGGTGGCCAACCACCCGGAACAGGGCTGGAGCCTGCTGTGCAACGGCGTCCTGCTCTTCGAGGACACCGGTGAGCTGCTGCCGGACGGGCAGATCATCGCCCCGCACCGCCCGCTCGCGGCTGCGTAGACGACGTCGGACGACGAAGGGGCCGGCCCGGGAAGGTGTCCCGGGCCGGCCCCTTCGTCATGTCATGCGACGGACGTCAGAGGCGGGCGCCTCAGTTGTCGTACTCGTCCAGCGGCGGGCAGGAGCACACCAGGTTCCGGTCGCCGAACGCACCGTCGATGCGGCGCACCGGCGGCCAGTACTTCTCGGCGGGGACGACCCCGCCCGGGAAGACGGCCTCGTCCCGGGTGTACGGGTGGTTCCACTCGCCGCCCAGCGAAGCCGCCGTGTGCGGGGCGTTGGCCAGCGGGTTGTCGCCCGCAGGCCACTCGCCGCCCGCGACCCGCTCGATCTCGGCGCGGATGGCGATCATCGCGTCGCAGAAGCGGTCGATCTCGGCGAGGTCCTCGGACTCGGTCGGCTCGATCATGAGCGTTCCGGCGACCGGGAAGGACATGGTCGGCGCGTGGAAGCCGTAGTCGATCAGACGCTTGGCGATGTCGTCCACGCTGACGCCCGTGGCCTTCGACAGCGGGCGCAGGTCGATGATGCACTCGTGCGCGACCAGGTTGCCCGGGCCGGTGTAGAGCACCGGGTAGTGCGGCTCCAGGCGCTTGGCGATGTAGTTGGCGCCGAGCACCGCCACCTGGGTGGCGCGCTTGAGGCCCTCGCCGCCCATGAGGCGCACATACGACCAGGAGATCGGCAGGATGCCGGCGGAGCCCCACGGCGCGGCCGAGATCGGGCCGACGCCGGTCTCGGGGCCGGCCGTCGGCTGCAGCGGGTGGTTCGGCAGGTACGGGGCCAGGTGGGCCCGGACGCCGACCGGGCCGACGCCCGGGCCGCCGCCGCCGTGCGGGATGCAGAAGGTCTTGTGCAGGTTCAGGTGCGAGACGTCACCGCCGAAGTGACCGGGCTTGGCCAGGCCGACCAGGGCGTTGAGGTTGGCACCGTCGACATAGACCTGGCCGCCGGCCTCGTGCACCTGGGCGCAGATGTCGGCGACGTGCTCCTCGAACACACCGTGCGTGGAGGGGTAGGTGATCATCAGCACGGCGAGCTCGTCACGGTGCTGCTCGATCTTGGCGCGCAGGTCGTCCGCGTCCACCTCGCCGTCGTCGGCGGTCTTGACGACGACGACCTTCATGCCGGCCATCACGGCGCTGGCGGCGTTGGTGCCGTGCGCGGAGGACGGGATGAGGCAGATGGTGCGCTGCTCGTCGCCGTTCGCGCGGTGGTAGGCGCGCACGGCCAGCAGGCCGGCGAGCTCGCCCTGGGAGCCGGCGTTCGGCTGGATGGAGACCTTGTCGTAGCCGGTCACCTCACAGAGACGTTCCTCCAGCTCGGTGATGAGCGTGAGGTAGCCCTCGGCCTGCTCCACCGGGGCGAAGGGGTGCAGCTGGCCGAACTCGGGCCAGGTCACCGGCTCCATCTCGGTGGTCGCGTTGAGCTTCATGGTGCAGGAGCCCAGCGGGATCATGCCGCGGTCCAGCGCGTAGTCCTTGTCCGAGAGCTTGCGCAGGTAGCGCAGCATCGCGGTCTCGGAGCGGTGCTGGTGGAAGACCGGGTGGGTCAGGTAGGCGTCCGAGCGCAGCAGGCCCTCGGGCAGGGTGTCCGCCGCGGACTCGTCCAGCGCCTCGATGTCGGCGGTGACGCCGAAGGCGGCCCAGACGGCCTCGATGTCGGCGCGCAGGGTGGTCTCGTCGCAGCTGATCGAGACGAGGTCGGCGTCGACCCGGTGCAGGTTGACCCCGCCCTCGCGGGCGGCGGCGACGACCTCGGCCGCGCGGCCCGGGACGCGGACCGTGATCGTGTCGAAGTAGGAGCCGTGCACGGTCTCGACCCCGCCGGCGCTCAGACCTGCGGCGAGCAGCGTCGCGTAGCGGTGGGTGCGGCCGGCGATCGTCCGCAGGCCGTCCGGACCGTGGTAGACGGCGTACATGCCGGCCATGACGGCGAGCAGCACCTGCGCGGTGCAGATGTTGCTGGTGGCCTTCTCGCGGCGGATGTGCTGCTCGCGGGTCTGCAGGGCCAGGCGGTAGGCCTTGTTGCCGTCCGCGTCCACGGAGACGCCGACGAGGCGGCCCGGCAGCGAGCGGGCGTGCTTGTCCTGGACGGCCATGTAGCCGGCGTGCGGGCCGCCGAAGCCCATCGGGACGCCGAAGCGCTGGGTGGTGCCGACGGCGATGTCCGCGCCGAGGGCGCCCGGGGAGGTCAGCAGGGTCAGGGCGAGCAGGTCGGCCGAGACGGTGACGATCGCGCCGAGCTCGTGCGCCTGGTCGATGACCGGCTTGATGTCCCGGACGGCGCCGGAGGCACCCGGGTACTGGAGCAGGACGCCGTAGACGCCGCGCTCGGCGATCTCGGCGGGGATGCCCTCGGAGAGGTCGGCGACGACGACCTCGATGCCGATCGGCTCGGCGCGGGTCTCGATGACGGCGACGGTCTGCGGCAGGGCGTCGGCGTCGACGAGGAAGACGTTGCCCTTGACCTTGCCCACGCGGCGGGCCAGGGTCATGGCCTCGGCGGCCGCGGTGCCCTCGTCGAGCAGCGAGGCGCCCGAGGTCGGCAGGCCGGTGAGCTCGGCGACGACGGTCTGGAAGTTCAGGAGGGCCTCCAGGCGGCCCTGCGAGATCTCCGGCTGGTAGGGCGTGTACGCCGTGTACCAGGCCGGGTTCTCCATGACGTTGCGGAGGATCACCGGCGGGGTGAAGGTCCCGTAGTAGCCGAGGCCGATCATGGAGGTGAGGACCTGGTTGCGGTCGGCGAGCGAGCGCAGCTCGGCGAGCACCTCGGCCTCGGTCCGCGCCTCGGGCAGGTCGAGCGCGTCGGCGGTCTTGATCACATCCGGGACCGCGGCGGCGGTCAGTTCGTCCAGGGAGCCGTAGCCCACGTGGGCGAGCATCTTCGCCTGCGCCTCGGCATCCGGGCCGATGTGGCGCTGTTCGAAGGGGATGCCTCGCTCCAGCTGGGAGAGCGGAATGCGGTTGGCGGTCATGTACGGAGGCCTCCTGGTCATATGACCTGCGAGGGGCACCACGGCGCGGGCACCCGGACGGCCTCCCCCTCTGTCATCTGCACCTGAGAGTTTCACCGGAGTCACGGGGGTCTCCCGAGAGATCCGGCTTTCACCGTCGGTGAGGAGGGGGACCGGCACTGCGCGCCCGGTTCCCGCCCTGCTTTCCAGAGTGGCCTCGTCCGTGCGGTACGTATGCCTGAGAGATTCCGGGGAGGATTTGCTCCTTCGGCGCCTCCGTCTTGCTCACTCGGAGGACTCTCCCGCACAGGGTCGACAGCCGTCACCCAGACTACCAGCGGGGTTCAAGAGGCTCCCCGAGTGGCCTCCTCTGCGGAAATGCACTTCTGTAGTCATGACGGAGCAGTTGCGACAGTTGCGACCATTTGGAGGGACCGTGCAGACCGACATCGATCCGCGCAGCCTGATCGGCCGCAAGGCGTTCGACCGCAACGGTGCCAAGATCGGCACCGTCGACGAGGTCTACCTCGACGATGCCACGGGCGTCCCCGAATGGGCCGCCGTCCGCACCGGCCTGTTCAGCCGGGACGCCTTCGTCCCGCTGGAGCCGAGCGAGATGGTCGGCGAGACCCTGCGGGTGCCCTTCGAACGCTCCCTCATCAAGGACGCCCCGGACTTCGGCGTCGGCCGCCACCTCTCACCCGAACAGGAACTCCAGCTCTACCACCACTACGGCCTGGACACGACCCTGCCGTCGGACTTCCACCGCGACTTCGGGCGCCTGGCCGGCGACGAGGGCTGACCCCGGGCGCCGCCCCCGGTCCTAGGCCGTCTCCCCCACCAGCGGCAGCGGGTCGGACGGCTCCAGCTCGGGGTCGTCCACCCGGAAGGTCCGCACCCGGCCGGGCTCCGATCCGGGCTGCTCGAACCGCACGGTCACCCGTCCCACCCCGCTGCCCTGTACCCACCCCGGCCCGTACAGGACGTGCCGTACGTCGCTCCCGGCCGCCCAGCGGCGCTCGGGAGCCTCCTGCGCCTCCTGCGCCACCACGGGCGGCTCGGAACCCTCCCGGGCCCCCGCGACGCCGTCGGCGGCCTCCGGCCCCGCCTGCCCGGCCGTGGCGTCCGCACCGCCCTCCTCTTCCGCCGCCTCCGCCCCGGCCGCCCCGGCCGCCCCGGCCGCCTCGGCCGCCTCAGCGGCGAGCGACTGCGCGAAGAGGTCCTCCTGCGTGTAGTCCGCCAGTCCGGTCACGCCCACCCCCAGCAGCCGCACCCCGCCCGTGGTGTCCACCGCCTCCAGCAGCCGCGCGGCCGCCTCCCGCACCACCGCCGCGTCGTCCGTGGGCCCGCGCAGCGTCTCGGACCGCGTCAGCGTGGAGAAGTCGTAGCGCCGCACCTTGAGCACGATCGTGCGTCCCGAGTGCCCGGAGTCCCGCAACCGCCCCACGCACCGGTCCGCGAGCCGCTGCACCTCCCCCCTGATCCGCACCCGGTCGTGCAGGTCCACGTCGAAGGTGTCCTCGACCGACACCGACTTCGCGTCCCGCTCCGCGACCACCGGCCGGTCGTCCAGCCCCAGCGCCATCCGGTACAGGCCCGTGCCGTGCGCCCGCCCGACCATCCGGACCAGCTCGTCCTCGCCGGCCTCCACCAGCTCCCCCACCGTGGTGATCCCGGCGCGGCGCAGGTGCTCCCCGGTGGCCGGCCCCACTCCGGGCAGGGTCCGTACGGACATCGGCGCGAGCAGCTCGCGCTCGGTCCCCGGCTCGATCAGCAGCAGCCCGGCCGGCTTGGCCTCCTCGGAGGCCACCTTGGCCAGCATCTTCGATCCGGCGAGCCCCACGGACCCGCTGAGCCCGGTGGCGGCCCTGATGCCGGCGCGCAGCCGCTCGCCCGTCGCCCGGGCGGAGCCCGAGTCGAAGGCGACCCCGCCCGCCTCCAGGTCCACGAAGGCCTCGTCCAGGCTCAGCGGCTCCACCAGTGGCGACAGCTCCCGCAGCATGGCCATCACCACGTCGCTGACCTGCCGGTAGAGCGTGAACCGCGGGATCAGGTAGGCACCGTTCGGGCAGAGCCTCCTGGCCTGCGCCGTGGGCATCGCCGAATGCACCCCGAACCGCCTGGCCTCGTAGGAGGCGGTGGCGACGACCCCGCGCGGCCCGAGCCCGCCGACGATCACGGCCTTGCCGCGCAGGCTCGGCTTGGACGCCTGCTCGACGGAGGCGTAGAAGGCGTCCATGTCCAGGTGGAGGATGGTCGGGGCGGCTCTCACGGCACCGATGCTGCCCTACGCCACTGACATTGCGGCGGCTCGGCCGGCCCGGGTCAGACGGCGCGGTTGCGGCGGGCGGCCAGCTCGTCGGTCGGGTTGTGACCGACGAGGGTCTCCCCGGTGTCCACGCGTTCCCCGTGCAGCTGCGACAGCGCGCTCCGCACGTCGCGCCACACCACGCCCACGGCGATGCCGAAGACGCCCTGCCCGCCCTGGAGGAGGCTGACGACCTGGTCCGGAGAGGTGCACTCGTACACGGTGGCGCCGTCGCTCATCAGCGTCATCCGCTCGAGGTCCGCGAGGTCGCGGTCGTGCAGGTGCTGCACGGCGGTGCGGATGTTCTGCAGTGCCACGCCGGTGTCCAGGAAACGCTTGACGATCTTGAGGACGACGACGTCGCGGAAGCTGTAGAGGCGCTGCGTCCCCGAGCCGTACGCGGCCCGCACGCTGGGCTCCACCAGCCCGGTGCGCGCCCAGTAGTCGAGCTGCCGGTAGGTGATGCCGGCCGCGGCGCACGCCGTCGGCCCGCGGTAGCCGACCTGGCCGGGCGCCGGGTCGCCGTCCACCGGTCCGACCGGCGTCGACTCCGGCTGACGGCGCGCGGCTCCGACCGCACCACCGTGCAGCGGGTACGGCCCAGCGTCACTCCGTACGGGGGTGCCCCCGGTCGTACCGTCGCCCGTGATCCTCACGTCGACCCTCCGTCCTTGACCTGCCCACCTCGAAGGTAGGCAGTCACCAGGGGTGCGTCAACGATCGCCACACTCGGCACGCCGAGTGATAATCACCCTGAGAGTGGTTTCCCGTATCCGATTGCGGGGAAAGGCTACTCGAATGGGCTGGAGCCACACCGTGGACGACGCGGTCGGCGACTCACTGCGGGCCGGTACCGAAGTCCTCGGGTGAGATCTGGTCGAGGAACTCGCGGAACTTCTCCACCTCGTCCTCCTGCTCGTCCGGGATGGCGATGCCGGCATCGTCGAGGACGCCGTCACTGCCGTAGATCGGCGTCCCCGTCCGCAGGGCGAGCGCTATGGCGTCGGAAGGCCGCGCGCTCACCTCGACCCCGCTGGCGAAGACGAGCTCCGCGTAGAAGACGCCCTCCCGCAGATCCGTGATCCGGACCTCGGTGAGCTCCTCACCGACCGCCTCCAGCACGTCCTTGAAGAGGTCGTGCGTCAGCGGCCGGGCAGGGGCCATCCCCTGCTGGGCGAAGGCAATGGCCGTCGCCTCCCCCGGACCGATCCAGATGGGGAGGTACCGATCGCCTCCCACTTCACGCAGGAGCACGATCGGTTGGTTGGAGGGCATTTCCACCCGGACACCCACAACGTCGAGCTCGTTCACACAGCAACCCTAGGACCTGCTCGGCAGGTTTGGGTAGTCGGGGCTCCACCTGGACCGATGACGGTCAGCGCAACCGGACGCCGAGAGCGGTCTGCACCAAGGCTTCGTGCAGCCGTACGGAGAGCCCGGCGAGCTCCTTCATCGTGGCCTCCGCATGGGCCCTGGTCTGCGGGTTGCGGTGCCGGCGCAGCGGTGCCACCACCTGTTCGACCAGACCCGCCTCCCGGTCGGCGGCCGCCTTCATGGCGCGCAGGTGCCGCGGCTCCAGGCCGAAACGCCCCAGGTCGGCCACGAGCCGGGCCACGGTGACCGCGTCGGCGTCGAAGCCGCCGCCCGGCGCCTCGGCAAGCAGCCCGTACGACTCCCACTCGACGAGCTGGTCCTCGTCCACGCCGACGGCCTCGAGCAGCTCCGGCCGCCCCACGCGGACCGCGGGGGGCCGCTCCTGCACCGCCTCGCCGTAGACGGCGGCGGCCGGACCCGGGTCGGACGGGTCGGCGCCGTCTCCGTGCGCCGCGGGCGCCGGGATGCGGATCTGCTCGCCGCGTGCGAGCGCGTCGAGCTGCTCGCGGATGACCTTCAGCGGCAGGTAGTGATCACGCTGCAGGCGCAGGATGCGGGCGAGGCGCTCCACGTCCTCCGTACTGAACTTGCGGTACCCGGAAGGTGTGCGCCGGGGCTCGACCAGCCCCTCCGCCTCCAGAAAACGGATCTTCGAGATCGTGACTTCGGGGAACTCGTCACGCAGCGTGGTGAGCACCGTTCCGATGCTCACCAGCCGCCCGGCCGAGCCGGCGGTGCCGTTTCCGGCGCCGCCTGTCGGATTGCGCAGCATGGGACCTTCCCTCGGGTGCCCCCGGACCGGGTCCGGGGGAGGGTCAGACGCCCCGCAGGCTCGCGTAGAAGACCAACCGGTACTTGCCGATCTGCACCTCGTCGCCGTTGTGGAGGGCGACGGAGTCGATCGGTTCACGGTTGACGTACGTGCCGTTGAGGCTGCCCACGTCGGCCACGGTGAAGCCGCCGTCCTGGACCCTGCGGAATTCGACATGGCGCCGGGAGACGGTGACGTCGTCCAGGAAGATGTCGCTCTGCGGGTGCCGGCCGGCCGTGGTCAGTTCGCCGTCGAGCAGGAAGCGGCTGCCGGAGTTGGGTCCGCGCCGCACGATGAGCAGGGCGGAACCGGGCGGAAGCGCCTCCACCGCGGCCTGGGCCTCGGGGGACAGCGAGGACGACACGTGCGTCTGTCCCGTCACCTCGGCCTCGTAGGCCTCCAGGCCCGAGATCGAGATGGTGGACGTGGTCTCCGAGGCGCGCTCCGGCGTCAGACCCGCCCGCAGCGGCGCTCCGCAGTTGGAGCAGAACCGGCTGGCCGCATCGCTACGGTGTCCGCACCTGCTGCAAACCTGCTCGGCCGACATGGACGGCTCCTCGCGCCGCGGCTGCCCCGCGGAGGCGTTGGTGGCATACGGGTCGGGGGCAAACCCTCCACCCGCACTTGAGGTTGATGGTTCACCGAAACCTATGCGGCCGGTACCAGCAGGGTCAACAGACGACGCGCCGGGACCACCCGGAACCTCGCCCCCGCCGGCGACCTCGTCGCGGAACAGCGGCCGGTCGCCCTGCCCTTCCGGACCCCCGGCGCGATGCCTCGCCGCGCCGCTCTCCTCGCGGTTCTTCTTGCCGAACAACTTCTCAAACAACTTCACGGGCGATTCCCCTTGACTGAAACAGACCCGCCCGTGGGGCAGGACGAACTCCGAATGCAGACACCTGCCGACCCGGACATTCTCACAACGTCCGTAACCACCAGACAGTTTCCACCACGCACCGCAACTTCGGTGCGTCGACCCCCCGCAGGCATCAGCCCGCGTGAGCCGCTCCACTCTCCACTCCGCTTCATCTTCACCCCGATGACGACCGAGCGTAGTCAGGCTGCTTCGCAGCCCGCAAGGCATCCACAACGATCTTCGCCGACCGTGTGACGGCCACCGTGGCCTGCTCCTTCTCCAGCGTCTGGACGACACCGCCCGGGATGTTGAGCGCGGGCTCCAGATCCTGGGGCTTGCCGATCACCTTGAACTCATAGGGTTGTGTGATCTTCTTGCCGTCGATGCCGACCCCACCGTTCTCGTCCGAGAAGTACGAGCCCGCCACGATGCGCACCCCGTTGATCTGGATCGCCTCGGCCCCGGCGGCCCGCAGCTCCTGGAGGGTGTCCAGCAGCTGGTCGGACTGCACCTGACCGGTGGGGTCAGAGATCTTGAGCGTGATGCCCGGTCCCTGTGCTGCCACCGTACCGGCCAGGATCCCCAGTTGACGCTCCTTCTCCACGGTCTGCTTGCGGGCCTCCTCGGCCTGGTTGGAGCTGCTCTCCAGCTCCCGGCGCTGGTCCTCCAACCGCTGCTTCTCGTCCTCCAGCCGCTTGGTCCGTCCGTCGAGCTCGTCGAGGATCCGTACGAGGTCCTCCTGACGGGCCCCGCGCAGCGCACTGGAGTCGCTGTTCGAGCGGACCTGGATGGCCAGCCCCAGGCCGAGGACGAACAGCAGCAGCGCGACGATCAGTTGGGCCCGGCTGATCCTCGGCGGCCACAGACCCGCCGCCAGCCGCTGCCGCCCGGTCTCCTCGGCAACCGGCTCAGCCTGTGTCTTTCCCTCTTCAAGAGGCTGTTCCGGGACGTTCGGTTCCTCGGGCGGGGTGTCGTTCGCGCTCATGGCCATCACGCCCGGAAGACGTGCCGGCGGATGGCCGCGGCGTTGGAGAAGATGCGGATGCCGAGGACGACGACCACGCCGGTGGACAGCTGCGAGCCGACGCCCAGCTTGTCGCCGAGGAAGACGATCAGCGCGGCCACGACGACGTTCGACAGGAACGACACCACGAAGACCTTGTCGACGAAGATGCCGTCCAGCATGGCGCGCAGGCCCCCGAAGACCGCGTCCAGCGCCGCCACCACGGCGATGGGCAGATAAGGCTCCACCACGGCCGGTACCTCGGGCCGGACCAGAAGTCCGACCACCACTCCGGCCAAGAGGCCCAGTACCGCGATCACGATGCACCCTTCTGCTGCTCTGCTGCTGTGGCTGTACGTACGATCAGGCTCGAAGCGGCCGGAAGCCGCAGCTCGTCGGCCGCGGACAGGGTGTAGCGGATCCCGTAGCTCTCCTGCAGCACGTGCAGGTACTGGCCGTCCGCCGAGTCCTGGAAGGCCGGGCCGAGCTTCTTCTTGTCCCCCACCGCCAGCACTTCGTACGGCGGCACCAGCGGCCGGTTGTCGACCAGTATCGCGTCGCCCGCGGCCCTGATCGCCGACAGCTCCGTCAGCCGCTGCCCGTTGATGGAGATCGCCTCCGCGCCGGACTGCCACAGCCCGTTGACGATCTTCTGCATGTCGCGGTCGCGGAGCCGGCCGGTGTCGGAGAAGCCGCTGCTCTCGCGCGGTTTCCCGCCGTCGCCCGTGGAGGAGCCCTTGGCGTCGTCCACCACCAGCTTGATCCCGGGCCCGCGGACCTCGGTGGCGCCGGCCAGCTGGGAGACGAGCTCTCCCTGGCTCCCGCCGGGCTGCTTGAGTGCCGCGCGCTGACGTGCGGCGACATCGGTCCTCAGCCGGTCGATGTTCTGTTCCAGGGCGTCGGCGCGCTCGTCGGCCCGCTGCACGCGGTCGATGAGCTCCTGGCGCTCCTTGGCGAGCACCGGAGCGTCCACCCGGGCCTCGGCCGCGCCGAGCGTGACGACCATCGCGGCGATCACGAGTCCGGCGGCGAGCCCCAGCTTGGCCTTGAGCGTGCGGGGCAGCCCGGCCGTGCCCTCCGCCCGCCGCCTGGCCGTCGCCTCCGCGTAGCCCTCGTCGAGGCTGTGGTCCATCACGTGCGTCAGCAGCGACATGGAGGCGTCCGGCCGCGGTGGCACAGAAGACGCCGGAGTCCGGTTGTGGGGCGGCTGCGACATGCCGCACATCGTCGCATGTCGGCGCCGCACACACCCAATGCGTCCATCCGGTGGGCCGGGGCCGGGCGCACCGCCCCGGCCCACCGGACTTCCGCCCTATGTCACGAACCGCCCGGCACTCAGTGCCCGGCTCCGTCCACCACGCCCGCCCACTCCTCCAGCAGTGCCTGCGCGGAGGTGTCGTCGGGGCCTTCGGCCCACAGGTGAGTGACGGCTTCCGCCGGGTCCGGCAGGACCAGCGCCCAGCGTCCGTCGGCCTCGACCACCCGAACCCCGTCGGTGGTGTCCACCTGCCGGTCTCCGGCGGCTTCCACGACCCGCCGCATTACGAGCCCCTTCACCGCCCACGGGGTCGGCACGTCCCGCTTGAGGACGTGCGCGCGCGGGATCCGGGCGTCGATCTGGCTCAGCGTGAGCTGGGTGCGCGCGACCAGGCCGAGCAGCTGCACGAACGCCGCCGATCCGTCGAAGACGCTGCTGAACTCCGGAACGATGAAGCCGCCCCGGCCGTCTCCGCCGAAGATCGTGTTCTCGGCCCGTCCGACCCGGGTCAGGTCGTCGGGCGACGTCGTCGTCCACTCCACCTGTGTGCCGTGGTACGCCGCCACCTGCTCGGCGACGCGCGTCGTGGTCACCGGGAGCGCGACCTTGCCGCTGCGCTTCTCCGCGGCCACCAGGTCGAGCATGACGAGCAGCGCCCGGTCGTCCTCGATGATCCGCCCGCGCTCGTCGACGAGGGAGATGCGCTCGCCCACCGGGTCGAACCGCACGCCGAAGGCCGCCCGCGCCGAGGCGACGATCTCGCCCAGCCGCACCAGGCCGGCCCGCCGGGACTCGGCGGTCTCCGTCGGCCTGGACTCGTCGAGCCCGGGGTTGATCGTCAGGGCGTCCACCCCGAGCCGGCCCAGCAGGCTCGGCATGACGAGTCCGGCGCTGCCGTTGGTGGCGTCGACGACGACCTTGAGCCCGGCGTCGCCGATGCCCGTGGTGTCCACCCGCCGCAGGAGCGAGCCGGTGTACGCGTCGAAGACGCTGCCCGGGAACTGCAGGTCGCCGATCTCGCCGGGGAAGGCGCGCCGGTACTCCTGGCGCGCGTACACGCGGTCCAGCTTGCGCTGCTGCTGGAGGGAGAGGTCCGCCCCGCGTTCGTCGAGGAACATGATGTCGACTGAGTCCGGCACTCCGGGCGAGGTCCGCAGGACGATCCCGCCGGCGCTTCCTCTCGCGGTCTGCTGCCGCGCCACGGGCAGCGGTACGTTCTCCAGGTCGCGTACGTTGATCGCGCTGGCCTGGAGCGCCGAGATCACGGCCCGCTTGAGGGCTCGGGCGCCGCGGGAGTGGTCGCGGGCCGTGGTGACGATCGCACCCTTCTTCAGGGTGGTGGCGTAGGCGCCGGCGAGCCTGACCACGAGCTCGGGGGTGATCTCGACGTTCAGGATGCCGGAGACCCCGCGCGCGCCGAAGAGGTGGGCCTGTCCGCGGGACTCCCAGATCACGGACGTGTTGACGAAGGCACCGGCCTCGATTGTCTTGAAGGGGTAGACGCGCACGTTCCCCTGAACGATCGATTCCTCACCGACGAGGCACTCGTCGCCGATGACGGCTCCGTCCTCGATCCGGGCGGCGCGCATGATGTCGGTGTTCTTGCCGATCACGCAGCCGCGGAGGTTGCTGTGGGGGCCGATGTACACGTTGTCGTGGACGACGGCCCGGTGCAGGAAGGCTCCGCTCTTGACGACGACGTTCGACCCGATGACCGTGTGCTCGCGGATCTCCACGCCGGCTTCGACCTTGGCGTAGTCCCCGATGTAGAGGGGTCCGCGCAGCACGGCGTCCGGGCTGACCTCGGCTCCTTCGGCGACCCACACGCCGGGCGAGATCTCGAAGCCGTCCATCTCGACCTCGACCTTGCCCTCCAGGACGTCGGCCTGCGCCTTGACGTAGCTCTCGTGCGTGCCCACGTCTTCCCAGTAGCCCTCGGCGACATAGCCGTAGATCGGCCGGCCTTCCTTCATCAGCTGGGGGAAGACGTCACTGGACCAGTCGACCGAGACGTCGGCGTCGACGTAGTCGAAGACCTCGGGCTCCATGACGTAGATGCCGGTGTTGACGGTGTCCGAGAACACCTGGCCCCAGGTCGGCTTCTCCAGGAAGCGCTCGACCTTTCCTTCCTCGTCCACGATCGTGATGCCGAATTCCAGCGGGTTCGGCACCCGGGTCAGGCACACCGTGACGAGTGCGCCCTTCTCCTTGTGGAAGCGGATCAGGTCGGTGAGGTCGAAGTCGGTCAGCGCATCGCCGGAAATGACGACGAAGGCGTCATCCTTCAAGGCCTCCTCGGCATTCTTCACGCTGCCGGCGGTCCCGAGTGGCTTTTCCTCGTTGGCATAGGTGAGCTCCATCCCGAGCTCTTCGCCGTCCCCGAAGTAGTTCTTGACGAGCGACGCCAGGAACTGAACGGTAACCACGGTCTCGCTGAGCCCGTGCCGCTTGAGCAGCCTGAGCACGTGCTCCATGATCGGACGGTTCGCCACCGGCAGGAGCGGCTTGGGCATGCTCGAGGTCATGGGACGAAGGCGTGTGCCCTCGCCACCGGCCATCACGACGGCCTTCATGTCGGAAGAGTCCTCCTTGAGAGATGACAGTCGTGCCGACTCTCACCCACCTCGTTCGGTGACTTCGCGACTCCTCCGCGTCATCCGGCGTCGGGCGGGCTCAATCGGCCGTGGCGTCAGCCTTCACCAGGCGGCGGACTTGAACCACGTAAAGGATTCCTGCCCACCAATAGAGGGTTGTACCCCATCCCGCGAACGCCCATCCGAAAACTGAGGCCAACCAGGCCAACCAGCCGCTTCCGTCACTGAGCAGGAGCAACGGGAAGGCGTACATCAGGTTGAAGGTCGCGGCCTTGCCGAGGAAGTTGACCTGCGGCGGCGGATATCCGTGGCGGCGCAGGATCCACACCATGACCAGCAACATCAGCTCACGTGCGAGGAGGGCGCCGGTGAGCCACAACGGCAGGATCTCGCGATAGGTGAGACCGAACAGCGTCGACAGGATGTAGAGGCGGTCCGCGGCGGGATCCAGCAGCCGGCCGAGCTTGCTGATCTGATTCCAGCGCCGGGCGAGCTTCCCGTCGAGGTAGTCGCTGACCCCGCTGAGCATGAGGACGGCAAGGGCCCACCCGTCGTACTCCGCGAGGATCAGCCACAGGAACAGGGGCACGCCGGCCAGGCGAGCCATGCTCAGGATGTTGGGAATGGTGAAAATTCGGTCAGTCTGAACCCGAGTCTCCTGGACCTCCACCCGGGGGCCTCCACTGTGACGGTAGAAATGGTCGTTCGATGCCCCCTGACCCTACAGGAGACCCCGCTGCTGTCCTGAACGCAGAAAAGCCCCGCACCATGACGGTGCGGGGCTTTCCCACAATGATTGTTCGGCGGCGTCCTACTCTCCCACAGGGTCCCCCCTGCAGT
>NZ_JBFBGM010000030.1:0-109213 GCF_040684695.1 Streptomyces erythrochromogenes
GGACATCGAGCGGGTTCGCCGGCAGGTGGATGCCCTGCGTACGCTCACCGCCCAGCTCGGCAACGTGTACCGCCCGAGCCGGCCGGCTCGGGGGGCGCCCCTGTCTCGTATACGAAAATCGGCTGACCGGGTCAGCGCATCTTTCCGCCGCGCGGCATCTTCATGCCCTTGGGCATGGGGCCCTTCGGCAGCGGCATGTTGCTCATGAGGTCACCCATGGCACGCAGCTTGTCGTTGACCGCGGTGATCTGCGGGCCGGTCAGGACGCGCGGCAGCTTGAGCAGGGTGGTGCGCACCTTCTTGAGCGGCACCTCGCCCTCGCCCGTACCCACGATGAAGTCGTGGACCGGCACGTCCGGCATGATCCGGGCCATCTTCTTCTTCTCGTTCGCGAGCAGCGGCTTCACCCGGTTCGGGTTGCCCTCGGCGATCAGCACGACGCCGGCCTTGCCCACGGCACGGTGGACGATGTCCTGCTGCCGGGTCATCGCGATGGCCGGGGTGGTCGTCCAGCCCCGTCCCACGTTGTCCAGTACGGCCGCGGCCGCTCCCGGCTGTCCCTCCATCTGCCCGAAGGCAGCCCGCTCGGCCCGTCGCCCGAAGACGATCGCCATCGCGAGGAACGCCACCAGGAAGCCCAGGATGCCCAGGTAGACCGGGTGGTCGATCAGGAAGCCGATCGCAAGAAAGACACCGAAGGTGACGATTCCCACGCCCGCGACGATCAGACCGACCTTCGGGTCGGCCTTGCGCGTCATCTTGTACGTCAGGGCGATCTGCTTCAGTCGCCCGGGGTTCGCAGCAGTCTCTGCGTTTGACTTCCTCGCCATACAGCGAAGTTTACGTGGCCTGCGGGGTTCGGGTAGCCGCGGCCTCAAGTACGTGTTCGGTTTCGACGCGGTCCTTGGCCCGCTGGCGGTCCTCCAGGACCGCCGTCCAGGCGTTGCGGCGGGCCCCGCTCATGAGGAGGGATTCGAGGCCCCGGAAGGCGTCGGAGAGCGTCGGGATGGCGATGGCGCGTACGGGCGCGGCCTGCATGATGTCGATCCCTTTCACGATGCTCACGTCTTCGCGAGGTGGGCGGGTGTCTACGGTGCGTGGACCAAGCGTCACTGACTGGTGTTACCAGGGCGTGACCGGTCGGTCAAATGTGATGGACACGTTGCATACGCCGACGCGGCCCGCCGGGTTCCTTCGTCACGAAAGAGCCTAGGGGCCGCGTCGATGCGGTATTACTCGTTGGTAGCACTTTGTGCGCGACTTCACACGGACGGTCGCGCCGCGCGGCGTCAGACGGTCGCGCTCTTCTCGGCTCCGCTGCGCTTCTCGTTCCCTCGGTCGAGCTCCGCCTCGCCACCGCTTCGGCCGCGTGCCCGCCCTCGTACCTCGGGCAGACCCGCAACCTACGCTACGGCTCCGCTGCGCTTCTCCATCGCCTGCTGGTACAGGCGCCCCGCGCGGTACGAGGACCGGACCAGCGGGCCGGACATCACACCGGAGAAGCCGATCTCCTCGGCCTCCTTCGCCAGCTCGACGAACTCGGCCGGCTTCACCCAGCGCTCGACGGGGTGGTGGCGCGGCGAGGGCCGCAGGTACTGGGTGATGGTGATGAGCTCGCAGCCGGCCTCGTGCAGCTCCTTCAGGGCCTGCGAGACCTCCTCGCGCTCCTCGCCCATGCCGAGGATCAGGTTCGACTTGGTGACCAGGCCGTAGGCGCGGGCCTGGCGGATCACGTCGAGGGAGCGCTCGTAGCGGAAGCCGGGGCGGATCCGCTTGAAGATGCGGGGCACGGTCTCGACGTTGTGCGCGAAGACCTCGGGGCGGGAGGCGAAGACCTCCTCCAGCAGCTCCGGCACCGCGTTGAAGTCGGGGGCCAGCAGCTCGACCTTGGTGTGGCCGGCCTCGCGGTCCGCCGTCTGCTGGTGGATCTGGCGCACGGTCTCGGCGTAGAGCCAGGCACCGCCGTCGGGCAGGTCGTCGCGGGCGACGCCGGTGATCGTGGCGTAGTTCAGGTCCATCGTGACGACGGACTCGCCGACGCGGCGCGGTTCGTCGCGGTCCAGCGCCTCGGGCTTGCCCGTGTCGATCTGGCAGAAGTCACAGCGCCGGGTGCACTGGTCACCGCCGATGAGGAAGGTGGCCTCGCGGTCCTCCCAGCATTCGTAGATGTTGGGACAGCCGGCCTCCTGGCACACCGTGTGCAGTCCTTCGCCCTTCACCAGGGCCTGCATCTTGGTGTACTCGGGGCCCATCTTCGCCCGGGTCTTGATCCACTCGGGCTTGCGCTCGATGGGGGTCTGGGCATTCCGGACCTCGAGGCGCAGCATCTTGCGTCCGTCGGGTGCGACTGCGGACACGACCGGCTCCCTGTGACTTCGATTGTTCGGGCGCCCACCAGGGTACGCCCGTAATTTCGTACGCTCTTACGCCGACCAACCTGCGAGCGGCCGGACTCATTCCCGTTGCCGGGAGGTCTCTATGCGGTCTCGATCTCGCGGGGCCGCAACTCGGCGTGCTCCAGTACGTCCTTCAGGTGGCGCTCGACCACCGGGAGCACCTCGGCGATGGTGACCTCACGGCCCAGTTCGTACGAGAGCGAGGTCACACCGGCGTCCCGGATCCCGCACGGGATGATCCGGTCGAACCACGTGCTGTCCGGGTTCACGTTGATCGCGAAGCCGTGCATCGTGACGCCCTTGGCGACCCGGATCCCGATGGCGGCGAGCTTGCGGTCCTCGCGCCGCTGCCCGGCGTTGGACGGGGCGTACTCGGGCCCGTTGAGCCGGGGGTCGAACTCCTCGTCGGCGAGCCGCGGGTCGAAGTCGAGCGAGAGGCCGCCGATGCTGGGGCGCTCCTCGACCGGGTCGCCGAGCACCCAGACGCCGGAGCGGCCCTCGACCCGGGTGGTCTCCAGGCCGAAGTCGGCGGCGGTGCGGATCAGCGCCTCCTCCAGGCGGCGGACGTGGGCGACCACGTCCACCGGCCGGGGCAGCTTCATGATCGGGTAGCCGACGAGCTGGCCGGGGCCGTGCCAGGTGATCTTTCCGCCGCGGTCCACGTCGATGACGGGGGTCCCGTCGAGCGGGCGCTCACTGGGGTCGGTGCGCCGGCCGGCCGTGTAGACCGGCGGGTGCTCGACCAGCAGGCAGGTGTCGTCGATCTCGTCCGCGAAGCGGGCCGCGTGCACCCTGCGCTGCTCTTCCCACGCCTGGGTGTACTCGACGGATTCCGCCCCGAAGCCCAGACGGACAAACCCAAGCTCAGCCACCGCAGCGCCTCCTCGTCGAACCTGCTGTGTGCACGTACTTCACTGAGCAAGGGTACGGCTGCCGGTACGGGCCCCCTCAGGACCCCGCACCGGGCCCCGACCCCGGTGCCGCTCCGGGCTCCGGCAGGCGGGAGGGCAGGGGCTTCGGCCGGCGGCGGCCCTTCGGCGGGCGGTCCGGATCCTCGTCCGCGCGCGGCAGCCGCCGGTGGCCCTCCGAGTGGTCGTTCACCCAGCCGCACACCCCGCAGGCGTAGCGCCCGTCGAGCCCCGCGATGTAGGTGCCGCAGCGCCGGCACTCGGCCTCGGTGAGCTCGGGCGGAGGCAGCGGAGCCGTGGATTCGGGTCGTTCCTCGGGCAGGTGTGACGGGTGGTGCCGGCGGGTCATGGCCCGCAGCGTACGCGGGCGGAGGGGGGCAGTCCGTAAAGGGCCCTACCGATTCTGCACACGATCGGATGAATGTGGGGCAGAGAGGGCGGCGCGGGCGAAGTTCGCCGCTACATTCACGCCGTTCAAGGGCCGGGACTCCGGTCCGTCGCGTCAGGAAACCGTGGAGCCGATGACGGAACGACCTGCCCAGCGCGTCCCCAACCGCCAGCTGGCGGCGCTGATCGCGGAAGCCGGGTTCTCCAACGCCGGGCTCGCCCGCCGCGTCGACCAGCTCGGTCTGGAACACGGTCTCGACCTGCGGTACGACAAGACCTCCGTGACCCGCTGGCTGCGCGGCCAGCAGCCGCGCGGCACCACCCCGGCGCTGATCGCCGAGGTGTTCACCCGGCGCCTCGGGCGCCGGCTCTCCGCGCAGGACCTGGGACTCGACGCGTGCGCCCCGGTCTACGCGGGCCTGGAGTTCGCGGCCACCCCCGAGGAGGCCGTGGACATCGCGAGCGGCCTGTGGCGCAAGGACTCCGGCTCCCACGCCGAACTGCGGAAGATCGCCTTCACCCCGGCCGGGCTGGTCGTGCCCAGCCGGGACTGGCTGATCGGGCGGCCCGACGAGCGCGTGGCCCGGGGCGCGGAACCGGCGGCGGCCCGCGTGCCCCTCCAGGGCCGGACCTCGGTGCCGCGGCAGCGGCAGATCGACCGGGGGCCCGGGCAGCGCGTGACGGCGGGCGACATCGCCGCGCTGAGATCGGTCAGCGAGCTCTTCCGGACCCTGGACCACACCTACGGCGGCGGGCACGCCCGCCAGGCCCTCGTGCGGTACCTGGAGCACGAGGCCGAGCCGATGCTCCGGGGCACCTACGGCGAGACCACGGGGCGCCGGCTGTTCGCGGCCGCCGCGGACCTGACCCGGCTCGCGGGCTGGACCTCGTACGACATCGCCGCGCACGGGCTCGCCCAGCGGTACTTCGTGCAGGCCCTGCGGCTCGCGCAGGCGGCCGGGGACCGCCCCTACGGCTCGTACGTGCTGGTCACCATGAGCCGGCAGGCGGTCTACCTCGGGCACGGCCGGGAGGCCGTGCAGCTGGCCCGGGTGGCACAGCAGGGCGTCGGTTCCGGTCCGCCGCCGGTGGTGCAGGCGCTGCTGCACGCGTCGGAGGCGCGCGGGCACGCGGTCCTCGGCGAGGTCCGGGCGGCGACGGCCTCCCTGGTGCGGGCCGAGCGCGCGCTGGGCGCGGCCCGGCCGGGTGACGACGTGCCGCACTGGGCGCGGCTGTTCGACGAGGGACAGCTGGCGGACGAGTTCGGGCACTGCCACCGGGACCTGCAGCAGTACCGGGCCTCGGCGCAGCACGCGGAGCGGTCCCTGCAGCTCAGGGCGCCGGGGTTCGCGCGGTCACGGCTGTTCTGCCGGGTGGTGCTGGCCACGGCCCGGCTGGGGCTGGGTGAGCTGGACCAGGCGTGCGCGCTGGGGGCGGAGGCGGCGCAGCAGGCGATGGAGATGCGGTCGGTCCGGGCCGTGGAGTACGTACGGGACTTCGAGCGGCGGCTGGAGCCCTACCGGGACGCGTCGGCCGTGCGGACCTACCGGGACCGGGTGGCGGCGCTGTCCTGACCGCGGCGGGATCTGCGGGTCCGGACCGCCGCCCCGTGCCTTCCTGCGAGAACGGGGGTGCGGCAGGGGCCCGGTCCCGAGGCGGAAGGCCGGGCCCCTGTGTCGTGGGTGGTTCTCAGGCCGCCACCGGGAGTGCGGGCTCCGGGGCGACCGGGAGCGGGATGCCGAAGTCGCGCAGGATGGCGCCGCCGGCGCGGCGGGCCGAGTGCAGGGCGCCCTGGACGGTGTTGGTGTCGCGGTGGTCGCCGCACACGTAGAGCCCGGCCAGGACCCGTACCGGGCGGCGCCGGTCGTGCGGCGGGGGCATCGCGGGGACGGCCTCCGGGGTGTGGTGGACGACCAGCAGCTCCCATTCCCGGGTGCTGGTGTCGTAGAGGCGGGCGAGGCGCGAGGCGACGGTGCGGACCGGCGGCGGCGGACCGAGCACGGTCGTGGTGACGAGGCTGCGGCCGGCCGGGGCCCGCGTCGGGTCGACCGCGCTCATCACGGCGGTGTGGGAGACGGGCCAGTTGGGGTCCCCGTCCAGGACCAGCGAACCGTCCCGGGGCAGCGGGCCGGCCGTGGCGTGGTGCAGGACGGTGACCTCGTGGAACGCGGGCACGCGCAGGCCGGGCAGGAGCTCGGCGGCGGCGCGGGCGCCGGTGGCGAGCAGGACCGAGCGGCAGCGGAACGCGCCGTGCTCCTCGGTGGTGACCAGGTTGGTGGCCACCGACCGGACCCGGACGCCGGTCCGTACGGTGCCGGGCGGCAGTCCCGCGGCGAGCAGGTCGGGCAGGGCCGCCGCGCCGCCTTCGGGCACGGCGAGACGGCCGCGGGCGAAGGTGCGCAGGGCCAGGTCGGCGACCCGGCTGGAGGTGGTGAGCTCCGGGTCCCGCAGCAGGGCGGCGAGCAGCGGCCGGAGCACGCCGTTGAGGGTGCGCGAGGGCAGGCCGCGGGTGCGCAGGGCCGCGGACGCGGTGCGTTCGGGCCGTGCGAGGAGCTTGTCCTCGGGCAGCGCGGCGAGCCTGCCGAGGGCGGCGCTGAGCCGGGCCTGGTCGAGGGAGCCGCTGGCCAGGGCCCGGGCGGGGGTGAGGGACCCGGCCCGCACCTGCCTGCCGTCGGTGTGGACCAGGACCCCTGGCGAGAAGGGGCGCAGGACCAGGGCCCGCAGGGCGTGGGTCCGCTCCAGCTCGCTGTACGCGGTGTTGAGCAACTGTGCGGTCCGGTCGAGCCGGAACCCGTCGGCCGATTCGGTGGCCATCCGCCCGCCGGGATCGTCCGCGGCTTCCAGGACGGTGACCGTGACCCCGGCTGCGATCAGGTGGTGCGCGGCCGCGAGTCCTGAGACTCCGGCTCCTACGATGACGACGTCCGCATGGTGTGCGGCATTGGGTGCGCTGCTGAGCACGTGCCCCTCCCCGAGGTCGGCGCGGCTGTGTGGGGATCCTCCTTCCCCCAACCGGTCGAACGGGAACCCGAGTTGGGCCGGGTATTACGGGCAACTCCGGTCGCACGACGGTCGCATCCGGGTCACGAACGGTCGCACACGGTCGCACGCCGTTTATCGGAGCGCGGCGCGGATGGCCTGTTCGATACCGGGGTCGCGGAAGACGAACCCCGACCCCAGGAGCCGGGCCGGGCGGGCGCGCTGACCGCCCAGCACGTCCTGGGAGAACTCCCCGAGCACCACGCGCAGGGCCACGGCCGGTACGGGCAGCACCGCCGGCCGGTGCAGCACCCGGCCCATGGCGGCGGTGACCTGGCGGTTGGTCAGCGGTTCGGGGGCGGTGAGGTTGACCGGGCCGCTCAGGGCCGGGGTGTCGATGATGTGGCGCAGGGCCGCGACCTCGTCGTGCAGGGAGATGTACGGCCAGTACTGGCGGCCGTCCCCGAGCCGGCCGCCGACGCCGGCGCGGAAGAGGGGGAACATCCGCCCCCAGGCCCCGCCCTCCTTGGCGACGACCAGTCCGGTACGGGCGAACGCGGTGCGGATCCCGGCCTCCTGGGCGGGGGCGGCGGCGGCCTCCCACTCCACGCAGACCGAGGGCAGGAAGCCCTGGCCGGCGGGGCTGTCCTCGTCCACGGGGCGGTCGCCGGTGTCCCCGTAGTAGCCGACGGCGGAGCCGCTGACGAGGACGGCGGGCGGTTCGTCGAGGCCGGCGAGGGCGGTCGCGAGCGCGGCGGTGCCGAGCACGCGGCTGTCGCGGATCTTCCGCTTGTACGCGGCGGTCCACCGGTGGTCGCCGATCCCGGCGCCGGCCAGGTGCACGACGGCGCCGCAGCCGGCCAGCCCGGCCGGGTCCACGTGGCCGCGCTGCGGATCCCACCGCGCCTCGTCCGCCCCGGTGGGCTCCCGCCGCACGAACCGCACCACTTCGTGGCCGTCGGCCCGCAGGGACCGCACGAGTGCACTGCCGATGAGGCCGGTCGAGCCGGTGAGTGCGATGCGCATGGGGCCATCCTGCCGGGTCGCTGCGCTGTGCTCGGCGGCTTTGGGGGTGCGTCGTCGGGTTTCGGGTGCGACCCGGCTCGGCGGGCGTCACTGCACGGCGCTCCGCGCCCGCGCCTCAATCGCCGGCGGGGCTGTTTTCCAGCCCCGCCGGCGATTGAGGCGATCTCCCAGCCCCGCCGGCGATTGAGGCGATCTCTCAGCCCCGCCGGCGTTTGAGGCGCGGGGTGTGGGGCGGAGCCCCACCGGCCGGGCCGGGGCGTCAGGCCGTGGCGGTGCCGAGCCAGGTGCCTACCGCGTAGGTGACGGCCATGGCCAGGGCGCCGCCGGCCACGTTGCGGGCGACGGCGCGCGGAACCGGGGCCCCGCCGAGCCGTGCGCTGAGCACCCCGCACAGCGTGAGCGCCGCCAGCACCGCCACCACCGTCACCGGCACCCGCGCCGACGGCCCCGGCAGGAGGATCGCCAGCAGCGGCAGCAGCGCCCCCACGGTGAAGGCGACGAGGCTGGCGAAGGCCGCGTGCCAGGGGTTGGCCAGCTCGTCCGGGTTGATCCCGAGCTCCACGCGGGCGTGGGCCCGCAGGGCGTCCCGTTCCGTGAGCTGCTCGGCGGCCTCCCGGGCGACCTCGCGGCTCAGGCCCCGCTCCGCCAGCAGGTCGGTGAGCTCGTCGAGCTCCGCCTCCGGCTCCTCGGCCAGCTCCCGGCGTTCCATGTCGAGCGCGGCCCGCTCGGAGTCCCGCTGGGAGCTGACCGACACGTACTCCCCCGCCGCCATGGACAGCGATCCCGCCAGCAGTCCGGCGACGCCCGCCGCCAGGATCGACGCACGCGAGGTGGTGGCCCCGGCCACGCCGACCACCAGGCCCGCCGTGGAGATGATCCCGTCGTTGGCGCCGAGCACGCCCGCGCGCAGCCAGTTGAGCCGTGTGCTCATCTCCCCGCTGGCCGAGCCGTCGCCGGTGCCGTGCGCCTCGACGTGGGCCGGGCCGGGCGTCCGGCGCGGGCCTTCGTTTCCCGTCACGCCACCACTGTCGCGGCCCGGGGCGGGCGGGGCCACCCGGTGGGGCCGGTCCGGGGTGCGCGGGCCCGGCCCCCGTACCAGGGTGGAGGGGTGAGACGCGGACGCGCTGAGCCGGGCGGGCTGCGCGGCGAGCCACCGCCGCGCTGGGCCCGGATCGCGCCCGCGGCGGCCCTGGTGGCGCTCGTCCTCGCACAGTCGCTCACCACCGACGTGGAGCTCGGCTTCTTCCTGGCGGGCCTGCCCCCGGTGGCGGCGTTCGCGTACGGGGCGGCCGGTACCGCGTGCTTCGCGGCGATCGTCCTGCTGCTCCTGGGTGTGCACGACATCGGCGTCGCCCAGGCCCGGGGGACGGACCTGGCCACGGTGGCCGTCGTCGGGCTGCTGAGCGTGGTCATCGCCTGGGTCCGCCAGCGCCGGGACGAACAGCTGGTCAGCGTGCGGACGGTCGCGGAGGCGGCCCAGCTGGCGGTGCTGCCGCCGGTGCCGGAACGGGTGGGCGAGGTGCGCTGTTCGGGCCTCTACCGGGCGGCGCAGCGCGGCACCCTCGTGGGCGGCGACCTGTACGACGTACGGGTGGGGCCGTTCGGGGTGCGGGCGCTGGTCGCGGACGTGCAGGGGCACGGCCTGGCGGCGGTGGCCACCGTGGCGGCGCTGCTCGGGGCCTTCCGCGAGGCCGTGCTCGACGACGCGGAGCTGGCGGCGGTGGCGGTCCGGCTGGACCGGCGGCTGCTGGCGGACTCGGCGGACGCCCATGTGGACCATCCGGAGCTGTTCGCGACGGCGGTGCTGGTGGAGTTCCCGCCCGGGCTGGACCTCGTACGGTTCGTCTCGTGCGGGCATCCGCCGGCGCTGCGGCTGCGGGGGGCGGAGGTCGACGAGGTGACCGTGGAGCCGGGGCCTCCGCTGGGCCTGGGGCTCGCGGGGCCGGACCCGCCGAAGGTGGTGGAACTGCCGGTGCGGCCCGGGGACCAGTTCCTGCTGCACACCGACGGGGCGACGGAGGCCCGGGACGCGGCCGGGCACTTCTACCCCCTGGCGACCCGGGTGCCCGTGCTGGCGCGGGACCCGGCGGGCCTGGTCGGGGCGGTGTGGAAGGACCTTGCGGCCTTCACGAACGGCGGGCCGGGCGACGACGTGGCCCTCCTGCTGCTCTCACCGGACGAGCGTCCGTGACCGGCCCGCCCCGGCTCCGCCCGCCGCCCGTGGCCGGTCGGCGGGCGGCGGGCGGGGTTTCCGGCATGCCGGGGAGCGCCGTCACGACTCCTTGATGAACGCGCGCACCATCTTGCAGGTGACGTTGGACGGCCGGTGGATCCCCGTCCGGACCGCCATCGTCCGGATCTTCCGGTTGGTGGCGCGCTTGGCGTCGTACGTCCCCGAGTCGAGCAGGGATATCGCCAACCGCATCGCCTTCAGACGGCGGTTGTGGCTCTCGTACCACTCGCGGGGCAGGCCCGCCGGCAGCGGCTTCTTCTGGACGGGCCGGACGGTGCTGGCAGTGGCCATCTACAGCCTCCCAAACGGTAGTTGGCTTCCTGTCGTTCTTCCTCGATTTTACCGGGGACCACTGACAAAAGCCCTGGCCGGGCGGGCCCTGGGTAGGGTTGGAGCCATGGAGATCTGGATCAACCCGGCGTGTTCCAAGTGCCGCAGCGCGCTCACCCTGCTGGACGCGGAGGGCGCCGACTACACCGTGCGCCGCTACCTGGAGGACGTGCCCTCCGAGGAGGAGATCCGCGAGGTGCTGGGCCGTCTGGGGCTGGAGCCGTGGGACATCACCCGCACGTCGGACCCGCTGGCGCGGGAGACGGGCGTCCGGGACCTGCCGCGCGAGGGGACGGATGCGGCGCGGGCCCGCTGGATCACCCACCTGGCCGCGCACCCGAAGCTCATCCAGCGCCCGATCATCACCGCCGAGGACGGCACGGCCGTGGTGGCCCGCACCGAGGAGGCCGTCCGCGACGCGCTGTCGCGCACGGCCTGAGATCCTCCGGCCTTGCCCTGCCCTACCCGGCCGGGCAGGGCCCGGCCGGCGCAGCGCCTCAGCGTTTCACGCACAGTGCGCTCTCCCCGAGGGAGTGCGTGCGCCAGCGGACCGGATCGCTCAGGTACCCGGTCACCTCGGGCGCCGGGCCGAGGATCAGATTGCCCGCGATCAGCGTGCCGCCCGGGCGCAGCAGCCGGTGCAGGTGGGTGACGACCTCCAGGGTCGGGGTGAAGCCGTCGAAGAAGGCCAGGTCGTATCCGCCGGAGCCGAGGCCCGGCAGGACCTCCTCGGCCGTGCCGGGCCGGACGCTCACCCGGTCGCCGAAACCGTGGCGGGTGATCTGGCCCCGGGCCAGCCGGACGTGGTCCGGGTCCATCTCGACGGTGTCGACGTGCGCCAGGGGCGCCGCGTCCGCCATCGCCATCGCGGTGTAGCCGAGGGCCGTGCCCACCTCCACGATCCGCAGCGCGCCCAGCGCGGCCGCCACGGTGGCGGGCAGCGAGCCCTCCCCGTACGCGTACGCGCCGCAGCGGTGCGCGCGCCGGTGCCGGCGGGTGGCCTCCTGCACCGCGGCGAAGGCGTCGGGCACCTCCAGGGGGTGCCGCACGGCCGCGATCACCGCCACCGCGGCGGTCCGGACCCGGCGCCACCGGTCCGCGTGATCCGCTGTCCTCGTCCACGGCCTCATCGTCGTCCGCTCCCAGGGAATCGGGCGGGCCCGCACGGCACGCCGCTCTCCGCGTACCGTGGCACTTGAACCGGACTTCAAGTCAAGGGACGACCGGGCTCCGGAACGGCGGACGGGAGACGCATGGACACCGCGGCGGGAGCACGGCTCCTGGACATCGCCGAAGTGGCGGAGGCGACGGGCGTCGCCCCTTCCGCCCTGCGGTACTACGAACGGCTCGGCCTGCTGGCGTCCGAGGGCCGCAACGGCCTGCGCCGGACCTACCTCCCCGAGGCGGTCGACCGGGTGGCCCTGATCCTGGCCGCGCGGGCCAGCGGGTTCTCCCTGGCCGAGCTGAAGGAGCTGCTGGAGGCGGCGCCGGGCGAGGTGCGCCCCTACCTGCACGGCCGGATCGAGGTCCTCGACCGGCGCATCGAGGCCATGCGGGAGGCTCGGGCACGGATCAGCCACGCCCTGAACTGCGAGCATCCGTCCCTGCTCGACTGCCCAACCTTCCGGGCGGGGCTGCGGGACCTGCTGCCCGAGCAGTCTGCCGGGGAGACCGCCTAGACGCGGCGGGCGATGACCTCCATGCAGGCGCGGTAGCGCTCGCTGACCGAGTACTGCAGGGGCTCGAAGCCGTGCTCCTCCATCAGTGCGTAGAGGCGTCGGCGGCTGAAGTTGTGGAAGTGCTCCAGCTCCCCCCAGTAGGGGTTGGCCTCGCCGGCGTCGAGCAGGCGCCAGACCGAGCAGTCGTAGTTGGGCATCGACGCGAAGATCACGCCGCCGTCCCGGAGCAGGCGGTGTGCGGCGGCCAGGCCCTCCCCCGGGTACGGCATGTGCTCCAGCACGTCGGCCAGGCTGATCACGGAGTACCGGCCGGGGGCGTCGAGTTCCGTGAGGTCGGCGCAGTGGGCCTCGATGCCGAGCCGGCGCAGGCCCTCCGCCGTCGACGGCCGCAGATCGAGTCCGTGGGGCTCGAAGCCCCACTCCTCGGCGGTGAACAGCAGCGATCCGTTGCCGAAGCCGACGTCGAGCCAGCGGCCGTCGCCCACGTGGCGCGCGACGCGTTCGACGATGCGCGCCGAGGTGTAGCGGTTCTGCTCGAAGCCGGCGCCGGGCTGCTGGTGGGGGTTGGTCGCGGAGAAGATCTCGGCCGAGACCTCGTCCGAGAAGTAGCCGTCGGTGAAGACGTGTCCGCAGGCGGCGCAGCGCATCCAGGTCATGACCGGTGCGACCACGGGCTTGTAGAGCGGGTGGCGCGAGCAGTCCCCGGTCCTCAGGACGGAGATCTCGGCGTCGGAGCAGAGCGGGCAGGCGTCGTACAGCAGGCGCGGCTGCGGGGAGGCGAGCGGGACGGTGGCGGGAGTGGCCGTGAGGGCCGAACCGGCGGACATGTCAGGAAAATAGCGACTTACGCCTCTGAAACGCCGCTGCCGCGCGGGCCGCGGACGCCGAACGCCGTGAGCGGGCCGGACAGCCGCCGACGGGCACCCTAGGGGTCGGCGAGCAGGCGGGCGATCTCGGTGGCGGCCGTCAGGGGCAGGGCGTGGTGCGGGACCCCGGGCAGTACGTCGACCCGCGCGCCCGGCAGCGCCTCGCGCGCGGCGCGGGCCGCCCGGCCGGGGTCGTGGCAGCGGGCGCGCCCGGCGAACAGGACGTCCACCCGGACGTCGGACTCGGCAAGGCGGGCCAGGGCCACGAGGTCGGGGCGCGGGCCGGTGACCGGCCGGGAGGTGGGGAAGCCGGCGGTGGCGTCCTGGAGCCGGAGCCAGGCCGGGTCGAGGGCGGCCCCGCGGGTCTCCCAGTGGAGGAAGGAGCGGATCCGCTCCGGGGTGGGCCGCACGAGCACGGGCAGGGCGCGCAGGACGTAGCCGGGGTGCAGTCCCACGAAGACCTGGGTGGGGTCGAGCAGGACGAGGCGGCCGAGCCGGGCGGGCCGCCGGGCGGCGCGGTGGGCGGCGATCCAGGCTCCGTACGAGTGTCCGGCGAGGGTCACCGGTCCGTGCGGGGCGAGCCCGTCGAGCACCGCGTCGAGCCAGTCGGCCAGGTCATCGGGGGTGCGCGGGGCCCGTCCGGGCGCCGGGACGCTGAGCCCCGGTTCGCCCACGAGGTCCACGGCGTGCACGCGGTGGGTGCGGGCCGCCCCGGCGGCGGCGCAGGCGCCCCACACCGCGGAGGTGGCCCCGCCGCCCGGCAGCAGCACCAGCGGCGGGGCGCCGGCCGGGCCGCAGCTGTTGACGCGGGTGGTCCCGCAGGGGGTCGGCAGGTCGACGGCGTCGACCGGCCCGGGCCATCCGGCGAGCACCTCGCCGTAGGCGGAACGGAAGGCGGGGGAAGCAGGGGAACGGGAGGACGACGTCCGGGACACGGCGCTGCTCCAATGTCTCGCCAGCCGATAATCTCGCTCAACGAGATAGTAGGCAGGAGGCACTGTGCCGGACAACCACGAACCCGAAAACCACGAGCCCGACAACCACCAGCCCGACGACCACGAGCCGGAGAATCTGCGGCTGGTGCACCTGCTGCGGGCGGTGACCGTGGACTTCGGCCTGCGGCAGGCGGAGTTCGCCGCCCGCAACGGCATGCACCCGACCGACGTGCGGGCCCTGATCTGCCTGCTGGACGCGGCCCGCGCGGGCGAGCCGGCCACGGCGGGCCTGCTCGGTGCCCGGCTCGGCCTCAACTCGGCGGGCACCACGGCCGTGATCGACCGATTGGAGCGGCTCGGCCACGTGGCCCGGATCCGCGACGAGCACGACCGGCGCCGGATCCTGCTGCGGGTGGAGCCGGCCGCGATCCGCCTGGGCCGGGAGTTCTTCGGGCCTCTCATCGACGGGGTGCTGCGGGTACTGGACTCCTTCGACCCCGCCGAACGGGACACCGTCCGCCGCTTCCTGACGGCCACCCACACCGTCTTCGCGAAGGAGCCCCGCCCGTGACCGCCCCGGCCACCGGCCCCGCCCCCGACCCCGGTCGCGACCCCGCCCCCGGCACGGACTCCGAATCCGCATCCGGCTCCGGCTCCGGATCCGGCTCCGACCTGCACCTGGACCTCCCCGCCGAGGGCCCCCGCCGCACCGCCCTCGCCCGGGCCCTGCGCGGCGCGGTGCGCAGCGGGCGGCTGGCCGGCGGGACGCGGCTGCCGCCCTACCGGGCCCTGGCCGCCGACCTCGGGCTGGCCCGCAACGCCGTCGCCGACGCGTACGCCGAGCTGGTCGCCGAGGGCTGGTTCACGGCCCGGCAGGGCTCCGGCACCAGAGTCGCGGAGGGGGTGGCGGTCGCACCCGCGCCGTCCCCCGGGGCCGGACCGCCGCCCGAGCGCCCCCGGCACGACCTGCTCCAGGGCAAGCCCGACCCCGCCTCCTTCCCGCGGGGCCCCTGGGCGACGAGCGCCCGGCGGGCCCTGGCCGGGGCACCCACCGAGGCCTTCGGCCCGGGCGATCCGCGGGGCCGTCCCGAGTTGCGGCGGGCGCTGGCCGGCTACCTGTCCCGGACGCGGGGCGTGCGCACCGGCCCCGAGAACATCGTGGTCTGCTCCGGTTTCGCCAACGGGCTGCGGCTCCTCGCGTCCCTGCGCCCCCGGGACTGGGCCGTCGAGGCGTACGGACTCCCCTTCCACCACGGCATCCTGGACGCCGCCGGGGTCCGCCCGCATCCCGTCGCGGTCGACGAGGACGGCGCCCGGACCGGGGAAATCCCCTCCCCCGCCCGTACGGTGCTGCTCACCCCGGCGCACCAGTTCCCCACCGGGTGCGCCCTGCTGCCCGCCCGGCGGGCGGCGGCCGTGGAGTGGGCCCGCACCACCGGCGGCCTGATCGTGGAGGACGACTACGACGGGGAGTTCCGATACGACCGCAAACCGGTCGGAGCGGTTCAGGGACTGGCCCCCGAGCACGTGGTCCACGCGGGCTCGCTCAGCAAGAGCCTCTCCCCCGCGCTCCGACTGGGCTGGCTGGTGCTCCCGGACCACCTGGTCGGGCAGGTGCTGGCGGCGAAGGGGTTGCGCGAGTCCTGGGCGAGCGCGCTGGACCAGCTGGCGCTCGCCGACTTCATCGAATGCGGGGCGTACGACCGGCACGTGCGGCGGATGCGCCTGCGCTACCGGCACCGCCGCGACCAGTTGGTCTCCGTACTGGCCGCACGGGCCCCCGAGGTCCGGGTCACGGGCATCTCGGCCGGACTGCACGCCGTGGTGGAGCTCCCGCCGGGCCGCGAGGCCCGGGCGCTCGCGGCGGCCCGCGCCGCGGGGCTGGCCCTGGACGGCCTCTCCTCCTACCGGCACCCCGCCGACCGGACCCCGCCCCGCGAGGGGCTGGTCGTCGGCTACGCGGCGCCCCCGGACGCGGCCTTCGCCGAGGCCCTGGAAGCCTTGGCCGAGGTGGCTCGCCGCGCGGTGGACGGGTAGCGGGCTCCTTCACAACGCCCCCACGCGCCGTTCTCGTATGGTGGCCGGAGTGCCGAAAGAGGACATACCGCACCTTAAGGACCGAGTCGTGACCGAGCAGCAGCCGCAGGGAGAGAGCCTGACCACCACCCGCTCGTCCCACCCGCCCTACCCGTCCCACCGGCACGCCGACTGGATGTTCGGCGGGATCTACGGAACGGTCCTGGCCAGCGCCCTGATGGCCGCGCTGAACCAGGAGGGCGAGGACTTCACCCCCTTCTACGACGCCAGCTGGGTCCTGGTGACGGCGGCCACGGCCGGTCTGGCGCACGGCTACTCGCACCACATGGCCTCGCACCGGGAGGAGGCCGGTGGCCACCGCTGGCACGTCCTGGGCCGGGCCCTGTGGAACGAGTGGCCGCTGATCGTGGCCACCCTTCCCACCGTCCTGCTGCTGACCGCCGCCGGGTTCGGCGGCTGGGACGCCTACGACGTGACGGCGGCCGGGCTCGGCCTGAACACGGCCCTGTTGTTCGGCTGGGGCGCGCTCACGGCCCTCCGGGTCGGCCACCGGCTCGGCCGGTCCCTGCTGATCGGCCTGGCCGACGCCACCATCGGCCTCGCCATCATCGTGGCCAACGCCCTCATCAAATAGGGCGCCGCACCTCGCGCGGGGAGCCGCGACCCGGCCGGGGAGCCGGGTGACCGGGGAGCCGGGTGGCCGGGGAGGCGCGGCTCCCCGGCCGTACGCCGCGCCTCAGTCGGGGAGCTGCGCCTCCGCCTGCGCCAGGATCTCCGTCAGCCGGGCCCCGAACTCCGCTCCGCGCGGGTCGGGCACGCCCGTGCGGGCCGCGGTGAGCAGTGCGTCCAGGGCCCGCCCGTAGGCACCCGGTACGTCGCTCCAGCCGGGCAGTTCGTGCACGCCCTCGCTGCCGCGCAGTTCCAGCCCGACCCCGGCGGCCGCCTGCGGGGCACCCAGGCTGAGCACGGCGGTGCTGGCCGCGCCGGAGGCGTGCCGCAGCGCCAGCTGGACGACGTCGGAGGGGCCGCGGGTGGCGCTGACCTCGGTGACGTCCCCGAGGATCGGGATCAGGACCGACAGGGCGTGCGGCCCGACGTCCCACAGTCCGCCCTTGGCCTTGCGCCAGGGCGAGTCGGCGTAGGCGCTGGGGGTGCCGTCGGGCGGGAACACGGCGCCGAGCCAGTGCGCGGCGGCCGTGAACCAGCCGGTGCGGGCGGCCTGCTCCTCGACCCAGCCCGCGGTGGGCTCGGCGAAGCGCAGGGTGAGGAAGACGACGGAGGAGACCCGGTGGCGGGCGACGGCGTCGGCGACGGCGCGGGCGTCCTGCGGTGTCGTCGCGACGGGCTTGTCGAGCAGCAGGTGGCAGCCGGCGGCGGCCGCGCGCACGGCGAGCGGTGCCTGTACGTCGGGCGGCAGGGCGAAGGCGACGACATCACAGTCGGCGAACAGCTCGTCCGGGTCTTCGTACACCTTCACGCCGTGCTGGTGCGCAAGCTCCGCGGCGGCTTCGGGCCGGCGCCCCCACACACCGGCGAACTCGGAGCCCGTGTGCGCGGCGAGCGCGGGGGCATGGGTGCGGGTCGCCCAGGGGCCGGTCCCGAGCAGCCCGACCCGGGGGCGGGTGTCTGCGGGGGCCTGGTCGGCGGCAGTTGGGGCGGTGGTCTCGGCGGGAACTCCGGCGCGGTCTCCGGCGGAGCTCATATCAGACGAAATGCTCACGCGGTCAGTCTGCCCCACCCGGACGGGTGCTCGACCGCCAACCCGCACGAGCCGCCCGACCAGGGGCGTAAACCTCGGTAACACGGGGTTCACACACGGGCAACGGAAGAGAAATCGCGGGCGGGCACGCTGCGGTCAACACCGCAGCGATGAAGCAGCGTCCAGCAGCACCCGCAGAGTCTGAGGATGGGGCCCGTGAGCTACAAGGCTGAGTACATCTGGATCGACGGCACCGAGCCGACGGCGAAGCTTCGCTCCAAGACGAAGATCCTGGCCGACGGCGCCGAGCTGCCGATCTGGGGCTTCGACGGATCGAGCACCAACCAGGCCGAGGGCCACGCCTCCGACCGCGTGCTGAACCCGGTGTTCTCCTGCCCGGACCCGATCCGCGGCGGGGACAACGTCCTCGTGCTGTGCGAGGTCCTGAACATCGACATGACCCCGCACGAGTCGAACACCCGCGCGCTGCTGCGTCCGGTAGCCGAGAAGTTCGCCGGCCAGGAGCCGATCTTCGGCATCGAGCAGGAGTACACCTTCTTCGACGGCGTCCGTCCGCTCGGCTTCCCGGTGGGCGGCTTCCCGGCCGCGCAGGGCGGCTACTACTGCGGCGTCGGCTCGGACGAGATCTTCGGCCGCGAGATCGTCGAGAAGCACCTGGACCACTGCCTGGCGGCGGGCCTGGAGATCTCCGGCATCAACGCCGAGGTCATGCCCGGCCAGTGGGAGTTCCAGGTCGGCCCGCTGAGCCCGCTGGAGGTCTCCGACCAGCTGTGGATCGCGCGCTGGCTGCTCTACCGCACCGCCGAGGACTTCAACGTCTCCGCGACGCTGAACCCGAAGCCGGTCAAGGGCGACTGGAACGGCGCGGGCGCGCACACCAACTTCTCCACGAAGTCGATGCGCGAGGAGTACCGGGCGATCATCTCGGCGTGCGAGGCACTGGGCGAGGGCAGCAAGCCGCTCGACCACGTGAAGAACTACGGCGCCGGCATCGACGAGCGCCTGACGGGCCTGCACGAGACGGCCCCCTGGAACGAGTTCAGCTACGGCGTCTCGGACCGCGGCGCCTCGGTCCGCATCCCGTGGCAGGTGGAGAAGGACGGCAAGGGCTACATCGAGGACCGCCGCCCGAACGCGAACGTGGACCCGTACGTGGTGACCCGCCTGATCACGGACACCTGCTGCACCGGCCTGGAGAAGGACGGCCTGGCCTGACGGCCCCGCCTCCCCGCCCGCACCCCGACGCCCGCCGCGCCTCCCGAGGCCCGGCGGGCGTTGTCACTCCCGCATGGGACGGTGTCCCCATGACGACAGCGGACGTGCCGGCCCTCGGGGCCGAGGTGGAGCGGGAGTTGGCGGGGGTCGTGCGCGGGTGGCTGGTGTGCGGGTACGACGGGCGGGACGCGCTGGCCGAGTCCGCCGAGGAGTACCTCGTCGACGGCGACGTCCGGCCGGTCACGCGCGAGCAGGCCGCGCGGCTCGTGGACCGGCTGTGGCGGGAGCGGCAGGCCGAGCAGGCCGGCTGGACGGGTACGACGGATCCGGAGCGCGTCACCCGCGCCTTCGCCGCCCTGGAGGCGTCGGGCATCACGGCCCGGGAGAACTTCACCTGCTGCCGCGGGTGCGGCCTCGGCGAGATCCGGGGCGACGGCGAGGAGGACGCGCGGGGGTTCGTGTTCTTCCACCGGCAGGCCGCCGAGGGGGCGGCCGCCGGCGGGGACCTGTTCCTCATGTACGGCGGGTTCGAGCCCGACGAGGACCTGACGGTCTCGGTCGGCCGGGAGGTCACCGCGGCGCTCGACGCCGAGGGGCTCTGCTGGACGTGGAGCGGGGCCGCCCACGATGCGATACAAGTGACGGGCCTGGACTGGCGGAAGCGGCTGGCCGGTTGAGGGTTTCTGCCCCGGTTTGACCGACACGTCGACCGTATCGTGAGACAGCCATCCGGGATGCGAGACACAGCCTGCCCCGGGGGCGGCTCTTCTGCTTGAATGGGGCCATGGCCAGCCACTCGCACACCTCGTCAGGTCGCAGCGACCTCGAGCCGTTCTGGCCGTCCCGTCAGGACCACGACTTCGATCGTGAGTGTTGCCGCGCGAAGAACGCGCCGGCCCTCTAAAGCCTCCGGGACCTCTCCTCCGGGTTTCCCCGAGGCCTTCGGTCTGCGCGGTACGACATCGATGACGCACGCACGTCTCCTGCCGACCACTCCGCGTGAAAGAGCTGACCACTCATGGCGAACACCCGCTCCCTGACCTCCGCTGCGACCTCTCCGCTCTCCTATCCCCCCAGTCCCCGCCACCGGCTGCGCGCCGTGGACCGGGACGAGGTGGCCCGGGTCGTGGACTTCCTCCCGCCCGGCGCCACCTGGCTGCCCGCACCCCAGCACACCCTTCCGGCGCTGCCGGGCCAGCCGCCGATGGTCGGCTACCTGGTCCTCGTACCGGCGGACCAGCAGCCGCCGATCGCCTTCGCCCCGCAGGCCGTGGCCACCCCGGCCCAGCCGGTCCCCGGCGCCCGTACCGAGCCCGCGGCGACCGCAGCCACCGCTGCCCCGGCCCCCGCCCCGACCCCGGCCGCCGGCCAGGGCGACGCCCTGATCCGCATCGACGCGGCGCAGCGCACCGCCGAGGTCGACGGGCGCGTACTCGACCTGACGTACCTGGAGTTCGAGCTGCTGGCCCATCTCGTGCAGCACCCGCACCGGGTGCACAGCCGCGACCAGCTGGTCACCACGGTCTGGGGCTACGGCCACGTCGGCGACGGCCGGACCGTCGACGTCCACGTCGCCCGGCTGCGGCGCAAGCTGGGCGGGGCCCACCGCGGTGCGATCCAGACGGTGCGCCGGGTGGGCTACAAGTACGCCCCCTGACCGGCCCGGCCCGGTCCGGTCCGGTCCGGGAACGACGGTGGGCCCGCACTCCTCCACGGAGTACGGGCCCACCGTTTTCAGCGGTGCGGCGCTACGCGGCCGCGGCCGCCGCCCGGCGGCGCGCCACGAAGCCGAGCAGCAGGTCCACCACGAGGAAGGCGGCCAGGCTGATGCCCAGCAGCGGGATGAACCAGCCCACCAGGGCGGTCACCGCGGCCAGCGGCAGCAGCACGGTGACGGGCAGCTTCCGCCAGGCGCCGCGCGGCTGCGCGCGGCCGACCGACAGCGTGCGGTCCTTCGTCGGCCGGCGCAGCCACCACATGCGGTAGCCCCAGAAGACGAGGAACATCACGCCGACGGCCAGGGCGGCGAGCACGATCTGGTTGACGAGCCCGAAGGTCTGGCCCATGTGCAGGTCGATGCCGTAGCGGGTCATCTTCGCGAGCACCGGGTAGTCGGCGAAGCGCAGTTCGTCCATGACCCGGGCGTCGGCGGGGTCGACGGCGACGGCGTCGAAGTGCACCGGCACCTGCTTGTCCTGCTCCTTGATGACGTACCCCTTGCCCTCGGCGGGCAGGGTCACGCGGATCGCCTCGGTGACGCCGGCGTCCCGGGCGGCGGCCACGGCCCGGTCGAGGCCGACGTCGGCGGTGGGAGCGGGCGGGGGCATCGTCGTGCCCTCGGGCATGGTGTGGCCCGCGTGCTCGTCGGCGCCGCCGGCGTCCGTACCCGGGTTCAGCTTGGCGGAGACGGCCGGGGTGGCGCCGCCGAGGCTGTCCTGGAGCTGCCCGATGTTCTCACCGGCGTACTTCGACCAGGTCAGGCCGGTGGCGGAGAGGACGACGAGTCCGGCGACGGACCACAGGCCGACGACCCCGTGCCAGGACAGGGTCCGGCGCCGGTCGGTGGCCCCCCGCTCCGGGAGGACGAGCTGCGCCGCCCGCTTGCGGCGGCGGCCGATCCACAGGGCGAGGCCGCCGAGCGCGACCACCCACATCCAGCTGGCGGCCATCTCGCTGTAGTTGCGGCCGAACTCCCCGAGCTGGAGGTTGGAGTGGAAGGTGCTCAGCCAGGCGCGCAGCGGCAGCGCGTCGCCGACGGTGGTGAGCTGCCCGCGCACCTCGGCGGTGTACGGGTCGACGAAGACGGTGAGGGTCTCGCCCTCCGCGAGGCCCGGGTTCTCCATGATCACGCGGGTGGTGGCCTCGGCGTCGGGGCCCGGCCACACGGACACGACCTCGCCCTCGGGCGCCGCGCCCTTGGCCGCCTCGACCTGGGCGCTGAGCGGCAGGGCTCCGTCGCCGACGCGGGCGACGGTCAGCTCGTCGGCGTAGACGATCTTCTCGGCCTGCCAGGAGGCGGCGTAGAGCAGCCCGGTGGCGGCGGCGAGGAAGAGCAGCGGGGCGATGAGCAGGCCCGCGTAGAAGTGCATGCGCAGGAGCAGCGGGCGTACGGAGGCCCAGCCGCCGCTGCGGCTCCTGGAGGGGGCGGGCGGGTCGGAGTCCGGGGTGGTTGCCGGGTCGGAGTCCGGGGTGGTTGCCGGGGTGGGGTCCGGGGTCGTTTCCGGGGTGGCGTCCGGGGTGCGGACGTCCTTGACCTCTTCAAGGGACATGCTGGTCCTCGGTGTTGGCGAAGGCATGGGGACGGCGGCCCCAGGTCTCGCCTCCCCTCGCACGGGTGCCGTGGAGGTGCGCCGGATCAGGCGCGGGCAGGACGGCCGGGGGCCGTGGAGCGGTGGACACTGCCGCTCCACGGCGGCCCTCGGCGCACCACGGCATGGGCGTGGACCGCTCCGCGCAGCCGGCGCGGCCGCCGGTACGGGGCACGGAAGGCGGGCGGGGCCGGCACGGCGGCCACCCGGGCCCGCACCAGGTCGAGCGCGCGGGCCAGCGGCCGGGCCGCGTGCAGCGCGGCGGCGCCCAGGACGCGGGCCAGCCGGAAGACGGCGGCCTCGCCGCGCGCCAGCCAGGCGGCGCAGACCAGCCCGGCGAGCACGTGCGCGGCGATCATCCCCGCGCCGCCGTGGGAAGCCGTACCGGCCATGTCGGCCATGCCCGCCATGTCGGCCACGCTCGCCATGTCGGCCGCACCGGGGGCCCCGGCGGCGGGCATGTGGTGGTGCCCCCGCGTCGCGGCGGGCCCGGAAGCGGACTCGACCGCCTGCGTGCCGGAGAAGACGAGGTGCAGCACGCCCTGCATGGAGAGCACGGCGCCGGTGATGCCCACGGGTCCGCGCCGCCGCCCGGCGAGGAGCCAGGCGAGGACGCCCGTCACCGCGAAAGCGCCCAGAAGACCGAGAAGGGGAACATCCATCCCGGACATGTGCGAATGCCCCACGGCGCCCAGCGCGACGCACATCGCCGCGAAGAGTGCGGCTCGGGTGGCGCGCAGTGGCGCGAAGGATTCGAACATGGCCGGGACATGTTCGCACGGGGCCCCTTGGTTTCCGCCAGAGGCTTATCCGATCATGAGCAGGTGAATCCAATTCCATGGGGAGCGGTGTACGCCGGCGGGGTCCAGCTCGGCGCGTACGCACTGGAGCGCACCGGACCGGCCGACCGCGAGCGGCTGCTCCGGGGATGCTCGACGAATGTCGACAACCTCGCCGCCGGGCGCTGGGAGACCCTGCTGAGCAGCGCTCTCGTCGTCGAGGAACCGATGCCCCTGCCGTACGCCCTGCTGCTGGTCGCGGTGCTCGGCTACGCCGAATACGCGTACGGGGCCTGGTGGACGGCCGCGGTGTTCCTGTTCGGGCACGCCTCGGCGACCCTCCTGGTGTACGGCGCGCTGCGCAGGACGACCGATTCCGCGACCCGCGCCGCCCTGGACGTGGGGACGAGCTACGGGTTCAACGCGGTCCTCGGCGCGCTGACCTCGGCCCTGCCGCGCGGGCCCGTCCGCACGGCGGCCCGGGCCGGCCTGCTGGCGCTGGCCGCGGCGCCCGTGCTGAAGCGCGGCCGGACCTTCACCGACGCCGGACACCTCGCGGCGCTCGGGATCGGCCTGGGCGTCTCGCTGGCCCTCGATTGCCTTTCCGGCGCAAAGCATCAGAAAATTGGCTGAATCGCCGCATGACACGAGTAACTCGAACACCGCTGGAGCCGCCACGATGACCGCCACCCCCTCCACCACCGTCGCCAACCTCCGCGACCTCGGAGGCACCCCGCTCTCCGGCGGCCGCACCGTCCGCCCCGGCCTGCTCCTGCGCTCCGGCCAGCTCGACCGGCTCGACCTCGACGCCGACCCGGTGGTGGCGGCGCTCGGCGTACGCACCGTCATCGACTTCCGCACCGAAGCGGAGCGCGCCGACCACCCCGACCGCATACCGGCCGGGGCCCGCCTGCTGGTCGCCGACGTCTTCGCGGACAAGCTGCGGGAGGCCGGCAAGAAGCCCGCCGCCGCGCAGCTCAAGGACCTGCTCTCCGACCCGGCGGTGGCCGAGGAGCACCTGGGCGGCGGCAAGGCGCAGACCCTGTTCACCGACATCTACCGGTCCTTCGTGCACTCCGGCTCCGCGCAGGCCGCGTACCGGATGCTGCTGACCGAGGCCGCCGACCCGCAGGCGGGCCCGCTGCTGTTCCACTGCACGGCGGGCAAGGACCGCACCGGCTGGGGCGCGACCGTCGTCCTGGCGCTGCTCGGCGCGGACGACGACACCCTGATGGCCGAGTACCTGTCGGTGAACCCGGCGGTCAAGCAGGCCTTCGCCCCCATGATCGAGGGCTTCACGGCGGCCGGCGGGAACCCGGACATCGCGCTCGCGCTGATCGGGGTCTTCCCCTCCTACCTGGAGGCCGCCCTCGACGAGGTCGAGACGCGCTACGGCTCCATGGAGAAGTACGTGCGCGAGGGCCTCGGCGTCGCGGACGAAACGGTCGAGGCGCTCCGCGCCCGCCTCGTGGCCTGAGGACCTCCCGGGGGGCGCAGGCCGGGTCGGGGACGCCGACGGGGGCGGGGCCCATCCGCCTACTGGGGCGGGGCGCGGACGGGTGACCATCCGACGGCGGGGGCGGGGCGCGGGCGGGTGACCATCCGACGATTCGCTCGTTCTGCTGAACGTGACTGCGCCGGATACCGCCACCCGCCCCCAGCCTCCCGCGGCTCCCGTGCCGCCCGACGTCGAGCAGGCCGAGGCCGCCATCGTCGAGCACTACCCGCGGCTGGTGCGGCTCGCCTATCTGGTGCTGCCCCCCACCCTCGGCCGCAACCGTCGGGTGCTCACCGCCCACTCCCTGGTCCAGCGGGCGCTGCCGCGCGGGCGCCGGGACGCGGCGGCGGGCGCGGCCGCCGTCCAGGGCGGGGTGCCGGGGCAGCGGGGCGGCCCGGACGACTCCGGGTACGCGTACGTCCGGCTGCGGGTGCTCCGCGCGGCGCTGGAGGCGGGGATCCCGCTGACGTTCCGGGCGCTGCCCCGGCGCGCGCAGCTCCCGCCGGCGCTGCCCCAGGTGTGGGGCCTGCGGCTGTTCCCCCGCTCGGGCGGGGCCGAGGAACTCGCCCTCGACCAGTGGCTGGCCACCCTGGACGGTCCCGGCCGGGCCGCCTGCGTCCTGCGCGCCCTGGAGCGGCTGCCCGAGCCGGAGGTGCTCCGGGTGCTCGACGAGGCCGGTGTCCCGGACCCGGCCGCCGCAGTCGCGGAGTCCGGTGATCCGGCGAACGACGCGCTGTTCTCCTCCCCCGAGTTCGACCCGTGCGTGCTCCAGGCCCGGCCCACCGACCTGCTGCGGCGCCGCCGCCTGACGCGGGCCGCGCTGGCCGCCGCGGCCGCCCTCGCCGTGTGCGGGGCGCTGCTCGCGCTGCCCGGCGGGGGCTGGGGCTCGGACGGGGCCGCGGCGCCGCCGTACGCGCGCAACGCCGCGGCCGAACAGGCTCTGGATCCGGCCAAGCTGGTCCGGGTCGCGCCCGCGCTCTGGCACACGTCCTCCCGTACGGACTTCTCCACCTGGCCCGTCCGCGGGGACCGCGCGGACGACACGGCGCTGCTGCGCCGGGCGCTGGCCGTCTGGGCACGGCCCGGCTCCTCCGTGGTCGTCTCGGCCACCCCCGGGACCCCGTCCGGGCCGCCGATGGGACCGGCGCAGCTGCTGTTCGCGGGCGCCGTCGACCAGGCCGTGGTGGTCCTGCTGTACGACGGCCTGCGCGTGGTCCGCTACGCCGAACCGCGCTCCGGTTCCGCGGGCGCGGCCCTGGACTTCGCCCGGGTCGACGGCGCCTCGGCGGACACCGCGACCGCGCTGGTCGTCAGCCGGGTCGACGGCAACGTCCGCTATCTGGCGGCGCCGTGGGTGACGGGGGTGGCCCTGCGGGACCTGCTCAAGCCCGGCGGCCCTCCGGCGGTGCTGAAGACGACGCAGGACGGGGTCACCCCGCCGGTGCCGGGGCCGGCTCCGACCGGCGACTGCACCAGCTGGAACGCCCTGTCCCTGACCGGGGACGGCGCCACCCGGCTGATCACCGACCTGGGCGAGCTGACCCCGGCCCGGCTCACCTCGGGTGCGCCGGGTGCCGAGCGGAACGCGACCGAGGCCGCGGAGCTCGCGGACTGGTCGAGGATCGCCTGCCTGCTGCCGTCGGTGCGCTCGCACGGGGTCCGCACGGTCAACGCCTGGACGTACGCGAAGCAGCCGCTGCCGGAGGGCGACGGGACGGCGGCCTGGCTCTGCACCCGTGCCGAGACCTGGCAGGGCGCGGCGGACCGCGTGCAGGCCCAGTTCCTCGCGCCGGGCACGGCCACGGCGGCTCAGGCGGCGGCCGCGGAAGGGTCCGCGGCGTGCGGGCCGCGCGAACCGCGGGTGCTGGCGGGCGTGCTGTGGAAGTCGCGGGCGGGCCAGTGGTACGTCCTGGCCGCGGGCAGCGCGCAGTTCGCCTCGCTGTCGGTCTCGGGCGGCGGCGTGAACGGTTCGGCGAACGGCAACCGGCTGGCGGTCAAGGCCCCGGCCGGCGCCCAGGTCGACCTGTCGGGGAAGCTGACGGACGGCACGAAGGCAGGCGTCCTGCGCTGACCGCCGGGGCCGGGGCGGGCCGGGGCGGGGTGAGCGCAGGGTCGGGTGAAGATTCAACGACTGTGCGGTTGAAGGGAGTTGGCGGGATCCGGGCATGACGGTCAGAGCGCGTACATGGCATGATCGGATTCCGGTTACCGCTCGGTAATCCCCCACACCCCTGCCCCTTGAAGGTCCACCACGTGCGCACGCTTGCCCGCAGCCTCCTCCTCCCCGGTCTGACCGCCCTCGCGCTCACCGCCACCGGCTGCGCCTCGACATCCCACACCGGCGCCGCCGAACCGGCCGCCCCCTCCTCCCTCGCGCCGTCCGGCGACGGCGGCTCGCAGCAGCTGGACGTGGCCGCCGCGCCCCAGGGCGAGCCGACCCCCGCCGCCGTCGCCCGGGGCGGCTCGAAGGGCCGGACCGAGAAGTCCGCCCTGAAGGTCGCCTCGTACGACGCCGCGACCGGACGGGCCGTCATAGCCAAGGCCCCGCCCAAGGGGTCCTCCCAGGCGCCCTCGCCCGCCACGTCGCCCGAGGCCGACAAGCCCGTCGCCGCGGGCGACGTCATCGCCAGCGCCCCGGCGCCCGGCGCACCGAACGGCCTGCTCGCCAAGGTCACCGAGGTCGTCGGCAAGACCGACCGCGGCACCGAGGTCAAGACCGCCTCCACCACGCTGGCCGCCGTCCTCAACGACGACAAGGCCGACGGCAAGGTCCCCGTCGACCCCTCGACGGTCGTCGTCGAGCCCCTGATGAAGGGCGTCACCTTCTCCTGGGCCAAGGGCGACGGCCTGAAGTTCGGCCCCGAGGGCGCCAAGCTGCCGCTCGGGAACCTCCGGCTCGACGTGAACGCCTCCGTCGACACCGCCCCGGACGCGCCCGCCTCGGCCGGCGCCTCCGTCTCCGGCTTCGTCCAGCTCGCCCCGCAGGTCGAGTTCCAGTACGACGGCAGCCAGGGCGGCGGCTCCGGCCCGCACGGCGCCTTCCTCGGGATGAGCGGCGACTGGTCCTCGCAGTGGAAGCTCCAGGGCCGCGCCGCCGCGAGCACCGGGGCCCCCAAGCGGATCCCCTTCGCCAAGCTGCACAGCTCCCCGGTCATCCAGGTCGGCCCGGTTCCGGTGGTCGTCAACCTCGGCCTGACCTGCTACATCCAGGTGGAGGCCGACGGCAAGGTCACCCTCGACGTCCAGCAGGACGTCAAGGGCGACTTCAAGGTCGGCGGCAGCTACGCCTTCGGCAAGGGCTGGACCCCGGTCAGCTCCTCGAACGTGAAGAGCACGCCGGTCCGGGCGACCGTCACCGCCGCCGGGAAGGTCAAGGGCGCGCTCGGCGCCGAGGCGTCCGTCGGCCTCTACGGAGCCGTCGGCGTCACCGGCGACTTCGCCCCGTACCTGCGCGGCGAGGCCGACGTCAAGGCGACCGCGTCCAGCGACGGCAAGACCTCCGTCGACGGCGCCTGGGCGCTGTACGGCGGGTTCGACCTGAGCGGGAACCTCCAGCTCCAGCTCTCCCTCTTCGGCACGCCCGCCTTCGAGCGCAAGATCCCGCTGGGCTCCCTGAACCGCGAGTGGGCGCTCGCGAGCGGCAGCACCGGGCGCTAGCCGCCCCGGAGGCCGGCCGCTTCGGAGGCCGGCCGGACCGGGCGCCCCGGACGACGCCACACCGCGGCGGGCGCGAGAAGTCGGAGGCGCCGGGGTCTTCTCACCTCCTGTACCCATCAGTACATTGACGCCATGTCTAATACGCCGCTCGCGCCCGCCCCCGTGGCGTCGGAACACGTGGACCTCAAGCCCAGGAACGTGTCCTTCGGCTGGGAGGGCACCCCGCTCCACTGGCTGCCCGGCGAGCCCTTCGCCGGGCACATGATCAATGTGCTGCACCTGCTGCTGCCCGCCGGGGAGCGGTGGTTCGTGCACGTGTACAAGCAGGCGCTCCCCCACATCAAGGACGAGCGGCTGCGGGAGGACGTCGTCGGCTTCATCGGCCAGGAGGCCATGCACGCCGCCGCCCACGACGACGTCCTCCCGCACCTGAAGCGCCTGGGGCTCGACCCGACCCCCTACACCGCCCAGGTGGACTGGCTGTTCGAGAAGCTGCTCGGCGACCGCACCCTGCCGCCCGGCCGGGCCAGTCACTGGTGGCTGATGGAGCGGGTCGCGATGATCGCGGCGATCGAGCACTACACCGCGTTCCTGGGCGACTGGGTGCTCAACGCCGATGCCCTCGACCGGCGCGGCGCGGACCCGACCATGCTGGACCTGCTGCGCTGGCACGGCGCGGAGGAGGTCGAGCACCGCTCGGTGGCCTTCGACCTCTTCATGCACGTCGACGGCGGCTACCGGCGCCGGGCCCGGACGTGGGCGACCGCCTTCAGCGCCCTGGTCTTCCTGTGGCAGCGCGGCGTCCGCTTCTTCATGGAGAACGACCCCCATCTCGTGGACGGCAAGGCCTCCTTCGGGCAGTTCTTCATGGCCGGACAGCAGGGGGTGCTCCCCTCGACCGGCTCCATGCTGAAGTCCATACCGAAGTACCTCTCCCGTACGTACCACCCCTCGCAGGAGGGTTCGACGGCCCAGGCGGTGGCCTACCTGGCCTCCTCCCCCGGTGCCAACGGCGGGCTGGGGGCGCGGGCATGAGGCGCACCCTCGCCGTCACCACGGCAGCGGCGGTCGCGGGCGCGGCCTGGGCGGCCCGGCGGGCCCTGAACCGCCGCATCGGCGACTCCCCGCTGTGGCCGCTGCCGGCCCTGGACGTACCGGTCTCGGGCCACTCCCCGCGCCGCGCGCTGCGCGCGCTGATCGTCTCCCGTACGCAGCCCGCCCAGGACGTGCTGGAACTGCTCCTGGAGTCCCCCGAGCTGCCCGCGTGGACGCCCGGCGCGCACGTGGACGTCACCCTGCCCTCCGGCCTGGTCCGCCAGTACTCGCTGTGCGGCGACCCGGCGGACGAGGGCCGCTACCGGATCGCGATCCGGCGGGTGGAGGACGGCCGCGGCGGCTCCCGCGAGGCGCACGCCCAGCTCGTCGAGGGCGCGGAGCTGGAACTGCGGCCGCCGCGCAACCGCTTCGAGCTGCTGCCGGCGCCGTCGTACGCGTTCGTCGCGGGCGGCATCGGCATCACCCCGATCCTGCCGATGCTCCGCGCCGCCACCGACGCCGGCGCCGACTGGACCCTCCTGTACGGGGGCCGCTCCCTCGACTCGATGCCCTTCCTGGACGACCTCGCCGTCTACGGGGACCGGGTCACGGTCCACCCCGAGGACGAGGTGGGCCTGCCCGACCTGGCCCCGCTCGCCGAGACCGCGCCGGGCACCCTGGTGTACTGCTGCGGCCCCGAACCCCTGATGCAGGCCGTCACGGCGGCGGTCCGGGACCCGGCGGCCGTGCACCTGGAGCGGTTCGCGCCGGTGGCGGCGCCCGGTCCGGCGCGGGCCTTCACCGTCGAACTGCGCCGCTCGGGACGGGTCGTCGAGGTCGGCCCGCAGGAGAGCACGCTCGCCGCCGTGCGCCGCGAGCTGCCGGACACCCCGTACTCGTGCGAGCAGGGATTCTGCGGGACCTGCCAACACCGGGTCCTCGCGGGCGAGGTGGACCACCGCGACGACCTGCTCACGGACCAGGAGCGCGGGGAGTCGATGCTGCTGTGCGTCTCGCGCGCGAAGGGGGACCGCCTCGCCCTGGACCTGTGAGCGCTCCCCAGTAGGGTGTCCCGCATGACGACCGGAGTGCGGCGCAGGATGGGTGTCGAGGAGCGGCGGCAGCAGCTGATCGGGGTTGCCCTGGAGCTGTTCAGCCACCGGTCGCCCGACGACGTGTCGATCGACGAGATAGCGGCGGCCGCGGGGATATCCCGGCCGCTGGTCTACCACTACTTCCCCGGCAAGCTCAGCCTGTACGAGGCGGCGCTGCGGCGGGCCGCCGACGAGCTGGCGCTGCGGTTCGTCGAGCCGCACGAAGGGCCGCTCGGGGCGCGCCTGCTGCGGGTGATGGGGCGGTTCTTCGCCTTCGTCGAGGACCACGGGCCGGGCTTCTCGGCGCTGATGCGGGGCGGTCCGGCGGCCGGCAGCAGCCGGGCCAACGCGATGATCGACGAGGTTCGGCAGGCGGCGTACGAGCAGATCCTCACCCACCTGGGGGTCGGACTGGACGAGGTGCCGGCCCGGCTGGAGCTCGTGGTGCGCTCCTGGGTCTCGCTCGCCGAGTCCACCGCGCTGATCTGGCTGGACGGGCGCAGGATCCCGCGGGCCGAGCTGGAGCTGCAGCTGGTGCACGACTTCGCGGCGCTGGCCGCGGTGAGTGCCGCGTACGACGCGGAGATGGCGGGGATCCTGATGCGGATCCTGGCCGGCGAGCCCGCCGACGGGCCTTTCGGGGAGCTGGTCGGGCGTCTGGTGGGGCTCGTTCCGGGCGGCGCGGCCCCCGCTTTGTGACCCGGCGCGCAAACCCCCGCCCTCTCTTGATCACGACCGATGGTGATCACCGATAATGCCCGCGTGATCATTGACGACGGGATCTTGTTCCGGCCGGCCGTGGAGAAGGACGCCGGCACGCTGGTGCGCCTGTACGACGAGGCCGCCCGCTGGATGGTGAAGCACGGGATCGAGCAGTGGAAGCCCGGCGACAAGGACGCCGCGCACTTCCGGTCGAAGATGCACGACGGAGAGGTGTGGCTGGCCGGCGACGCCGACGGCCGGGTCTGCGGGGCCTACGAGTTGTGGTGGTCCGACGAGGAGGCCTGGGGGATCCAGCCGCCCGTCGCGGGCTACGTGCACCGGCTGATGGTCTCGCGCGAGACCGCCCCCGCCGGGGCCGGCCGCCGGCTGCTCGAACATGCCGAGCGGCGGACGGCCAGGACCGGGCGGGAGCGGGCGCGGCTGGACTGCGTCTCCACCAACCCCCGGCTGCTCGCGTACTACCTGGGCGCGGGCTACCGGGTGGTCGGGGAGCTCCCCGACAAGCGGGGGAAGGACGGCAGGGTCTACGGGGTGATCCTGCTGGAGAAGCGGCTCGACCGGCTCAGCGTCGTGTGAAGACGGAGACGGTGCGGGCGGGGACGGTGAACTCTCCTGTCGTCGCGTCGTAGGCGGACTGCTTGACCGTGGCGTCGGAGCCCGTCGCCTGCACCGGGTGCAGGCGGTAGGCGGTGCCCGCGAGGGCGGCCACGCGCTGGGGCCGGGCGGTGGGCGTGGCGTTGAAAACCACGACCAGGTCGCCCAGGGTCATGGTGATCACGCCCGGGGTCTCCTCCCGGCCCGAGAGCGGGAAGCCCAGCCGGGACTGGACGGCCTCGGCGGTGGTGAGGGCGAAGTCCGGCTCGGTGGTGCGGATCTTCAGCAGGTCGCGGTGGGCCGCCGCGGTCGCGTTGATGTCGGTGCAGGTGGGCGCGGGCCCGGTCAGCAGGGGCTTCGCGTAGGGCCACTTCGGGCCGTTGTCGGCGGCCGGGGGCAGGCCGCGGCCGAAGCCGTTGCCGGCGCGGCAGTCCCACTGGATGGCGTTGAACCAGTCGCCGCTGTCGTAGGAGTTGCGGTCCAGGGACTTGGAGCGCAGCAGGTCGGTGCCGGCCTGGGAGAGGGCCGGGCCCTGGGAGAGGGTGGCCGTCGCCATGGCCAGGACCTGCATGCGGGCCCTGTCGCGGTTGGTGGTGGCGGGCGGGAGCTTGTAGGTCAGGGCGTCGGCGAGGGTCTCGTTGTCGTGGGCGTCCGCGTAGGCGAGGGCGTCGCCGGGGGCGGCCGCGTAGCCGGCCGGAGAGCCGTTGTAGTCCACCTCGGAGCCCTTGACGCGGCGCCCGGAGGTGTCGGTGAAGGAGTACGGGGCGAGGTTGCCGGAGAGGCCGACCTTGATCAGGTCCTGGGCGTGCAGGAGGCGGGCCCTCTGCTCGGCCGGGGTGCCGTTGGCGGGCGATCCGTTGGGCTCGGTGAACAGGCCCGACGCGAAGCCCTGGACGCGCGGGTCCTCGTCGAAGGGGCCGCCGCCGCGGACCGCGTCGCGCGCCCGGTCGGAGAAGGTGGCGATGCCGGTCCCGGCCATGTTCTTCTGCGTCGCCTGGACGAAGCGGGCGTCGTCGGCGATCTCGCCGAAGTTCCAGCCCTCCCCGTAGAGGACGATCTTCTTGCCGTCGACGCCGTCCTTGGCGGGCGTCAGGGCGTCCAGGGCGGCGCGCACCGCCAGGATGTTGGCCTTCGGGTGGTGGCCCATCAGGTCGAAGCGGAAGCCGTCGACCTTGTACTCCTTCGCCCAGGTGACGATCGAGTCGACGACGAGGCGGCCCATCATGGCGTTCTCGGGGGCGGTGTTGGCGCAGCAGGTGGAGGTGGCGACGCCGCCGTCGGCCAGCAGGCGCTGGTAGTAGCCGGGGACGATGCGGTCGAGGACCGACTTGTCCGACTGCCCGGCGGCGACGGTGTGGTTGTAGACGACGTCCATCACGGTGCGCAGCCCGGCCCCGTTCAGGGACTGGACCATCCTGCGGAACTCGACGGTGCGGGCGGTGCCGTTCGGGTCGCTGGCGTAGCTGCCCTCAGGGACGGTGTAGTGCAGCGGGTCGTAGCCCCAGTTGTAGGAGTCCTTCGCGGCGGCGGCCGCCACGCACGCCTGCTGCTCCTGCGAGTCCGGCGCGTACACCGTGAGGTCGCAGGCGGGCTCGGTGCGGTCCGCGGCCTTCTCCGGGATGGTGCCGATGTCGAAGGCGGGCAGGAGGTGGACGTAGGAGGTGCCGGCGGCGGCCAGGTCGCGCAGGTGGCGCATGCCCGCCGAGCCGGTGTCGGTGAAGGCCAGGTACTGGCCGGGGTGGCCGCTGGTGCGGTCCGCGACGGAGAAGTCGCGGATGTGCAGCTCCTGGATCTGCGCGGAGGTGAAGGGGACGGCCGCGGGCTTGCGCAGCTGCTTCCAGCCGGGCGGCGCCAGCTTGGGGTCGGCCAGGTCCACGGCCAGGCTGTGGGTGGAGTCGGCCGTCAGGGCGGTGGAGTAGGGGTCGGTGACGAGGTTGCGGACCACCTGGCGGGTGCTGGGGGCCCAGACGGTCACCGCGTAGCGGTACGGCTTCCCGGTCCAGGAGCGCTCGCCGCGCACGGACCAGACGCCGGTGGCGTCGTCGCGGCGCATGGCGACGGTGCGGCCGTCGAGTTCGAGGGAGACCTGCTGGGCGGTGGGGGCCCAGACGGAGAGGGTGGGTCGGCCGTCCTTGAAGACCGGGCCCAGGGCGGCGGTCGTCGCGTACAGGTCGTCGAGGACTCCGGCGAGCTGCACGCCGGTCGCGGCGAGCACGGCGTCGTTCGCGGCGCGGGCGCTGGCGACGAGCTGGCCGCGCAGGGCGTCCCGTACGCGGTCCCGGTCGCGGGGGTCGACGGTGAAGGCGGTGTACGCGGCCAGGTGCGGGAACTTCTGCTTCTGGGCGGCGGTCAGTTCGGCGCGGCCGAGGCGCAGCCACTGGGCCGGGCCGGTCAGGGCGCCGTTCTCGGCCTTGACGGCGCCTTCGCGGGAGGCGAGGAGCTGGACGGAGGCGGCGGCCGCGGGGGCGTTCCAGGCGACGGTGTTCCGGTCGAGCCAGACGGCCTGGGACTTGGTGAGGTCGAGGGCGGCGGCGGAGCCGGCGGGCTGGGGCAGGAGGTACTTCTCCCGGCCGCCGAGCATCCACACCTCGTGGCCGGTGGCCTTGAGGTCGAGGGACTGGTCGGTGGGCAGGTCCTTCTCGTCGCCCTTGTGCAGGATGTAGCTGAGGCTGGTGGCGCCGGCGGCGAGCGGGACCTCGTAGACCGCGCCGTAGGAGTCGGTGCGGGTCGGCAGCAGCGGCTTGGACCAGTCGGTCGGGGTCGCGGCCCCGGTCCACACGTGCAGGCCCCAGCCGTCGTACGCGCCGTCGGGGCGCTGGTAGTGCAGGACGGCCTTGCCCTGGTCCTGCGGCGGGTAGGCGGGGCGGTCGGTGCGGGCGGGCTCCTTGCCCTGCTCCAGCCAGATCTCGCCGGTCTTCGTCACGTCGACGGTGCGGTCGGCGGCTACGTCCTTGTTGCCGTCCTTGTCGATGACGAGGTAGCTGACGGAGGAGGCGCCGGGCTTGAGCCTGACGTACGCGAAGGCGCCGTAGGCGTCGCGGCCGGTGAAGGCGTGGCCGGCCGGCCAGGGAGTGGCCTCGCCCTCTGCGATGTCGCCCCAGGCGTAGAGCCGCCAGTCGGTGTAGTCGCCGTCGGGGCGGTTGTAGTGGACGACCGCGTAGTCGCGCTGGGTTGCGGTGGGGACCTCGACGGGCGGGACCTGGCCGGTGACGGACTGCGCGAGGGCGCTCGCGGTGCGGCCGGCGGAGTCGACGACGACCGCCTTGTAGCGCAGCGGGGTCCCGGCGGGGGTCTTGGCGTCGATGGGGTGGGTGACCTTGTAGGGGGCGTGGTCGGCCGAGCCGAGGACCTGCCACTTCTCGTTGCCGGTCTGGGCGGCGAAGACGACCCGGTTCAGGCCGCCGCCGCTGACGTCGGCGGACAGCTCGACGGTGCCGGTGGCGCCGGGGGCCGGGGCCTTGAGGGTCAGGGCGGGCTTGGCGGTTGGCTTGGCGAGCGGGGCGACGGCCTTGAGCACCACCGAGCCGAGGGCGGGGACGACGACGGTGAGCTTGCCGGCGGCGGAGGCGCGGATCAGCGCGGAGCCGCCGTAGAGGGTGCGGTACTGGGTGCCGGCCGGGGCGTCGATCTCCACGGTGCGCGACTCGGCGCCGTTGTTGGCGGCGACCAGGTACTCGGTGCGGGTGCGGGCGTCGGTACGGGCGAAGGCGTACACGGAGCCGTCGGAGAACCGTTCGCTCTGGATGCCGTCGCGCAGGGCCGGGTGGGCCTTGGTCAGCTTCGAGAGAGCACTGATCTCCTTGTAGAGGGGGTGCTCCGGATCGTAAGCGTCGCTCGCGTGCGTGCGCGCCGTTCCCAGCTGGTCGTCGTCCAGGTAGTCGGCGGTCTTCGACGCGAACAGCGGCTGGCGGGCGTCCTTGTCGCCGCCCGCGCCGGTGTAGCCCTGCTCGTCACCGGAGTAGATCACCGGGTTGCCGCGGGAGAAGAACATCAGCTCGTTGGCGAGCCGGTAGCGACCCAGCAGCTCCTGCTCGCTCGCACCCGGCCGGTCCTGCTTCAGGAAGGTCCCGAAGCGGCCCATGTCGTGGTTGCCGAGGAAGGTCACCTGCTCGTAGGCGTTGGCCTTGCCGGAGGTGTAGCGGTAGTCGTCGGCGAGGACGGAGCCCAGCCGGGAGGCCGCCGCGCCCTGGGAGGCGTACGCGCGGATCGCGTCCTGGAGCGGGAAGTCGAGGGTCGCGTCGAGCTTCCCGCGGGTCACGTACGGGGAGGTGACGGCGGTGTCGGCGGAGTAGACCTCGCCGAACATGAAGAAGTCGTCCCGCCCGCGGTCGGCCGCGTACGCGTCGAGGGCGGTCGCCCACTGCGTCCAGAACTCCGTGTTGACGTGCTTGACCGTGTCGATGCGGAAGCCGTCGATCTCGAAGTCCTTGACCCACTTCTCGTAGATCTTCTCCATCCCGCTGACGACCTCGGGACGCTCGGTCCACAGGTCGTCCAGGCCGAAGAAGTCGCCCTGCTCGGAGGACTCGCCCGCGAAGGTGGAGTCACCCCGGTTGTGGTACATCGTCGGGTCGTTGAGCCAGCCCGGCACCTTCAGGTTCTTCTTCGCGTCCGGCACGAACGGGGTCCTCGGGAAGGACTCCCCGTCCACCTTCGGGAACTTCCCCTTCCCGTCGGCGTAGTCCTTGTCGTCGAACGGCACCCCGTCCTTCGTCAGATAGGGGAACGCCCCCTTCGACAGGTACGCGTAGGAGGCCTCCCGGTAGTCCACGACGTCGGCGGTGTGGTTGGTGATGACGTCGAAGAAGACCTTCATCCCCTTCGCGTGCGCCTTGTCGATCAGCCGCTCCAGGTCCGCGTTGGTGCCGAAGTGCGGGTCGACCTGGGTGAAGTCGGTGATCCAGTAGCCGTGGTAGCCGGCGGAGACGTCGTCGCCCTTGCCCTGCACCGGCTGGTTCTTGAAGATCGGCGCCATCCAGATGGCCGTGGTGCCGAGCCCCTTGATGTAGTCGAGCCGGTCGGTGAGCCCCTTGAGGTCGCCGCCCTGGTAGAAGCCCTTGTCGGTGGGGTCCAGGCCGGTCTCCAGGCGGGAGCCGGTCAGCCCGCCCCGGTCGTTGCCCGGATCACCGTTCGCGAACCGGTCCGGGAGCACGAAGTAGAACTGCTCGCGGGTCAGGTCGTTGCGGGCCGGTTCGGCGGAGAGTTTCGCGTCCGAGGGCGGCGCGGGCGCCTTGGCCTCGGCGGCCGCGGCGGGGAGGGCGGGCAAGAGCGTCACGGCCAGGGCGGCGGCGAGCACTCCTGCGGCAGGGCGTATCAAGGCGGGTCTCCTTGTGTACGTGTCGCATGGATGAGGGCCGCCCGGCCTGGGGGTCCCCCCGGACGGAGTCCGGGGGATGGGTAAGGGGGTGCCGGGCGGCCCTGGTCTGTGGGGCGGCGGCTCAGCTGCGCCAGGTGTCGCTCAGCGCGACCTTGCCGCTCGCGGGGACGGTGGCCGTACGGTTGGCGCCGCTCTCCCAGGTGACGTTCCCGGAGGCGTCCTTGCGGATGTACTTGTACGCGAAGGACGTGCCGGCCGGGAGGGAGACGTCGAGCTTCCAGACGGGGTAGGCCGCCGGGTCGAGCTTCAACGCACCGCCGGTGTTCCAGTTGCCGAGCTCGGCCCGGTCACCGGTGACGTAGATGTTCTGTCCCGGCACGGTGGTGGCGTTGACGGCGAAGGCCGCCCCGCCGGAGCCCGCCGGGGTGCCCGAGCAGGTACGGGCGTTCACGTGCAGGGCCAGGGCGGTCCCGGCGCCGAGCGTGGCGGTGAACCGGCCGTCGGAACCGACGGTCACGGCGCGCCCGCTCTGCACGTCGCAGTAGTCACCGGCCGGCAGCGAGGTCTGGAAGGTCCGGGTCAGGGACGAGCCCTCGTGGTTGATCGCGACGTAGGCCTTGGAGCCGCGCCCGAAGGCGATCTGGTCGCCGCCGTTGTCCCACCAGTTCACGACGCCCTGACCGCGCGCCGCGTTCCGGAAGCCGACCATCGAGGAGATCTCCCGCCAGGCGTGCTGGCACTTCCACCCGTCCGAGTAACAGGCGTTGACCGTGCCGCCGTTCGGCGGGCCGGCGTCCTTGTCGGTCCACTCGTAGCCGGAGTGCACGTCCGGGGACCCGTACGGCCAGGCCAGCGCGAACACGCCGGCGAGGGTGTAGGCGGACCCGTCCTTGTAGGTGAGGGTGTCGCCGAGGCGCTCGGTGTCGTGGTTGTCGACGAAGACGCCGCTCTGCGCGGAGGGCATGTAGCCCCACGCCTCGCCGAAGTTCTTCAGGTGGGCCAGGTTCTCGCTCTGGAAGACCCGCTTGAGGTCCCGCGCGTAGCGGAACTCCTGCACGTCGCCGTTGCCGAGGTACTCGCTCGGCGAGACGGCCTCCCCCGCCCCGAATATCGCCTCCTGCTTCCAGTAGACCGAGGGGTTCGTCAGCCGGGACTTGATGTTGGCGAGGTCGGCGGCGGGCATGTGCTTGGCGGCGTCGATGCGGAAGCCGTCGACGCCCAGCGAGAGCAGGTCGTTGAGGTAGCCGGCGATCCGGCCGCGCACGTAGTCCTCGCCGGTGTCCAGGTCCGCGAGCTGGACGAGCTCGCAGTTCTGGACGTTGCCGCGGTCCTGGTAGTTGGAGATCGTCGCCCGGCAGTCGTCCATGTCGGCGCCCGAGTAGATCCCCGGATAGGTGTACTTCGTGTACGAAGACCCGCCCGTCCCCGTCAGCGTCGCACCCGCGTCCGCCGGGCCCGCCATGTGGTTGATGACGGAGTCCACGACGACCTTCACGCCCGCTGCGTGACACGCGCCGACCATCGCCTGGAAGGCGGCCCGGTCCCCCAGCCGACCGGCGATCTTGTAGCTGACGGGCTGGTACGAGGTCCACCACTGGCTGCCCTGCACGTGCTCCTGCGGGGGCGAGACCTGCACGTACCCGTACCCGGCGGGGCCGAGGGAATCGGTGCAGGCCTTGGCGACGGAGGCGAAGCGCCACTCGAAGAGGACGGCGGTCACGTCCTTCTCGCCGGGGGGCGTGGCGGCGGCCTGCGGCGCGATGGCGGTGAGCGTGGCGGCGGCAAGTGCGGTGGCGGTGAAAAGAGTTGCAGCTCTGACGGCTCTGGCAGGCATGCGGGGGCCTCCTGGCGGAAGGTGTGGGGATTGGAGCGACCGTAGGTGCCAGGTAGAAGCCCTGCAAGACTTTGCGCAAGAGATTGCAGAATTGTTTCCGAGGCGTGTCCTCCCACCCCCACCCCCGGACTCGGCCCGGACCAGGGCGAGTTCAGAGGCGGGGCGGAGGCGGAGGAACGGAAGCCGGCGGGGCGGGGGCGGAAGGGGCGGCGGCGGCGCGGGGAGCAGCATCCCGGCAGGACGGGAGGCCTGACGACGGCGGGGGCGGGGGCGGGGTGAGCGGCACCCCGGCGCGGGTGGGGCGACAAGGCGCGGGGCAGCTTCGGGTAGGCAGGACCCACTCGGGCGGGAGTCAGTGACGTTCTGGGGGTTTTCCCGTCTGTCCGATGGTTTTCCGGGTCGTGCCGGTCCCTCAAGGGCGCTCCTGCGTCGCGTCGCGTTGCGATGGCCTTCGGCCGCCCTTGACCGCCCGTCCCGCCCCGGAACTGCAAGGACCGGCGGAAAACCCCAAAAGAACGAGCCGGGACCTTCGTTTCAGGGACGGCCACATCAGCGATGCGCGGGGAGGTCGGGGAGCGCCCCACATCGCTACGCGCTCCTGCCCGACGGCGTCCGCAGGCCTCTGTGGCCGGGTTCTTCGCCAGCTGCACCTGAAACACCCGCAACAGGCACAACTCGACCATCGGGGTCTGGGGCCGATGCATGAAGAGGTGGATCTCTCCTGGCCAATGTCGAGACGGCGCTGGCGATCCTCGCACCCCACCTGGCCTTTGCCCGTGGCACGTCTGTAGTTGGTTGCTCGGTTCAGCGTTTTCGGCCATATGCCGTCCGTGCCCGATGGAACGAGATCTTCCGGCATATGTTCGATTTCGTGCACACCTCGGGGGATTGGTGCATCGCTGCCCTCTGCCCCTGGGGTATCGGACGCGGGAGGGATCAGTGACGGTCAATTCTCAACGCGCTGCCAGCGTCATGGCTGGCGTGACACTGCTGTGCGTTACCGCCGTGACGCCGGCGCACGCAGAGGGGTCCTTCAACACCTACATTTCCAACTGGTACGTGAGCAACGAGTCGCGCCACTGGACGGACAGTAACGCCGACGGCGCCTGGACCGGTGTCTATTTCGAGGGCTGCTCGACCAATGGCGCCTTCAACCAGGCGGGGCTCATGCTCCGCAAGGCCGTGGATTGGCAGCCGGACCCGAGTAAGGGGTCTCGCACCAATTACTGCGGGTGGGTCGACTGGAAAGACCCTGATGACGCCGGCGAGTACTACTTCGTGCTGGAGAGCCTCAGCAGCGGAAGCCGCCTGTGGGTCAACAAGGTGACGGTCGGCTTCTAGCCCTGGAATCGGATCTTCGTAGCTGTGCGACCCACCTCTGGCGCCCTCTGACGCGGGCACTGGCAGTCCGGGACGCGTGGCTCGTTCGTCATGGAAGGAGAGCAACGCAGTGTTACGCCATCGCTTTGCCAGCCTGCTGGCCGGCACGCTCCTGATCAGTGTTGCCGGCGCCCTGCCGGCGCACGCTGAGTCAGAGCGCACCTCGTACATCAGCGGCTGGGTCCTGCACAAGGAGTCGAGCCGTTGGAACGACCGCAACTCGGACAGCGCCTGGACGGGTGTCTACTTCGAGGGCTGCTCCACGGACGCCGACTTCTCGTACGCGGGTTTGCACCTCTACAAGGACGTCTCCTGGAGCCCTGACATTTCCAAGGGTTCGCGTACCAACTACTGCGGTTGGGTCGACTGGAAGGACCCTGACGACGCCGGGCAGTACTACTTCGCACTGAAGAGCCTCGCCAACGGAGAGGCGCTGTGGGTGAACCAGGTAAGGATCGGCTGGTAGCACCCCTGCCGGGAGGCCCGCGGCTTCCGCTTCCGCCTTCCGTGAGCTCGGCACATCGGCTTTGTTCCCGTTCCTGCAGCGGTACCGGTATGGGCAAGCCGCCGTACGCCCGATTCGCCTCTGCACTCTGATCGATCCGAGGGTGCTCGATTCGAAGGGACAAGCATGGAGATCAATCGTCAGAAGCTCGCTGGCCTCATGGCCGGTGTCGCTCTGGTCGGCCTGGTCGGGGCCAGCCCCGCGCAGGCTGAAGGCTCGCGGGAGACATACATCACCCAGTGGGCTCCGGGCAAGGAGTCCAGCCGGTGGACGGACAACAACCACGACGGCGCCTGGACCGGCGTGTACTTCCAGGGCTGCAGCACCGACTCGAGCATGGGCTACAACAGATCGGGGCTCCAGCTCTGGAAGCACCAGGACTTCCGCCCCGACATCAACAAGGGCTACCGGGTTAACTACTGCGGGTGGGTCGACTGGAAGGACCCCGACGATGCCGGCGTCTACTACTTCCGGCTGGACAGCCTCCTCAACGGTGGCTACCTGTGGGTCGACTACGTGAAGATCGGCTGGTAGCAGCAGGCTCCGGCACGACGGGTGTCCCGGCGATCTCAGCGCCGGGACACCCGCGCTCACCATAGTCCCACTACTTGCCGCCCCCAGGGCGGCGGATTGCGCGCTGTGAACATGGCTTTGGTATTCGATGACATCGCCTTCCGGTACGGGAGGCAGGCCTCGGTGTTCACCGGGTTGGCCCTGACGGTCGACGCCCCCGCAACGGTGCTCCTCGGCCCGAACGGAGCCGGCAAGTCGACCCTGATGGCCATAGCGGCCTCGCAGCTGACTCCGGCGGATGGGAGCGTGAGCTTCAACGGGGCGCGCCCCGATCGCCGCAGGCGGGCCGCCTACCGCAAGCGCATCGCGTGGATACCCCAGCACATCACACCGGTTCCCGGCCTTACCGTGCGCGAGCAGGTCGCCTACGCGGGCTGGCTGAAGGGGCTGAGCCGCGGCGCGGCCTGGGAGGCCTCGGCCGGGGCGGTCGAGCGGGTCGGGCTGGGCAAGCTGGCGGACCGCAAGAGCCATCAGGTCAGCGGCGGGCAGCTCAGGCGCATGGGCATTGCCGGAGCTCTGACCCATCGGAGCGAGCTGATCCTCATGGATGAGCCGACCGCCGGACTCGACCCGCAGCAGCGCCAGATGTTCCGCCGGCTGGTGGCAGAGCTCTCCCAGAGGGTGCAGGTCCTGGTCTCCACCCACCAGACCGAGGACCTCGCCGACCTTTACCACCAGGTCGTCGTCCTGGACCAGGGTGAGGTCCGCTTCCAGGGAAGCCCGGCAGACTTCCATGCCCTCGCCCCCGCTTCCGGGGGGAGCCGCGAACGGGCGGAGGCCGCCTACGCGCTGCTTGTCGGGCAGGAGATCTAAAGCGATGTTGACCCGCACTCTCGTACGATCGTCCTCCGCGACGGTCATGTTCTTCCTGCTCGCCGCGTTCGTGGCCTTCCTGCTCAACGACACGCTGACCAGTTTCGTGACCCGCGGCTACGGCCCCTCGGCCTTGGGCAAGGCGTCCATGGCGCTGCCGTTCGCGGCCGCGGCATGCGCGGGGAGTGCCGCGTGGGAAGCCGCCCGTCTCAAGCGCGGCCGGATCTTCGACCAGGCCCCTGTACGCAGTCGGCTGGGCGTTGCCCTACCTGTCCTCGTTCCGGTCTGGCTCATGGGCGTCGGCGGCATGGCAGTGGCACTGGCCATCTCCTCCACCGCCGTCGGCGCGGCCCCGTCCCCTTCGCATCTGGGCATGCTCGGCGCACAGGGGCTGCTGCTGGCAGCCAACACCCTCGCCGGATACCTTCTGGGCTCCTACCTGCCCGGCCTGGCCGCTGCCCCCCTCGGCCTCGTCGCCGGCTTCTTCCTCATGGCCTTCCCCGCCTCCTGGGAAACCTCGTGGCCTCGCCAGCTCGTCGCCGGCGGCTTCGGAAGCTGCTGCTCAGTCGGGACCGTCATCAGCCCGCGGGCCGTCGGTGTGGCAGTGCTCTTCGCAGCGGCGGTGTGTGCCGCGGCCCTGGCCGTCATCCACCGCGCAACGTGGGGCACGGCCGCGCTCGCGCTGGCCCTGGTTGCCGGCGCCGTTGCCATCGCCATACCGGTGGCCAAGCCTCTCGGCTACGACCCGGTCGTCGTCCGAGACGCCTCCGATCTGGTGTGCGACACACGGGAACGACCGCAGATCTGCCTCTGGCCCGAGACCGCCGATCACAACAAGGTCGTACAGCAGACCCGTATTTACGCAGCCCGCATGATCGAGGCCGGATTGCCCGTCCCTGCCACCCTCACTCAGAACCGCAGCCCCAAACCCGGGGAGACCACCCTCGGCATCAACGAGGTCCCACGCCTTGAAGACCTCGCAGCCAACATGGCGAACGCCGTCCTGCCCCCGCTTCCGGAGTGTGCCCGCACCACGGGCAAGTTCGCCGCCTACCCCGCCCGTGGACCCCTGGTGGCCTGGATCACGGCCGTCGCGACCCAGTCCCCGCCCCAGCCGGGCCGGTTCAGGCCCGATGAGGCCGCCCTCGCCCAGAAGGTGCTGCAACAGCCTCGCGACGCGCAGCTGGCCTGGTACGAAGCCAACCGCCAGGCCCTGACCACCTGCGACCAGCCGCCACGTCTCGACCCGACGGGGGCAGACCGGTGATCTGGTGGCTCCGCTCACGCGCCGCGGCGGTACTGACCGTCAGCACCCTGCTGACAGCCCTTGCCAGCCTCGTCATCGGCAACGTCGAGCTCCCCATACCCGTTCTGGCCGGCCAGGCAGGAAAGTTCCTCCTGGCCGACCTGATCACGGTCCTCCCCGCGGTGCTGTGGATCAACGGAACCGGCCGCGCCGCCACATCGACCGAGATCACCGCCGTACGCCCCGTCCACCGCTGGGACACCGCCCTCGCCATCGGACTCGCCACAGCAGCCCTCACCATCGCCGGCCTCGCGCACGTCCTGGGCGTCACCGGCATCGCGGTCGCGGTCGGCCGCAACACCGCCGTCTACCTGGGCATCGCCCTGCTGCTCAACCCGATCGTCGGCCACCGCATCACAGCACCCCTCACCGCGGTGTTTCCACTCGTCTGCGCCGCCGCCGGATGGCGCGCCGGCGGCGGCGCCGAACCATGGGCCCTCATCTTGCACCGCCCGAACTCGGGCCCGGCGCTCGCTGCCGGTGTCGCCCTCCTGGCCGCAGGGTGTGCCCTCAGCTTCGCGAAACCACCCGCAACAGGTCCGGTTCGGTTCCGACGCGGCTGACCGCTCCGCACCGATACCCCGCCCCATCGAATACCAGGCGGGGTCGACGGGCGGGCGGAAAGTACCCACAGGCCAGTGGCTACTCCGTCGCTCTTCGGCGAGTGTTGCCGGCCCCCAGAGGGCGAGCCATCGGCCCAGCCGATGCCAACCCCGGACAAGAGCAGGATGCCGTCCCAACCGCTCGCCCAAACAGCGACCATTGGGGCCTCTGCGGCCTTTGAGCAACCCCAGGCGGTCTGGGGACGCGTGATCGAGAAGCGCGTAGCGATCGATGGCGGCCTATGTCCAACCCACGAGGCTCGCAGACGCCGCCGGGCAGGAGCGCGTAGCGATTTGGGGCGTGCCGGGCTCCGCCCGCGCATCGCTGATTTCCCCGATGGTCTCTCGTCGCCCGGCTCGTTCTTTTGGGGTTTTCCGCCGGTCCTTGCAGTTCCGGGGCGGGACGGGCGGTCAAGGGTGGCCGCAGGCCATCGCAACGCGACGCGACGCAGGAGCGCCCTTGAGGGACCGGCACGACCCGGAAAACCATCAGACGGACGGAAAACCCCCCAGAACAACTCAGATACCGCCCGAGTGCATCCCGCTCCCCCACACCGCCGCCGCACCTTCCGGCCCCCGCCCGGTGGGTCGTGGCTCTGAGGCGGGTGGGCAACCACGGGCCCGGGGTGGGGGGCCGAGGGGGCTGGAACCCCCCTACGGCACCTGCCCCGTAGACCCCCGCACCACCAGCTCCGGCTGGAAGACGTACTCCGTGCGCTGGACCGGGGTTCCCGACACCGCCTCCAGGAGGGCTCCCACCGCAGCCGTCGCCATCGCGCGTACCGGCTGGCGGACGGTCGTGAGCGGCGGGTCCGTGAAGGCGATCAGCGGCGAGTCGTCGAAGCCGACCACCGACACGTCCTGCGGCACCCGCAGGCCCCGCTCGCGCACGGCCCTTATGACGCCGAGGGCCATCGGGTCGCTGCCGCACACGATGCCCGTGCAGCCGCGGTCGAGGAGGGCGCCGCCCGCGGCGTGGCCGCCCTCGACCGTGAAGAGGGTGCGCTGGATCCGCCCCTCGGCCTCCGCGTCGGGCACGACGGCCCGGAAGCCCTGCTCCTTGCGGGCCGAGGGCACGTACCGGGTCGGCCCGATGGCCAGCCCGATGCGTTCGTGCCCGAGGTCCTGCAGGTGCCGTACGGCCATCTCGGCGGCCGCCCGGTCGTCCGGGGAGATGAAGGGGGCGTTCACGTGCTCGTTGAAGCCGTTGATCATCACGAACGGCAGCCCGCGCGAGGCGAGTCGCTGGTAGCGGGCCGGGTCGGCGTGGGAGTCGGCGTGCAGTCCGGACAGGAAGACGATGCCGGTGACCCCGCGCTCCTCCAGCTGCTCGACCAGCTCGTCCTCGGTGGCCCCGCCGGGCGTCTGCGTGCACAGCACCGGCGTGTACCCGTGCCCGGCCAGGGCCTGTTCGATGACCTGCGCGAACGCCGGGAAGATCGGGTTGGTGAGCTCCGGGATCAGCAGGCCGACGAGTCCGTTGCTGCGCCGCTTGAGCCGCACGGGCCGCTCGTAGCCGAGCAGGTCCATCGCGGCCAGCACCTTGTGCCGGGTGCCGGCCGCGACGCCCGCCTTGCCGTTGAGCACACGGCTGACCGTCGCCTCGCTGACCTGGGCCTGCGCGGCGATGTCCGTCAGCCGGAGGGGGGAGGTCACCCCGCCGTCACCTGCCACCACACCGTGGTGTCGGCCGGCAGCACGCCGTCCTCGACCGTGCCCTCGGCCACCGCGCCGGGACCGCTCGACAGCAGCACCTCGCCCGTGACGGGGATCCGTACGGCCTCACCGGTGGTGTTGGCCGCGCACAGGAAGTCCCCGCGCCGGAAGACCAGTACGCCCTCCGGGGCCTCCTGCCAGTCCACGGCCTCGCCCGCGCCCAGGTCCGGGTGCTCGCGGCGCAGCCGCAGGGCGGTCCGGTAGAGCTCCAGGGTGGAGGACGGGTCGCCGGTCTGCGCCTCCACGCTCAGCTCCGCCCAGGAGTCGGGCTGCGGGAGCCAGCTGCCGCCGGTGCCGAAGCCGTACGGGGCCTCGGTGCCGGACCACGGGATGGGGACGCGGCAGCCGTCGCGGAAGCCGTCCTGTCCGGCCGCGCGGAAGAAGGACGGGTCCTGGCGGACCTCGTCGGGCAGGTCGGTGACGTCGGGCAGGCCGAGCTCCTCGCCCTGGTAGACGTACGCCGAACCGGGCAGCGCCAGCATCAGCAGGCTGGCCGCGCGGGCGCGGCGCAGGCCGAGCTCGCGGTCCCCGGGCTCGCGCAGCTGGGTGCCGAGGCCGGCCGGGTTGGCGAAGCGGGTGGCGTGCCGGGTGACGTCGTGGTTGGACAGCACCCAGGTGGTGGGGGCGCCGACGGGGCGCATCGCGGCGAGCGAGCCGTCGATGACCTCGCGGAGCGCGGCCGCCTCCCAGTCGCTGGTCAGGTACTGGAAGTTGAAGGCCTGCTGCATCTCGTCGGGGCGGACGTAGCGGGCGGTGCGCTCGACGGTGGGGGTCCAGGCCTCGGCGACGAGGACGCGGTCGCCCTCGTACTCGTCGAGGATGCGGCGCCAGGAGCGGTATATCTCGTGGACGCCGTCCTGGTCGAAGAAGGGCATGACGTCGTTGCCGAGCAGCTTGAGCTGGTCCCGGGCGCCGAGGTCGGGCAGGCCGGGGGCCTTGACCAGGCCGTGGGCGACGTCGACGCGGAAGCCGTCGGCGCCGAGGTCGAGCCAGAAGCGCAGGATGGAGCGGAACTCGTCCTGGACGGCCGGGTGGTCCCAGTTGAAGTCGGGCTGCTCGGGCGCGAAGAGGTGCAGGTACCACTCGCCGTCCGCGACCCGGGTCCACGCCGGTCCGCCGAAGATCGACTCCCAGTCGTTGGGCGGCAGTTCGCCGTCCTCGCCCTTGCCGGGGCGGAAGTGGAAGCGCTCCCGCAGCCTGGAGCCGGGGCCTTCGCGCAGCGCCTGCTTGAACCATTCGTGCTGGTCGGAGCAGTGGTTCGGGACGAGGTCGACGATGATGCGCAGGCCCAGGCCGTGGGCTTCGCGGATCACGGCGTCGGCGTCGTGCAGGGTGCCGAACATGGGGTCGATGGCCCGGTAGTCGGCGACGTCGTAGCCGGCGTCGGCCTGCGGGGAGGCGTAGAAGGGGCTGAGCCAGACGGCGTCGACGCCCAGCTCCTTGAGGTAGGGCAGGCGGCTGCGGATGCCTTCGAGGTCCCCCATGCCGTCTCCGTTGGAGTCGGCGAAGCTGCGCGGATAGACCTGGTAGATCACCGCGTCTCTCCACCAGCCGGGCGTGGTGCCGGTGGTGGTGGGAAGTGCGTCGGCGAGGTGCTGGGTCATGTCGTCCTTGGAGAGATCGGGCCGGGAGGGGAACGGGCAGGCTCGGGTGGTCAGCCCTTGGTGGCGCCTGCCGTCATCCCGGCGACGAGGTGACGCTGGGCGAATACGAAGAAGATCGCCGCGGGGATGGCGATGAGGACCGAGGCGGCGCTCATCGCACCCCAGTTGGAGGTGTACTGGGTGACGAAGGTCTGCAGGCCGCCGGCCAGGGTGAGGTTCTCGTCGCCGACCATGAAGGCGGAGGCGTACGCGACCTCGCCCCAGGCGGTGATGAAGGCGTAGAAGCCGGTGACGGCGAGGCCGGGCTTGGCGAGCGGGAGGATCAGCCGCCAGAACGTGCCGAAGGGGTTGAGTCCGTCGACGCGGCCGGATTCGTCGATCTCGACCGGGATGGTGTCGAAGAAGCCCTTCATCATCCATGCGCAGAACGGCACGGCGATGGTGAGGTAGGTGATGATCAGGCCGACGGGCTGGTTGAGCAGCCCGAGCTGTCCCATCAGGTTGTAGAGCGGGACGATCAGGATGGCCATGGGGAACATCTGCGTGATGAGCAGGGTCCACATGAGCGGCTTCATGCCGGGGAACTTGAACCGGCTGACCGCGTACCCGGTGGTGGCGGCGATGAAGACACCGAGGACGGTGGTGACGCCGGCGACCAGGACGGAGTTGAGGAACCAGTCGAGGAAGTGGCTCGACTCCAGCAGGTACGTGTAGTTGCTGAGCGTCGGTTCCTTGACGAAGTCCGTGGTGATCGCGTGCTGCGCGGGCTTGAGCGAGGTCAGCAGGATCCACAGGACCGGGAAGACGGCGACGACCGAGGCCACGAGCAGGGTGGCGTGGAGGCCGAAGGAGGCGAACGGGGAGCGGCTGCCCCGGGTCCGCGTGCGGGTCGTGGTCATGGTCACCACACCTCTCCCTGCTTGCGCAGCGAGCGCCGGTAGACCAGCGCGAAGATCATGAGCAGCAGGAGGATGAGCACGCCCCACGTCGCGGAGACGGCGAAGTCGCGCGGGCTCGTGATGAAGGCCTCCCGGAAGGCCTGGGTCACCAGGATCTCGGTGGAGTCTCCCGGTCCGCCCCGCGTGAGCAGGAAGATCACCGGGAACATGTTGAAGGTCCAGATGGTGGAGAGCAGGATCACCGTCATGCTGACCGTGCGCAGCCCGGGCAGGGTGATGTGGCGGAAGCGCTGCCAGGCGGTGGCTCCGTCCATCTCGGCGGCTTCGTAGAGCTCGCCGGGGATGGACTGCAGGCCGCCGAGGAGGGCGACCATCATGAAGGGGATGCCCAGCCAGACGTTGACGGCGATGACCGAGAACTTGGCCCAGGTCGGGTCGTCGAGCCACGGCACGGCGGCGATGCCGCCGCCGTCGAGGACCTTGTTGAGGATGCCGTTGTCGCGGTTGAAGAGGAACCGCCAGGCGAAGACGGAGACGAAGCCGGGGACGGCCCAGGGCAGGATGAGCGCCATCCGGTAGGCGGCGCGGCCCTTGAACTGCCGGTTCAGCATGTTGGCGAGGGTCAGTCCGAGCACGAACGTGATGGACACGCACGCGACGGTCCAGATCACCGTCCACACCAGCCGCTGCAGGAACACCGGGTCGCCGAGCACCGCCGTGTAGTTGTCGAGTCCGATGAACTCGTACGTGGCGTCGATGTGGCGGGCGCCGATGTCGCGGGCGACGTTGCGCTCGTTGGCGTCGGTCAGCGACAGGTAGATGCCGCGCACCAGCGGCCAGCCGATGATCACGCCGAGGACGAGCACCACCGGGGCGACCATGGCCCAGGCGTACCAGTGGGTGGCGAGGGCGCGCCTCAGGCCACCTGCGTTCCGGGTGCTCCGGGGGCTCCGGGTGTTCCCTGTGTTCCCGCCGTCAGTCCAGCGGCTCCGGCCGCGGACGGCGGAGTCGTTCCCGACTCCGTCGTCCGCGGCCTTCACCACAGACTGGCTGGTGTCAGCAGCCATCGTTTCGTTACTTCCAGCCCTTGAGGATCTTGCGGAACTCGATGCCGGCCGCCTTGGCCGCGTCCTCCGGGCTCGACGCCCCGGTGATCGCCTTGGTGTATTCGACCTTCAGCGGCTCGAAGAGGGAGCCGTTCTCCGGGATCCAGGCGCGCTCGACGGCCTTGTCCACGGCCGGCTTGAAGAACTGGACCATCTCGCTGCTCTTGACGTCCGGCTGCTCGTAGGCGGCGGTACGGGTCGGCAGCAGGCTCAGCTCCTTGGCGGACTGGACCTGGACCTCCTGCGAGGTCATGTACTCGACGAAGGCGTGCGCGGCGGCACGGTTCTTCGAGCCGGCGTAGACGCCGAGGTCGTGGCCGCCCTGCGGGGAGCCGGCCTTGGCGGAGCCGGCCGGGACGGCGGCGATGCCGAGGTTGGCCTTGTCCTTGAACTGGTCGCCGGCGTAGGTGTCGGCGACGGCCCACGGACCGTTGATCATCATGGCGGCCTCGCCGGTCTTGAAGGCCGTCTGCATGTTGGCGTAGCCGTCGGTGGCGTTGGTGATCGCCGCACCGGAGGCGACCAGGTCGCGGGCGGTCTTGAAGGCCTTGACGCCCGCCTCGTTGTCGACGGTGACCGTCTTGTTCTTCGCGTCGACGAGGTCGCCGCCCTCGCCGTAGATCAGCGGGAGGAACCAGTAGGAGTCGTCGCCGCGCAGGTAGAGGGCGGCCTTGCCGGTCTTGGCCTTGATCGCCTCGGCGGCGGTCTTGACCTCGGCGAGGGTCTTGGGGGGCTGGACGCCGGCGTCGGCGAGCATCTTCTTGTTGTAGAAGAGGCCGAGGGTGTCGATGACCTGCGGCACGGCGTAGGTCTTGCCCTCGTACTTGCCGCTGGCCGCGGCCTGCGGCAGGAACTCGCTGTCGACCTTCTTCGCCATGTCGGCCGGCACCTCGTCGAGGTAGCCGAGGGAGGCGAAGTCGGCGACCCAGCCGACGTCGGCGCGGATCACGTCAGGGGCGTCGGAACCGCTGCTGAAGGCGTTCTTGACCTTGTTCTGCGCGTCGCCGTACGGGACGTTGACGTACTTGACGGTCACCTTCGGGTGCTTCGCGGTAAAGCCCTCGGCGATCTTCTGGAAGCTCGCCTTCTCGGCGTCGTTGGCGGTGTCCCACCACGTGACCGTGCCGGAAAGCTCGCCGCCTGCGTCGGTCCCGCCGTCGCCCTTGTCGTCACCGCCGCAAGCCGTCGCCGCGAGCGCCAGGGCCGCGACCAGCGCGGTGGCCGCTATGCCACGCCGCATATGAACTCCTTCGATGATCCCGGCCGCGCCCTCGCGGTCCCGAGTTGCCAGGAACGTAACAAGACTGAAAGAGGACCGAAAGGCCTTGCGCAAACTTTCTGCAAGCGGAGGCGATCGTTACATCCGTGTGTCCGTACGGTTGCCGCAGCTTGCTGTTAGTTCGAATGCTCTTCGACTGCCCGGGCCCGCAACCAGGGGGCATGTAGCCGCGTTGACCCCGATATGACCCACGAGTCGACGGCCGTCGGCCTTGCAAGCGCTTACAGCAACGCGACGACCGCACGCGGTGACTGGTGGCGCGATGCCGTCATCTACCAGGTGTACGTACGCTCCTTCGCCGACAGCGACGGCGACGGGATCGGCGACCTGCGCGGCGTCCGCTCCCGCCTCCCCCACCTCGCCCGCCTCGGGGTCGACGCCGTGTGGCTCACCCCCTTCTACGTCTCCCCGCAGGCGGACGGCGGCTACGACGTCGCCGACTACCGGGCCGTCGACCCGCTCTTCGGGGACCTCGCCGACGCCGACGAGCTGGTCCGCGCCGCCCACGAGCTGGGGCTGCGGGTCATCGTGGACGTGGTGCCGAACCACACCTCCGAGCAGCACCCGTGGTTCCGGGCGGCGCTCGCCGGGGAGCCGGGGGCCCGGGAGCGCTACCTCTTCCGCCGCGGGCGGGGCGCGGACGGGAGCCTCCCGCCGAACGACTGGGAGTCGATCTTCGGCGGCCCGGCCTGGACCCGGGTCGCGGACGGCGAGTGGTACCTCCACCTCTTCGCGCCCGAGCAGCCGGACCTGGACTGGACCCATCCGGAGGTCACGGCGGAGTTCGACTCGATCCTCCGCTTCTGGCTCGACCTGGGCGTCGACGGGTTCCGCATCGACGTCGCCCACGGCATGGTCAAGGCGGACGGCCTGCCGGACATCGGGCGCGGCGCGCAGGCCACGCTGATCGGCACGGAGCCGCTGCCGTTCTTCGACCAGGACGGGGTGCACGAGATCCACCGCGCGTGGCGGCGCCTCCTCGACTCCTACGAGGGCGGGCGCATCGGGGTCGCGGAGGCCTGGGCCCCCTCGTCGGAGCGGCTCGCCCTGTACGTGCGCCCGGACGAGCTCCACCAGGCGTTCAACTTCCGGTTCCTCACCTGCCCGTGGGATCCGGAGGCGATGCGGACGGTGATCGACGAGTCCCTGTCCGCCACCACGGCGGTCGGCGCCCCCACCACCTGGGTCCTGTCGAACCACGACGTGGTCCGCCACGTCACCCGGTACGGGGGCGGGCGGCAGGGCCTGGCCCGCGCCCGCGCGGCGGCCCTCCTGATGCTGGCCCTGCCCGGCTCCGCCTACCTCTACCAGGGCGAGGAGCTGGGCCTCCCGGAGGTCACCGACCTCCCCCCGGAATCCCGCCAGGACCCCGCCTTCCGCCGCGGGCGCCGTCCGCAGATCCCCGTACCCGCGGGTGCCCCCGCCCCGGAATCGGGGCCTGCGGCCCCCGGCATCATCGCGCCCCGCGAAGGCGAACCCCCCGCCCGCCCGCAGGCCGACGCCGGGGCCGGGCCGGAGGCCGACGGCGGGGCCGGGCAGGAGGCCGACGGCGGGGCCGGGCAGGCGCCCGATCCGCTGACCGCGCCGGAGGCGGAGGGGCAGGACGGGTTGCGCGACGGATGCCGCGTCCCCCTCCCCTGGGACGGCCCGGAGCCCCCCTACGGGTTCGGGCCGGCCGGCAGCTGGCTCCCGCAGCCCCCCGCGTGGGCCGGCCTCAGCGTCGCCGCCCAGACCGGCGACCCGCACTCCACGCTGGAGCTCTACCGCGCCGCCCTGGAGCTGCGCCGGGCCATGCCCGGACTGGGCGCGCCCGGGGCCGGCCCGTCCCCCGACCCCCGCGGGATGAGCTGGCTCCCGGCCCCCGACGGAGTCCTCCTCTTCACCCGCCCCGGCTTCGCCTGCACCCTCAACACCCGCCCCGACCCCGTCGAACTCCCCGCGCCCGGTCGCCCCGTACTCTCCAGCGCCCCCGTGGACACCGACGGCCGCACCGTCCGTCTTCCCCCGGATTCGTGCACGTGGTGGGCATTTTGATGTGGCGGCCGGTACAGTCCAATCCCGTGACCGCACGGCTAGCCGACATCGCAGCCCAGGCGGGGGTCAGCGAAGCCACAGTCAGCCGCGTGCTCAACGGCAAGCCCGGTGTGGCCGCGGGCACCCGCGAATCCGTGCTGGCCGCGCTGGACGTCCTCGGCTACGAGCGCCCCGTACGGCTGCGCCAGCGCAGCGCGGGCCTCGTCGGACTGATCACGCCCGAGCTGGACAACCCCATCTTCCCGGCGCTCGCCCAGGTCATCGGCCAGGCGCTGACCCGCCAGGGGTACACGCCGGTGCTCGCCACGCAGACCCCCGGCGGGTCCACCGAGGACGAGCTGACCGAGATGCTCGTCGATCGCGGGGTCTCCGGGATCATCTTCGTCTCCGGCCTGCACGCCGACACCACGGCCGATATGGGCCGGTATGACCAACTCCGCGGCCAGGGCGTCCCCTACGTCCTGATCAACGGCTTCTCCGACAAGGTGCAGGCCCCCTTCGTCTCCCCCGACGACCGCGCCGCGATGCAGCTCGCCGTCACCCACCTCACCGCGCTCGGCCACACCCGCATCGGCCTCGCGGTCGGACCGAAGCGGTTCGTACCGGTCCTGCGCAAGATCGAGGGCTTCCGGGCCGGGATGAAGGAGCGGCTCGGGCTCGGCGACGCCGAGGTCGAGGAACTGATCCAGCACTCCCTCTACTCCCTGGAGGGCGGCCAGGCCGCCGCCTCCGCGCTGATCTCGCGCGGCTGCACGGCCGTGGTGTGCGCGAGCGACATGATGGCGCTCGGTGCGATCCGGGCGGCCCGCCAGCAGGGCCTGCGGGTGCCACAGGACGTCTCGGTCGTCGGCTTCGACGACTCCCCGCTCATAGCCTTCACCGACCCGCCGCTGACCACGATCCGCCAGCCCGTGCAGGCGATGGGACAGGCAGCGGTGCGGACCCTGCTGGAGGAGATCGGCGGTACGCCGGCCCCCCACAGCGAATTCGTCTTCCTGCCGGAACTGGTCGTGCGCGGCTCCACGGCCTCGGGCCCCGGACAGCGCCGCACCCCGAGTCGTACCTGAGACGGAGCGGCTGCGCCGAAGACCGTCCCGAGGGATGATCGGAGGCGAGAGCTCATCTGGCAGACTCTCTCCCCATGGGTGAATCGAGCGTGAAGACACTGGAAACCCGGACGGACGTCTCCTCACCCGTAGTGGTCGAGACCGAGACCCGCCCGGGTTCCGACCGCGCCCTGCTCCCCCGGCTGCGGGTCCCGCGCCGGCCGCGGATCTGGTTCGAGATCCTGCTGATCGCGGTCAGCTACTGGACCTACTCGCTGATCCGCAATGCCGTGCCCGAGCAGAAGTCGATCGCCCTCGCGAACGCCGACTGGATCTGGGGGGTCGAGAAGACCCTCGGCATCGCCGTCGAGCAGTCGGTCAACCACGCCGTCAACTCCGTGACGTGGCTGATCGTGGGCATGAACTACTACTACGCCACGCTGCACTTCGTCGTGACGATCGGCGTGCTCGTGTGGATCTACCGGTTCCATCCGGGCCGGTACGCCGCCACGCGCCTGGTCCTCTTCGCGACCACCGGCGTGGCCCTCGTCGGCTACTACTTCTACCCGCTCGCGCCGCCCCGGCTGATGAACGGGCAGGACTTCATCGACACCGTGCTGGTGCACCACACCTGGGGCTCCATGGCCTCCGGGAACCTCAAGCACATGTCGAACCAGTACGCCGCGATGCCGTCGATGCACATAGGGTGGTCGCTCTGGTGCGGGCTGACGATCTTCGCGGTCGCCTCGGCCCCCTGGGCCCGGATCCTGGGCCTGCTCTACCCGACGGCGACCCTGGTCGTCATCGTCGCCACCGCCAACCACTTCTGGCTCGACGCCGTGGGCGGCATGATCTGCCTGGCCTTCGGCTACGCCGTCTCGCGCACCTGGTACGGCGCGATGCCGCACCGGCTGCCCCGCCACCCCGAGCACACCGGCCCGCACCCGGCGTCGGAACTCCTCAACCGGGTCCGCACCCGCCGCTAGGGCGCCGGCCCCCGCGGCAGCCCGACCCCGTACGCGCGAGCGCCCGTGCACCGGATTCCTCCGGTGCACGGGCGCTTTCGCGTGGCTCGCGTGCCGCGCGTCAGGAGGAGGACTGGTCCGTCAGGATCGCCGGGTCCGAGAGGCCGGCCGCGCCGGTCTCCACCTTCCCGGCGAAGCGGCGGCCGAAGTCCGCGGTCTCGGACGCGGTCACCGTCACGTCGTACCAGCGCCGCGTGTTCTTCAGGGAGACGCTGTGGGTGACGGTGGCGCCCTTGGCGACCGTGAGGCGCTTGGCGCCTCCGCCGTAGGCGTTGGTGATCGTGAGGGTCGCCGTCGACGCCCCGGCATTGGTGAGGGTGAGGTCCAGGTTGCCCGTGGTGGCGTTGTGGCGTGCGGTGACCTCGGGGCCGGGGGTGGTGCCGGGGTTGCGGAAGCCGCGCAGGAAGCCGTTGGGGCCGTGCACGGTCAGGTCGGTGACACCGGCCGAGTAGCGGGTGTTCCAGGTGTCCGCGATCGACTTCCCGGCCTCGGTCGTGTACGTCCAGGGGGCGTCGGTGCGGTTGGCGGAGGTGACGTAGAACTGCGCGCCCAGGTCCGCGCCGCCGCTGAACGTCAACCGGAACCTGCCCTCGGCGGTGAGGGCCGCGCCGTCGACGTACGGGGCGTACTTCAGCGGGCGGGTGCGGCACTGCCCCTTCTCCTGGCGCGGCATCGCCCCCACCGCCGGCGGGGTCGCCCGGAAGTCGGGGTGCCGCTCGCGGTCCTGCGGCTCCCACCGGCCGGTGTCGGGCAGCGGCACCGTGGAGGTGTCCTTGCGGGCGAAGTCGAAGGCCGAGGTCAGGTCGCCGCAGACGGCCCGCCGCCACGGCGAGATGTTGGGCTCCTGCACGCCGAAGCGCTTCTCCATGAAGCGGACTACGGAGGTGTGGTCGAAGGTCTCGGAGCAGGAGTAGCCGCCGGTGCTCCAGGGCGAGACGACGAGCATCGGGACGCGCGGGCCCAGCCCGTACGGTCCGGCGACGTAGCCGGTCTTGCCGGGGAAGACGTCGAGGGCGGTCGGCGTGGTCGACAGCCCCTGGTTCGCGTCCGCCGGGGCGTACGGCGGGACGACGTGGTCGAAGAAGCCGTCGTTCTCGTCGTAGGTGATGAACAGGGCGGTACGGGCCCACACGTCCGGGTTGGACGTCAGCGCGTCCAGGACCTGCGCGATGTACCAGGCGCCGAAGTTGGAGGGCCAGTTCGAGTGCTCGCTGAACGCCTCCGGGGCGGCTATCCAGGACACCTGCGGCAGGGTGCCGGCGGCGACGTCCGCGCGCAGCCGGTCGAAGTAGCCCTCGCCGGCCTTCGCGTTCGTGCCGGTGCGTGCCTTGTCGTACAGCGGGTTGCCGGGCTGGGCGTTCCGGTACTTGTTGAAGTAGAGCAGCGAGTTGTCGCCGTAGTTCCCGCGGAAGGCGTCGTTGATCCAGCCCCAGGAGCCGGCGGCGTCCAAGCCGTCGCCGATGTCCTGGTAGACCTTCCAGGAGATCCCGGCCGCCTCCAGGCGCTCGGGGTAGGTGGTCCAGTCGTAGCCGAGCTCGGCGTTGTTGAGGACCGGTCCGCCGCCCTTGCCGTCGTTGCCGGTGTGGCCGGACCACAGGTAGTAGCGGTTGGGGTCGGTCGAGCCGATGAACGAGCAGTGGTAGGCGTCGCAGATGGTGAACGCGTCCGCGAGGGCGTAGTGGAAGGGGATGTCCTCGCGCGTCAGGTACGCCATGGTGGCGGGCGTCTTGGCGGGCACCCAGTTGTTGTACTTGCCCTTGTTGAAGGCGCTCTGTCCGCCGGCCCAGTCGTGGTTGAGGCCCTGGAGGTACTCCATGCCGAGGTCGTCGGACGGCGGGCGGAAGGGCAGCGTCTCCTTGCCCGCGTTGTCGGCCTGGTGCCAGACGGACTTGCCGCTGGGCAGGGTCACGGGGCGCGGGTCGCCGAAGCCGCGGACGCCGCGCAGGGCACCGTAGTAGTGGTCGAAGGAACGGTTCTCCTGCATCAGGACCACGATGTGCTCGACATCGGCGATGGTGCCGGTCGTCCCCTGAGCGGGGATGGCGGCGGCGCGCGCGATGCTTTCGCCCAGCACGGTCAGGGCGGCCGCGCCGCCCGTGAGCTGGAGAAAGCGTCGGCGGTTGAGTTCTGCCATGGGGTGACGACCTCTGCTTCGTTCGCGGGTGGTGGAGCGCTCACAAGAACAGCGCGCCCGGAGGACCGGAGAGGGTGCCGGATGTGACGTCGGCGGGTACGGCAGGCGAACGAAGGGCGGATTCCACCGGAGTTCGGCGCGCCGCCCTCAGCACCCCCGTTCGTACTCGACCTGGGTGAGGGGGTTGCCGTCACCGAAGTCGTAGGGGCGGTCGGCGCCGGTCTCCGCGAAACCGCACTTGATGTAGAAGCGACGGGACTGCGGGGTGTCGCGCAGGGTCCACAGGTGGGTGCGGGTGACGCCGTCGGCGCGCAGGTGCTCCAGCGTCCCGGTCATCAGGGCCGCGGCGACGCCCGTTCCCCAGCTGTCGGGGTGGCTGTAGAAGGAGAGGATCTCGGCGAGGCCGGGTGTGGTCGAGGACGGGCGGTAGACGGACATGGCCATCGGCCGACCGTCCCCTTCGGCCAGCAGGATCGTGGAGTCCTGCGCCGCGAGCCGTGCGTGCCAGCGGGTGCGCCTGCTCGCGATCCCGTCCGCGGCGAACTCCATCGCGAAGAACGGCGCGTACGCCGCCTCCCAGGCGGCGGCGTGGATCCCGCCGAGGACGTCCCCGTCGCCCGGGCCCGCGCGACGCACCGCGAACTTCACTTCCCCCACCCGTCGATCCCTTCCAGCGCTTCGGTGAGCGTGCGGACGTAGGCCTGGTCGGCGAGGATCCGTACGCCGTCCCAGGGCCGGCCGAGCCGTTCCTCCTGCGCGAGGATCCTGCGCAGCAGGGGCGCCGCCGAAACGGCCGGGGCACCGATCGCCCCGAGGATCCGGACGGCCTCCCGTACCGGTCGGGCCGGATTGCCGTCCCAGGCCGGGTCCACCTGCGCCAGCAGCACCGGCACGGCCGGCTCCGGGTCGCCGGTGATCCGCCAGTACGCGTGCGCGGCGTACGTCCTGGTCCACGCTCCGGGCGAATCCATCAGGCGGCGCACGGGCGTTGCGTGTACGGCGGCCGGCGGGCCGAGGTCGGCGAGGAAGGGCAGGCCGTGGCTGGCGGTCCCGGACCGTACGGCCGCCCCGCACACGTCGAGGGCGAGGGCGGGATCGCCGGTGACCTTCCAGTGCGCCCAGGCCGCGCGGCGCGGGTGGGAGCCGCGGGCCCCCTTGCCCCGGCCGGTGGCGTACGCGGCCAGCCGGTCCGCCGTGGCGGCGGCCGGCGGGCCGATCCGGCCGAGGACGCGCATCGCGTCGTAGGCGTACTGCGTGTCCAGGCGCACGGCCACGTCGTCCACGGCGAGTGCGGCGTCGGCACCGCAGAGCGCGAGGACTTCGAGGGCGGTGGTGTTCCCGTGGTAGCGGTCGCCGTCGCGCCGCAGCGTGGTCCGCATGACGGCGGCCAGCTCGGCCGGGGGCAGGGCGGCCATGATCCGGGCTTTGGGGCGGCTGTACGGAAGCCCGCCGTGCGTCGCGAGGGAGTGCAGGGCCGGGAGGGCGCGCAGGTCACCCGCCCCCGCAAGAGCGAGGGCGCGCACGGTCACGCCGTGGCCGACGGCAGTCCCGAAGGACCCCTGCTGTCGGCGGAGGTCCGCGGCGATCCGGTCGGCGTGCCGGGCGATGGCCGTGCCGGCCTGGATCAGCGCCTGGTCGGCGTCGTAGCTCGACTCCTCGGAGCACACCGCGTCGACCACGGCGTCCCAGCAGGCCGGGTCCGGCCACCGCTTCCGGAGCACGGTCTCGACGGCCGCGTCCCGGCGGCTCACACGAGGGCGGCGTGCGCCACGAATCCGGTCCAGGCGTCGGGGGTGACGGCGAGGCGTGCGCCCTCGGGCCGCTTGGAATCCCGGACGAGGACCGTGCCGGGGGTGTGGGCGACCTCGACGCACTCGGGCCCGTCGTTGGTGCTGTAGCTGCTCTTCACCCACGTCAGTGCGGAGAGGCCCTCGCCCGACGGCTTGATGCTCATGTCTCCCCCAGTACCTTTTCGATGAACGTCAGCGATTCGCGAGGCGTCAGAGCCTGTGCTCGGATCATGCCATAGCGCATGTCCAGGACCTGGACCTCCTTGGGTTCAGTGATCAAGCGACTGACCAGCTGAACTTCATTGTGTCCGACCGTCGTTCCATCCCTGAGGCGCATCAGCTGGAGCGACCCGGCCAGACCGGCATGCTCCTCGACGGCCGTGGGCATCACCTGGATCTCGACGTGCCGCAGCCTGCCCATCTCAAGCAGGTGCTCCAGTTGGCGGCGCAACACCATCCTGCCCCCGATCGGCCGTCGAAGCACCGCCTCTTCCTGCACAACGGTCAGCAACGGGCTCGCAGTTTGGCGCAGAACCTTCTGACGGTCCATGCGGGCGGCGACGAGGCGCCCGATCGCCTCCTCCGCGTAGGCGGGGCGCCGCAGCCCGTACAAGGCCCAGGCATACTCCTCCGTCTGCAGGAGCCCGTGCGCGACGATGTTGGCGTACGCGCCGATCTCCACCGCCTCGGACTCCAACTTGGCCAGATCCCGGACCTTCTTGGGATAGCGGGCCCTTTCGATGTCGGCCTTCATGGCGGCGATTTTCCCGCCCGCCCCGAGGACCTCGTCCGCCTTGTCCAGGAACTCCGGGCGCGGAATACGGGCCCCTCGCTCGATCTTGTAGATCAGGTTCGCCCCGTATCCCATCCGCTCACCGAATTTGGTTCGGTCAAAACCCGCCGCCTCACGCCACATCTTCAGCTGGCGCCCCACCGTGGCGATGACCGCCCCGGATTCGTCCTCCGGATCGAGTTCCCAACTCGATTCGTCGGCACCGTCCGTCGTGTTCACATCCGCCTCCCCTTGGACCGCGAGGACACCACGGGACCGCTCTGGACAACCGTCGTACACAGCGCCCTCAACTCTGTTCAGGGTACGCACGGATGGCCACGCTCAGTCACGTGAATCAGGAAACCTCACTCGTCGCCACGCTCCCGTCCACCCCGCGCGGGGCCCGCGCCGCACGCGCGCTCACGGTGGCCCAACTCGCGGAGCGAAAGCTTCCGTTCGAGGACGCAGCACAGGTCGTCGCCGAACTCGCCGCGAACGCCGTGACCCACGGCCGGGTGCGCGGGCGGGACTTCCGGCTCGTGCTGCACCTCGCGCAGGGGCCTACGCTCCGTATCGAAGTGTCTGACACGCGCCGGGAGTTCGAGCCGGCCGCAGCCTGCGGGGCGCCGGACCCCGAGGCGGAGTCGGGGCGGGGGCTGGTGCTGGTGTCCGCGCTCGCCTCGCGGTGGGGAACGGATCTCGGACCGACGCCACTGAAAACCGTGTGGGCGGAAATGGATTTGGCGAGTCCGATTTTCACCAGATCGAGGTTTCCACGACCCGGTGGATCAATATCCGGTCCCGCACGACGCTTAAAGACTAACCACCGGGAGAAACGACCTTCCACACCTCCCCCCTCCCCTCTCACTCGGTCGGGTGAATCACCTCAACCGGGCTGGCGCATACGCCAATTCGCCGGGCACTCTGACTCCCGACAACCCCATAAAACGCAATCGGCCCCCGGCCGGGACGGCAATCCCGGGCGAGGGCCTGACCACATCGGAAGTAAGCACCCTTCCCCATGGCTGACCAGCAGCTTAGCGCGCCGTCGCGCGTCCCGTCGGGTATCCGGCACGTCAACCACGACCACCGTCGCGGCTACGTCAAGATCGGCAACCATCTCGCCCAGCACCGCCGGCTGAGCCTGGCGGCGATCGGCCTGGCCGCGCACATCCAGTCGCTCCCGACCGGCTCCAAGGTGACCATCAAGGACCTCGCCGTACGCTTCCCGGAGGGCGAGGTCCGCATCGCGGCAGCCCTGCGCGAGCTGGAGCGGTACGGCTACCTGGCCCGCTTCCAGGAGCGGCTGCCGACGGGGCGCGTCGTGACCTGCACGATCTCGTACAACAACCCTCCCGCGATGGCCGAGGCCAGCCGCCGCGAACGGCAGGATCCGCCCCGACGACCCGAGCCGAAGCCGACCCCCCAGCCGGACCCCGAACCTGATCCGGACCCGGAGCCCGAACCTGACCCGGACCCGGACCCTGAACCCCGGCCCGACCCGGAACCCGCGCCCGCGCCCGCGCCCGCGCCCGAAACCGTCACCCCCGAGCCCGTCACCCCTGAGCCCGTCACCCCAGAGGCCGAGTCGGAGGCGCGGCAACTCCTCGCCCGGCTGCGGCTGCGCGATCCTCGGCTGACGCTGTCCGAGCGGGACACCGTACGGCTGGCGCCCGCCGCGGCGGAATGGCTGGACCGCGGGCTGGCCCCCAGCGCCGTCACCGCGGCCCTCACGCGCTCGCTCCCGACGCAGACGATCCACTCCCCCGCCGCACTGCTCGCCCACCGCCTGCGGGAACTGCTGCCGCCCCGCCTACCGGACGACCCCTGGGCGCCGCGCCCGGCGGGCGGCCCGGACCGCACCTTCCACCCCCTCCGCACGTGCGACGGCTGCGAACGCGCCTTCCGCTCCCCCACACCCGGCCACTGCCGCAGCTGCGCGCCACCGACACCGACACCGACGGCCGCAACGGCGACCGCCGCCGCCTGAGCCGCGCCGTAGGTATGGCCCGTCACGGGTACGCCCGCTTGCTGACGGGCAACCGCGCCCGTGTCCGAGCAGGCCACGGTGGTGGAGGTGGGGTGCGGCACGGGCTACTACCTGGCCAGGCCACCGCCTGCCGGACGGTGACACGACCTAGAGCGATTCGTCGGCGGCCCGGTCCATGAACGTCTGCACCGCGGCCAGCTGCGCCCGTACCGCCTCGGCGAACTCGGCGTCGGCCTTCGCGACATCGACCCCTTCGGGGCCCTTGCCGTACCAGTCCGTCGCCAGCTGCCCCACGCGCGCGGACCGGGTGTCGATCGCCGCCAGGTCCTTCCGCCCCTCGGGCGGTGCCACGAGGCGCGCCGTCGTGACGGCGCGGGCGAGGTCGGTGTTGGCCGGCGCGTATCCGTTCTCGAACTGGCGCCTCCGCTCCTGCTCGGACTTGGCCGGGTCGAGGCTCACGGTCAGCAGCTGGGTGGCCTGCTGGACGTACGTGTTCGCGGCCCCGGCCAGGTCCACGTAGGCCGCCCGGCGGATGTCCGAGCGGCGGTCCTGGGCCTCCTCCCGGCGAGTGTCCTTGGCCTCGAAGTAGGCGAGCGTGCTCCCGGTGAGGCCGGCCAGGGCGCCGATCAGTGCCCCCGCGAGCGCGGCGGTCGTCGTACTCGGCTGCCTCCGGCGGCCATTCGACCCGTCATCGGCCTTGTCCTTCTTCTGCGTCATGCATTTACCCGTACCGCGGCCGGCCCGGCGCGGCACCTGCAACCACCTGGAGGCACGAAGCCGCGAACACGCCGGGACCGCTCGAAGGAATTACCCGGGCGATCACGCCCCCTCCTCACTCTCGCCCTCCCCTCACTCTGATCATTTACCGGTTCGGCAATTCCTCCGAATGGGCCGCGGGGAATGCGGGCAGGTTCTCGGCGCACCCTTCGCAGGTGGCGCGGGCCCCGACGCCACGATCCGCGGCCCGGTTGCGTGACATGCGTCACGACGGGAACCTCGGCGCCGGAGGGCTTCCCGGGCGCGCCACCCCCTCGACATTTCGACATTTGTCCGTTTTGGATTCGACATTCCCCTCTCCTGCGGGAACGGAATCTCGGCTACCGCCTTACCCGGCCCCTACTTCCCTGGTCACGGGCGTTCCTGAATGCACATCACATGGTTGTGCCAGTGACCAGATCGTGACCATGCACGATCAACGGCCCGTTTCAAGCCGCGAGCCGAATCCCCCGTGTGAGCGCGAAACGGAAACTTGCCAGGTCAATGGCGGGCTTCTAAGAATGTCGACCATTCCGGCGTCCCGCAGTTCCGGCGCCGGGAGCTTCGCGATCACCGAATGAGGTTACGCATGCAGAAGCATCGGAAGAAGAAGCAGTACCGCAAGATAATCATCGGCGTCAGCGCACTCGGAATCGTGGGTGTCCCCACGGCCGCCATGGCCTGCTTCGACACGGGCGGCGACGACACCGGCCGCACCCGTACCGCGAGCCACCAGGCGCAGCGCCCCTGGCAGTACCAGCCCTCGGGCAACCCGGACCTCATGGTCCCGGCGGACGTCCCGACGACGCCGAGCAGCCCCACCGCGCCCGCGCAGCCGGTCGAGGAGACCTCCCGGCCGACGCAGGCCCAGCCCCCGCAGACGGAGGCGCCGCAGCCCTCGCAGCCGCCGCAGGCACAGCCGCAGCCCGCGAAGCCGCCGGTCACCAAGAAGCCGCAGGCGCCGCAGCCGCCGAAGACCTCGACCGCGCCGACCGCCTCCGGCTCCGTCGCCGCGGTCCTCGCCCTGGTCAACCAGGAGCGCGCCGCCGCCGGATGCCAGGCCGTCACCCTGAACGCGAAGCTCACGAAGGCCGCGCAGGACCACAGCGCGGACATGGCCGCGAACAGCAACATGTCCCACACGGGCTCCGACGGCTCCGACCCGGGCGCGCGCATCACCCGCGCCGGCTACGCGTGGAGCACGTACGGCGAGAACGTGGCCTACGGCTACAGCACGCCCGAGAAGGTCATGGAGGGCTGGATGAACAGCCCCGGCCACCGCGAGAACATCCTGAACTGCTCCTTCAAGGAGATCGGCATCGGCCTCGCCCAGCCGAACTCCTACTGGACCCAGGACTTCGGCACGGCCCGCTGACCCCGCCCCGAGCCGCGACACCGGACGGCAGACCCACGAAGGGTCTGCCGTCCGCCTGTCAGAACCGGTACACCACTCCGCGCCAGGTCCAACCCGCGCCGAGCACCATGTCGCGCAGGCGGTTCTTCATGTCCCGCGAGTCAAAGCGGAACGTCTCGACCTTGCGCCGCCGGCCGTCGGGCCCCTTCTCGAAGGTCCACTCCCGGGCGACCCTGGGCGCAGGGCCGCTCCCGGACTCACGCGACACGGCCAACTTGGGCGGATCCCCGACCCACGTCACCTGCACTTGCTCGTCGAGCGTGCGCACCTCGCGCTCCCCCGGGATGAAGCGCATCCGGATCTTGAGCCTCAGCTCCACTTGCTTGCGGGAGAGGCCGGAGCCCGAGGCCGGCTTCATCACCCGCCACTCCGCCACCAGGTCGGCCTTCTCCTTCGGGAAGGCATACCGGATACGGAACGGCACATCCTGGCCGTTGAGCGCAAGAAGTGCTTCCCGGAGCTCCATGGTCGGCAGCGGCGCGACACCGCTGTCGGGGTACCGGGTGCCGGTGTACTTGTCCCAGAGACGTCCCATCGTCAGCTCACCACACCGTTGTCCGGGCGTACCGAGCGTACGAAGTCTTGGAATTGGTGCAGGACTTCGCCGTGTTGGGCCGTGGTGGCAGTCAGGGCCAGACGGATCATCGCCCGCTTGTGCGGGTTCTCCGTGTCCACGAGGGACAGGTACACCTGGGACTGGACGAGCTCATGGCGGGCGCCGTCGGCCACGGCCGAGAAACCCAGCCGCTGGGTCAGGGCGGGCGCGTCCTCGGAACCGACCTCGCTGCGGTGGACCAGCTCCACCGACTCGGCGAACTCACGCAGTCGCTCCACCGACGCATCGGCGATCTCGGCCAGAGTCACCCCGTCCTTCGGGAACCCGCCGTCGATGGTGATGTTTGCGGTGAACCCGGCGCCCGGCCGGGAATGCACCGCGGCGAAAGCCACATCTGACACCCCGGCCCCCTCCGAACGGGCCGGGAGCCACCCCTCCGGCAGCCGGAACTCGATCGGCACCGGCAGTACTGTGGGCATCTCCAACCTTCCCTTCACTGAGACAGACGTAGGTCGATCAACCAGTTTCTGAAGTCGCCGACCGCTTCGCCGACCGAGTCGGCCGCGGCCCCGACGGCCTCCTTCACCTTGGCAGGATCGACGGTGATCTCGAACCCCAGTGCGCCGCCCCTCGGGAGGGAAGCACCCGCGTCGGCGTCGAGCCTCCACACGCCCGTCGTCTCGTCGTGCTTCCAACCCGCCCATGCCTTGGCACCGGGCCCGTTCCACCCCTCGGCAGTTCCGCCGATGCCGATCCCCGCATACTCCAGCCCCCCGGCAACACCGGCCTTCGCCCCGGCGAACGCCTTCACCCCCAGCGTGACCTCTTCCTTGGTCGCCTGGGCAGTGCCGCTCACCTCGCCGCCCGCGAAGCCCTCGAAACGCCCGTATGTACCGAAACGACCGGTCTCGGCACGTCCCTCGGCCAGTGCCCGTAGTCCCACGGATCCCTCGGCTTTGGCGACGACGCCCTCGCCGGTGACGCCGTAGTTCGCGGTGGCTCTGGCACCCCCATAGACATCGGCGATCCCGGACAGCGCCCAGTCGCCCTTGGGCATCGATCCTTCCGCGGTCACATGGAAGAGATCGGCGTACGCCTTGACCGAGCCCTCCTTGCCGTACTTGACACCGCTGACGGTGAAGCCCAGATCGGGCCCGGTAACCGTCACCCTTCCCTCGGGTCCGCCGGTCTTCGCAGGCGCGGCCTCGGACTTCTCGAACCTCTTGAGGTCGCCCTCCGCGTAGTTGTTGAACCCGGTGAGGGTCCCGTCCGCGCCGCTGCCCTTGCCGAGGGCATCCTTGTTCCTGTCGACCACGGCCGCTGTGAGGGCGTCGTGGACGTGTTGGTCTGCGTCGGCGGCGGCCTTCACCCGGTCGTCGATGTGCTTCTGCCACTTGCCGACCGCCGTCCGAACGGCCTCCTGGCCGTCGGGGTCGTGGTGATAGGCACTGCGTTCGGCGGGCGTCAGCTTGGAGTAGTCGAATGCGACACGCCCCTGCTCCGAAACGGTCATGCCAGCGGCGATCGCGTCGTCGCGGGCACTCTCCAGCTTCTTCCTGAGATCCGTGAGCAGCTCGTGCGCACCCCGTAGCAGGCTGGCGACGGCCTTGGCCTGGCGCTGCGCGGCGGAGTACTCGTAGCGGGTCGCCGTAAACTTCACCCGGGCGGTCTGGACGCTGAGGCCGGACCAGGTGTCACCCATGGTGATCTTCTGGACGGTGTCGCCGTAGTGGGTCTCGATCTTCTGCAGCTCGCCCGCCATCGCCTCCCACTTGGCAGCGGCCGTCGTCAGCAGGCCCAGATCCGTGGTCAGGATTTCGTAGTAGGTCAGCACCGGAACCCCTACATCCGGCTCAGTTGCGACTGCGACGCGAACTGGTTGCCCAGGCCGATGTCGTTGCTCGCGAAAGAACCCGAGGCTCGGCGCAGGTCGTCCTTCTCCCCGGCGAGGCGACCCAACAGGGTCGCGACCTGCTGGTCCCAGGTGTCCGCCACCTTCTTCAGGGCGGCCGCGGTCTGCCAGCCCTCGAAGCCCTTCCGGGCGGCCTCGGTGGCCTCGTCCGCGTCCCCGGTGTGCTTCTTGGTCTCGGGCTCCAGATAGGTCTGTATCGTGCTCGCCGCCGCGTTCTTCTCGGCGGGCGACGAGGCGAAGTCCGAGGCCCCGCCCCGAACGAACGGCCCGGACGGCGACGGGGTCACGCCCGGGGCGTACGGCACCACCGACGGCGCGGTGGCACCCGGAGCGTACGGGCCCGACCGCGGACCGCTGTTCACACGCATGTCGACCTGCTGATCCGGTATCGGACCTGCCGCGTCTGTCATTTCTGCGCCTCCCCCATGATCGGAGGCTGATCCTATGCAAACTGCGAAGGTACTTGCCAGGCACAGCAGGCTCGTTGGGCGGCTTGGCCTCCGGAATCGGCTACCCCCCGTAGAACCGTTCCTCGACCACCGCGCGGGCGCGGCGCGTGATGCGGCGGTAGTCGTCCAGCAGCTCGCCGACCGTGCCCTCCGCGTAGCCGAGGTAGCGGCCCACCGCCGCCAGTTCGCGGGCCTCGGACGGGAAGGTGTCCCCGGCGCGGCCGCGTACCAGCATCACGGCGTTGCGGACCCGGGTCGCCAGGACCCAGGCCTCGTCCAGGATCTGCGCCTCGTCGGTCGGGAGCAGCCCGGCCGCGTGGGCGGCGGCGAGGGCCTCACGGGTACGGGTGGTCCGCAGGCCCGGTTCGGCCCAGGCGTGCTGCATCTGCAGCAGCTGCACGGTCCACTCGACGTCGCTCAGGCCGCCGCGGCCCAGCTTGGTGTGCAGGGTCGGGTCGGCGCCGCGCGGCATCCGCTCCGACTCCATCCGGGCCTTGAGGCGGCGGATCTCCCGTACGGCGTCCTCCCCGAGGCCCTCCGCCGGGTAGCGCAACGGGTCGATGAGCTCGATGAAGCGGCGGCCCAGCTCCTCCTCGCCGGCGACCGGCTCGGCCCGCAGCAGCGCCTGGCTCTCCCAGGTCAGCGACCAGCGCCGGTAGTAGGCGGCGTAGGAGGCCAGGGTGCGCACCAGGGGGCCGGAGCGGCCCTCGGGGCGCAGGTCGGCGTCGATGAGCAGCGGCGGGTCCGCGGTGGGCAGCTGGAGCAGTCGGCGCATCTCGGCGATGACGGTCTGGGCGGCCTTGGCGGCCTCCTGTTCGTCGACGCCCTCGCGGGGTTCGTGGACGAAGAGGACGTCGGCGTCTGATCCGTAGCCCAGTTCGTGGCCGCCGAAGCGGCCGACGCCGATGACGGCGAAACGGGTGGGCAGGGTGTCGCCGAAGTGCGACTGCACGGCGGCGCGCAGGGCGCCCGCGACGGTCGCGGCGGTGAGGTCGGAGACGGCCCCGCCGACCCGGTCGACGAGGGCTCCGTGGTCCTCCTCGGCCGGGTTGTCCTCCGTACCGTACGAGCCGATGATGTCGGCCGCGGTGGTGCGGAACAGCTCGCGGCGGCGCACGCCGCGGGCGGCGGCGACGGCGGCCTCGGGGGTCTCGGCGCGCCCGACGGCGGCCAGGACCTCCTGTTCCAGGGCCTCGTGCGTACGGGGCTGCAGGCCCTCGGGGTCGCCGAGCAGGGCCACCGCCTCGGGGGCCCGCATCAGCAGGTCGGGGGCGAGGCGTCCGGCGGACAGCACGCGGGCGAGGTTCTCGGCGGCGGCGCCCTCGTCGCGCAGCAGGCGCAGGTACCAGGGGGTCTTGCCGAGGGCGTCGGAGACCTTGCGGAAGTTCAGCAGGCCGGCGTCCGGGTCGGCGGAGTCGGCGAACCAGCCGAGCATCACGGGCAGCAGGGTGCGCTGGATGGCGGCCTTGCGGGTGACGCCGGAGGCGAGGGCTTCGAGGTGGCGCAGGGCCGAGGCCGGGTCGGCGTAGCCGAGGGCTTCCAGGCGCTGGCCGGCGGCGCGCGGGGAGAGCCGGGTCTCGCCGGGGGTGAGCTGGGCGACGGCGTCGAGCAGCGGCCGGTAGAAGAGCTTCTCGTGCAGGCGCCGGACGACGGAGGCGTGGCGGCGCCAGGCCTTGTTGAGTTCGGCGACGGGTTCGGTGCGCAGGCCCATGGAGCGGCCCAGGCGCCGCAGGTCGTTCTCGTCCTCGGGGACCAGGTGGGTGCGGCGCAGCCGGTAGAGCTGGATGCGGTGCTCCATGGCGCGCAGGAAGCGGTACGCGTCGTGCAGCTGGGCGGCGTCGGCGCGGCCGACGTAGCCGCCGGCGGCGAGGGCGTGCAGGGCGTCGAGGGTGCTGCCGGAGTGCAGGGTGGCGTCGCTGCGGCCGTGGACGAGCTGGAGGAGCTGGACGGCGAACTCGACGTCGCGCAGGCCGCCGGGGCCGAGCTTGAGTTCGCGGTCGACCTGGGCGGCCGGGATGTTGTCGACGACGCGGCGGCGCATCTTCTGGACGTCGGCGACGAAGTTCTCGCGTTCGGCGGCCTGCCAGACCAGGGGGCTTATGGCGTCGATGTAGTCGGAGCCCAGGGCTTCGTCGCCGGCGACGGCGCGGGCCTTGAGGAGGGCCTGGAACTCCCAGGTCTTGGCCCAGCGCTGGTAGTAGGCCAGGTGGGAGGCGAGGGTGCGGACGAGGGGGCCGTTGCGGCCCTCGGGGCGGAGGTTGGCGTCGACGGGCCAGATGGTGCCCTCGACGGTGGTCTCGGAGCAGATCCGCATCAGGTGCGAGGCGAGGCGGGTGGCGGCCTGGAGCGCCTTGCCCTCGTCCGCTCCGTCCCCTACGGCTCCGCCGTGGGGAGACCCCACTGCAGCATCCCCGACGAAGATGACGTCGACGTCGGAGACGTAGTTGAGCTCGTTGCCGCCGCACTTGCCCATCGCGATGACGGCGAGGCGGCAGATGGCCGCGTCCTCGGGGGCGGCGGCGGTGGCGATCCGCAGGGCGGCGCGCAGGGTGGCGGTGGCGAGGTCGGCGAGCTCGGCGGCGGTCTGGGCGACGTCGATGGTGCCGCAGACGTCGCGGGCCGCGATGGAGAGCAGGCAGCGCCGGTAGGAGACGCGCAGGGCGACGGGGTCGTGGGCGTCGGCGAGGCCGCGCTCGAACTCGGGGAGACCCGGGTGCAGGTCGGCGGCCTCGTAGGTGACGAGGTCGATCCAGTCGCGGGGGTGGCGGGCGAGGTGGTCGCCGAGGGCCTCGGAGGCGCCGAGCACGCCGAGGAGGCGGTCGCGCAGGGGCTTGGCGCTGACGAGGGTGTCGAGGAGCCCGGGGAGTTCGCCGTCGGGCTGCGCCTCGGCGAGGCGGACCAGGCCGCGCAGGGCCAGGTCGGGGTCGGCGGTCGCGCCGAGGGCGTCGAGGAGCACGGGATCGGCGCGTACGGCGGCGAGCGCGTCGGAGTCGAGCAGCCTGGCGGCTGCGGAGGGGTCGGTGAAACCGCTGCGGAGCAGCCGGATGAAGGTGCTGCTCCTGCGTCCCGGGACCGTCATCCCGCCGCCTCCCGCGGTCGTCGCTGCCACTGCCTTGGCTCTGCGTTGCACTGCCCTGACCTGCCTGGGTCGAGCCTAGCCGGAGCAGGCGTTCGACTCACCGGGACGTACCATGGCCTGGATTATCGGATTATCCGAACATTTATGGCGTCATGGGGCCCGCTCCTCGCCGACCGGCCACGAGGAGCCCCATGCCCGACGGACACCCCGGCCCCGGTCCCGCCGCGGGCGACGGTGTCCCACCGGTGTACGGGCCGTACGGGCAGTACGCGTCGTACGAGCAGCACGGGCAGTACCAGTGGAACCAGTGGGACCAGTGGACCGAGTGGAACCAGCAACCCCAGCAGTACCACCAGCCCCACATACCCCACCAGCACCAACACCCCGAGCCCGTACGTGAGTTTCACCATGCCCCGCAGCACCCGCAGGGGCCCCAGGGATTCCCACAGCCCTTTCTGTCGCAGCAGGTCCACGGGACGCCCACCCCGGAGACCCGCCTCCCGCCCGACGCGGCCGTAGCCGCACGCTCAGCCGCGGAGGCAGCGGCCGACCCCGGCACCGCCGACAGCCCGGCACGGGCCTCCGCACCGCCGGAACAGCACACCGGCCGCAGGGCCACCCGGCGCGCCCGCGAAACCGACGCCGCACCCCCGAAGCAGCAGGGCCGCAGAGCCGCCCGCCGGGCCGGCGGGCCCCCGCCACAGGCACAGGACGCGGCCGAGGCCGCACTGCCGGAGCAGCGCGGCCGCAGAGCCGCACGCCGGGCCGGCGGGCCCCAGGCCGCGTCGCAGACCGAGCGCGGGCGGGCCGCCGCACGCCCCGGCGGCCAAGGCGCGGCCGAGGCCGACACCACCGCCCCGCACACCGCCGGCAGAGCCGCACGCCGGGCCGCGCGGGGCGAAGCCGAAGCCGCACCCCCGGAGCAGCGCGGCCGCAGGGCCGCGCGCCGGGCCGGCGGAGCGTCGCCGCAGGCGCGGGACGAAGCCGAAGCCGCACCCCCGCAGCAGCAGGGCCGCAGGGCCGCGCGCCGGGCCGGCGGGCCCGGGGTCACACCGCCGGCCCGTGGAGCATCGCCGCAGGCGCAGCGGCAGGCGCAGCGGCCCCACCGCTGGGCCCGCCTGGTCAAGGCCGTCGCCCTCTGTGCGGCCCTCGCCGCCACCGGCATGCTCGTGCTCCGCGGCAACGAAGCCCTCGCCGGCCTGGCCGCCCACCCCCCTGCCGTAGCAACGCCGCAGGCGACCGGCGCCGTACCCGACCCCGGCCGCATCGTCCAGATCGTCGCGCACCCCGACGACGACCTGTACTTCATGAATCCGGACCTGCGTTACTCCATATCCGCCGGCCACCCCGTGGCCTCCGTCTACCTCACCGCGGGCGAAGCCGACGGCATCAACGCCACCGCCGCCAAAGGGGCGGCCGCCAAGCCCGACAAGCCCGCCTACGCCGAGGCCCGCCAGAACGGCATCCGCGCCGCCTACGCCCAGATGGCCACCGGCGACCGCACCAGCGCCTGGCAGCGCACCGTCGTCCCGACGAAGGGAGGCGGCCACGCCGAGGTCGACGTCCTCGTCGCGAAACCCCAGGTCAACCTCGTCTGGCTGCAGCTGCGCGAGGCCGGCCACGGCTACGCCGACGTGCCCGACAGCCTGCACGGCCTGTGGAACGGCAAGGTCGCCCGCCTGGAGTCGATGCTCTCCTCCCGCACCCCGGTCAAGCAGCGGTTCGCGTACTCCAAGGAGCAGGTCGTCCAGACCCTCGTCGGCGTCCTGGAGCAGTACCGGCCGACCACCGTCCGCTTCCAGGACCCGACCCCCGGCCGGTACCCCGACACCAAGCAGTACACCGACCACCAGGACCACTTCTACGGCGCCCGGTTCGTGCAGATGGCCACCGCCGCCTACGCCAAGGACGTCAAGGACCGCCCGCACTTCGCGGTGCAGAACTACGTCGGCTACTTCAACGGCTCCCTCCCCAGCGCCCTGGACCCGCAGGAGGCCAAGGAGAAGCTGGACAGCCTCGACACCTACGCCTGGCTCGACCGGCAGAACCACTGCGGCAGCGACGCCGGCTGCGGCGACCTCAAGGTGTCCGACCGGCCGTCCGGCAACCGGTGGACGGACACCGTCAACTACGCCCGCGGCACCGGCACCGACTGGCTGACCTCCGACAAGGACCACGGCCTGTGGGCCTTCAAGGTGCTCGACGGCCAGGTCGCCGTCTGGCACCGGCCCGGCCCGGTCGGCCCCTGGCGGGGACCGGACCTGCTGCCCGGCACCGGGATGGACCCGGGCGCCGGCGCGGTGACGCTGAAGGACGGCCGCATCGCGGTCTTCGGCACCCGCACCTCCTTCGGTGCCCGGCCCGCCGACTACCGGCGCGAGGTCGTCTACACGGTCCAGACGCAGCCCGGGGCGGACGGGTTCGGCGAGTGGCAGTCGCTCGGCACCCCCGAGACCTCGGACGAGACGTGGACCTCCGACATCAGCGCGCCGGCCGTCTCGGTCGACGGCACCGGGCAGCCGGCGGCGTACGTGCGCGACGGCGCGTACGGCCTGCGCGGCCGGGTGCAGCGGCCGGACGGCGGCTGGGGGCCCTGGGAGAAGCTCGGCGGCGAGGACCTGCACGGCGCCCCGGTCACCGCGACCGACGGCGCGGGGCGGCGCATGGTCCTGTCCGCGACGTCGAAGACGGTCGTCGGCTGGGCGCAGCCCGGGCCGGGCGCCCCGCTGGGCCCCGTCACCGCCACCGGGCTGCCCGACACCGCGCTGCCGCTGACCGCGGCGGGCCGCGAGGGCGGGGTGCGGCTGTGGTTCCGCAAGCCCGGCTCGGGCAACGTCCGTACCGCCCTGCTGACGGCCGACGACGGGCTGAAGGTCAACAACATGACCGACCTCGGCGGACTGAACGGCTTCGGCTCGGTGACGGCGAGCGGGCACGTGCTGGCGGGCCGCGCGGCGGGCGGACAGCTCGGCTCGGAGGTCGGGCCGGGCCGGCCGTGGGGGCGCTCCCCGCTGATGTTCGTCGGCGCGCCCTCCTCCACGACGACCGGGCGGAACCTGGTCAGCCTGGCGGTGGTGGGGCTCGACGCGCGGCTGTACGTGACCTCGTCGGCGGACGCCCCGGACGCGTACCTCGCGCCGTGGCAGCCGGTGGGCCCGCGCAACGCCGCTCCCTGAGATCCCCGCCCCCGTCCCCCGCGATCAGCTCCGCGTCTCCTCGCGGGGTCCGGCAGCGGCCGCATCGGGTACGAGGAGCAGCTTGCCGGTGGTGCGCCGGGCCTCCAGATCGCTGTGGGCCCGGGCGGCCTCGGACAGTGCGTAGCGGCCCGTCACGGTGACCTCGAGCGCCTTGGAGCGCACCCACTCGAACACATCGGCGGCCCGGCGCAGCAGTTCGGACCGGTCGGCGATGAAGTCCCCGAGGCTGGGCCGGATCAGGGTCAGCGAACCGCCGTGGGCGAGCCTGATCGGGTCGAACGGCGGCACGGCACCGCTTGCCGCGCCGAAGAGCACGAGATGGCCGCGGGTCCGCAGGCTGGCGAGGCTCGCGTCGAAGGTGTGCGCGCCGACGCCGTCGAAGACGACCGGCAGTCCCTGACCGCCGTTGAGCCGCCTCACCTCGGCTGCGAGATCGTCGACCGCGGAGGAGAGGATCACCTCGGCGGCCCCGGCGCGCTTCGCCAGCTCGGCCTTGGCCGCGGTCGACGTCGTGCCGATCACCCTGCCGCCGAGATGGGTGATGAGCTGGGTCAGAAGCAGCCCCATGCCACCGGCGGCCGCATGCACGAGCACCGTGTCGCCGCCCCGAACCGGGTAGGCGTCCTTGATGAGATAGTGCGCGGTCATGCCCTGGAGGAGCACGGCGGCGGCCGTCTCGAAGTCGATGTCGTCGGGCAGCGGCACCAGCCGGGAGGAGTCCACGACGGCCCGTTCGGCATACGAGCCGGGAATCTCCACCCAACCGACCCGGTCCCCGACCGCGACGTCGGCGACACCGGGTCCGACTTCGACGACCGTGCCGACGCCCTCGGCGCCCGGGGTGAAGGGCAGCGGGAGGCTGTAGCGGCCCTCGCGGTGATAGACGTCGAGGAAGTTGACCCCGGACGCGGCGACCTCCACGACCGCCTCGCCCGGACCCGGCCGCGGCAGGTCCACCTCGGCCTCCTGCAGCACCTCGGGACCGCCCACCTCGTACACCTGAATCGCTCGCATGACCCTCCGATCAACAGCTTGTCCCCCCACCAACCCCCTTGATGGCGATCCGATTCCCGGCCGGCAGACCGGTCCGCGCGTCCGCACCACCACCGCCACCGCCACCGCCACGGCCACCGCCTGGAGTGGACGAACAGCCTCCGCTTTGGCGGCACTTATCCGCCCCGTCCCCGGCTTTCCGCACAACAGGAGTCATCGGCCGCTCCGGTGAACCAAGTCCGCCGATTCGGCCTCTCTCTGACTGCTCAGTCATTTCTCCTGCCGGAACGAACCCGAGGCGTGCCCGATGCCGTTGACCCGTCGCCGCTTCGCGGCCCTGCTCACCGTGCTGACAGCCGGCACCACCGGCGTACTGTCCGTGGCCTCCGGCCAGCAGACCTCCGCCGGGGCCACCCCGGGGAAGGCCCCGACCGTCGTCCTGCCCGCGAGCGTCACCACCGGCTCGGTCGTGCAGGTCGTCGCGCACCCCGACGACGACCTGTTCTTCATGAACCCCGACCTCAGCCGCTCCCTGCGCTCCGGCACCCAGGTCACCACCGCCTACCTCACCTCGGGCGAGTCCGACGGCCGCAACGAGGCGCACGGCGACGCGGCCAGCGATCCCGAACAGCCCGCCGACCGCGCCCACTACGCGGAGGCGCGGCAGAACGGCATCCGGTCCGCCTACGCCCAGATGGCCACCGGCGACCGCACCAGCGCGTGGCGGCGCACCGTCGTCCCCACCGCCGGCGGGGGCCGTGCCGAGGTCGACGTACTCATAGCCAAACCGCAGGTCAACCTGGTGTGGCTGATGCTGCGCGAGGCCCGCAGCACCGGCCAGGAAACCCCCGAGAGCCTGCGCGGCCTGTGGAACGGCCGGATACCCGCGCTGGAATCGCAGCTGACCTCCGGGACCCCGGTCAAGCAGGGCTTCTCGTACACCAAGGACCAGCTGATACAGGCGATAGCCGGGGTCCTGGAGCAGTACCGGCCCACGACGATACGCATGCAGGACCCGACGCCAGGCCGGTACGGGGAGAACGGCCGCTTCACCGACCACCAGGACCACATGTACGGCGCCCGCTTCGTGCAGGCCGCCACCACCGCCTACGCCGAACAGGTCCAGCGGCGCCCGCACTTCTCGGTCCAGAGCTACCTCGGCTACCACAACAGCACGCTCCCGCACTCGCTGGACCCGCAGACGGCCGAGACGAAGACCGGCTACCTGCGGACCTACGCCTGGCAGGACCACCAGGACTACTGCGGAAGCCCCTCCGGCTGCGGCGACCGCAAGGTCGCGGGCAACCCGACCGGGCGCAACTGGGCCCAGTCGCTGCGCTACACCCGCGCCGACAACGCGTCCTGGCTGACGGAGGGGGCACCGGGCACCCTGTGGGCCTTCACCGTCCTCGACGGCCGCATGGCCTACTGGCGGCGCGACGCCGACGGGCTCTGGGAGAAGGCGGTCTTCCTCGCGGGCACGGGCATCGACCCGGGGGCGACCGCCGCCCGGATGCCCGACGGCCGCGTCGCCGTCCTCGCCACCCGCACCGTCCTCGGCCCCGCCCCCTCGGACTACCGGCGCGAGGTCGTGTACGCCGTCCAGGTCTCGACCGGCGGGGCCTTCGGCGCGTGGCAGTCGCTGGGCACCCCCGAGAAGGGCGACGACGACGGCACCTCGGCGATCAGCGCCCCCGCGGCGGCGGTCGACGCCCGCGGCCTCCTCACGGTCTACCTCCGCGACTCCCGCCGCACCCTGCGCGCCGTCGTCCAGCAGCCGGACGGCGGCTTCTCCCCCTGGCAGCGCCTGGGCGGCGAGGACCTGCAGAGCGACCCGGTCGCGGCGGTCGACGCCGCCGGACGGCGGCACGTGTACGCGACGACCACGGCCTCGGTGCTGGCCTGGACCCAGGCGGACCCGGACGGCCCGCTGCGCGGCCCCTCGCCGACGGGCCTGCCCGCCACGACGGTCCCCCTGACGGCCTCCCCGGACGGCGCGGGCGTCCGCCTGTACTTCCGGCGGCCCGACTCGGGGGTGGTGCGCACCGCCGTGGTCACGGCGGGGCCCGCGACCAGGCCCCAGGTCTCCGCCGTCACGGAGGCGGGCGGCCGGGCCGGCTACGGAGCGGTCGGCGCGGCGGGCCGCCACGTGGCGGGCCGCGCCGACAGCGGCACGGTCAGCACCTCCGGCCTCGGCGGCCCGCCGGCCTGGGCGGAGTCCCGGATGCTCTTCGCGGGCGCCCCGGCGGCGGTCCTGGAAGCGGGCGGCACGACGACCACGGCGGTCCTCGGCCTCGACGCCGAACTCCACACCTTCACCACCCCGTCCACCCCCACCCGCCCCACCTGGCACCGCGCGGTCCGCTGACGCTCAGGGGGGGCTGTACCCAGGGGTGGCTGCACCTAGGGGGCCGTGCCCAGGAGGTGGCCGTGCCTAGGGGGTGGCCGTCAGGAGGGCGTGGACACGGTCGGGGGTCCAGGTGCCGGCAGCTCCGGGGCAGGCGGAGAGGTACTCGGCGGTGTCCTGCCGGCTCCAGGGGCCGGAGTCCAGGAGGCCGGTGGCCAGGTGGCGCAGGTAGGCGGCGGCCGGGGTGCGCAGGGCGACGTCCCCCAGGGTCCACGGCGCGGTGAAGGTCACCACGGGGATCCCCTCGATCGTGCCCGGGCAGACGAGGGTCTCGTACCGGCCGGGGCCGAGGGCGTGGCGGCCGTCCCGCAGGACCGTCGTGAGGTCGAGGTCCGCGCCGGGTTCCCGGGCCATCTCCTGCGCGGCGATGTCGGACAGCTGGCCGGTGGTCACCAGGTGGGCCCGGCCGCGGAGCCGGCCGGGGGCGGTGGGGTCGTAGTAGCCGCGCCCGCCGGTCCACACCAGGGACTCGGTGGCGAAGTACAGCCGGCCGTCGAGCTCGACCGGGACGGAGCGCTCGGGCGCGCGCCGGTCGCGGCAGCCGGGGTGGGCGTGCGTCGCCCCCGGCGGGCTCCCGCCGGCGATGTAGGCGGTGAGGCGGTCCATGTGCATGTTGGAGCCGTAGGAGGCGTACCAGACCTGCTCGGGGGCGGGTACGGCCCGGGTGAGCGGGCGAACGGTGTGTACGGCCATGCACGGTTCCTCGGGGTCCTCGGGGCTGCGCGGTACGGCTTCCACCGGTTCGCCTGCTCGCGCCGGGCGGAACGTATGCGACACACCGGGCAAAGTTCTCCCCAAAGCTCTGGGTGCGCCGGAGCCCGGGTACGCCGCGGGGGCGGCCGACGTGGGTGTCGGTCCGCCCCCGCAACGCGGGCCGCCGGGGTCAGGCGCCCAGGTGGTGACCCTTCGCCCACTCCAGCTCGCCGTCCGCGACACAGTTCGAGGTGTAGACCGGGCCCGTGAACGCCGGGCGGCTGGCGGGCACCGCGGCGAGCGAGGAGCAGTTCGACGAGTAGCCAGCGCGACCGCCGGAGAAGTAGTCGATGTCGACCCCGTCGTTGGCCAGAGCGGCACCGGCCCCGCCCAGCAGGATGCCGGCGGCCAGGACGGACGCGGTGACAGCAGAACGAATACGCATGACTCCCCTAAGGATCTGTGGAACGACGACGCGCTGGTGAATGTGCGCGTCGGCCGGTCCAACAGCCCGGGGGCACCGCCGGGAACGGCAGTTCACTCCAATGCCCGCCGCTGTATCGTTTCGACATTTCGCGCCCCCTTCACGCCCCCCTGCGCACCCCCTGGGGCCGGGGGTGGAGCGGCACGGGCAGCCGGTCCAGCACGATGCCGAACCGGGTGCGGTAGGCCTCCCGTACCTCTTCGTCGGTCGCCAGTTCCTCCTCGCCGCGGTCGCCGTCGGCCGAGGTGGTGATGAGGGTGTGGTCGCGCAGGGTGATCCGGCCGCCGTCCTCGGTGATCCGGGAGCAGACCGGGCCCCTGGTGAAGCCGGACTCCGGGCTCGTGCTGTGCCACCAGGCGCCGGTCCGGAAGTCGGCGAGGACCCGGGGCCGGGTCTCCAGCCGGTACGCGGGCACGCCGTCGCGCAGCACGTCGAGGTCGCCCTCGGTACGGTCCGTACCGTCGGTGCCGTCCGTACCGTCCGTACCGTCGGTGCCGTCCGTGCCCTCCCCGGCCGGCCTGATCAGGAACACCCCGCCGGGATCCTTCTGCTCGCCCGGCTCGTCCAGGTCGAGCGGGTACGTGCTGTGCTCGCCGAAGCCCACGTCGGCGAGCCAGCGCCCGTCGACGCGCAGCGCGAGGTGGTCGTAGGGGATCCCCGGCTCGCCGTCCTTGCCGTACACCCGCGCCTGCAGGAGCTCCACCCGGTACCCGAGGGAGACCAGCAACTCGGCGAACCCGCCGTTCAGTTCGTAGCAGATGCCACCGCGCCCGGCGGTCACGAGCTTGTCGAAGAGGGCGTCGCGGGTGAGCGCGATCTCCTCGCCGAGGTGGATCGCCAGGTTCTCGAACGGCACGGTCCGCAGGTGCAGCAGGTGCAGTTCGCGCAGCGCCTCGGGCGAGGCCCGTCCGGGCCGCGAATCCACCCCCAGGCGGCGCAGGTAGGCATCGGTACGGGCATCGTCGAGAGGTTCCATCCCCCCACTCTCCCCACCCCGGCCCTTCGCCACCATGCGCCATTGGACCTAGTCCCCGCCCGAATCATCGATCATGAACCGATACGCGAACTCATGATCGACACACGGAGGAATGGGGCCATGGGGAACCTGGAGATGAGCACCGGCGACATGCGGGACGTGATCCGGCTGCTGACGGCGGTGGAGCGGACGCCCGAACAGGAGCGCGCGCTCGCCGTCGCCCGGGACCGGTGCGCGCAGATCGACGCCCGCTTCGAGGCAGACGACATCACGCTGGACGTGCCAGTCGTCCAGGCCCTGGAGGAACTGCTGGCGGGCAGCCCCAGCGCGGACATGGAGCCCGGCTACCGGTACGCCTTCCAGGCACTGGTGGCGATGAACTTCTCCGACACCTACGACCTCGGCCACTGGCGGCGGCCCTCCTGGTTCCACACCGTCGACGACGAGATGACCGGCCACGGGGTCCCCGCCGACCTGGCCCCCGCCGCACTCCTCTTCTCGGGCCCGCCGATCCGCCTCCCGCACCCGGGCGACGCCCTCCCGGCCATCGGCACCTTCCCGGCCTCCCGTGCCGCCGAACTGGTCGAGGCCTACGAGGCGGTCCTGGACCGCCTCGACCCCGAAGTCCGCGAGACGGCCCAGGTCCTGCTGGAGCCGATGCGGATCGAGGCCAGGGAATGGGAACGCACGAAGCAGGCGGGCCGCACAGAGGACACGGTCTTCTTCTGGATGCACTGACCGCCGGAGTGGGCGGCGGACAACCACAGGCCCGGCACGGCCTCCGGGCGGGGCGAGTGCACCTGGGGCGGCGCCCCCTGCCCCCACCCGGCGGCCTGGAGCGTACGGGTCAGCTCCGCCGCCGGCGACAGCTGGTGGGCCGCCTGCCCGGCCCACGCCACGGCATCCCCGGTCCTGTCACCCCCCGCCGCCGGCTGAGGGGCTCTCTCCGGCCCACGACCGGAACATCGTCAGGAGCTCGGTCAGGTTGCCGGGCCTGGAACAGAGGCCTGGCGCCCCCGGTGGGTCAGACGCTGTCCTGGACCGGCAGCGCCGCCACCATCGGATGGTCCCTCTCGATCAGGCCGAGCTTCGCACTGCCGCCGGGGGAGCCGAGGTCGGTGAAGAACTCGGCGTTCGCCGCGTTGAACTGCTGCCACGGCTCTGGGGTGTCGTCCTCGAAGTAGATCGCCTCGACCGGGCAGGCCGGCTCGCAGCCGCCGCAGTCGATGCACTCGTCGGGGTGGATGTAGAGCATCCGCTCCCCCTCGTAGATGCAGTCGACGGGGCACTCGTCCAGGCACGCCTTGTCCTTGACATCCACACAGGGCAGGGCGATCACGAATGTCATCGGGCTGCCGTCCTCTCCGGTTCGGTGCTGCTTGCCGCTCTGGCGTAGCCGACCGTAGGTGCTCAAGTTGACTTGAGGTCAAGAGGAAGGCAGTGCATGACGACGCATCAGCCCGGCGACGCCAGGGCCACCCCGGACGACTGGCTGGGCATCGGCGAGGTCAGCGCGCGGACCGGGGCGGCGGTGTCCGCCCTGCGGTTCTACGAGGAACTCGGCCTGATCGCGTCCGAACGCGACGAGCGCAACCAGCGCCGCTACCCCCGGCACATGCTGCGCCGGATCGCCCTGATCTCGGTGGCGAAACGGATCGGCATCCCGCTGCAGGACCTCCGGGAGGCGTTCGTCGACGTACCGCTCGACCGGCCGCCGAGCCACCAGGAGTGGCAGCGCGCCTCGCGCGGCTGGAAGCGCCGTCTGGAGGAGCGCCGGCAGACCATCGAACGACTCGAGGCCGAACTCACGGGGTGCATCGGCTGCGGCTGCCTCTCGATGAAGGCCTGCGCCCTGCTGAACCCGGGCGACACACTCGCCGAGGACGGCGCCGGAGCCCGACGCCTGTAAGGGGTCCCGGGGCCGGCTCTCTCCCGGATCTTGCCGGACCAGCACACGGCTCCCCCGGCCCGAGACGGCTCCGGGCCGGCGGTCGATGACCGCCGGCCCGGAGTAGCCGGTCGTTCTGCTGCTACAGGACCGGGAGGTTCTTGCGGAGTTCGAAGGCCGTGACCTCCGAGCGGTACTCCTCCCACTCCTGCTTCTTGTTGCGGAGGAAGAAGTCGAAGACGTGCTCGCCGAGGGTTTCGGCGACCAGTTCGCTGCGTTCCATCAGGGAGATGGCCTCGCCGAGGTTCTGCGGGAGGGGTTCGATGCCCATCGCGCGGCGTTCGGCGTCGGAGAGGGCCCAGACGTCGTCGTCGGCGCCCGCCGGGAGTTCGTAGCCCTCCTCGATGCCCTTGAGGCCGGCCGCCAGGAGGACCGCGTACGTGAGGTACGGGTTGGCGCCCGAGTCGATCGAGCGGACCTCGACGCGGGAGGAGCCCGTCTTGCCCGGCTTGTACATCGGGACGCGGATCAGGGCCGAGCGGTTGTTGTGGCCCCAGCAGATGTACGAGGGGGCCTCGCCGCCCGAGCCTGCCGTGCGCGAGGAGCCGCCCCAGATGCGCTTGTAGGAGTTGACCCACTGGTTGGTGACCGCGGCCGTCTCGGCTGCGTGCCGCAGCAGGCCCGCGATGAAGGAGCGGCCGACCTTCGAGAGCTGGTACTCGGCGCCCGACTCGTAGAAGGCGTTGCGGTCGCCCTCGAAGAGGGAGAGGTGGGTGTGCATGCCCGAACCCGGGTACTCCGAGAACGGCTTCGGCATGAAGGTGGCCTGCACGCCCTGCTCCAGCGCGACCTGCTTCATGACCAGGCGGAAGGTCATGATGTTGTCGGCCGTCGAGAGGGCGTCGGCGTAGCGCAGGTCGATCTCCTGCTGTCCCGGGGCGCCCTCGTGGTGGCTGAACTCCACCGAGATGCCCATCGATTCGAGCATGGTGATCGCCTGGCGGCGGAAGTCCATGCCCACGTTCTGCGGGGTGTGGTCGAAGTAGCCGGAGTTGTCGGCCGGGACCGGGCGGGTGCCGTCCAGCGGCTTGTCCTTCAGCAGGAAGAACTCGATCTCCGGGTGGGTGTAGAAGGTGAAGCCCAGGTCGGAGGTCTTGGCGAGGATGCGCTTGAGGACGTAGCGCGGGTCCGCGAAGGACGGGGAGCCGTCCGGCATGAGGATGTCGCAGAACATGCGGGCGGTCCCGGGGGCCTCGGCGCGCCACGGCAGTATCTGGAACGTGCCCGGATCCGGCTTGGCGATCATGTCGGACTCGTAGACCCGTGCGAAGCCCTCGATGGCGGAGCCGTCGAAGCCGATGCCCTCGTCGAAGGCCTGCTCCAGCTCCGCGGGGGCGACCGCGACGGACTTGAGGAAGCCCAGTACGTCGGTGAACCACAGGCGCACGAAGCGGATGTCGCGCTCCTCAAGCGTCCGGAGGACGAATTCCTGCTGCTTGTCCATGCCTTCATCCTCGCAGTTCAGACGGCCTGTGCACCACCGCCTGACCGGTCGCGGCGCACTCGGGCCGGCTCAGTATCGCCAGTGGTGGTTTCCGCCACATTACGCACCCGCGAAAGGTCGCGGCACCCCCGCACTGACCTCGGCCGGGTCATGAGCATTACCATCTGCGCCCATGGGGGGCCGGGAGTACGTTCAGCGGGGGCGTCAGGGACGTTCCGCACTCCGGCGTGCCGTCCTGCTGACGGTCCTCGGCGTGCTGGCCGGCGCGCTGTTCCTCTGTGCGCGCTCGGGCGAGCCGCACTCCGTCTCCACCGCAGATGCCGCCTCCACCGCAGATGCCTCCGCCGCCTCCGCCGAGGCGCGGGCGCACGGTACGGCCCGCGCCGTCTGCGTGTCCCCGTACGACCTGCCCGGCTGCTCTCCCCTCGCGCACGTGACCCCGGCCGTGCTGCCCGTGCCGCCGCCCGCCGTGACCGTTCCCGGCGGCAGGACGCCGCCCGGCACGCTCACGGCGCCGACGGGACGGGTCCGGCCGCCCGAGACGCTTGCGCGCGCCCCTGACCTGCATGTTCTCCAGGTGCTGCGGACCTGACGGGTCCGGTTTCGCGTTCCGTCCACCCCCCTCATCAGAAGAAGGAACCAGGGCACATGGCCAGCAAGTCCGCTAGGACCCCCCAGCACACCGACCCGAACTCCCGCCAGGCGCGGATAGCCGAGATGCGCCGCGTCGAGAAGGCCCGGGAGCGGCGCAACAAGGCGATCGCGATCACCGTCTCGTCGGCCGTCGTCGTCGGTCTCGTCGGTTTCGGGACCTGGGTGCTGATGGAGCAGAAGCAGGAGGAGAAGCGGCAGGCGGCGGCCGCGGAGAAGCTCCGCAAGGAGGCGGAGGAGATCCGCAAGAAGCCGGTCGAGGGCGAGCAGCTCTGGGACGTGAAGAACCTCGGCCGCAACCACGTCGAGACCCCCGTGAAGTACGAGATGAACCCGCCGGTCGGCGGTGACCACCACCCCCGCTGGATGAACTGCAACGGCGACGTCTACAAGAACCCGGTGCCCGAGGTGAACGCCGTCCACTCGCTGGAGCACGGCGCCGTCTGGGTGACGTACAACGACAAGGCCGCCCCGGCCGACGTCGACAAGCTCGCCGCGACCGTCGGCAAGACCCCGTACACGCTGATGAGCCCGGTCAAGGAGCAGACCGGCACGATCATGCTCAGCGCGTGGGGCAAGCAGCTGACCGTGGACAAGGCGGACGACCCGCGGGTGGCGCAGTTCTTCACCAAGTACGTGCAGGGCGAGCAGACGCCGGAGCCGGGCGCGGCCTGCACCAGCGGCGTGGCCGCCAAGTGAGCCGCGCGATACCCCGTACGTACTGGGTCGCGGGCACGGCCGTGCTGCTGGCGCTGCTGTTCGCCGCGGCGGCCACGGTCGCCGCGGCGAAGGGGTCCGGTGCGCCGGCCCCCCGTACGGAGCCCCGTACGCCGGGACTGCACTCCGCCGACGCCGGTTTCGCCCGGGACATGTCGGTCCATCACCAGCAGGCGGTGGAGATGTCCTTCATCGTGCGGGACCGCACCCAGGACGAGGCGGTGCGCACCCTCGCCTACGACATCGCCAACACCCAGGCCAACCAGCGGGGCATGATGCTCGGCTGGCTGGACCTGTGGGGGCTGCCGAAGGTGGTGGCCGGCGAGCCGCCGATGTCGTGGATGGGGAGCTCGGCGGGCCACGGCGGGCACGCGGGGCACGGCCCCGCCAAGCCCGGCGCGCTGATGCCCGGCATGGCCACCAAGGAGGAGCTGGAGCAGCTCGGCGCCGCCTCGGGGCGCGACGCGGAGGTGCTCTTCCTGCAGCTCATGACCGACCACCACAAGGGCGGCGTGACGATGGCCGAGGGGTGCGTGCAGAGTTGCGTGACCCCCGTCGAGCGGGAGCTGGCGCAGGGCATGGTCGACGCGCAGCGCTCGGAGATCACCCTGATGACGGACATGCTGGCGAAGCGCGGGGCCACACCGCGCGGCTGACGGGACACGCTCGTACGGTGGTGGGAGGCGCCCTCTCACCCGTACGGGCGTGTGCTCCGCCGCCGTCCGCGGGCCGTCGGATCGGCAGGCCGTCGGGGAGGCGGGGTGTGGGCCGGACGGCCGCATCCCGGTGGGGACGCCGGGCCGGGCGCGCCCGCACCCGGCTGTGAACGGCGTGCTCAGGAGGTTCAGTCATGACCACCGCCGCAGACATCATGCACCCCGGCGCCCAGTGGATCCCGGCGCACGAGACCCTCGACCGGGCCGCCGAGCTGATGGCCCGGCTCAATGTGGGTGCGCTGCCCATCAGCGACACCGAAGAGCGCTTGTGCGGCATCATCACCGACCGCGACATCGTCGTGAACTGCGTGGCCAAGGGCCTGGACCCGTCGAAGATGACGTGCGGGGACATGGCCAAGGGCACCCCGCGCTGGATCGACGCCGGCGCGGACGTGTCCGACGTGCTGGACGAGATGGAGAGCCACCAGATCAAGCGGCTGCCCGTCATCAGGGACAAGAAGCTGATCGGCATGATCAGCGAGGCCGATCTGGCCCAGCACCTGTCCGAGGACCAGCTGGCGGGCTTCGTCGAGAAGGTCTACGCCCGGCGCTGACGGGCACGCGCGCACGTCACTGCGCGTCGCGCCGCCCCCGCTCGCTCGTCTCCACGACCGTCCGGGCCACCTGGTCCGGGCGGTCGAGCATGACCAGGTGTCCGGCGGGCTCGGCGACCTCGAAGCGGGCGCCGAGCCGGTCGGCGAGGTCGGCCTGGCGGCCCAGCCAGCGCAGCGCGCCGCGGCCGGACGTTCCGTCGTGACCGGCGAGGACGGTGGTGGGGGCGGTCAGCGGGCGGGTGCGGCTCAGCGCCGCCAGCTCGGCGGCCATGTCCAGGTAGCGGGAGTTCTCCAGCAGGGCTCCGCGCCAGACGCGGCCGGTGCGGTAGCAGCGGCGTACGAGGTCCGGCGCGGCCGGGTCGCCGCCGCCCGTGCGGGAGGCGCGTACGGTGGCGCGCCGGGCGGCGGGGCCCAGTGCGGCCGGCAGCCCGACGGCGGTCACGGCCCGGCCGAGGGCGCGGGCGGCGCCGGTGCGCAGCGCGGGGGGCAGGACCGTACGGGGATCCTCCTCGACGCTGGCGTCGACGAGGACCAGGGCGGCGGTGCGCTCCGGGTACAGGCGGGCGAAGCCCTCGGTGTGGAACGCGGCGATCGAGTGTCCGACGACGGTGACCGGGGCGGCCTCGGGCCCGCCGAGTCCCAGCGCGTCGAGGAGGCCGGCGATCCGGTGGGCCTCCCCGGCGGTGGTGGGCGGTGCGGCGGCGGGGGCGCTGAGGCCGTGTCCGGGCCGGTCGAAGCGGACGACGGTGCGGCCCGCGGCGACGAGCTGCGCGGCGACGGCGTCCCAGTCGAACCAGGCCATGGCGAGTCCGGCGCTGAGCACGCACACGGGGCCGCGGCCCTCGACGACGACGTGGAGGGCGGTCCCGTCGACGTTCAGGAACAGGCCCGGGCCCCGCTCCCCCGGGCCCCGCTCCCCCGGGTACGGCGGCTCGTGCGGCCCGTTCGGCTCGTGCGGCCCGTCGGACTGACGCGGCCCGTTCGGCCCGTTCGGCTCGTGCGGCTCGTGCGCGGTCATGTGCGGCGTTCCTTGTGGACGGAGTAGGCGAGCAGGCCCAGCCAGAGTGCCACGAGCAGGACCTGGAGCCGCTGACCGGCGCCGAGTGCCCACGTGCCGCGTCCCGCGGTGAACATCGCGATGGCCGACAGCGTCCAGGCGGTGGCGAGCAGTTCCATGACGACCAGCGCGGGGCCGTAGCGGGCCAGCGGGGCGAACCAGCCGTAGCGGCGGGCCGCGACGGTCATGGCCACCAGTCCCACCAGGGCCCCGGTCATGGCGAGGCTGCTGCTGACGGCATGGGCCTGGTGGGTGGCGGGGACCAGCCCGGCGGTCTCCCGGGCGGCGCATTCGGGGTCCGCGGTGGGCGTGCAGCTCAGCGGGAGCCAGGCGTCGGCCGCGGTGGCCGCGCCGAAGAGGGTGACCCCGGCCCAGCCGGCCACCGCCCACGCACGGCGGGACTCGGCGTACTTCAGCAGCCGTACGAGGGCCAGCAGGCCGCCGGCGAAGGCGAGCATCCCGGCGGTGAAGTCGGTGGCCCGGAAGAGGCCGCCGAGCGGCTGGTCCTGGGCGGCGAGTTCGCTGACGTACGTCTCGATGGGGTTGAGACCCGTGGAGACGACGACTTCGAGCACCCACGCGGTGTACGCCGCGGCGGCGAGGCCGATCAGGAGGGCGACCGGCCGGGCGGTACGCGGAGTAAGTCCATATGGGGACATAAAGTTACTGATCCTAGTCAAGCTCGGGGTCGGTCCTCCGCCGATCGGATACCCACCCCGGGTAGGGTTCCGGCCATGACGCGCAGTGCTCGGCGAGCTGCCCCGGGGTCCCGGCCGCCGCTGCTCCCGCTGCTGCTCGCCGTACTGCTGGGCGCGGTCGCCCTGCTGTCCCCGGGCCGTCCTGCCGGGCCCCACGCCATGGAGGACGTGTCCCCGGCCCGGTGCGTTGCCTCGGCAGGGGCTTCCGGTGCGGCCGCGCGCGGTGGCGCTCACCACACCCCCGCCACCCCGCCGCAGGTACGCGGAGCCGGCCGGGAACCGGCTCCGGAGCCGGAGCGGGCCGCCCGGTCGGCCATGTCCGGAACCGGAACGGGCCGTCCCGGATCCGGCTGCCCCGCCGCCGCCCCCGCCGCGGGCGCCCGCGATCTCCCCGTCCGGCCGGCGGTCCTGCGGATATAGGCAGGCCCCCGGTACCGCCCCCGCATCTCCCTGCATCTCCCCGGGGCGCCGCCGGACCGCGCCCGCCCGTGCGTCCACCACCCCACACCCCGAGGTGTTCCCTTGCGCTGTCTCCCCACCCGCCGCTCCGTACTCGGCGCCGCCGCGGCCGCCGTGGGCTCCGGGCTGCTCGCCGCCTGCTCCGGTCCCGCGGGCTCCACCGGCTCCGGCTCCCCGGGCTCCGCCGCGGACACCCGTACGGGCCACGGCTCCATGCGCCACGGCGGCCCGAAGGCCGACGGGCCCGCGGGGTACGTCGACCCGGCCGGGCCCGAGGTCCGGGCCGCCGAGGCCGCCCGCGGCGCCACCGGACCGCTCACCGAGGTCAAGGTCACCGCCACCGCCACCACGCTCGACCTCGGCGGCGGCCGCACCGTGCGCTCCTGGGCGTACGGCGACCGGCTGCCGGGCCAGGAGGTCCGCGCCACCGCGGGCGGCACCCTCTCCCTCACCCTGGCCAACAACCTCCCCGAGGCGACCTCCCTGCACTGGCACGGCCTCGCGCTGCGCAACGACATGGACGGGGTCCCGGGGCTGACCCAGCGGGACATCGCCCCGGGCGGGTCCTTCGCGTACAAGTTCGCCGTCACGCACCCGGGGACGTACTGGTTCCACCCGCACACCGGGGTGCAGCAGGACCGCGGCCTGTACGCGCCGCTCATCGTCGAGGACCCGAAGGAGCCGCTCTCCTACGACAAGGAGTGGGTGGTGGTCCTCGACGACTGGATCGACGGGGTGGACGGGGCCACTCCGGACGCCGTCCTCGCCGAGCTCCGCAAGGGCATGAGCACCCGGGGCGCGGGCGGCGCCGTCCACGGCCGCACGTACGTGCACATGGGCGGCGAGAGCGACGTGCTCGGCAAGGACGCGGGCGACGTCGTCTACCCGCACTACCTGGTCAACGGGCGGGTCCCGGAGGACCCTTCGGTCTTCACGGCACGCCCCGGGGACCGGATCCGGCTGCGCATCGTCAACGCCGGCGGGGACACGGCCTTCCGGATCGCCCTCGGCGGCCACGAGCTGACGGTCACCCACACCGACGGCTTCCCGGTCGAGCACGCCACGGCGCGTTCGCTGCTGCTGGGCATGGGCGAGCGCTACGACGTCCTGGTCACCGCGCAGGACGGGGTGTTCCCGCTCACCGCGCTGGCGGAGGGCAAGGACGGGTCGGCGCTCGCGGTACTGCGCACCGGGACGGGCACGGCCCCCACGGCGGCGACCCGCCCGGCCGAGCTGGAGGCACGCCCGCTCATGGCGGACGCGCTGCGGGCCGCCGGTGCGGCCGTACTGGCGCGGCGCGAGCCGGACCGTACGCTGCAGATCCGGCTGACGGGCTCCATGAGCCGCTACAACTGGGCCTTCGACGGCACTCCGTACACGCCGGACCAGCGGCATCCGGTCAAGGCGGGCGAGCGGGTCCGGCTGGAGTTCCGCAACGCGACCCCGATGTGGCATCCGGTGCACCTGCACGGGCACACCTTCGCGCTGGGCACGGAGCCCGGCGGGGCGCGCAAGGACACTGCGATCGTCCTGCCGGGCGGGCGGCTGACGGCGGACTTCGACGCCGACAACCCGGGGCTGTGGATGACGCACTGCCACAACGTCTACCACTCGGAGTCCGGGATGATGACGGTCCTCGGCTACCAGCTCTAGGGGGCGCGGGCCGGCCCCCACCGCGAGCGGGCGGGAATTCGGAAGGGCGTTCGCCACCGGCATGGCACCCTTGCTCTGATCACGACAGCCGCGACAAAGGACGCCTCCGCCGGTATGACCACCCCGCCGAACCCGCCCAGCACCCCCTCCGGCCCGCCGACGGAACCGGCGGGCACGCCCGTTCCGGAGACGGCCCCGATACCGGCGCCCGCCCAGCCCCTCTCGCTCGAAAAGAACCAGGCAGCCGAACCGGCCGGGGCGGCGGCGGAGGCCCCGGAGGCGGCCCCGGCTGCCCCCGAAACGGCTCCGGAGGCAGCCCCCGAGGCCGCTCCGGCCGCCAAGGCTCCGGCCACGGAGACACCCGCGCACGCACCCGCACCCGCACCCGAGGCACCCGCACCCGCCGCCGAGGCCCCTGCCGCCGAACCCGCCCCGGCCCCGGCCGCGGCCCCCTCGGCGTTCGCCCCGCCCTCCCCCGGACCGGCGGCTCCCGGCGACCCCGCCGCGCCGTACGGCGTCCCGGGCGCTCCCGCCGCCCCCACCGACCCGTGGGGGCAGCCCGTTCCCGGCTACGCCCACGACTACGGCTACGGCTACGGCTCCGCCCCGTACGGCGGCTACCCGCAGCCCGCCAACGCCACGAACGGCCTGGCCGTCGCCGCCCTGATCGTCGGCGGTTTCGGCCTCGTCCTCGGCTTCGTGCCGTTCCTGTTCTGGCTCGGCGGCATCCTCGCCGTGACCGGCGTGGGCCTGGGCATCGGCGCCATCGTGCGCGCCAACAAGGGCGCCCCGAACAAGACGATGGCCGTCATCGGCACCGTGCTCGCCGGTGCGGGCATCCTCGCCTCGGTCGGCGGCTTCTTCCTGACCGCCGCCGTCATCGACCGCACCACCGACCGCATCGAGGCGGGCGTCGACGACTTCGACGCGTACGACCCGGAGCTGGACGGCCCGTTCCCCAGCGGCGAACCCTGGCCGTCGGTGTCCAAGGCCCCGTCGCCCTCCCAGGTCCCCGGCCTGACGAGCGCGCTGCAGTTCGGCGAGACCTTCACCTACCCGAACGGGGTCAAGGTGAGCCTGTCGAAGCCGACGAAGTACGAGCCGAAGGGCATCATCGCCCGCGAGCAGGTCAAGAACGCGGTCCAGATCACGATCACCATCACCAACGGCTCGTCCGCGCCGCACGAGGTCATCTACGCCGTGCCCAACGTCCGCGACGACAAGGGCATGACCGCCGAGATGGTCTTCGACAGCGGCGGCGGCACCACCGTCCCGAAGATGGTGAAGGGATCGATCCTGCCGGGCGAATCCGCCAGCGGCGTCGTGGCGTTCGAGATCCCCGAGGGCACCAAGAACCTCACCGCGGACATCGCCGCCGGAACCCTGCTCGACGACGTGAAGTACGCCGGTCCGATCGGCTGACGCGCCCGGGGCCCAGGACATCGCGTCAGAAAGACGATTAAACTGGGCCCCGTGCCTCAACTACGCCTCGCTCTGAATCAGATCGACTCGCACGTCGGCGACATCGCCGCGAACGCCGACTCGGTCGTCCACTGGACCCGGCACTCCGCCGAGCAGGGCGCCCACCTGGTGGCGTTCCCCGAGATGATGCTGACCGGGTACCCCGTCGAGGACCTCGCCCTGCGCAGCTCCTTCGTCGAGGCCTCCCGCGCCGCACTGCGCGGCCTCGCGGAGCGGCTGGCCGCCGAGGGCTTCGGCGAACTGCCGGTCGTCGTCGGCTACCTCGACCGGACGGAGAAGGCGACGCCCCGCCTCGGGCGCCCGGCCGGCTCCCCGGAGAACGCGGCGGCCGTCCTGCACCGCGGCCGGGTGGTGCTGCGCTTCGCCAAGCACCACCTCCCCAACTACGGCGTGTTCGACGAGTTCCGGTACTTCGTGCCGGGCGACACCCAGCCGGTGATCCGGGTGCGCGGCGTCGACGTGGCCCTGGCCATCTGCGAGGACCTCTGGCAGGAGGGCGGCCGGGTCCCGGCCACCCGCTCCGCCGGGGCCGGGCTGCTGGTCTCGATCAACGCCTCCCCGTACGAGCGCAACAAGGACGACGTACGCCTCGAACTGGTGCAGAAGCGCGCCCAGGAGGCCGGCTGCACCCTCGCCTACCTGGCGATGATCGGCGGCCAGGACGAGCTGGTCTTCGACGGCGACTCGATCGTCGTCGGCGCCGACGGCGAGGTCGTTGCCCGCGCCCCGCAGTTCTCCGAGGGCTGCGTCCTGGTCGACCTCGACCTGCCGGCCGCCCGCCCCGACGCCCCCGAGGGCGTGGTGGACGACGGGCTGCGCATCGACCGCGTGGTCCTGTCCGAGGAGCCGGTGGAGCCGTACGAGCCGGTCGTGACCGGCGGCTATGCCGACCGGCTCGACGACGACGAGGAGGTCTATGACGCGCTGGTCGTGGGCCTGCGCGCGTACGTACGGAAGAACGGATTCCGATCCGTCCTGGTCGGGCTCTCCGGAGGCATCGACTCCGCGCTCGTCGCCGCCATCGCCTGCGACGCGATCGGCGCGCAGAACGTGTACGGCGTCTCGATGCCCTCGAAGTACTCCTCGGACCACTCCAGGGGCGACGCGGCCGACCTGGCCGAACGCACCGGCCTGAACTTCCGGACCGTGCCCATCGAGCCGATGTTCGACGCCTACATGGGCTCGCTCGGCCTCACCGGCCTGGCCGAGGAGAACCTCCAGTCCCGGCTGCGCGGCACCCTGCTGATGGCCCTGTCCAACCAGGAGGGCCACATCGTGCTGGCCCCCGGCAACAAGTCGGAGCTGGCCGTCGGCTACTCCACCCTGTACGGCGACTCGGTCGGCGCGTACGGCCCGATCAAGGACGTCTACAAGAGCGACGTCTTCCGGCTCGCCCGCTACCGCAACCGCGCGGCGGCCGAGCGCGGCGAGACCCCTCCGATCCCGGAGAACTCGATCGTGAAGCCGCCGAGCGCCGAGCTGCGCCCCGGACAGGTGGACACCGACTCGCTGCCGGACTACCCGGTGCTCGACGCGGTCCTCGCCCTCTACGTGGACCGGGACCAGGGCCTGGAGGAGATCGTGGCGGCCGGTTTCGACGCCGAGCTGGTCGCGAAGACCCTGCGGATGGTCGACACGGCCGAGTACAAGCGCCGCCAGTACCCGCCGGGCACCAAGATCTCCGCGAAGGGCTTCGGCAAGGACCGCAGGCTGCCCATCACCAACGGCTGGCGCGAGCGGGCCTGAGCCCTGAGCGCACCGCGGAAGGGCCCCACCGCCACCGGTGGGGCCCCTCCGCGTCTCTCCGGTTCCGCGTGCGGGAGCGCCGCTACTTGTTCACCGTCACCCGCGCGGCGACCGGCAGGTGGTCGCTGCCCGTGCGGGGCAGGGTCCAGGAGGCCTCCGGCCGGATCCCGCGGACCATGATCTGGTCGATGCGGGCCATCGGGAACTGCGCCGGCCAGCTGAAGCCGAAGCCGTCGCCCGCCGCGCCCTGGGTGGAGCGCATCTGCGAGGTCACCTCGGACAGGGCGCGGTCGTTCATGGTGCCGTTGAGGTCGCCGAGGAGGAGGACCTTCTTCAGGGGTTCGGCGGCGAGCGCCGCGCCCAGCGCGTCGGCGCTGTCGTCGCGCTGGTTGGCGGTGAAGCCCGCGTTCAGCTTGACCCGGACCGAGGGCAGGTGGGCGACGAAGGCCGCGACCTCGCCCTGCGGGGTGGCGACGGTGGCCCGCATGGCCCGGGTCCAACCCATCCGGATGTCCACGGGCGCGCTGCCGCTCAGCGGGTACTTGCTCCACAGGCCGACGGTGCCCTCGACCGAGTGGTACTTGTACGTGCTCGCCAGGGCCTTTTCGTAGACGGGGACGACGCTGCCCTTGAGCTCGGTGAGGGCCAGGACGTCGGCGCCGGAGCGGGCGACCGACTCGGCGGTGCCGCGCGGGTCCGGGTTGTCGGCGTCGACGTTGTGGGTGGCGACGACGAGGTCGCCGCCGGTGCCGGACTTGTCGAAGACCAGTCCGCCGAAGAGGTTCAGCCAGACCACCGCGGGCAGCACGACCGCGATCAGCGCGGTCGCCGACCGGCGGAAGACGGCTCCCGCCACCAGAAGCGGAACGGCCAGGCCCAGCCACGGCAGGAAGGTCTCGGTGAGGCTGCCGAGGTTGCCCACGTCGTTGGGCAGGTCGGCGTGGAAGATCATGACCAGTGACAGCAGGACGGCGATCGCGGCCAGGACCAGGCCCCGCCGCCAGATGCCCGGATCCCTGCGCAGCTCGGCCAGCCGGCGCCGGAAGCGGGGCTCGGAGTGCTCGTGCTCCGAGCCGCCGTTCCCCGATTCCGTCCTGTACGCCTGTGCCATGCCGCTGCCCTCACTGCCGTGCTCGCGCTCCGTCCCCGCCCCTTGACCCTAGGCGATGAAGCGGAGCCTTCCGTGCCGTACGTCACGACCGTCTGTCACGGTCGTACGTCCGGGAGGACGAACGGCCGTACGCAGCGGGTTCCGCTTGTCACGAAACGCGCACATTGGCGTACCCGGTCCGGCGGGCCGCCCGCACCACTTCCGCCCACGGCCCCGGGGATGCCACCATGGTGGGTGAGTCCGGGGACACCGTGAGGGTGCCTCGAGATGACACAAGGAGCAGTTGCAATGACGCATGCCGTTTCGCCTGCCCGCGAACCCGCAGCCGCGGCCTCCCCCACCCTGTACGGAGGCACGGGCACCCGGCGCATCACCGTCCGCGACCTGACCCTCGCCAAGGAACGCGGCGAGAAGTGGCCCATGCTCACCGCCTACGACGCGATGACCGCGTCCGTCTTCGACGAGTCCGGCATCCCGGTCATCCTCGTCGGCGACTCGATGGGCAATTGCCACCTCGGCTTCGACTCCACCGTCCCGGTGACGATGGACCACATGACCATGCTCTCGGCGGCCGTCGTGCGCGGCACCAGCCGTGCGCTGGTCATCGGGGACATGCCGTTCGGCTCGTACCAGGAAGGCGCCGTGCAGGCGCTGCGCAGCGCGACCCGCCTGGTCAAGGAGGCCGGAGTGGGCGCCGTGAAGCTGGAGGGCGGCGAGCGGTCGCTGGCCCAGACGGAGCTGATCGTGCAGTCGGGCATCCCCGTCATGTCCCACCTGGGGCTGACCCCGCAGTCGGTCAACGCCATGGGTTACCGGGTCCAGGGCCGCGGCGACGAGGCCGCGCACCAGCTGCTGCGCGACGCGAAGGCCGCGCAGGACGCGGGCGCGTTCGCGGTGGTGCTGGAGCTCGTCCCGGCCGAGCTGGCCGCCGAGGTCACCCGGTCCCTGCACATCCCGACGGTCGGCATCGGCGCGGGCGCGGAGTGCGACGCCCAGGTCCTGGTGTGGACCGACATGATGGGCCTGACCGGCGGGAAGATGCCGAAGTTCGTCAAGCAGTACGCGAAGCTCCGCGAGACGATGACGGACGCGGCGAAGGCCTTCGCCGAGGACGTCGTCGGCGGAACCTTCCCGCAGGCGGAGCACGCCTTCCACTGACACCGGCACGGCACCGGCGGCACCGGCGGCACCGGCGGCACCGGCACGGGCCCTGACCTGGGCCGACCTGGGCCGGTCCCGCCGGTGCGGGGTGAACCGCTCCGACAGCCCGCCGACGCCCGCGTCGGCGGGCTGTCGTATGTCTGTCGTACCTTTGTCGGTCGCCTGTCGGTGCTTTGTCAGTGGCGCCTGTTCCCATGGTGGGCATGACGCGAAACGACAAGAACCCCAACGCCGTGGAGGTGCGGGGGCTGGTCAAGCACTACGGCGAGACCAAGGCCCTCGACGGTGTCGACCTCGATGTCCGCGAGGGCACGGTCCTCGGGGTCCTCGGCCCCAACGGCGCCGGCAAGACCACGCTGGTGCGCTGCCTCTCCACCCTGATCGTCCCGGACGCCGGGACGGCGACCGTCGCCGGCTTCGACGTGGTCCGCCAGCCGCGGCAGCTGCGCCGCACCATCGGCCTGACCGGCCAGTACGCCTCGGTCGACGAGAAGCTCTCCGGCTGGGAGAACCTCTACATGATCGGGCGGCTGCTCGACCTCTCCCGCAAGGACGCCCGCAGCCGCGCGGACGAGATGCTGGAGCGCTTCTCCCTGACGGAGGCGGCGAAGAAGGCCGCCATGAACTACTCCGGCGGCATGCGCCGCCGGCTCGACCTGGCCGCCTCGCTGATCGGCCGGCCGGCCGTGATCTACCTGGACGAGCCGACCACCGGTCTCGACCCGCGCACCCGCAACGAGGTGTGGGACGAGGTCCAGCGCCTGGTCGCCGAGGGCGCCACCGTGCTGCTCACCACGCAGTACATGGAGGAGGCCGAGCAGCTCGCGAGCGAGCTGACGGTCATCGACCGCGGCAAGGTCATCGCCAAGGGCAAGGTCGACGAGCTGAAGGCCCGCGTCGGCGGCCGCACCCTGAAGATCCGTCCCGTCTCCGCCTCGGACCTGCCGGGCATGGCCCGCTCGCTGGCCGAGGCCGGACTGGACGGCGTGGCCGGCTCCCAGGCCGTGCCGGACGAGGGCGTGCTCCTCGTCCCGATCCTGAGCGACGAGCAGCTGACCGCCGTGGTCGGCCTGCTGGCCGCCCGCGGATACGCGATCGCCGACCTCGGCACCTACCTGCCCAGCCTCGACGAGGTGTTCCTGGCCATCACCGGCCAGAAGCCCACGCTCGTCGAGGACTCCGTCCCCACCGAGAAGACCGAGGAGGTCGCGGCATGAGCACCGTAACCACGACGAAGCCCGCTCCCGCCGCGCCCGGTCCGGCCCCGGTGGCCGCCGCCCGCGGCGAGGGACGGATCGGCCTGCGGGCCAACCTGCGGCACATCGGCGCGCTGGTGCGCCGCAACGCCCTGCAGATCAAGCAGGACCCGGAGTCGATGTTCGACGTCCTGTTCATGCCGATCATCTTCACGCTGCTGTTCGTCTTCGTCTTCGGCGGCGCGATCTCCGGCAAGGGCAACCAGGCGGACTACGTGAACTACGTGGTCCCGGGCCTCATGGCCATGATGGGCATGAACATCGCGATGGCGGTGGGCACCGGCGTCAACGACGACTTCAAGAAGGGCGTGATGGACCGCTTCCGGTCCATGCCGATCGCCCGGTCGTCCGTACTCCTCGCCAAGATCGTCGTCGAGCTCGGCCGGATGATGGTGGCCATCGCGATCCTGCTGGGCGTGGGCTTCCTGCTCGGCCTGTCGATCAAGTCCTCGGTGCTGGACCTGTTCCTCGCCATCGGCCTGTCGGCCGTCTTCGGCAGCGCCCTGATGTGGATCTTCATCCTGCTCGGTCTCACCATGAAGACCGCCCAGGCCGTCCAGGGCATGGCGATGCTGGTCCTGATGCCGCTGCAGTTCGGCAGCTCGATCTTCGCCCCGCCGTCCACGATGCCGGGCTGGCTGCAGTCCTTCACGGACTACAACCCGCTGTCGAACCTGGCGGACGCCGCCCGCGCCCTGATCAACGGCACTCCCGTCGGCGACTCGGTGTGGATGACGCTGCTCTGGTCGCTGGCCATCACCGCGGTCACCATGCCGCTCGCCGTCCGCAAGTTCCGCCAGAAGACCTGACCCGCGGACCGGTCCACTCCGGATCGCGTCCCGGACGGGCACCGGCCGGGGGCCGGGTCAGAGCAGGGCGGTGGCCTCCTCCAGGGTGAGGCCGCCGCCCTCGGCGTACGCCGCCTCGTAGGCGGAGTCGCCCAGCGCCGACCGCGCGTGCTTCTCGGCGAAGGCGAAGTCCTCGCGCTCCGTGGTCACCGGGAAGTGGCCGGGCGGCAGCAGCGCCCGGTAGGCGCCGATCAGCCGCGCGCCGTCGTACTCCCGCTGCGGGCCGCCCGGCGACACCAGGGAGACGGCGGCCGTCAGCAGGAAGGTGGCGGGCAGCTGAGGGGCGACCATCAGCGCCAGCGGGTGCCGGAAGGCGGCAGTGGCGTCGCGGATCCCCTGCAGGGCGTCCTCGTGGCGGCCGTCCTGGTTGTCCAGCCAGGCCGACGTGGCGAGCAGGAACACGTCGAAGATGGCGTACGCGCCGAAGGCGAACTCCTCGCGCAGCACCCGGATCTGCACGCGGGCCTCGTCGATCCGCCCGGTGCGGCCGAGGATGCCCGCGAGGAACATCCGGGCGGCGGGCATCGCCTCGTTGCCGAACCGCTGCACCGTTGCGGTGATCTCGGTGAGGATCCGCTCGGCCTCCGCGATCTCGCCGTTCTCGGTGAGCGCGCCGGCCATCCGCACGCGCAACACCGTCACCTGCGCCTTCGCACCGAGACGTTCGGCGTAGGCGATCGCCTCGCGGTAGTCGCGGGCGGCCAGGGCCTGCTCGCCGCGCCGCTCCCGGGACTCGGCGCGGGCGGAGAGCGCCTCGGCGCAGCCCCAGTCGTCGCCGAGTTCCCGGAAGAGCTCCAGGCTCTCGTCGGCGTCGCGCGCGGCGTCGCCCGCCCAGTCGGAGCGGTTGGCGAGGATGTTGGCGCGCAGCTGGAGGGCCGAGGCCAGCTCCCAGCGGTGGCCGAGTTCGCGGGCGGTGGCCACGGTCGCGTCGATCACCCGCTTGAGCAGCCCGGCGTCGCCCGCGATCATGACGGCGTACACCCACAGGGACGCCGGGGTGTAGCAGGTCTGCGGGAGCCCGGGCCGGTAGGTGGCGATCACCCCGTCGACCAGGGCGCGGACCTCGGGGTCGTCCCAGTCCTTGTTGGTCTGGTCGCGGGACGCCAGCCGGACCAGGTGCAGGGCGCGCCAGGCCTCGGCCAGCACCTCGCCCTCGTAGGGCGGCGGCGCGTCCACGAGCTGCCCGTAGACCGGCTCCGCCGGGACCACCGTCCCGACGAAGGGGTTGGGGCCGAGCGCCGCGACCGCCTCCGCCCAGTGCCGGGACTCGGCCCGCTGGTCGTGCAGGTGCCAGTACCAGCCCAGGGAGTGGACGAGGCAGAGCGCCTCGTCGGCGTCGCGGGTGGTGACGGCCCGGCGCAGGGCCGTACGGATGTTCTCGTACTCGGTGGCCAGCCGCTCCGCCGTCTCGCGCTGGCGGCGGCCGCGGAGCAGGGGGTCGCTGGTGCGGGCGAGCTCGCGGTAGTGGACGAGGTGGCGGCGGGCGGTGTCCTCGCGGTCGCCGCCGGCCGCGGTGAGGCGCTCGGCGGCGTATTCGCCCACCGTCTCCAGGAGGCGGTAGCGCATGCCGGAGCCGTCGGGGGCGGGAGCGGCGACGACGAGGGACTTGTCGACGAGGGAGCCGAGGGTGTCGGCGACGTCGGGGCCGGTCCCGTACCCATCGCCGGCTCGGTCCCCGTCGCCGCAGACGGCCTCGGCGGCGGCGAGGTCGCAGCCGCCCGCGAAGACGGACAGGCGGCGCAGGACCGTGCGCTCGGCCTCGTCGAGGAGTTCCCAGGACCAGTCGACGACGGCCCGCAGGGTCTGCTGGCGCGGCAGCACGGTACGGGCCCCGCTGGTCAGCAGCCGGAAACGGTCGTCCAGCCGGTCCGCGATCTGCCGCGGCGTCAGCAGCCTCAGCCGCGCCGCGGCCAGCTCGATCGCCAGCGGCAGCCCGTCGAGGCGGCGGCAGATCTCGGCGGCGGCGGCCGGGTCCTCGTCCACGGTGAACCCGGCGCGGGCCGCCGCCCCGCGGTCGCCGAGCAGCCGCAGCGCGATGGGGTCGGGCAGCGGTTCGACGGGGCGCAGGGACTCCCCGGGCACGCCGAGGGGTTCGCGGCTGGTGGCCAGGATCTGGACCCCGGGGCAGTGGGTGAGGAGGCGTTCGGCGAGCTCGGCGGCGGCTTCGACGACGTGCTCGCAGTTGTCGAGCACGAGCAGCAGGCTGCGGCGGGCGCAGTGCTCGGCGAGCCGGTCCAGGGGGTCGTCGCCGTTGCGGTCGGTCAGCGCCCGCAGCTCCTCGGCGGCGGCGCCGCGCAGCTTGGTCTCGCGGGCACCAACGGCGGCGAGGGTGGCTTCGGCGACGTCCTCGGGGTCGTCGACGGGAGCCAGTTCGACGAGCCACACGCCGTCGGGCCAGCCGCCGCGCGGCTCGTGCGCCTCGGCGGCCTCCTGCGAGAGCCGGGTCTTGCCGGCGCCGCCGGGCCCGAGGAGCGTCACGAGGCGGGCCCGCGCGAGATCGTCGCCGATGACGCGGATGTCGTCCTCCCGCCCGACGAAGGTGGTCAGCCGCGCCCGCAGATTGCCGCCACCACGCCCGGCGGGGGACTGCGGACCGGGTGCCCCGCCGTCGGCGGCACCGTGCCCCGCCCCCTGGGCCGGGGCATGGCCCGCGGCCGGCCCCTGCGCGGAGACCGGGGCGGGCCCGTGGCCGGGGCCCGGGGCCGGGGCGGGGGCCGGGGCCGAGGCGGGGGCCGGAGCCGAGGCGGGGGCCGGAGCCGAGGCGGGGGCCGGAGCCGAGGCGGGGGCCGGGGTGGGGTCCGCCGGGGTCAGCAGTTCGGCGTGCAGGGCGCGCAGGGCCGGGCCGGGGTCCGTGCCGAGCCGGTCGGCCAGGCTCCGGCGGACGTCGTCGTAGGCGGACAGGGCCTCCGCCGGGCGGCCCGCGTCGCGCAGGGCCCGGATCCGCAGCGCCTGGAGCGGCTCGTCCAGCGGCTGCTGCGCGCACAGCGCGGTCAGCTCCGGCAGGGAGCGCTCGGCCTCGCCCAGGGCCAGGGCCGCCGCGAGCCGGCCCCGGCGCGCCTCCATCCGTACGGCGTCCCAGCGGGCGGCCTCCGCGGCCGGGTCGGGCAGGTCCGCGAGGGCCGGTCCGCGCCACAGCGCGAGGGCCTCCTCGTACCGGGCGGCGGCCTCGGCCGGGTCCCCGGCCTCGGCGCCGGCCCGGGCCAGCCGCTCGAACCGGTACAGGTCGACGTCCTCGCGCTCGGCGGCCAGCCGGTAGCCGCCGTCGGCGGACAGCACGGCGGTGTGCCCCAGCGCCCGGCGCAGCCGGGCCACGAGGGCCTGCAGGGCGGCCACGGCGTCGGCCGGCGGGGCGCCGTCCCACACCTCGTCGACCAGCAGCCGGGTCGGCACCACCCGCCCCGGCCGCAGCGCGAGCGCCGTCAGGAGCGCGCGCAGGCGCGCCCCGCCGACGGCCACGGGGGTCCCGTCGTCGCGGAGGGCCTGGACGGAGCCGAGGATCGCGTAACGCACCGGCCCATTGTCCCCGCACCCCGGCCCGGCCCCGAACCGTTTTCCCCGCGCGGCCCGGGATAGGTTTCCCCGCATGGGTCATCAGGGCACCCGCCACGAGCGGCGGATCAGTTCGGTATTCCTCGGCATCTTCGCCGTCATGGCCGTCACGGGCTGGGCGGTGTGGACGGGGTACTCGACGAGCACCGGGCTCGCCGTGTTCCTCTTCGTGACGTCGGCCTGGATCGTCTCCCTCTGCCTGCACGAGTACGCGCACGCCCGTACCGCGCTGCACGGCGGCGACCTCACCGTCGGCGCCAAGGGCTACCTGACGCTGAACCCGCTCAAGTACACGCACGCGCTGCTCAGCATCGTCCTGCCGGTGGTCTTCGTGATCCTGGGCGGGATCGGCCTGCCGGGCGGCGCGGTCTTCATCGAGCGCGACCGGATCCGGGGCCGCTGGAAGCACAGCCTGATCTCGGCGGCGGGGCCGCTGACGAACGTGGCCTTCGCGATCGTCTGCACGGCGCCGTTCTGGCTGGACGCCCTGGACGGGGTGCCGCTCGCCTTCCGCTACGCCCTCGGCTTCCTCGCGATGCTCCAGGTGACGGCGGCGATCCTGAACTTCCTGCCGGTTCCGGGCCTCGACGGCTACGGCGTGATCGAGCCGTGGCTGTCGTACCGGGTGCGGCGCGAGGTGGAGCCGCTGGCGCCGTTCGGTCTGATCGCCGTCTTCGCGCTGCTGTGGATCCCGTCGGTCAACGTCTTCTTCTTCGGGGTGGTCGACGGCGTGCTGTCGGCGCTGGGCGTGTCGGACCTGGAGACGTACTGCGGCCGCGACCTCTACCGCTTCTGGCAGGAGGGCAGCGGCGTCTGCGAGATCCCGCAGGACTAGACCGTCCCTTTCGGATCCTGCCCGGGAAACCCGTCGCCGCCGGCCCGTCCGGCACCTAGCATGACCGGCCGTGCCTACACACGAAGAGATCATCGAGCGGGCCCTGGAGCGGATCGGCGCAGGGTACGTCTTCCCCGAGAAGACCGCGGACATCGACGCCGCGGTCCGCGGCCGGCTGGCGGCCGGCGCGTACGACGGCCTGGACGAGCGGACGCTGTGCGAGACGGTCACGGCGCACATCCAGGAGGTATGCCCGGACAAGCACCTGCGGCTGCTGTGGGCCGAGGAGCCCCAGTCGCTGGAGCCGGAGGACCAGGACGCCGGAAAGGCCGCGTTCCTGGCGCTGCTGGAGGCCGAGAACCACGGCGTACGGCGGGTCGAGCGGCTGGAGGGCGGCGTCACCCTCGTCGACCTCCGCCTGATAGCGACGGCCGCCGAGGGCGCCGCCGTGATCGGCGCCGCCATGCAACTGGCCGCCCTCGGCTCCGCGCTCGTCCTGGACCTGCGCGCGTGCCGCGGCGGCTCGCCGGAGGGGGCCGCGATGTGGTGCAGCTACTTCTTCCCCGACGACCAGGTGCACCTGAACGACATCTACGAGCGCTCCACCGGGACCACCCGCCAGTACTGGACGCTGGCGCACCTGCCCGCGCCGCGCTTCCTCGACCGCCCCGTGTACGTGCTGACCAGCGCGGTCACCTTCTCCGGGGGCGAGGACGTCGCCTACACCCTCCAGGCCCACGGCCGCGCGGTCGTCGTCGGCGAGACCACGCGGGGCGGCGCGCACCCCACGGACCGGCACGCGGTGAGCGAGCACGTCGTGGTGGCGGTGCCGGCCGCCCGGACGATCAGCACGGTGACGGGCGGCAACTGGGAGGGCGTCGGGGTCGTCCCCGACATCGCGGTCCCGGCCGATCAGGCGCTCGACGCTGCGCTCAAGGCCGCCCGGGCGGCCACCGGGAACTGATCCCCCGGATCCCCCGGGTCCGCCGGGTCCCTCAGGCGTTGCGGGCGGTCGCGGCCTTCTCGGCCTTGGCCTTGCGCATGTAGTACCAGGCCATGTTGGACGTGAGGCCCGCCAGCAGCACCCACACGATCCCGAGGAAGCTGCCCTCCACGAAGGCGACGACGGCCGCGGCCACAGCAAGGACGCACACGACAACGGCGAAGACGGCAAGGCGGGGCATGGGAAGAGCTCCTCGGGGACACGGAAGGCGGTAGAGCCCCTCCAGTGTCCCCCATGCCCCGCAGTGCTGCCGTAAGGGCCGCGCGCAGCCGCTTTCGATGCGTTTCCGGCTTTGCCTGACCTCCTCTCCCCCGCGGCGTTAGCGTTCGCCGGTGACGCGCCGTATCCGGAGCGCGACAGAACGAACGGCCCGGCCGCTCCGCCCGCGACGGCCGCCGGGGAGTGGGGGACGCCGCATGCAGGAGATCTCGAAGGGCGCGAACGTCAGCCTGACCGGGCTCAGCGAGGACGCCGGGGCGGTGGTCGTCAGCCTGAGCTGGACCAGTGCCTCAGGGGCCGGTGACGCCGACGTCTCCGTGCTGCTCCTGGACGAGAACGGCAAGGTCCGCAGCGAGAACGACTTCTACTTCTACAACAACCCCGCGGCGGACGACGGGAGCGTGCAGCTCCTCGGCAAGACCCCGACCGACAGCGGCGACGAGGACCGCATCGGCGTGGACCTGACCGCGGTCGCGGACGACGTCGTACGGATCGTGGTGGCGGCGAGCCGGTACGGCGGCGCCACGTTCGGGGACCTCGACGACCTGCGGATGACGGTCGCGGACCGGTCCGGCGAAGCGCTCGTCGGATTCTCCATCGAGGGCGCGGGCGTGGAGACGGCCTTCATCTTCGGCGAGCTCTACCGGCGGGGCGAGGAGTGGAAGTTCCGTGCCGTGGGCCAGGGGTACGAGACCGGTCTGGCCGGGCTCGCCACGGACTTCGGCATCGACGTCGACGGCGAGGGCGACGGCGACGGCGCGGACGGGGACGGGGAGGCCGACGGGCCCGGCTCGGCGGAGGCTCCCGCCGCGGCCGGGGAGCCCGGCCCCTCCGGCGCCCCCTCGGATGCGGCGGTCCCCGCCACCGACGCTCCGGCCCCGGCGGTCCCGCCCGCCGACCTCGCCGCAGGCTCACCCGCCCCGCCCGCCGCGGTGGATCCCGCTGCCGGCGCCGCCCCCGTACCGGCCCAGTCCCGCGGCCGCGGCCCGCGGACGACCAGGAAGAAGGTCACCCTCCCCAAGGTGGCCAAGAAGTCGCTCGCCGAGAACGACTCCTGGCGGACCGCCCGGCTGTTCCCGGTCCCGTCCCTCAAGAGCGACAAGGAGCGCGAGGTGCGGGCCACCTCGGTCCTGCTGTCGGTGATGGCCCAGGTCCCGGAGCTCGGACGCCGCCTCACCGCGGCGTTCGGGGCCCCCGCCGGTCGCATGCAGACGTTCACCGAGGTGGCGCTGCCCCACGGTGACGCCCCGAAGCGCCCGGACGGAGTCATCCGGGTGGAGCGCGCCGGGAAGCTGTGGACCGCGCTCGTGGAGACGAAGACGAACGGCAACCCCCTCAAGGCCGAACAGGTCCAGCAGTACATGGACATCGCGGCGCGCCGCGGCTACGAAGCCGTGATCACGCTCTCCAACGACGTGGCCCTCGAAGGAGCCGCCATGGTGGACGTCAAGACCGACGGGAGGCGCAAGCACAAGGTCAGCCTCTGGCACCTGTCCTGGGCCGAGGTCGCCCACCAGGCACAGATGCTGATCCGCCACGAGGGCGTCGGAAACGCCGCCCACGCCTGGCTCCTCCAGGAGCTCCTGGAATACCTGCAGCACGAGCACTCCGGGTGCCACGGCTTCCAGAACATGGGCCCCGCGTGGGTGCCGGTGCGCAACGGCATCGACGACGAGACCATCGGCATCGGCGACGCCCGCGCCGTCGACGTGGTGGAGAGCTGGGAGCGCCTCATCCGCCAGGTGTGCCTGCGGCTCGGCGGGGAACTCGGGCAGAAGGCCCTCCCGGTACAGCGGGCCCGGCGCGGCAGCGATCCGCGGGCGAGGCGCGTGGCGGCGGCCGAGAGGCTGTGCGCCGAGGGCAGGCTCGCCGCCGAACTGCGCATCGACGGGACGAGCTCGGTCATCGCGGTGGTCGCCGATCTGCGCACGATGAAGGTGCGCACCTCCGTGGACGTCCCGGCCTCCGAAGGGGCCTATCCGCTGGCGGCGGCCAAGCGGCTGATCCGCATGCTCGCCGAGGCACCGGCGGACCTGCACGTGCAGAGCCTGGTGGAGGCCGGGAACGGGCCCCGCGGCACGCTGGAGCGCCTGCGGCCCGAGCCGGGCGATCTGCTGCCCGCGGACGGCGCCCCGATCGCGGGCTTCCGTCTGACGCTCATCAAGGGGATGGGCAACACCCGGGGCAACACCGAGTCGGGGTTCATCCGCAGCGTCGACGACGCCGTCGACCGCTTCTACCACGGGGTGGTGGCCCACCTGGGCGCCGCCGAGGCCCGTACCGGCCGGCGGGGCTGAGCACGCAGCGCCTCGTCCGGCGGTGCGGTCCCGGGACCGTACCGCCGGGCGGGGGTGGTCAGACGTCCGTCGTGCGCAGGCCCGCGTGGGCCTTGTAGCGGCGGTTGGTGGAGATCAGGTTCGCGACGAGGGCCTCGACCTGGTGGGCGTTGCGCAGGCGGCCCGCGAAGATGCCGCGCATGCCCGGGATGCGGGCGGCCAGGGCCTGGACGATGTCGGTGTCGGCGCGGGATTCGCCGAGGACCATGACGTCGGTGTCGATCTCGTCGATCGACTCGTCCTGGAGGAGGACCGCCGAGAGGTGGTGGAAGGCGGCCGTGACGCGGGAGTCCGGGAGCAGGGCGGCGGCCTGCTGGGCGGCGCTGCCCTCTTCGACCTGGAGGGCGTAGGCGCCCTGCTTGTCGAAGCCGAGCGGGTTGACGCAGTCGACGACGAGCTTGCCCGCGAGGTCCTCGCGCAGGGCTTCGAGGGTCTTGGCGTGGCCCTCCCACGGCACCGCGATGATGACGATGTCGCTGCGGCGCGCGCAGTCGGCGTTGTCCGCGCCCTCCACGCCGAGCCCGAGTTCGTCGGCGGCGGTGCGCGCACGGTCGGCGGCGCGGGAGCCGATGATCACCTTCTGGCCGGCGCGGGCGAGCCGGTAGGCGAGGCCCCGGCCCTGGTCGCCGGTGCCGCCGAGGACGCCGACGACGAGGCCGGACACGTCCGGCAGGTCCCAGGGGTCCTTGGCCGGCGGCTTCTGCGTGCTGTCTGAGGAAGTCATGGGGGCGAGGGTACTGCCGGGTAGCCCACAGTCGAAGTGCCGGGAAGCGCCCCCCGTGTCGCCCCGATGCGCAAGGATGCGGGCATGGATGCCGTCAGGGTCGCCCTGCTGCGCGAGGTGCTCGCCGGTACGCAGTGGCCGGGCGACGCGCGCCGCTTCGCCGGCTCGCTGCGCCGGTCGGTCGCTCCGGCCGGCGGGAGGCTGCTGCTGGTGGGGACCGAGGGGTACGAGCCCTGGCACATGGCGGCGCACCTCGTGGACGAGGCCGCCTGGTCGGGCCTGCCGGAGCTGGCGCCGACGCTCGTGCGCCACCGGGTGCGGCGCGGCGAGCCGCCGCACCTGTCGGTGGGACTGGGCCGGCTGGCGGGGGCCGGGCGCGGGCACACGGTGCTGGTGGTGGCGCCCGGGGAGCCCGGTGCGGGGCTGCTGGAGCGCGTGCACGACGCCCGGCGCGCGGGGGCGACCGTACTGTCACTGGACGGCGGGGACCGGGATCTGGGCGCGCTCGCGCACGACGCGCTGTCGGTGCCGGACGGCGGCGCCGAGCTGGACCTGGACACCGTGCAGCACCTGGTCAGCGCCGCGGCCGGGGAGAACGGCCTGCCGGCCCAGCGGGGGTCCGGCGGGCGGCTGCGGGACCGGCTGGCGGGGCTGGCCGACCGGCTGACCGCACCGCCGCCGAGCCGCTGGTAGTCGGCTGCCGGCCAGGCCCACCCGCCACCCCGGCAGCGGCCGGCCACCGCACCGACCCGTGACCCCGGCCCGTGCCGACGCCGACTGCCGACTGCCGACTGCCGACCCGGCCTGCCCCCCCGTTATGTTTTTCGCGGCCCTGCAATGGGGCCGCTGGCCTCCGGGCTCGGTATGACTGTGTCCCCTCTGTCGAACGGATGACCTGGGGGGTGGTGTCGCCGGGTCCGGCAGGTGCCGTCAGAGACGCTGATGAGAGACCCGGCCACCGCCCGGTCCGGCGCAACGCCGGACAGAGACGTGGGCGGCAGGTCTGCATAACGTGGATGCGCGAGCACGGTGCCACGACCCGGGCCGGCACGGTCAACACCTGCGGAAGGGTGCGATGTTAGACACCGAAGGCATAGGCGTCTTCCTCGGGATGGACGTCGGCAAGACGGCCCATCACGGTCACGGGCTGACCCCGGCCGGGAAGAAGGTCTTCGACAAGGCGATGCCCAACAGCGAACCGAAGCTCCGGGCCGTCTTCGACAAGCTCAAGGCCAAGTTCGGCACCGTGCTCGTGATCGTGGACCAGCCCGCCTCGATCGGTGCCCTGCCGCTGACCGTCGCCCGGGACGCGGGCTGCGAGGTCGCCTACCTGCCCGGACTCGCGATGCGGCGGATCGCCGACCTCTATCCGGGCGAGGCAAAAACGGACGCGAAGGACGCGGCGGTGATCGCGGACGCCGCCCGCACCATGCCGCACGTCCTGCGCTCGCTGGAGCTGACCGACGAGATCACCGCCGAGCTCACGGTGCTGACCGGCTTCGACCAAGACCTCGCCGCCGAAGCCACCCGCACCAGCAACCGGATACGCGGCCTGCTCACCCAGTTCCACCCGTCACTGGAGCGCGTACTCGGGCCCCGACTGGACCACCCGGCCGTCACCTGGCTCCTCGAACGCCACGGGTCCCCGGCCGCTCTGCGGAAGGCCGGCCGCCGCAGACTCATCGAACTAATCCGCCCGAAAGCCCCGCGCATGGCCGCACGGCTTGTCGACGAGGTCTTCGACGCTCTCGACGAACAGACCGTCGTGGTCCCGGGAACCGGGACCCTCGACATCGTCATTCCGTCCCTGGCCGCCTCGCTCGCCGCGGTCCACGACCAGCGCCGAGCGCTGGAAGCGCAGATCAGCACCTTGCTGGAGGCTCACCCTCTTCACCAGGTCCTGACCTCGATGCCCGGAGTCGGCGTCAGGACCGCCGCCGTCCTGCTGGTCACCGTCGGCGACGGCACCGGCTTCCCCAGCGCCGCCCACCTCGCCTCCTACGCCGGCCTCGCCCCGACGACGAAGTCGTCCGGGACATCGATCCACGGCGAACACGCCCCCCGAGGCGGAAACCGGCAGCTCAAACGCGCCATGTTCCTCTCCGCCTTCGCCTGCATGAACGCCGACCCCGCCTCACGCACCTACTACGACAGACAAAGAGCCCGCGGGAAAACGCACACCCAGGCACTCCTCCGCCTCGCCCGCCAACGCATCAGCGTCCTGTTCGCCATGCTCAGAGACGGAACCTTCTACGAACCCCGCCTCCCCCAAGCGACGGCTGCGTGAACCAGCCCACAGGCGGGTCGATTCAGGGTCAACGCCTTGTGCCGTCTGCCCACGCCGAGATATCGGCGGCAGCCCGCCGGACAGCGTCTTCCTGGTCCTGGGCGAGGTTCGCGCAGGCCGCTGCGACGTTCGGCACACCGTCCGCTCCCACGATCGCGTCATGCACCCCGGTCTGCATCCAGTCAGCCTGGTTGTCGTCAGCTTCGGCAACCGCGAGAGCAATGAGCCTTACAGCGGCCACCGTCCCCACCCGGGCCAGGGCCTCTGCTGTCTGCCGGGTCACTGCCGTGTCCTCGACGTCTAGCAGCAGTCCCACCAGCGCTTCCGCAGCCTCAGGAACATCAACGAAGGAAGCAAGGTCGCGCCCGGCACGAACACGTTGCGCCCATGAAGGAGACGACGCCTCAGCCAAGGCCGCCTCCAACCCACTCATCATCTCTGGCACGACCAGACAGTCTCATGCGCAACGAAGAAGATCGAACCCGGGCCAGGGCTGCCCACACGCTTGACGAAGAACATAGAGACCCCCCCCCCGCCCCTGGTTGCCGGCTGCCGGGGCCGCCGGGGCCGGATCTGGTCCGCTACGGGGCCGTCAGCCGGCCGCGCCCGGGCCCGCGCCCGACGCGCCCTCTTCGTCCTCGCGGGTCTTGTCGTTCCACTTGGGGTCGTTCTGCCACTCCAGGTTTCGTTCCTGTGCCGTCTCCATGGCGTGGGCGGCCTCCTCGGGCGATCCGTAGGGGCCGAACCGGTCCTTCGCCGGGCACTCGGGGCCTTCCTCGACCTTCTGGTGGACCAGGCAGTAGTACCACTCGCCCGGTTTGCCCACCTGGCGCTTCTTGAACAGGGCCATCGTCGTCCAGGCTCCTCTCGATGCCTCCGCAAGCCGCTGTGTGCCGCTCTATCCCGCCATGCTGCCCCATCACCGCTGGATACACTCGCTTGCATGTCCGGTCAGTCGCTGCTCGTTCCAGGCGAGCTCTCTCCCGCCCGTTCCGTTCCCGGAAACATCCGCCGGCCCGAGTACGTCGGCAAGCCCGCGCCCACTCCGTACACCGGACCGGAGGTGCAGTCGCCCGAGACCATCGAGGCCATGCGCATCGCCGGCCGGATCGCCGCCCAGGCGATGGAAGAGGCCGCCAAGCTGATCGCGCCGGGGGTGACCACCGACGAGCTCGACAAGGTCGCCCACGCGTACATGTGCGACCACGGCGCCTACCCCTCCACGCTCGGCTACCGCGGCTACCCGAAGTCGCTGTGCTCCTCCGTCAACGAGGTCATCTGCCACGGGATCCCCGATTCCACCGTCCTGCGCGACGGCGACATCGTGAACCTCGACGTGACGGCGTACATCGGCGGGGTGCACGGCGACAACAACGCCACCTACCTGTGCGGTGACGTCGACGAGGAGTCACGGCTGCTGGTGGAGCGCACCCGCGAGGCGCTGAACCGGGCGATCAAGGCCGTGAAGCCGGGCCGCCAGATCAACGTCATCGGGCGGGTCATCGAGTCGTACGCGAAGCGCTTCGGCTACGGCGTGGTCCGGGACTTCACCGGCCACGGCATCAACTCGTCCTTCCACTCCGGCCTGATCATCCCGCACTACGACAGCCCGCACGCGACCACGGTCATCGAGCCGGGGATGACCTTCACGATCGAGCCGATGCTGACCCTGGGCACCCACGACTACGACATGTGGGACGACGGCTGGACGGTCGTCACGAAGGACCGCAAGCGCACCGCGCAGTTCGAGCACACGCTGGTGGTGACGGACTCCGGGGCGGAGATCCTGACCCTCCCCTAGCCGGTGCCCGACACGACCGGATTTTTTACCGACAAGGCGTCGGGAACTCATTGACTTAGGCAAGCCTAAGTAGGAGTATCAGGCGTGGCGGCACTGCCGCCACGCCTGCTTCCCCTTTCCTGGAGGTCCGCCTTGGACGCCTTCTCTACGGTCATCCGCGTCGCGTCGCACGAGCAGCACACCGAGGCCGAGACGTCGACCTTCATGAGCGACCTGCTGGGCGGACGGCTCGGAGTGGACGCGTACACGCGCTACACCGAACAGCTGTGGTTCGTGTACCGGGCCCTGGAGGAGGCGGCCGAGTCCCTCAAGGACGACCCGGTGGCGGGACCGTTCATCCGGCCCGAGCTGATGCGCGTCGCGGAGATAGAGCGGGACCTCGCGCACCTGCTGGGCCCGCAGTGGCGCGAGAACGTGGTGGCGCTTCCCTCGACCGAGGCCTATGCCGCACGGGTGGCCCAGTGCGCGGCCGAGTGGCCGGGCGGGTACGTCGCCCACCACTACACCCGGTACCTGGGCGACCTCTCCGGCGGCCAGATCATCCGCGACAAGGCGGAGCGCACCTGGGGCTTCGAGCGCAAGGGCGACGGCGTCCGCTTCTACGTTTTCGCGGACATCTCCAACCCGGCGGCCTTCAAGCGGACCTACCGCGAGCTGCTCGACGCGATCGCCGCGGACGACCTGGAGAAGCAGCGCATCATCGACGAGTGCAAGCGCGCCTTCGACTTCAACGGCGCGGTCTTCCGCGAGCTGGGCGAGGAGTTCCGCCTCACCGCGTGACCTCGCGCAAGGCTAGGGGTACGGCTGCGGGGCCGGTCCGGGTGCACAGCGGCTTTCCCCGCCCGGGCCGAAGGACTCACCGGCCTTCTCTTCGAGCGCCTTTGCGCACTCGGCCCATGCCTCGACGTTCGCGCGGAT
>NZ_JBFBGM010000031.1:0-102827 GCF_040684695.1 Streptomyces erythrochromogenes
CACCATCCCCGGCCACCACCTCACCGACCTCCCCACACCACCCCACCACCAAGCCGCCCTCGCCACCCTCACCACCTGACACCCCCCACCACCCGGCCGAGCCACACCGTCGCCGCGCGCGACCGCGCCGGGCCGCTCACGAAAATTTCACAACTCGCCTCCCGGGTCCGGTCGTAGGCGATGCGCGCCGGCTTCGCAGCACCGAGCCCCCTCTCCCGGGCCGGGCGTCGATGCCGTCCGCAGGGGGCCTCCACGGACGTCGCCCCGCGCCGTCGGGTGCCGCCGGGGCAGCCCGTCGGAAGCGCGCCGTGGCTTGAATCCGTTCCGGGCGCAGGAGCGGTGGAGGGTGTCGCTCCGCCAGGAGACGTCCGGAAAGACTCAGGCAGGGGCGGCGGCGAGCCGTGACGGTGCGGGAAGGATCCCCCGTCGCGGCGTTCCGGGGCCACCGCCGCTTCCGGCGTGAATGCGCGCCCTCCGGGTCACCGCGGTTCGGGCAGCGCACACGATGGCGAATTGCGGTCGGCGCGCCTGCGGCACCCGGGCCGGGCCCGCGGGCCGTGCCCGCGTCATGTGCGGCACGTCTTTGCTCTTTCATGGCCGGAGCATGGCAAGGATGTTACGCGGCCGTCGGCCTCTTGTGGGCGAGCCAGGGGTGGGTCAACCTTTCGAGGGCAGAGGCGAGTTGACGGGTTGTCATGTGCATGGCCATGGCCTGTCCTGCGGTCGCCTCCGCTTCATCCCCGCAGTGCACCACCCATGAGGAGGACCCCCCACATGTCCGTGATGCGTCACACCCGCCGGAGGTTCGCCGGCATCAGCGCGACCGCCGTCGCGGCCCTCGCGCTCGGCGCGGCCGCCGCACTGCCCGCCTCGGCCGCCGACACCGGCGCCCAGGGCGTCATCGAGAACGCCGGCGCGGCCGGAAGCATCTCCGGCAGCTACATCGTGACCCTGAAGGACTCCGCGGCCCGCTCCACCGCCGACAGCGGCAAGGCCGTGGCGAAGCGGTACGGCGCGAAGATCGACCGGACCTACAGCGCGGCCCTCAACGGCTACTCCATCAAGGTCTCCGAGGCGCAGGCCAGGAAGCTCGCCGCCGACCCGGCCGTCCAGTCGGTCGTCCAGGACCGGGTCTTCACCGTGGACGCGACCCAGCCGAACCCGCCGTCCTGGGGCCTCGACCGGATCGACCAGCGCGCACTGCCGCTGAACCAGAGCTACACCTACCCGGACAAGGCGGGCGAGGGCGTCACCGCGTACATCATCGACACCGGTGTCCGCATCACGCACCAGGACTTCGGCGGCCGCGCCTCCTACGGCTACGACGCCATCGACAACGACAACACCGCCCAGGACGGCCACGGCCACGGCACGCACGTCGCCGGCACCGTCGCGGGCGGCGCGTACGGCGTGGCCAAGAAGGCCAAGATCGTCGGCGTCCGCGTCCTCGACAACAACGGCTCCGGCACGACCGCCCAGGTCGTCGCGGGCATCGACTGGGTGACCCGCAACGCCGTCAAGCCGGCCGTCGCCAACATGTCCCTCGGCGGCGGCGCCGACTCCGCGCTCGACACGGCCGTCCGCAACTCCATAGCCTCCGGCATCACCTACGGCGTCGCGGCGGGCAACGAGTCCACGAACGCCTCCACCAAGTCCCCGGCGCGCGTGACCGAGGCCATCACCGTCGGCGCCACCACGAACACCGACGCCAAGGCGAGCTACTCCAACTACGGCAACGTCCTGGACCTCTTCGCCCCCGGATCCTCCATCACCTCCGCGTGGGGCACCGGCGACACCGCCACCAACACCATCTCCGGCACGTCCATGGCCACGCCGCACGTGGTCGGCGCGGCGGCCCTGTACCTGTCGCAGAACACCTCCAGCACCCCGGCGCAGGTCCGTGACGCCCTGGTCGCGGCCGCCACCCCGAACGTGGTGACCAGCCCCGGTACGGGCTCCCCGAACCTGCTGCTCAACGTCGGTGAGGGCGGCACCGTCCCGCCGGGCAAGCGCTTCGAGAACACCGCCGACTACGCGATCAGCGACAACGCCACCGTCGACTCGCCCGTCACCGTCAGCGGTGTCGCCGGGAACGCCCCGGCGGCGCTGAGCGTCGCGATCGACATCAAGCACACCTACATCGGCGACCTCAAGGTGGACCTGGTCGCACCCGACGGCACCCTCTACAACCTGCACAACCGCTCCGGCGGCAGCGCGGACAACATCATCAAGACCGTGACCGTCAACGCCTCCTCCGAGGTCGCCAACGGAGTGTGGAAGCTCCGCGTGAACGACAACGCGAACCTCGACACCGGAAAGATCGACTCCTGGGCCCTGACGTTCTGAGCGCAGCGCGAGCAGTCGGCGCGTGACTCCTGAACCGCGGTGAACGGATGAACAGGCGGGGGCGACCACGGGGTGGTCGCCCCCGCCGCACGTTCCCGTCGCCGGGGCACGGGCCCCTCGACCGCCCCGCCCGCGGCCGCGTAGGGTCCGCGCATGGCCACGTACGAACGTGAGATCACCGGTCCGGTCGGCCTGTGCCGCCCCGACGGAAGGCTCGATCCCGCTGCGGTCGGCTGGTCCCGACGGCCCCTGCACCACGCGTCGATCCCGGGCTGGGGCCGTACCAAACGGTGGGAGTACTGGTGCGTCACGACACCGACGCACCTGGTCGCCCTCACCGTCAGCGACCTGGACTACCTGGCCCTGAACTCCGTCTACGTGCTGAAGTTCGGGCCCGGCCGGCGGCGCGAGTTCGAGCGGGCCGCGATCGTGCCCGGCGGCCGCGGCGTACACCTGCCCGACACCGTCGCCGGCTCCGCGGGGACGCGTCCCCTCGTCGTGGGGCCCGAGCGGCCCGTACGCGGCCAGGTCCGCATCGAGATCGGCGGGGATCCGGGCGGCACCCGGCTGAGGGCGCGCTGCGCGGGGCCCGGCCGGGTGCCCGTCGAGGTGGACCTGTACGCCGCGCTGCCGGACGGGCACGAGACCCTGTCGGTGGTCGTCCCCTGGAGCGAGCGGCGCTTCCAGTACACCTCCAAGCACACGGCTCGCCCCGCGTCGGGCACCGTCACCGTCGGGGACGACGTCCTGGAGTTCGGGGACGGAGCGTGGGCCGTACTGGACCACGGGCGCGGGCGCTGGCCCCGGAACGTGCGCTGGAACTGGGGGGCCGCTTCGGGGCGTACGGGCGGGCACACCGTCGGGATCCAGCTCGGCGGGCAGTGGACGCGCGGCACGGGCTCGACCGAGAACGCGCTGTGCGTGGACGGCAGGCTCACCAAGATCGGCCGGGAGCTCGTCTGGGACTTCGCCCCCGGCGACCCCCTGGCACCGTGGGCCGTCCACGACGGCCGGGACCGCCGGGACGGGCAGGTGGACCTGCGGTTCACACCGTTCCACGTACGGCGCGTCCGCACGGACGTCGGGCTGATCGGCAACCGTACCGACCAGTGCTTCGGGCATTACACGGGCACCGTCCGCGACGACGCCGGCAGGGAGATCGCGGTCGACGGGCTGCTGGGCTGGGCGGAGGACGTCCGCATGCGGTGGTAGCGGCCGGGAGGCCGGGGCCCGGAACCGGGCCCGGGCCCACGCCTGCCGGTCAGTCGCGGCCGCCTGCCCCTCCGTCGAGGGCCGTGACGGTGCCGCCGCCGGCGAGGGTGCCCGTCAGGGACACCGGGCCGTCCGGGCCGGTCCAGGGGGCGGCGAGGGTGCGTTCGGCCGTGCCGGCGCGGAGCGCACCGGTCGCCGTGATGCCCGCGATCTGCCGGCTCCCCGCGGCCAGCAGGTACCAGCGGCCGGCCGGGGAGCGCCAGCGGAAGCCCGCGAGGAGGTGCTGCCCGAACCGGCCGCAGGCGGCGGTGGACCGGGCCCGTGCCACGTCCTGCGGTGCTCCGGCCTCCAGGCGCAGCCGGACGGTGACGTCGCCGGGCCCGGCCCAGCCGGAGGCCCGTGTGCAGGACCAGACGGCACGGCCCGCGCCGTCGGGCAGTTGGGCGGCCGCGAAGTCCCAGACGTTGACGGCCCGGTACGCGCCCCCGCGCAGTTCGCCGAGCCGGCAGGCCAGCCGTGCCCAGGCCGCGCGGGCCTCGGGGCCGGTGGCTTCGCGCGGCTGGCGGGCGGGGACGGCGGCCGGGCCGTCCGGCAGCGGCGTGTAGGTCAGGTGTACGGGCGACAGCGCGCCGAGGTCGGTGAGGACGAAGGAGTGCTTCTCGACGATGCGGGTCGAGGAGGTGAGTTCGAGGACGGGCCAGGAGGCGCAGGGTCCGCCGGCCGGGGGGACTGCGGCCGGGGCGGTGACCCCGTCGGCGGCGACGGCGAGCGGGTGGCCCGTTTCGCCCGCCCGGAGCAGGTCGCGGGCGGCGGCCGTCGCGATCCAGGGGGCGAGGAGGTAGCGGGCCGAGGCCCCGTCGGAGGTCCGGGACAGAGTGAGGACGGCCGCCGTGGTGACCCCGGCTTCGTCGGTGCGGGTGACGTCGAGGGTGCGGCCGCCCCCGGAGCCGGTGGTGGTCTCGCCGTAGCGCACGACGCGGTCGCCGTCGCGCAGGAGCACCACCGCGCGGCCGTCCAGCTCACCGGCGTAGAGGAGTTGGGGCGGCCGCGCGGGCGGTTCGGCCGTGGTGCCGGGCGCGGTGGCGACCGGGGTCGTGCCCGGCGCGGCCCAGGTGCCGAGGGCCCGGGCCAGCAGGGCGCGGTCGCCGGTCCGGCCGCCGCGGGCGGGCCAGGCGGTGAAGTCGACCCGGGCGGTGTCGGACCACGCCTCGGCGGAGACGCGCTGGAGCCGGGCGGGGTCGAGCGACCCGGAGGCCGCGGGCCCGGCGGCCGGCCGGATGCCCGGATCCGGGCCGGAGCCGTGGACGGACAGCACCGTGAGGGTCAGCGCCAGGGTGGCGAGACCGGCCCAGCAGGCCCGTGCCCTGCGGCGCCGGCGCAGCAGGTCGGTGGGGCGGGCGCTGACCACGCTGGCGTCGAACTCCGGTCGCCGCAGGGCCTGGAGCAGTTCCGCGCCGACGGGCAGGGCGAGGGCCTCGCGTACGGCGTCCGCCGGATCGGCGGCCCCGGCCCGGCGGAGCAGGCGTTCGGTCGCCCCCTGCGGCAGGTCGTCCAGGTGGAGCAGGACGAACGCCGCCCGCATCGGTGCGGGGGCACTGCCGAGCGTCTGGGCGGCCTCGTCGATCCCGCCCGCGGGCGGCCACAGCCTCAGGCCCCACACGAACGGCGGGACGGGCGGCCGGCCGATGCGGGCCCAGGCGCCGCGGGCGGGTCCCGCCGGGACGAGGGTGGCGCGCAGGACGCGGGAGCGGACCAGCGCGAGATGCGGGTCGGGCTCGTCCGTGCCGCGGTCAGCCGGGGCTGGCGCCGCCGGTGTGCCGGCGCGGGGCAGGGCCCGCTGCACGGCCTTGTGGGCCAGCAGGACCCGGGTGTGCCGGCCCAGCGAGTCCGGGAGCGTCAGGTAGGCGAGCCGGACCAGTCGGGGGTAGTGCTCGACAAGGACCGCTTCGGCGTGTTCGACGGCGTCCGAGCCGAATCTCTGAGAGGTGCTCACGCCCGCGTCAAACGAGTGAATCCTGCGATGGTCACACACCGCGCCCGCGAACCCCGCTATTGCGGTGCAGGGCGGGGCTCCGGGGCGCCGGAGGGGGACGTGGGGTGGTTCTCCTCCCCCGGGCCGCCGCGCGCGGCGCCGGTGCGGCGCAGGGGCTGCGGGCCGGCGCCCGGTGCCGTGAGGTGGTCCAGGGTGCCGGTGATCTCCAGGATCCGGTCCAGCTGTACCGTCCGGCCGTCGATGTGGAGCCCCGCGCCCGCCTTGTCGGTCAGGCGCCGGACCATCAGCAGTGCCGCCAGGCCGCTGGAGTCGACGGACGACAGCCCGGCGCAGTCCAGCCGCAGGTCCCTCAGCCCGGGGTGCACGGCGAGGAGGCGGTCGACGGCGTCGATCAGCCGGTCGGCGTGGAGGTGGTCGAGGTCGCCGCTCAGCTCGACGTGCACGGCCTCGTGCGAGGAGGTGTACGTCAGGCCGAGCGGGGCGGAGGGCAGTCTCGTCATTCGGCGGTCCCGGCAGCGGTGAGGAGGGTACGGGTCAGGTCGGCGGCTCCGGCCCGCAGGGTGGCGGTGGTGCGGGGGAAGTCCCGCAGTTCCCGCTCCAGGAGCTCCAGGGCGGGCAGCAGGGAGGCGGCCGGGACGCCACGGGCGTCCAGGACGCCGGCGGTCCACAGCAGGAAGCCGCCGAAGAGGTCCTCGTCGCCGGTGTAGAGGGCGGCGGCCAGGAACTCGACGATGTGGGAGAGGTCCTCGGCGGTGCGCTCGCGCTGCGCCTCGCTGTAGGCGCGCATCGCCGGGTAGGCGTTCTCCAGCTGGTGGAACACGGCCCGGACCAGCCGCGGCCGGCTCCGGGCGACCAGCGTGTACTCCTGGTCGTCGAGGTGGGGCAGGTCGTCGACGGCCTGGTGGCCGGGCCGGGGCCGCGGCAGGGGGCCCCGGGCCAGGTCGTCGGCTGCGGCCCGCGCGTCGGGGGCCCAGGCGTCCGCGCCCAGCAGGCGGGCGTAGCGGCCTTCGGGCCCGAAGGCGGCGCCGCCCACGATCACGGGGGTGCCGACGGCCTGGCAGGCGGTGATGGTCGCGTGCGCGGCGGGCAGCCGGGTCGCGAGGGAGCCGGAGAGGGCCACGGCGTCCGGGCCGGTGCGGTGCAGGTGGGCCACGAGGTGCGGGGCGGGGACCTGCGCGCCGAGGTAGTCGACGCGCCAGCCCCTGATCCGCAGCACCTCGGCCAGGAGCCGGGCGGGCAGGGCGTGCCATTCGCCGTCGACGCAGGCCACCGTGACCCGGCCGCGCGTCGGTTCGGCGCGCGCCGACGGGTGCAGGGCGACGGCGGCGACGGCGCGGTCGTTGATGGCGGTCGCGGCGTGTTCCTGGGCGACGGTGATGCGGTTCGCCGCCCACTCCCGGCCGACCCTGCCCTGTACGGCCGCGATGACGTCGAGCAGGACGTGCTCCGCGCCCGCACCGTCGTCCAGCGCGCGCAGGACCGTGGCGACCGTGGCGGCCTCGTCGAACGCCATCACCGACTCCCAGACCCGTGCCCGCAGTTCCTCCGACGCGGAGGAGGAGAGCATGGCGGCGCAGGTGCCGGCGGAAGGAGCAGGGGCGGTCGAAGGAGCGGTGGCCGGCGCCAAGCCGGTGTCGGACGGGCTCACGCGGTGAACCGCCCGCGGGTGTGGCCGTCGACGGCGCTGAGGTGGTTGGTGCGCGGCGCCGAGATCACGACGACGGCCATGTCGTCGTGGCGGCCCGACCCCACCCACTGCGAGGTGAGCATCTGCACGTGCTCCACGACGGCCTCGGCGGGCATCGCCGCGCACTCCGCCAGGGCGCGGCGCAGCCGCTCCTCCCCGAACATCGCGCCGCCCATGGGCCCTCCCCGTGCCTCGCTGATCCCGTCGGTGTACAGCACGCAGGTGTCCCCCGGCGCCAGTGTCACACAGGCCGTCTCCGTGGTGATCTCGGGCAGCGCGCCGACCAGCGTGCCCTTCGTCCGGGCCTCCTCCACCCGGCCGTCGGAGCGCAGGATCAGCGGGGCGGGGTGTCCGGCGCTCGTCAGGCGCAGTCGCACCGCGTTGCCGTCCCGGGCGGCGGAGGCCAGCACCATGGTGGCGAAGCGGGTGCTCTCGGAGTTGAGCAGTGAGGTGTTGAGCAGGCTGAGGATCCGGTGGTGGTCGTCGGCCATGGGCAGGAGGGCGTGCAGCGTGTTGCGGATCTTGCCCGTCATCACGGCCGCCTCCAGCCCCTTGCCGCACACGTCGCCGAGTACGACGAGGGAAGCTTGGCCCTCGTCCGCGGCCGGGTGCACGTCGTAGAAGTCGCCGCCGACCCGCTCGTGGTCCTTCGACGGCCGGTAGCCGCCGGCGTACTCGACCCCGGAGACCTGGTGCAGCGGGGGCGGCAGGAGCTCGCGCATCAGGGTGTCGGTGATCGACGCCTGCTCCGCGTAGAGCCGGGCGGCCGACATCGCGGCGCCGGCCCGGGCGGCGAACAGGCGCGCGAACACCTCCTCGCCCTCCGTGAACGCGTCCGTCCCGTCGGCGCGCAGCAGTACCAGGGCGCCCGCGGGCACGCCGTGCCCGGGCAGGGGCGTGATGACGATCGACCCGACGGTGTCGAGGCCGTCCGGCACCAGCCAGGCGGGGGCGGCCGACGGGTCGAGCCAGCGCGAGGGTACGGGCGGGAAGCCCTGGAGCGCCTCGGCCAGACCCGGTACCTCCTCGGGGTCGACGGCCGCTCGGGACACCGCGGGGCTGCCCCCGCGGACGCACGACACGATCGGCAGCCCGGATCCGTGGAGGGGGGCGAACACCAGGGCGGCGTCGGCGAGGTGGTCGGCCGCCATCTGGGCCGTGACGTCCATGCACCGGTCGAGGTTGAGGGACGAGAGCAGCAGGTTGGAGGAGCGGACCAGGAACTCGGTGCGTTCCCGTTCCGTCCACAGGGCTTCGCGGGCCAGCCGGTGGTCGGTGTCGTCCACGAGCCACCACACGACCGTCCCGTCGTCACCGGGGGTCGGATGCGCCTCGTACGAGCGGTCGCCGACGGCTCCCCGGACGCTGCCGGTTCCGGCGGGCGGGCGCTGGGCGGGCAGGGGCGCGGTGTGGCGCGCGTGGGCCGAGACCAGCCATCCGGGGACCGCGTCCGCCAGGGCCGAGCCCGGGCGGGCGTCCGGGAACACCAGGCCGGCGGCCTCGTTGGCGTGGACCACGACGGCACGGGCGTCGGCCACCAGCACCGGGTAGGGGGCCTTGCTCCACGACAGGCCCTCGGCGGGCGAGTTCGGCGTCGTCTCGGTGGAAGGAACCAAACGTTGAAGGCCCGCTGCGCGGACCCCTCACCTCTTCATCGTGTTCATCACGTTCATCATGTCGGAAGGACCTGGAACAACCTCGGCACAACAGTTGTCCTACGGCAACCATCCTCCATGGGGCGTGCACCGTGCAACCGGGCCCGGTGCGGACGTGGTGTCGAGGGCTCACCCCCGCGGGTGCCGGAGCGCCGGAATGCCGGACAGCCGGATCATGTGCCGGTATGGAGACCCGGTCACCGGACCCCGCCGCGATGTAGGAGGATGTCCCGGTGACCGGAGAGGAAGCGGTCGTCACCACGACCACAGATCATGACGCGACCGTCATCAGCCTGCACGGCGAAGTCGACGAGGACGGCGCGCCGTTCCTGGCCCGCGCCCTCGTGCGGGCCGCGTCGGCCGGCCTGCCGCGCACGGTGGTGGACCTGTCGGGCGCTCCCTTCGTGGACTCCTCCGTGCTGCACGCGCTGCTCGACGCGCAGCGGGCGCACGCGGCCGCCGGGGCCCTGCTCGTCCTCGCCGGACCGCTGCACACCGCCGTCCGGCGCCTGTTCGAAGTCACCGGGTCCGCGCCGGCGTTCCGCATGGCGGACAGCGTGACCACCGCGATGACATGCTGACCCCCACCCCACGTTCCCGAACGGGTTGTCACGGTATGACCCGTGCCTCCATGGGCAGGCGATGAGCATGAACCCACCCCCGCCGTCCGAAGCCCCCCTGGGCTCGCAGCGGTGCCGCGAGGACGCCGTCGGCGACCGGCAGGCCGCGCCGCCCGCCTCGGCGGCGGCCGCCCGTGAGCACGTCCGCGCACTGCTGCTGCTCGCGGGCGTGGACCTCGACAGCGTCACCGCGGCGGACGCGCTGCTCGTCACGTCGGAGCTGGTGACCAACGCGATCCGGCACGGTGACGGGGTCACGGCCTTCCGGGCCGACATCGCGGACGACGTCCTGCGGCTGTCCATCGCCGATGCCAGCCCCCGCCTCCCCGCGGCCCGTACGGGGACGGTCGACCACCCCGGCGGGTACGGCTGGCCGCTCATCCAGCGGCTGGCGGAGCACGTCGACTGCAGCACCCGCCCCGACGGCAAGACGATCACGACGGCGCTCCGCCTGAGCTGACCCGTCCCGGGAGGGCCGCGGCCGTCCCGCTCCGCCGCCCGGCCACAGGGGCGGGCGCATCATCGGGGCGCGACGGGCAACAAGGGCCTCCATGACGACGGAGAACGGCGGGACCGCGAGGCTCTTGCGGCCCATGTGGCTCGTGACGGCCCAGACCACCTCGATGGTGCTGCTGGGTCTGTGGGTGACGCACGTGGCGGTCGGCCATGGGCCGCTCGCCTTCGAGGACCGATGGTCCGAGGCCTTCGCCGCGCATCGCAGCCCGGTCGGGAACGCCCTCACCGCGGGCCTGTCCCTGCTGGCCGATACGCGGACCGTCGTCGGTGTGACGCTGGTCTGCGTGGCCGCGCTGCTGGTGCTGCCGTCCGCCCCCCGGTGGGCGGAAGCCGTTTTCCTGGGCGCCTCGGTCGCCGTCCAGTCGGCGGTCTTCCTCGTCGTCACGTTCTTCGTGGAGCGTCCCCGCCCCGACGTCCTCCCCCTGGACGGGGCACCGCCCACGTCGAGTTTCCCCTCGGGGCACGTCGGCGCGTCCGTCGCCCTGTACGGAGGGCTGGCGGTCCTCGTGCTGAGCCGTACGCGCGGCCCCTGGCGGTACCTCACGGCCGGGGTGCTGCTGCTCGTGCCGGCCGCGGTCGGGCTGTCCCGGGTCTACCGGGGGATGCACCATCCGTCCGACGTGCTGGGCGGCCTGCTCAACGGCGCCGCGACCCTGTTCGTCCTGGGGTCCGCGGTGCTGTCCGGCGTACCCGAAGGCACCTCGCGCACCTCGCGCACCTCGCCCGCCGCTCCCGCCGCGCACCGCTGAGGCGACCGACCGCGCACCCGCACCGAAGGCAGGTACCACGCTCATGGCACAGTCCACGGCCCGTTCCCGACGCCTCGGCACCGTCCGGGCGGTGTTCGCCAGGCACGCGGGGCCCGACGCGGCGTTCGGCCGCAGACTGGTGCTGGCGGTGACGGCCACGGCCGCGGTGGCGGTGCCGTTCGCCCTGGCCCTCGTACTCGTCGAGTCCCGGTGGCCGCCGCTGTACCGGCTCGACCGGGCCGCCGCGGAGCGGCTGCACCGCACCGCCCTCGAACACCCCTCCTGGGTGCGCGTCCTGGACTTCTTCAGCGGTGTGGTGTGGGACCCGGTGACCATGCGGCTGCTGGTGGCGGGACTGGTGGTGTGGCTCCTGACCCGGCGGGCCTGGCGGCTGGCGATCTGGGCCGCGGTCACGGCGACGTCCGGGGCGCTGATCGGGTTCCTGGTCAAGAACGTGGTGGAGCGGGCCCGTCCGCATCTGCCGGAGCCCGTCGCCCACGCGCCCGGCTTCTCGTTCCCCTCGGGCCACGCCATGGCGGCCACGACCTCCTGCGCCGTACTCCTCATGGTGCTGCTCCCGCTGGTCCCCCGCGCCTGGCGGCCGTTGCCGTGGGCGCTCGCGGCCACCGCGGTCCTGGGCGTGGGCTACACCCGGGTCGCCCTGGGGGTGCACTGGGTGAGCGACGTCGTCGGGGGCTGGCTGCTCGGCGCCGCCGTGGTCACGGCGACGACGTTGGTCTTCGCGGCCTGGCGGGCCGACACCGGGCGCCCCCGTACGGCGGTGGGCGAGGGGCTGGAGCCCGAGGTCGCGTCCGCCGCCGACCCGGAGGGCCCTTCCCGCCATGCATCTTGACGTCTCCTCACATCTGTTGTGAACAGATGCGTTTGAAGGCGGGCTTTCGGGTCAGACGCGTGGTGTCGGAAGTCAACGGCTTCCGGTGCGGGCCCCACCGCACGGCGTCCCTTCCCCCCGGCGCCGTGCGGCCGGCCCGGCTGAACGACGGGCTGCCGCCGGACCCGTACGGCACCCGGACACCCCGCCCGCCCCGGCGCCTCCCGCGCCGGCGGGGCCGGTGTCCGGCGAACCCCCGGCGCCGGCGCTCGTACCGCCGCCCCCGGGCAGCGGGCCACCGGCGGCACCGGCCCGGAACTCCCCGATCCGCGTCAGCCCTGCAGGCGTACGGTCATCTCGACGGTGACCTCGTTCCCCGCCACCAGACCCATCGGCTTCCGAACGGCGTTCTTGACGGGCAGCCAGTACCCGCCGTCCTTCGGGAACAGCGACGTCTCGAAGGTGACTTCGCCGATGCGGGCCTCCACCGGCACGACGCCCCAGCCGTACGTGGCCATCGCGGCGACCTGCTGAACGTCGGCGGCCTGTTCTTCCGGGACGGGGACGAAGTAGAACGGCGCGGGTCCGCGCCACTCCACCACACGGCCGTCGAAGACGATGTGCACGGGTGTTCCCTCCTCGGGACGGCTAGGCCGTCTCTTTCGGATCTTGTCGGCCGAGCCCGCGTTGTCCGGTGCCGTGCATCGCAAGGCGGAGGAGCTCCTCGTGTACTGGCCGTACTCGGGAGCCCCGACAACCTGGGGGTCCCCCCGGACGGAGTCTGGGGGATGAGGTGCGGTGCCGGGCAGCGCGGGCCCGGCAAGATCCGAAAGAGACGGCCTAGGGGAGCGCGGTACGGCGGGCCCACCCTACGCGAGGGCCTGTTCCCGGTCCCGGGACCGTGCTCGGCCCCGGGCCCGGGTCAGGCGGTCCTGCTCGGCCAGGACTCCGGGGGCGCCAGCCGCAGCGGCTTCGCGACCGCCGCGCAGAAGTCCGCGAGCCCCGCCGCGAGCGCGGCGCGCGAGGCCTGCGGCATCGCGGCCATCGCCTCGGCCAGCACCTCCTGCCTGCGGGCGCGCAGCCGTTCGAGGTACGTGCGGCCCGCGGGCGTCAGCTGCAGGAGCACCTCGCGGCGGTCGTCCGAACCCGGGTGCCGTTCGAGGAAGCCGACGGCCTGCAGGCGGTCGCACAGCCGGGTGACCGACGGCGGGGCCGCCTCCAGCAGCCTGCCGAGCTCGCGCAGGTTCATCTGGTCGTTCCCCTCGACGAGGAACAGCACCCGGGCCTGAGCGGAGGAGACGGGCGGGGCGCTGGCGGTGTCCCGGCCGCGCTCCCAGACCACCTCCAACAGCTCGATCAGCTCGCTCATTTCCGCAACCGCCGACACGGCGGGCCGCGGGGAGCCGATCGAAGGCTGACTCATGTGACACTCCCTACCGGACGTACGCGCAGCCCTTCCCCGGCGGACCGGCGGCTTCGTCGTCCCCCATCTTGGCAGCTACGAGGAAGACAGGTACGGGTCCGGTGACTGAAGGCGAACGCGGCGGGGGCGCCGGGTACGTGGAACGCCTGCTGCGCGACGCGGCGCCGCACGAGCTGTTCGAGGAGGTCCGCGGCGTCCTCGTCCGCGACCACGGGGCGAGCGGCGCCGAACTGCTGATGGCGGACTACGCCTCCGCCCGGCTGCAGCCCGTCACGGCGCGGCCGTTCACGGCCGATTCCGTGTCGGCGTACAACAGCCCCGAGGGCCGGGCCTTCGGCGCCCAGGAGCCGCACGTGGTGTCCGGGGCGGACGGGACCACCGTCCATCTGCCGGTGAGCGTGCGCGGTGACCGGCTCGGGGTGCTGAGCGTCCGCTGTCCGGCCGGTGCCGGGGTCGGCGGGCTCCTCGGCCCGCTGCAGGACGTGGCGGACGCGCTGGCCCACGAGATCCTCGTCGCCGACCGCGACACCGACTTCTTCCTCCAGGCGCGCCGGGCCAGGCGTCTCACCCTGGCCGCCGAGATGCAGTGGGAACTCCTGCCCGGGCGCTCCTGCTCACGGCCCGAGTACGACCTCGGGGCCCAGTTGGAGCCCGCGTACGCCATCCACGGCGACAGCTTCGACTGGTCGGCCTCCGCCGACCACCTGACGCTCACCGTCAACAACGGCATGGGCGAGGGCATCGACGCGGCGCTGCTGACCAGTCTCGCCGTCAGTGCCCTGCGCAACGCCCGGCGGGCCGGCCTCGGCCTGGCCGACCAGGCGGCGCTGGCGGACCAGGCGCTCTACGGCCAGTACCAGGGGCGGCTGCACCTGGCGATGCTGCTGCTCCGCTTCGACCTGGACACCGGCGAGGTCGAGGTCATCGACGCCGGGTCGCCCCGGGTCTGGCGGCTGCGCGGGGGGACGCTGGAGCCCTTCGGCCTGGAGGCGCAGCTGCCGCTCGGGATGTTCGAGGACACCGTCTACACCTGCCAGCGCTTCCGGATGCTGCCCGGGGACCGGCTGTTCTTCCTGAGCGACGGCGTCTACGACGTCCTCTCGCCGGCGGGCGAGCGCTACGGCCTGCACGCCCTGGCCCGGGCCGTCACGAACACCCGGCTGCTGCCTCCCTCGCAGGTGCCCCGCGCCCTGCTGGAGGAGCTGCCGGGGTTCCGCGGCGGGGTGGACGCCACCGACGACGCGATGGTGGTCTGTCTGGACTGGCACGGCCGGCCCGGTACGGCCACGACGACCGGTACGGCGCCCGGCGAGCCGTGAGCGGCGGGCGCGGCGGCGCGGCGCGGTGGGCACGGCGGTGAGCAGTGAGCGGCGGGCCACCCGGACGGGACGGTGGCACAGTGGTGGCATGGCCCGTCCCGGCCGTTCCGGCGCACACGAAGACCCCGCCGCGGCCCTCGACGCCGCGGCGGAGCTCTTGGCGGTGCTGCACGCCAGGGGCCAGGACGGTGTGAAACCCGCCGTGTCGCCGTCGCAGCTGCGGGCGCTGCTCGCCGTCGAGGGGGCCGAGGGCATCAACCTGCGGACGTTGAGCGACGTGCTCGGTTCGCGCCCGCCGTCGGTCACCCGGCTCTGCGACCGGCTGGAGGCCATGGGGCTGCTGGTCCGCTCGCCCCGTCCGTCCAGTCGGCGCGAGGTGGAGGTGCGGCTCACCCCGCGGGGGCAGGCGCTGCTGGACGAGCGGCGGGCGATCCGGATGCGCGAGCTGTCGGCGGTGCTCGGCCGGATGGCGCCGGAGGCCGTGGACGCGCTGGTCGCGGGCCTGAAGGCGTTCCGGGAGGCGGCCGCGGAGTCGTACCCTGCCGACGGCACTTCCGCCGCCGGTCAGGCCTCCGCCGCGCCGTCGCCCCCGGGGCCGGCGACGGCGCCCGCACCGGGCCGGGTCCCGGACACCGCCTGACGGCCGACCGGTTCGCGGGGGCGGTACCGGAGGCGTCCGCACGCATGACAGAATCATTGAGTTCGTAAAATATTGCCTACCGGCAAATGATCACTCTAGGCTTACCCGACGCAACCAGGCGTCCGTCGGGCGTCCACCGTCCGATACGAGAAGGGGCAGACGCCACGCCATGGTGAGCATTTCCGGGCTGGGTGCCCAACGCCCGGCCGCCCGCACACCCCAGCAGGCGGTGATCCCGCCCCGGCAGGCGTCCTCCGGTCATCCGGACGACTCGCTGGCGCTGTGGAACGGCGTACCGCCGTACGTCCTGCTCATCGAGGACGACGAGGGCGACGCCGTCCTCGTCGAGGAACTCGTCGAGGACAGCGGGATCGAGGTCCGCCTCGGCCGGGCCCGTTCCCTGACCGACGCCCTGCGCCTGGTGGAGGCCGAGGCACCCGAGTGCGTCCTCCTCGACCTGCACCTGCCGGACGCACAGGGCCTGGACGGCCTGGAGAAGGTCCTCGCCGTGTGCGCCGAGGCCGCGGTCGTCGTCCTGACCGGCCTGTCGGAGGAACGGGCGGGGCTGACGGCCGTCGCGGCCGGAGCCCAGGACTACCTGGTCAAGGGGCGTCTGGAAGCGGACGTCTTCATGCGCGCCATCCGGTACGCGATCCAGCGCAAGCGCACCGAGCTGGCCGCCGTCGCCCTCCAGGCGGGCAAACTCCGCGCCGAGGAGAACGCGCGCCTCGAACGCGGCCTGCTGCCCACACCGCTGCTCCTCGCCGACGCGCCCGACGCCGTCAGCGTCTGCGCCCGCTACCACCCCGGGCGCGCCCAGACCCTGCTCGGCGGGGACTTCTACGACGTCGTCCAGACGCCCGACGGGGCCACGCACGCCGTCGTCGGCGACGTGTCGGGCCACGGCCCCAGCGAGGCGGCGCTCGGCGTGTGCCTGCGCGTGGCCTGGCGCTCCTTCGTCATGGCCGGCGCACGCGGAGCCGAACTGCTCGGACTGCTGGAGCGGATCCTGCTGGCCGAGCGCTCCGGTCCCGAGATCTTCGCCACCCTCGTCTCCCTCACCCGTCCCGGCGGCACCCACGCCGTCCACGTACAGCGCGCCGGCCACCCCGGATTCCTGATCCGCACCGCGGCCGGCGTGGAGCTGCGCACCGTCGCGGGAGGTCCGGCGCTGGGCATGGTGCCCGGCTGGGGCGCCGGCTGGCCCGTCACCGAGGTGCCCGTGGAGGCGGGCGGCGCCGTGATGCTCTTCACCGACGGCCTGATCGAGGGGCGCGTCGGCCCCGGCTCCGACCGCCTCGACGAGGCGGGCCTCCTGGAGATCGCCCGCCGGCACGCCGGCCTGCCCGCCGAACCGTTCGTCGACACCCTCATCCAGGAGGCGCAGGGCCTCGCCGCGGACTGGGGCGGCCTGGCCGACGACGTCGCCGTCCTCCACCTCGAATGGAACTCCCCCACGTGACCACCCCCGCGCATCCCCCCGAAACCCACCGAGGACGCACCCCGCAGCGCCACGGCCCCAGCCTCCAGGCCTGGCTGACCGGTGTGCTGGTCGTGCTCGCCCTCATGGTCGTCGGCACGGGCGCGCTCGGCGCCGCCCTCCTGTCGCACACGACCACGGCCGGGAACCGGCTCGTCGACGGGATCCTGCCCGCCCAGCGGGACGCCCTGCGGCTGGAGACGGCCCTGCTGGACCAGGAGACCGGGGTCCGCGGCTACCTGCTGGCCGACGAGCCCGCCCTCCTGGAGCCGTACCAGCGCGGCCTGACCAACGAGACCGCGGCCGCCCAGCACCTGGAGACGGTCCTCGACGGCGACACCGGCGTGCAGGAGGACCTGGCGGCCGTGCAGGAGGCCGCCCGGACCTGGCGCGAAGAGTTCGCGGCCCCCGCCATCGCCTCCGTGGAGAACGGCACCGCCCCGCCGTCCCTCCAGACGGGAAAGGACCGCTTCGACGAGGTCCGCCGCCGCATCGCCGCGCAGCAGACCCGCCTGGACCGCATCCAGGCCGAGGCCCGCACCACCTTCGGCGAGGCGCGCTCGCAGCGCGACCACATCCTGCTGGCGATCGTCGTGGCCTTCCTGCTGGCCGCCTCCGCCCTCGCCGTCCTGCTCCACGTGGGCGTGCTGCGCCCGCTCGCCCTGGTGCGGACCACTTCCCAGCGCGTCGCGGACGGCGCCTTCGACGACGAGATCCCCCTGCGCGGCCCCTCCGACCTGCGGGACCTGGCCGGGGCCGTGGAAGCGATGCGGCGCCGGACCGTCGCCGAGCTGAACGCCTCGCGGCGCAATGCCGAGCGCCTCGACCGCATCGCCGCCGAACTCGACGCCCAGGCGGTGGAGCTGCGCCGTTCCAACGCCGAGCTCGAGCAGTTCGCGTACGTGGCCTCCCACGACCTGCAGGAGCCGCTGCGCAAGGTGGCCTCCTTCTGCCAGCTGCTGGAGAAGCGGTACGGGGACCGGCTCGACGAGCGCGGCACGCAGTACATCGGCTTCGCCGTCGACGGTGCCAAGCGGATGCAGGTGCTGATCAACGACCTGCTGACCTTCTCCCGGGTGGGCCGGGTCCAGGACGCGCGGGAGACCGTCGCGCTGGACGGACCGCTGGACCGGGCGCTGCGCAATCTGGCCACCGCGGTGGAGGAGAGCGGCGCGGAGATCACCCGGCCCGACCGTCTTCCCGACGTGGTGGGCGACCCGACGCTCCTGACGATGCTCTGGCAGAACCTGGTGGGCAACGCCGTCAAGTTCCGCTCGCCCGACCGCCCTGCGCGCGTCGAGGTGGCCGTGGTCGACGATCCCGCCGCGGAACCGGGCTTCCGCACCTTCGCCGTCACCGACAACGGCATCGGCGTGCCGGCCGAGTTCGCCGAGAAGGTCTTCGTCATCTTCCAGCGGCTGCACGGCCGGGAGACCTACGGCGGGACCGGCATCGGCCTCTCGCTCTGCAAGAAGATCGTCGAGCACGCGGGCGGGCGCATCCGCATCGACACCGAGCACCAGGAGGAGGGCACCCGGATCGTCTTCACCCTCCCCAACGCTTCCGCCACGACCGCCTCCACCGCCCCGGCCGGCGACACGGCCGATACCGCGCCGCCCGCCCCCGTACCGACACAAGGAACCAGCCGATGAGCAGCCCCGCAGACCGGCCCCAGGCCACCCCCGCCGAAGTCCTGCTGGTCGAGGACGACGCGGGCGACGAGCTGATGACCCGAGAGGCCTTCGAGGACAACAAGATCGGCAACGTGCTGCACGTCGTGCGGGACGGCCTGGAGGCCCTGGACTTCCTCTACCGCCGCGGCGAGCACGCGAACGCCCCGCGCCCCGACCTGATCCTGCTCGACCTGAACCTGCCCAAGTACGACGGCCGGCAGGTCCTCGAACGGATCAAGACGGACCCGGACCTCAGCCACATCCCCGTGGTCGTGCTCACCACCTCCGCCGCCGAGGAGGACATCCTGCGCAGCTACAAGCTGCACGCCAACGCCTACGTGACGAAGCCGGTGGACCTGGACCAGTTCATCCGGGCGATCCAGCAGATCGACGACTTCTTCGTCACCGTGGTCAAACTCCCCCGCACAGGGTGACGAAGAGGAGGACGTGAGCAGCATGGACACGTACAGCGCCGAGGCGCGCAGCCAGGTCGAGACACGGTCGGACGGTGACGTGCGCATCGTCGTGATGGCCGGCGAGTTCGACATCGACAACGTGGCCGATCTGCGGATCGCGTTGAATCCCGCGGCGCCGGACGTCACCCGGTTCGTCCTGGACGTCGCCGCGGTGACCTTCGTCGATTCGGCGGCGCTCGGCATCATGTTGCAGCCCGCCCTGGACCGGCCCGTGGTCCTGGCGGGCACCGTGCCGCGCCGGCTGGCCCGGCTGCTGGAGCTCACCGGCGCCGACCTGGTCTTCGCCACCGCGCCCAGCGTGGCCGAGGGCACGGTCATGGTCGTCCCGCCCCGGCGGGGTTGAGCGGGCCTTAGGGGGTCCCCGACCGGTTTGAGAGCCGGAATCCCGGCCATACGGGCGTCGAACAGGCTTCGGCGTCCGCCGCGGTCCCCGTTCCGGCACCGGTCGGGGCGGGGACCGCGGTGTGCCGGGCGAGAGGGGGAGACAGTGATGACCACACCCGAGGAGGACGCGCCCGTGTCCGTACGGGGCACCGGTTCCGCGCGGCGGGCCGGGTCCCTGGGCCGGGACGCGGTGCTCGCGCTCGGGCTGCTCGGCACCGGCATGGCGGGCGTCGCGGCCTTCCTGAAGGCCGCTGCCGCCACGGACGCGGGCAGGCTGCCGGTGGCCCCGGTCGCCGCACTGGCCGTCCTGCTGCTCGGCGCGCTCCTGGCGAAGTGGAGCTTCGCCCCGGTCCGGCGCCGGGTGCGTGCCCCGCGGCCCACGGCGTACGCGGAACCGCCTGCGGAGCTGCCCGATGTCGGGTGCGACGCCCTCGACCACGCCGCGGTGGACGCCGACGGCTTCGAGCACACGGTGGCCGCCCTCTGCGCGCGGGACGGATGCACCTCGGTGGAGGTGGTCGGCGGCGCGGGCGACCTGGGCGCGGACGTCCTCGCGACGACGGCGGACGGACGGCGGGTGGTGCTCCAGTGCAAGCACTACGCCGAGGACAACCGGGTCGGCTCGCAGGACCTGCAGCGCTTCGGCGGAACCTGCTTCGCGGTCCACGGGGCCGATGTCGCCGTCGTCGTGACGACCAGTTCCTTCACCGCGCCGGCCGCCGAGTACGCCGACGCCTGCGGGATCATCTGCGTGGACGGTGACGGGCTCGCCGCCTGGACCGACCTCGGGGCGCCTCCCCCGTGGGAGGCGGCCGCCGACGCACCCGAGCCGTCCCCGTCCACCCCTGCCCGAGGAGCCACGTCATGACCAGCGCCGAGCACGGCAACACCACCACCCCGGCCGAGGGCGCGCAGGCACCGGGCGCCGGAGCCGACGAACGCATCCACCGCATCCGCCGCCGTCTGGAACGCCTCATCGGCATCGCCGCGACCGAGGGGAACTCCGTACGGCCGCTGCGCAACGGCGACGAGATCTTCGCCTCGATGCTGGACGCCATCGCCTCCGCGCGGCACACCGTCGACATGATGACCTTCGTCTACTGGCAGGGCGACATCGCGCGGCGGTTCGCGGAGGCGCTGGCCGAGCGGGCCCGTGACGGGGTGCGCGTACGGCTGCTCCTGGACGGCTTCGGCAGCCGGCTGATCGAGCAGGACCTGCTGGACCGGATGAGCACGGCGGGGGTGGACGTCGCGTGGTTCCGCAGACCCGCCTTCCTCTCGCCGCTCAAGCAGAACCACCGCTGCCACCGCAAGGTCCTCGTCGTCGACGAACGGACCGCCTTCACGGGCGGCGTGGGCATCGCCGAGGAGTGGTGCGGTGACGCCCGCAACCCGCACGAGTGGCGCGACACGCACGCCGAGGTCCGGGGACCGGCCGTCGACGGGATCGCCGCGGCGTTCGCCCAGAACTGGGCGGAGTGCCATCCCGAGCTCTTCGACGACCGGGACCGCTTCGTGACCCACGAGCCGGCCGGCTCCGCCGTCGTCCAGGTGGTCCGCGGCTCGGCCGCCTTCGGGTGGCAGGACATGCAGACGCTGATGCGGGTCGTCCTGGAATCGGCCGAGGAGCGCGTGCGCCTGGCGACCGCGTACTTCGCCCCCGACGACTACTTCGTCGAACTGCTGTCGGCCACCGCCCGCCGGGGCGTCACCGTGGAGATCCTGCTGCCCGGCCCGCACACCGACAAGCGGGTGTGCCAACTGGCGGGCCAGCACCACTACGAGGCGCTCACCGCCGCCGGGGTGCGCATCCACCAGTACCAGCCGACGATGATGCACGCCAAGATCATGACGATGGACGGGGTGGTCTCCCTCATCGGCTCGTCGAACTTCAACCGCCGCTCCCTCGACCACGACGAGGAGGTCATGCTGGCCGTCATGGACCCGGCCGTCACGCGGACCCTCGACGGGCACTACGACGAGGACCTCCGGTCGAGCACGCGCATCGCCCCGGAGCGCTGGCGCCGCCGCTCCGTCCTCCAGCGCGCCCGGGAGCTTTCGGTCCGGCCGCTGCGCCGCTTCCTGTAGCGGGCGGCGCTGCTGCCACCGTCAGCCCAGTGCGCGGTCGAGGTTGAAGGCGGCGCTGATCAGTGAGAGGTGGGTGAAGGCCTGCGGGAAGTTGCCCAGTTGTTCGCCGGTCGGGCCGATCTCCTCCGCGAACAGGCCGAGGTGGTTGGCGTAGGTGAGCATCTTCTCGAAGGCGAGGCGGGCCTCCTCCAGCCGGCCCGCCCGGGCCAGTGACTCCACGTACCAGAACGAGCAGATCGAGAAGGTGCCTTCGGGGCCGTGCAGGCCGTCCGGGCTGGCGGTCGGGTCGTAGCGGTAGACCAGGGAGTCGGAGACCAGGTCGGTGCCGAGCGCGTCCAGGGTGGAGAGCCACTTGGGGTCGGTGGGCGAGATGAACTTGGCCATCGGCATCATCAGGAGCGAGGCGTCCAGGACGTGGTCGTCCAGTCCCTGGACGAACGCCCGGCGTTCGGCCGACCAGCCGCGCCGCATGATCTGCCGGTAGATCGCGTCCCGGGACTCGCGCCAGCGGGGCAGGTCCGCCGGCAGACCCCGGCGGTTCGCCATGCGCATGGCGCGCTCCAGCGCCACCCAGCACATCAGCCGCGAGTACACGAAGTCCCGCCGGCCCGCCCTGGTCTCCCACACCCCCTCGTCGGGCTGGTCCCAGTGCTCGCACAGCCAGTCCACCACGGCACCGACCTCGTCCCAGCGGTCACTGCTGATCGGCTGTCCCCACTTGTCGTAGAGGTAGATCGAATCGATCAGCGCGCCGTAGATGTCCAACTGGAGCTGACCGGTGGCGGCGTTGCCCACGCGGACCGGCCCCGAGCCCAGGTATCCCTCCAGGTGGGAGAGCTCGTACTCGGGCAGTTCGGTACGCCCGTCGATGCCGTACATGATCTGCAGCGGGCCGGCCTCCCCGGTGCCGCGCAGGATGCCCCGCTCGGAGATGAACCCCATGAACGCCTCGGCCTCCGTGGTGAAGCCCAGGCGCAGCATCGCGTAGACGCAGAACGCGGCGTCGCGGACCCAGACGTAGCGGTAGTCCCAGTTGCGTTCGCCGCCGATCTGCTCGGGCAGGCTGGTGGTGGGTGCGGCCACGATCGCGCCGGTCGGCGCGTAGGTGAGCAGCTTCAGCACCAGGGCGGACCGGTTGACCATCTCGCGCCACCGCCCGTGGTAGCGCGAGCCCGCCAGCCAGTGGCGCCAGAACCGGACGGTCGCGTCCGCCTGTTCCTGTGCCTCGGCGCGCGGGCACGACCGGGGCGGGGCGTCGTCGCCGACCTGGTCGAGGGCGAACACGTTCGACTCGCCCTCGACGAGCTTGAAGTGCGACCACACGTCCTGGCCGTCGGTTTCCAGGGGTGTGGTGGCGGTCAGCGCGAGCGTGAGCGACGGGGAGCGGAACACCGCCGTGCGCCCTTCGAGGTGCGTGGTGTGCGCTTCGGCGCCGTAGCCGAAGCGGGGGGCGATCCGCGCCCTGAAGGGGAGGGTCCCGCGCACGCACACCACCCGCCGGATCAGCCGGTGGCGGTCTGCCTCGCGCGACTCGTCGACCACGGGCATGAAGTCCTGGATCTCCGCCACTCCGTCCGCGGCGAAGAACCGGGTGATCAGCACGTTCGTGTCGGGGAAGTAGAACTGCCGGGTGCGGGTCGGGACCTCGGCGGCCAGCTCGAACGCCCCGCCCCGATCGGCGTCGAGGATGGCACCGAAGACGCTGGGCGCGTCGAAGCGCGGGCAGCAGTACCAGTCGATCGTGCCGTTCGTGCCGACCAGAGCGGCCGTACGCAGATCGCCGATCAGTCCGTGCTCGGATATCGGGATGTAACGGCCGCCGTACCCCTGCTCGAAACCAGCCGTGCCGAACGCCATACCGCCCTCCCTGCCGCTGTGGCCGGGACCTGGGGATGAAGCACTGCTCTCCATGCTAGACCGCTGTGCGCGGCGGGGCCGGGCGAGCCGTGCTCACCGGGACGCCGCTCCCTGCGGGCATCCCGGGTCGGGTCGCGCGAGGACCCCGCTTGACTGGTGGTGGACGCGACGGGTAAGGAGAGGCTGTTCATTGCGCAAGGTGTGAAACGGGGGACATATGAAGCCGCTCGAAGCGGGCGATCCGACCTCGCTCGGCGAGGGCCGGTACCGGCTGGTGGGGCGGCTCGGCCAGGGGGGCATGGGTGTGGTCTACCTGGGCCGCTCCCAGTCCGGGCGTGCGGTCGCCGTCAAGGTCGTACGTCCCGAGCTGAGCACCGAGCCCGGCTTCCGGCGCAGGTTCGCCGACGAGGTCGCCGCCGCGCGGCGGGTCGGCGGCTTCCACACCGCGCCGGTGGTCGACGCCGACCCGGACGGGGAGCCGGCCTGGCTGGTGACGGCCTTCGTGCCCGGTCCCACCCTGCAGGCGGTCCTCGCGCGCGTCGGATCGCTGCCGCCGGACACGCTCACCGTCCTGGCCGCAGGCCTGGCCGAGGCGCTGGAGGCGATCCACCGGGCGGGCGTCATCCACCGCGACCTCAAGCCCGCCAACATCATCATCGCGGAGGACGGGCCGCGGGTCATCGACTTCGGCATCGCGCGCGCCCTGGACGGAACGTCCCTGACGCAGACCGGCCTGCAGGTCGGCACGCCGGGGTTCCTGGCGCCGGAGCAGCTCACCGGCACGCGGGCGCTCACCCCCGCGGTCGACATGTTCGCCCTGGGGGTGGTGCTCACCCAGGCGGCGGGCGGCGCGCCCTTCGGCGACGGCCCGTCCGCGGCCCGGCACTACAAGGTGGTCTACGAGGAGCCGGACCTGACCGCCGTGCCCGCCGAACTGCGCGCGGCCATCGCCGCCTGCCTGGCCAAGGACCCGGCCGAGAGGCCCACCCCGGCCGCCTTCCTCGACACGCTGACCGTCCGCCACCCGGACGGTGCCTCCTGGCTGCCGGAGGCGGCGACGCAGCTGCTGCCGCCCGCGGAACCGACGGTGCGGGCCACCACGCCGGACGGCCCCTCGGTCAGCCCGCCGGACGGCCGGTCGGGCGGCGCCCCGGACACCGCCCAGGACCCCGCGGCGGGCCGGACCGGACCGGACGCCGCCCCGCCCGCCGTCGCGGGGCCCCCTACGGAGCAGTCGCGGACCGTGACCGGCCCGGCCGCCCGGCTCTCCCCCGTCCCCGAGCAGGGGCCGGAGCCGGTTGCGCAGCCCGTTCCCCAGCCCGCTCCGCAGCCGCCTGCGCAGCCGGTTGCGGGGACGCCCCGGCGCCGCCGCGCGGCGGTGGCCGCGCTGCTCGTGGTGGTGCTCGCGGCCGGCGGGTTGTTCGTGTGGCAGCCGTGGAAGGGCTCGGCCCGGGACAACGCCAAGCCCCCCGCCGACCGGGCCACCGAATCCGCCTCCACCCCTGCCCCGTTCCCGACCGATCCCCTGCTGATCCGCCAGGACACCGCTCCGGGCTGGCCCGGGACGTGCCACAGCGCCATCGCCCGCCGGGACGTCGACAAGGACCAGCCCGTGCAGGTCATCGCCGCGGGCGCGGGCGTGTGCGACACCCTGCCCCAGTGGTCCCCCGACCGCAGGTCGTTCGCGTTCACCCGCACCACCTCCGAGGGCACGGCCGTCTGGACCGCCGACGCCGACGGTTCGAACGCGCGGCGGATCACCTCCATCGCCGGTGGCCGGGTGTCCTGGTCGCCGGACGGCAGCCGGCTCGCCGTACTGCGCAACAAGGACGGCGTACAGCAGCTGTTCGCGGTCACCGTCGCCGACGGCACGGCCCTGCAGCTCACTTCGGGCCGGGGCCCGGTCGAGGACCCCGCGTGGTCGCCGGACGGCAGGAGCATCGCCGTCTGCCTGCAGACGGAACCCGAGAACTGGCAGATCCACCTGGTCGACCTCGCCGACCCGAAGCGTGCCCCGCAGCAGGTGACCAGCCTGCCCCATCCGGCACTCGACCCGGTGTGGTCGCCCGACGGCACCACTTTCGCCTACACGGCCGGGACGTACGGCACGGGCACGCAGGGCGACATCCGCCTCGTGGACTCCGACGGCAGTGACGACCGTGAACTGGTCGCCACGGACGCCCACGAGATGGACCCCGCCTGGTCCGCCGACGGCACCTGGGTGGCCTTCGTCCGCGGCCCGTACGAGAAGCCGGTGATCTGGGCCGTGCGCGCGGACAAGTCCGGTGAGCGCTCCCTCACCGCCGACTCCGGTGCCGAGGGACATCCCTCCTGGCGCTGAGGACGTGGCCGGCGCACCGGGCCGGGGCCTGCGGACCCGGTGCGCCGGCGGGGGTCAGCGGGGGGCGGGGCCGCTCGTCGCGCTCACCCAGGTGCCGCCCTTCACGCCGTACACCGTCAGGGTGCGGTTGACCGGGTCGCCGGCCGCGTCGAAGGCGACGCGGCCCGTGACGCCGTCGAAGGCCAGCCCCGCCACGGCCGGCTGCATCGCGGCCCGGGCGTCGGACGGCAGGTTCCCGTCGTTGGCCTTCACCACGGCCTTGACCGCCTCGATGAGGGCCCAGGTCGCGTCGTAGGCGTAGGGGCCGTACCAGCCGGCCGCCTCCGGGTACCCGGCCTCCTGGTAGCGGGCGAGGAACGCCCGCCCCTGCGCCGACTCCTCGGCGGGAACGCCGATGTTGGTCGCGAGATCGCCCTCGGCCTTCGGGTTCGACGTGAGGTACTGCTGGTCGAAGATGCCGTCGCCGCCCATGACGGGGGCGGTCACCCCCGCCTGCTTGAGCTGCTGGGAGAGCGGCGCCGCGGTGTGGTAGTAGCCGCCGAAGTAGACGGCGTCGGCGCCGGAGGAGCGGGCCCTCTCGGCGAGGCCCGCGAAGGCGCGTTCGGCCGGATCGACCTGCTCGGTGCCGACGACGGTGCCGCCGAGCTTCTTGAGCTCGGCGGTGAAGCCGGTGGTGAGGGCGGTGCCGTGGGGGCTCGCGTCGTCGACCACGTAGAGCTTGGTCTTCTTCAGCCCGCCGTACAGGTACCGGGCGGCGTACGGCCCCTGGTCGACGTCCGTGCCGATGGTACGGAAGTAGGTGGAGTGCGGACGGGACGTGGTGCCCGCGGCCCAGTCGGGGCCCAGTGTCAGGACGGGGTCGGTGTTGCCCGGTGACACGTTGACCACGCCCGCCTGCGCGAGCGGCGCCACCAGGGTCCGGGCGACACCCGAGTTGAGGGGTCCCACGACCCCCAGCACCTGATCGTCGGACACGAACGCGGCAGCGTTGGAGGCCCCCTTGGCGGGGTCGGCCCCGTCGTCCAGTGCCTTGATCTCGAAGGTGACGCCGGGGACGTGCTCGGTCTCGTTGGCGGTCCTGACCGCCAGTTCGGCGGAGTTCTTGATACCGGCGCCCATCGGGGACAGCCCGCCGCTCAGGGGCGCGTCCACGCCGATCACCACGGTGACGGAGGAGTCCTTCGCGCCGCTGCCGGCCGCCCCGCCGCCGGGTTTGTCACCGCCCTGGGTGAGGGTCCAGGTCAGGACGGAGCCGGCGGCGAGCGTGGCCAGTGCCGTGCCCAGGATGACGGAGCGCCTGGTGAGGGCGCGCGCTGCCCGCTTGGGGGGCGTCGCCGGCTCGTCGTGCTCCCGCGTGGGGGTCTCGCCCAGGGTGACCGGCTCTTCGGCCGGGGGCGCGGGCGGTCCGGTCGGCCGGTCCGGGACGGGGCCGCCGCGGGGGTCGGCGCCGGACCCCGGGTCCAGGAGCGTCCGGGTCCGGTCCGCCGGGGCGTCCGGTGCGGGGGTGGACCTCGGGTCGGGGGCCGGCGCGGGTACGGGGGTGGAAGCGGGGGCGGGTTCGCGGCCCGGCTCGCGTCCGGGGGGTGCGTCGGTGCCCGTCGCGCAGGAAGCCAGCACCGATGCGATCATCTCGGCCGCTTCGGCCGCGCCGACGCGTTGTGCCGGGTCCTTGGTGAGGAGCGCGTCCAGTACGGGCGCCAGCGGGCCGGCGTGGACCGGCGGCCGGTGCGGGCGGGTGAACACGGCAACGGCGAGGGCGTGCAGCCCCTCCACGTCGAACGGCGGGCATCCTTCGACGGCATGGTAGAGGGTGGCTCCGAGGGCCCACAGGTCGTTGGCCGCGGTCGGACGCTTGCCCTCCAGCTGCTCCGGAGGCATGTACTGCGGCGTGCCGATGACGATCCCGGTGTGGCTGAGCCTCGTCGTGGCGTCCGTGAGGTGGGCGATGCCGAAGTCGGTGAGGACGACGCGGTCCTTGGTCAGGAGCACGTTGTCCGGCTTGATGTCCCGGTGGACGATGCCCGCGCGGTGCGCCTCGGCCAGGGCGTCGAGCATGACGGCGCCGATCTCGGCCACACGCCGCGCGGGCAGCCGGCCCCGGCTGCGGATGGCCGCGGCGAGGGACTCCCCGCGGATCAGCTCCATCACGATGACGGGCGCGCCGTCGTGCTCGACGACGTCGTGGATGGTGATGATCCCGGGGTGGCTGATAGTGACCGCCGCGCGGGCCTCGCCGGTGAACCGCCGGAGCAGCGCCGCACGGTCGCCGTCGTCCATGCCGGGCGGGAAGAGGATCTCCTTGACGGCGACCTCGCGCCCGAAGAGCTGCTGGTCGACACCCCGCCAGACCCGGCCCATGCCGCCTTGGCCAATGCGTTCGACCAGCTGGTACCGGCCGGCGATGAGTTCGGGATTCTGCTCGGTCACGCGCACACTCTAGATCCTGTTGAGCCGATCAGGTGACGAAAGAATGGCCTGATCACCCCTACGGTGTCGCCCGGACGCCGGGTCCGCGGTCCCGGTCGGGGCAGAGGGCCTCCAGTTCCCTCGGGAGGGGGTAGGGGCGCTCCGCGGGAAACAGTCTGCGGGCCTTGTCGGCATGCCCGGCCTGCATCAGGGCGGCGACCTTGCGGACCTGAGGGGTGAGGTCGGTCAGGCCGACGATCCAGTCGTCGGTGAACGTACGGATCAGGTGGCGGCCGATGCCGACCTGGATGCTGTAGTGGTTCAGTGCCGCTCCGCGGGGCGAACGCTCCGGGTCCCACTGGACGTGCACGGCCGCCCGGGCCACGGCCGCCGGGTCCGCGGTCGTGAGCACGGCCCGGGACAGGGCCTGCTCCCATCCCTCCCGGGTCATCCGCACTCCGAGGATGCGCTCCTGGCCCGGCTTGCGGGCCCAGTTGCTGCGGTGCATGAGCCACAGGAACGAGGGCTTGATCCAGGTCATCCGGTGGAACGAGAACGGTGCGACGAAGCGGCCCGCCCGCAGCGCGGCGTCGGCGATGGCCGGACTGTAGGCCTGGTAGACCACGATCGTGCGGGCGTCGTGGTCGGCGCGGATCTGGTACTGGGAGGTCACGCGACGTACCCTGCCGAGCGCTCCCCCTCCCCCGCAATCGGATTGTCCGCCGCCCGGAGGCGGCGGGCTCCGGCGGTCGGTCAGTTCCGCGTGTCCGTCAGTTCCGTCGGGGACGACGGGGACGACGGGGAGGACGTGCGCTGGTGGGGGACGGGGGCGTGCGGGAACAGCGCCGCGGCCTCGTCGTGCTGCAGGGCGATCGTGTGGGTCGGGGCCGGGATCGAGATGCCCTCCGTACGGAAGCGCTGGTGCAGGCGCTTGATGAACTCGTGCTTGATCCGGTACTGGTCGCTGAACTCGCCCACGCCCAGGATCACGGTGAAGTTGATGCGGGAGTCCGCGAACGTGTGGAAGCGGACCGCTCCTTCGTGGTCGGGGACCGCACCGTTGATGTCCGCCATCACACCGTCGACGACCTCCAGGGTCACCCGCTCGACGTGCTCCAGGTCGCTCTCGTAGCCCACCCCCACCTGGACCATGATCGAGAACTGTGCTTCCGGCTGGGTGAAGTTGGTCATGTTCGTCCGTGCCAGACGCCCGTTGGGGATGATGACCAGGTTGTTCGACAGGTTGCGCACCACGGTGTTGCGCCAGTTGATGTCGACGACGTAGCCCTCCTCGCCGCTGGTGAGCCGGATGTAGTCACCGGGCTGCACGGTCTTCGAGGCCAGGATGTGCACGCCGGCGAAGAGGTTGGCGAGGGTGTCCTGGAGGGCCAGCGCCACCGCCAGACCGCCCACGCCGAGGGCGGTGACCAGCGGCGCGATGGACACGCCGAGGGTCTCCAGGGCGACGAGGACGCCCATGACGAGCACCACGATGCGCGTGATGTTGACGAAGATGGACGCCGAGGCGGCCACTCCGGTGCGCGTCCCCGCCACCGACTGGACGAGGCCCGCGACGACCCGGGCCGTGCTGAGCGTGGCGATGAGGATGAGCAGCGCCGTCAGGGACTGGTTGACGAAGCCCGAGACGCGCGCGGTGAGCGGCAGCGTCGTGGCCGCCACCGCGGCGCCCGCGATGAGCGCGGCGCCGGGGGCGATGGTGCGCAGTGCGTCGACGATGATGTCGTCGCCGCGCCAGCGGGTGCGCTCGGCGTGCCGGCCCAGCCACTTCAGGAGGGCGCGCAGGAGCAGTCCGGCCGCGGCGCCCGCCGCCAGGGCGATGCCCGCGACCAGCCAGTCGTGCAGGACGAGATCCCGGTTCAACGGACCCCCTCCGCTGCGCGGCGCCGGCCGGTGGATGCGGCGGCGGGCGCCGCCGGCCGTCGTATGAGGTGTGTCGTCACCTTGTCACCTGTCAGTTCGTCGTGCTGTAAGCCGCGTTCGGGCGTGTGTACGCATCCGGAACGGGCTGCCATCCTGCCCCATGCCGGGGTGACGCACCGCAGGCGGGGGCGGTGACTAGCGCCGCACGGCGGCGTGTTCGAGGACCGCGCGGACCTCGGCGGTGATCGCGCTCTCGTTGCGTTCGAACTCGGGGCCGGTCAGTTGCCGGGGGTCGGCGGGGAGTCCGGTGAGAACGGGGGTGTGGAGGTGGCCCCCGGGCAGGTGCGGGGCGAGTTCGGCGCGCAGCCGGTTGGAGCGGTAGGCGACCTCGTTGGACAGGTAGCCGCCCCCGCCGCCCGCGACGGCGCGGGAGCCGGGCGTCGGCCCGTCGGTGCGGTCCACGGGGGCCGTGCCGCCCGCCGGTATCTCGGTCACGTCGCTGTTGAGGAGGACCGGGTACGGGGTCTGTACGGCGGCGGTCACGGCGGCGGCGGGGAGCGTGGTGCGGATGAACTCCGGGCCGGGGCCGAGGCCGGGGGCCGTCACCGGGCGTTCGCGGGTGCCGCCGGAGAGGGCGCGGGCGTTGTCGGGGTAGGGATCGGCGGAGCGCGCCCGTCCCGCCCAGTCCTCCAGGGTGAAGATGCCCGGGTAGCCCTGGCTGACGGTGGTGATGATGTCCGCCGCGCCGGGGCCGGCGGCCAGGTGCGGGGCGAAGGCCCGCTCCACCATGCCGGCGTCGAAGTCGGCGTACCGGACGGGCAGGACGACGGCCCGGATCTCGGCCCGGGTGCCGTCGGCGAGGGTGATGCGCCGTCCGTTGAGCTGGAGGGCGGCCGATCCGGAGGGGTTGGCGCGGCGGAGTTCCGCGTCGAGCCCGAAGGGGTCGAATCCGCTGATGAAGATCCTCCGTACGCCGGGTTCCGGCCGGAAGGCGTTGTCGGTGAGGCCGCGGGAGGCGTCCTCGAATCGGGCGCGGAGCGCCGCCTTGTCCGCGGGGAAGTCCGGCTGCCAGCCGGCGAGCGCTGCGGTCATCGCGAGCCGCGCCCAGTACAGCGGACGGTCGTCGCCGGGGGCGAGGTCACCGCCCGGGCGCTGGCTCTGGGCCCGCCGTACGGAGGCCTGCCATAGGGCTTGACCCCAGGTGTCGAGGAGCCGTTCGGCCTCGCCGCGGCTGCGCGCGGTGCACAGGGCGGCGGGGAAGCGCCGTACGAAGTCCGCGAGGCCGCCGCGTTCGACGAGGGCGGTGGTACGGGGGTCCGCGAGCCTGGACTGTTCGGCGTCGAGCGGTACCGACGCCGGGGGCCGGCAGCCGGCCGCGCCGTCGGCGGCGGCGTGCGCGGGCGGGGCGATCGTCAGGGGGAGGACGGTGGCGAGGAGGGCTGCGGCCGATGCCGCACGACGTAAGAGCATCATGCGATGTGACATTACATAGCACCCCCCACCCCCACCAGGCACACCGGCCGCAGCCGTCCGGACTGGCTCAACTACGCCGCTGACACGTCCGGTTCGGCATCAGAAGACCTAAGGCTCCCGGCGACCCAAACTGGTGATCGATTTTCGGCCGACGTGTGGGTATGATCGCCGCCAGCAAGGCCGTAGCGCAGAGGTCGTCGCGCCCACGCATCGAGCTGGAGGACGTCGGTTCGAATCCGACCGGTCTTGCGTCTACCTCCGCAGTACGCAGTACGTCGTGATGGACGCCGGGCACCGGCGAAGGAAACCGGTGGAGTGGTGATGACACAGCCGACACCCGTGCGGTGCCCCGCGATCGAGCACCCCGACCTGCCGCCGGCCGATCCGGCCGGCCTCGACCCACTGCTCGCCCGGCTCGCCGCCGACCGGCCCGTCGAGACCGATGAGACCTTCCCCCTCGGCACCCTGCGCGCCGACGGCCGCGTCGACCTCTGCAAGCAGGGTCTCGGCCCGGCCGGGGCGGCCCGGCTGCTGCCGGCCGCGGCCTCCTCCGCGCACGCCACCCACCTCCTCCTCGGCACCAACGCCATCGGCGACGCGGGCGCCCGCACCCTGGCCGAGGCCCTCGCCGCCGACGGCCACGGGCTGCACACCCTCTACCTCGGGTGCAACCGGATCGGACCCGACGGGGTGGGCTCCCTCGCCGGTGCCCTGGCCGACGACACCACCGTCCGCGCCCTCTGGCTCAAGCGGAACCCGCTGCACGAGGACGGCACCCGCATCCTCGCCGCGCTGCTGCGCCGCAACACCGCCCTGCGCACCCTCGACCTGGTCAACACCGGAATCGGCGGCGACGGCGTACGCCTCCTGCTCGACGCCCTGCTGGAGCGCGAACTGCCCCTGGAGCGGCTCTTCCTCGGCGGCAACGGCCTCGGCCCCGAGACCGCCCCGCTGCTGGCCGCCCTGATCCGCGAGGCAGGCGTGCGCGAGCTGTACGTCCCGGCCAACCACCTCGGTGACGCGGGCGTCTCCGTCCTCGCCGCCGCCGCGGCCGACTGCGCGCACCCGGTCCGCCTCGGGCTCGGCGGCAACGGGATCGGTGCCGCCGGAGCGCGCGCGCTGGCCGCCTCCCTCGGCGGCATCGAAGCGCTCGACCTCGGCCGGACCCTGTCCGAGCGCAGCCTCGGGGCCCCCGGCAACCACCCCGGCGACGAAGGGGCGTACGCCCTGGCCGAGGCCCTGCCCGGCAGCCCCCTGCACCGGCTGGAACTGCGCCACACCGGCCTGACCGGGCGGGGCGCGAAGCGCCTGCTCGCGGCGGTGCGCGAGGACAGCCCGCTGGAGTACGTGGGCCTGGGCCCCGGCCTCCCCCGCCGTGTGAAGCGGTCCTTCACCGAACGGCTGCGCCCCGCCCGGGCCGCCCACCCCGACGTACGCGCCATCGGCAGCGTGTACCGGTGAGCCCGGCGAACGCGGAACTCTGCGGCGCCTTCACGGTGGAGGACGCCCCGGCGTGGCAGCGGATCCGCCGCCACGCCGTGCCCGGTTGGATGATCGAGCGGGCCACCGCGCACCGGCTGGCCGGTGACTGGCGGGCGGCCTGCGCGGCCGCCGCCGTGGACATCGGTTTCGAGCTGTCCGACATCGAGGCCCGCCACGGCGCCGCCGTGGCCGGGGCCGTGGCGGAGGACCTGCGGCATCTCGCCCCGGACCTGCTGCGCTGGCACCTGCCCCGGCTCCTGGGCGGCCGGACCACCCTCGCCACCGACCTGCGGATCGTGCTCGCCACCTACGGCGGCCCCGGTGGGCCGGCCCTGTCCGTCACCACCCCCCTCATGTCCGAGGGCCCGCAGCGGCTGCGGCTGCACTGCGCGCCCGTCGCCGCCGAGTACAACACGTACACGGGGCGGGGCTTCGTCCCGGAGGACTGGACCGCGATCCGGCCGTTCTGGGACGCCCGTCACGCGTCCGAACTCGGCGCGCGCTTCGCCCAACCGGAGGGCCTCGCCGGGCGGATCGCCCGGCTGCGGGCCGCCGGGGACACGATCGGCGCCTTCGCGGCCGCGGGCATCACCTGCGACCTGACCGTCCCCACTCCGCGGTCGTACCAGCGTCCGGCGGACCCCGCCGCCCTCCTCGCGCAGCTCCCCGTGGACCTCACCCGGCTCGCGCCGGAAACCGTGCGGCTCGTCGCGGCCGGGGCGGGCGACCGGTACCGGATCCCCGTGAACTGGCGCTGCTCCCTCCTGCTGGAACCCGACGGGCCCGGCGCGCTGCGCGCCCGCGTCATCGAAGCGGCAGAGGCCGCCACCGTCCCGCTCCTGCCCCGGTACGCCTGGCAGCGGCTCCCCGATCTCGAACTGGTGCGGACCGGCCGGATCTCCCCGCGCGCACTCCACCCGCTGGTGGCCGCCGCGCTGTTCCCCGAGGCCGGCCCGGCGGCCGGCCCGCCCGGCCCCGAGGCGGGCGGGCCCGTACGGGTGCGCTGTCGCGGAGGGTGGCACGAGGTCCGCTCGCGGGGCGGCGTACTGGACGTGCCCCACACCCCCGAGGAGCAGCAGCGGGAGCGGGCGATGCGGGCCTTCGGCGGCGCGGTGTCGGGCTGCTTCGCCGTCCAGCAGATCTGGACCACGGGTGAGGGACGGCTGCCGCGCGGCCTCCGGGCCCAGCGGCACGAACTCTTCCTGCGCGTCCAGCACGGCGACACGCCCGGTGTGCTGGCGCTCCTGGACGCGGGGCTGGACCCCCGGGTCCGGGACGCCCGCCGGCGCGGACTGCTGCACGGGCTCCACCTGCTCGACCACGAGGTGCTGCTGCCGCGGCTGCTCGCGGCCGGACTCGACCTGGAGGCCCGGGACGAGGCCGGGCGCACCCCGCTGATGTCGGCGGTGCACTGGGGCGGTTCGGCGGACCTGGTACGGGCCCTGCTGGCGGCCGGCGCGCGGATCGACGTCATCGACGAGATGGAACTGTCGCTGTCCCAGGAGGTCCGCCGCTACAAGCGCACCGATCTCGCCTTCCTCCGGGACCGGGTCGACGAGGAGTTCCCCAGCATCGGCGCCGACTGGTTCGACGAGCACATGGAGTACCGGGAGGCAGAGGAGAACGAAGAGGACGAAGAGGACGACGACGCATGAGTGCGCAGACGCACCCGAACGGCAAGCAGGTACGGCCGGCCCGGGCCCTGGCCGCCGCCGACGCCTTGGGCGCCCGGCTGAGCGCCACCCGCACCGAGCCCGCCACCAACCCCCAACTGGAGGCTCTGGCACTGGCCGTGACGGCCAATCAGCCCGTGCTCCTGTGGGGTGAGCCGGGCATCGGCAAGTCCGCCGGCATGCAGCAGCTCGCCACCGCCCTCGGCGTTCCGCTCGAAACCGTCATCGCCAGCGTCCACGAGCCCTCCGACTTCGCCGGGCTGCCGATCGTCGGTGACGACCCCGCCACCACCGGGGTCCCGATGGCGCCGCCGGACTGGGCGGTGCGCCTGGCCCGCACCGGGCACGGGCTGCTGTTCTTCGACGAGCTGTCCTCCGCCCCGCCGGCCGTGCAGGCGGCCCTGCTGCGCGTGGTCCTGGAGCGCCGGGTCGGCAGCCTCGAACTGCCGGCGGCGGTACGGATCGTCGCCGCGGCCAATCCGCCCGCCAGCGCCGCGGACGGCTGGCACCTCAGCCCGCCGCTCGCCAACCGCTTCGTCCACCTCGACTGGACGCACGACCCGCGCACCGTCGCCCGCGGCATGGCCGGCACCTGGCCCGAAGTGGCCATCCCGGCCGTCGATCCCGGCCGGATCTCCGGGGCGGTCGCCCGGGCCCGCGGCGCCGTCTCCGGTTTCCTCACCGCCCGGCCGGGCCTGGTCCACCACATGCCGGCCGAGGCCGCCGGGCGGGGCCGGGGCTGGCCCTCGCCCCGTACCTGGGAGATGGCCCTGCGGCTGCTGGCCACGGGGGACGCGGCCTCGACGGGCCGGGAGGCGCTGGCCGCCGCGCTGACGGGCGCCGTCGGCGAGGCCGCCGGGATCGAGCTGCTCTCGTACCTCGAACACCTCGACCTGCCCGACCCGGACCGGGTCCTGGCCGACCCGGACGCCTTCGCCCTGCCCGAGCGCGGCGACCGGCAGCTGGCCTTCCTCATCGCCGTGGTCGCGGCCGTGCAGAGCGAGCTGACCCGCCCCCGGTGGGAGGCGGCCTGGGCGGTCCTCGCCAAGGCCGTGGACGCGGGCGTGCCCGATGTCGCCGCCCGCGCCGCCGCCGACCTCGCCGCCATGCGCGACCTCGACTGGCCGGTGCCCGCCGGCATCGACGCCTTCGTGGAGCTGCTCCGGCTGTCCGGCGCGCTGCCGGGCGGCGGCTGAGGCCGGGCCGTCCGCCGTGCACTCGGAACCCGCCCCGGACCCGGCCCCGCACCCGCGCGTGGTCCTGGACCGTGCGAAGCTGCTGGCCGCGCGCTACAAGGCGGCCGAGGCCCGCCCGTACCTCGCCTCCGCCCTGTACGCCCTGACGGTGGTCCCCTCGGCCCGGGTGCGCACCATGGGCGTCGACCGGCACTGGCGCTGCTACGTCTCTCCCGCTTTCGTCGAGGCGACCGGAGTCGTCGAACTGGCGGGGGTGTGGATCCACGAGGTGGCGCACCTGCTGCGCGACCACCACGGCCGGGCCGAGCGGCTGCCCGCCGCCGACCAGCGCGACCACGTCCGGGTCAACATCGCCCAGGACTGCGAGATCAACGACGACCTGCTCGCCGACGGGCTGGCGCTGCCCGAGGGCCGGATGGAACCCAGGCTCTACGGCCTGCCCACGGGCGGCCTGTTCGAGACGTACCTGCCGGGGATTCCCCCGACGCCCCACGGGCCGGACTGCGGTTCCGGCGCCCACGGCACCCCCGCGCCCTGGGAGCTGGGCGAGGGGGTCGGTCCCGCCCGGGTCGGCCGGGTCGAGGCGGAGGCGCTCCGCCGGCAGGCCGCCGAGGCCGTACGGGCCCACCGGCGCGCCCGGGGCCGGGTCCCCGCGGGCTGGGCCCGCTGGGCCGAGGAGCTGCTGGAACCGACCGTCGACTGGCGCCGGGCCCTGGCGGGGGCGGTCCGCGAGGCCGCCGCCTGGGCGGCCGGCGCGGTGGACTACACCTACCGCCGCCCCTCGCGCCGCACGCCGGCGCTCGGCGGCCGGGTGGTGCTGCCCAGTCTGCGCAGGCCGCTGCCGCGGGTGGCCGTCGTCGTCGACACCTCCGGTTCGATGGGCCCGGACGACCTCGCCGCCGCGCTCGCCGAAGTCACCGGCGTCCTGCGGGAGGTGGGCCTCGGCGGCAACCGGGTCGCCGTCCTCGCGTGCGATGCCGACGTGCACGCCGTGACCCGGGTGCGCAGTGCCGGGGAGGTGACCCTGGCCGGCGGCGGGGGCACGGACATGCGCGTCGGCATCGGGGCGGCGCTGGCCCTGCCCGACCGGCCGAACGTGGTGGTCGTGCTGACCGACGGGTACACGCCGTGGCCGGACGAGACGCCGTCCTGCCGGCTGATCGCCGCCCTGATCGGCGAGGATCCGCCCGCTCCCCCGCCGTGGGTGGAGTCCGTGCGCGTCACCGGCTCCGGCTCTGGCTCCGGCCCGGCATAGACCGGATCAGCAGCGCACCGGCAGGTCCAGGGCGAAGCGGCGGACGGCGTCGGTGAACGCCCCGGGATCGTCGAAGTTCGCGAGGTGTCGCGCCCGTGGGATCAGTTCGATGCGGGCGCGGCCGTGCGCGCGGGCGAACTCCCGCTCGCCGGAACGGAAGACGGTGTCCTTCTCACCGTTGAGGATGAGCACGGGGGCGTCCACGTGGCGCATCGCGTCCGCCTCGAAGCGGCCCAGGACCTCGCCCCAGGCGGCCGGCAGGGTGTGGAAGGCGTAGCCGGCGCGGATGGTCGCCCCCACGACCTCGGGAGGGTAGAGACGGCGCAGCAGCCGGTCGTTCCACCGGGTCAGCCGGTCCGCCGGGACGCGTGGGACGAGCCCGGCGACCAGCCGGTACGGGATCGCCCACGCACCGGTCGTGGAGACGCTGGCCCCCGCGAGGACCAGCCCCCGCAGCAGTTCCGGGCGGCGCCGTGCGAACTCCAGCGCGGCGTACCCGCCGAGGGAGTGCCCCACCACCAGGGCGGGGCCGCGGTCGAGGGAGTCCACCGCGGCCGCGATGACCTCCGAGGCCGCGGCCAGGCTCCAGGGCTCGGCGGAGCGGGAGCCATGACCCGGCAGGTCCACCGCGGCCACCGGGAAGTCCGCGCGGAGTGCGTCGAGTTGCGGGCTCCACTGTCCCGCGCTGAACCGTGTCCCGTGCACGAGGACGATGGGTGGTGCGCCGACAGCCGTCATGGGTCCCCCTTGATCCACGATCTCCTCGAACCCACCCTACCCGCGGGTCAGTTCGCGGACGGGCCCGGTGCGGCATGATGTGGATCATGACGCATCACCCCCACCTGCCGACCACCGAGTCGGCCGTCACCGCGATACGGTCCGTCGCGGCCGAGTACCGACGGGCCATGACCGTCACCGAGGACATCGGCGCCGACCGGACGTCCCGACGGAGTTCAGCGCCGCTGTTCTCCGTCACCGATCCCGACGGTTCCCTGCCCCACGAGGCGTTCGTGGAACTGGACGGCAGCCCGGCGGTCGACGTCCGGCTCTTCCCCGACGGCGACGCGGCGATCACGGTGGACGGGGTGGAGTTCCAGGACCTCCCCCGCGACTGCGTCCCGCCGTTCCTGACGGCCGTCTACGGCGGACTGGCCTTCGTCAAGGGCCGGTTCTTCCCTCCGGGCTACCAGCTCTGCGTCCCCCTCCCCGGCGACGAGACCTACAAGGAGCTCGTCCCGGGCGTCTCGCTCACACCCTGGCTCTCCGGCCGGGTCCGCTAGCGGGGCAGGTGCGCCAGGTCCAGCAGGGTGTGCAGGCGGGCGGCCGGTAGGCCCGGGTTGGCCGCGGCGCCCTCGGCCGTGGCCGGGTCGTGGAGCAGTTCCTCCAGGGCGTCCGCGGTGAAGAGCGGGTTGGCTGCGGCGGCCCGGCGGACCCGGTCGTCGGGGTCGGTGAGCAGGTCCGCGGGAGGCCGCCCGAGGGTCGGATCGGCGGCGGCCAGCGCCCGTACCTCCGGGTCCTCGTGGTCCAGCAGGTGGGCGAGGCCGGTCCGCGGCAACCGGGACTGCAGGAGCAGGTGGGGGCGTTGCCGGGGGCGGGCGACGAAGGCGGCGAGGACGGTTGCGGCGGGCGCCAGCGGGTGCCAGGAGGCCAGCCGGTGCCGGACCTCCTCGTGCGGGTCGGCCGCCAGCCGTGCCACCAGATCGGCGGGCAGCGCGGGCCACTTCGCGGCCGCCAGGCGCAGCATCACCTCCCCGGACTCGGCGCAGGCCCGGTACCAGTCCGGATCCGGCACCGTGTGCGGCTCCAGCACCAGGCAGAGGCAGTCGTGGGCGCTCTCACCCGTCTCGTGGTCGACGGCGCGGCACTCGGCCTGCGTGCGGGGCAGCGGTTGCACCCGGGCCCGGACGCGCACCCGCTCGTCGGGGTCCCCGGTGAGTTCGGCCCACACCGCCGGATCGAGGTCGGCCCGGGCGGCGACGCGCTCGCGCACCGCGGGGTCGGCGTCGCGGGCGAGCCGGGCGACGGCGTACGGGGGCGTGTGGGGGTTGCCCGCGACGGACCGGCGGAATTCCGGATCGGCCAGGGCCTCTTCGAGAACGGTCTCCGAGAGGGCGTAGTTGTTGAGGACCAGCCACCGGTAGTGGCCGGGCGCGGGGAAGACGGCCCCGATACCCGCCGGGTCCGCCGCGCTGACCCAGTGCTCGGCGGATTCCCGGACGTCCGGGTCGGGGTCGTCCAGCAGTGCCTGCCGCTCCTGGGCGGTCAGCATGTCCCACACGCCCGTCGCCAGGCCTCGTACGGCGGGGTGTTCGTGCCCGCGCATCCGGTAGCGGAAGGAGGTGGTCACCTGCCAGGAGGAGAGGAGTTCCTGGCGGACCTCGGCGGCCGTGAGCAGTTCGCGTTCGCCGCCGTCCTCGGCGGTGAGCAGGGTCACGAGGACGTCGTCCGGCAGCGGTCGCTGCTGGCGCGGACGCGGGCGGGGTCCCCCGGCGACCGTGGCGCGGACCAGGACGTGCGGGTCCGCGACCAAACGGCCGCGGACGGCGGGCGCGACACGGGCGTTGCGGGCCAGGGACCGGCGGACCTTGAAGTCCGGGTGTACGACCACCGCGTCCACGACCTCGTCGGGCAGCTCGCGCTCCTCGCAGAGGATCTGCCGGGCCGCTCCGGCGGCCGGGTCCAAGAGGCGCAGCAGGACCTCGGCCGGGGCCCCCGGGTTGGCCGCGACGCCGCGCAACCACAGGTCGGTCGGGGCGGAAGCGGAGGGGGCCGGGGAAGCGGCAGGCGATCGGGACATCGGGGCATCTTCGCGTGTATCGCGGGTGTATCGAAAACCCCATACGCCACGGCAACGGCCCTGCGTCTGGAATGGGGGCATGAACGATGACGCACCCCTGCCACGACCGCCCCGCCGCCGCACGCGCGGACTCCTGCTGGTCGGCCCGGCGGTCCTCGCCCTGGCGGGCGCCGCTTTCGTGCTGCGGGGGCCGCTCATGATGTCCGCTCCGACGTGCCTGGCCGGTCGGTGGCACGGCTGCTACGACACCTTCAACGGGGTGGTGCTCATGACGCTGGTCACGCTGCCGTTGGCGGTGCTGGTGGCGTGGGTCCTGGCGCGCCGTCGCCGTGCCGCGGGCCTCCCGTCGGCGTGGCGGCTGTCGCTGGCCGAGGTGGGCATGGTGCACGGAACGGTGCCGTGGGTGTGGATGATCCTGATGCCGGGCGCGGGGGCCGGCGTCGTCCCGGGCCGGGTGAGCCTCGTACCGCTGCGGGATCTGGTGACGATGGGGCCGCTCGGGATCGTGGGCAACCTGCTGGTCTTCGCCTCGCTGGGGTTCTTCGGTCCGGTGCGGTTCGCGGCGCTGGCGTCCGTACCGCGGGTCCTGGCGCTCGGGGCGGGCTGCTCGGTCCTGGTGGAGAGCGCGCAGTACGTGCTGTGGCTGGACCGGGTGTCGTCGGTCGACGACGTACTGGTCAACGCGGCCGGTGCCGCGCTGGCCGCGGTGGCGTCGCGCCGCTGGTGGCGCACGGCGGAGCCGGATCCGTCGGACGGTCCGCAGCCCGCCCCGGCACCCGCCGCGACACCGGCGGGCTGAGCATACGCGGGCGATATGGAGCGCAGCTTAGGCTTCCGACATGCGCGTATTGATCGTGGAGGACGAGCCCTACCTGGCCGAGGCCGTCCGTGACGGTCTGCGGCTGGAGGCGATCGCCGCCGACATCGCCGGCGACGGCGACACCGCCCTCGAACTGCTCGGCGTCAACTCCTACGACCTCGCGATCCTGGACCGCGACATCCCCGGCCCCTCCGGCGACGAGGTCGCCCGGCGCATCGTCGCCTCCGGCAGCGGCATCCCGATCCTCATGCTGACCGCTGCCGACCGCATCGACGACAAGGCCTCCGGGTTCGGGCTGGGCGCCGACGACTACCTGACGAAACCGTTCGAGCTGCGGGAGCTGGTGCTGCGCCTGCGGGCGCTCGACCGCAGGCGCGCGTACGCCCGGCCCCCGGTCCGGGAGATCGCGGGCCTGCGGGTCGACCCCTTCCGCCGGGAGGTGTTCCGCGACGGACGCTACGTCGCGCTCACCCGCAAGCAGTTCGCCGTGCTGGAGGTCCTCGTGGCCGCCGAGGGCGGGGTCGTCAGCGCGGAAGGACTGCTGGAACGGGCCTGGGACGAGAACGTCGACCCGCTCACCAACGCCGTACGCATCACCGTGTCCGCGCTGCGCAAGCGGCTCGGCGAACCGTGGATCATCGCGACGGTGCCCGGAGTCGGCTACCGCATCGACACCGGTACGGACACCACGGCCCCCGGCAGCGCGCATGCCTAGGCCGTCTGGGCGGCCGGGGTCGAGTGCCCGCCTGAAGCTCGCCCTCAGCTATGCCGGATTCCTCTTCGTCGCCGGCGCTCTCCTGCTCGCCGTGGTGTGGTGGTTCCTGCTGCGCTACGTACCGGACAACTCCCAGGGCCTTCTCGGGGTCTCGCCCAACCGCTACCTGCTCGTGCGCACCTTCGCCCCCGCCGCGGCCGTGGCGATGGCCTTCCTGCTCGTCTTCGGCCTCGTGGGCGGGTGGATCCTGGCCGGCCGGATGCTCCGGCCCCTCGCGCTGATCACGGATGCGGCGCGGGCGGCCGGGCGGGGCTCGCTGTCGCACCGGATCCGCATGGAGGGACGCCAGGACGAGTTCCGTGAACTCTCCGACGCGTTCGACTCGATGCTCGACCGGTTGGAGTCCCACGTCGGCGAACAGCAGCGGTTCGCCGCGAACGCCTCCCACGAACTGCGCACCCCGCTCGCGATCTCGCGGACGCTCCTCGACGTCGCCCGCAAGGACCCCGGGCAGGACCACGGTGAGCTCGTCGAGCGCCTGTACGCCGTGAACACGCGGGCGATCGGCCTCACCGAGGCCCTCCTGCTGCTCTCCCGCGGCGACCGCGGGAACTTCACCCACGAGGACGTCGACCTCTCCCTGGTCGCCGAGGAAGCCGTCGAGACGCTGCTCCCCCTCGCGGAGCGGCGTCGGATCACCCTCGACGTGACCGGCGGCGCGGCCCGGACCAGCGGCTCCGCGGAACTGCTGCTGCGGATGGTCACGAACCTCGTGCAGAACGCCGTCGTCCACAACCTCCCCGCCGGCGGCACCGTGGCGATCCACACGCAGGAGTACGGCGGAACGAGTGTGCTGCGCGTCGAGAACACGGGCCGCGCGCTCCCCGCGGACCTGGTGGCGACCCTCACCGAGCCCTTCCGGCGCGGAACGGACCGCGTGCGCGCCGACGAGCACACCGCCGGTGTCGGCCTCGGCCTGGCGATCGTGCACAGCATCGTCCGCGCCCACGGCGGCACCCTCGACCTCACCCCGCGTCCCGCCGGCGGCCTCGTCGCCACGGTCCGGCTCCCCGCCGTGACGTAAGCCCCTCTTTCGGATCCTGCCGGGCCCGACCGGTCTGCCTCAACGGGCACTCCCGTTGCACGGCCCGTTGTACGTCCGGGCAGAGACTCGGCGCCAGGGGGCGATCACGGCCTCCGCGTGGGCATGCTGGCTGATAATGCTTCAGAACCCCTGGTCAGGACGGGTGACCGGCCGCGGGGGTGTGATCCGGCAGCCGTGCGCAGCGGCTTCCCCGACGTACCGAAAAGGCGATCGCGTGAGTCCCAGGCACCCCCGCCCGACGCAGAAGACCGACGAGCAGTTGCTGCAGGCGACCCGGCGTTCCGCGGCCCCGCAGCAGGAAGCCGCGGCGCCCGTGGGGCTGATGGGGCTCCAGGCGAGTGCGGGCAACGCCGCGGTCGTCCAGATGCTGCGGCGGGCCGGTCACGGGCAGGACCAGGAACAGGAGCAGCACCGGCACACCGACGGGTGCGGACACCAGCAGTCCGAGCAGCCCGCGGTGCAGCGGTCCGCCGTCCACGACGTCCTGCGCGCGCCCGGACGCCCCATGGACGCCGCCACCCGCAGCGACATGGAGGCCCGCCTCGGTGCGGACTTCTCCGACGTCCGCATCCATGACAGCAGTGCCGCCAAGGCCTCCGCCGCCGAGGTGGGGGCCCGCGCCTACACCTCGGGCAGCCATGTCGTGATCGGCGCCGGCGGCGGCGACAAGCACACCCTCGCCCACGAGCTCACCCACGTCATCCAGCAGCGGCAGGGACCGGTCGCGGGGACCGACAACGGATCGGGGCTGAAGGTCTCCGACCCGTCGGACCGGTTCGAGCGGGAGGCGGAGGCGAACGCCAGCCGGGTCATGGCGCCGGGTCACCGGGCCGCCACCGCTGACGTGCAGCGTCATGCGGTGGCGTCGGCCTCGGCCTCGTCCGGTTCCCACCATGCGGTGCAGCGCGTCGCGAACCCGCAGGACCTGTTGACGGTCGAGCACTGGGAGAACCAGGCGGGACTGGGCGGATCCACCAGCGCCGCCGCCAAGTCCAGGACCAAGCAGATCGCAGCTTCCAAGAAGAACGCGAAGGGCTGGAAGGCCAGCAAGCCTCCGCGCAGGATCGATGATGTCATCGCGACGGTCGGCCCCAAGCTCCTGGCCGATCTGGCGAAGAAGCCTGCGGATTCCGGTCGGATGGAGCTGTTCCGCTCCATGAGCTTCGAGGAGGCCCACAGCGCCCTCACCTACTGGGGTGACACAGCCTCACGGGCCGCGATGATGGAGTACATCGAGGGCGGCGGGGGCACGGCGAAGGAGTTCAGGGAGAACGGGTTCTCCGGCCTGACGATCGGGGCCCACCTCGGGGACCAGGGCCAGGCCGATGCGTACTACAACACCCAGGGTGCTCCCTACGCGGTGCAGCTGAAGTTCACCCTGAAGCCCGGCGCCCACGAACTCCTCTTCAACCAGGACCACATGGCCCTCGGGCCGGGCTACAAGAACGACCTGATCCGCGAGGCGAACGGCGGCGGCTACCAGAACGCGAGCGCGAACGAGGGCACGCTGGGCGGCTACGTCGGCGTGAAGGCCGAGGACAACGAACCGTACAGTCTGGGCATCGCCCAGGGCGCCAACGGCAAGAACGGTCGTGAACTCGGCGCGAGCCAGCTGCTCTTCCAGCTGTTCGTCGAGAACGTCGAACTCGTCAAGAACAGGTCCGGGGAGGAACTGCCCGGCGCGGCCGCCCAGCAGGAACTGACCGCCTAGTCATGGCCCGCCGCGGATGCACCCGGGCCGGGTCGACCCCGGCCCGGGGACATCCGCCGGTCCCGCCCGGCTAGCCGGCTAGATCGAGCCGACGACCTTGCGGGGCGATACCCGGACCACGACACGTGTGGCGTCGTCGACGGAGGCGGGGTTGAAGTCCCGGTAGTCCTTGCCCGTGTACTTGCGCGAGAGCTCGTTGATCAGCTCCTGGCCGCCCTCCGTGGTCAGCTCGGCGGTGCCGCGCACCTCGGCGTAGGTGTACGGGGCGTCCGGCGGGTTGATCATCACGGTGATCCGCGGGTCGCGGCGCAGGTTCTGTTCCTTCCGACGGCCCTCGGTCGTGGAGATGAGCAGGTCGTCGCCGTCCCGCATGAGCCAGGTCACGGACAGTTGCGGGCTGCCGTCGGGCTGGATGGTCGCCACCGTCGCGAACATGGGGGAATCGTCGATGATGCGCTTCAGATCATCGGACAGTGCAGCAGACACGGCGCAAGCCTTTCCGGAAGGACGTCCCGTGCCCACGGCACGGAACCGACAACATCTGACCCTGGGTCACCATAGACCCGCAAGGGCGCGACCCAGCGTGACGGCACGGCGTGCGGTGCCGGTGTCGGTCCACCGACGGGTCCCGAGCCCCCGGGGCTCGAACCCGCGGGGCCCGGCTAACGTGGGCGCATGGTCCACCTCAAGCAGCCTCGCCTCTCGGGGCTGGGACAGAACCCGGCCGCCCCGACGGACGTCATGGTGCGCCTGGCCGCGCACCCGGCCGGTCGGTCCGGGCTGAGGACGCGCGAGGGCCGGCTGCCCGATGAGGTGGCCGAGGCCCTGCTGACGCACGGCGACAGCCGCTCGGCGGTGGCCCTGCACGGGCGCCGGGTCTCGCCGGCGATGCGCCGCCGGATCGCCGAACACCCCGACCCCGCGGTCCGGAACGCCTACGCGGACTTCGTACGGGACATGCTGGAGCGCGGGGTACCGATGGACTTCACGGACCTGGTGGAAGTACATGGCCGGTCGCCGGCCGAACTCGCGGCCGACCCGGACCCCTTGGTGCGCGCGACGGTGGCCGCGACCTGGGCGGACCGGCCCGTCCCGGTGCAGGTGGCGTTCCTCGCCGACCCCGATCCCAAGGTGCGGGCCGCGGCCACGCGTGCCGAGCGCCCGGGTGTCCCTCCGGAACACCGTGATCGCTGCCTGGCCGACCCCGCCGTACGGGCCAATGTCGCACGTCGTGTCCCGTTGACCCCCGACTCGTTCGCCCGGCTGCTGGCGACCGGGGACCAGGAGGTGCTGCACGCGGTGGCCGCAAACCCGTACCTGACCGCCGACATGGTGGCCGGGCTGCAGGACAGCGAGGATCCGGTCGTCCGCGTCGCGGTGGCCTGCAGCCGGCACGTCACCCCCGAGACCCGGGACCGGTTGCTCGCCGTGGTGGAGGCCGAGGAGGCGGCGGGCAGCGACGACGCCGCTCTCGCTCTCCGCTGGTTCCCCCCTGCGCCGGACTGGCTGCGGGACGCGCCGCTCGCCGAGCGACTGACCTACCTGGACTGCCCGCACCCGGTGTTCCGGCAGGTACTGGCCACAGGACGGGACCTGCCGGATCGGGCATGGCGGCGGCTGGACGACGACCCGGACCCCACGGTGCGGCGCAACGCCGCCCGTCGGCCGGACGCCCCGCCCGAGGTCCTGCTGCGGCTGCTCCGCGAGCACGGCGACGTCCACCACGTGCGACCGATGCTGGTGGACCACCCCAACTTCCCCCGTCGGGCCCTGCGCGGCTTCGTGGACGACCCCGATCCACGGGTACGCGTCCTCGCCCTGCGGGATCCCGATCTGCCCCTCGCGCAGCTGCGACAGCTCGCGGCCTGCGGGGAGCCGTTCCTGCGGGTCGGTGTGGCGGGGCATCCCGCGCTCGGCGCGGAACTGGTGGAAGAGCTGCTGGCCGACCCGGAGCCCGACGTCGCGCACGCGGCGGCCGCCCATCCCGTGCTCCCCCGGGCCCGGATGGACCGCATTCTCGCGCAGGCCGGCCTCTGACGGCCGGCTAACGCCCCTGGGGGCGGTCCGTCAACGCCGTGCCGCAGCCGCTGCAGTAACGGGCGTCCGCCTCGATCGCGTGCCGGTGGCACCGGCCGCACACCAGGTGCAGCGGGCACGGCTCGGGCGCCACGTCAGGGGTGGTCCGTCCGATGCTCATCCCGCGCCGCCTGTGGTGCACGGTCAGTACGAGCAGCCCCTCGGGGCCGGCCAGCAGCGCCCGCGAGGTGCCGCGCGGCAGCAGTCCGATGAATCCGGGGGCCAGCACGGACTTGGCGCCGTCCAGGGTGAGGGTTCCGCCGCCCCCGACGACGACCAGCATCACGTCGACCTCGTCCTCGACGTACGCCGCCCCGCCGGTCCCCGGCAGGTGGCGCACCAGGTTCGCGTCCAGTTGCCGGTCGGCGCCCTCAAGGCGCCACAGCGCGCCGCTCTCCCCCTGCGCCACCGCCGCGACCAGCCCCGCGACCGTTACGAACTCCGCCTCCCGCACAGCCTGTCTTTCCTTCACACCCGAGCCGAACCGCACCGCACCACACCCTCATGATCTCTCACCCGTCGCCCGGGCGGCGAATCACCGGGAGCCCGCGCGAGGGCGGCTCCCGTCAGGGGACGTCCGTGTACAGGTGCGTCCGGCCGGTTTCGAAGAGGGTGGCGGGCTCGGACGAACGGTCCAGGTGCTCGTCCTCGCCGCAGGCGGGCCGCCACCCACCGGGCTCAGGCATCCGAACCGTCCAGCCGGTCACCTCGGACTCTCCTCGCCCGCAACCTCACTGCCTGCCCAGCGCCATCCACCGCTCGGGCGCCTCCAGCGGGAGGAAGCCGATCTTGGCGTAGATCTCGTGCGCGTCCGCGGTGGCCAGCAGGACGCGGCGCAGGTTGTACGGGGCGAGGTGGTCGCGCACCGCGGTGACGAGCGCGGTACCGATGCCCTTGCCGCGCACCTGCGGGGAGATGTAGACGTCGCACAGCCAGGCGAAGTCGGCCTTGTCGGTCACCACGCGGGCGTAGCCGACCTGTTGGCCGGAGGCCCGCTCGTACACCCCGAAGTTCAGGGAGCCGGCAATGGCCCGGTCCTGCTTCTCCCGGGACCGGTCGCGGGCCCAGTACGCGTCCTGCGAAAGCCATTGGTGGACCAGGGCGGCATCGATGCGGGCGGAGTCGGCGGATATCTCGTATTCAGCGGGAAGATCAGTGGTCATGGCTGCATCCAAGCAGTTCCGGCCGCTCCCCCGCCGCTGATTTCCGTACCGCGAGATGATCTCCTCACGGGGTCGGCGTGCGAGGATCCACGTCATGGATCATGAGATCGCCTGGACGAAGGGAACACCGGGCGGGCCCTCCGGCGGACCGGAGGACGTGCTGCCCCTGCTGCGGGGCGCCGTCCGCGCGGAGCCCGGCGGTCGCCTGGAGGTCCTCGTCGCCGAGTGCGGGATGTGCGGGTCCGGCGAGGTGGAGTTCGAGGTCGCCAAGGGCGAGTGCTTCTGCGTGGGTTGCTGCATCCCGCTGGGGGTCTCCGACGGGTACGCGCACCCCGACGCCCCCTACCCGTGGCGGCTGGAGTCCTCCGGGGTGCCGCTGCCGCCCGCGTCACCGGGCCCGGGGTACGAACCGTCGGACTTCCCCCGCTGCCCTACGGGACACGACGTCTTCCACGTGGCGCTCGCCCTGGCCTTCGCCTCGGACGGGGCACTGCGGGGCATCTCGGTCGGCCTGCGGTGCCCCGAGGACGGGGCGCTGTGCCTGTACGTGGACAACGCGCGGGTGGTGGCGCGCGCGGCCTGACCCGCCCTCGCCCGGCGGGGGCTCAGGGCTGCGCGGGGGCGGGCGGTTCGGGTGCCTCCCAGGTGAACCCGTCCGGGTCGGTGAAGGCTCCGCAGGTGCCGGGGGCGGCGCCCATGACGACGCGGTGCGAGCCGGTGCCGTCGGCGGGGACGCCGAGGTCCTTGGCCAGGGCGCGGCGCTTGTAGAGCGCCAGCTTGACGGGGGCGCGGTCGCCGGCGGTGAACTCGGCGTACTTGCCGCCGAAGCTCTTGGCCACGGTCAGACCGCGGGCGACGTAGAACTGGCGGGTGGCCTTGACGTCCTCGACGCCGATCAGCAGGACGACCTCGTCGATCTCGCGGGTGGCGGGTCCGGTGTCCTTCTTCGCCGAGGTGGCGATCTTCCAGATCGTCCCGTCGGGTGCCTGGACGACGCCGCCGTAGCCCCACAGGGACTTCACGGCGGGCTTCAGCACCGTGGCGCCGGCGTCCACCGCGGCGGCGACGAAGCCGTCGACGGTGGCGGGGCCGGAGACGGTGAGCCCCAGGGTGAAGCCGCGGAATCCGGTGGAGTGCGCATCGCCGGCCCGCAGGCGTACGTGCGCGTCGACGCCGAAGGCTCCGTAGAAGCGGCGGGCGGCCTCGACGTCGGCCACTTCGAGGGTGACGGACGCGAGGGACGCGGGGGACGTGGAGGCCGTGGTGTGCGTGGTGGTTGCCATGTCCCTCACGCTAGGCGCCGCACGGCGGCCGTGGCTTCTCCATTCCTGACCGGTCCGGGGCCGGACCGGGGCCGGTCAGGGATCCGGGCGCATCGCGCGCAGCCGGTCGGCCACGTCGTACACGTTCAGACGCAGGCCGCGGATGTCGGTGATCAGGTCGCGCCACGGTTCGAAGGCGGTGTCGACGTCCCTGCCGGAGGCCCTGATGTAGGCCACGGCGACGCCGTAGGCGAAGTACTCGTTCCTGGCGGGCAGCGGGCGCAGGAGCACGATCTGCTCCAGTAGCGCCGCCGCCCGCCAGTACGCGTCGGGCGGGTCGGTGGCCAGCGCGGGCAGGGTCACGCGGTGCCGCGCGACGGCGGCGACCAGGCCCGAGTAGTCGAGCACGCCGAGGTCCTGGCCGAGGAGTTCCTCCTGCCGGTCCAGGAGCCACCGGATGTCGATGTGCAGGTCCAAGGTCAGGCCGCCCGGTCCGCGCGGGCGGACGGCGGAGGCCCGCCGAACTCGCGGTCGAAGGCCTCCGCGATGCCCGGCCGGCCGACGACCTCGCGGAACACGGCGGTCGCCCTGCCGAGTGCGAGCTGGTTCTCCTCCTCGATGGCCAGCTCCGCGAGGTACGCGCGGACGCTCATGCCCCGGGCGGCGGCCACCGCGGCGAACCGGTCCCGGGTCGCCGCGTCGATCTTCACAGTGGTGTCTGCCATGACCCGAGTATGCACCGGTGAATACCTTCATGAATACCGTACGGGGACCTAGGGTCCCGGCGTCACGACCGGGGAGCGGAGGCCGGGACCTCGTGCACAGCGGCCGGGGCCGAGGGCGCCGGGAGGACCGGTGCGGCCGGGGCGGTGCGACGGCCCGCGAACAGGAGGGCGGTCAGGCCCAGCACGGCCCACACGGACAGGACCAGGGCGGGCCCGGCCGCGCCGGCGCCGTCGAAGAAGGCGACCGAGCGGAGCAGGGAGGCGCCCGCGCCGGGCGGCAGCCACTGGCCGATGAACCCGGCGGGCTCGGGCAGCAGCTGCGGCGCTCCCGCGGCGCCGGAGAAGGGGTTGCCGAGCAGGACGATCAGCAGGGCGCCGAGGCCGATGCCCGCCTTGCCGAGGAGGGCGTGGAGCCCCGCGACGCCGCCGGCGATGGCCGCGACGGTGAGGGCCAGGACCCCCGCCTCGGCCCACCAGTTGCCGGTGAGGACCCCCAGCCAGCTGTGCGCGAGCGCGGCTCCGGTCAGGCCGACGAGGGTCGCGGCGCCGAGTACGGCGGTGACGGCGCGGCCGCCGCGCAGGCCGCTGAGGGAGACGAGGGCTCCGGCCGCGACCCCGGCGAGGGCGAGGGGCAGGATGCTCGCGCCGAAGCCGGTGCCGCGGGCGTCGGCGGCGGGTGCGGGCACCACGTCGGTGACGGGCACGGCCTGCGCCCCGGCCGGGGCCTGGGAGGTGAGGGCCTGCGTCAGCAACTGCGCGACGGCGGGGCCGGCGGCGGACGCGGTCAGCAGGTGCGGGCCCTGCGGGGTGGCGACGACCGCGCCGTAGACCTCGCGGTTCTCCAGCGCGGTGCGGGCGGCGGCCTCGTCGGCGTAGCGGTGGATCTCGAAGGCGCCCTCGTGGGAGGACAGCCGCTGCTCCAGCGGGGCGGCAGCGGCGGCGGGTCCGGCCACGCCGAGGGGAAGGTCGCGGGGGGCCATCCGGGTGGCGGGCCAGGCGAAGGCCCAGAGGGCCAGCGCGGCGAGCAGGGGGACCATCACCATCACGGCCAGGACGCGGCGCGAGGCCGGGACCGTGTGGGGGGAGGCGGGTGTCACGGGCATGGCGAGGACTCGATTCAAAGAGAAGGATCGTTCGTTTTACGTCCTGGGCCCACTGTGGGCGGACGCCTTCTCCTTGTCAAGAATGAATATTCGTTTTAGATTGGTGGCATGGCACGTGTATCCCAGGCGCACCTCGACGCCCGCCGCCGGCAGATCCTCGACGGCGCGACCCGCTGCTTCACGCGCAACGGCTTCCACGCCACGTCCATGCAGGACGTGCTGAAGGAGGCGGACCTGTCCGCCGGGGCCGTCTACCGCTACTTCCGCAGCAAGGAGGAGCTGATCGTCGCGATCGCCGAGGAGACGTTCACGCTGATCCGCGGCGCCTTCGAGGCGGCGGCGGAACAGGACCCGCCACCCGCTCCGGACCTGCTGATCTCCGAGGTCCTCGGCACGATCCTGGAGGTGCGGGCCGGGGAGCCCGGAGCCGATCCCCGGGACTTCCCCCGGCTCATGCTCCAGGTCTGGACCGAGACCCTGCGCAACGAGGAGCTCGCCGCCCTGCTGCGCCGCGGCTACGAGGAGATCAGCGGGGGGTGGGTGGGGCTCGTGGAGGGCTACCGGAAGGCGGGCATGCTCGCCTCCGACGTCCCCGCGGAACACATCGCGCGGACCCTCATCGCGGCGGCCCAGGGGTACATCACCCAGCAGGCGCTCTTCGGCGGGATCGATCCCGGCATGCTCCGGGACGGACTGCGCGGCCTGATGTCCATGGACGACGGCGCCCCGGCACACCGTTGACCCCGGCGGGATCGGATCCCGCCGGGGCTCCGGGGTCAGCAGTCCGGGATGGGGACCCAGCGGCTGCCGTTCCAGTAGTCGGCCTGGTCGTTGCCCTGGCCGGACAGGTAGTAGGCGGACACCCAGCCGCGGCTCCCGGCCGGGGTGTCGAGGTCGGTCAGCAGCCACCAGCGGTTGTGGTTGCCCCGGCCGTCGTTGACCTCGGCTCCCCACGCCCGGCAGTTGACGTAGTTGCTGCCCGCGTAGAGGTAGCCGTTGGGGCCGCACGGATGTCCGTTGCCCGTGCCGCAGACGGTGTTCGGGTACCCGTTCGCCTGGGCGAACGTCGTGATCCAGTACCTGCCGTGGGCGTGCGCCCGCGGTGCTGCGAGGGAGACGTCCGCCGCGAGCGCGAGCAGCAGGGCGGTGAGCAGCGCGACGGTGTTGCGTACGGTCGTGGCGGCGTTGAAGGGCATCGATCCTCCAGATGACGTGGGGCGAGCCGGGGAAGACCCGGCCGCCCCTGCCGCGGACGGTGGAACCCCCGTTCCCTCTCCACCGGCCTCGTGGGCGGGGGCGGCCGTGCGGGTGACCGCGCCGGCCGGACGGCGGCTACGGCTTGATGGTCACCGAGACGCACTCGTCCCAACCGACCGTGTCCTCGCAGATGTTCATGTACGTGTATCCGGTGATGTACCCGTTGCCGCAGCCGCCCTGGCTTCCGTTGGCGTCGCCGTACTGTCCGGTGTCACGGCTGCCGTAGGTCCTGCTGAAGTACACGTAGACCCCGTTGCCGTCCTGCTCCATGTCGCAGACCTCGAACCAGCCGTTCGAGGTGTCATAGGTCGCGTAGTCGGACCCGTGGTGGACGGAGTGCCTGGCCGCGTGGGCCGACAGTGCGGTGCCCAGGGCGAGCGCGGACGCCATGGCGAGTGTGGCAGCGGTTCTGAGTACGGCTCGTGCGGCCCTCATCGGTCCCCCATCGGTGGTGGATGCTCGTGTGGTGACGCGATGACGCTAGCTCCGCCGTCCGCAAGCGTGCGATCCCCGGAAGTGGGGGTTTCGCAGGCCGGAGCGGTGCGGTAACAGACCCGCGTGACCCCCTCGAACGTGGCCCCGCCGAGCGCCTCCGCGCTGCGCCGCGCCCAGGCACTGATCGCGCGGCTCCGCCGGGAGTCACCGGACCCGACGACGCTCTTCGCCCGGGTGGCCGACATCGTTCCCTCGGTGGTCGGGACCGACGGTGTGTGCGGGCTGACGCTCGACCCGGCCACCCTCCTGCACACGGGCGGCTTCCACCACCGGGGCGTACCGCACACCCACCTGCCGCGGCTGCTGCAGATCGAGTACGGCGAGGAGGACGTGAACCAGTTCCCCGCTCTGGTGCGGACCGGCGGGACCGCCGCGGGGCTCTGGCACGCCACCCGCCGGCGGCCCCAGTCCAGTTCCCGCTACCGCGACGTCTACCGCCCGGCCGGAATGGGTGACGAGATGCGCGTGCTCCTGCGCACCGGCCGGACCGTGTGGGGTGCGCTGGTGCTGCACCGCGGCGGTGACCGCGCGCCCTTCGGCGACGACGAGATCGCCGCGCTGACGACGCTCGCTCCGCCCGTCGCCCAGGCGCTGCGCGGCGCGTACCTGAGACACGACGCCCTCGCCGCCGCCGATGGTGACCTCCCTTCCGCACCGGGCCTGTTGACGTTCCACCCGGACGGACAGCCGGACCGGGTCACCCCGGCGGGGCATCAGTGGCTGGAACAACTGGCCCTGGTCCCGGGCGGGTCGGCCCCGCTCCCGCAACCCGTGCTCCACGCGCTGAGCCGGGCCCGCACGGCGGGTGACGCCTCGCTGCGCATGCGCAGCCGGACCGGCCTGTGGGTCTCCGTCACCGCCACGCGCATGGACGCGGAGGGCGGCGTCGCCGTCATGATCCAGCCCAGCAGTCCCGAGCACGTCATCGGGATCCTGATGGACGCGTACGGACTCACCCTGCGCGAACAGCAGGTCGCCCAGCTGGTCACCTACGGAATGTCCGACACCGACATCAGCCGACGGCTCGGGATCTCCCCGCACACCGTCAGGGACCACCTCAAGAAGGTGTTCGACAAGACCGGGACGAACAGCCGGGGACGGCTCCTCCAGCTCCTCTACTTCAGCCACTACCAGCCGGACATCGACAACGGCCGCACCATGGGCCGGCACGGCTGGTTCCGTACCGCTCAGGTCCGAGGTCCCGCCGTCGAAAATCATCATCCGGGCGCACCGGCCGGAGGACCGGCGCCGCAATGATGCCGGTCATGGCACACGAACGCGCAACCCTCGCCCGGCAGACCGCGGACCGGAACGCGCGTCCGCACCCGGTTGACCCGGCGCCCGGACGATCGCACTCCGCGAAGGCCTCCCGCCTGCGGGCCGTCGGGCGCCGCTACCGCTTCAGGTAGGCCAGGACGGCCAGGACACGGCGGTTGTCGTCCGCGGACGGATCGATGCGGAGCTTGGTGAAGATGGCCGCGGTGTGTTTGGCGACCGCGCTCTCGCTGATGAACAGGGCCGCCGCCACGGCCGCGTTGGAGCGGCCCTCGGCCATGAGGCGCAGGACGTCCAGCTCGCGCGGCGTGAGCTGCGCCGTGGTGCCGCGGGCGTCGCTGCGGGCCAGCAGCCGTGCGATGACCTGCGGGTCCATCACCGTGCCGCCGGCGGCCACGGTGCGTACCGCGTCGACGAACTGGGCGGTGTGCGTGATCCGGTCCTTGAGGAGGTAGCCGATGGCTCCCTGGCCTCCGGCGAGCAGTTCGTGCGCGTAGAGCTGGTCCACGTACTGGGACAGGACGAGGACCGGCAGCGCCGGCCGGGACCGGCGGGCCTCCAGGGCCGCCTGGAGGCCTTCGTCGGTGAAGGTGGGCGGCAGCCGGATGTCGACCACGGCCACGTCCGGCTCCTCCTCCAGCAGCGTCCTGAGCAGGGCGGGGCCGTTGTCGACGGCTGCGACGACGTCGAAGCCATGCTCCTGGAGGGTGCGCGTCAGCCCGTCCCGGAGGAGGAAGAGGTCTTCGGCGAGGACGACGCGCACGGTATCTCCAAGGTCGCGGTGGTCGGCCCGCCCCGCGGGCTGTGCAGGACGAGGGTTCCGTCGAAGGGTTCGATGCGGCGCCGCAGGCCCCGCAGCCCGCTGCCGTCGGGGTCGGCGCCGCCGCGGCCGTCGTCGACGACCGTGACGCGCAGGACGCCCGCCGTGTGGCTCAGACGGATGCGGACCTCGGGGGCGCCCGAGTGTTTGGCGGCGTTGGCGAGCAGTTCCGCGACGGCGAAGTAGCCGGCCGACTCCACGGCCGCCGGGAGCCGGCCCGTCAGGGCCGCCTCCACGTGCACGTCGAGGTGGCTGTCGAGGGCGAGCGAGCGCACCGCGTCGCCCAGGCCCCGGTCGGCGAGGACCGGCGGCAGTACGCCGTGGACGAGCTCGCGCAGGTCCTGGAGGGCCCGCTGGGACGTGGCCCGTACCTCCTGCAGCAGGGCGCGGGCGGCCGGCAGGTCGTGGTCGAGGAGGCGGGTGGCCTCGTCCAGGGTCATGCCCAGGGCGACCAGCCTTGCCTGTGCCCCGTCGTGCAGGTCCCGTTCGATGCGCCGCAGTTCGGCGGCCTGGACGTCGAGGACGTCGGAGCGGGATCCCGCGAGGTGCTCGATGCGGCGGACGAGTTCGGTGGTGTACGGGGCGGCCAGCAGCCGTCCGCTCCAGGCGGCGTGCAGCCGCAGGACCGCGGGGGCCAGGCGCAGTCCGGCCACGGTGAACCCGAGGCCGAGGACGAGTGCGGCGAGCATCCCCGTCGTGGAGTCGACGAGGACGAAGGCGTACCAGTTGCCGTCGCCGAGGAGCCGCCAGACGAAGGGCTGGACGGCCGCGCCGAAGAGCCCGTACCAGACGAGGGCCGGCGGGACGGTGGCGAGCAGCGCTCCGGTGCAGGGTTCCGCCCAGGCCCAGCGCAGGTCGTGCCAGAAGCCGGCGTCGCCGAGGAGCGCGAGGGCCCGCCGTCGGTGGCCTCCGGGGCCGGTGGGGTGGGGCGGGAGCGGTCGCGGCGGGCTGATCACCGTCCCCGCCCGGCGGCCGGCCAGGTCGCGGTAGCGGTCGGACAGCCGGCGCAGGGCCGTCGCGGCGGGCGGGAGCAGGACGAAGCCGACGCCGACGGGCAGGAGCAGCAGGGCCCCGACCACGAGGGCGCCGGCCCCGGACACGGCGAGCCCGGCGAGGGACAGCAGCTGGCAGTGCAGGAGGGCGGTCGACGCGCTCCTGATGCCGGTCCGCCGCCCGCCCTCCCGCGCCGCCATCGCCACCCGTCGTCCCGTCATGTCAGCGCGCTCCGGGCGCCGTTGTGACGATGATCTTATCCGGCGTCGCGTGCGGCGCCCGGCGGGCGGTGGCGATCCACGCGAGTGCGGCGGCGAGGCTCGCGGCTCCGAGGATCAGCATCGGTGCCGTCGCCGCGGCCGTCTCGTCGGTCACGTACAGCATGCCGAGGTTGATCAGGGTGTGGAAGCTTCCCGCGAGCAGCAGCCGGTTGCTCCGTACGCCTTCCAGGGCCAGGCCGAGGACGACGGACATCGCGGTGGTGGCCAGCAGGAACCCGGCCGCGAAGGCCGGTTCCTGCGCGAAGACCGGTACGTGCCACAGGCCCCAGACGACGCCGACCAGCGCGGAGGCCGTGACCGGGCCGAAGCGGGTGCGCAGCAGCGGCTGGAGGTGGCAGCGCCAGCCGATCTCCTCGGCGCAGGCGCCGAGGAACTGGGCGGCCACGACCAGGGGGACGGGGTGGGTGAAGGCCCGGGGGGCGGTGACGGGGAGCGAGCCGGAGGTGAGCAGGCCGCCGCCCACGCACAGGGCGGTGATCAGTACGGGGGTGAGCAGCAGGGCAGCCCGCCGCTCGGCCGCCGCGCCGACCCGTTCGCGGGCGGGCAGGGTGCCCGCGAGCCGGTCCCTGATCCGGCCCGGCCACAGCAGGGCCACGGCCGCCACGGCGACGGCGGGCCCGAGCTGCGTCAGCTGCACCACCTCGGGCGGGATCCCGGTGGCGGGCTGGAGGGCTCCGCACGCCCCCGCCGCCACGAGGGCGACCGCGAGGAACACCCCGGCCTCCGCCGCCCACGGCGCCCGTGGCCGCCCCTGCCCCTGCCCGTCTGCCTGTGCCTGTGCCCGTTCCCGCTGCTGTTCCGGCATGCTGCCCGGCCTCCCCCGTGGTCGTCCTGGGGCGTGCGTGTCACGCCCCACGACGACTCTGCCGGGGCGGGCCCGACGGGGCCTTGTACGTGGATGCCGAGGCGGGGTGTACCCAGGTACACCCCGGAGCCGAGAACGGCCCGAGCCCACTGCCCCCGGTTCAGGCTCCCGCGGCCCGCCCCTGCCGGTCGGCCAGGGCGTACAGGCCCGAGATCGCGGCCCCGCGGCGGCGCTTGGCCTCGACGGTCGTCATTCCCGCGTGCAGGGCCGTCGAGCCGTGGGCGTAGGCGTCCCGGATGGGCAGGTAGTACATGAGGTTGAAGTACAGGTGGGGTGCGGCGTGGGCACGGTCGACGGCGACCGCGCGGATCCACGTGGTGGACGCGTAGTGGTAGTACAGGCAGAAGCCCACCATGCGCCCGCCGTCGTGGGCGGCCACCACGCGCGCCGCGCTGCCCATCGCCGCCGCCTGCCGCTCGAGCAGGTCGGTCATCGCGTCGGTGCCGTCCTGGTCGTGGCCGTGGTCCTGCTGGTGTCCGGCGAGCAGGGCCCCGGCCTCCTCGGCGCAGTCCGCGAGGGCCAGGTGCCGTACCTCCGGTCCGCTCGCGGTGAATGCGCGGTGTTCGCGGCGCACGCCGACGCGGCGCCGTGAGGGCAGGGAGGCGACGTACCCCTCGAAGTCCGTGCCGGGCAGCGGGATGAGGGCGTCGTCCTCCAGGTGGACGGGTTCGTCGGGGTAGAGGGGGGCGAGCCGGGCGGTGGCCCCGGCGGTGAGGTAGGGCCACCAGTGCGTGGTGCCGTTGCGGTCGGCGAGGTCGCGGGCGGCGTCCCGCAGCAGGGTGAGGCAGGTCTCGTGCCGTACGGGGTCCAGGCCGGGGGCGGTGAGGGGGGTGTTGTGGTAGCCGCGGCGGGCTCCGGCGATCACCCGGGGCCGCAGCGGCGGGGGCAGGACGTCACCGGGCCGGTAGGCGTCGTTCGGTTCCTCGTGCACGAGGTGGAGGGGTGTCGCGGCGACGAGCCGCCCGTCGTCGTCCCGGACGAGCGCGTACGAGACGCTCGCGGTCGGATCCTCCTCTTCCGCGGCGAGCCACTGGTGGGAGAGGTATAGGCCGGCCGGGCGGGCGAGCCACTCCCACTCGGCGGCCGGGACGGCGTGCACGGACTCGACGAGCGTCGTGATCAACGGGGGTCCTTCCGGCGGTGGCGGTTGGCGGACTTCAGGGCGGGAGCGGCGGCCATGGCGATCAGGCAGGCGACGGCTTCGGCTCCCCAGGGCAGCAGGGGCCCGGCCTGGAGGAGCAGGGTGAACAGGGCGGGGGCCGCGACCATGCCGACGGCCCAGGAGAACTGGTAGAGGCCCTGCGTGAAGCCCCCGGCGGCGTCGGGGGTGAGGGTGACCGAGAGCTCGCTCAGTGCCGGGCCCAGGAGGATCTCGGCCACGCTGAACAGGGTGATCGCGGCGACGAGGGCCACCCAGGCGGTCACGGCGAGGGAGGACGAGGAGGAGGGGGAAAACAGCGCCGGCAGCATGAAGGCCCCCGTCGCGGCGGCCATGACGAGGTATCCGACCGCGACGGCGCGGCGCGGTGCCTTCGGGGCGAGGTGCGCGGTGACCAGCGTCGAACACCCGGACACGAGCACGGTGTTGACGACGAACAGCAGGCTGGCCGCCGACGCGGGGAGCCCGAGGGCGCGGGTGGTGTAGAGGGCGACGAGGACGGACAGGGCGGCCTGGGCGAGGACGTAGGGCAGGTTCACCGCGACGAGCAGCAGGTAGCGGCGGGTGTCCTCGGTCCGGGTGGCCTGCCGGCCGGGCGGGGTTCCGGCCGGCTCGGGCGGTTTGGTGGCGAGGGTGGCGAAGCAGAGCGCGGCCAGCAGGTAGGTCGCGGCGTCGACCGCGATCAGCCACCACAGGGCGCCCTTCCCGAACACCGTCAGGGCCCCTGCCGCGGCCGCGGCGCCGGCGGCGAGGCCGATGTTGCGCAGCGAGCCGGTGAAGGCGAACCACGCACGCTCCTGGCCGGGTTCGGTGACGTGCAGGACCAGGGTGCGCTGGGCGGTGAAGTACATGTTGATCCCGGACTGCACCAGCACGTGGACGGCCGCGACCTGCCACAGCCGGTCGGCGAACAGGAACAGGGTGAATCCGAGGGCGGAGACGATGTTCGCCGCGACGACGACCGGCCGGGGACCGAGCCGGTCCATGAGGCGGCCGGCGAGGAAGGTGACGGGCAGGGCGACGGCCTGTCCCACCGTCATGGCCATGCCGACGTGCGCCGGAGGCAGGCCCTGTACGTCGGTGAAGTAGAGCAGTCCGAGGGGCAGCAGCATGCCGTTGCCGACGGAGTCGATGAGGTTGCCGGTGACGAACCGGCCGTGCCCCCGCAGCTCGGGCAGGCCCAGCCGGGACGCGGCGGAGCGGCGGGTGCCGGTGACCGCGCTCATCGGACCAGCAGGGCGGTCAGCTTGCCCAGGACGCCGGCCGAGGGGAAGCCGGTCCGCGCGTGCAGGTCCGTCAGGGCCCGTACGGTGGCGGCCTCCTGCCCCTCGGGGAGGGTGAGGACGACGATGTCGCCGCGCGGGGATCCGTCGATGACCAGCTCGTGCGCGGTGACGACGGTGACGTGTTCGCCGAGTTCGGCCAGCGCCGCCGGGGGGACGGGGCCGTCGGTGAGGAACTCGACGGCCCACCCGGTACGCCGTGCCGGGCCGCCGTCCGGTGGGAGGCCGCGGGCCATGCGGGCGAGGGTGGCGAAGGTGTTGGTGCCCGACGCGGCGCAGGACAGGGTGGTCGCGCCGCCGATGCGCGGGTTGACCTCCAGGATCACGAAGCGTCCGCCCGTGTGGACCATGTCGACGTTGACCGAGCCGTACACCCCGAGTTCCCCGCAGAGCCGGACCAGGGCGCGGGCGACGCCGGTGAACGCGGCGTCGGCCTCCGGGTGGGGCCCGCACCAGCGCAGGTCGGCGAAGGTGAACACCGGGTCCGCTCCCGCGCGTCCGGTCCAGCACAGCGGCAGGACCCGGTAGGAGCCGGGCCGCCCCACGATGTCCACCGTGCACAGGTCGCCCTCGACGACCTCCTCCAGTACCGCCGAGGCGTCCGGGGAGCCGGCCAGCCAGGCGTCCAGGTCGGCCGGGGTGCGCACGGTGCGGATGCCGGAGCTGGTGGAGTCCCAGACGGGTTTGGCCATGAGCGGGTAGCCGAGCCGGGCGGCCTGTGCGCGCAGTGCGTCGCGGTACGCGGGTACGGGCAGGCCCCGGCCGGCCAGCAGGCCGGAGTCGGCGCGGACGCCGTCCGGCACGTCGAGGCCGGCCCGTCTGCAGAGCTGTTTGGTCTCCCACTTGTCCACCAGCAGCATCGTCGCCGCGAGGGGGGTCATGACGGTGGGGATGCCGGCGGCGTCGAGGAGGGAGGCGGCCGTGGCGTCGCGCAGCGCGTTCTCACAGGGCAGCGAGATGGACACGGCGGCGTCCGCCCCCCAGGCGGCGACCGTGTGGGCGAGCTGCCGGGGGGTGACAGCGCGGTCGAGCCGGTGCCGGTGGCCGGGGAAGTCGTCGTCACCGGGGCTGCCGCTGGTGTGGAAGAGGCCGGCTTCGATGCCCTGGGCGGCGAGGCCGCGTACGGCCTGCTGGATGTAGGGATCGGCGCGGCGGATTCCCACCGACCGAAGAAATGCGATCTTCCGCATCGGTGCGTCAGCCCACTTCCACTCGGGACCGCTCGGCGACGCCGGCCGCCAGGTCGCGGGCCTGCCCGGCGGTTGCCGCGCGGGCCACCACGTGTCCGATCCGGCACGCGGAGTCCGCCGGCTCCGGCACCGTGTCACCGGGTTGCATGTGCAGTTCCGCGTGCGTGCCGGGTGCCTGCGGTACGGAGGCCCGGCGCAGCACCCCGCCGTGTTCGGGCAGCAGGAAGCGGATCGAGGCGGCGCCCGCGGTGGTGGCGACGGTGTCGGGGACCCGGCCGAGGACCGCCTGGAGGTGGGCCACGGCCTCGCTGATGCCCGTCGCGGCCTCCACGACCTCGCACAGGTTGTCCCCGGGCAGCCGGGCCCCGGTCTCGATCACGTGCGGCGTCCGCGAGCCCGGGGGGATCTTCAGCTCCGTGTGCGCGATGCCGTTGCGGACTCCGACGGCGAGCGCGGCGCGCGCCGCGGTGTGCTGCACCGCCCGTTCGAGCGGGCCGTCCAGCCCGGAGGGGCAGGTGTGCCCGGTCTCGATGCGGTACCGGCCGCGGGTGGTGTCCTTGGCCACGACGGGCAGCGGATAGGCCACCCCGTCCGCGACGACGGTCTCGCAGGAGTACTCCGCCCCGGGGACGTACTCCTGCAGCAGGGCCCTGGTGTCGAGCGGCAGGCCGTGGGGCTGCGCGTGGGTGAAGCGCTGCGCGCCGGTGACGGCGGCGGTGAGCCGGTCGGGCCCGTCCACCACGGACACCCCCCACGAGCCGCCCTGTTCGGCGGGTTTCACGACCAGGGGCCAGCCCAGCCCGCCGGTCCGTGCCACCCGGTGGGCCTCGTCCGCGTCGTGCGCGACCGCCCAGCGGGGTGCCGGGATCCCGGCCGCGACGAAGGCCTCGCCCATGAGGATCTTGTTCCTGGCCGCCCGGGCGAGGCGCGGGTCGTTGCCGGGCAGGCCGAGCCGTTCGGCCAGCAGTGCGGCGAGCGGGGTGAACAGCTCGAAGCAGGCGGCGACCCCTTCCAGGGCGTGGCCGCGGCAGAAGGCCTCCATGTCGGCCAGCGCCCTCGGGGTGTCCGTGAGGTCCGTCGCGCACACCCCGGCGAGTGCGTCGCGCAGTCGGCCGGGGTAGCCGTCGTGGACCTCCTCGTGGGTGGCGGCGTACAAGCGCAGTCCCAGACGGTCAGCGGCCTCGACGAGGAAACGTCCGGCGTTCCCCATCGGCTCGATGACCAGTATTCCCGGGCCGCCCGGGCCCGCACCGATAGTCATGGGCCCAGCAAAGCCGCAGGCGGGACGGGGCGGCTATCGGCCTGACCGACGAAAATAACTCGCCTCAAAGCATGGCGACTTGGAGCAAAGCCCAATCAACCGGTGAGTAACGGGGCGTCATTTGGTGCACACGCCCCATGGAGCGGCGCACGCGTCCCGTGGTCGGATCGCCGGGCCAGGTAAACCGAAACCCGCGACCCGAACGGGGCACGAGCACAGTGACCAGCCTGCGCCAGCAGCTCGCCGACCAGATCGAACAGGGCGTCATACCGCCCTACCAGTATTCCTATCCGCCGCGCTCCACCTACCGCCCCCTCCCGGAGGGCAGGTGGAGCATCCCCGACGTATGGGCCCTGGACCTCGCCAACTACCAGGTCCCCGAGCTCAACCTGTACCTGCACGTCCCCTTCTGCGACCGCAAGTGCGGTTTCTGCAACCTCTACACGATCATCAGCACCGACGAGGACGTCTTCGACGCCTACACCGACGCGCTGTGTACGCAGTTGGAGGACCACGCCGAGATCATCCGGGCCCGCCGGCTGCGCACCGTCTACATCGGCGGCGGGACCCCGGCCCTCCTCAAGCCCCGCCACTTCGAGCAGATCTTCACCACCCTGGGGCGCATCTACCCCAACTGGCGCTCCACCGTGGAGGAGGTCGCCGTCGAGGCCACCCCGTCCTCCATCGCGGACGCGCCCCACGAGTTCAAGGCCCTCATCGACATGGGCCTCACCCGCGCCAACGTCGGCATCCAGTCCCTCGTGCCCCGCGAGATCCGCGAGGCCGGCCGCGGCGGCGAGGACGAGGCCGTGATCCGGCGCGCCGTGCGCACCGCGCAGGAACTCGGCCTGCCCGACCTGTCCACGGACCTCATCATGGGCTTCGCCGGGCAGACCCCCGAGACCTGGCGCCACAGCGTCGACGAGCTGGCCGCCCTGCGGCCCACCACCATCAGCACCTACTTCCTCACCGTGCGCCCCGACGCCTGGTTCTCCAAGACCGGCGCCTACCAGTACATGTGGCAGCCCGAGCTGTACGAGCGCTACGACTACGCCCGCCGGGTCTTCCTGGACCACGGCTACGTCCAGGAGGGATCCGTCCGCTACAAGATCCCGGGGCGCGGCGGCTACGCGCAGAAGGTGCTCACCTTCCACGGCGTGCCCCTGCTGGGCCTCGGCGTCGGCGCCCGCTCGTACACCAGCGTCCTCGACTACATGACCGGCAGCGTGAAGCCTTCGACGGGAGAGGTGGCCGACTACATCAGGAAGGCCCGCAACCACGAGATCGCCCCGGTCACCGGCATCGAGCTGACCGGCGAGGAGATCGTCCGCAAGCGCCTCGTCCTGGACTCCTTCGACCTCGACCTCGGTGAACTCGACCGCTTCGGCTATCAGAAGCACGCCGCGGAGTTCGAGCCGATCCTGGACGCCGCCGAGGCCAACGGCCTCCTCCACCGGCTGGGCCGCCGCATCCAGCTCACCCCGAAGGGCTTCAAGTACCGCGACGTCCTGTCCTGGATGTTCTACTCCGGGGCCGTCAAGGGGCTCGACCGCGAGTACTACGAGAACCTGCACGCGGCGAACGCGCGCGCCCGCAAGAACATGGGGGCCACTCCCGTGCGGATCACCGGCGTCGACCTGCGCGAGGGCGTGGCGTGAGCGACCTGTACGTCGCGGCGGGCGGGGGCGGGGACCCCCTCGGCACCCTGATCGCCGCCCGGACCGTCGGCGCGGGCCCGGAGCGGGCGCGGGTCGCCACGTACGCGTGGGAGCGCCCCGAGGTCGATCCCACGCACGGCCCGCTCGGGGAGGAGCACTTCACGGGGCTCGTCCGAGAGGCGGGCGGCGCTCCCGCCTTCACCGCCGCCACGCGTGCCCGGCCCCCTGCCGGGTCCACCCTGCCCGCGCTGGCCCGGGACCTCCCGGCCCGGCTGCTTCTGCTCGACCCCTCGCGGGGGCTGCACGCCCTGGCCGGGCAGCTCACGGCGATGGCGACGGCCTCGGGCGGGCGCATCCGCATCGTGGACATCGGCGGCGACATCCTCACGCACGGCGACGAGCCGGGTCTGTGCAGCCCGTTCGGGGACGCCCTCACCCTCGCCGCCTGCCACCTCACCGGACTCCCCACGACCGTCCACGTGGCGGGTCCCGGGCTCGACGGGGAGATCGACGAGCGGTCCCTGCTCGGGCGCCTCACCGGCTCCCGCCCCCTCACCCCGGCGGCGGCCGCGGTCTCGGCCGCCGCCCGGGCACTGGCCTGGCACCCCTCCGAGGCATCGGCCCTGTGGGCCGCCGCCGTCCTGGGGGCCCGCGGCCGCGTCCGCAGCGTGGGCCACGCGCTCGAACTCACCGAGGCCTCACCGGGCCTGTACTCCCTGCCCCTCGCGGAGGCCGTCGGCCACAACCCGGTCGCGCGGGCCCTCATCGACGAGCGGCCCGCCACCCTCCAGGAGGCGGCCGACCTCTCCCACCGGCTGACCGGCATCCACGGGCTGGCGCCCGAGCACGCCCGGACACCCGGGCCGGACCGGCCCGCCGGCGGGATCGCCCTCCTCGACCGGGAGACGGCGCTGAAGGCCCTCCACGAGGCCGCCGACGGCGCCGGCCACGTCACCCTCCGGTTCGCCGCCCGCGCCCTCGGGCTCGCCTGGACCGACATCCCGGCCCTGCGCGGACTCCTGGGCTGCGACACCCCGCTGCTCCGGCTGCCCTGAACCGCGGCCGGGCCCGGCCGCACCACCGTGCGACCGCGCCCGGCTCCGGCCCCCGCGGGGCGACGGCCCGCCGGACCACGGGCCGGCTCCCTGGACGGAATCCGGACACTTTCGATCGCCTCCGGTGTGCGGCCGGTACGGGTGTTGCCCGTGACTGCGGTGTGACGGATGCTGGCCCGAGCCTGGGAATCGGGGGGAATCCATGGCCGCGGTACGCGGGAGCGCTGTGCTCGACGCCTCGCAGGTGAGGATCAGGAGCGCCGACGGGGAGGTCGTGGGCGCCGGATTCCTCGTCGCTCCGGACCTGGTGTGCACCTGCGCCCACGTCATCGGCCGGGCCCGCGGGCCCGCACCCGGGGACGACCCCGCCGCAGGGTCCGTGGACCTCGACTTCCCGCTGGTCGAGGGCCGGCCCGCGGCCCGGGCGGGCGTGGTGTCCTGGCGCCACGAAGGCCGGGACGTCGCGCTGCTGCGGCTGAACGCACCCGTGGCGGGATCCCGCCCGGCACCGCTCGTCGACGGCACCTCCGTCTGGGGCCACACGTTCCGCGCGCTGGGCTACCCGTACGGAGCCGACCAGGGCGTCTGGGCGTCCGGGGTGCTGCGGGCCGGGCAGGGCTCCGGCTGGGTGCAGATGGAGGTCCGCGGGAGCGGTCCGGCCATCGTGGGCGGGTTCAGCGGATCACCCGTGTGGGACGACGCCCAGGACGGCGTCGTCGGTATGACGGTCGCCGCGCACCAGGGCGATCGCACCGCCTACCTCCTGCCCTCCGCCGATCTGGTCGACGGGCGGACGCTGCTCCCCCGCTGTCCGTTCCAGGGGCTGGCCCCCTTCGCCGAGGACGGGGCGGAGTTCTTCCACGGACGCGACGACGACACCCGGCGGGTCTTCCGGGCGGTGTTGCGACGGCCCGTCACCCTGGTCGTCGGCCCCTCGGGGTGCGGTAAGTCCTCGCTGGTCAGGGCCGGGGTGCTGCCGAAGGTGCGGGGTGCGGGGATGGACGTCTCCGCAGTGCGCGCGGTACCGGGCGTACGGGCCGCCGCGGTGCTGGCCCGGGCCCTGACCGACCTGCTCGACCCGGCACCCGGCGAGGTGGAACGGCTCGCCCGGACCGAGGAGCTGGCCGGGCTGCTGGGGGCCGGCCGTGACCTGCCGGCCGAGCTGCGGGCCCGGCTGCTGTCCAGGCCCGGCGCCGCGCCCGCCGGGCACCTGCTCTTCGTGGACCAACTGGAGGAGTACGCGGTCGGCGCCCCCGAGGACGCCCGCGAGCTGTTCCGGCTGCTGGCCGCCCTGGCGGGCCGGGAGGGCGGCGCGCTGCTGCGGGTGGTGGCCACCGGGCGCCCGGGCTCGCTGGAGGCCCTGGTGACACCGGAGACCTCCGAACTGGCCGGAGAGGCCGTCGAGTTCCTCGCGCCCTTGGACGGTGAGGCGCTGGAGCGCGCGGTGACCGCGCCCGTCGACGGCGAGCCCGGTCTGTGGTTCGAGCCCGGGCTGCCCCAGCGGATCGTCGCGGACGCCGGCGACGCCCCGGGACGGATGACCCTGGTGCAGTTCGCACTCACCCGGCTGTGGGAGCGCCGCAGCCGCTCGATGCTGACGCATGCCGCCTACGACGAACTGGGCGGTGTCGCGGGCGCCCTGGTCGGATACGCCGACGAGAGTCTCGAAGCTCTGACGGACCGGGAGCGCCGCTCCGCCCGACGGCTGTTGGTCCAGCTGGCCCGGCCCGAAGGGGACGGCTTCGTCCGCAGGCCCACCCGAATCGGTGAGCTCCCGCCGGAACTCTCCTCGGCCGCGCGGGAACTGGCGGCGGGCAAGCTCGTCGTCCTCTCCCCCGCCCCGGACGGCTCCGGTGAGATCGTCGACCTCGCGCACGAGGCCCTCACCCGGCTGTGGCCGCAGCTGCGCCGGTGGCTCACGGACAGTCGCGGGTTCCGCACCTGGCAGGAGCAGTTGCGGACCGACCTGCGGCGCTGGGAGGCCCACGGGCGTGAGGCCGCCCGGCTGCTCGGCGGCACCGACCTGGCGGAAGCACAGCGGCGCCTCGTCGACCACCCGGACGACACCACCGCCGAGGAGACCGACTACGTCCGGCTGAGCACCCGGGCGGCCCGGCGCGGCGCCCGGATCCGGCGCGCCGCCGTGGCCACGCTCGCCGCCCTGACCGCCCTCGCGGCGATCCTCGCCCTCCTCGCCTGGCAGGGGTTGCAGCGCACCGAGGAACAGCTCCGCGTCCAGGCGGCCGGCCTGCTCGCCCAGGCGGCCGACGACATGCCGGGCCGCGAACCGGCCACCGCACTGCAACTCGCGCTCGCCGCCCGGAGCACCAAGCCGACCACCAAGACCGCCGAGGCACTGCTGCGGCAGTACGTGCGCCAGCCGGACCTCCTGCACTCCTACCCCGCCGTCTGGGAGGGGAACGTCACCGGCCTGGACGCCACCCCCGACGGCCGGACCCTGGTGGTCTCCGCCCGACCGTCCGGGGGCGGCGACCGGTTCGTGTTCACCCTGGTCACCGGCGCGCTCGACGGCCGGGTCCGGACCCGGAGGCTGGGCGGCGAGATCCAGGCGCGGTACGAGAGCGCCATCAGCCCGGACGGCGGCCTGTTCGCCGTGTCCTCGCCCGATGCGGTGCGGCTGTGGCGCCTCGACGACCCCGAGCACCCCGAGACGCTCCCGCTCCCCGCCCGCGAGACGCCCCAAGGAGCGGGCAGTTCCATCGACTTCAGCTCGGACGGCACCCGCCTGCTGCGCACCCTCACCGACCACACCGTGGAGTGCTACAACGGGACCCAGCCCTGCGTGGCCGCGTTCGCCGACGCGTGGGAGGTGCCCTCCGGCCGGCGGCTGAGCGTCGCCGCCGACCTGCTGCCCCCGACCCGTGTGGGGAAGGTCGCCTTCACCGGCGACGCCGATGCGGTGGTCATGGGCATCTCCGACTCCAAGGCCCCGCAGCTGCTCACGGTCAAGGACCTCGCCACCGGACGGACCCTCTACACGGTGGGCCCCTCCCCCGACGCGCCCGACGGGACGTCCGAGCCCGAGGCGGGCGGCGAGCTCGCCTTCTGGATCGAGGGGGGCCGGGCCTACAGCCGCCCGCTGGGCCGTACGCCGGGGGCGGTCACCGAACTCCCCATGTTCGCGTCCGGGCAGGGAGGGCCGGACACACCAGGAGACTACAAACAGTTCTCGCCCGGGCTCGGTTACGAGGAGAACACCCCCGGCGGTTACGCCGACACCGGCCTGCTCGATCTCCGGACGGGGCGGACCTTCAACGCCCGCCTCCCCAACCCGGGCGACGTACAGGGCGCGCGCGGGGTCTTCGCCGTGGCACCGGGTACGGGAGGCGGGACCGTGGTGCTGGTCCCCGTCGGGACGTCGCTCGTGGTCGTGGGCGCAGCCCCCGCGGGCACCGAACGGTTCCAGGGCGGGAGCACCAACGACGGGGAGTACGCCCTGGCCCCGGACCGCGGTGCGATCGCCCGCCTCACGCGCGACTCCCTCCAGGTACTGGACGCCTCCCGGACACACCGCCGCTCCGTCGCCCTGGCGTCGGACAAGGACGGCACCCGGGTCAGCTGGACCGCCGACGGCCGGTGGATCGTGGTCTGGCGGCCGGACGACGGCCTCCTGCGCGCCTACTCGGCAGCCGACCTCGGCAGGAGCGTGGATCTGCCCCGCCTCCTCAAGAAGGAGGTCGGCATCGACAGCCTCGTCGGCCTCCAGGGCTCGGAGATCGCGCTCCTCGGGACGGACGGTACGGTGGCCCGCCTGGACGCGGCGACGGGTGCCGTCCTCACCCCCGCCTTCTCCGCCCAGGAGGACCCCGAGGACACGGACCGCCAGCGGGACATGTGGGGGGAGGGGCGGATCGTGCCCAGACCGGGGCACCCGGGGCAGGCCGCCGTCGTGAGCCGGGCGGGCACCACGAACGGGGAGATCGGCCTGTGGGACCTGCGCACGCAGAAGCGCTTCGCCGCGCCCCTGCACGGCCTGGCGGTCGGTACCACGATCCTGAAGAGTCAATGGCACGGCGACCCGATGGTCTTCAGTGCCGACGGGACCCGGCTGGCCGTGATTCAGGGCGACGGCCGGGTCCCCGTCTGGGACGTCGACACCGGACGGCAGCTGCCCGGCCCCCTCACGGTGCCCACCCTGACGAACCTGGTCGGCTTCGGGCCGGGCGGCACCCTCGTGACCTGGAACGCCAAGACCCTCACCGTGCACGACCCGGCGCGGGGTACCGCCGTCACCACCGAGGTGAAGCTCGCCTACGACATCGAGGTCAACACGGCGACGGCCGCGATCACGGCGGACGGCCGGCTGCTGCTCGAGGACGGGGAGCGGGCCCGCGTGCTGGACCTGCGGCCCGACGTCCAGTTCCGGGCGCTGTGCGCCGCGGCCGCACGCGACTACACCCCGGCCGAACGGAAGCTGCTCCCGGACGGCACCCCCTCGAAGGCACCCTGTACCTGAGCCGGGCATGCCACGATTGTGTAACCGATCACCCGAACGGCAGGTCCGTCCCGCCGTCCCGAACGCACCATTGCCCCATGACCAGTACCGAGGACATCAGCGAGAACATCGGCCTGGAGGACGGCTCCACCGTCCGTTTCCTGCTCTCGGGGCCCGCCGCGGGGGCACCGGCGTTCGGTGAGGGCCTCGGCCCCGTCGTGCCCGTCGGCAGACGGGCCGAGGCGGTCGCCGCCTTCGCCACCGACGCGCTGCGCGCCACCCTGAAGCCGCTCGGGGCCCTCGTCCGCGAGGTCCACTCCTCGATGACCTCGGTGCCCGTTCCCCCCACGGAGGTCAGCGTCACCTTCGGCCTCCAGCTCACCCAGGACCTCCAACTGGGCATCGTCAACGGCAACAACCAGGCGCACCTGACCGTCACCGCCACCTGGACGCCGCCCCCGGCCGGCTGACCGCCGTACTCCTTACCCCTCGCCCCTTGCTGCGTACGCACCCGGCCATTCCGTGCGCAGCATCCCGAACAGCACGCTGTCGTGGCGCTCGCCCGCGACCAGGACCGCGGCCCGGCGGCGGCCCTCCTCGCGGAACCCCGCCCCGGTGAAGGCGCGGACGGCCCGCTCGTTGCCGCTCCAGGTGTCGAGTTCGACGCGGTGCAGCCCGAGGGCTCCGAAGAGGTGCCCCACCAGCAGGCGCAGCGCGTCGGAGCCGTGGCCGCGGCCCCAGCGGTCCCGTTCACCGATGGTGACGCCGACCGTGGCGAGCCCGGCGACCGGATCCAGGTCGCGGTAGTCCACCATGCCGATCACGCTGCCGTCCGCCAGGTCCTCGACCGTGAAGACGGCGGACTCCCGCGGGTTGAGCCGCAGCATCGTCTCGAACGCGAGGCCCACGGCCTCCGCGGTGACCGGTCCGAAGAGGGGGTCGCCCCCGGTGGCCCAGTGGACCACTTCCGGGTCGTTGCGCCATCTGAGGTGGTGTTCGGCGTCCTGCGCGCGCAGTGCGCGCAGCCTCACCAGCTTTCCTTCGATCATGCGCGTGATCGTAGTGGGCGGCGCGCTGTGATGATCTTGATTTTCGGTGGCCGCCGTGAGGCGGCGGCCGGCCCGGTCCGGCTCACCCGGCGGTGAGGGCGGCGCTCAGCCTGCGGGCCTCGGTGACCAGTGCGGACGTGCCCCGGCGGGCGGCGGCGGCCGCCACGGCCTGCGGGACCGGGCCCGTGGCCGCGGAGTGCTCCGCGCAGGAGGCGGCGACGGCCAGTACCTCGCCCGCGCCGCGTACCGAGGGCAGGAGGGCCGGGAGCACTTCGGCGAGGACGGTCCACATCGTCGCGTGCGCGCCCGCCGCCGCGGCGCACCGGGCCGCGTCCGCGAGCCGGTTCGGCTTGACCGTGCCCAGGGCCGTCATGGCGGCGAGCTCGCGGCCGAGCAGCGGGGCGTCGAGTTCGCCCCGGGCGGCCAGCACCAGCAGGGCCTCCACCGCCGGGCGGCGGCTGTCCGCGTACCGGCCGCCCAGTCCGGCCGCCACGGCGGCGTGCAGGGCCGGTCCGGCGGGCCCGCCCAGCAGGGCGAGGTGCGGCAGCATCCACGCGCCGCCGTGGTCGTCGGCCGTCGCGGCCAGGGTGATGTGCGGAAGGAGCCAGGCGGCCTGGGTGTCCCGGTCCTCGGGCAGCACCGATGCCCGTACGGGGTGCCCCTGGTGCCAGTGATAGCACTGGGTGAATCCTTCCTGCGGACGGCCCAGTCCGTGGAAGGAGTCCGGGAACTCCGCCTTCAGGGCGGGGCGTTCACTGGTCAGGAAGGCGACCTGCGCAGCGGTGGTGCCGATCCTCTGCCAGGCCCGGTGCGCCTGCGGGTCCGGTTCGACGACGCGGCGCAGCACCGGGGCCGGTTCGCCGTCCGGCCCGAGCCAGGCGGCGAGCCGGGTGCCTTCGGCGGTGCCGAGGCGGGCCGCGGCTTCGGCGGCCGCCCCGGCCGAGGGGTCGTCGCGGCGTATGCGCAGCAGCGCCTGCCCGAAGTCGGCCGGGCCGGGCCGGACGCCCAGTTGCCGGTAGTCGGTGAGCCGTTCCACGAGTTCGGCCGCCTCCAGGGCGCCCGTGTCCCAGGTGGGCGTGGACAGCAGGAACGGCAGCGGGTCCTTGGACATGAGGGTGTACCCGATCTCGCGCACGCGCGCGGCGATCACCACCTCCAGGCCCTCCTGGGCGCATTCCTCGTGTCCCCGGTGGCGCCGCACGTACTCGGGCTTGAGGCTGTAGCCCGGGACCAGCCACAGCAGCGAGGCCACCACGGTGTCCACCCCGCCGAGGCGCTGCGCCTCGATCTCCTGCTCCTTGTAGCGGTGGCCCAGGCTCTCGGAGAGGGCGCGCGCGAGCGGGTGGCGGTCGCGGTGGGCGTGCCGTACCAGCCCGTCGAGGGACCGCTCGAAGTCCGCCACGGTGTGGGCGCGGGAGTCGAGGTGGGCCGCCGTCAGCTCGACGGTCTCGGCGAGGGAGTCGGGCGCGGCGTCGAGCCTGCGCGCGGGAGGCACGGGCGGGAGGGTGTCCTTGGCGGCGGTCCAGATCATGGCGCAACGCTAGACGGCTCCACTGACACCCCACCGGTCGCCCGTGGCCCGGGCCGCCCCGTGTGCGGCGTCAGGCGTCCGGCACGTGTTCCGGATGTGCCGCCGGCCTGCTCAGGTACGGCCGGTCCCGGGCCGCGACCGCGTCGATCGGGCCGGCGGACCGGAGCACGGTGTCGAGGACGCGGTCCGGGTCGGCCGCGTAACAGTGGGCGTACCAGGCCATGTTGGCCTCGACCACCGCCCAGTCGCCGTCGGCGAGCCGGCCGACGTCCAGACACACCGCGCTGGGCAGGCCGGCGGCCGCGGCGTCCAGGACCGTACGGGCGAAGGCCCGGCTCCCGGCGTCCAGCGGGGCCGGATCGAGGCGTCCGTGGACGGCGTAGCGGCTGCCGGTGACGGCCTCGCCGTCGAGGACGAACAGCCTGTACTCCGCGGCGAACTCCACGACGTCGCTCACCAGGACCGGCGTGGAGCCGTCGAGCCCGGCGGGCAGGCCGGTCCCGTCCTCGTGAACGGCGGCGGGAAGCAGGTCGATCTTGGCGGAGGGCGGCTTCACGAAGACCCGCTCCCTCAGCTGCCGCGCCTCGTCGAGGGTGGTGAGCCGTACGCGCCGCCGCAGGAGCGGGTGCGGCAGGTGCGCCAGCCAGTCGTCGGCGGGTTCGAGCAGCCCGAGGCGCAGCGGGCCGGCGAGGCGTGCGGCCGCGCGGGGGCCTCCGTACCAGTGCGCTCTGCGGCCTTCGGCATCCGCTGCCCGGTCGGTCACGTCGTAGCCCCGCCGGACCGCCGCCGACGCGATCAGTTCGGCGGTCGACGTGCGGGCGGCGGACAGGAGGAGGACGGCCGGGGCGCAGGTGTGCACGCAGTGAGCCTAGCCCGGTCCGTACGGAGCCGCGGCAACGGCCGCGTCACGCACGGCAACACGGTGTTCACCGCATCGCGCGCCCGGGGTAACACGCTCTTCCTACCGTGACCGACCGTGGGTCCCGCGCCTTGGACAGGTTCGTCGGAGCCCTTCATGACGGCTCGTCATCACCCCGTCCTGCCAACGGCGTCATGCGGGGCTCCGCACGTCATCGCAGCACCTGCACCCAGTCCCACCGGGAGGCGTGGCATGAGCACCACCGAGTCAGCACGGACTTCCTCGGCCCCGGCCGGCCCGGCCGACCCCGCCAAAGAGACGCTGGAGGACTACACCCTCCGCTTCGCACCGCGCAGTTACCGCCGCTGGTCCCCCATGGTGGTGGCCACCACGGCCCTCGGCGGCATCGCCTACATGGCCGACTTCTCCATCGGCGCCGGCATCGGGCTGGCCCACGGCGCCGGCAACGCGCTCCTGGCCATCGGCCTCGCCGCGGTCGTCATCTTCGTCACCGGCTTCCCCCTGGCCTACTACGGCGCGCGGTACAACATCGACCTGGACCTGATCACCCGCGGTTCGGGGTTCGGGTACTACGGTTCGGTCCTGACCAGCATCATCTTCGCCAGCTTCACCTTCATCTTCTTCGCCCTCGAAGGCTCGATCATGGCGCAGGGCCTCGAAATCGGCCTCGGGCTGCCGCTGTGGCTGGGCTACGCCGTCTCCACGCTCATGGTGATCCCCCTGGTCGTGTACGGCATGAAGGCGCTGAGCAGGCTCCAGGTGTGGACCACCCCGATCTGGCTGCTGCTCATGGTCGCCCCGCTGGTCTACCTGATCGCCGACGACCCCGGCACGGTCGACCGCTTCCTGGCCCACCCCGGCACGGACGGCGGCGGCGCCGTCAACACCGCCTCGGTCATGCTGGGGGCGGGAGTGTGCCTGTCCTTGATCGCGCAGATCGGCGAGCAGATCGACTACCTGCGCTTCATGCCGCCCAAGACCGAGGCCAACAAGCGCTCCTGGTGGACCGCCGTGGTCATGGCCGGTCCGGGGTGGGTCGTCCTCGGTGCGCTCAAGCAGGCCATCGGCGTGTTCCTCGCCGTGTACATCCTCGCCCGGGTCGGACCGGCCTCCGCCCCGGAGCCCATCCAGCAGTTCCGCGGTGCCTTCGAGGCGATGATGCCGTCCTGGCTGGTCGTTCCGCTGGCGGTGGTCCTGGTGGTCATCAGCCAGATCAAGATCAACGTGACGAACGCCTACTCCGGCTCGCTGGCCTGGACGAACTCCTTCACCCGTGTCACCGGGCACTACCCCGGCCGGATGGTCTTCGTCCTGGTCAACCTCGCGTTCGCCCTGGTGCTGATGGAGGCCGACATGTTCAGCTTCCTCAACAGCCTGTTGGGCTTCTACTCCAACTGCGCGATCGCGTGGGTGGTCACCGTGGCGACCGACATCGGCGTCAACAAGTACCTGCTGAAGCTGTCCCCGCTCCGGCCGGAGTTCCGCCGCGGCATGCTGTACGCGGTCAATCCGGTCGGAGTCGTGGCCTTCGCGGCGGCCTCGGGCCTGTCGATCGCCATGTACTTCCACGTCTTCGGCGACGCCCTCCAGCCGTACTCGCCGGTGGCCGCGGCCGTCATCGCCTTCGTGCTCACCCCGTTGACGGCCGTGGTCACGAGGGGCCGCTACTACCTGCGCCGCACCGACGACGGCATCGCCGAGCCCCTGCTGGACGGCGACGGCAACCCGAGCGGGGTCACCTTCGACTGCCACGTCTGCGCCCAGTCCTACGAGCGTCCCGACCTGACGGCCTGTGTGGCCCACGACGCGGTGGTCTGCTCGCTGTGCCTGAGCACCGACCGGGCCGGGGCCCACGTCCTGCCGGCCACCGCGTAGTCCCCTGCGGGAGGGTGGCGCGCCGGTGCGCGCGCCACCCGGGCGGGTCACTTCGTCTGGTAGACGCCGAAGACGTCGAGCACGAGGTCGGCGTCCTCGTGGCCCTGGTTCCAGAAGTTGATGACGCCGTGGTCGCCGTCGCTCGCCTGCACCAGGTTGGGCACGGTCGTGCCGACCGTCCAGTTCAGGGTGGAGGAGACCGGGCGCGTCGCGGCGGGTGCGGCGGGCTCGCCCGCGGCCGGCAGCGCGGAGGGGCTGGGTGCCACCGAGAGGAATCCGGTGCCGCCGGTCTCGGTGACGGTGGCGTTCAGCACGTACGCCTCGACGCCCGCCGCGGTCGCGTTCTCGGGGGTGAACCCCTGGGTGATGTACTCCCTGGCCCGGAACCTGCCGCCGGGCCAGCCGTAGGCCTCCTGCCGGGTGTCCAGCGTCCGGAAGGGGGTGAAGGGCAGGAAGGCGGCCTTGCTCTCCTTGCTGTAGTAGCCGACGACGTCGACCACCACGTGGGTCGGCGACCAGGCCCCGTTGAAGATCTTGATCGTTCCGTCGGCGGCCACGGGCACGATCACGGCGTTGGCCACCGTCTGGCCGGGCACGAAGTTCAGGTTCGACGCCGTCGGGACGGGGCCGGTGCCGGAGAAGGCGGTCAGGTGGCCCGGCCCCTGGGGCTCGGTCACCGTGACGTTCAGTGCCACGGCCGTGATGTTCTGCGGCACCCCCTGCAGGCCGCCGATGCGGGTGGTGAAGGCGCTGCGGGAGGCGAGCATGCCCTTGGACGTGCCGATGCCCTCACGGGTGTCCACGAAGCGGGCGGGCGTCATCGAGGTGTAGCCGCTGTCCGAGGCCCGGGTGAAGTAGCCCGTGACGTCGGCGACGAGGTCCACCGGGCTCCAGCCGCCGTTGAAGAGCTCCACGTAGCCGTCCTCGCCCACCGGCACGATCACCAGGTTCGGAACGGAGTGGCCGGCCGTGTAGTTCAGGTTCGAGGTGATCGGGCGGTCGTAGCCCGCTCCGGGCCACACGGTCACGTGTCCGCTGTCGACGGTCTCGGTGACGGTGACGTTGAGGGCGACAGCGGTGACGCCGGCCGGGACGGAGGCGTTGCCGGCCACCTTGACCCGGGCGGATCCCTGGCCGGCGACCTTGCCCACGGGTGCGCCGGTGCCGTTGCGGGTGTCGAGGAGCCGGGTCGGGGCGTGCGGGGTGAAATCGGCGCCCGGGGTGAGGAAGGCCCCGCCGTTGGTGGCCTGGACGGCGTTGGCGGTGTCGGTCACCGTCACCTTCACCTGGTACTCGCCCGACTTGTCGTACGTGTGCGAGTGGTGGAGTTCGGTGGTGCCCTGGGCGGTGACCGTGTCGGTCTTGCCGTCGCCCCAGTCGATGACGACGCCGAGTGCGAAGTCGGCGCTCGTGATCAGGGTGGTGAGTTCGATCCCGTGCGCGGTGTAGCTGGTGCCGCTGACGTCCACCGCGAGGGCGGGGTTGGCTCCCGCGTCGAGCGCGGCCTGCTCGGCCGACGCCGCGGCAGCGGTCTGCGGTGCGGCGGCCTTGGCGTCGGCCCCCGTCTTCCCCTTGGCGGAAGCGGGCAGGGCGGTGCGGATCGTGCGGTCCGCGGGACTGTGGAAGCCCTCGGACGTGGATGCCTTGGCGATCGCCTCGGCCACGCCGGCCGCGACGGGTACGGGATCAGCCGCCTGCGCGGTGCCCGGAATGATGCCGAGACCGGCCGCCACGAAGGCAGCGGTCATTACGAGTCGGTGGTTGCGCACCGGCCCCCCAGGTGTGGTGATGAGCGAAGAGGGGCCACCGTATGGAAGGTTCCGGCCAAGGGTCACGGGGTTCCGGCACCGTTCACTCCATAGGGGCCAGTGCTTTACCGGGTGTGCGGTTTGCGATCGACCGGAGGGTGTCTGCCGTTCCGTCGGGGTGGCGGGAGCGGCCCGCCGGATCCGCGGCCTGCTCGAACACGGCCGAGGGCCGCCACCCGTGAGGGTGACGGCCCTTGGTACGCAGGGGTGCGACGGGCGGACCCCGGTCAGACCTTCGCGCCGGCCCGGCGCATGCGGGCGGCGAGCAGGAGCCCGGCGCCGGCGACGACGGCGGTGCCCGCGCCGCCCGCCATCAGGGTCGTGTTGTCGCCCGCGCCCGTGCTTGCGAGGGGCGCGCCGCCCCCGCCCTGGGCGGTGACGGCGGTGTTGCCGGAGCCGCTGCCGGACGCCGTGCCCGAGCCGTTGCCCTGGCCCTTGTCCTGGCCGTCCTTGCCCGGACCGGTCTTGTCCTTGTCCTTCTCCTTGTCCTTCTCCTTGTCCTTCTCCTTGGCCGCCTCGTCCTTGGCGCGGGCCTCGTGCTGGCCCGTCTTCAGGAACTCGGCCCGGTCGGCGGGCGTGCCCTTGAGCGCGGCGCGGCCCGCCTTGACGAGCTCGGGACCGCCGCCGTGGATGATCTGGGCGATCGCGACGCTGTTGTCCTGGTCGCGCAGCTCGTGCTGGGTCACCTCCAGGAAGTGGCGCAGCTCGGCCGGGGTCGGCGAGCCGTTCAGGAGCTTGCCGATCGCCTCGCTCAGGATCGGGCCGTCCCAGCCCTCGTCGATGCGCGCCAGCTCGACCCGGTCGTCCGAGGCCTGGGCGAGGTACCGGCCGGTCTTCAGGAAGGCGGTGCGGTCGGCGGGGGTGCCCTGGAGCGCCGTCTTGCCGGCCTCCTTCACCGCCGGGCCTCCCGTGCCGATCAGCCGGGCGATCTCGACCTTGTTGTCCTCGTCGCGCAGCTCGTGCTGGGTCACCTCGTAGAAGTGGCGCAGCTGGTCCAGGGTCTCCCCGCCCTTGAAGACCGACTCGATGCCCGCCTTGAGGGCGGGGCCCGCATCGTGGCTGAGCCGCATGATGGCCACGCGGTAGTCGTCGATGCGGATCCTGTGCTGGTCGACCTCGATGAACTTCCTCATGGCCTGCGGGCCGTCGGCGATGGCCTTGCGGCCGGCTTCCTTCATGTGCTCGCTGGCCATCGGGTGAGCGATGATCGCGAGGATGGTCTTGCGGTCCTCTTCGGCCTGGTCGGGCACGGACTGGTCCGGCGTGGTCGGAGCCGGCTGGTTGCCGGCGGCCGGAGCGTCCGAACCGGCGGCGAACGCCGGTGACGCGATGAGGACGGCCGGAGCAAGAGCGGCGGTGGTGACCGCTGCGGCGATCCGGGACAACTTCACAGACAAAACCCCCTGGAAACGTTTCTTCGCCACACCAGACACGTGAAACGCACCGATGGTTGCATGGGGGCGCCATTCTTTTGGCCGCTCCGGCGCTGCGGCCCCGCCGGTACCCGTCCCCCGTCCCCCGTCCCCCGTCCCCCGTCCCAGACTCTCCCGGCCTCCGCGTGCGGGTGACGGGGTCAGGTCGCGGCCCAGCGCTCCGTGATCAGGGCGGCCTGTTCCTGCAGGGCCGCGATCAGCTCCTGGGCGGCGGCGGCCGACGTGGAGCGCAGCACGGCGACGCTGATCTCGCGGGCGAGGTCGGGGTGGGCCAGGGGACGTACGGTCAGGTCGGGCCGGGGGTGTCCGAGGGCGAGCCGCGGTACGAGGGCCACGCCGGTCCCCGCGGCGACGAGGCCCTGGACCACCGCGTAGTCGTCGGTGCGCATCGCGTGCAGGGGTTCGTACCCCTCCTGGGCGCAGGCCCAGGCGAGCACGCGGTCGCACGGGTCGTGGGGGTCGGCCGCGCCCACCCACGCGGTGTCCCGCAGCTCGCCGAGGGGTACCCGGTCCAGCGCGGCGCACGGGTGGTCCTGCGGCATGACCAGGAGGAGCGGATCGGCCAGCAGGGGGTGGAGCTCGAAGTCGTCGTCGAGGTCGAGGCGGTCGCCGGGCTGGGAGAAGACGAGGGCCGCATCGAGCTCCCGCGCCTTCAACCCGCGCAGCAGCAGGGGGAGTTCGCCCTCGGTGAGCGAGATGTGCACCCCTTGGCGGTGGAGGCGCTTGACCGCGGGCGCGAGCAGCAGGGCGCCCGCGGTGGGGAAGGTGCCGATGTGCAGCGTACGGGTGCCGCGCTCGGCGAGGCCGCGCACCTCCACCTCGGCCTGACGCAGTCGCTCCAGTACCGCCTCGGCGTGCGGCAGCAGGGCCTCGCCGAGTTCGGTCAGCGTGGCTCCGCGCGGTCCGCGCTGGACGAGCCGGGCGTTGAAGTGGGCTTCCAGGGCGGAGAGGTGGTGGGTGATCGTGGGCTGGCTGTAGTGCAGTGCACGGCCGGCGGCGGCGAGCGAGCCCTCCTGCGCGATGGACCGCAGCACTTGGAGATGCCTGACGTCGAGCATATAGACATCCTATGGAGGGGTAACGAAAAATCCATCCTTCTTCGATGGGTCGAGGGCTGTCAGGCTCCCCCCGTGAACATGAGAACGACCGATCAGCCCACCCCGCACTCCCCCTCCCCCGCCCCCTCCGTTCCGGGCGCCGACCAGTGGGGTGCCCCGTACGCCGAAGCCGTGCTGCGCCATGCCGGACGCGACTGGCTCCGGCTGAACGTCCCCGGGCACGCCGCCACACCGGGCTCGGACCTCGCCGGCTTCTTCGGCGCGAGAATCACGGCCCTGGACTTCCCGCCGCTGCTCGACGGGATCGACCTCGGCCCGGACACCCCGCTGGACCGGGCTCTGGAGCTGGCAGCCGAGGCCTGGGGCGCGCGGCGCACGTGGTTCCTGACGAACGGCGCCTCGCAGGGCAACCAGATCGCCTCGATGGTCGCCCCCGCGCTGGGGCGCACGCTCGTCGTCCAGCGCAGTGTGCACTCCAGCGTGATCGACGGGCTGGTGCTGTCCGGCATGGACGCCGTCTTCGTCCAGCCGTCGGTCGACCGCGGGCAGGGCATCGCCCACGGTGTCACCGCCGCGGACGTGGCGGCCGCGCTGGAGCGGACACCGGACGCGGCCGCGGTGTACATCGTCTCGCCGAGCTACTTCGGCGCGGTCGCCGACGTACGCGCCGTCGCGGACGCCGCCCATGCCGCGGGGGTCCCGCTGATCGTCGACGAGGCATGGGGATCGCACTTCGGTTTCCATCCGGCGCTTCCGGCGAGTGCGCTGTCCCTGGGCGCGGACCTGGTGACCTCCAGTACGCACAAGCTGGCGGGCAGCCTGACCCAGTCGGCCATGCTCCACCTGGCGCGGGGCCCCTTCGCGGACCTGCTCGAACCACTGGTGGACCGGGCCTTCCGGCTGGTCCAGTCCACCAGCGCCAGTGCCCTGCTGACCGCTTCGCTGGATCTCGCCCGCAGGCGTCTGGTCACCGGCGCCGGGGCGACGGGCGACGGTGTGCGGGCCGCGGACCGGGTGCGCGCCGCCGTGCGCGCGCTGGGCCGCTTCACGGTGGTGAGCGACGGATTCCCCCGTTTCCCCGACATCGTCGGGGCCGATCCACTGCGGATAGCGATCGACACCCGTGCCGGCGGGATCACGGGCCACGAGGCCCGGCGCCGGCTCTTCCGGGACCACCAGATCATGGTCGAGGTGGCGACCGACGCGGCGGTCGTCGCCGTGATCGGTGCGGGCTCCGCGCCCGACACCGACCGGTTCGTCGAGGCACTGCACACCCTGCCCTCCCCGCTGACCGAGCCGCCCGCCGGTCCGCTCACCGGTCCGGGCGGAGCCGGCGGCATGCTGCGGCTGCCGGAGCCCGGTGCCACGAGGCTCACCGCCCGGGAGGCGTTCCTGAGCCCCACTCGCGTCGTGGCGGCCGAGGAGGCCGTCGGCCGGATCTCCGCGGACACGCTGGCCGCGTACCCGCCGGGCATTCCCAACGTCCTGCCGGGCGAGGTCGTCACCGCCGAGGTCGTCCGGTTCCTGCAGCGGACCGCGGCCGCGCCGAACGGCCACGTACGCGGCGCGCTCGACCCGGGCGTGACGCGCCTGCGCGTCGTCGCCTGAGAGAGCGGGCCGACCTCGCACCGGGCCACCCGGCGTCCCGTACCCCCTCCCCCCTGGACCCTTGCCCCCTTCACCCCCGCGCACCGTCCCCGAGAGAGAGCACTGCCATGGCCGTACGCATACCGACCCGACGGACCCTCGCCACCGTCCTCGCCGCAACCACCGCCGCCCTGCTGCTGAGTGCCTGCGGTGACCAGACCTCGGCGGGCGGGGGCTCCGGCGCCGGCGGATCCGGGGCGGGTGCCGCGAAGAGCGATGCCCCGCTGTTCGCCCAGCTGCCCGCGGACATCCGGGCGGCGGGTGTGATCAAGGTCGGCACGGACGCCACGTACGCCCCGATGGAGTTCGTCGAGAACGGACGGATCGTGGGTGTGGACCCGGACGTCGCCGCCGCGCTCGGCAAGCACCTGGGCGTCAGGTTCGAGTTCACCAGCGGCACCTTCGACAGCCTGATCACCTCCCTCAACTCCGGACGCCAGGACGTCGTGATGTCCTCGATGAGCGACACCATGGCCCGCCAGCAGGGTCTGGACGACAAGGGGCAGAAGACCGGCAACGGCGTGGACTTCGTGGACTACTTCGTCGCGGGCTCCGTCGTGTACGTGCAGAAGGGCAACCCCCAGCAGGTCAGATCGATCGCCGACCTCTGCGGGAAGAAGACCGCCGTGCAGCGGGGCACCACCTTCGAGGAGGTGGCCAAGACCCGGTCGAAGGAGTGCGAGGCCACCGGGAAGCCGGCCCTCGTGATCGAGTCCTTCCCGACGGACGCCGAGGCGCAGACGCGTGTGAAGGCGGGCGGCGCCGTCGCGGGCATCAACGACTATCCCGTGGCCGCCTACCTGGCCCTCAAGGCCGACGGCGGCAACGCCTTCGAGATCGTCGGCAACCAGATCGAGGCCGGCCCCTTCGGCATCGCCGTGGCCAAGGACGACCCCGAACTGCGCGATGCCCTGAAGGCGGCACTGGCGGCGAGCATCGCGGACGGCTCGTACCGGAAGGCACTCGACAAGTGGGGCGCGGGCACGGGGGCGGTCGCCACGGCGAACGTCAACACCGGCTCCTGAACCCCGGCGCGCTCCGCCGAAAAAATCTCGGGCCGGGATGTCGAGAAGCGGTTTCCTGCTCCGTCCCCGGTGTGAAGGCGACCAGAATGGGTCGCACCAGCACCGAGGAGATGCACCATGGCGAAGTACCTGCTGCTCAAGCACTACCGCGGCGCCCCCGCAGCGGTCAACGACGTACCCATGGCCCAGTGGACGCAGGACGAGATCTCGGACCACGTGCAGTACATGAACGACTTCGCGGCGCGGCTCGAGAAGACCGGCGAGTTCGTCGACGGGCAGGCGCTGGCGCCCGAGGGGGCCTGGGTACGGTACGACGGCGAGGGGCGGCCGCCGGTCACCGACGGGCCGTTCGCGGAGACCAAGGACCTGATCGCCGGCTGGATGGTGATCGACGTCGACAGCTACGAGCGCGCCGTCGAGCTGGCCGGTGAACTGTCGGCCGCCCCCGGGGCGGGCGGGAAGCCGATCCACGAATGGCTGGAGCTGCGTCCGTTCCTGTCCGCGCCGCCCACCATCACGGAGTGACCACGGGATGAACGAGGTCCTCCTGCGGAGCCTCACGCCCGGCGTCCTCGCCGTCCTCGTCCGCCGCGGAGCCGACTTCGCGGCGGCCGAGGACGCCGTGCAGGACGCGCTGGTCGAGGCGGTCCGCGTCTGGCCGGACGACCCGCCGCGGGACGCGAAGGGCTGGCTGGTCACCGTGGCGTGGCGCCGGTTCCTCGACGCGGCGCGGGCGGACGCCTCCCGGCGCCGCCGGGAGGACCTCGTCGACCGGGAGCCGGCACCCGGCCCCGCAGCCGTGGTGGACGACACGCTCCAGCTCTACTTCCTGTGCGCGCACCCGTCGCTGACGCCGTCGTCCGCGGTCGCCCTCACCCTGCGCGCCGTCGGCGGTCTCACCACCCGCCAGATCGCCCGGGCCTACCTCGTGCCCGAGGCGACCATGGCGCAGCGGATCAGCCGGGCCAAGCGGACCGTCTCCGGGGTGCGGTTCGACCGGCCCGGTGATGTCTCCACCGTGCTGCGCGTCCTGTACCTGGTGTTCAACGAGGGCTACTCCGGCGACGTGGACCTCGCCGCGGAGGCCATCCGGCTCACCCGGCAGCTGGCGGCCCGCGTGGACCATCCCGAGGTGGCGGGGCTGCTCGCGCTCATGCTGCTCCACCACGCCCGGCGGGCCACCCGTACCGCACCCGACGGCGGCCTGGTGCCGCTGGCCGAGCAGGACCGGGGCCGGTGGGACACGAGGATGATCGCCGAGGGCGTGGCGGTGCTGCAGGGGGCGCTGGTCCGGGACCGGCTGGGCGAGTTCCAGGCCCAGGCCGCCGTCGCGGCGCTGCATGCCGATGCGCCGACGGCCGAGGAGACGGACTGGCCGCAGATCGTCGAGTGGTACGACGAGCTCGCCCGCCTGACCGACAGCCCGGTCGTACGGCTCAACCGTGCGGTGGCCGTCGGCGAGGCCGACGGACCGCGGGCCGGCCTGGCGGCGCTCGCGGCGGTGGACGCCTCGCTGCCCCGGCACACCGCGGCGGCGGCGTACCTCCACGAGCGCGCCGGCGACCCGGCGACGGCGGCGCGGCTGTACGCGGAGGCGGCCCTGAAGGCTCCGAGCCTCGCCGAACGCGACCACCTGACGCGTCAGGCCGCCCGGCTCAACGCCCGGCTGGACGCGCGGCTGGACGGCGACCCGTCCGGTTGAGGGCCGGGCCCGCTCAGAAGGTCCAGCGGGTGTGGCTGTAGACGCCGCCGTCGCGGCCGAATCCGTACGCAGTGGTCGGGGCCACCGCGAACACCACCGCGTTTCCCTGCCGGATCGCGTCGTCGATGCCGTGGAAGGTGCCCTCGGGAGCGGTGACGTGCGGGCCGTACTTCGTGGCGTACGCCGTGATCACCTCCTCCAGCCGGGCGGGGTCGCCGACCTGCTGCGCCCTGCCCTCGACCACGAGGTCGAGTCCTTCGGTGAGCGCGTTCCCGCCGGTGGTCAGCGCGCAGTGGCCGTCGTGTGCCAGGTTCTTCGCCTTCTGCTCCCCCGGTCCGGTGGAGAAGTACATGGTCCCGTCGTGCCAGGCGGCGATCACGGGGGTGACGTGGAGGCGGCCGTCGGGCCGGACCGTGGACAACCAGAAGATCTCGGCGGCGCCCAGCTGCCTCTGTGCCTCCGACCAGGCGGTGGCGGTGACTTCGGAGGCACCCGGGCGGGGGTTGAGCGCGGAACTGTAGCGGGCGTCGAGTTCGGTCGTGGGCTGTTGGGCGGATCCCTGCGGCGGCATCGTCGGTCTTCTCCCTCTCCCCCGCGTCGGCTTCCGACGGGTCCGGCGGGGGGTCCGGCGGGTATCGGCGTCGGCTCGCTGCCGAGTGGGAGCGAGCTCGTGCATCCTCGCTCCTGCGCGTGCCCGGCGGCTCCGTACGCGGCCGCCGGACCGGCCGGGGTCACCCGGCCGGTCGCGTGCCGGAGCGGGCGCGGGATCCGGATCCGCGGCCCGGTCAGCGGCGGGCGGCGAAGGCCTTCAGCCAGGTGCCGTCCGGTCCCCGGGTGGCGTCGGCGTATCCGTAGCCGTCCGCCTGCGCGGCGGCGGCCTCGTAGGCGACCTCGACGCGGACCTTCGGGAAGTCCGCGACGAAGGCCGCGACCGCCGTCCGGCCGGCCTGGCCCGGTCCCCGCTCGCAGTCCAGCCGGACGGTGCCCTGGTCGATGCCGCGGATCCACTGCCGGAAGGACTGCGGGCGCATCTGCTGGCCGGGGGCCATCTGGTTGCGGATGGCCTGCGCGATCTTGTCCAGGACGGCGGTGGCCTCGTCGAGCGGTGCGGCGGTCGCGCTCGGCGCCGGGTACAGGTAGGGGGCGTGGGGCTGTTGGTCGACCGCGTCGAGCGTGCCGCGGAAGCGGTCGCCGTCCGGTCCGGCGACCTTGACGTCGAAGGTCGCGGTGGCCGCGGGCACGGGGGCTCCGGGATGGGACTTGACCCACAGTCCGTCCGGGCGCTGTACGGCGTCGCCGATGCCGTACATCCCGAACAGGCCGTCGCCGGCCGGGATCAGGGCGGCCGACCCGCCACCGCGCAGGGCGTTGCGGTAGCGGACGTCGATGGCGAGGGTCGGGAAGTCCCACCGGAAGTCCTTGATCACCGAGCGGCATGAGTGGCAGGGGCCCATGTCCGAGTACAGGTCGACGGTGCCCCTGCGGACGGCGCGGATCCGTGCCTTGTACTGCGCGGTGCTCTCGCATCCCAGGTGGCGGTAGATCTCGTTGGCGAGGAGGTTCACGACCCGCCGCTCCGCGTCCCTGCGGTGCTGGATTCCCCGGAGGGCGCCGGTCCAGTCCTTCGGTTCGGGCAGGTCCTGGTAGTAGTTGTCGCCCTTCGGCTCCTGGTGCGAGACGGCCTTGACCTCCCCCACGAGGTTCGCGTACCCGATGAAGGCGATCGAGTACGCCAGTCGCGCCTCGTTGACGTATGCGGCCGTGGTCATGCGGACCCCCACTCGCTCCCGGACACGGCGCGACCGCCCCACACGGCCGATTCCCCTCACCGCACCCGACGGCTCCACCGTGACACAGCGGGATAAACGAACACTCAACGTGTCGTCCCTCGCCGTCCCCTCAGGGGGAGGGCTCCGGGGTGGGAGCGCACATCGCCGTCCGGTAGAGCGTCGAGAGGGCGTCGTCGATGGGGTGGGGTTGCGGCTGCCCGGAGGAGTCGGGCCTGTTCCACCTCTCCAGATTGATGCCGACGGACATCTGGCGCTTTCCGTCGGCCCGGGTCAGGGACATCGTCCGGGCGCCCCACACCGAGCCGTCGTGGCCCCAGAAGGTGCCGCAGCCCGGCACCGTGACCTTGTGCAGGCCGAGGCCGTACTGGATGGTCGATCCGTCCAGGGCCCGGACCGGGATGGTGCGCTGCATCTCCGTCAGCGACCGCCGGTCCACGAGCCTGCCGTCGAGCAGCTTGGCGTAGAAGCGGTTGAGGTCCTCCATGGTCGAGACGAGGGCGGCTCCCGTGCCGGTCCAGGACATGTCGTAGACGCTGTAGTCGCGCGGCGGGTCGAGCACGCCGTAGAGGGCCTCGTACATCCGCGAGTGCGGTCCGTCGATGCGCGTTCCGGACGGGAACCCGGTGTTGCGCAGCCCGGCGCGTTCGATGACGTGGCGGGTGATGTACTCCTCCGCCGTGGTTCCGGTGACGTGTTCGATGAGTTGGCCGAGGAGGAGGTAGTTGGTGTTGGAGTAGACCCCGGTGGGGGCGCCCGGTTCGCCGGTGGGAGGCGCCGCGAGTCCCAGTGCGATGAGCTCGGCCGGGCGGAACGTCCGGAACCGGTTGTCGTCGAGGCTCTTGGCCGCGGTCGGCGAGGGAAACTCCTGCAGGGACGGGAAGGCGTAGGGGATGTAGTCCGGAATGCCGCTGGTGTGGTCGAGCAGCATCCGGACCGTGATCTTCCGCCCGCGCTCCCCGGGCACGAGAACCGGCAGGTGGTCGCCGATCGGGTCGTCGAGACGGATCCGGCCCCGCTCGACCTGCTGCATGACGGCGACGGCGGTGAAGGTCTTGGTGACGCTGCCGACGCGGTGGCGCATGTCGGGCCGTACGGGGCGGCCGGTGCCGAGGTCGGCGACGCCGGAGGCGCCGCGCCAGGTCCGGCCCGCGTTGCCGGTGCCGCCGCGGGAATCGCGTACTTCCGCGTACAGTCCCGGCACGCCGGCCGTGCGGACCGCCTCCAGGGCGGACTTCAGCGCCGCCCGGTCGGGGCCGGCCGAGGGGGCGGGGGCTGCGGCCGACGTGCCGGCGCAGGCGGTCAGTACGGCCAGGGCCGTGCACAGTGCCGTTCGGATCTTCATGGTGTCCGTGGTCCCTTCGTGTCGTGATCGGTGCGGGTGCTCACTCGGCGAGCGCGCGGCGCAGGGCCGCGGCGAGGTCGGCGTTCTGGCGCTGGGACACGGCGGCGGAGAGGATCGCCTGGGAGCCGTGGAAGGTGCCGGGGTACTGGTGCAGTTCCACCGGCACCCCGGCCTGCAGCAGCCGCAGCGCGTACGCGATGCCCTCGTCGCGGTTCGGGTCGAACTCCGAGGTGGCGACGTAGGCGGGCGGCAGGCCGGACAGGTCGCCGGCCCGGGCGGGCGCGGCGTAGGGGGTGGCGGGCTGCGGGCCGAGGTAGTGCCGCCACGCCTGGGCGATCTTGTCGCGGTCGAGCCAGGGGGTGTCGGTGAAGTGCCGGGCCGACCAGGTCTCCTGACGGTCGTCGAGGCCGGCCTCGTTGAGCAGTTGGAAGCGGATCGGCGGGCCCTGTTCGTCGCGCGCCCGCAGGGCCACCGCGGCCGCGAGCCCGGCACCGGCGCTGTGCCCCGCGACAGCGATCCGTTCGGGGTCGATGCCGAGCGCCGCGGCGTGCTCGGCCGTCCATGTCAGTACGGCGTACGCGTCGTCCAGGGCGGCCGGGAAGCGGTGCTCGGGAGCAGCCCGGTAGTCCACCGAGATCACCACCGCGTCGGCGCTGTCGGCGATCCGGGCGGCCCACGGGTGCTCGGTCTCCAGGTCGCCCATGATGAGCCCGCCGCCGCGGAGCCAGACGACGGCGCCACGGGCGCGGTGCGGGCGGTAGATCCGGACGGGCACGGCGGGGTCGCCGGGGACGGTGCGGTCCTCGATCTCCAGGCCGGCGAGGTCCGGGGCGGGGCGCGAGGCGGCCAGTTCGGCGTAGATCTTGCGGGCGGCGGGCGGGTCGGCCCAGTCGGTCTCGGGGAGGAAGGGGACGAAGGCTTCGAGTTCGGGGTCCATGACGACCATCCTCACGGCCGCCGCCCGGCGGATCACCCGTCAACTGTCGGACGTCCGGGGCCGATCGGCCGCCGATCGGCGCACGGGCGTGTGGGGTGCGCCACAAGATGCCGCGGGAACTGGGGCGTTGCCCGCGTCGACCCCTTGTGCGAGGCGCGGCACACCGGTTGTCGACCGTGCCCCGACCACACCGAGGAGAGCCGCATGAGTCTGAACCGACGGGTCCTGCTCCGGGCTTCGACCGCCCTCGGCGCCGGCGGCGCGGTCGCCGGCGCCGCAGCCGGGCTCGGCGCCGGCCCGGCCGCCGCGGCGAGTGGCCCCGCCGGAGCCGGCAAGCCGCTCAGGGTGCACGTCGTGATGTTCGACGGGGTGGAGGAACTGGACTTCGCCGCCCCGTACGAGGTCTTCTCGGCCTCCCGCTTCTTCACGGACCGGGCGGTCGAGGTCCGCTACGTCACCACCTCCCGCCCCGGTTTCGTACGGGCGTCGTACGGAACGCGGGTCGGCGTCGACCACGGCTGGGACCCGCGCGCGGCCGACATCGTCGTCGTACCGGGCGGCGGCTACGCCCGCCGCGAGGACCCGGGGGTGTGGGCGGAGATCCGGCGGGGCACCCTTCCGCGCGCGCTGGGGTCGGCGCCTCGACCGGGGCTCACCGTCGCGGGCCTGTGCACCGGTGTGATGCTGCTGTCGGCGGCCGGGCTGACCCGGGGCCGGCCGTGCACCACCCACCACAAGGCGCGCCCGGACCTGGAGCGGGAGGGCGGCGTGCTGAAGAACGCGCGGGTGGTGGACGACGGCGATCTGGTGACGGCCGGGGGCATCACCTCCGGCCTGGAACTCGCCCTGTGGCTCGTGCGCCGCGAACTGGGCGCCGACGCGGCGACCGGTCTCGAAACGATGCTGGAACACGAGGCCCGCGGCACGGTCTGGTCCCGCTGAGCCCGCCCCGGTCCGTCGAACGCGGGAGATCGAGCGGTGTGGGACGATCCCGGCATGCGACTGATCACCGACGGGATCACCCCGGTCCCCCGAATGATGCTGGTGGATGACCTCGAAACCGATGACGGCCGCTTCTGCGAACTGGACCGGCCGCTCTTCCTCCGGATCGGCGACCGGATCGACTTCGACGGCCGGACCCTGTCGGTGACGCCGAAGAGCGGCGAGGCCTTCTCGCCCAGTGGCGCTTGGGGCATCCGCTGCAGGCGGCGGGGCGGTCGCCGACTGTAGGCCACTGTAGGCGGCGTGCCGGGGAACCGTCGTCGGCGCCGGCTCCGCCTCCTGCGGTGTGGAGCGGTGCGGGCGCTGGGACGTTCAGGCGCGGTGGTCGGGGGCGGGGGTGTCCAGGAGGAGGCGTTTTTGGGGCTTGCCCATGGCGTTGCGCGGGATCGCCTCGACGAAGCGGACCTCGCGGGGGCGTTTGTGGACCGACAGGTGGGCGGCGACGAAGTCGGTGAGCTCGGCCCCGGTCACGCCCTCGGCGACGACGAACGCGACGATCCGCTGGCCGAGGTCCGCGTCGGGGACACCGACCACGGCCGCCTCCCGTACCCGGGGATGGTCCAGGAGGGCGTTCTCGATCTCGCCCGCGCCGATCCGGTACCCGCCCGACTTGATCATGTCGGTGGAGGCGCGGCCCACGATCCGGTGGACGCCGTCCTTGTCGTCGACGGCCGCGATGTCGCCCGTACGGAACCAGCCGTCCTCGGTGTAGGCGGCGGCGGTCGCCTCGGGCCGGCCCAGGTAGCCGGAGAACAGCGTGGGTCCGGTCAGCTGGAGTTCACCGATCTCCGCGCCCTCCTCGGCGGCGATGCGGGTGGCGATGCCCGGCAGCGGGGTGCCGACCGTGCCCGGGTGGAGTTCGCCGCCGGCCCGGCCGCTCACGGTGATCAGCGTCTCCGTCATCCCGTACCGCTCGACGATGCGGTGTCCACTGGCCTCCTCGATGTCCCGGAAGACCGGCGCGGGCAGCGCGGCGCTGCCCGACACCAGGAGCCGGGCCCCCGACAGGGCGGCCGCGGCGCGCGGCTCGCGGGCGATGCGGGACCACACCGTCGGCACGCCGAAGTACAGGCTCCCGCCCGCGGCCGCGTACGCCTCGGGCGTCGGCCGGCCGGTGTGCACGAGACGGCTGCCGGTGCGCAGGGCGCCGAGTACGCCGAGCACGAGCCCGTGTACGTGGAACAGCGGGAGGCCGTGGACCAGGGTGTCCTCGGCGGTCCACTGCCAGGCCTCGGCGAGGGCGTCCAGGTCGGCGGTGATCGCGGCGCTGCTGAGGACCACGCCCTTGGGGGCGCCGGTGGTGCCGGAGGTGTAGAGGATCAGCGCGGGATCCTCGGGGGTGCGTGCTGCGGCAGGGGCGGGCGTCCGGTCCGAGCGGCGGGCGAAATCGACCTCGATGGTGCGGGCGCCGGAGTCGCGCAGGATGTGTCCGCGCTCGGCCGGACCCGCGTCGGGCGGCAGGGGCACGCACGGCACGCCCGCGAGGAGGGCCCCGACCACGGCGGCCACCGTCTCCAGGGAGGCCGTCGCGTTCACCGCGAACGCGGGGACCCCCGATGCGGCGAGATCGGCCGCCACCTGGCGGGCGGCTCCCAGGAGTTCCTCGTAGGAAGCCGTGCGGCCGGCGACGCTGACGGCGTCCGCTCGGTCCCCGTGGACACCGGTGAGGGCGGTCAGCATGGCGGGCGGCTCCGTTCGGCGGTGACGAGAGGTGCGGGAGGAGAGGCGCAGCAGGAAAGGGACGCGAAGATCGGGCCAGCCTACGCGGGCCCGAACCGGTCCCGCGCACCCTATGATCGGCGGGACTTGACCGTTCGAAGACCAGTTCTTGGCCTGATTCTCGATCCGGGGGAGCACCACGTGGAAACGGCACGGTTGGCGACGATGATCGCCGCGACGATCACCGTCGGCTGGATGAGCGGCCTCTTCTACGGCTTCTCCGTATCGGTGATGCCGGGGCTCCGGGTCGCGGGCGACCGCACCGTCATCGAGACCATGCAGCGGATCAACGTGGCGATCCTGAACGGCTGGTTCCTGCTGGGCTACGTCGGCGCGCTCGTGTTCAGCGCGGCCGCGGTGGTGCTCCACGCCGTCGGCGGCGGCGGGCGGGACGCGCTGGGGCCGCTGATCGGCGCGCTCGTCGCGTACCTCGCGGCGATGGTCGTGACGGCCAGGATCAACATCCCGCTGAACAACGCGCTGGAACAGGCCGGACCGGTCGACCGCGTCGGCGACCCCGCGGCGGTCCGCCGCGCCTTCGAGGCGCCGTGGGTACGCGCCAACGTGTGGCGTGCCGTGCTGTGCACCGTCGCCCTCGGCCTCCTGGCCTGGGCCCTGGTCCTGCACTGACGCGGCGGGGCGCCCGGGCCGGCCGGACCGGCGGGCGTTCAGCGGGTGGCGCGGCCGTGGAGGAGCAGGGCACGGGCGAGGGCGGCCAGTGCGGTGGTGCACAGCAGCGTCCGGATGATGTTGGTGGTCACCCAGGTCGTCCTGAACCGCTCCACGATCTCGAAGTCCTTCATCCGAGCCACCTCACCCGCGTCCGCGAGCTCGTTGTTGAGCGGGATGTTCACGGTGAAGGTGATGAGCAGGACGACGAGGTAGGCCACTGCGGCCGCGCCCACCCACAGGGCGACCGCGCGCCGCCCGCCGCGGAACTCCAGGACCGCCGACAGCACGGCGGCCACCAGCGCCAGCACGAAGACCGTCCCGAAGAGCGGGTTGCCGTCGATGGCCTTGTTGAAGGCGCGCATCGCCGTGACGTACGTCTGCTCGTCCCCCGCGGCGAGTCCGGGCATCACGGACACGTCGAACGCGAAGAACAGCCCTGCCATCAGGCCCACCAGGACCGCGGCGACGGTCAGCACCGTGCCGGCCGGCCCGGTGCCCCTCGCGGGCGGTGCGGATTGCGCGGACTGTGCGGGCGGGCTGGGCTGTGCGGGTTGGGCGGGCGGGCTGGGCTGTGCGGGCGGTACGAACGGCGACGGACCGGCAGACATGCGGTGTACGTCCTCTCCCCGAGCAATGACGCGTTCCGGACACGAAGGCCCGATCCTGACATCAACTGATCACCATTCCAAAGGAGTTGGGGCGACGTTTGAGCGAATCTTTAGCCACCGCCCGGCGAGGGCCATGGGCCGTCCGGCGTGGAACTGCGGACCGACGCGGGCGCCTCCACAATGGGAAGAGGGCGCGCGTGCGGCCGCCGGCCGTGCCGCCGCGACCGTGTCGGCCGAGAGGACAGCCGTCATGCGCGCTGGGTCTTCGCCAGCCGCGCGGAGGAAGGGGGCCTTCGTCGCGGTCGCCCTCGCCCTGTTCTGCATCCAGCTCGACTTCTTCGCGCTCAACCTCGCCATTCCCGGCATCTCGGCGGAGCTCGGCGTCACGGTCTCGGCCGCGCAGTGGACCCTGTCCGCCTACATGCTCGCCATCGGCTGCTTCTTCATCGTCGGCGGCCGGGTCGGGGACGTCTTCGGCCGCCGCGGCACCCTGCTGGCCGGGACGGCCCTGTTCGCCGCCGGGTCCGTCGGCTGCGCGCTGGCTCCCGGCCTCGGGCCGCTGGTGGCGGCCCGGGTCGCGCAGGGGGTGGGCGCGGCGTTCGTCTTCCCCGTGTCCGTGTCCGTGATCACCAACACCTTTCCGGAGGAGACCCGGGCCAAGGCCCTGGGTGCGGTGTTCGGCGTCGCCAACATCGGAACCGCGCTCGGGCCCTTCGTGGGCGGAGGCCTCACCGAGGGACCCGGCTGGCGATGGATCTTCTGGCTGATGGCACCGCTGAGCGTGCTCTCGCTGCTGATCGCCCTCGTGTACGTACCGGACTCGCGCGACCCGTCCGCGCCGCGGCAGCTCGACCTCCTCGGCTGTGCCCTGATCGTGTGCTCGCTGGCGGCCCTGACTCTGGCCGTGGAGCGCGGCGACGCCTGGGGCTGGGCGAGCGCCCGTACCCTCGCCCTCTTCGCCGTGGCCGTGGCGGCCGGCGGGCTGTTCCTCGTACGGGAGCGGTCCGCCCGGCACCCGCTGGTCGATCTGCGGCTGTTCCGCAACGTCCCGTACGTGCTGGTCACCACGATGGGCTCGCTCACCAACATGGGCTACGGCGTCACCGTCTTCCTCGCCACGCTCTACCTCCAGGGGGTACGCGGGCTCTCGCCGCTGATGGCGGGCACGGTCTTCCTGGCCCCGGCCCTCCTGGTGGCGCTCAGCGGGCCGCTCGGTGTGCGGCTGGGCCGGCACCTGCGGGCGACCGCCGTGGTGGCGCTGGCGGGGGCCGTCGCGGGGACGGGGATGTACGCGCTGGCCGGGGTCGCCGCCTGGTGGCTGTACGTGCCGGTGTTCGCGTGGGCGGGTCTCGGCCTGGGGCTGGGCTGGACCTACTCCAGTGTGGCGACGCAGCAGGTCGTCGCGCCGGCCAGGGCGGGCGAGGCGTCGGGCGTCCTGCTGACGTTCCTGGTCACGCTGGGCGCGATCGCGCTGGCGGGGACGGCTGCGGCCATCTCGGCCATGACCCCGCAGCGGTCGCCCGAGGAGGCCTACGACGCGATCCTGCGGCTCGGCGGGGTGGTCATCGTCGTGGCGGCGGTGGCCGTCATGGTCGTACGCCACCGGCTCGTGGCGGCGGGCAAGCTGCCACCGCTGTCGATGCGGACCGGCGACGCGCCGCGGCCGCGGCGCGAGGCGCACCGGCGGCCCTGAGCCGGTCGGTGCCGGAGCAGTGCGGTCGGGACAGTACGGTCGGGACAGTGCGGTCGGGGCAGCGTGCGGGGCAGGGGTCAGGGCAGCGCGGTCGGGCCGCCCGGCGTCACGAGGGCGGTCTCGTAGGCGAAGACGACGACCTGGGCGCGGGTGGAGAGGCCGAGTTTGGCCATGGCCCGATTGAGGTGGGTCTTCACGGTGGCCTCGCTGATGAAGAGCTGCCGGGCGACGTCCGCGTTGGTCGCTCCCGTGGCCACGAGCCGCAGGACGTCGCGTTCGCGGCCGGTGACGGTGTCCCATTCCGGGGCGATCGTGCCCGGCGGGACCGGTCCGGGGTGGTACGCCTCGATCAGGCGCCTGGTGACGGTCGGCGCGAAGAGCATGTCGCCGGAGGCGACGGTGTGGATGGCGGCGACCAGCCGCTCCGGGGGCGTCTCCTTGAGGAGGAAGCCGCAGGCCCCGGCGCGCAGGGCGCTGTAGACGTATGCGTCGAGGTCGAAGGTGGTCAGGACGAGGATCCTCGGCGCACCGGTCCCGGCCCGGGCGCCGGTCCCGGTCCGGGCCAGGATGCGTTCCATGGCGGTGATGCCGTCGGTGCCCGGCATCCGGAGGTCCATGAGGACGACGTCGGGTGCGGTGGTCCCGGCCAGCCGGACGGCTTCGTCGCCGTCGCACGCCTCGCCGACCACGGTCAGGCCCGGCGCGGCGTTGAGCAGGGAGACGAGTCCGGCTCGGATCAGTACCTGATCGTCGACCACCAGTACCGTGGGCATCGGGGAATCCTCATCGGGAACGGACGTCCCCGGAACCCGGGGCCCGGCCACCGTCCGGCCGGTCACCGGTGGTGGGTGCCGGAAGGACGAGTCGCACCTCGAATCCACCGGGGGTGCGGGGGCCGGCGGTGACCGACCCGCCGTAGATCTTCGCGCGTTCGCGCATCCCGATCAAGCCGTGACCAGCTGTGATCACGTTCTTTGGCCGGAACGCGCCGCTTTCCCCGCCGGCTCTTCCCTCGTCGGTGACGGTCACGGCCACGCTGCGGCTCCCGTAGCGGATGGTGACGGCGGCGCGGGTGGGTCCCGCGTGCTTGAGGACGTTGGTCAGTGCCTCCTGGATCACCCGGTAGACGCACAGGGCCATGCCCTGCGGGAGACGTGCGGGGGTCCCGACGACCTCCATGGTGACCTCGGCCCCCGCGCCCCGCACCCGGTCGAGGAGCCTGTCGAGCAGGTCCAGCCCGGGGGCGGGGGCGTAGGCACCGCCGTCCTCCAGCCCCGGGGCGGAGTCGTCCGGATCCGCCTGTCCCGCCGACGGCTCCTCCTGGCCGACACGCAGCAGGAAGAGCATGCGGCGCAGTTCCTCCAGCGCCTCCCGGCTGGTGCCGGCGATGGTGTCCAGGGCCTGCCGGCTGGCCGCCGGGTCGGTGGGGAACACGTACGAGGCCATGCCGGCCTGCAGGGAGATCACGGACATGTGGTGCGCGACCACGTCGTGGAGTTCGCGCGCGATGCGCACCCGTTCCTCGGTGAGCGCCTGGCGGGCGTTCTCCTCCTGCCGGCGCCGGAGTTGGGCGGTGAGTTCGGCGAACTGCCGGTTCCGTTCGGCGAGTCGGCCCGAGCCGCGGCCGACGACGAACACCACGGCCGGGAACAGGACGGCCTGCGCGAGGACGGTGGGCATCGAGCTGTGCTCCGCGTTGGCCAGCCCGGCGTACACCCAGGTTCCGGTCACGGCCGCCGCGCACGCGGCGGACGTGCGCAGGGAGCGGGTCGCCGCCACCGTGTACAGGCCCAGGAGCGGTGGCATCGAGTTGACCACCGGCCAGTACCCGCAGGTGATGAAGACGATCCACAGCGCGCTGCTGGCGGCGAACGCCGCGACGGGCGCGATGCGGCGGGCGAGCAGCACCAGCCCCACCAGAACGGTCAGGACCGCACCGAGCTCGTCCAACGGCTGCCAGCCGGGCGGTGGTTGCTCCCGGCCGAGCAGAAGTCCCGCGCCGGCGTAGCCCAGTGCCAGCGTCGAGTCGATGGCCAGGGACCGGTACCGAAACGGGAACGCGGGCGCGAGCGCGCCCGGGAACCGGCGCCCGTGACCGTGATCGCCGTGCCCGTGATCGTGATCGTGATCGTGATCGCCGGCACCGTGACCGTCCGCGCGCCTGTCGCGCAACCCCCATCCTGCGTGCATCGGCGCAGCCTACGGGCCGTGGCCCGGCCGGGCCATGGGACTGCGGCAGGACGGGCCCCTACCGCGTCCGCATGCCCCTGATACCGCCGGAGTTGCAGGCCCCGGCGGCCGCCACCCGCCCCGGGTGGAGATCGGGATCATCCGGGTGCGTGCCGCGCGGCGGCCCGCGGCCCGCCTAGTTTTCTGTCTCGCCGGGCCGCCGGAGCACACCGGTGCGGTGGCGCGGCGCGTACCGATCCTCTGCATCCTCTGCATCCTCTGGAATGGAGTCCCTGCCATGACCATCGTCGTCAAGCGCGTGCTCGTCGGAGCCTCCGCCCTCGCCTCCGCCCTCGTGGTCGGGCTGGCCGGCACGGCCGGCGCCGCCACCATCGGCTTCCACAAGACCTCCACCAGCGGCAAGGCCGAGGTCGGCGGCACGTACGAGTACCACGTGTCGGGCTCGATCCCCGGTTCCCAGGAGAAGCTCTACGCCGGGTCGTTCCAGGGCGCCTACGCCAAGGACAAGGTGGCGGGCGACGGGTACGAGGCCGTGCTCGCACTGTCCTACCAGGACTGGGTGGGCGGCGCCTGGGTGTCGGTGAAGAACAAGGTGGCGGTGGTCAACGGCTCGAAGAGCTGGACCTTCAAGAACAAGAAGGATGTGAAGGCCTACGCCTGCGACCGCAAGGTGGGCACCACCAAGCTCGTGAACTGCCGCGCGGCCTTCTAGCCACCGGAGAGGGGGCGGGCACGGCCGCGGCCCCGCCCGCCCCGTCCCGGCCTGCTTGAATGGCCGGATGGATCTTGAGGTGTTCCGGGCCCTGATGACGGACGAAGGCCGGCGGCTGCTGGCCTGTCTGCAAGCCGGCGGCCCGGCCGGGGAGGCCGCCGCGGCGCAGGCCCTGCGGGGCGGGCATCCCGCCGCACTGGTGTCCGCCGCCCGGGAGCAGGTCCGGTTGCGCCGGCGGGCCGCGGCGAAGTACGGGGAGTACGCGGCCCGCCTGTACTTCACCCCCGACAGTGTCGAGCTGTCGTCCCACCTCACCGTGTCCGAGTACAAGCTGGACCGCGTCCTGCACGAGCTGGGCGTCGTACTGATCGACGCGATGTGCCTCGGCAGCGGCGCCGACGCCCTCGTACTGGGCTGGTCGCACCACACCGACGCCGTCGACGCGGACCCGCTGACCGTCGAGATCGCCAAGGCCAACCGGCCGGGCATGCACGAACCGATGCTCTACCCGCGCTGTGAGGACGTCAGGGAGTTCGACAGTCAGGGCGAAGCGGTGTTCATCGACCTGATGCGGCCGGACGGGCCGGACCGGCTGGACCGGACCTCGGATCCCGAGGCCTATGATCCGCCGCTGTCCTGGGCGTTGGACCGGGTACGGACGACCGGGTACGGCTGGGTCAGGCTCGCGCCGGGGATTGCGGACCGGGTACCGCCGGGCACCCTGGCAGGGGCCGACGAGGTGGAGTGGATCTCCCATGAGGGACGGATCCAGGAGGCGGTGGTGTGGTTCGGCCTGGACGCGCGGCGGGCTCCCGCGCAGCTCCCGGTGCGCAGGGCCACCGTGCTCCCCTCCGGAGCGTCGCTCCTGGGCCGCCGCGACCTGCCGGCGCCGGACGTGCGGCCGTTCGGCCGGTACGTGTACGTGCCCGACCCCGCTGTCGTCCACGCCCGTCTGGTCGGCGAACTCGCCCGGCACATCGGCGGCGGCCTTCTCGAAGCGGGCGGTTGCCTCGTCACCTCCGACGAGCTGCACCGCACGCCCTTCGCCAGCGCCTACGAGGTCAGGAACGTACTGCCCCTCGACGGTACGCGCGTCCCCCCAGGGTGAGGGGGGAGGACCGGGCCCGAGGGCCGATTTCGGTGCGCGCGATGCGTTGTCCGGCGCGGCGCGGGCAGGCGCAGTGCATGACGACTGCAATGACGACTGCAATGACGACCGCGAGTACGACAGCGAGTGCGAGTGTCGTGGACGCCCCGGTCTGGGTGCACCTGGCCGTGATGGTGGCGGCGATCCTGATCCTCGTCCACAACCTGGTGGGGGACGGCCGGTAGCCGGTAGCCGGTGGCTCTCAGAGCCGGCGTCGTGCGGCCTCCAGGCTGTCACCGACGCCGGTGTTGAACGCGATGGCCGCATCGGGCGCATGGCGGTGGATCAGGTTCACGATCTGCTCGAAGAGCGGGAGCAGCGGCTCCGCCTTGCGGATTCCGGCACCGACCACCACGACGTCCCAGTGACGTGCCGTCAGCGAGGCCCCGAGGGTCGATTCCACCGTGCCGTCGAGGACGACCCTGGTCATGGCCGCGTCGATGCCGTGCTCGGCGAAGCGGGCCAAGTCCGCCTCCAGGGCACCGCGAAGGGCCTGGACGTCGATGCCGGGTATCGCCTGCGGGTCGTAGCCGATGACAAGTACGGAGCTCATGCGGCTCAACGTACCGAGGCCTGCCCGGTCATGATCGACCGGACAGGCCCGATTCGGCCACCTCTTGGTCTACCAGTAGTGGCGTCGGCCGCCGACCGCGTGGCCGACCGAGCCCAGGATCCACAGCGCCGCGCCCACCACGAGCAGGATGACCCCGAGGGTCCACAGGACGGAGACCCCGGTGAGGAATCCGATGAGCAGGAGGATCAACCCGACGGCAATCATGAGTACCTCATTCTCGCTTTGGAACGGCGGCGGAACCGTTTGATCCGCCGTGGCGCTTCAGTCGCCGTCTGCCCGCGAAAGCTTCTTCCATCCGTGCCCGCGCCCATTTCCCCGCGACTGGTGGGAACCCGTCCCGCCGGGCCGCCGGACCAGGGCTGGGAACCGTACGGTCCAGCGTGCGTTGCGGGCCCCTCCCGGCGGACGCATGGTGGGCAGTGCATTCCCCCTCACCCAAGGAGCACTTCGTCATGAGCAAGGCAAAGGGCAAGGCCAAGCAGATCAAGGGCAAGCTCAAGGAGACCGCGGGCGACGCGATGGACGACAAGCGCATGCAGGCGGAAGGCAGCGCCGAACGCATGACCGGCAAGGCTGAGGAGATGGCCTCGGAGGCCGCGGACAGGACCAAGAAGGGCATGCGCAGGTCCTGACCGGCGCAGCCGCGCGACGGCGCGCCCGCGCGCCCGCGCGCCCCAGGCCGAGGAGGGGGCCGGGCCCGTCGCCCCGACGGACCCGGCCCCTCCCCCGTCACCCCGCCGGCCCACGGCAACATGGCCGGTTCATGTCTGGCGGTCGACGGGAACGGAAAAAGTTTTCCGATGGCGCCCATCGAATGGCCGTTCGCCGGGAATGCTGCGTGTGATCTCCCGCCCCTCACCGACGCCCCGTCAGAGCGTCACCCGGGCGGGCCTTCCGTTCTGCGCCCTCGGGAGGTAACACGTCATGCATTCCACCCCCACCCGGCCCCCGTTCCCCAGCCGACGCGATCTGCTCACCGGCCTCGGGCTGGCGGCCGCCACGCCGCTCCTCCTCGGGGTCACCGACCGCCCCACAGGCCCCGACTCCCTGCCCGGACGACCCGCGCCGACCGGCGGGACCGTCCTGCTGCGCGGGGCGTCCCTCCTCCTCACCATGGACCCCGCCCTCGGCAGCGGGCCTCTCGGGGCTCTCGAGAACGCCGACGTACTGATGCGCGACGGCGCCATCGCCGCCGTCGGCACGGCTCTTCAACGGCCGCCCGGAACCAGGGTGGTGGAGGCGTCGGGCAAGCTGGTCATGCCGGGGTTCGTCGACACCCACACGCACCTGTGGCAGGCGGTGATCCGCGGCGGCTGCAGCGACCGCGACCTGTTCGGCTGGTTCTCGGGGTGCACCGACCCCCAGCGGGGACGGCTCACACCCACGGCCCTCCACAGCTTCGTACGGCTCGCCGCCCTCGACGCCGTCCAGTCGGGTGTCACCACGCTGGTGGACTGGGTCGACATCTTCGCCTACGACCTCGTCGAGAGCTACGTACGAGCCCTGGCCGGCACCGGGGTGCGCTTCACCTACGCGATGTTCCCGCCCAAGCCGGACGCGGCACTCGTCACGAAGGTGAAGAAGGAACTCGTCGATCCGGTGCCGCTGGGATCCTTCCAGGTGGCCACGCACGCGGCGCGGGCCGTCCAGGACCTCAACCGGGCACATTGGGAGGCCGCCCAGGAGCTGGGCGTCATGCTCAACTCCCATGTGCTGGAGCGCCCCGAGCAGCGGGCGGACGACCCGATCGGGGTCCTCGGCGACATCGGCGCACTGGGTCCGCGGCTCCTGATCAACCACGCCGTCCACCTGACCGACGCCGAGATCGCCGCCGTCGCCGAACACGACGTACGGGCCGCCCACTGCCCGCTCAGCAACATGCGCCTGGCCTCCGGCATCATGCGACTGGCCGAGTTCGAACGTCGTGGTGTGAAGGTCGGGCTGGGTCTGGACGGCGGGACCAACGACAGCTCGGACTTCCACGCGCTGATGAAGACGGCCATCGGCCTGCAACGCGCCCGGGCCACGGACGCCGGGGTGTTCCCGCAGGTCCAGGACGTCCTGCGGATGGCCACACTGGGCGGCGCCGAAGCGCTCGGTATCGCCGACCGGGTGGGCTCGCTGACGCCGGGCAAGCGGGCCGACATCGTGGTCGTCGACCCGGCCGCCCTGAACTTCGCGCCGCGGTTCGACTGGGTCGGCCAGATCGTCTTCAACGGACGGCCCGAGAACATCGACGCGGTGTTCGTGGACGGACGGGCACTGAAGTTCGACGGGCGGCTGGTCGACATCGACACGCAACGTGTCGTCCGCGAGGCGGAGTCGGCCGCCACCCGCCTCCGCGCGGCCGGATAGCCCGGAGGGGCCGCGCCGGCTCCCCGCGTCCAGGGCCTAGGAGCCGGCCTGCCGGTTCCTGCGGGCCGTGAGCTGGCCCTGGACGTAGGCGTCGGTCTCCGGCGCGTAGGGGCCGCCATGGTCGAAGAGGAGGTCGGTGATCCGTCGCCATTCGGCCACGGTCGCGCGGGTCGCGGTGTCCGCCGCGTCCAGGTCGCCCGCGGACTCCTCCGCGTCCTCCAGCGCGTCCGCGGTCTGGTGGTGCGTCATGCCGGTGGCCCGTCGGCGTACCCTGTCGCGGGCCGTCCGCTCCTCGGGGGTCGGCTCGTGCGGTTCGTTCGTCGCGGTCGCGGCGTCCTGGGTCATGGATGGTTCGCCTTCCGTCACCGGGCCGTCGGCGGCCCCTCGTCCTTCCTTCCGGCTACCCGCGGCGGCCCGTTTCATCTCCGGACGGTCCGGCCCGGACCGGACCGTCCTCCTCCAGGAGTCACGCATGGCGCGCTCGCTCGACGGCCTCGTCTTCGTCCCCGTGGCCGACCAGGCCCCCGGCCAGGTCGGGCGGCGGACCCGGTTCGAATACCACGAACGCGACGGTCTCGTGTGGGCCGACTACCACGGCGGAGACGTGGTCAAGGGGCACCTGATCGGCACCCGGGCGGGCGACACCGTCGACTTCCGCTACGTCCAGCTGCGCCTCGACGGCACGACCGCGTCCGGACGGTGCACCTCGCTCGTGGCCGAACTCCCGGACGGCCGGCTGCGCATGGAAGAGACCTGGAGCTGGGAATCGCAGGAGGGCAGCGGCACGAGCGCGGTGGAACAGCCGCTGGACTGAGCCGACGGCGCGCCCCTGACCAGCGCGTCTCTCGCTGCAAGACGGTCCTGTCCACGATGCGGGCGCGGTCTTGCTGAGGTGGCCGCCTTCGGAGAGTATCCCTATCAATCCGATAGGGAAGGTGGGATTGAGTTGCCCCGCGGCTTCCTGCCACAGCGCCGTTCCCGTCGGCGCCCCTCCCGGCCGGGAGTTGCCGGGCGGGCCCGCCGCCGCCCGCACGCATGACGCCTCCCCCTCCCCTTCCCGGTCCCCCGCCCCGTGCTCCACACACCGCCCGGCACCAGGCCGCGGCCGTCCGACAACGTTCCGGAGTAGCCCCCATGACCACCGCCGTCCCGCATGGCCCCGCCGTCCGCCCAGCATCCGCACCCCGCCACGGCACCCCGGCCTGTCGGTGAAGTCCGTGGCGACGACACCGAGCACGGCTACGGCCTCGCGGTCCGGCGAAGAGCACCGCGCGCTGCTGCGCACCGCTCGCGACGTGGCGGACGACCTCGCCGCGGACGCCATCGCCCGTGAGCAGGCGGGCCGGCCGCCGACCGACGAGAGGACCCGGCTGCGCGAGGCGGGACTGCTCGCCGCCCTCACCCCGCCCTCGCCCGGCCGCGGCACGGACTGGCGTACCGGATGCGCCGTCATCCGCGAGGTCGCCGCGGCGGACAGCTCCGTCGGCGACGTGCTCGCGCGCCACTACGTGCACACCTGGAGCGGCCGGTTCTACGCGAGTCACCACCACGCGGCCACCCTTGAGGAGGCGTCGGTGCGCGAACAGTGGCTGTGGACCGGTGCGGTCCGCGCGCCCGCGCCCGACGAGGGCGGCGGCGACGGGCCGGACCTGACCCTGAGGCCCCGCGGCACCGGCTACGTGCTGAACGGGCGCCGCTCCGTCGACACGGCGGTGGCCGTCGCCGACCAGATCGTGCTGGACGCCGTCTGCGCCGCGACCGGTGACGTCCTGGTCGTACGGGTCTCTCCGCGCACCCGGGGCGTGAGCGTCGAGGCGGCCCACGACCGGCTCGGGCAGCGCGTCGCCGGCGCGGGCGAGGTCGTCCTCGACCGGGTCACCGTCGCACCGGGCCAGGTGCTCGGCCGCCGCCCGCACGACGAGGAGTCGACCGCGCCCTTCACCGCGCTCGCGGAGCCGGCGCTCCGGCTCGCCCTGTGCCACGTCGCCCTCGGCATCGTCGAGGGCGCGCTCACCGAGGCGCGCGACCTCAGCAGGGGCGGCCGCGCGCACAGGCTGCCGGGCGAGGACCCCGACCTCCTCCTCACGTACGGCGAGCTCGCCTCCGCCGCCCACACCGCCACCGCCGTGGTCGAGCGGGCGACCGAGGCGATGGCCCGGGCCCTCGAAGCCGGGACGCACCTCGACGCCGAGGAGCCCGCGGGCGTCGCCGCCCTCGTGGCCACGGCCGAGACGGTGACGTCCCGGGCCGCCCTGCACGTGACCACGCGCGTACTGGAACTCGCCGACGCGCCCGGCCTGGACCGGTTCTGGCGCAACGCCCGCGTCCTGACGGCCCACCGTCCGGCCGCGCACCGCCTCCGCTCGATCGGCGAGCACTACCTCAACGGATCGCACCGCGCGGTGGCGGCGGCCTTCCACTGATGCGCGGGTGGGCGGCGGTCCGCCACCGCCCACCCGCAGGACGCGGACCGCGGCCGTACGGGATAATGTCCGCATGCGGATCTCAGCCAGGGCGGACTATGCGGTGCGGGCCGCACTGCAGCTCGCGGTGGCACAGGACGACGGGCCCGTGAAGGCCGAAGCCATCGCCGATGCCCAGGACATCCCGCACAAGTTCCTCGAGGGCATCCTGAACGACATGCGCCGGGGTGGTCTCGTCCTCAGCCAGCGCGGCGGCAACGGCGGCTACCGGCTGGCGAAACCCGCCGGGGCGATCAGCATCGCGGACGTCATCCGCGTCGTGGACGGCCCCCTGGTCTCGGTACGCGGAGTCCGCCCTCCGGACCTGTCCTACAGCGGGGCCGCCCAGTCGCTGCTGCCCCTGTGGATCGCACTGCGGTCCAACGTGCGCGAGATCCTCGAGGGCGTATCCCTGGCCGACGTGGCGACTTCCGACCTGCCGGCCGACGTGTCCGCGCTGACGGACGTACCCGACGCCTGGACCAACCCCTGAGCCAGGGTCTCCAGCCCACCCCCCTCACCTGCACGTTCTCACAAAGCGAGACAAGCTCGTCCACTATATGGGCGACCCCTTGGGGCGGATGCCGCTGTCTGCCAATATGCCTACCAGCCAGGTAGGAAAACTAGGGATTCGGGGGTGAGGACCATGCGCACGCTGCATCACGCGGGCCTTCTGCAGCCTCGTCTCACCACCCGACGGCACATCGATCTGGTCCGTACCTCCAGCGCCATCTGTCAGCCTGCCTGACCCGGTGCGCGGAGCCCGCTGAAGCGCACCGGGAACCGCAGTGCGCTTCACCGTCCCGCCCCCGCTCGGCCGGACGGTCCCTCTCGGCCGACCTCGCCGCCCCGCAGCACCTTCGAGCGCGGCGCGCGATGACAGCGGCTGGACATCAGCCCCTTCGGCATCCGCGACCCCTTCGGTCCCCCGCGACGGCGGGTCCCACCACCGACCGGCCGTGGGCGCTGCGCGTGCCGACGACCTCGCACGGCGCACCTCCGCAACCGCGTGTCTCCACCGCTCGGCATCTCCACAGCTTCCCGAAGACCCTCCCCGTGAAAGGACACCTCCGTGTCTGCCGCCAGACCGCTCATCACCCTGCGCGCCATCGCCGTCACCGCCACGCTCCCCCTCCTCCTGACGGCCTGCGGCTACGGATCCGAGGCGAAGAAGGAAGACGACAAGGCCAACGTCGCCGCCACCGACGGCAAGAAGCTGTCGGCGTCGGAGGTCCGTATCGGGTACTTCCCGAACCTGACCCACGCCACCGCCCTGGTCGGTATCCAGGAGGGCCTCATCGAGAAGGAGCTGAACGGCACCAAGATCAAGCCGCAGACCTTCAACGCCGGTCCGTCGGAGATCGAGGCGCTCAACGGCGGTTCGCTGGACATCGGTTTCATCGGTCCCTCGCCGTCGATCAACGGCTACGTGAA